>MWCQ01000007.1 GCA_002070105.1 Firmicutes bacterium ADurb.Bin193 | reverse complement strand
CTCAACTATAACACATTGGCTTCCCTATTCGCTACTATTTTTTATCAGGTGTAACACATCAATTGTAATCCTACAAAATTTTTAAATTCGAGATATATAAATGTATTGCATTGTCCACCTTTTTGTGTTATACTGATTATGATAATCGCTTATTTGTTACGCTTTAAGTAATTTTTAATAATTTATGCTTGAGGCTGTCATAATATAAAATCGGGGATTGGTGATTGACAAATGAGAAAGGCTGCAAGGAACAACATATTTAACAGGCAGACTAAGAAAATTATTAGAAACGAACAAAATTATCTTAAGTCTACCCGCGAAAATATAATAAACAAGACTTCAAGCTTTGATACTCTTGAGGCGTACCGCTCTGCGAGGACAAATATCATATTTTCGTTATTTGATGAAGAAGGTTGCAAAAAACTGATTATTACAAGCGCAATGCCCGGTGACGGGAAAACCACCACATGTATAAACCTGGCATTAACCTTTGCTCATATGGGCTCCAATATTCTTGTTATTGATGCTGACCTTCGTTGCCCGAGGGTTCATTCCTATTTTGATATAGATAACGAAATCGGGCTTAGCAATCTTTTGGTGGGACTGGCTCAGATAGATAGCGTTATACAGAGTAAGGAAGGAATTGATGTTATAACCGCAGGACATATACCCCAAAACCCTGCCGAGCTTTTGTCCTCAAAAAAAATGGGGGAAATTCTTGATACGCTTTCAAAAAGATATGACTATATTTTTATAGACACACCGCCCGTAGGTCTTGTGGCGGATGCTGTCAATATGGCTAAAAATGTTTCCGGTGTTATTATAGTTGCAAGACAGAATTATACTATTCATAAGGCGATAAATGAGGCGATTGCTTCTCTTAAATTTGCAAACTCAAGGATACTCGGTTTTATCGTAAACGATTCTGCTCACGCAAAGCATTCATATCGGAAGAATAAGTACGGGTACTACAAGTATATTACCTGATGTTAAGTCGCCGCTTATATCGGGACAGACCTAAGATTCCGTGTAAAGCGGCTTGGACTACATAAAAATTTACGGAAAAGTGCAGGTGTGCCGCAAAAAGCAGAAAGTATCCCTGTACTTGCCGAATTGATTTTGTCGCTTGGGCATTTATTTAACCGACTTTGGTTTTTGCTCGACGATTTTCGAATTTACTTCGAGTACAGTGTTTATATAGGAGGACATAACCCTATGAACAACAGAAAAAATTTATTAATAATCGGAGCGGGCGCCGCGGGCAAAATGGTTCTGAACGATTTTAAAAAGACTCAGGGCTTTAAATATAATATTGTGGGGTTTATTGATGATAAGGCAAGCAAGCTCAATACCTCCCTCGGCGGAGTGAAAGTATTGGGTAACAGACACGATATTATTGAAATATGCAAGCTGAAAAATGTTCATGAAATTCTTTTGGCAATACCGTCTTTGTCGGCTGAAGGCAAAGCCGAAATCTTGAATATTTGTAACAACACTTCGTGTGAAATTAAAATTCTTCCGAGCATGTCGGAGATTATGAATATTGGCAATTTAAAATTAAGCGTAAGGAATATGGAGTTGGAGGATCTTCTTGCGCGCGACCCGGTTGTTTTGGATAATGTTAAAATTGCCGGATACATAAGCGGTAAAACCGTTATGATTACCGGCGGCGGCGGTTCGATAGGTTCGGAGCTTTGCAGGCAGGTCGCAAGATTTAATCCCGAAAAAATAGTTGTTTTCGATATTTATGAAAACAACGCATACGATTTGCAAAACGAATTTCTGTCTGCCTTTCCCAATACGGATCTTGAGGTTGTAATAGGGAGTGTCCGTGACAAAGAAAGGCTTAACATGGTTTTTTCGAAGTACAGGCCTCATGTTGTGTTTCATGCGGCGGCGCATAAGCATGTTCCCTTAATGGAAAAAAATCCGTCCGAGGCGGTAATCAACAATGTTCTCGGAACGCTTAATACAGCTAATTGCGCAAAAAAATACAATGCCGATAAGTTTATACTTATTTCCTCAGACAAGGCGGTTAACCCTACAAATGTTATGGGCGCAACCAAAAGGCTGTGCGAAATGATTATACAATCCATCGGGAAGGATAGTAAGACGGAATTCGTGGCGGTTAGGTTTGGGAATGTATTGGGAAGCAACGGCTCGGTTGTTCCGCTTTTCAAAAATCAGATTAAAAACGGTGGTCCGATTACACTGACGCACAAGGATGTTACAAGATTTTTCATGACTATAACCGAGGCGGCACAGCTTGTGTTGGAGGCAACCTCATATGCCGGACAGGGTGAGATTTATGTTTTGGATATGGGAAAGCCCATAAAAATATATGATCTTGCGATAAAGCTAATAAAGCTTTCGGGCTTAGAGCCGTTTAAGGATATAAACATTGTTATTACAGGTCTTCGTTCGGGTGAAAAGCTATATGAGGAAATGCTCATGGACCAGGAGGACCTGTCCGAAATATCCAACAGTAAAATTTTTGTGGCAAAGCCGATGAATATAAATTGGTCAAGCTTTGAAAAAGGACTTATAAAGCTGTTTAATGTCGCAAGTACCGGTGACGGTGTAAAAATAAGAAGGATTTTGTCAGAGCTTGTAGAAACTTATACATATATTATTGAGGACAAGTCGGAATACGAAATTTCTTTTGAAAATGAATGTATTAATATAAATGATATCAAGCGACGGGCAATAGCAGAAATGTCTTAAAGACATAAAAAAGGAGTGTGTTTATATGAAAAAAAGGCTTCTAGGTAAACTGTTATCTATCATTCTTGCAGTAAGCTTTATTGCGGGGGTATATCTCGCGCCTGCTTCAGTAATGGCAAAAGGCTTGGAATCGCTTACCATAAGCTACAGCGATGTAATAACACTGATTGGTGACCTTGGCGAAAAAATTACGGGAATCCATGATACACAAGACAGGGTTGATCTCTTTTATATGTTTTCTGATTGGCTTAAATCAGATTTTGGGATCAACCTGTTAATCGACATGATTTTATATGCAGGATACGGCGAATCTGACATTCCCGAACAGGTGCAACTGTTCCTTGAGGAAAACGAACAAAAGATTATATTTTTCTTATGCTTCATTAAGAGCATAGACGAAGATGCCAGAGAGACGGCATTATCTGCGTTTTCAAATAAGGATGAGTATAGCAGCACAAAGCTGACACAGTCGAGGGAAGCTGCTCTTAATGATATGTATGAGAAGCTTGTTGATGAGGATGTACGCTTTTTACTTTCGGAAGAGCATGGAATAAACGCAAAGGTCTTACTTAATCTTTTCAGCTGCATTAAAGGAAGCTTCGTTCTGACCAATGATGAGAACGATACTAACAAACTTGCTTATAAGGCAAACTCTATTGACAGTGATTTTGAGGACAGGCTCGAAGCCAATATGTCCGAATATTTCTCAGCAATAAACGACGAGCCTACAAGCAGTGCGATTGGTATTATCAATGCTATTGTAGGTGCGGTTAATGAAGGTGCATCGGATTCGGATATAGCTAGATATAAAAAGATTTTAACGGCAATAGATATGTATGATGGAATTGAGCCCGGATATAATGTAACATATGACTTAAACGGCGGTAGCGGCACTGCTCCGACACAAGATCCTGTTTCAGAAGGAGCAACCTTTACGGTAGCATCTGCCGAAGGTATTACCGCGCCGGAAGGCAAACAGTTTAAGGAATGGAATACGGAGGCGGACGGAAGCGGTACATCATATAATCCCGGTGATACAATTACAATGGGAACATCGGATATAACGCTGTATGCAATCTGGGAGGATAAACCCGAGAAAACTACATCGGGGGGCGGCGGAACTAAATTTACTTTCACCAACCCCAATATCACCGGCGGCGGTACGGGAATTCCTGTAATTCCTGCGCCTGTGATTGATGCAGAGGCGATTACCATCGTCAAGCGGTTTAATGATGTGGGAACGCACTGGTCTACGGGCTATGTTGCCGCTCTTGTTAAAAAGGAAATCTTCAAGGGATATGAAGACGGCACATTCAAGCCGGACCAAAGCATAACAAGGGAAGAGATTGCGGTTGCAATGGTAAGGGCATTAAACCTTGAGTCCAAGCTCGAACAGGCAGGACAACCGCAGTTTGCCGACAATGCCGCTATTGCGGATTGGTCCAAAAAGTCTGTTGCGCTTCTTACCCAAATGGGTATTCTCAAAGGGTATGACGACGGAGAGTTTAAGCCTAAGAAGTTTATCACAAGGCAAGAATTTTCAGCTATTCTCGCACGCTCCATAACAAAAACACCGCAGGATGTTGAACTGCAGTTTACCGATAAGGCGCAGATCAGTGATTGGGCGGTTGACAGTGTTAAAAAGGTATATGCGCTTGGAATTGTAAAGGGTTATGAGGACAATACCTTCCGACCCACCAATAATATAACAAGGGCAGAGGCTGCCACAATGCTTTACAACTTTATGTATACGGAGAATCTGTTCTAAAAAAGGATAATACACTATGCGAAAGCGGATAGCTGTACTGATACTTGCATTTATACTGTCTTTTGGTGTGTTTGCCTCGGCATTAGTCGGGGCAAACACACAGTCTTCTGAGCTTATTAATAAAATCATTGACAGGATATTGGCGGTTACACCGGAACAACGCAAGGCGGATTTTGACACCATAATTCTGTTGTTAATCAGTGACTCCTCAATAGATGTATGCATACGGAAAATAAAAGAATATAAGTCGGGTAGCGAAGACGATGATGACATAATCGTCCGGCTTTTGAACTATGCCGATAAGGATACCTTAATTAAAACACTGAGCGGAATTAAGATTATTAAGCAAAAATTAAGAAACGATTATCTTGAAGCGTTTTATAATAGGGAAGAAACCCACCTTTCGGGACAGGGCGCACGGGCTTTAAGATACTTTATAGAAAAAGCCTGTGATACCTATCCGCGCCTTGAGGAGCTTATGAATGTAACCAATGTAACCGACGGGGTTATTGCAAATGTGCTGAAAGTTTTTGTCGACAACAACGACGGTAAGCCTCTTTTTACGGATGAGTATGAGGGAAGCGAAAACCTTGCAATCTACACCGTTTCCCATGCGCTTCAAAGCCGGATTGACAGCTATCTCGAATTAAACGGAATGGATAAAAGCGAAGATATAATAGCTTCATATTTAAACAAGCTGAATAATGACGACCCTGATGACCCTAAATCCTTCAGTGATGAGGACAGGCGCAATTTTAAGATTTTGGGTAAGGAAATCGGGTTTTATACTCCGCAAAAAAAGATTGTTAAAGATGAAGGCTCGTCGGGCGGTCGAATCGGAAATCCGATCCCGGACAAGCCTTTGGAAGAATACTTGGCATACAGCATAATAACCGACAGAAGCGTTGCATCGGGTGTTAATATCGGCACGGCAACCATTGTTGAGGTTGCAAGCTACATAGGTGACAAAAAACAGGCATTCGGAGCCTTCGGCAAAGACCGTACAATTAAAATTCCCGTTACCGACAACAGCGTTATGGCTTACAGTATAGGACCCAACGCTTTAATACCGATTAAATATAGCGTTTGCGTTAATAATGAGCTTTATATGCGAATAGACCGCACGGGATATTACGCAGTTAAATATATGCCGAAATACTTTGACGATGCTGACGGCTGGGGAAGCATGTATATCGAAAGCCTGTATAATCGCGGGATAATCCATGGGGTAGAGCCTGGTGTGTTTCTCCCCGATTACAGCGTTAAGCGCGAGGAATTTGTTAAGCTTATCGTTGAGCTTTTTGGCCTTGACGGTAAGGATTCTGCCCTTGATTTTTCGGATGTCGACAAGGGCGAGTGGTATTATCCGTATATTGCTGCCGCCTATAAAAACGGCATTATAAACGGGGTGGGCGACAACCGTTTTGGAGTCGGCGAAAAAATTAAGCGTCAGGATATTTGCAAAATAATTGCAAGCGTTATGAAGCTTATGGGAATTGATTTATCCTTCCAAAGGGAAGTAGTTGCGTTTCGTGATGAAAATGAAATTGACGACTATGCTAAGGAAAGCGTTTTGACAATGTATAGGCTTGGGATTATATCGGGTGACGAAGCGCGATATTTTAAGCCGAAGGATAATGCCACAAGGCAGGAGGCCGCGAAGATTATTCATGGCATTTTGGAGATTTATGTTAAGAGTGCAATGGATTTATAAATATATCCTTCTGACCCGAAAAGGGCAATAGCATCTTAAGAAGGGAAAGAATAGAGTAGATTGTATGAAATATATACGCATTGTATTGTGGACTGTTACAATAACTATTATGACCGTTATTTTTCTTTTTTCAGACCAGCCCGCACCACAATCTGATGAGATCAGCAGAGGAATAACGGTGAGGATTACAGAGGCAATACCCTATGTTCAGGAGTTGCCCGAGGATGAAAAAGAAACGGTTGTAAAAAATGTAAACAACACAATCAGAAAAGCGGCTCATTTCATGCTTTATTTTTTGCTCGGAATCGTGCTGATTCTGTCGATTAAATATACTTTTTTGAATATTACTGCTTATAAGCTTTGGATTATCAGTCTTATTGTTTGTATTGTTTATGCGATAAGTGACGAAATTCATCAGATTTTCGTTGATGGCAGAGGAGCACAGATACAAGACATTATTATTGATTCATTAGGCGCTATGCTTGGAAGCGCTTTGCCCCTTTTTTTGCGGACTTATATTAAAAAACACGGTTCTTCCTGAAAAATCATGTTTTTTTGACGGATTATACCAATGTGACAGACCGATGTCAATAAATGACAAGTGCGAATTTGTGTTGATTTTTGGGGAATTGTCTGGTATAATAAATGCGTTAAAGGAAATAAGGTCTCATCGGCTTTATACCGTTGCATTTATTGAATCGGCGTGAAACAAGCCGATTTGTAACTAAACTTATGATTCAATAAAAATATTAAATTGAAATGGTGGCGAAGCATTTGAACAATGAGATGAACCTTGTTGACCTTATGAAATTGCTTCTGAAAAAATGGTGGATAATCGGTGTTATTTCGGTTATGGTAGGGTTTTTGGCGTTTGGTTACACATATTATTTTATTCCGGATATATATATATCGCGCGGAATGATTTATGTTAACAATACCAATATTGTAAACTTACCGAATGTGAATGTACCGATTAACAGAACGCTTAACCTTAACGATATGCTGTCCTCTGCGAGGCTTGCGGAAACATATATAGAAATCCTTAAAAGCGACACTTTTTTAACCAGCGTTGCTGAGGAGTTGGGAATGGATATCACTCCCGGAAAAATGCGTTCACTGATATCCATAAGAGCTAAAAATGAAACCGAAATTTTAGAGGTTACCGTAAGATATCCGAGGTCTTACGAGGCATCAAGAATAGTTGAAACCATTCTTGAAAAATCAAAGGACGAGGAAGAAGGAATCAAAAAGGTTTTCAGAGGCGGTTCCGTTGAAATCATTGACAAAGCATCACTGCCTACTGCTCCGTCGGGTCCCAATATGTTTAAAAACTTTTTGATGGGTTTATTGATGGGACTTATACTTGGGGTTGTTTTTGTGGTAGTTATAGATATGTTTGACAACAAGCTTAAGAATGATGAGGATATCGCGCAAATATATGGTTATCCCGTGCTTGGTCTTATACCCGGATTTAAGGTTATTATTAAAAGGAGAATACCGCATATTACAAAGATATAGACTTTAATGATTATTATGTGCAATAATGTGATACCATAAATCTTTATTCTCTGCGCTTGCCATGTCATTTACGAGGTAATACCGAAAAACTTTAAAATTCTTCACTTTGCTTTGGATGGCAAGTACGATAAATACTGCCGGCGCACCCGGATTGGAGTGCGCCGACTTATTTTTGTCTTTATGTCAACTGATATTTATTCTTTCAATCGAAAACGCTTTGCCCGTATTTTCATCAACTCCGATTATTACTCCCCAAAGCGATATCGGATTTTCGGACAGTTCAAATTTCTGATGAAGTCTTGTTACAAACTTTTTAATTATAATTTCCTTTTTAACACCGATAACGCTGTCTATCGGACCCGTCATTCCGACATCGGTGATGTAGGCCGTGCTGCCGCTTAATATTCGCTCGTCTGCTGTCTGGACATGAGTATGGGTGCCGACAACCGCCGACACTCTGCCGTCAAGATAATAGCCCATTGCTATTTTTTCGCTTGTAGCCTCGGCATGAAAATCGACTATAATTATGTTTGCCTTATTTTTTATCTTGGACAAAACGCGGTCGATTCCCCTGAACGGACAGTCAATGCACTCCATATTTATTCTGCCGAGGGCGTTTATTACGCCTACGGTATGGTTCCCGACATCCAAAAGAATATATCCCTCCCCCGCCGTTCCCGTAGGGTAGTTTAAGGGGCGGACAATCGGATAGCCGCTTTCAAAAAGCAAAGTAACATCGGGCTTGTTAAAGGCGTGATTGCCAAGAGTAATAACATCTGCGCCCGCATCAATAAGAGCGTCCGCGCTCTCCTTTGTTATACCGTTTCCGTTGGCAGAATTCTCTCCGTTAACTATGCAAAAATCAATTCCGTTAAGCTTTTTAAGGGATTTTAAGTGCTTTGAAACAAACTGCGTTCCGTTTTTTCCTATCACATCGCCCACTATAAGAATTCTCATAAAATGCTCCTCTCAACATACCACATAATAGCATAAATAAAAATAAAAGTCAAACGAAAAAGACTGACCGATATATCAAAAAAATTACTTTATGAGTAAAAAAAGAATACAATATATGGGATAATAAACGCTGGTATAAATTATATTCGACAAAATTCGACAACGGTTGACAAAACACCGAGCAGATGATAGAATGATAATGGATAAGTGTAAATATATTTGAGTCCAATTTGCTTCGGGGAGGAATATTAGATTTATGAAAATTCTTGTTGTAGATGATTCTCAGTTTGTTCAAAAGTATATGAGTAAATTACTAAAGGAGCAGTTTCCTAATTCGGAACTTTTTCTTGCCGGACTGGGTGAAGAAGCATATAAGATTTACCAACAGGAAAAACCGGATTATATTATTACAGATTTACTTATGCCCGGAATTGACGGCAAAATGCTGATAAAGCTAATCAGGCATTAGGATAAGGATGTTAAAATAATCGTTATTTCAGCCGATGTTCAAAAGGCCGTGAAACAGGAAGTTGAAGAGCTTGGCATATCGCTCTTTTTGAACAAGCCGTTGGATACGGAAAAACAGCTTTTATTATTTGATGTATTGAAGGAGGGTTAATATGCTGACTCCTATGCAAAAGGATGTACTCGTTGAGCTTTTCAACATCCACATTGGGAAATCGGCCAGCTTGCTTTCTCAAATGGTCAATCAGAAAATTATTCTGTCAATTCCCGAAATCGAACTTATTTCGGGGGAAAATCTTAATTTGTTCAGTTTTGAGCAAGCGGGTATTTTTGAATCGGGACAAGCTGTGCTTTCCTCGATTAAGTATGGAAAGGAATTCAGCGGCACTGCTTTTATAGTCTTCTCTTTGGAGAAGGCGAGGCTTCTTGTGGATGCCTGCTTCGGGAGAGAGCCGGATCCATCGGACACAAATGCCGGACTATCTTATGAAGATATTGATGTATTAAAAGAAATCTGTAATGTAACCTTAAATTCGATTATCGGCGAATTCGGCAACTTGTTTGATGTGAGAATTGAATTTATGACACCTGAGGTTGAGTTTTCCCTCATAACTTCAATAGATCAGGAAAGAATTTGTGACGAAAACCGCCATATACTTGTTTTGCTCACTTCGTTCTTCCTTGAAAAAAGTCAGGTTAACGGTTTAATTCTTATTTCTCTGAATGACACATCAATAAGGATGATACTTAAAAAGATAGACGGTCTTTTGGAGGACTGATATGTTAAAGGTGCTAAATAAGGTATTGGATATTATCGGAACAGGTGTAATAATAATTGATGAGGAACATAAAATTATGTTCTTTAACAGTGCTGTGGAAAAACTGTGCAACATACCCGAAAAGGAAGCGGTAGGCAAATCGATATATGAAGTATGTCCGGTTTTTGGACAAGAAATGTATAAAAGTATTATTGATAATGTATTTAAAACAGGACAAAGCCGGTTTTGCTCAAGCGCCATACATAAATCCTTTGTTTTCCCAAAAGGCGAGAAAAGAGAATCAAGGCGGCAGAATATGAAGATAGATTATCTTTCCGTCAATGCGAAAGAGTATGCCGTTATACAGATTACGGATATTACCGACATACATAAAAACGAATTGTCGCTTCATGAGCATATAAAAACGCTCAAAACAGGATACAGGGATTTGCAGTTTTCAAAAAAGGTTACCGAAAAACTTGCAAAGTACGATACCCTAACCGGGCTTTTGAACAGATTTTATTTTGAGGTAGAGTACAATGAAATGTTAAAGACGATAAAAGAAGAGGCAGACAAGGTTGCGGTGATGTTTGTAGATTTAGACTGCTTTAAGCAGGTTAATGACAATTACGGTCATACGGTCGGCGACGCCCTGCTCCAGCAGGCTGCCGCAAGAATGAAAAACAACGCTACAAAGCCCGACCTTATAATGCGCATGGGCGGGGACGAGTTTGTTGTAGCCTGCAAGGACAATGTATACGGCAAGACTTTTGAAGGTATTGCAAACAGCATGTTAATTGCACTCGGTAAGCCTTATTATATTGATGATGTTGTAATGAACATATCCGCAAGCATCGGTATAAGCATATATCCCGATGATTCAAAACAGCTTCCTGAGCTGATAAACAAGGCCGATAAGGCAATGTACGCCTCCAAACAAAGCGGAAGGAACAGAGTGACATTTTTCTATGAAATTCAAAAATAAAGGTCTATAAATCGGTGTGTGGAGGACTATATGCAAAACAATATTGATAACCAATCAATGATTGAGTTGTATCTGTTGGAAACAAACCAGCTTATCGAACAGTTGGAAATGATAATAATACGCTGCGAAAAGGATATGCTTATTGATACCGAGGATGTCAATAACATTTTCAGAATTATGCACACCATTAAAGGGTCCTCTGCAATGATGGGCTTTAACGGCATAGCCAATCTTGCACATTCGGTTGAGGATTTATTTTCGTTTATCAGGGAGCATGGCGACCTTAACTATGATTTTAATGAGCTTTTCGGTTTAATGCTGGATTTTATTGATTATATAAAGGATGAAGAGCATCGAATCGAAAAAGGGGAAGTACCCGGCGCAGAGCCTGCCGAAATAGCGGCAAAAACAAACGCAATGCTCGGTCATATACAAAACAGCGCCGCAAAACTCGATATAACCTCCGAAAAAAGTATCGGCAATGAACAGTATTATTGCTTAAATGCTTCTTTTGAGCCTGATGCTCAAATGGAGAATGTAAGAAGCCATCTTTTATTATATAGCCTTGGCGACGGGACTGCTAAAATAATCAGCACAATACCCCAGGACTTGGATACAGATGAGAGCGCCGGGCTTATAAGAAAGCATGGTTTATTTGTTTGCTTTTCATCATCCGATAAGCAGGAAAATATCGAAAAAACAATTTCCGAAACCCTTTTTCTAAAAAGCTACAAGCTTGTTCCTGTGTCGAAATGTCCGAAGGATATTACAGAGGTTTTTGATGACAAAAATGCATCACAAAAGGCTTCCGGTGCGGAAAAAATCAGGAGCGAGGGGCAGCAAAACTACATAAGCGTTCATTCGGATAAGCTGAATGCCCTTATGGATATTGTGGGGGAGATGGTTATATCCGAGGCAATGCTTACAAACAATCCCGATTTGGAAGGCCTTAAGCTTGAAAACTTTGATAAATCCGCCCGCCGGTTCAGAAAGCTTTTGAATGAACTCAGGGATATTGTAGTGGATATAAGGATGCTTCCGCTTTCGATTATTTTTCAAAAGATGCAAAGGCTTATAAGAGATATGAGCAAAAAGCTCGGCAAGGATATTGAGTTTGTAATGTCGGGCGAGGATACATTGGTGGACAAAAGCACAATAGATATCCTTTCGGAGCCGGTTATGCATTTAATCAGAAACGCGGCAGACCACGGGATTGAAAAACCCTCTGAAAGAAAAATGGTGGGCAAGCCGAAGTCGGGGCAAATCGTTCTAAAGGCATGGCAAAACAGCAGCGATGCTTTTGTTGAAGTTTCGGACGACGGCAGAGGGCTTGACAAAGAGGCAATATACAAAAAAGCGTTTGAAAAAGGATTATTTAAAAAATCCTTTGAAGAATTGATGGATAAGGAGATATATGATTCCGTTATGTTGCCGGGTTTTTCAACGAATGAGAGTGTCACTGAGTTTTCGGGGCGCGGCGTGGGCCTTGATGTTGTTAAAAAGTACATTGAATCTGTGGGAGGAAGCATAAGTCTGGAGAGTCAGCTCGGAAGGGGAACGACCGTACTTCTGCGAATACCGCTAACTTTGCTTATCATAAATATTATGCATGTAATGGTCGGACATACTAAAATAGCCGTGCCGATAAGGTATATTCTCGAAGTGAAAAAAACGGACGGCAGCAGCGTTACGGTGGACGGGCAAGGCAATGAAATGATAGAGATAAGAGGAAAAAGCTATCCTGTTATAAGACTTGGCAGACTTTTTGATATACACTCGGAGCAAAATCTTATAGAGGACGGTATTTTAGTCTTAGTGGAGGCGGACAACAAAGCGGTTTGTCTTTTTGCGGACAAGCCGGGCGGCGAACAGCAGATTGTTGTTAAGCCTCTGCCGAATTATATCAAAGATACTAAATGGCTGTGCGGCTGTTCAATCCAGAATGATGACAGCTTAAGCCTTGTTTTGGATGTAAACCAAATAGTAAATTCTTTGGGGGTGTGAGTCATCGTGCAGGAATTGTCGTCCGCTGATTATGTGGAGGAGGATACATTAAAAGATAAGTATCTTTTGTTTTCGGTTGACAATGAGATATTCGGGATAGACCTTAAATATGTTATCGAGATTGTGGGTATGCACGATATTACCCCTGTACCCAAGCTTCCCGATTATATCAAGGGCATTATAAATCTAAGGGGAAATATTTATCCTGTTATGGATATAAGGATGCGCTTTAAGAATAAGCCGACGGAGTATACTGCAAGAACATCCGTTGTAATACTGAATTATCGGGATGTGTGTCTTGGGGTTATAGTTGACAATGCAATCGAAGTGGCAACGATTACATCCGAGGAAATACTCCCCCCGCCCCGAAAAAAAGACGGATATCACAATGTTTTTGTTAAAGGGATAAGTAAATCGGGGAAAAACAAAAGGCTACTGATAGACTTTGAAAAACTGATTGATGAAGAAGAAATCAGTAAAACAAAAGAGAAAAAGTAATGCGGAATTCATTTTCGTCGAAGCGTGAAAATAATAAAAGGAGCGTTGGGTATGATAAAATTGCTGGGCAGGATAAAAATTTCTTTAAAGTTGACAATATGCTTTATTTTAATCGGTATGATTGGGGCGGTAGGCGGTATAGTAGGTGTTATTGTCCGCGAAAGGATTATTGCGAATGATTTATTGCTGTACAGTCAAAGCACAATGCCGCTTAGTTATCTTGGCAGTATCAGCAGTGATTTTTTTGAGCTTCATAATGAAGTCAGGGGTCTGTTATCCTCCGACGGTGAAGCTTTTGCCCGCAAAGTGCAAAGCATAAAAAAACAGCAAAGTGAGATTAACTCTTATTTATCCAAACTTGACGAAACCAACAAGAATAGCAGTGAAACCGCGCACCTTAAGCAACTATTGGATGACTATAATAATTCCGTAAAAAAGGCAACCGATTTTAATTCTTTAGCCCGGACGGAGCAGACTACTTTGCTGTTTACCGATATTAACACGGCGGCAGAGGCGGTTAATACGGAAATAGCCGGTTTAATCAGTGAAAAAACAACTCTTGCAAATAATACACTTGAAGCCACCAATGACCTTGCCGAAAGCGGCTCCGGCCTGATGTTTGCCGTTGTATTTTTAGGCATTTTAATGGTTTTCGCTTTGGGATATACCGTATCAAAGAGCATTACCGTACCGCTTAACAAGATGCTTAAGGTAGCAAATTCGGTATCAAACGGAGAGCTCGATGTTGATTTGGATGTTGATGCAACGGACGAGGTGGGAATTCTTGCCGATGCGTTCAGGCAAATAATCGCATCCTTAAAGAATTTGTCGGATGATACCAATATGCTGGTAAACTCTGCGCTTGAAGGAATACTCAGCGCCAGGGCGGATGCCTCAAAGCACAGCGGCGAATACAGAGCGATTGTTGAGGGTATAAATAATACACTTAAAGCTATGGTAGAGCCGATAAATGAGGCCGCGTTTGTGCTTAAGGAGATGTCGAGAGGGAATCTCACCTATCGTTTGGAGGGCGACTATAAGGGCGACCATGCAGAGATAAAGGATACCCTTAACAGAACGCTTGATGCCCTTTCCGCTTATATAAGCGAGATAAACAATGCCTCCGAACAGGTTCTGTTAAGCTCTCAAAGCGTTGCTAACGGAAGCCAGTCACTCTCACAGGGTGCGACGGAGCAGGCAAGCTCAATCGAGGAATTGACCACATCTATCGCACAGATTGCCGAGCAGACGAAGGAAAACGCGGGTAATGCGGCACGGGCGAGCGAAATGGCGCAGAGTGTAAAGAATAACGCCGAGCAAGGCAATGAATATATGAAAGAAATGCTTGTTTCAATGAATGAAATAGACTCTGCCGCCGCCAACATTTACAAGGTAATTAAGGTTATAGATGAGATAGCGTTCCAGACCAATATCCTGTCGCTCAATGCAGCGGTGGAAGCGGCAAGAGCGGGACAGCACGGAAAGGGCTTTGCCGTTGTTGCCGAGGAGGTAAGAAACCTTGCCTCAAGAAGCGCCGAGGCCGCAAAGGAAACCGCGGAATTGATTGAAACTTCGATTGCCAAGGTTAAAAACGGCATAACAATAGCCGCAAGCACAGCCGATGCGCTGAATAATATCTGTGAAGGCGTAAGCAATGCCGCAAGTTTTATCGGCGATATTTCCGTTGCCTCCAACGAACAGGCATCCGCCATTGTGCAGATAAACAAAGGAATAGAGCAGGTATCCATGGTAATTCAGACCAACTCGGCAACCGCAGAGGAGAGTGCGGCCGCAAGCGAGGAGTTGTCCGGACAGGCAGGTCTTTTGAAGCAAATGGTTGAAAGGTTTGAGCTTAAAGACGAGTTTATAAACAGTACATATAACCATCTGAACTTAAGTCTGTCGGATTCGGCACGCTCCGACAAGGTAAAGACGGATAAACAAAAGGCCAAAAGCAAAAAGGCCGTTAGCGATAATGAGTTTGGTAAATATTAAGGCGTACAGGCGCCATATCAGTATTGCGGTGATATAGTGTTAAAAATAACGAATGACGAATTTCTTTTACTTGCAGACTTTATAAAAAGCAATTACGGTATAAATCTTTTCAACAAAAAAAGCCTTGTTGAGGGAAGGCTTGGACTTATGCTGAGCGCAAAAGGCTATCACAGTTTTTCCGAATATTTTTTCGAGGCGTTTAGCGATCCGACCAAAACCGAAATTACGGAGCTTGTAAACAAACTTACCACAAACCACACTTTTTTTATGAGAGAATCCAAGCACTTTGATTTTCTCATGTCAAAAGTACTGCCCTTTTTTGAGAATAATATAAAGGATTACGATTTGCGTGTATGGAGCGCAGGTTGTTCTACCGGCGAGGAGCCATACACGCTTGCAATGATAATTGCCGATTATTTCGGCAACAAAAAATCCGCTTGGGACACCAAAATACTGGCGACGGATATTTCCGTCAGGGCTTTGGAACATGCCGCAAAGGGGATTTACACCGCCGATGAGCTTAAAGGGCTTTCTCCCGTATGGAAGCTGAGATATTTTCAAAGCATATCCGACGGTAAATTTGAAGTTTCGGAGGATATAAAAAATGAAGTCATATTCAGGTCGTTTAACCTGATGGACGGCATTTTCCCCTTCAAAAAGAAATTTCACATAATTTTTTGCAGGAATGTAATGATATATTTTGATTATGAAACACGCAAAACACTCATTAATAAACTGTATAATATTATGGAGCCGGGCGGTTACCTGTTTATCGGACATTCGGAGATAATAAACAGAGATGATTCGAAATTCAGATATATAATTCCATCCGTCTATCAAAAGGGAATTGATTAATAATGAATAAAGACAAAATAGGGGTATTTATAGTTGATGATTCAATACTGTTCAGGCATACTATTGCGAACATGCTGACAGAAGAAGGCAGTATCGAAGTTGTCGGTATGGCTAACGACCCGATTGAAGCCATTGATAAAATCGAAAAATTAAAACCCGATGTTATAACACTTGATGTTGAAATGCCGAAAATGAGCGGAATAGAGTTTTTGAAGCAGCTTCTGCCTAAGCATCCGATACCCGTTGTAATGGTAAGCTCAATCAGCAGCAGTGTCTTTGATGCTTTGAACGCAGGGGCTGTTGATTTTGTTGCAAAGCCGAACAATTGGGCAAAAACCGGCGTAGAATTCTTCGGCAATGAATTAATAACAAAAATAAAAATAGCCTCAATAGTAAAAATGGCGAAAAAGTCAAAGCTCGTCTCAAAACCATCCGTTTTTTCCGGTCACAATAATACTTTTAATAAAGCAACCGAAAAAATTATAGCAATAGGCGCATCTACCGGCGGAACAGAAGCTATTTTAGGGGTATTGTGTGCTCTTCCGAAAGAGATGCCGGGGATTGTTGTGGTTTTGCATATGCCTCCGACATTTACAAAAATGTATGCCGAGCGTCTTAATACTGTTTGCAAAATGGATGTAAAGGAAGCGGAGGACGGTGAATTTATACTTCCGGGTAAGGTTTTAATCGCTCCCGGCGGTATGCACATGGCGGTCGCAAAAAAAGGTGATTTCCCTATTGTACGCTGCTTTGAGGGTGAAAAGGTGAACGGACATTGTCCGTCCGTTGATATTTTGTTTGATTCCGTTTCGGAGACGATGGGTAAAGATTCCGTAGGTGTCTTGTTGACAGGTATGGGTCGCGACGGCGCCGCAGGGCTTCTTAATATGAAAACAAAAGGCGCACATACCATTGTGCAGGATGAAAAAACCTGCGTTGTCTACGGAATGCCGAAGGAAGCGGTAAAAATAGGCGCCGCCGACAGAATACTCCCGCTGGGTAAAATTGCGGATTATATTATTCAGACCCTTTAAGAAAATGGAGTTTACAAGGGAGAATACCGTTGCGGCAGCGGCAGGTATAAATTATGTATAGGTATATTATATTTTTAGTGAGGTGATTATTATAATAGATTTACAACAACTAACCGCACAAAAGGAGACTTTAACGCAAAAGGATATCAACTTTATTCGGCACCCAAAAGAACGGCGGGTTTATATCATTGCCGTAATTATCAATATAATAGCAATAATTGTTGTAGCATCATGGTTTATCGGTGAAATCAATTCTTTTTATCAGCAACTGACCGTAATCGCCGAACAGCGGGAAATCACCGTGGACGAAATTGAGCAGTCCGAAGTCAGGTCGCTGTTTGAAGAAATATGGTACGAACCGAAAAACCAACAAAAAATTAAAATCTACATAACCGTAATAACTCTTATCCTGTTTACGGTAGCGGCGTTGGAGTACTATTATGCCCACCTGAAAGCAAGAGCAGTTAAAGTAACACCCAATCAATTCAGCGAGATTTACGATTTGGGGGTAAAATACGCTAAAATTTTGGGACTGAAAAAAGTGCCCGAAATATATCTCATTCAGGAAAACGGAGTATTAAATGCTTTCGCTTCCAATGTTATACGGAAGAAATTTATAATTATAAACATTGATTTGCTTGAAATTGCTTACAGGCAGTATAACGATTTATCGTCAATAGGGTTTGTACTGGCGCATGAAATGTCACACATCAGACTGAGGCATGTATCTATCTGGATTCGCTATACCGTTATTCTTTCACAGGTTTTACCGATTATAGGACATGTTTTGTCCCGTGTTCGTGAATACAGTTGCGACAGGTTGGCTCAGGCGGTAAGTCAGGATAACGGAATAGAAGCTTTAATGGCATTGACCATGGGGAAGCATTTATATAAAAATACAAATTTGGAGGATTATCTGGAAAGCTCGAACAATGCAAAGGGATTTTGGATATGGGTTGTAAATTTGTTATCCACCCATCCCATACTTCCAAAGCGCATAAGAGCGTTAAAAAACCCGTGGATACCGGGTAAGCTGTTCTAAAAAGCAAAAAACATATCATATTGGTCAGTTAGAAGCATAATACTACACTAATTTCGCCCGTGGTATTGTTCCGGGGGCGAATTTTTTCCGAAAAAGCCTGAGTTTATTAAAAAAATGCAGAGGAAATTTTAAGCAGTTGCATCGGTAAAGTTGACATTTGTTTTGCCTGTGATACAATATAAAAAGAGCATTATTATATTTAGAACGAAAGTGAGCTGTACGCATGAAAAAACCCAACATTTTAGTTATCTTAACTGACCAGCAAAGCTATAAAATGGTCAGCAGAAGATGTGACAACAATCTGAAAACGCCGGGAATAGATTATCTTGAAAAAAACGGTGTGAGCTTTGACCGTACATATTGCACAAACCCCGTCTGTTTGCCTTCAAGGTTCAGCTTTGTAACATCAAAATATCCGAGTTATATAAATGTGCGGGACAATCACTATAAAGACACAACAACCGGAATTAAGGATCACATATATGCGGAGGGTGTGGGAAAAATATTCAAACAAAACGGCTATGATGCCGTATATGGCGGGAAGGAGCATTTCCCCGGCTTTAGCGCCGCGGAGCTTGGGTTTGACATTATTACGAATGATTCGCGCGAAACCTTGCTGCATGAATGTTGTGAGTTTTTGAAAAAGGACAGGGATAAGCCGTTTTTAATGTTCGCATCCTTTGTAAATCCCCATGATATTTGCTTAAAAGCAATTTCGGATTTTGCCTATACCGAAAAAGAGAAAAGAGTAGTCAGTGTATTGCCTAAAGCTATGGAGATACTGAAAGGGTATATGCAAGAGTTTAATAAAATGGACGAAAGCGAAAAGAAGTCACTTATAGATAGCATTAAGCTCCCAGACAATTATGAGGTTCAAAAGGGTGAAGCGCAGGCGATTGCGGATATGCTCGAACAGGACGGCTTCAGAATGAGGGCAAGGGAAAATTATTCCGACGCCGACTGGAAAATTCACAGATGGCTATACATAAAGCTGACCGAACTGGTCGATTTGCATATAGATACATTATTAAAAACGCTAAGGGATACGGGCAAAGAGGATAATACGGTTGTAATTTTTACAAGCGACCACGGCGATATGGATTCGTCGCACAGAATGGAGCACAAAACCGTTCTTTACGAGGAGTCGGTAAAAGTACCTTTTATTATATCGTATAAAGGTATGAAAAACGCAGGCGCCGTTGATAACAAGCACTTAATATCGAACGGACTGGATTTATTGCCGACAATATATGATTATGCGGGAATAGAGCCTCAGAAGTCCCTTGAGGGCAGTTCGGTAAAACTGCTTGCGGAGGGCATAGAGAATACACCTTGGCGCAAGTATCTGAAGGTTGAAAGCAAGATAGGCGATATGATAACGGACGGCAGATATAAATTGGTTAAATATTTCGGCGGGAAGGACAGCTTGCAGTTTTATGATATTATGAAACAGCCTCTTGAAATGGAAAACCTTTTGACAAACGAGGAATATTCGCAAAAAGTCCAAGAATTTTCGGATGTATACAGCGAATATCTAAAGCAAGGGTACTTAGGCTGAACCGAAAAAACGGAGTTTTTCATAGGGCTGCGGTCATAGCGCCGCTATGCAATCTGTATGGGTTTTGACGGTTGCAGGTCAAAAATCATGCGGACGGACACTGTAAAAGACCTTAAAAGCTTTGATATTATTTGATAAATTACTTTTTCAGCATGCCCTCCTTAATCGGGGGCTGATTTTACATTCATTTTTCTAACAACAAGGAGGATAAAAATGTTAAGTTCAGGCAAGACAGGCACTAAATTTGAACAGCTTGAGTCATGGGGGAGGTCGCTTTCCAAAAAAGGTATGATGCTTGCATTAGCGGGTGCGTGCATAGCAAACAGCGCCCCAACGGGCAGCATTGGCGTTGAAGCTGCCGCCGAGGCAAGCCCCAAACCGAATATTTTATGGATTACCTGCGAGGATTTCAGCCCGTTTTTAGGGTGCTACGGCGATCCTAATGCAAAAACTCCCAACATTGATGCGTTGGCGAATGCGGTGTCGGCAGACGGAACAAAGGAAGGACTGGTTTTTACCAATGCCTTTGCGAATGCGCCGATTTGTTCGCCGGCTCGAACCACGATTTTTACTGGAATGTTTTCCAACACGATTGGCGGTGAGCATCACAGAAGCACTCACACAATGCCTGCGTTTTTGAAAGGCTTTCCGAAGTATCTCAGGGATAACGGCTATGATACCTTTAACAACAACAAAACGGACTATAATTTAAGGAATGCCGGCAAATATGTCAGTGAGGCGTGGAACAGCAGCGGCGGTTCGGCACACTATTACAACCGAACGGATAAAACAAAGCCGTTTTTCCAGGTATATAATATAAGCACAACACATGAGTCCCAGCTGTTTAAAATCTCGGACAATCAGGTTAACAAGTCCTTTCCGTATCATCCCGACAATGAGATTTTCAGAAAGTCGTGGGCGAAGGAATACGAAAATGCGAACAAAATGGATAGCACTGCGGGAGGATACATCAACAAATTAAAAAGCCAGGGTCTTTGGGATGATACCATTGTGTTTTTCTACGGCGACCACGGCGGCGTAATGCCGGGTATGAAGCGTTACCCCCATGACAGAGGTACGAATGTTCCTTTTGTGGTAAGAGTTCCGAAAAAGTATCAATACCTGCTGCCTGATGACTTAAAGCAAAGCCTCGGCGGAAAAACCGACCGTCTTGTCAGCTTTGTTGACCTTGCGCCGACAATGCTGAGTCTTACGAATACACCGATTCCCTCATATATGCAGGGCAAAGCGTTTATGGGTGATAAAGCCCAGACAAACGAGCATATCTTTAAATTCGTAGGCCGCGCCGATACGCGGTTTGAAACTATCAGAGCGGTGAACAATAAGAAGTACGAATATATACGAAACTATCAGCCGTTCTTGCCGCACATGCAGTATCTGGTATATGCCGACGACCAGCCCGCATATCATTCAATGTGGGAGGAGTATAAAAAGGGAACGCTCAATGACGACCAGAAGTGGTATTTCAGCACAAAAACATACGAAGAGCTTTATGATAGGGAAAGCGACCCGCATGAGATAAAGAATCTTGCCTATGACCCGAAATACAGCGATGTACTTAAAGAAATGCGCGCTATTATGGACGATTATCAAAACAAGTATAAAGATGTCGGCATGGCGCTTCCCGAGGAGGAGCAGTTGACACTCAGCGGCAGCAACAATGCGTATGATGTTGTCAATTCACCGTCCTTCCCGTATGCAAGGGTTAAAGAAACGGCGGATATGGCGGCAAGCGGCGATCCGGCTTATCTTAACGAGCTTAAGGCAAGGCTTTCGGCAAGTGAGCATGACAGTGTTCGTTACTGGGCCGCAACCGGGTGTTATATCCTTAAGGACCATATTAAAAATGACAGTGATGCGACCGCAAAGCTTAAAGAGTGCTTAACAGGCACAATATCCTTAAAGCTTGCCGCTGCAAGGGTGCTTGTGACCATAGATGTTTACAAAGCCGAAGCGGAAGCGGTTTTAGAGGCCGCCCTTAATCCGCTCAACTATATTGCGACTGTACGCGCTATCAACATTCTCGAATCCGTTGCGCCTGTTTCCGACCGGTTTATGGTAAAGGTAAAAGAGCTTACAAACTTCAACGGTACCGGAAGTAAAGAGATAAAGAATGCGTCAGATTATCTGGTAAAGATAAATTCGAATCCCGTAAAATTTATTCAGGTTACCGTTAATCCTGGTGCGGGCAATTCGACGGTTCCGACTCCTACACCGACTGTTAATACACAGGATGTTGAGGGTATAAAGGTTATCATTGATGGCGTTTTGCAAAAATTCGATCAGCCGCCCATGCTTATTAGTGACAGGACAATGGTACCGATGAGGGCTATTTTTGAAACACTTGGCGCAAAGGTAGAGTGGGAGGAGGCAACACAAACCGTAACCGCCACAAAAGGCAGTTTTGTCGCGGTACTGAAAATAGGCAGCAATGTTGCGAAAATCAACAATGTGGAAAAGACATTGGATGTGCCCGCAACCATTATCAATGACAGAACATTGGTTCCGTTAAGATTCGTAAGCGAATCTTTCGGCGCGGATGTGCAATGGATTGAAGAAACCGAAACGGTTGTTATTACCACAAAAAAATAAAAACTTTTGATATCAGATATAAAGGGATACGGCAAACGCCGTATCCCTTTATATCTTTAGAAAAGGTAACACAAACCAATGACGGGAAATCATAATTGATAAGGACAGAAAAGTGTGTTAAAATAAGCATATATACTATGCTGAATAGGGGATTTTTCGTGGAAAGATATAAAGAGATTGAAAGAAGTATAATAAAAAAGTTCAGAAGGTCTATATGGAGCGGCTTTGTTACGGGAATAAACAGATACAATCTTATCTCAAAGGACGATGTTATAGCCGTTTGTATTTCGGGCGGCAAGGATTCAATGCTTTTGGCAAAGTGTATGCAGGAGATACAAAGGCACGGAAAGTTTTACTTCGGGCTTGAGTTTCTTGTGATGAATCCCGGATACAGCGAAAAAAACATGGATTTAATCTTAGAAAACGCAAAAAACCTTAACATTCCCGTCAAGGTTTTCGAAACAAACATATTTGAAACGGTGGCAAATGTGGGACAGTCGCCCTGTTATCTGTGCGCAAGGATGAGAAGGGGCTACCTTTACAGCAAGGCGAGGGAACTGGGATGCAACAAAATTGCCCTCGGTCATCATTTCGACGATGTTATTGAAACAACGCTTATGAATATGCTTTACGCCGGGGAAATAAAGACGATGATGCCAAAGCTTCACAGTACGAATTTTAAGGGGATGGAGCTTATACGCCCTCTTTATATGGTTAGGGAGGATGATATAATCTCATGGAGCAGGTACAACGGCATAAAATTTATCGAGTGTGCCTGCCGCTTTACCGAAGGCCTGAAAAATGAAGAGCATGAATCCGTTTCAAAGCGAAAAGAGATGAAAATGCTTATCAAAAAGTTCAGACAGACCAATAAGTATATTGATATGAATATTTTTAACTCCGTTCACAATGTAAATCTTGAAACAATCGTAGGGTACCGCAAGGGCAAGGAAAGATACAGCTTCCTTGACGATTACGACGGTTAATTATTCGGCTTCGGTGTCATCTTCGGCATCAAAGCCTATTTTTTCCCTGACAATATAAAGGGGTCTGCTTTTTGTTTCCTCATAGATTCTTCCGACATACTCCCCGATTATACCGAGAATTATAAGCACAATGCCGTTAAAGAACAGGTTAACCGCTATAATGGATGCCCAACCTTCCACAACCTTATCGGAAAACAGCCGTGTTATTATAACGGCTATAAGATAGGCAAAGCCTGCAAAGGAAAACAAAAAGCCCAGGTATGTGGCAAGCTTTAAGGGCTTATACGAAAAAGAGGTAACACCGTCGGCGGCGAACTTTATCATCTTTTTTAGCGGATATTTTGTTTCTCCCGCAAACCTTTCATCCCTTACATACTCCACCGCGGTCTGTTTAAAACCGACCCAGCTTATAAGTCCTCTGACATACCTGCTTTTTTCCGTAAGGCGCATAAATACATCCTTAACTTTTTTGTCAATAAGTCTGAAATCGCCTGTGTCAACCGGAATGTCAACACTCGTCAGTTTTTTCAGAATACGGTAAAATAATTTTGCGGTAATCCTCTTGAATAGGGTTTCTCCTTTTCTTTTAATCCTTTTGCCGTAAACGACATCAAAGCCTTCCTTCCACTTTTTTATCATTTCCAAAATAACCTCGGGAGGGTCCTGAAGATCCGCATCAATAACTACAACAGCATCTCCGCTTGAGGCGTCCATGCCAGCGGAAATGGCAACTTGATGTCCGAAGTTTCTTGAAAAGTCGATAAGCTTTACATTTTTGTCTGCTTTTATAATATCCTTCACAATGCTTCCCGTATCGTCATTGCTTCCATCGTTGACGAAAATAAGCTCATAGGCCTCACCCGTCTTATCCATGACAGCCTTAAGCCTTTTGTGTGTCTCTCTCACAACCTCTTTTTCATTGTATACGGGGATGACGACACTGTATGTTACCTTCATTTCAATACTCCTTTTTAATTCATTGGTATTACAACGCACTTATTAACGGTAAGCTCCTCCTCGGTTTCATCCTGAGTGACAATCGCGCCGTAGCCGAGAAGAAAGTCCATTACCTCTTTGAATTTCTCCGAATCAAGCTCGATATAAACGCCATTTTCCTGCTCTTTTGCGTTGTATTTTTCCTTAAGAACCGAAGCAACCTCATCAAAGCTGTTAACCCTCACCGTAACGCTGACAAAGCCTGCAACCTCGGTATCGTGCGAGCTTGCCTTAAAAGGAGCGGGGGGTGAGGCGACTGTGCTGCCTCCCCCTGAAACAGTCGGCTGAGGCGCCGGTGTTGCGGTAGGTACGGGGGGTGCAAAACGGAGGGCGGGTGCCGTATCCGCCGGACTGGTGGGCTCGGGCGGACTTATCTGTTCTGAAGAATCCGCGCTTTTTTCTGTAAAGACCGAAACATCCTCCAGCACATTTTCGCCTATATTTTCGGTTTCAGGGCTTGGGGTCACGGAATTATCGTTGTTCTCCGAAGGTGCAAAAACAGCCGCCTGTGCATCTGAAGAAACCGGCGCAGGGGTGGGCAGTACAGGCAAACTCTGTCGGGGCTCTTCAAAACCTTCGGTCTGACTGCCTGCCATAATTTTTTGACTTGTGTTGTTATCCTGTTTTGCAGTTATATTTTTTGAATTGTCACGGTTTGCAATGCGTCCGACATCGGCAGAGGGCTGAGGCTGTGCAATACCGCCCTCGGAGGTTTCGTCTGCGCCCTTGCTTTCAGAATTATCCATAGATTCGGTTTCATATTGTAAAACCGCGTCGTCGATATATGCAGTTGTTGATTTGTTTAAATTGTCGTAAACTCCCGACCTTACCAAAATAAACAGCAAAATCCCCGCGGCAATGGCGGAATATGCTCTGATGTTTCGGGGGAGGAAGAGGCCCGATTTTGGCTTTTTCTCATTCATCAGCCTTAAGTGAAGCTTATGATTAAAGTCAGAAGGCAGCGGTTTGGCATCAAGCGCATGAAGCTCGTTAGAAAGTGCACAAAGCGCCTTATATTCATTGGCACAAAGCTCACATTCGCCGATATGCTTTTTAACAATTTCATATTCGTTTGCGTTTAGCTCTCCGTCCAAAAAAGCGGAGAGATTTTCCCTTGTTTCGTTACATAAGAACTTCATACCACGGCCTCCTTTCTACTGATTTTGACGGTCGGTATCCTGATTTTGTTCCAGATAATCGGAAAGAAGCTCTTTAAGCTTTTGTCTTCCCCTGTTAATTCTTGATTTGACGGTTCCTATCGAACAGCCGAGAATAAGAGCAGCCTCTTCATACGAATGACCGTTAATATCGCGCAGCACAACTGCGACCCTGTATTCGGGCGAAAGGCTTGCGACAGCGCGTTGTATTTTTTCGGTTCTCTCATTTTTTTCGGCGGCTTCCTGAAGGGTCGGACCGTTGTCGGGGGAGGAGGGGTCAAGCGCCGATGCGGCGATTCTCTTGTTTTTACGAAGGTAGTCGAGGCAGGTGTTGTATGTAATCCTGTATAGCCATGTTGAAAATTTACTGCTTTCCCTGAAGGAGCCCAGATTTTTATATACTTTTATAAGAGCGTCCTGAACGGCATCCGCCGCATCCTCAGAGTTTCCGAGAATTCTGTACGCCAGATTAAACGCTTTTGTCTGATACTGTTCGACCAGCTTTTCAAAGGAAGAGATATTGCCTTTTTTTGCTTCGGAAACGAGGATACGGTCGTCCAAACCCTGTCATGCCTCCTTACCGTGTAAACTGTTTGGCTTTGTTGTTTAATTTCACGCTGCGGCGCAAGTAAATTCCGCCTTATTAATCATAACACTAAACCGTATATTTTTCAATACAATAAAACATTTTCGTATAAGGTATTGATTTTTAAGTCCTAATATATTATAATAATTTTTGCAGTTTCACAATGCCGGTGTGGTGAAATTGGCAGACGCAACGGATTCAAAATCCGTCGGGGCGACCCGTGTCGGTTCGAGTCCGACCACCGGTACCAAAAGCGACATCATAAGATGTCGCTTTTGTATTATCTCTTATCTTTTATCTCCCATCAATTTTTCAAACCCTAATCAAAGCGGCATAATCAAAAGACGATATATGTGATAAGCTGTATTAAAAAGGAATATTATGTAATGTTTTGCAATGTTTATATAGTATTTATGCGACCTGTTTTCCTTGACAACGAATTTTCCAAATGTTAGAATGATTATAGAATGAACATATCTGTTTAAATATTCTGCTTAGGAAAAGAGGATTTCCAAATGCCGCCTCTAAGACGAAATGTTTCTATAAAAATTCCATACAAAATCATTGGTTTAGTGCTGGTGTTTTTAATCATCGTCTCGTCTGCGCTGGCTTATTTTTCGGTTGCATATTTTTCCGACAGAATATATCCGGGGGTTAAAATCGGCGGAATTACCGTGGGCAAACTGACAAGCGGCGAGGCATACGAGCGCGTGAGGGTAGGTATGCAGGAGGCTATGGGCGACAATATTATCGCCTTTACATACAAAGATCTCCGCCATGAAACGGATATATCAAAAAAGGTTACCGCCGACTTCTCCGCCGCCGTAAAAGCGGCGTTCGATGCAGGAAGAACGGGGGATTTTTGGGCGCGGCTTCCCGTCATTATCGGATTGGAAACCGTAATACCCCTAGAGGTTTTGTATGACGAAAAATATATCAAAAACGAAATATCGGCTTTTGCCGATAAAATTGAAACCCAAAGCGAGGTATACCGCATCTCCGAGGATATGAAGACGGCTTTTGTCAACCTTAGCAAGGGAGGCGTTATCGTTGATGTCGGTGCGACATATGAGGCACTGCGCACAAACGCCAATGAGATGGTTTTCAGTGATATACCTGTTGTCGTTAAAACCGAATTTGACCCGGATGATGCGGATTTAATCGCGGAGCGTATAGGAAGGCCTCCCGTCGATGCCGTATGTGAGGTTGAAGGCAACAGAATGGTTATAAGGGAACATAAGGCGGGTATTAAGGTGGATCCTGCTCATATTCGTACCTATATTATGGCGGGGCTTAAGGTTTTTGAGCTTCCGGTGGTTCTTGTAGAGCCAAAGGTAACGGTCAGCGACCTTGAGGCAAGGATTTTCGCCGATGTTCTCGGAGAATACACCACAAACTACGATGCGAGCAATTTCAGCCGGACGAGGAATATGGAGATTGCCGCAGGGTTTATAAACGGAGTTATCATTGCACCGGGCGAAAACTTTTCGTTTAATGAAATCGTCGGTGAGAGGACATACGCAAAGGGATACAAGGATGCCAATGTATATGTGGGCGGACGAATCGAACAGGGCGTCGGAGGAGGAATATGTCAGGTTGTTTCAACGCTTTATTCCGCTCAGCTGTACGCTGATTTACAGACCATGATAAGACACAACCATCTTTTTACCGTATCATATCTTCCACTCGGACAGGATGCGACGGTTTCGTGGGGTTCGATTGACTATTCCTTCAAAAATAATACGAACGACCCGATAAAGATTACGGCATCGGTTAAGAACGGCAGGCATACAATAAGGATTTTAGGAACAAAACCCGACAAGGAGAAGACCATTAAGATTGTAAGCGTAACCGTTTCCACAAAACCGCCGACTGAAAAAGTAATAGTGTCTCCGGCAGTTGCGCCGGGTACCACCGTTGTATCGCAAAAGGGTCAGAGCGGTGCGGTTGTAGATACATATAATGTATATCTAAGAAACGGAGTCGAGGAAAAAAGGGTTTTCCTTCACAGAAGCAGTTACAGTCCTATGGAGAGGATAGTAATAAAAGGAGTAAGTCCGGTTTCGAATGATATACCCCAAACCGAAGAAGAAATACCCGCCGACGAAACAGAGCAAAACGGCGAGTCCGGGGCGGATGCAGAGACGGTGCTTGAGGAGGCGCCCGATACCCTGCCTGCTGAAACACCGACTTCCGTTTCTTCACCGGAGATACCGGAGGAATACCTTTCGGACGACGGGCTGTAAAACAAATCGATCTTTATTATTTTAAGAAATTACGCCTGCTTGGGGAAAAGATGCGTTTCGGAAAGCTCTATGCGCCGAAACGCTTTTAACTTATGGAAATTACGCTAAAAACGCGTAATTTCTGCGCTACGGCGGAATGAATCCGCCTTCGCTCACGCTCGCGCGGCGAGAGGATGCGTTTCCGAAAACGCTATGCGCCGAAACGCTTTACTTTTATGATAATATTAATAAAATGTGAACAAATAATTACATTTTGATGACTATTTATGATTTACAGCCCAATAAGGTTTGACTTTGCGTATAATAAAGTATATTATAAATATAGGAAAGTCTACTCTATCATGTTTATCCATAGGGGGTGTTTTCTGTGAAGAATAAAATAATTTCAATATTTCTTGCTTGTCTGATGATTTTTTCGGGCCCAGCAGTATTCGCTGATGAAGATTTAGGCGGCGGCGGAGTTATTCCACCAGTGCCGGGCGGAGACGGCGGTATTGTTCCTCCGGAGCCTGTGGTACCTGTTGTCACTTTTGTCGCATCTTTGGCCCTGATACAATACGGTGAGGAAACAACCCTTACTGCAACCGTTGCTCCCGAGGCGCTTCCCGACACAACAATAACCTTTTACGAGGGAGAGGTCGTTATAGAGACCAAAGCCGTTTCGGAAAACTCGGCTTCAATAACCGTAAGCCCTCCGGCGGGGATACATACTTTTCATGCGATATATTCCGACGGACTTGTTGCATCGGAACCCGTAACCGTAACGGTCAATAAGGCGGTAACGACGCTTACCCTTGCAACGGATAAACCGAAAACTACCATTGGCGAAAAAGTAAAATTTACTATAACCGCCGACAAGGCAAAAAATATTGAGGCAGAGCTTTTTTACGGTGATGTCAGCATTGGAAAGGCTATGCTAAACGAGAGCGGTGTTGCGGAATTTGAAACCGACGCAATTCCTGAGGGCACACATAAGATAAAAGCGGTTATATCAGGCGATGCAAACTATGAGGATGTCCAGTCCAATATGGTGGATCAGACGGTGCTGTCCGACAACAACTATCTGTCACGCCTGAAGGTTGACGACAAAGAGGTAGACCTTAGCAATAGCAAAACTCAGTATTCACTGGATTTTGACGACTCTGTCTCGTATGTATTTATCAGGCCGTACTCGGAGCATCCGGATGCGGTTATAACCGTTAACGGAAGCAAGGTTAGAAGCGGCGATTTAAGCAAGAGAATATATCTTGTCGACGGAGATACAATAACGGTTAAAATAAAAGTTGAGGCGCCCAACGGCGACATAAGGACATACACATTAAATCTGTACCGCGATAAAAAGGATAAAAAAAGCTCAACAAGACGGTATAGGTATACGCTTGCGATTTTGGCACAGTCAAAGCAGTATGCCGACATACCGTATCACTGGGCGGCGGACTATATAAATTCTCTTACGGAGCGCGATATATTCACGGGCGAGATGATAGGCAACGCAAGATATTTTATTCCCGAAAGAAGCATGACGAGGGTTGAGTTTGCAGTCGTTGTGGCAAGAATGACGAATACGGACCTTGCGCTGACAAGATACTACCCCATTCCGCTTGCGGATACGGGATCAATACCCGAATGGGGAATTGAGGCGGTACGGGCTTTATACTTTAAGGGCTGGATGATCGGAAGCGGTAATTATTTTGAGCCGGATAAAAGCATAACCCGTGCAGAGGCAATGACTATTCTGGCGAGGATAATGGGCTATGGCGGCGACCGGGTTGACTTTGCAGACTCACAAAGCATACCCGAATGGGCGCGAAGCGCAGTATCGGGAATGGTTGCCGCAGGAATTGTAAACGGCTACCCTGACAACACGATACGCCCGAATGATTTGATAACCCGCGCCGAGGCGGCGGCAATTATATATAAAATATTGAACTGATAACTGAAAACGAAGTGTTCGGGTGCGTAGCACTTTCCCGAACGCTTCCTTGCGTAATTTCCTATAAATAAAAAAACACCCTCCGATATTGATTTCGGAGGGTGTTTCGTTTATACTAAGAATGAGGGTGTCTGAAGAATTCACATGGTAACGCCGCTAAGCCGCACTTCATATAATGTAGGGATTGCATATTTTTGAAGGGCGGTGAGTTTTCGTGGAGGATAAGGTATATGACTATACCGCTGTGTCGCGGGATTTAAGGGCGCTGACGGACAGGTACCCGTTTGTAAAGAGTGAGATTATCGGCAAAAGCCTTAAAAGACGGAATATATATTTGATACGGCTTGGCGAGGGCGAAAGACAGGTTTTCTACAATGCGGCGCACCACGGAACAGAGTGGATAACCGCAAAGCTTATGATGAGGTTTGCGTTCGACTTCGCCGAAAGCTATGTAAAGGGGTATCGGCTTGCAGGCTATGACATAAGACGGCTTTACCGTGACGCATCAATATACATAGCCCCGATGGTAAACCCCGACGGGGTGGAGCTTTCGAAAACCAAAGAGGGATGGCAGGCTAACGCAAGGGGTGTTGACCTTAACCATAATTACGATGCCGGCTGGGATGAGTATAAAAAGCTTGCGCGGGAAAACGGCATAACCGCGCCCGGCAGGACGAGGTATGCGGGAAGGCGTCCCGAAAGCGAGCCCGAATCAAAAGCCATTGCCGATTTTACACGGCGAATGGATTTTGAGTATGTGGTTGCGTTTCACAGTCAGGGAGAGGTTATATACTGGAAGTATGGCAAAATACTTCCCCCGCGGTCGGAGGAGATAGCAAGGCTTATTTCAAAATCGAGCGGATACGAACTGGACGAGGCGGACGGACTTGCCTCATACAGCGGGTATAAGGACTGGTTTATAAAGGAATTCGGTCGCCCCGGATATACGATAGAGGTGGGTGCGGGTGAAAACCCCCTTCCGCTTTCACAGTTTGAAAAAATATACAAGGATATACTCGAAATATTGGTTTTTGTCGGGCTGACATAAGAAAGGATAGAGTATGCAAAAGAGATTGAGATTTTTTATAATCGCAGCCGTGGCTTTGGCGGTTATGGCGGCGGCGTATTTAAGCGAAACCCGAAGGGCGGTCGAAACGGGATTCGCCCTTGACACCGTTATATCCGTAACGGCAAAAGGAAATAAAGCAAAAACTGCGACAGCGTCCGCCGTTTCAAGGGTGTATGAAATTGAGCGCAGGTTAACCTCATATTCCCAAACCTCGGAAATCGTAACCGGTGTGCTTGGTGAGGATGCGTCTGCGGTAATCCGCCGCGGGATTTTTTTCGGCGATAAATCGGACGGGCTTTTCGATATAACGGTGAAACCGCTTACAGACCTCTGGGGAATATCCACGCCCTCGCCGAGGGTGCCTTCCCGTGAGGAAATCGAGAGGGTTCTCCCTTTAATAGACTACAAAAAGGTTGAGATAAAGGAAAACCGGCTTATTCTTCCTAAGGATATGGCAATAGACCTTGGCGGAATAGGTAAGGGCTATGCGGCTGACGAGGCGGCAAGGGTGTTAAGGCAATACGGTATAAAAGACGGCATTGTTGATTTAGGCGGGAATATTGTTGTAATCGGCGAAAAACGCATAGGGATCCAAAACCCCAAAAGCAATCGGACAGGCGACTATATGGGAATAATAAAAGCCCGCGACTGCGCCATTGTTACCTCCGGAAACTATGAGAGAAATTTTGTGCAGGACGGCAGGACATACCATCACATATTTAACCCTAAAACGGGAATGCCCTCCGACAGCGGTCTTTTAAGTGCAACGGTGGTCTGTGAAAATTCGCAGGACGCCGACGCCATTGCCACGATAATATTCATTATGGGCGCAGAGGACGGACTTTCGTTTGCACGGAGCATGGGTGTACAAGCCCTGACGGTGTCGGAGGACGGCGAGGTTCGTAAAACAGAAGGCATTGAAATAGAAATTACGGACAGCTCATTTTTCTTTAGGGAGGATTAGTTTGAATAAATTCAAACTAATGCCTCCGGCGGAATTTATTGCGCCGCCGAAATTTTCCTCGCAAAAATCTCTCGGAAACGGCGATGCGCATAAGTTCCATATACGCCTTATCTGCCCACGATTAAGGCGTAGGGGATTTGCCGCTTTATATTTTGTGGGCAGAAAGGCTATGGAACTTAATATGCTTATAATAAATGCTGAAATCTTTACAATGGACGGCGGACTTCACTACAAAAACGGCTTTATCTCGGTTAAGGACGGAAAAATTTTTGATTTGGGCGATATGTCTGATTCACCCTTTGACGATGATGTTATTGATGCAAAGGGCGGGTGCGTTACCCCCGGACTGATTGACGCGCATTGCCATCTCGGCGTATTCGGTGACAGCCAAAGCTTGCAAAGCAGTGACGAAAGCGAGAGGAACAACCCTATAACGCCGCACCTTCGGATAATCGACTCTGTAAACCCGCTTGACAGGTACTTTGCGGAGGCGAGGGCGGGGGGAGTGACAACGGTTGTGGTGTCACCCGGTAGTACGAATGTACTGGGCGGTCAGACCGCGGTAATCAGTACAAGCGGAAAGCGCATTGACGATATGATTATTAAATCCCCCTGTTCCTTAAAGTGCGCCTTCGGCGACAACCCCAAAACCGAACACGGCGGAAAAGGTCGTTCCCCCCAAACCCGAATGGCAACCGCCGCCATGTTAAGACAGGCGCTGTACTCGGCAATGGACTATGGACAGCGGCTTGCGGACATCGAGCGGGAAAAACCGCCCTTGGACCTTGTTTCGGAAGCTCTTCTGATGCTTTTGGATAACCGTATTCCGCTTCACGCCCATGCTCACAGAGCGGACGACATTTTTACCGCCATAAGAATTGCTGAGGAATTCGGCATAGAGCTTAAAATTGTACATGCGACAGAGGGTCATCTGATAGCGGACGAGCTTGCGAAAGAGAAAATCGATGTAATGGTAGGGCCCGCACTCTGCGCAAGGACAAAGCCCGAACTGTACAATCTTGCTTTTGACAATGCGGCGGTACTTGAAAGGGCGGGAGTACGGCTTGCGATAATCACGGACCACCCCGAAATACCAATAAATCACCTTCTTTTGTGCGCTCAGCTTGCCGTAAAGGGAGGAATGTCCCGCGAGGGCGCGCTTTCGGCGATAACCTGCGACGCGGCGGCAATAATTGGAGTGGATGAAAGGCTTGGCAAAATACATAAAAACTATGATGCGGATTTAGTTGTATTCAATAAAAATCCGCTTGATTTTGATGCAGAGGTCCTGTATACAATATCAAAAGGGGAAAAAATGTACAAAAAATGAGGCAATAAATTGTGTAAATAATACATTTTGATTTTTTTGCAAATAACTATTGAAAAAAAGTTACAATAGTTATATAATAGAATAGCAATGGTGTAATGTACATCATTACCGAAACGCACCTTGAAAATAACGGTTTTGTTTTTGTCGGGGGTACATATAATACAATCCTTCCCAACCCCCTGACAGGGATTTTACCGGATGCTTTTCAAGAAGAAAAGCAATATTCGAAGAGAGGTGAATTTGCCTTTATATGTAAGGAAGGTATGCTTTTTTGCGTATCGGCGTTTTTTGTAGGGTCTGAATCAAAGCAGAATAAAATTGCATAGGTTTTTATGAATTATTTTATTTAGCGAAAGGAGAAAAGAAAAAATGATGAAGAAAAAAAGCTCAAAGTTTTTGGCATTGGCGCTTTGCCTCACAATGCTGGTACTGGCTGTACCGGTAATCGGTTTTGCCGGTGGTGATCCGATAACTATCACGGATGGGACGGTAACGGACAATGCAGACAATACTCTTAAAACTGTTACTGTGACCTATTCAACAACCGATGAGGTTGGCGACGAAGTAACCATTCTGGCGACTTTTGAGGGCTTTGATGTTCAAATTGGCGAAGGTGGCGTGCTTGAGAATGTTGCATACATAAGTCAGGAAGAAAAGTCCGACACAATAACTTTCGTAATTGATAAAGCTGCTTTTGTTGCGGCTGGCGAAAAGCTTTATGTAAAAATGGGCGGAATAGGTGTTTCGACTCCCGCTGAGTATGTCATCGGTAGTGGCACTGAACCTGAAGTAACATTAGGCGATGTAAACGGCGACGGAGCAGTAAACGCTACCGATGCAGGCTTGGTGTTGCAGTATTTTGTTGGCACTATTACAGAATTTAGTAGTCCTAACGGACTTGCGGCTGCTGATATAAATAATGACGGGGTTATAAATGCTACTGATGCCGGTCTTATTCTGCAATATTTTGTTGGAACAATTACAGAATTTTAATCGGAGGCACAAGTAGTTTTACTGCAACACAATTATGTGAAGGAGGGAGTTATTCTTGATAAAAACAGCGAAAAGTATTTTATCATTTGTTATAATAGCTTCAATGATTTTGTCATTGGGAGCAGTTAGCATAAGCGCTGATAGTGTTGCGCGCAATGCAACAATAGCGTTATCTGCTAATTCTGGCGAAGAAGGCGATACAGTTAAGGTTGATGTTTCGATAGAAAATACAGAAGGTATAGCATCAATAGGTTATACATTGAGTTTTGACCCTAATGTATTTGAAATTAGTTCGGGTATTTATCAAGATATTATGGATGATGAGGGATGGGAAGTTCCTCAGGTAGTTGACAGAGCATGGGCTGACTATTATTTAGGTCTTTCCGGAGGAAAGAAATGGAGTAGTTTTCTGTTTGGCGTTAATGCAGCCAATGGAACCATTACTGTAGGTGCCATAAGGGGAACCGGAATAACTGCTGCTAACAACATAGATAATATGGTAGTAGGTTCATTTAACTTAACGGTAAAAGAGGGCGCAACCGTTGGAGAAACCTCTATTACCCTGAATAACGCAGAAACAGCAGATGCAGGTCAAAGCCTTGGTGCGGCAATGATATTTACTCCTGTTACCTTTACGGTATTGGGAGAGCCGGAACCGACCGAAGAATACACGGTAACCTTTGACCTTAACTACGAAGGTGCTCCTGAGGCAACAACGGCTGAGACAGAAGGCGGCGTAGTTGCAAGGCCTGGTGACCCGACAAGGGAAGGCTATACCTTTGAAGGTTGGTTTGAGGACGCCGAAGGCACAACTGAATATAACTTTGATACGGTTCTTGATGCCGACAAAATATTATATGCTAAGTGGACTCCCGCTGTTGAATATACAATTACCTTTATGGCTGACGGAAATGAGGTAGCTACAAGGACGGTTGTGTCGGGCGGAACCTTGACAGACATACCTCCGGTACCTGCAAAATCAGGACACACAGGTGCATGGGATACAGTTGATTTTACAAACATAACCGACGACATGACTGTAGAAGCTATATATACTCCCGTTGAAGGCAGTGTTCCTCGAAATGTAACATTAACTTTGTCGGCTGATTCCGGAGAAGCGGGCGATACAGTTAAGGTTGATGTTTCGATAGGGAATACATTAGATATAGCATCAATAGGCTATACATTGAGTTTTGACCCTAATGTATTTGAAATTAGTTCGGGTATTTATCAAGATATTATGGATGATGAGGGATGGGAAGTTCCTCAGGTAGTTGACAGAGCATGGGCTGACTATTATTTAGGTCTTTCCGGAGGAAAGAAATGGAGTAGTTTTCTGTTTGGCGTTAATGCAGCCAATGGAACCATTACTGTAGGTGCCATAAGGGGAACCGGAATAACTGCTGCTAACAACATAGATAATATGGTAGTAGGTTCATTTAACTTAACGGTAAAAGAGGGCGCAACCGTTGGAGAAACCTCTATTACCCTGAATAACGCAGAAACAGCAGATGCAGGTCAAAGCCTTGGTGCGGCAATGATATTTACTCCTGTTACCTTTACGGTATTGGGAGAGCCGGAACCGACCGAAGAATACACGGTAACCTTTGACCTTAACTACGAAGGTGCTCCTGAGGCAACAACGGCTGAGACAGAAGGCGGCGTAGTTGCAAGGCCTGAGGACCCGACAAGGGACGGTTATACATTTGAAGGTTGGTTTGAGGACGCCGAAGGCACAACCGAATATAACTTTGATACGGTTCTTGATGCTGACAAGACATTATATGCTAAGTGGACTCCCGTTCAGGTTGAATACACGGTAACCTTTGACCTTAACTACGAAGGTGCTCCTGAGGCAACAACGGCTGAGACAGAAGGCGGCGTGGTTGCAAGACCTGATGACCCGACAAGGGATGGCTATACCTTCGAAGGCTGGTATGAAGATGAAGAAGGAACAGTTCTGTTTAATTTCTCAACGGAACTTGACGCTGACAAGACATTATATGCGAAGTGGTCACCTGTTTTCGTAGGTCCCGCACTCGTATTCGGACAGCCTTCAACAACTGAAATATTTGAAGGTGCGACATTCACCCTTGAGGTTAAGGCACAGGAAATTCCCGCAAATGTTGAGGCTATTCAATTTGGTGTTAGTTACGATGGCGATATCTTTGAGCAGGTAACTGCACAAGATGTTGTAAAAGGTGCAAATCCTGCAATTTCATATTTCGAAGTATCTCCGGCGGCAGGCGAATTCGGAGTTGCCCTGACAATAGACGCCGATACAACTCTTGATGACGGTGAGGTAATTGCTGTTATTACCTTCAGGGTAAAATCAGGTATTAAGAATGTAACCGCAACAGTGCAGATATTTGATGCGGAATATGGTTTCGGAACACCTGAAGGCACGACGCCGATCGAAAACATGGGAAGCCGTGATATCGGTATTACAGAACCCACCAATCCCAACTATTTAGCCGCTCTTGAAGCAATAAACGACGGCGAGTTTGGCTTGGAAGAACTTGATACAATCGGCGTTGAAATAGGCGAAGGCAATGAAGGAAAACTTGATACCTACAGGCTTGCCATAAGGACGGTGAAAGAGCTTCTTGGTAGAGACTTAGTAAAGACGGATATTCAGGATGCCATCGATGCCGCTAACGAAATTTCGGATGATGAGCTTGGAAATCTCGATGAGATCGGCGATATTTCTGCAAACGATGCTGCAATGATTATACAAGTATGCTTACATCGTTATACATTCAACTTTGGTGAGGATTTAACCAATGCTGAAATCTTTGCTTATATTATTAAGTCCGATGTCAATAGAGATGGTGAGATTAACGCTTATGATATAAGTTTTGTATTGCTTGAAGCCGCATCGAATATAGTTGCCCAGGATTAAATGAAGGGTAATACGAATTAACGAACTAAAAAAAGTGGGCAGATAAATCTATATTTGCCCACTTTTGTTCGTAAAAAGTATTCGGCAAAAAATGCAAAGTAAATCACAAAGGGGATTAAATATGAAAATGATAGCAGCAAAAATGAAAAGAATAATTGGTGTATTGCTGATTATGTCAATGATTATTTGCATTATCCCGGTTTATGGTGCCAGCGGCGATATCGTTTTCTCGATTAAGCCTTCAAAGTCAAGGGTTAATCGCGGAGATGTAATCTCTGCCAATGTTGAGTTGTCATTTGATTTAGCCGGACCTCTTACAATGGGTAACCTGAGTGTATTCATAAAGTATAACCAGAACCTTTTTGAGGAGGTTACCGAAGATGACATCACCCTTGATCCTCCTGCGGATAAAAACGATTTACGCGGGCTCGGTCTTCGTAAAAGTTTGGATACTGAGGGTGGCGAAAGCATAATCAGAATAGTCAGCACACAGACGAATAATATTGATATAGTAACAAATGAAGACCTTGAGGATCTTGGGAATTTTAAATTCTATCAGCCGTTGGTTATTGCAAAGATTAACTTCCGGGTTAAAAACAATGTACCTTACAACGCCTATGAAAAGGCAATAAAATTTATCGATTATATGTTAATCAAATATGAAGGCGATGATACTGTAATTATTAACACCAAGGCTTCTGACGCTAATATTACAGTTTCCGAGTCAACCACCGGTGGTGGTCCCGTCGGTCCTAGTGGAGGTGGTCAGCCTTCAAGTCCTTCGCCTTCGCCTTCGGTAAGCCCGTCACCGACGCCAAGCGCTACTCCGACACCCACGCCGACTCCCACACCCACGGCTGTTGGTGCTGAGATGTTTACCGACATCGCAGGTGTTCCGTGGGCAAGGGAAGCGATTGATGCTCTTGTTAAAGCCGGAATAATAAACGGAACAACACCGACAACCTTTGAGCCTGACAGGAATATAACCCGTGCGGAGTTCTGTAAGCTTGTTGTGGCTACATTCGGGGTTGAGGCTGTTGACGCATCCATGTCATTCAAGGATGTTCCTCAAAGCCAGTGGTACTATGACTTCGTAATGAAGGCGGCTAAGGCAGGCGTTGTAAACGGCTATCCCGGCGGAATCTTTATGCCGGACGCATCAATTACCCGCGAAGAGATGGCGGCGATGATGGTAAGGGCGTTTAATGCCGCAGGTGTAGGCGTTCCGGATGGTCAGATGACCTTTGCGGATTCCGCTGACATGGGTGATTGGGCAGTTGGCTATATTGCATCTCTGGCGAAAATGGGAATAGTAAACGGCAGAGGCGACAATAAGTTTGAGCCTAAAGGAACCCTGACCCGTGCCGAAGCGGCAAAGGTTTTGTATTTGGCTTACATCATTATTAAGATTAAATAGTCAAGGCTGAAAAATTGAGTATTAAAGTATACTCTGATAGTGGTGCTTTCCTTTAAGTAACTCTATATAAGTTTTTTGAAAGCACGACAGCAAAAAACTAAACGCTTTCCCCGCATATTAAAAGCGGGGAAAGCGTTTTTGCGTTATTATGGTAAATTGCGAAAGAATACTTAGTTTCACACTACGGTGAAAGCAGCGTGAGGATGCGTTTTTGGAAATCAATTCACACCCGAACGCTTTATTTTATAATGAATATCGAACACTACGAAAAATACAAAAATGGCTATGCCGATAAGCAAGCCTGTCACTCTGAGCGTAGCGAAGAATCTTTAAGACCCTTCACTCTGTTCGGGATATCAAGCACAATAAGTTTTATCGGCGCACTCCATAAATAACCTTTATTTAAGCCTTGCGCTTTTAACGGTGTTTTTCATAAGCATAGCAATCGTCATTGGCCCGACTCCTCCGGGAACAGGCGTAATTGCGGCCGCCTTTTTCTCGCACGATTCAAAATGCACATCGCCCACAAGCTTGTTATCCTCAAGCCTGTTCATGCCTACATCAATTACAACGGCGCCCTCCTTGACCATATCGCCCGTAATCATTTCGGGCCGACCGACAGCCGCAACAAGAATATCCGCCCTTCGGGTAATCTCGGCAAGGTTTTTCGTGCGCGAGTGACAAATTGTAACCGTTCCGTGGCTGTGAAGCAAAAGCATTGACATCGGCTTACCCACGATATTGCTTCTGCCCACGACAACACATTCCTTTCCCTTTATGTCTATTCCGCTTTCGGCAATAAGCTCCATAATCCCCGCAGGGGTGCAGGGAGCAAAGTTATAATTGCCTATCATAATTTTCCCCACATTAACGGGGTGAAAGGCATCCACATCCTTATACGGCGATATTGCGTTTATGACCGCATCCTCGTCAATATGCGCCGGAAGGGGGAGCTGAACCAGAATTCCGTGTATACCGTCCTTTTGGTTAAGCGTATCCACAAGCGCCAAAAGCTTATCTTGTGAGGTATCGGCGGAAAGGACATACTCCTCGGAGTATATCCCGATTTCCTCGCATGCGCGTTTTTTAGAATTCACATAAACACGGCTTGCAGGGTCGTCCCCTACCAGGACAACTGCAAGACCCGGCGTCTTACCGCTTTTTTTCAGAGCGGCGACCTCTTCCTTCAGCCCGTTTTTTATTCGCTGTGCTAATGCTTTTCCGTCCAGTATTTTTGCCATTTGCGTTTCCTCCTATTAAACATTTGGGCGAGTTGCCGATAAGGTCCTCACGCCCCGCCTTTATCAGCGCCTTATATACAAGTTTGCGGTTTTGCGGCCTTCTAAACTGCAAAAGAGCCCTTTGAAGCTGCTTTTCCTCATACGAATCGGGGACATAAACCCTTTCCATTGTCCGCGGGTCAATCCCCGTGTAATACATACAGGTGGATATGGTTCCGGGTGTGGGATAAAAATCCTGAACCTGCTCGGGATTAATCCTGTTGTCGCGAAGATACTCCGCAAGCGCAACAGCATCCGAAAGTGTGCTTCCGGGGTGTGACGACATAAGGTAAGGGACAAGGAACTGATTTTTCTCAAGCTTTTTATTTATGTCATAAAACTTTCCGCTGAATTTATTGTAAACCTCTTTAGAGGGCTTGCCCATGCGCTTTAAAACATTGTTTGAGATATGCTCCGGCGCAACCTTAAGCTGACCGCTTATGTGGTGCTCGACAAGCTCCTTAAAGAAGGTATCGTCTTTGTCATAAATCAGATAGTCGTACCGCAGGCCCGACCGAACAAAAACTTTTTTAACGCCTTTAAGCGCCCGAAGCTTGCGAAGGAGGGAGAGGTAGTCGCTGTGGTCAATTTTCAGGTTTTTACAGGGCGTGGGGAAAAGGCACTGTCTCCCTTCGCAGACCCTCTTTTTACCGCACGGCCCGCTTCTGAAATTAGCGGTGGGGCCGCCCACATCGTGAATATACCCCTTGAAATCCTTGTCGGCGATAATAATCTTTGCTTCGGCTATTATAGACTCATGGCTTCTTGAAATCACAAGACGCCCCTGATGAAAATTTATACTGCAAAAGTTACAGGACCCGAAACAGCCTCTGCTTGATGTTATGCTGAATTTAACCTCTTCGATTGCGGGAACTCCGCCCGCTTCCTCATACATAGGGTGATATGTCCGCATATACGGAAGGGAATAGACCTTGTCAAGCTCCTCGGTCGAAAGCGGGACTGCGGGCGGGTTTACAACAAGATATTTGTCAAAATGCCGCTGTGCGACGCGGCCTGCCGCATTGTATTGAAAAGCGCACGCTTTGGCAAATTGAGTTTTATCCGCCCTCACACTTTCAAAATCGGGGATTTCAACGCAGTTGTCAGGAACTGTATCAGAAATGTAGGCCGTTCCGTCTATATCCGTAATGCTTTTTACCCTGTCACCGCTATTTAGCCTTTGGGCAATCTCGATAATCTGTCTTTCGCCCATGCCATAGACAAGGATGTCCGCGCGCGCGTCAAAGAGTATAGAGCGCCTTACCTTGTTGTCCCAGTAATCATAGTGTGCAAAGCGGCGCAGGCTGGGCTCAATACCGCCGATTATAACAGGGATATCGCCGTATGCCTCTCTGATTCTGTTGCAATAGACTATCGTTGCTCTATCGGGACGAAGCCCTGCCCTACCGCCCGGAGAGTACAAATCCTCACTCCGCCTTTTTTTGGCGGCGGTATAGTGGCATACCATGCTGTCCATGTTCCCGGATGTAACCAAAAAGCCAAGCCTCGGTCGACCGAGGAGCTTAAAGTCCTCGGCGTTTTGCCATTTGGGCTGGGCGATTATACCGACGGAAAAACCGGCATCCTCCAAAACCCTTGATATTATTGCATGACCGAAGGACGGGTGATCCACATACGCATCGCCGGTTACAAGCACAAAGTCAAGGGCCTTTATACCTCGGTTTTCCATATCGCTTTTTGAGACAGGTAAAAATTCATTTTTCATAGACCGTTATAATTGCGCATCGCCGTTTCACCGTAAGGCGAAAATTTCGGCGGCACAATAAATTCAAAATATAATAAACGCTTGCGTTTATTATACCATATAAGTGAGGAGTAATACAACCTGCTTATTGGGTTGCCCCGTATTTATTCTGCAAAATCTGCCTGCGCTCACGCATAAAGCGTGCGCCTCCGACAATTGCGGATATTACCATAAGGTCAAACAATATGTTGTAAAGGAAAAGCGCGCGCCCTATTTCAAAGCCTCCCGAAAGGACAAAGGGGATCTTCAGGCATATACCCGCCGCCAATCCGAGTGCGGCAAGCATTCCCGCGATGGGCCGCTTTTTTTGGTCGGTCGCAAAGATAAAAATGAGAAAGCCGAAATAAAGCCCAAAGAAGATAACTGTAAATGTAAGGGTATTTGGTATAAACTTTGCCTTAAAGGATGAGTAAAGCGAAAACCACTTCGATTGTCCGCCCGGCTCTCCTCTCCCCTGCGCAAAATTGCCGAGGTACGACGGGCGCAGCGCGTATGCGTTTTTAACCGAGCTGTCAATTCCCTTAAAAAACGCAACGGGGTGTGTGATATAAAACCCGACTATCTTTCCGTAGTTTATTTTGTCAAAGAATTCATTTTTAAGGTTATACTCTGAAATCAGGCTTTCGCTGTAAAAAACCTCTTTAAGCTCGTTAAGTCTCGGATTAAGCCCTAAAGCCTCAACGCTTTCATACTTTGCGATTCCGAAAAATACCGAGTTATATATATTTTTGTTATAGTCAACAGGCTTATAGGTAACAGCAAAGGCAATCGAAACGGCAACGACAATCCCGCCCGTAATAATTGCGGTGTATTTTGCTCCCTTTGTATCCCATGCGTAAGAAATGCCCCAAATCACAAGGCCCAAAACAATGCCCACCAATGCCTGAAGTGTTCCGCAAAGCGCAAAGGATATAGCCGCCAATGCGGACATGACGGTAATACCCGCCCGTGCGGAGTGTTTTTTATAGCAAAGGGCAATAAGACCGACGGATATAAGAAGGGTTGTAAAGGTTGCCGCTTCGCCCGACAGTGTGTTTAAAAATGCGGTATAACCCGTATCGGCAAATATAAGCACACAAAGAGCTGCTATAACAATGTCAAAAATATCTCCCCTTGCCCCGCCTTTTACAACAAACCGGATTCCGAAAAGGAGCAGGATGGCATACAAAAAGCCGAGGAGGGATATGTTGAGCGTTCTGCCTCCGCCTAAATTAACAGCAAGCGTCGCAATGGCGGAAGGAGTATCCGAAATCCGTCCATTCGCGCCCGATGCAATATACTGTGTCTGAATATACTCCGCCGACGGAGGCGAAACATAGGCAAGACCGATACTTTCGACAAATTTGTACTGCCCTCCGCCGTCCGCCACACCGATAGGCATAACCAAAACATAAATAAGAATAATTGCCGAAATAAAAACCGCCGCAGCAGGAATATATTTAGATTTACTCAAAACCCACACCTCATTTCGAATATGTACTGTGTTGTTTTATGGACTTATTATACCATGATGTAAAAATTTTTACAATTATGTATTGTAACATCTTTATATATTTGATAGAATGTAATATGAAAAGGAGTGACCCCGATTGAAATACATTGTTGTACTCGGTGACGGAATGTCGGATTATCCCGTTGAGGCGTTAAACGGAAAGACACCTCTTGAGGTTGCGCGAAAGCCGTATATGGATATGATTTCCCAAAAGGGCGAGTTAGGGCTTGCAAAAACAGTACCCGATGATTTGCCTCCGGGCAGCGATGTTGCGAATCTGTCGGTTATGGGATACGACCCGCATAAATACTATACCGGGCGTTCGCCTCTTGAGGCGGTAAGCATGGGGGTTGAACTTTCGCCTTACGACACGGCTTTTCGCGTCAATACGGTAACACTGTCGGACGATGCGGACTACTTACAAAAAACCATGCTCGATTACAGTGCGGGCGAGATTTCCACAAAAGAGTCGGGCATTATTATATCGGATATACAAAAGGCTTTAGGTAGCGAATTTTTAAGCTTTTATGCGGGGGTATCATACAGACATCTTTTGGTCTGGAAAGGCTGTGAGGGTGAGTGGAGTTGCACGCCGCCCCACGATATTTCGGGGAAGAAGATTGCTTCTTACCTTCCCGATAATCCCGTTATACTCGGACTTATGCAAAAAAGCGCGGAAATACTAAAGGATCACCCTGTAAACAAAAAAAGAATCGAAAACGGGCAAAACCCCGCTAATTCAATATGGATATGGGGTCAGGGCAAAAAGCCCGTTCTCCCTTCATTCAGCGAAAAATACGGAGTAACCGGCTGTGTTATTTCCGCCGTCGATCTGGTCAAGGGTCTGGGAATATGCGCAGGCATACGCTCTGTTGCCGTTGCAGGTACGACGGGGAACATTCATACGGACTTTGGCGCAAAGGCGCGCGCCGCTCTTGATGCGCTTAAAACAGACGATTTTGTTTATATCCATATTGAAGCGCCCGATGAGTGCGGGCATCATTTTGAGATTGAAAACAAGGTCCGCGCAATCGAGCTTATTGACGAAAAGGTTATAAAGCCTGTTTTTGATACGCTGACGGCGCAGGGCGTTGATTTTTCGATATTGGTAATGCCCGACCATGCCACGCCTCTTTCTTTGGGAACCCATGTTGCCGACCCTGTACCCTATGCACTGTATCGAAGCGGGAACAACAACAACAACGCCGCCTATACGGAGGCAAACGCCGCAAAGTACAAACTTAACAAAAGCGGACACACAGTTATGGATTATTTTATAAGGGGAGAGTAATTATGCCTGAAAATAAGCATTTAAGGTTTTTACTCATTGTTGCTTACGCGGTAATCGGCTATTTTTTTGTTACCAAAATACTGCCCTATATAATTGAAATTTTCCTTCCGTTTATTTTGGCAATGCTTGTTGCGGCTATAACCCGCCCTCTTGTTGTGATGTTTAAAAAGATACGGTTTCCGAATCTTTTGGCATCACTTCTTTCGCTTGTAATCGTGCTTGCGGTTGTGTGCGGAATAATTTTCGCGCTTGTAAATCGGCTTGTAACCGAGATAACACAGCTTTCAAAACAACTTCCCTCCCTTTTGGCATCGCTTCCCGAAACATTAGGTGGGGTTATGCAAAAATGGTATGCCTTCAGCGAAGGACTTTCGCCCGAAATGTCCGCAAACATAAATACCGCTCTGCAAAGCTTTGCAAGCTCATTATCTTCGCTTGCAATGCCGGCAACGCAGAAGGTTGTCAATATTGCGACGGTGCTGGCCTCCTCTTTGCCGTATATACTTATATTTACGGTTGCATTTTTATTTTCATGTATATTCTTTACAAAGGATTATGAATACATTAAACAGAACATTGCGCGCCAGTTTCCCAAAACCGTTCTGGCAAAGCTTATGGAGGTTAAAAGCTATGCCTTTACCGCCTTCGGGAAATATATTAAGGGGATGTCTATAATCCTCTGTGTAACCTTTATCGAGCTTTTTACGGGTTTTTTGATTTTGAATATACAGTATGCCTTCCTTGTTGCTCTTGCTATCGCACTTTTGGATGCGCTTCCTGCGGCGGGGACGGGTATTGTTCTTATTCCGTGGAGTTTAATCGAGCTTATAAGCGGAAATTATAAAATGGCAATATCACTTTTCGCGCTTTATATAATTATCCTTGTCGTAAGACAGCTTATAGAGCCGAAAATTATGAGCAGCTCCTTCGGAACATATCCTGTTATTACGCTTATCGGTATGTATGCGGGGCTTAAGCTGTTTGGCGTCGTGGGCCTTGTGGTAATGCCGATTTTACTGACAATTCTTGTATATATGCAGAGGGCAGGTCTTTTTACCTTTTGGAAAACGGCGGAGGATAAGGTGAATCCGACTAAAAAATAGACAACACCCAGACAGTAATTAAAAAGGCAATTTCGGTGCGGTTTTAAGCGCCGAAATTGCCTTTTTTTGAATTTACAGGTAATTGAGTAATCCATGCCTCTCACTGTTGCCTGTATTCCCGCCGTTCTATACTCCCCGAAATTTTCATATTTATAAGTAAGACAAAAATAGAATAAGGGGCAACAGGTACTCTTTTAAAAAATTAGAGGATAAAGGTGATTCCCGATGGTTTTCGATTTTAACCGTGACGATATTAACAACTATCGTGCTTGCGCTCCCTATCCCCCCGCCCGACCGGAAAAGCCCAACAGGTATTACGCCAAGCTAATATCGGGGGCGTTTGCGGGGAAGGTATCCGAAATGACCGCAATAGCCCAATACACAGTACACGGTTTTTTCACCGACGGCTACCCCGAAATATCCGTCGGATACAGATATATTGCCATGGTTGAGAATATTCACCTGGAGATGCTCAGCATGCTGATAGCGGACCTCGGACTAAAGCCGATACTTGCATCCTATGAGGCAAATCAGTTTTGGAACGGAAGCTTCCCAGTGTATGCGTATGATATAAGAGAAATTTTGCGTGCCGACTTAAGGGGCGAAAGAGCGGCAATAGCTCATTATAAAAAACTTATCACTCAAATCGACGACAGACATATTAAAGAGCTTTTGGCGCGCATAATTCAAGACGAGGAAAAGCATATTGAAATATTGACTTCGTATTATGAGGGTATTTAATCGAATTTTTTGTTTATACTATTTCAGAGGTGATACGGATGTATAAAAAATACAATGATCTTGGGGCTCTGATAAGAGACGATGAGGATGCTATGGAGTACTACTGGTCATTGCCGGATTATGTAAGAAGCCAGATTGACCAAAGACCCTATAACATCAACTCGTTTGAAAGCCTTCAGGATTATGCCGAAAATCTCTTAAGAGGCGACGACTGAATACTCCGCTTTAAAGCTACAGCTATGACCACCCTAAACAGGGTGGTCATAGCTGTATTAATGCCATTATTTTAGCGGCGCACATAAAGCTGAAAAATGGAAGGATTTATTTCAATGATTTGTATTGTACTACGGCGCTAAATATGTTAAAATATCTTATATAATATCAAATTTGTATGTTAATTATAGATCGGTTGTTTTTTGCTTATTTTTGTAACTGTTAGAAAAGAGGTGCATTAAAATGTCATATCTGGTTGTGGTAGCACATCCCGATGATGAGATTCTCGGAGCGGGCGCCACTATAGCAAAGCTGACCGAGCAAGGCAAAGAGGTTAATGTATGTATCTTGTCAGGCGAAGCGGAGGCAAGGGCAAACAAACCGTCGGATAAAGGTCTGGATTTTGATATGCAAAGCGCAACAAAGTATCTTGGGGTACATAAAATAATAAAAGGAAAATTTCCGAATATTGAGTTTAATACTGTCCCGCATTTAGCAATGGTTCAATTTATCGAAAATGCGATTATCCAGACAGGCGCAGATGTACTTTTTACCCACCATCCGTCAGACCTTAATAATGACCATCTTTGTACTTCAACGGCGTGTCAGGTTGCTTCAAGGCTGTCAATGAGGCGCAGCGATGTAAAACCGATTAGGGAGCTTCTGTTTATGGAGGTTTTGTCGGCTACCGACTGGTCATTCAACACAGTAAGCCCGGCATTTAAGCCTAATACATATTATCATGTGGGAGAACGATTGATAGACAAAAAGATTGAGGCTTTATCAAAATATTACGGCGTAATGAGAGAGTTTCCTCATTCGAGAAGCGCCGAAACGATTAAAGCGCTTTCGGTAATCAGAGGAAGCCAATGCGGCGTTGCATATGCCGAGGCGTTCGAAAGCGTATATAAATCAGTTTAGCGGAGGTGCTTTATGCCCGGCAAGAGTTTTCAAATGTTTATAAAAAGAGCGTTTGATTTATCTTTTTCCATATTGCTTTTGATATGTTCCTCTCCGTTTTTACTGCTTGCAATATTAGTAATTAAGATTTACTCGCCGGAGTCCTCTCCTTTTTTTAAGCAGGTTCGTTCGGGATATAAGGGTAGGCCGTTTGCGATTTACAAGTTGAGGACAATGACGGAACAGCGCGATGATGAGGGGAATCTGCTGCCTGATGAGCAAAGGCTTAAATGGTGGGGCAGAATTATAAGAAAAACCAATATCGATGAAATTCCTCAGGTATTTAATATCTTAAAAGGTGAGATGTCTTTAATCGGTCCTCGCCCTGTTTTGCCTGAGGATGTTGAAAAGTTTAACGAATACCAGATGCGAAGGCAGGATGTCCTGCCCGGCATATCAGGGTGGGAGGCAGTGAATGAATGGGACACTCCGACCTGGGAAGATAAATTCAGATATGATATTTATTATGTAGATAATTTCTCGCTCCTTCTCGATCTTAAGATTTTTTTTAAAACTATTTATGTAATATTTTTTGCTAAAAGGCCCGATGAAAGTTATCGGCCTGCCCGATATGAAGGAGAAAAGACCGAAATATACAAATGATAAGGGTTTAACCCGAAAGCAGGCGAAGCAACAAATGATAGTTTCCATACACCAACCTGATTACATACCGTATATCGGATATTTTTACAAAATTGCAAAGTCCGACACTTTTGTTTTTTTGGATGATGTGCAGTTTTCAAACGACAATGTGCACAATCAAAACAAAATAAAAACGCCCCAGGGTGAGCTCAGGCTTAAAATACCCGTTTTATATAAATTCGGGGATAAGATAAATCAGGTCAAAACAAAGGACGAGCTTAAATGGAAGGAAAAGCACCTTAAAACCATCGAGATGAATTATTTAAGGGCAAAGTATTTTAATGATTTTTTCTCTTCGTTTAAGGAGCTTTTGATGTCCGATTATAAAAACCTTGCGGATATGAATATCACGATAAATAAATATATTTGTGACAGGTTTTCCATAAAACCTCAATTTGTCGTATCCTCCGATTTGAATATTAACAGCATGAAGGAAGAACGCGTAATCGATATCTGTCTTGCATTGGGTGCCGACGAGTATTTATCGGGCAACGGCGCAAGAGCATATCAGGTGGACGAGCATTTTGAAAGCCGTGGGATTAAATTAAAATATACCGATTACAAGCCCATTTCATATACTCAGGTGTGGAAAGAGTTTTTACCCAATATGTCGATTATTGATTATATATTCAACTGCGGGTTTGACTGGGACAATATCGAAGAGGGCTTAAGGGGTGTTTAAGTGGAGATAGGAAGTTTTATTGAGCTTGAACTCAAAAAGGGAAACGAGTATTATAAGGGCGATAATGTTGCAAGGCTTAACAGCGCAAGGGCGGGCATATATCACGCCTTAAGGATTCTGGACTGCAATACCGCCAACATACCCTATTACCAGTGCAATACGGTAAGGGATTTTCTTTTGAATAAAGGGATAAAGATAAAATACTACCATATAGACAGCGGCTTTAATCCGATTGACCTTGAGGTCGGCGATGATGAGGCCGTGCTATTAGTGAATTATTACGGAATTATGTCCGGCGCCCGAATGGGTGAGCTTGCGGCGGGGTACAAAAATGTTATCATTGACAATTCACAGGCTTTTTTTGCAAAGCCTATTGATAATTGCATGAATGTATATTCCCCGCGAAAATTTTTTGGGGTGCCTGACGGCTGTTATGTAATCGGAAACAATGCAAACAGGCTTACCGGAGAGTATGGACAGGATTATTCGTCCGATACAAGCCTTTTTTTGCTAAAGCGCATCGAAGCGGGCTGCGAAAAAAGCTATGCCGACAGAATGGAAAACGAAAAACGCATAGACCGCTCTGATATTCTTAAAATGTCCGGGCTGACCCATGCAATTTTAGACGGGATAGATTATCAGCGGGTAATTGCAAAAAGGCGGGAGAATTTTATGCTTGCTAAGGAGTTGTTCGACTCTGTAAACAAGCTTGATGTTTCAGGATATTACGACAAGGACTGTATCCCCATGGTTTATCCTTTGGTATATGAGGACGACGGCATAATGGATATCCTTCATAAGAACAAAATTTTTCAGGGCCGATGGTGGAGCTATTTGCTTGATGAGGTTAAGGCGGAAACCTTTGAATATTATATTTCAAGATACATCATTCCCATCACGATAGATCAGCGATACGGCGCCGATGAATTGAAATTCACAAGGGAGCTTATAAAATGAAAAGAATCCTAATCACGGGCGAAAACAGCTACATAGGCACATCCTTTGAAAAATGGGTTATGCGTTTTCCTGATGAGTACAGTGTTGACACAGTGTCCACCTTGACCGACGACTGGCGGGAATGTGATTTTTCAAAATATGATGTTGTTTTCAATGTGGCGGGAATAGCGCATGTTGATGCAAAGGCATCTATTGAAGGGCTTTATTATAAAGTGAATAGGGATTTGTGTATTGAAATTGCGCAGAAATCAAAGTCAGAAGGTGTGGGTCAGTTTGTTTTTATGAGCAGTATGATAGTGTTCAGCAATCTTACACCTTTAATAACTAACGAAACCGAGCCGAATCCGAGGAATTTTTACGGTAACAGCAAACTTCAGGCAGACAATGAAATCCAAAAATTAAACAGTGATACCTTTAAGGTTGTAAGCATAAGGCCGCCGATGGTATACGGTCCGAATTGCAAGGGTAATTTTCAAAGGCTTTATGACTTTGCAACATCCTTTCCGATATTTCCTGATTACACGAACCAAAGAAGCATGATTTATATAGATAATTTGTGTGAGTTTATTAAGTTGATTATAGATAATAACGAGCATGGTATATTTTATCCGCAGAACAGGGAATATGTCAATGTATCCGAGGCTGTAAGGCTTATAGCGGCAATAAATCAAAAGAAACCGATTATGACAAAAATGTTCAATAAAATAATCAGGCTTTTACTGCATAGGGTTAACATATTAAATAAAGTATTCGGAAGCTATGTCTATGATAAATCAATGTCGAATTATCATAACTTTGACTACTGTGTTGTAGATTTTAAGGAGTCTATTGAGCGAATAAAAGAGGGGAAAAAGTGAATAAGATTCTAATTGTATCAAACCTTGACGGTTTTCATAAAAATTTCCATCTGCCATATATAAAAGAATTGCATATGCGCGGCTGGCAGGTGGATTTGGCAAGCCGGGGAGATTCTGAATTTGAGTTTGTCAATAATAAATTTAATATTTGCTTTACAAGAAAGCCTTTTAGTCTTTCTAATTTAAAAGCACTGTTTAGCCTTAGGGAAATTATAAAAAGAGGGGATTATTCCATAATATTTTGTAATACTCCGATTCCGGGCGCTATTTCAAGAATAGCCGCAATCGGAACTAAAAATAAGCATGCAAAGGTAATCTATTCGGCTCACGGGTATAGTTTTTACAGCGGAGGCTCTCTCTTTTGGAATACTTTTTACAGATTTGTTGAAAAAGCGCTATCGTATTTTACCGATACTATAATCACTATGAATAGAGAGGATTACGACAACAGTTTAAAATATAAGTTCCACGGCAGGATAGTAAATGTCAACGGAGTGGGTATTGTGCTTGATAAATTCCGACCTGCCGACAGGGCGGAAAAGCTCGCGTTAAGAGTGAAAAAGGGATATAGCGAAAATGACCTTATTTTAATATATCCTGCCGAATTAACGCAAAGGAAAAACCAAATTATGTTAATCGATGTCATGGAGGTATTGACGAAAGAAATAAACAATGTTAAACTGTTATTGGTTGGAAGCGGAATTTTGGAGGAAACATATAAAGAGGAAATAAAGAAAAGAAAATTAGATAATTACATAGAATTATTGGGTTTTAGGGAAGATGTGCCAGATTTACTTAAAATGTCGGACATGCTTATTGCTTCAAGCCTTACCGAAGGGCTTCCCATCAATGTAATAGAGGCTATGGCTACGGGTTTGCCTGTTGTTGCCACAAGGGCAAGAGGGCATGAAGACTTAATCGTGCATGGCGAAAATGGGTTTGTTTTTGAAAGAGATGATATAAAAACGGCAGCGGAATATATACGAAATCTGTACGAAAATCAAGAGTTATATGATAAATTAAGAAAAAATACCATAGAGAGCGCACAAAAATACGATGTCAAAGATGTAATGAGCGAGTACTTAGAGCTTTTGGATATTAAAGTGTTATAAAAGGAGTAATATATGCCGACCATAAGTATAATTGTTCCGGTTTATAATGTAGAAAAGTATTTAAGACAGTGCTTGGATAGCCTTATAAATCAAACATTCGAAGATATTGAAATTATATGTATAAACGACGGAAGCACGGATAACAGCCTTGAAATATTAAAAGAATACGAACAAATTGATCAAAGAATAAAAGTGATAAATCAAGAGAACCAAGGAGTTTCGTCGGCAAAAAACAACGGAATTAAAATCGCAAAAGGGGAATATCTTGCTGTTGTTGACGGGGATGATTGGGTCGAGCCGGATGCATATGAAATCCTGCTTTCTGCAATGAAAAAGCATAATGTCGATGTTGTGATGTTTTCATATTTTCGAAACTATGGAAATGTTCAGCTTGAGAAAAAGGTGTTTGATTCTGATAAGGTATTTGAAAAAAACGATTGTGCCAATTTACATAGAAGTCTTATCGGGATTGTGGGGCAGGAACTGTCCGAGCCTCAAAATGCGGGAAAAATATGCTCTTCCTGGACAAAGCTATACAAGACAGACATTATAAAGGAAAACAAAATCTTTAACATTGATTTGGACATAATCGGCACATATGAAGACGGTATGTTTAATTTGGAGTATTTTAAATATGTTAATAAGGCCATTTATATAAACAAGTGCTTATATCATTACCGCAAGACAAATGAAAATTCAATTACCACCGTATATCGTCCGAGGTTGCAAAGCCAATGGGATAATTTGTATGATATTATTAAGCGGCATATCGACGAAAACGGTCTGGGCGATGATTATAAAAAAGCCATGCAAAATAGAATAGCCCTTGATATTATCGGTCTTGGGTTTAATGTTTTGGCGGGCAGTGGCAGTGTTATGCATAAAGTCAAAGAAATTAAAGCCATTCTTCAATCGGCACAATATAAGGCGGCGGTTAAGCAATTAGATGTTAAATTTATGCCTTTGCATTGGAAAGTATTTTTTATATGCTGCAAACTAAGATTGTCATTTCCGGTATTTTTTTTGTTACTAATAATGAATCATTTAAGGGGCAGAGTGTAATGTATAATCCATTAGTATCAATTGTAATTCCCGTATATAACGGTTCAAATTATCTATCCCAGGCAATAGACAGCGCGCTGAATCAGACCTATAAAAACATTGAAATAATAGTCGTTAACGACGGCTCTGACGATGACGGCGCAACCGAGAAGATTGCGCTCGGTTACGGAGATAAAATCCGTTATTTCAGGAAAGAAAACGGGGGCGTATCTTCCGCGCTGAATTTGGGCATTGCAAATATGAAGGGCGAATGGTTTTCATGGCTTTCGCATGACGATATGTATACTCCAGATAAAATAAAAACGCAAATAAACAGACTTAATTATGAAATCGAAAATAATCAGGCTGATGTTACTACATCAATTGTTATAGGCGATACACAGTTTATCAATAAGGACTGCAAATATATACCGAGGCATCAAAAATATCTGAAGAAGAAGAGCTATACCGGCTTGCAAATGCTCCTTGAAGTGTTCTCGGGTTATTATATAAGCGGATGTACATTATTGATAAACAAGCATTTATTAGATAATGCGGGGGAATTCAACACCGAGCTTAAATATATGCAGGACATGGAAATGTGGTATCGCATTATGCTGATGGGCTGCAATTTTTATTATATTAACGAAAAACATGTATTAAGCAGAGTTCATCCGACGCAAACAACCGTAACGGGGAAGAGGTTAGGGGAAAAGGATGCGGAAATAGTCGGTAAATGGTTCCCCGCACAACTGATTAATAAATATGCCGGCGGGAAATATTTGCTATTAGAGTATTATTATTTAACGCTTTTGCGAAATGTTGAGTTTACCGCAAATATTATAAAAGAAGAATTGAAAAAAGAAAATAAACTTATATTCCCTGTGAAAGTTAAAGCATGTGCAATGAAATTATACGGGAAATTCAGGCCGTTGTTAGTTTTAGCCTATTATAGATTAATAGGCAATATTAAAATGAAATATAACTGATGGGGGAAAACTCCGTGAAAAAGATCGGGATTATGACGATGCATTCATCTCATAACTATGGTGCGGTACTGCAAGCCTATGCTTTTCAGGCTAAACTTGATGACATGGGATATTATACCGAAATAATCGATTACATAACAAGCATCGGAAGAAGAAACAAAGAGCTTTTGTTGAGCGATTTATCCGTTGGTTCTTTTGTTCACAATTTAAGGACACTAATGCGATACAACAAAAGAAAGATAAAGCATAATAAGTTTGAAAGCTTTATAAAAAGTTTTATGAAATTAACCGAAAGGTCTTACTCTTCATTAGAGGAGTTAAACAGAGAAAATTTTGATTATGACTGTGTTATTACGGGGAGTGACCAAACCTTTAATCTTCGTCTGGGTGGGAGCAGGGACGATCGTTTAGCATATTATCTGCCGTTTATAAAAAACACAAAAAAAATTTCATACGCGTCAAGCTTTGGTGAGCATTTGTCGAAATTTACCGATGAAGATATAGAGTATGCGAGGAAGAGGCTTTCGGAGTATTCGGCTTTGAGCTTAAGAGAAGAAAGCGGAGCAAGCTTTGTAAACAGAATTACGGGGATGGATACGGAAATTACTGTCGACCCGACTATGCTGTTAACAAAGGAAGAATGGGAGGATGTTTTAACCGATAAATCGTTTTTTAACGGTGAATATATTCTTTATTACAGTGTTTTGGCAGACAGCTGGAGCGTAAATGAGGTAAAAAGATTATCCAAAGCAACAAAGCTGCCTGTTGTGGCGCCTCACTTGAAAAACCGGTTTGAGCTGTTCGCTGATTTTGTCAGAGCTGACGACAGCGGGCCCCGGGAATTTATAGGATTGATTAAAAATGCAAAATTTATTTGCACCACATCATTCCACGGTACGGTATTCTCAATACTTTTCAACAAACCGTTTTATGCTTTGAAATACGGTCCGGGCGAAAGGCTTTCCACATTACTTAAAACGCTTAACCTCACGGACAGACTTGTAAATTACGGCGAAAGCGTCAGTATTGAAAAAATGTTTGATATTAGCTTTGAAAATGCAAACGATATTATGCAGGCTGAGCGTCAACGGTCGGTTGAATTCTTGAAAAATGCCTTAAATGGTGGGGATAATTAAGGCCTTTATTTACAAAAGCAGGAAAAAGGGAGAGGCAGTATGAAAAAAGCATGCATAATAACCTTCCATGCTTCGCATAATTACGGTTCTGCGCTGCAAGCCTATGCATTACAGACAACAATTAAAAAACTGGGTCTGGAATGTGAAATATTGAACTTCAGAACAGAGAGGCAAAGGGATTTATACAATGTATTTACAAAACGAAGAGGTATAAAATATATATTTAAAAATGCTTCTCATTTGTTACGCTATAGATCTCTTAAAAAAAAATATAATCTCTTTGAAGAGTTTATCGCCAAACATTTATGTCTTGGCAACCGTGAGTACACCTGTTTGGAGGAATTGACTGACAATCCGCCGGATTATGATTATTATATAAGCGGCAGTGATCAGATATGGAATCCGATACCCGCTGATTTTGACTGGGCTTACTATTTACCTTTTGTTAGAAGGGGAATAAAAATTTCTTATGCCGCAAGCTTTGGTCCTGTAGGCAGTATAACGGATTCTGAGGTCGGTGAAAAAATCGGGACATATATAAAACAGTACGATTATGTTTCGGTAAGAGAAGCAAGGTCAAAAGAAATTGCGGATAGATTAGCGGGCTGCGATGCACAAATAGTTTTAGACCCGACGCTTTTGCTCGGCAAAAGCGATTGGGAAGAACTGATTGAAGGACAGCCTGAAATTAAAAACGAGTATATACTTTTTTATACGCTTTTTGCCGATAGAGAGATGATTAAAATTGTATCTCAAATATCAAAAAAGCTTAAATTGCCTGTAATAGTTACTAATTTTTCAAATCAGTATGATGTTTTTACGCCTTTTAATATGAAACTTGCAACAGGGCCCATAGAATTTATAAATTTAATTAAAAACGCAAAACTGGTATGCACATCTTCGTTTCACGGGACGGTATTTTCGATAATATTCCAAAAGCCGTTTTATGCAATACGAGGCATGAATGACAAGAGGATATCTACATTATTAAGTGTTGTCGGGCTTGAAGACAGAGCTTTGAATATAAGCAATTTAAAAGAAAAAATTGATAATGTATATGACATTGATTTTAGTAAGGCTCAAAGCAGTCTTGAAGATAAGCGAGAAAGAAGCCTAAGATTTATTCGCAAATCGTTGAATTTGGAGTGAAAATAGTGATTATATGCGAAAAGGAACAATGCACGGGTTGCTTTGCCTGCGTTAATATTTGCCCTCAAAAATGCATTACCATGACCGAGATGGAATTTGGTTGTATTCATCCTAAAGTTGACGATGATGCTTGTATTAATTGCGGTTTGTGCATTAAGGTATGTCCTAACAACAACAAAATTCCAAAGCATGCCGCAAGGCATGTTTATGCGTCCTGGAGCAAGGATGACACAGACAGGGTGGCAAGTACTTCGGGAGGGGCGGCAACGGTCTTTTCAAAAAAAATGATTCAGGACGGCGGGGTTGTTTTCGGTGCTGCCATTGATGAACATTGTAATATAGTACATAAAGCGGCGGATACAATTGAATCATGCGAAGGATTCAGGGGTTCGAAGTATGTTCAAAGCCATATCGAATATTCATATACAAATGCCAAAAAAAAGCTTAAAGAAGATATTCCCGTTTTATTTATAGGAACTCCCTGTCAGATTGCAGGTCTGTTGAGCTATCTGCAAAAACCGTATGATAATTTGATTACATGCGATTTAATCTGTCACGGAACACCGCCTCAGAAATTGCTTCGAGAGCATATGAAGCATGTTCTGAAAAAAGAAAACCTTGGCGGACTTAGATTTACATTCAGAAGCACATTGGGTTTTGGAATGTCTTTTAAGGTGTACGAAAAAAACAAAAAAATATACGACAAGCCTTTTTATAATGATTTGTATTATCTTGGTTTTGAGAAAGCGCTGTTTTGCAGGGATAGCTGTTACCAATGCAAATACGCTTCCAAAGAAAGGATTTCCGATATTACAATAGGTGATTTTTGGGGATTAGGCAAAGAGGAAGCCTTTGATTATGATGTTAAAAGAGGCGTTTCTCTGATTATCCCGAATACTGATAAGGGACAGGCTTTTGTAAATTCATGTGAAGATAAGCTTGAATTGTTTGAAAGAACAATTGACGAAGCGGCAAAAGGGAATTCCCAACTTAACCATCCGTCAAAAGCGCACATAAAAAGAAATGAATTTATAAAGTCATATAATAAACTTGGGTTTAATAAAGCAGCAAGTAAAGCATTGTTGAAGGATAGATTTAAGTATCCTATTTTGTATATGATATTTAAGTTTCCTTTTCTGAAAAAAATAATTCTTAAAATAAGACGAAAATGATATTATTTAAAGCAAATTTTCTTAAACGGAGGACAAACAGTGAACGCTTATATAGTATACCTGTCTGCTATTGTTGTCGGAGCAATTCTTTTTTACATATCATTCAGTAAGGATAAGCTCTCATATAGATTCAGGGCAGTATATATCTTTTATTGCGGAGTGGCGACTTTTTTACTTTCCGCCCTGAGACACTTCTCAATAGGGTCTGATACATTTACCTATGTTGACTCTTTTTTGCTGTACGAATACCGCAGCTTCAGTGATGTTTTGGCGATAAAGTTTGATAAAGGCTATTATGCTTTAGTTAAACTGATATCTATGGTATCCTCAAACTACACTGTTTTTCTTTCGGTTTTTGCGTTTATTTTTACAGTATCGATATGCGTATATATATATAGATACTCAAAAGAGCCTTTTTTAAGTATTATAATGCTGTTGTCATTGGGTTATTTGTATTTCAGCATGACAGGCTTGCGCCAAACGGCGGCAATGTCAATACTCCTGTTTTCATATAAATTTGTCAGGGAAAGAAAGCTTATTCGGTTTCTTTTGCTGATTTTATTGGCTTATCAGTTTCACAACACCTCAATCGTTTTCCTTATTGCCTATCCCTTGGCATATCTTAAAGTTAACTGGAAGCATGTTACCGGTGTTGTGGCGGCATTGATTGTTGCGTTTATGTATAAATCATATGTCGATTATTTTTTGTTTGAGGTGCTTAATTGGGAGAGGATTTCGCATTATAAGAACTATACTGACACTATTACCTTGTCGGGATTTATTATACAGGCATTTATCGTGGCATTTTGTTTAGTTTATTATAAGAATGTAACAAAGGAAGAGCCCAAGGATATATCGCTGTTTAATATGGTGTTTTTAGGGTTGGTGTTTCAGGCTTTTACCCCTATTGTTTCTCAGTTTTTCAGAGTAAGTATGTATTTCAGTATAGCCAATATTGCTTTGGTTCCAAACGCAATAGTATCGGGGAAGAATAATAATTTAAAGACAATCATATATTCGACCGTAATGATACTATTAGTTGCATATTATTTGTTTTTCAGTATGGACAGTCCGTTTTTCTATCCATACAGATTCTTTTGGAGTGAATAAGATATGAAAATATTACAGGTCAATAATTTTTATAATCGCGGCAGTACCGGGAAAATCGTGTATGATTTAAATAGATACATTATTAAGAAAGGTCATCAATCGATTGTATGCTACGGAAGAGGACCGAAAACCAATGATGAGAATGTCTATAAAATTTCTACTGAGCTTGAAGCAAAGATACATGGACTTCAGACGAGGATTCAAGGGCTTGAGTTTTCTCACTCTTTTTTTGCAACCAACAAGCTGATTTCTATAATAAAATCCGAGAAGCCGGATGTGGTACACCTTCATTGTCTTAACTGCAATTTTATGAATACATACAGGACATTGGACTTTTTGAAAAAAAACAAAATCAATACTGTATTAACCCTTCATGCGGAATTAATGCATACCGGAGGGTGCGGTCATGCTTATGATTGCCAAGAGTGGAAAACGGGATGTAAGAACTGTGTGAATTTCAGGGTTGCTACCGGTTCAAAGATATTTAACAGGACCGCAGAGGCCTTTGACAAAATGAAAAAAGCATTTGACGGGTTTGATACTGTTACAATTGTAGCTGTCTCTCCATGGCTTTCAGAAAGGGCAAAGCAATCCCCTATAATGCAAAATAATAAACATCTAATAATCGACAACGGAATTAACACCGATGTATTCAGACCAAGGAATTTTGAGAATTTGAAGGAAAAGTATAATATCCCCGACACTAAAATAATTCTGCACACTACACCAGACTTTTTATCCGATATAAAAGGCGGAAAATTCGTTTTAAAGCTTGCCGAGCGAATGAAAGAAACAGTATTTGTTATTGTGGGCTTTAACGGAAATAACAAAGACCTTCCGAAAAATGTTATTCCGATAAAACATACCCAGGATAAGGATGAAATGGCGCAGTTTTATTCAATGGCTGATTTGACATTGCTTACAAGCAAGCGTGAAACCTTTTCTATGGTCTGTGCGGAAAGCCTGTGCTGCGGCACTCCTGTTGTCGGCTTTAAGGCGGGCGGCCCCGAAACAATCTCAATTCCCGAATACAGCGAGTTTGTTGAATACGGAAACATTGTTGAGCTTGAAAAAGCTGTAATGATGTGGCTGGATAAAAAAAGCGGGGTTACAAAGGAACTTGTCCGAAAAGCCGGGGAAAAGTATTCAAGCGAAAAAATGGCTGAGAATTATATAAAACTATATCGTGAGCTTAGTGAAAGTTAATGTTAATTAATATAAGGATTACGGAGGCATAAACAATGTTTAAGGATAAGACACTTTTAATAACAGGCGGAACGGGGAGCTTTGGAAATGCGGTGCTTGACCGTTTTTTGAATACCGAAATCGGTGAAATCCGCATTTTTTCCAGAGATGAAAAAAAACAGGACGATATGCGGCGCAAGTACCAAAATGACAAAATAAAATTCTTTATAGGCGATGTCCGTAACATTTCCAGTGTGAAGGATGCAATGTACGGGGTTGACTATATTTTTCATGCCGCCGCATTAAAACAGGTTCCTTCCTGCGAGTTTTTCCCGCTTGAGGCGGTAAAAACGAATATAATCGGAACAGATAATGTTCTTACCGCCGCAATAGAATACGGAGTTAAAAAGTGTATATGCCTTTCCACGGATAAAGCGGCATATCCCATTAACGCAATGGGTATATCAAAAGCTATGATGGAGAAGATAGTCGTTTCCAAATCACGCACGGTATCGCCCGACAAGACGACGGTCTGCGTTACCCGTTACGGAAATGTTATGGCATCAAGAGGCTCGGTAATACCGTTGTTTATTGAACAGATAAAAAACGGACAACCATTAACCGTGACAGATCCTAATATGACCAGGTTTTTGATGAGCCTCGAAGAAGCGGTAGAGCTTGTTTTATTTGCATTTGAGAATGCTCATTCGGGCGATATAATGGTGCAAAAGTCACCCGTTTCAACAATAGGAGATTTAGCTTTGGCGGTTAAAGAGCTGTTTAATGCTGATAATGAAATAAAGATAATCGGAACCCGTCACGGAGAAAAGCTGTATGAAACCCTGCTTACAAGGGAGGAACTTGCGGTAGCCATCGATATGGGAGAACATTACAGGGTGCCTGCGGATAACAGGGATTTGAACTATGATAAATATTTTATATATGGGGACCAAAAGCTGTCTACCGTTGAAGAATACAATTCCGACAATACTTACAGATTAAGTGTTGACGAAATTAAAGAAAAGCTTTTATCTCTAAGCTATATAAAAGAAGAGTTAAAAGCATGGGAGGGAAAGAAATGAAGTATCTGGTAATGGGCGCCTCCGGTATGGCGGGTCATACAATTTCATTATATTTAAGCGAACAAGGTCATAATGTAACCGCCTTTTCAAATGAGCCTTTTCCCTACTGTAAAAGCATAATCGGAGATGCACAGGACAAGCAGTTTTTAAGCGGTCTTTTGCGGAAAGGCGATTATGATATAGTAATTAATTGCATAGGCATACTAAATGAAGGCTGCGACAGGGAGAAATCCAAAGCAGTATATCTAAACAGCTTTTTGCCGCATTTTGTTGCGGATACTTTGAAGAACACCAAAACCAAGCTTATACATATGAGTACGGATTGCGTTTTTTCAGGAAAAACAGGCAGCTATCGTGAAAATGACTTTAAGGACGGCGAAACGTTTTATGACCGTACTAAAGCGCTTGGGGAAGTGAATGACGACAAAAATTTAACCTTTCGCAATTCGATTGTAGGGCCCGATATGAAAGAAGACGGGATTGGATTATTTAACTGGTTTATGAAGCAAAATAACAGGATTAGCGGATTCACCAAAGCAATCTGGACGGGCGTTACAACGCTGACTCTGGCAAAAGCAATGGAAAAAGCTTCACACGAAAACCTGACTGGAATCTATAATCTTGTAAACAACAAACCCATAAGCAAGTTTGAACTGCTTGGCTTGTTTAACAAGCATATGAAAGCGGGTGGAATAACTATCTTACCGAATGATGAGGCTAAGCCGGATAAATCTCTTATCAACACAAGAACGGACTTTTCGTTTAAGGTTCCGGATTATGAGCAGATGGTAATTGAGATGAAAGACTGGATATTAGAGCATAAAAATTTGTACCCGCATTATTTTAGGTAAACCGAAGGAGATGGACAAGATGGGTAAATTAAGGGTTATGACAGTTGTGGGAACTCGTCCGGAGATTATTAAACTATCCGAAATAATTAAAAAGTGTGACAAATATTTCGAGCATATTTTGGTACACACCGGTCAGAATTATGACTACACATTAAACGAAGTGTTTTTTAAAGATCTCGGTCTTAGAAAGCCGGATTATTTTCTCGGTGTTGTCGGTGACAACCTCGGTCAGACGATGGGGAATGTTATAGCAAAATCCTACGAGCTTATGTCAGAGGTAAAACCCGATGCCCTGCTTGTTTTGGGGGATACAAATTCCTGCCTTTGCGTTATCTCCGCCAAAAGGCTGAAAATCCCGATTTTTCATATGGAGGCAGGAAACAGATGCTTTGACGAGAACCTGCCGGAGGAGATAAACCGCAGAATTGTTGACCATACAAGCGATGTCAACCTTTGTTATAGTGAGCATGCCCGCCGCTATCTGAATTTTGAGGGTATTGTAAGGGAAAGGACTTTTGTTGTCGGCTCGCCTATGGCGGAGGTGCTTACGGCAAATCTTGACAAGATAAACAAAAGCAAGGTTGTTGAGGAATTAGGGCTTGAAAAGGGGAAATATATACTGCTTTCTGCGCACCGTGAAGAAAACATTGATATTGAGGATAACTTTTTTGCGCTTATGAATGCCGTAAACGCAATGGCAGAAGACTATGATATGCCCGTGATTTACAGCACCCATCCCCGAAGCGCAAAATTTATAGAGCAGAGAAAATTCAAGTTTCATTCCAATGTCAGAAGCTTAAAGCCTTTTGGCTTTTTCGATTACAATATGCTTCAGCTAAACGCATTTTGCGTTGTGTCGGACAGCGGAACCGTACCCGAGGAATCGTCATATTTCAAATTCCCCGCGGTGTCCGTAAGAACAAGCACGGAACGCCCCGAGGCTTTGGATAAAGGAAACTTTATTATCGGAAGTATCACAACCGACCAGGTTCTTCAAGCGGTTGACATTGCCGTTTCTATGAACAATAACGGCGATATGGGGGTTAGCGTGCCCGACTATACCGATGAAAATGTCAGCACCAAGGTTGTAAAGATTATTCAGAGCTATACCGCCATTGTCAACAAAATGGTGTGGAGGAAGTCATGAAAATAGGTATAATTACCTTCCATTGGGCGACAAATTACGGCGCGGTGCTGCAAGCCTATGCTTTGCAGGCGTATCTTATCGGTTGCGGTTATGATGTCAAGATCATAAATTATCTGCCCTTAAGAGTAATAATTATGCAGCTTTACAATGTGATTCGCAAGCTTGATTTCAGATGGTTTGTTAAAGAGTATAATATAAATAAATTCAGGAAGCAATGCCTTGCGCTCTCCGAAAAAACTTTTTTTACAAATAAGTCACTGGCAAAACACTGTAATAATTATGATGTGTATGTGTGCGGAAGCGATCAGATATGGAACGAAGCCTTTACCTTATCCGCAGAGGGAAAGCCGACACTTAGCTACTTTTTGAATTTCACATCTGAAGATAAGAGAAGAATATCATATGCAGCAAGCTTTGGAACAGAGGTGCTTTCCGACAGGGTTGTTGACCTGATAAAACCACAGTTAAGTCGATTTGCCAAAATAAGCGTAAGGGAAAAGACAGGCAAAAGCATTATAGAAAACATGGGTTTTAACGCAAAGCTGGTAGTTGACCCAACCCTGCTTTTGAATAGGGGAAATTATGATAAGCTAATTGAAAATATAACCGTAGAAAGTCGAACTAAATTTTTTTCGTATATCCTGCATGGCAATCAAAGCGTAGTGTTGAAAACCGAGGAGTACATTCAAAGGAAGCATTTTAAGGATGAGCCAAGCTATAAAAAAAGACCTATGGGCATATTCGAGTGGCTATACTCCGTGAAAGGGGCCGAATTCGTTTTGACAAATTCATTTCACGGTGTAGTATTTTCTTTGATTTTTCATACGCCGTTTATTGTTATTCCCGTCGAAAACTCAGACATGAATGACAGGATTACTACATTATTATCATTAGTAGGTATGGAAAACCGCCAGATCTGCGAATATGACGAGAGCAGGATTGATTTATTAATATCAGAGGAAATTAAGTGGGAATCGGTAGATAATAAAATACAGGAACTGAAAAAAGAGTCTGTGGAGTTTTTGAAGGAAGCTTTAATATGATGGGGTGTAGCTTTGAAGGGAAAATGGGGTCAGGTCAATCAGATTAAGATGGGCGCAATACTGTCCTATATGGGGATTTTTTTAAATACAGTAATATCTCTGGTTTATACTCCGTTTATGCTTCGGATGTTGGGGCAGTCCGAATTCGGACTGTTTTCGCTTGTTAATTCCACCATAGCATATTTAACCGTTCTTGATTTCGGGCTTGGCAATGCAATGATAAGGTACACAGCGAAATTTCGCGCGGACGGGGATAAGCAAAAAGAGCAATCCATGCACGGAATGTTTCTTGTAATATACAGTCTTATCGGCATTGTGTCCTTTGTGCTTGGGCTTTTGCTTGTACTTAACATAAATACACTGTTTTCAAATACACTTACCGCTACGGAGCTTCACACGGCAAAAATCTTAATGTTTATTGCAATATTTAATATTGCAATATCCTTTCCTCTTAGCCTTTTTTCTTCAATAATAAGGGCATACGAAAGGTTTGTGTTTGTACAATTTATCCAGATTATACGGCTTATGCTAAACCCGCTACTTGTCATCGGTGTTCTATTGTTAGGCTACAAATCCATCGGTATGATAGTTGTTACAACTATTATAAGCCTTGCCTTTAACTTAATATATTGTATTTACTGCTTTAAGGTCCTTAAGGTGCGTATGAATTTTAGGGGGTTTGACAAAGCACTGATAAAAGAAATTGCATCATATTCATTCTTTATATTCTTGTCAATTATTGTTGACCGGATATATTGGAGCACAAATCAGGTAATACTCGGCGCAGTCTGCGGGACTAAGGAGGTAGCGGTTTATTCGCTTGCTTCAACCCTTACAATTATGTTCGTTTCTATTTCTTCGGTAGCGAGCAGTATGATGCTTCCCAAGCTTACAAAGCATGTGGTAAATAAGGAATACGATTTGATAAACAGCGAGTTTATAAAGGTGAGCAGAATACAGTTTATTATGGCAACATATATTTTTCTCGGTTTTGTCTTTATAGGTAAAAGCTTTATTGTGCTGTGGGCGGGGCATGACTATGAAATGGCATATTACATATCGGTTTTGATAATGGGCGGGCTTGTGACGGGAATTGCACAAAATGTCGGCATAGGTGTTTTGCAGGCGAGAAATCTTAATAAGTTCAGAGCGGTTGTTCAGATTGGTATAGCTGTACTTAATATAACAATTGCAATTCCGCTCGCCATTTTATACAGAGAAATAGGCCCTGCGATTGCCTCGTTTATCGCTATGTTTTTTGGTAACTTTACTGTGATGAGTATTTATTATCAAAAGAAGGCAGGGCTTGATGTAGTTTCACTTTGGAAACAGCTTATTAAGTTTATACCCACATTTATGACTATCTCACTTATTTATTTTGTATTTGATTATTTTTGCTATACAGGCTCGGGTATAACCGAGATTTTTATAAAGGGCTGTGCTTTTTCGGTTTTGTTTATAATAGGTACTTATTTATTTGTGCTAAACAGCTATGAGAAGGAGCAGGTTAACCACATAATCAGCTTTGTGCGGAGGAGAAAATAATGATTAAAATCGGAACTCCGAATATTTCACTTGACAACGATTACGCAACGCTTACAAATGATATTATTATTGACGGCAGATGTGAAAAGCTATGGTTCAAGGTTTCAAGCGAATATGCGAAATATCTGACGACTGAAAGAGCGGATGCTTATCTTGTATTGCTTTTTTATTATGCAATGAAGCATGGGCATGATATGGAATTTGAGGTTCCCGTTTCAGAGCGAATATACTATCAAATGAAATACTATCTTATAGATGCGTTAAATCAGGAGGATCCTTCATTTAAGAATATCCAAATCCAATGCACTACTGAATGTGAGCCTGTTGTCAGTGAAAATGCAGTAGGGACGGGAATGTCAGGCGGTATAGACTCACTTTCTACAATTTACCTTCATACAGGGGAGGATTGTCCGCAAAGCTATAAGCTTACCCACCTGACATTTTTTAATTCGGGTGCTGCCCACCTTCCCGACGGAGAGCGTGTGCTTGATAAAAGTGGTGAGGATATATTCCAAAAGCGCGTGGAGCTTGCAAAAACTTTTGCAGAAAGAACAGGGTTAAAGCTTTTGGTGGTCGACTCAAATATAAGCGAGCTTTTGAAAATTGACCATACACTAACGCATACATATAGAAATTGCGGAACGGCACTGCTGTTTCAAAAGCTTTTTTCGGTATACTATTACTCGTCGGCAGGGGTTAAATACAGTACAAACTATGTAAGCCCGAATTTAGATACAGGTCATTATGACGACTCTATTGTTCCATATATTTCAAATAACAATATAACCTTTTATTCGACAATCATACAATATACGAGATTTCGAAAAACTAAAATATTGACAGACTATAATCTTTCATATGAATTTTTGAATGTCTGTATTACAGACAGCACAAACTGCGGGGAATGCAGTAAATGTATTCGAACCCTTACAACCCTTGACGCATTGGGAAGGCTTGACAGATACAGAAGTGTTTTTGACCTTGAAAAATATCAGAAAAACAGAAATCGTCATATCGGCTGGGTTGTCGTAAACAGAAAAAAAGATTTTTATGATGAGATATACCAATGCTTTAAGGATAACAAAAAACATATTCCCTTTGTTTCCGTTTTACATGCATTAAATTATTGGGTCATTGGGATTATTAAAAAAAATATTCCGCAGGGAATAAAGGACAGTATCCGCAAAATTATAAGAAAGTAAGTCTATTTTAAGTGGGTGAAGATATGAGCGTTAAAACTGTCGCACAGCTTACAGCAAAAACAAAGGACAGCTACTTTCAAAGCATAAGAGGTATATGTATTATTTGCGTTGTTCTGATTCATTGCAGAGCAGGCGCTTTGTATCTTCAAAACTCCGACCATATTTGGAATTACCATTATTGGCTTATACTGCGCCAGATAATAAACTTTGCGGTAGCTGTATTCATTTTTATGGCGGGATATTTCACCAATATTGAAAAAGTAAAGTCGCAAAAAATGGGCTACTATCTTAAGCGGGTTACAAGGCTTGTTATTCCGTTTGTTATATGGTCGACCTTTTACACTATAATAAATATCGCTGCCAACGGCTTTAAGTTTGATGCTTTTAAGGAACTTATTAATCTGTTTACAGGGCAATCATCAACGGGACTGTATTTTATAGTGGCTCTTATACAGCTTATAATACTTACACCCATACTGATAAAAAGAATTAACAAAAATTACTTCAAAATTCTATGTATGTTATTGGCTTTTGTGTACTTGGCTAGTTATTACACAAGCTATTATTTAAGTGGTTCTGCGTATACATCTTTATTCGCATACTTTTTTCCCGCATGGCTTATTTACTACTATCTTGGTATATATGTAAGGGTTAGCGGAAAGGATTATTTGTTTGGCTTTAAGAGCAAAGGAAAAACTGATTTATCTTTAGGCGTTTTGTTGGTGATAATATCTTTTGCAATTAGTGTTACTGAGAGTTATTTGTTAAAAAGCTATGCTATGCCCGATAGTTTTTTGGTAAGTCAGCTTAAAGCCTCAAATGTATTATATTCTGTTTGTGTTATTAATCTGATTTTGCTGATAAAAAAATATATGCAACCAAAAACACAAAAAACGCTTTTAACTTTAGGCAATAATTCCTTTGGAATATACTTTATACATATATTCTGGCTTTTAGTTATCAATAATGCAATAATGCCATATATTCCGTTTGTTGAAGCTGTTGTGCCTCTTTATCAGCTGATTCAATTAGTATTAACAATTTCGCTTTGTATGTTAAGCATAAAACTTGCTAAGCTGGTTTTCGGTGAAAAAGGGGCATCATCACTATTTGGATTTTAGCGGAGGAAGCTATGATAACAATCAATAACAAAAAGGATTGTACGGGCTGTCACGCCTGCTCAAATATCTGCCCAAAAAGCTGTATTTCTATGGACAGCGACAGCGAGGGGTTTTGGTATCCCGTCGTCGATTATAATGAGTGTATAAAATGTGGCTTGTGTATTAAGGTATGCCCGATTATAAACAAGAAAACCGTTAAAAATGAGCCTAAGGCATTTGCTTGCACAAATAAGGATGATGCTGTCCGAATGGAAAGCTCGTCGGGCGGAATTTTTACTCTGCTTGCGGAGGAGGTAATAGATAGCGGCGGCGTTGTTTTCGGGGCAGGCTTTGACGGAGATTTTAATGTAATTCATAGCTCAGCGGATAAAAAAGAAGAATTAGAAAAATTTCGTGGCTCTAAATATGTTCAAAGCAAAATCGGGGATGAATATAAAAAAGCAAAGGAATATTTGAATAAGGGCGTAAAGGTGCTTTTTTCAGGAACTCCGTGTCAAATCGGCGGCTTAAAATCCTATCTCGGTCGGGAATATGACAATCTGCTGTGTATTGATAATATATGCCACGGCGTGCCATCTCCGAGGATATGGCGAAAATATGTTGACTACCGTGAAAAAATCGCCGGTGCAAAAACTAAAAATATAAACTTCAGATGGAAGGATGCAGGATGGAGCGGCTATTCCCTGGCGTTTTATTTTGAAAACGGCAAGGAGTATCGTGAAACAGTGGGTAATGACCCGTATATGAAAGCCTATTTGAAGAACATTTGCCTTCGTCCCTCGTGCTATGAGTGCGAATTCAAAACCTTAAACAGACAAAGCGATTTAACGCTTGGCGATTTTTGGGGTGTAAATAGCATACTGCCGAATTTTGATGATAATAAAGGCACATCGCTTGTGTTCGTTAATAGTAAGGTGGGAGAAGCTTTTTTCAATAAAATATCGGATAAAATGAATAAGACAGAAGTAGATATAAATCGCGCGGTTGTGTATAACTCGTCGGCGATAAAATCCTCTGCGTACAATCCGAAAAGGGGAAAGTTTTTTGAAGATTCCGAAAAGCTGTCTTTTGATAAATTAGTTAGCAAATACTGTGCAGACAGTATAATAGTAAAAGTAAAGCGCATATTACGAAAAATTCTTAAACCTTAAAAAATCGGTGATTATCTTTTAATGTTATGAGGGGCGGTGGTATAATGACACAGTCTTTTGAGGATATGATTTACTTGTTTTCCTGCGGTGCTAAGGGAATTATGCCCTCAATCGGGCATGAGATAAATATAAATGAAATATATAAGTATGCTAAAGATCAAGGTGTTTGGCAAACCGTATTTGTGTCATTGAAAAAGCTCTGTAATGATGGCGAACTTGAGCTTGACCTTGATAATTTTACTGCTTTTAAGAATCAGGTTTTATATATGGTTGCATCAAATGCGAAAAGAACGCTGAAAATACGCAGCTTAATTCAAGCGTTTGAACAAAGTCAAATAAAATACTGCATCTTAAAGGGCGAGGTGCTAGCGCAGCTGTATCATAATCCGGGATTAAGGTCGTCGGGCGATACGGATATTCTGATTGATAAAGCCGATAAGAAGGCTGCGCTCAGGGCTCTTAAAAGCTGTGGTTTTGACATAGAACCGCAAAATGCAACCTCACACCATATAAGGGCAACCCATCCTGTTGCGGGATTGGTTGAGCTTCACCTTAGTCTTTATGACGAATTGTTCGAGGATGTCTGGTTTGACAATAAAGCGCTTAACAAAGAGGAATATATACGAATAAAAACAGATGACGGCGGTGAAATTCAAACACTCGGCATAACCGACGGCCTCATTTTTGTTGCCCTTCATTGCACCAAGCATTTTCTTTCAAAAGGTGTGGGAATTAAGCATCTTATGGATATTCTTTTGTACTGTGAGCACTACCGCAATGAGATAGACTGGGACAGATTTAATAATCTAATGAAACACCTTAAATTTAAAAAATTCATAGATAATATTTTCGGTATAGGTGTAAATTATCTGAATTTTAACTCGGAATCTTTGCCCGATCACACCTGCGATGCGGGTATTATGTCTAAAATACTGTCTGACATTGAGAGGGGCGGAGCATTCGGAAAAAATGAGAGCGAGCGCAAGGGGTTTTATTTGGAATACACAAAAATGAGGTTTAAGCAGTTTAAGAGCGGAGATTACAATTCGTACATCAAAAGGTGGTGGGCGCCGAATATTATCAAAGCTTTGTTTCCGCATATCAAGGATTTGGCGGAAAAGTACCCCTGCCTGAAAAAATATCCGTTTTTATACCCGATTATGTGGATTAACAGGGTTTTGAGGCTAATTATAAGTTTCATAAAAAAAGAAAAATCCATAAATACCTACCTTAATTTAGGCAAGACCCCCGCTGAAAGCCCCATTGTTAAGCAACGATTAGATTTAATACATGAGCTTGATATGATGTAAAGGAGCTGTTGCAAAATGCACTATTTTGCAACAGCCCCTTTTAGTATTAATCCATAAATCTGAATTTTCCATCCAGCATGGGCTGAACGGTTGCGTTTGTATAAATATTTGTCTGCGGGTAATAAGTCGTTATTTCCTCATATTCAAGGTTTGTTACCAGAGAAGTTGCAAGCGGATATATAACCGTTACGGGATTAAGAGCAAGCCACGCCTTCCATTTGCTTACTTTTGTGACGGTGCTGTCCGCTTCTGAAATATCTAAAATTCCTCTCGGATATAATTTAACCTGAAGTGTTGTGCCGTTTGATGACAGCCACAACCCGTTTGCGTTGTCTTCAAAACTATTCAGCAAAATAAAATCCCGTATACTCGCCTAATAATTCTTCCCTAAAACTCCAGTTTTCCGTTCCATCGAGTATCTTTTCCCCGACAGTCTGATACAAATTTGCCGTTTTTGCAATATTATCAATCTCGATATGATCCTTTGTGCCGTCGGGCAATGAACGGAGGGGGTATTGGAAATTTATACTGTTTCCGATATAAGGGCTATAATCCGGTAATGTTTCTGCCGTATAAATCCCCTCTAATATTTGAATCTCCCTAAAATACATCTCATTTCTGAACTGGTCCCATTGCCAGTCGTTGGGCTTTCCGGACACACACAACATTAAATAGGTATCTTCTGTCGCATAGTAGTTCGCTATCTGCAAAGAGCCTATAGGAGTAGCCCTAAACAGTATAGTTCCCGTATAAAGGGCATCTTGAGTCGATGCAAAAAACCAAACAGCCGCACTATCGGTTAACGGTATTGCACTAATTGTGTATGTGTGCCCTTTTTTAAAGATAAACCCGGTCTTGTAGGTAGTATAGTTTCCGGTGACATTTTCTATGTCAAATAAATTTCTCGCACAGCTCACCAAATCAAAATTACCGCCACAGCTTATCGGTATGGGATTGTCAGGTGACGGCGTTCCGTCTTGCACGGATTTGCCGTTTATCTTTAAGTATGCACTGTCATTATATGTGTTTGCAACCGAAAAACTCTCGCCGCTTAATTCCGAATACTCCCACCCCACAACTTTTATATTACCTTTGTAAATATTTACGGGCCTGCAATCCCCCTTAAACGCCTTTAACGCCTCACCGTTTTTATAAATAGACAATCTCATTCCACCCCCACCATATAAACGGTATCAGGGTCTTTAACCGCTATGTCATACTGTTCCTGCGTCATATATACAACCCTGTGACCGTTAATCATAGTGCTGTCCGTTGCGTTGTCGGCTGTTACGGCGTGTCCCGCGTTTGCTACATAGGATACACCGAGTTTTTTCCAATTCGCCAAAACACAGGCGTCATCGGCGGCTAATATATAACTGTCCGTTACCGTATCGTCGGGGATGATTAAAGCCACATCACCTCTTTGTGCCGTGAGGGTGAGCATTTCGTCCGTATCTCCCACCTCAAACACATCATTTATCGAAAGCGCGGGTATCTGCGAGGGCGTGAGCTTCCCGCCCGTCAGTGTTGCAACATCGGTGCCGAGCATATTAAGAAGGTCCGACAATGAGCTTGACGCCGTATTTGCGGACTCAAGGGCCGATATGGTGTTTTGTGCGACAGCCTGGGTATTCAAATCCACTTCAAAAGCCTTCTGGACAACAATCCCGGTTTTTTCGGCTACGGTTTGAGCGTTGGTGGCTACTGCCGCCGTATTTTCGAAAACCTGCTGTGCGGCTTCAAGCGTTTGATTTTTTGAAGCCGTGACCCGCTGTTCCATCTGTTCAAACTCGCTCGGAAGCGGCGAAGGAAAATACTCCGTGGCGTTTATGCCCTCGTCTATCCAAAACTGACCCTTTTCACTGTGCCAGACCTCGTCCGTATCCTTAAAAGCTCTGAGTTGTGCAAAAAGCATTCCCTTTTCGGGAAGATGCTCCTTACCTATTCTCCACCTTAAAATTACTCTTTCCGGTTCAATGATTTTTTCCAGATCAACAATTCCGATGCTGGCTTTCACCTTCAGGTCAAGCTTAAAATCAAAATCGAATAATGAGCTGTCCGTTATTTCAAACTCTCTGATTTCGGTGTTGTTGTCGCCCACAAAACCGACGGTCTCTTCAATTTTGGGTATTCGCATTTCTCTGCCGACGATTAATACCATAAAAAGCACCCTCCTTTGTATAATTACAACTTATTCTACATTTAAAACACAAAAATTTCAAAGGCATATTTAGCGCAAATAAAAAGCAGACGGCATAAGCCGTCTGCAAAAGCAGATGCAATATATAATTTTATTGTACGGTACATCCGATTTTTTCAAGTAATTTTTTAAGCGCAGAAACCGCAATATCAAATGTTTCGGGTCCGGCTTCCTGCTCACCAAGCTTTTGACTGTCAAGCTCCAGACCCGCAAAGCCCTTAAAGTTTCCGAGGTGGGGCTCCAACGACAAAAAGCCTTCATACCCGCGGCTTTTCAGTGCGGACAAAATTTCCCCGATTTTACCGTCACCCATACCTGCGGGCACATTCCTTCCGTCACCGGCTAAGGCGTCCTTGATATGAAAATACACCGAATACTCCGCTAAAATCTCAAAAGCCTCGGGATAAACCGTAGCTTCACACTGGACGAAATTAGCAGGGTCAAAAACCGATTTTACATAGTCACAGTCAAGCGTTTTTAATAAATCCAGGCACCTTTCGGAGGTGTCGCCGTAAATACCCTTTTCATTTTCATGGAGCAGTATAACGCCTTTCCCCTCGGCAAGCCTAATGTATTCTTGCCACCTTTTTATTACCTCGTCCCTAAAATCGTCGGGGTTTTGCCCCTCCTCAATATAAAAACTAAACATTCGTATATATTTAGCTTCCATAATTTTTGCAATCTCGATAATATGAGAAAACCGTTTTAATTCGGGGGCAAAGTCGTCTGTTATCTTAATCTTTCCGATGGGCGAGCCTATTGCCGAAACCTTTATTCCGTTTTTGTCAAGCTCTGTTTTTATCCGTTTTATCTCCTCGATTGTGTGGTCGCAAACATTTTTCCCTTCAAGGCTTCGAAACTCAATATATTTTATGCCGTGCTTTTTTAGATTATCTATCTGGATATCCAAACTTTCATGTATTTCATCCGCAAAAGCGGAGAGTATGAACCTTGCCATTTCCCACAAATCCTTTCCGCGCTATTTATTTTTGCTTTTTTGGCGTGAACTCTCGATTCTCTGCTTTAAAAGCTCATAGTGCATATCCTCATCAAAGGGAATGGGGACCTCGCGCCCCGTCCATGCGGATAAATGAATGGCGTTTGAAATGGTAAGCCCTTTAATTCCCTCCACACCGGGAGCAATAAGTTTTTCGCCCTTTAGCACGGCGTTTGCGAAATTGCGTAAAATTCCGACATGCTGAAGATTTTCTCCGCTTGCCGGAACCTTACACTCCCAGGCTTCGGGCCTGTTAAACGCAATTTTGTTGGTTTTGTTAAACTCTCTTTCGTCCTGGCGCAGGCGGGAAAAAACAATCTCGTTATTTTCGACAACAATTCTGCCGCGGCTTCCCGCAATCTCAAAGCGGTTTGTACCGGGCGCCTCGCCTGTCGATGTGATAAGAACGCCTGTTGCCCCGCTTTTATATGTAACAAAGGCGGTTACATCGTCGTCAACATCAATATCATAGTACCTGCCGAACCCGCAAAAGGCGGTAACCTTAACGGGCATACCGCAAATCCACTGCCAAAGGTCAAGCTGGTGCGGAACCTGATTAATAAGAACTCCGCCGCCCTCGCCGTCCCATGTTGACCTCCATGTTCCCGAATCGTGGTATGCCTGCGGGCGATACCAATCGGTAACAATCCAATTCGTCCTTTTAATCTCTCCGAGCTCACCCGAGCGAACAAGGTCATAAACCTTTTGGTATATGGGATTTGTTCTTTGGTTATACATTATCCCAAAAAGCTTATCCGACTTTTCCGCCGCCTCATTCATTTTTCGGACTTCCTTAACATACACGCCGGCGGGCTTTTCCGTCAGAACATGAAGCCGGTGCGCAAAACCGTCAATCGCCATTTTCGGGTGGTCATAGTGTGGCGCTGCAATGAGTACCATATCAATAAGCCCGGATTTATACATTTCGATATAATTTTCAAAAACCGTAATTTTACTGCCATATTGCTTCTGTACTTTTTCAAGTTTGTCACGGTTTATATCACAGACGGCGGCAAGCTCCATCCCGTCGATTTTATTCGCCGCAATATTGGCAATATGTTTTGCACCCATAATTCCCGCGCCTATAACACCGACTCTTATTTTTTTCATAGTGTTAATTACCTCCCGAAACCGATTTTAAATAGTCATAACTGATTTTAAGGCTCTCAAACGGGTCACGCTCACAACGGTCCTGCTCAACCAAAATATGTTTTACATTCGATTTGTCGCATATCCCGAGAATTTTAACGAAATCAATGTTTCCATTTCCTATTTCGGTCATAACAGGTGCATTATCCCTCGGATACATATCCTTAAAGTGGATTACATCAATGCGGCCGCGAAGCCTTTCAATATAGTCGGCGGGGCTTGAGCCTCCGACCTGAACCCAATAGGTATCAATCTCAAACTGCACAAGCTCTCTGTCTGTTTCGTCAATTAAAATATCAATGCCGCGCTTGTTATCGAATTTTGCAAATTCAAAAGCATGGTTGTGATAGACTAAGCTAAACCCCGCTTTTTTAAATGTTTCGCCAAAGCGGTTTGCATCCTTTGCAAAGCTTAAAAACCCCTCCTTGGTGGTGCGAAGTTCTTTGGGCATACTTGAGATTCCGACATATTTGCAGTCGTATATCCTATGCTTTTCAATTATTTCTTCTATACCGTCAGCCATTTCTTCATAGCTAAAATGCGTTGCAACGATTTTTAATCCGTTGTCATCGGCGGTTTTTTTGATAAACTTTGCGTCATCAACGGCCACACCCGAAACCTGAACGCTTTTGTAGCCTGTTTTCGCAACCTTCTCAAGTGTCAGTTTCAAATCATCCTCGGTTTTACAAAAATCTCTGACCGTATAAAGCTGAGCTCCGATTGAATCGATACTGATCATTTTACCCGCTCTCCTTCTTATGCTTTTCAATAATTATATACCTGTATTAGGCTAAATACAATCTAAAATAAATACTTGTTCAATAAATGTTAGGATTATTTTTGCATCTGTTATGGCTTTACATTCTTATCTTATATGATTTAACCCAATCGCAAACCGTCTTTATCGTTTCGGGCTTTGCAAAGGGCGGCATAACGCCTGCCGATGTGACAACAATTCCCCTGTGGTGAGGAAGGGCGTCAAGATTCTCTTCAATTTTTTTGATGATAGTATCCGAATCCTGCGTCCAAAGGATTGCATTTGTTCCGCCGATAAGGCATTTGTCGGGACAGCCCGTTCTTCCGTCCAAAAGGGTTGTGTTCCCTAAAGTCGGCGAGGTAAACGCTTCAAATGCAGAGGCATTAAGCTTTGAAAGGTCGGGCAAAAGATCCTTTAAATGTCCGCACATATGTATCATAAACGGCTTTCCCGCCTGCTTAACAATGGAGCCATATTGGTTTATATGATCAAAACAGTAAGTACGGTACTGGGTCGGCGATATAAGGGTTGTCGAGGTGTTTTCCATTATATTTATAATGTCTGCGGGGCTGTTTTCCGCGGATATTTCAGCACGGCGCAAAATATCCTTGTGTATTTCTTCGAAAAGCTCCGAAACCTCGTCCGGATAATCTGCCAGAAGATAGTTGGCGTTTTCAACCCCCGCAAGCCGTTCCACAAACTCCATAAGCGCCGATGTGCCGATATTGGTTGAAGTTATCGCATCGTCGCCTATCTCCTTATACCGCTGTCTGGCAAGCTCTAATTTATCATAATCGATCTCTGTTTTACTGTTGGTGAAAAACACCGTCATTATTTTCAGATCCTCTAATGTTTCAATGGGGTGTTTAACAGGGTGCCACGAATCTGATGAGGCAGTGTACTTGTCTATCGCTGTGGTGCTACCGACAGGTGTTTTATAAACTGTTGTGTTTGTGTTGTTATCCTTTATAACCTCTACAGAAACATTTTTCCGTACAATTTTGTAGCAGGCGCCTACTTTTGCGTGCTTGTCACTACCGATATAATTGTGAACATCATTAAGTGACATATCGCAAAACGGCGCGGACTGCGATTTGACATAAATATCAAATATCTTCGGCCAAAACGGCAGCCTGTCAACAGGCTTCATCGAAACTGCCGCCATCCATCTCTCCTTGGGAGTCATATTCATTATTTATAAACACCTTCCATTAAAATGTCTTAAGCTCATCCGCTTTGATTTTCATAACCCGAATAATCTCATCTATTCCCTTTTCGTCATGCAAGGATTCAAATGTACCTACGCCTATTGAGGCAAAAATATTCCCGTTGTGGTCGCAAATCGGCACCGCAAGCCGACGGACACCCTTTAATATTCTGCCCCTGTCATCGCAGTATCCGTTTTTTTCGGCCTGACCGATAAATTGCTCCAAAACTTCTTTCGGCAATATTTTAAATTCTTGCCGATGGTCTTTTAAATATTTTTCGCCGGAATCCTGTCCCTCTTTTTTTATTATTTGCGTCAAAAGCAGGATTCCCCACGGCGCAACGCGGTTGCCTTCGATTTCGCTTCCGACCTTCTGCATAACGACATTATCGGGATGCGTGGCTTTATTTAATACAACAATCTTTTCCGAAGACACGCCGATAAGCAATGTGGTCACACCGTATTTTCTGCTGATTTCCTTAAGTATGGGCGTGCTTTTTTCCGACAGGCGGCTCCAGACGGAATCCGACCGTCCGAGCAACAAAAGCTTATAGCCTAAAGAGTATTTTCCCTCATCGGTTTTATAAAGATAGCCCGCTTCGGTAAGCACCTTAATATACCTGTTAAGACTGCTTACATTAAAGCCGGTAAGTCCGGCAATCTGCGAAAAGCTAAGATTTCCGCTTTTGTATATAAGCTCAATTATTTCAAGCCCGCATGAGAGAGCGGGAGCGGGGCTATTATTCATGCGACAGCCTCACTTTCATATATCATAGTAGAAGTATTATATATAATTATACACCTATTACCCGAAAATAGCAACTGTTTTTTAGGATAAAGTTTATGATATTAGTTCAAAACAAACCAAATGTACTTTTTTGGTTGACCGGGGTTTATAATTGTGATAATATTGATAAAGAATACCGTATTATAAATAGGAACAAAGAGGTGAAATCCTTTATGACAAACAGAGAAAGGGAAAATGCAACGCTATCTTTTCAAAAGCCGGATATAAGAGGCTCTGTTCAGGAAACTTTTCTCCCGTGGCCGCTTACGATTGAAAGGTTCAGGAAGGAGGGACTTCCCGACAGCATTGCCGACGGGGCATCCGATACTGTCCGCGACCCTAACATTCCCGTACTGGATACCGAGAGATACCTTAATGTCGCATGGGGCGAAGGGGTTATGAAGTTTGAAACATATATGGGCTTTGATGCCGTCCGAAGGATACGCTTTAAGCTTCCGTTCAGGGTGTTTGATGAAAAGGTGCTTGAAGAAACCGATGAATATACTATTTTTATCGACAAAGTTGGCAGGCAAAAGAAAAAACATAAAAACAGCGGGCTTGTAGAAGATTACCGTGAAGTGGTAATCTGTGCGGAGGATTGGGAAAGACTAAAGGAATATTCCGAAAAGCTGCTTGAAAAGTACTATACGGACGAAAATATTGTAAGGGCATACGGACCACTTCGGGAGGGGCAGGAAAGAGGCGACTACTCGGTCAGAATGAATATCGAGGGTTTTTTCTGGACGCCTCGCGAGCTTTTGGGGATTGAACCCCACCTCTATGCTTTTTATGATTGCCCCGAGCTGATTCATGATATTAACGAATACATATTAAACATATATCTTGAAAAGCTGACCAAGGTTTTGGAAGTGCTGCCTGTCGATGTTGCATATTTTAACGAGGATTTAAGCGGAAAGACCGGCCCCATGATTTCGCCCGACATATTTGACGAGTTTGTGGGTAGCTATTATAAAAGACTTATACCAGTCCTGAAAAGCAAGGGAATAAGGCATATGCTTGTTGACACCGACGGAGATTTTAAAAAGCTCATTCCGAATTTTATCAAAGCGGGCGTGGAAGGCTTTGTTCCCATGGATGTTAATGCGGGAATGGATATAGTGGCCATAAGAGAGGAATTTCCGAGGCTAAAATTTATCGGTGCTTTTAACAAGCTGTGTATCGCGGAGGGTAAACAGTCAATCGACAAAGAATTTGAAAGAATTATGCCCGTAATCCGCCAGGGGGGCTACATACCGTGCACCGACCATCAGGTCGCCCCTTCAACATCGCTTGATGATTACAGGTATTATATTATGAAACTTAAAGAAGCAATGGAACAGTGCGGCGCCGATTTATAAAAGGTCAAAAAAGATATGCCATGCGATTTATTGATTTTATCGCATGGCATATTTGTTTTGTGAAATTATGGCGATACCGGAGCTTTCCGTGCGGGAGCGGAGGTAAGCTATTTAGTCTTTATTGAAACCGTATTACTCGCCTCTATCCACTGAACATCAGCGCCAAGCGACTCGGAGATAAACCGAAGCGGCACCATCGTCCTGTCCTTATAGAGCATTGCAGCGACATCAAGCTTCTTAGCGTTTCCGTTTACGGTTGCATCAGTGCTGTCAATTTGAAGAATTACTGTCGTATCACCCTTAACCGCAGTTACCGTAGAGCTTTTTTCATCCCATGAAACCGTTGCGCCCAAAAGTTCAAATATCGCACGCATAGGCACCATCGTGCGGTCATTCACAAGAATAGGTGCAGGGTCAAAGTCATATGATGTACCGTCTATTATTACCTTGATCGAATCGTCAGCCGGCTTTGCGGAAGCATCCGCTCCGTTCGGAATCGGCAGAGGCATATTAAGCCACAGTGCGCGCTTATATTGACGCTTTTCCGGGTCTTTATGCTGCCAGTCGTCCGGTGCGGGGAACACAAAGTTGCCGTTACCGGAACCCATAATCAAATCACCCGTAACAGGATTTAATATAATAGTGCTTGACTGTGCTATACGAGGTGCATTGTATGAAATATCCTCCCAGGTGCAGGCGGTAAAATCTTCGTTTAAGCGTCCGCGCCATACATTCGGATATCCAGAGATATTGGTCTGGACATATATAAGCCTTGAATCGCTGTAATCAACGATTATTTTATCCACTGACCAGGACGGGATTTTATCTGCCATGCCTTTATAGGCTCCGCGCAGATTAAGGCTTTTACCGCTCCACTTTCCGTTATTTTCCGTCAGTATCATTACATCCTTCTTATCGTCAAGGGTATAAAGGCGTTGGTCACTGCCTGGGTCTACGGCAAGAATGCCGGTAGCGCCTGTATCTCTTATGTTATAATTCGTGGAGTAAATTTTCTGCCAGTTTTGTCCCCTGTCAACCGACTTCAAGATATTATACTCAGTTCCACTTACTTTTTCAACCACATATACAATATCGCCGTTTACATATGACATTGCACATATGGATTTTGCGCCGTTGTTAACCGTCCATGTCGTAGCGCCGTCTGTTGAAACATTAGGTCCCGCATAGACGATATTCGGGTTTTGATGGCTGTAGTAAACTTTGTTTCGGTTAACTCCGTCACCACCTACGCTAAGGTCTTGCCCTATCCAGTCTTTCCAAACCGTGTCTCCCTTTTGCTTGGTGAAGATAAAGTGATTAAAGGTACCACCGAGGGCGAGAACTCGCCGACCGGGTAAATCCGGGCTTACAGGAGGCGGTACATCGGAAGGCCACGGGTCGGGCAAAATAACAATACCCCTTGCCGAGCGTGCCTTAACATTTTCCTGTCCGACCTGCTCTATCATACGAGCCCATTGTCCGCCCTCTTCCTTGCCCGTGATATTATGCGCAATAAACGAGTCGCCGCCGTTTGTCGTATACATCGTTCCGGCGTCCTGCACGCTTGCATCCATTTCCTTCCAGTTGCTTTCGTTGAATCCTATATAATGGATACCGTGGCCGAAATAATTGGTCGAGCTGTTTTTCCAGATCTTACCGCCGTTACCCTCGCTTCGCCACCAGTAAGCACGACCGTGTGCTATTGCCGCATCGGGTATGGTGGGGTGAGGGAGGAAGCAGTCCTGCATCTGACCTGACATATTGCCCTGTGTCCATGCAGAGGGCATAAGTGTATCAAGCGCGGGAATAAACCATTTTCCGTCAAAACCGCGAATACGCGGCGGGTCTTGGGCAACGGTGTTATGCACATATATCATTCGCTTACCCTCGTCATTTTTTGCGCCTACACCTATATGTCCGGGGTTAATTTCGCTTAAAATGTTTTTCCATGCGGCTCCGCCGTCATTGGTTTCCCATATGCCGCGTTTTTTAGCATCATTGTTTGTTACGCTTACTATCATGTGCTTTCCGTCTTCGGGGTCAATCCAAAGGGCGCGGACAGAGCCGTCAATCTGCGCCTTAAAGGGCTGTGCCCAGGTTTTTCCGCCGTCGGTTGTTTTCCATAGACCTTTTTCCGTACACATATAAAGTGTGTCAACCTCTGTGGGGTGCTGTTCCAATGCGAATTTTCTGCCGTAAACAGCAAAATCCAGATCGGTAACCTTTGTCCATTTTACCCCGCCCGTCGAGGTGAAAAACGCTCCGGGACCTCCGCCCTGCTCAGATGTTGCAAACCTCCAGACACGCGTGTCTACCGAGCCGCCAGTAACAGGATAGCAAGCAAAGTTATCCTTGAAATATCTAAACCCGCTTGTATATGTAATCTGAGAAAAGTTTTGCACAAGTGTCCAGCTTTGCCCCTTGTCGGTCGAGCGGTAGATGCCTTCATAATTCTTCAGCTGAGGGAATGCACCGATAAAGCTGTTTGCCGACATTGCGATAAACATTACATTTGAATCGGCAGGGTCAATGGCGCAGGAGTTGCCGCCAATAAGCATATTCCCCTCGTTGGGCGGTGTATACCAGGTCTTGCCGAAATCGGTGCTCACACGCGCCGAGCCCATATCCTGCCCCATAAGCACGGTTCCGTCCGCGTGGACTGCCGCGCCATGGATATATTGGAACCCTTCGCCGCCGTACTTACCCTTTGTGTAAAGATCCGGGTAATCAACCTTGTCCGCGCCCAGTTCCTCAGGGAAGCGATGGATCATCGGCCGCCACTCGATTTTCTCATTAGCTGCTGAAACCGTTACTGATTGCAGCGCAAGCATTGACATCAGCATGGTAAGTGCCAATACGGTGCTGCATAATCTTCTTAAGACCGTTTTTTTCATAACCTTTTCCTCCTGTTTTTAGTATTTTACACTTAAATTAATCGGTAGATCCGTAATTTTCTCAAGCTCAATTTTATAACCGCAAGGTATTGTAGCGCTGTAGTTATAACATCCGTTCTCAAAGGTCCACCGGGCTTCAATTTTTTCTTCCCCCAAAGGAATAATCCCCTTACACCATTTCAGACCTGTATCACTAAACCGAAGCTTTATTGTTTTTGCGCCTTTGTCAACCTTGTAGATGCCAAGTAAATCCCTGTAATACGAATATGTAATATGAGAAGCAAAACCGTGATTACAGCTTGCCCTGGTGTCAATATGCTCCCACAATGTCCCCGTTTTTTCCGCCATATAAAGGAAGAAGTCAACACTTTCTTGAAGTATCCGGCTGACATATCCGTATCCTGACAAAATTTCAAACCTTAAGTAGTTTCCGATAAAGGCGTTTGCAATATGAATATGCGGGTATTTTCCCGTTTTCTTTCGATTAGGCCCGAAATTCCTCAAAAGCGTTTCCCACAATGAGGGGAATCTCTCTTTGTCCGCAGTTCCGCAAAAGAAGGCGTAATACTGACATACCTCTGTTGTATCATCCTTTACTACAAGCCGACCGTCTTCCCTTACGGCATGGTCTACGAAAAATTCTCCGTTATACGATTGCTTCCTGACGGTTTCGTGAATTTTTATACTCTCATCTGTATAATTCGGCAAATCATACAGTTTTCCCGCAACCTCAAGCGCCTTTGCGTAAAGCATATTGGTTGGGTAATTAACATCCTGCACAAGCTTGTTTGCCATTGACCATTCCACAAATACCCAACCCTCAAGCTTTTCAAGCAATCCATCCTCATTCTTAAACGCTTCAAAGTACTCAAACAGCGCAATTACCTTAGGTCTTAACGCCTCTATCATTTCGGCATTTCCCGTACGGTATAAATACTCCTCCAATTGTATTACAAACCAAAGCGCCCAATTAGGCAAAATCTCTCCCCGATTAAAATCCGCGGGGTAACACATCGGAAGCATACCCTCGGGCAAACACGGATATTTATTGGGCAGCATATAATTTTCGATAAAATTGGTTTCTACTAAGCTTCTTCCTGTTAAGTAATATTCTGTCCTGCCGGTAAAAAAGCTGTCACAAAGCCAACCAGCTCTCTCTCTTGACGGACAGTCCGTAAAATTCTCTACTGCGTTTTGCTTAAATGTTTCAAGTCCTGCCTTAAACACGGTATTTATGCGATTGTCGCTGCACTCAAACCTCGCGTTGTCGGTATCGGGGTTGCAGTATTCGCGGATATATAGACCGCCTACCTTGCATTTACCTTTCAAAACGAGGAGCTTTAAGTATCGCAGGGTATACGGCTCAAGCGATTCTATTTTATATGTCCCTTTTTTCATTTCATAGCTGATTGCGCTGATTGCAAGAAGTCTTTTGAAATCCACATCCCCGTCAACAAGTATCTCGTCAAATATCAGCATTAGCCTTGAATCTTCAGAGCAGGTAACTTCTGCACCCATAAAGCCCGAAAGATTCATACCAAAATCAATAATCTCAAATTCGTTCGTATCCAAATCAATTATATCTTCATTTGAGTAACGCTTCCCGATTAATTGGCTTTTTACTGTTTCAATTTCCTGCAATTCTTTTGAGAGGATAACCTCAAGCTCGTCCTCGTAAAATCCCTTATAGGTGTCGCTTACATCGGTAAGCCCTCTGTCCTTCCAGTAGGTTTCGGGCGTAACTCCTGTTTTTATTCTGCCCCTTAGCGTATGCTCCGTCGGAGTTGTTTTAGCGAATTTAGGATATGATACCCTTCTTTCTATAAGGTTTTTTGTGTCAGTGACTGTGCATTCAGCCGTATCAAGCACTATATTGCTGTCTTCACGCCACTTGGCATAATCGGGCGAAAGACGGTAAGCCTCGACAAATATTCTCTGATAGCTGTATCTTTGAACCTTCTGTATTCTTTCTCTGAGGATTGTCGCTTCAAATAAGCCTGTATCACCCGTCGCCGCTAAAACCTTGTCGCCTGCTACAATTTCGGCTTGTAAAAACGAAGGCTGGTCTGCACGGCAAAAGCTGTTTACATTATAGCCCGCCACTTCAATTGCAACAATATTGTTGCCTCCCGTTGTTTTAGACGAAATATCCCACTCATCCACACGATAAAATCCGTGGGGTGAAACAGCAGGGCCATGTCCGACAAATTTCCCGTTCACATAACATCGGTAAAGCGTAGATGCCGCAATTTTCAATAAGACTTTTTTACTGTTATCGTCGTTAATGCAAAATTGAGCTCTGAAGCCTGCCAATATGTTCTTCTCAAGCTCACGCCCTAAAGACCATATGGGCTTTGCAGCTTTAAAATACGCCTTTTTTTGTTTTTCTTTTACGGACATTTTATAAGCTCTCCTCATTGTTTATTTAATCCAAAGTCGGAAGATTAAAATACGCCTGACTTTCATTCCATTGCGCTGTAAGGTCGTAATGCCTTATAAAGTCCTTCCACGGAAGCAGAATATCGTGTTTTTCAATCAAACGGTTTAATCGCCCCAGAAGTTCTGCTTTTACATCCTGATAATTTTCATCATTTATTAAATTTACAAGCTGAAACGGGTCGGATATATTATCATACAGGCAAAAGCCCTCGTCCCGTGCGGTTCTGGCAAAGGTATACCGGGTTGTGCGAATTCCTCTCCACTCGGTGCGGTTTTCCGTTTCTGCCTGATGACAGGGAATATAGTCGAATATGTAACACTCCTGAAGTCCTTTGGCAGACGGATCGTAGAAAAGACGGCTTAAATCCCTACCGTCGGCATCCGAGGGAAAGTCAAGTCCAAGCCAGCCTATTAAACTTTTCGGAAGGTCAACAAGCCCAATCATTTCGTCAGTTGCAGTAACAATATTCCTGCCCTTCCAATATACCAGAAGAGGAACCTTTACAGACTCCTCATAGGGCAACTGCTTATCGCAATATCCCTGACTTCCGAGCATATTCCCGTGGTCGCTTGTAAAAACGATAATAGTGTTATCCATCTGTCCTGTTTCTTCAAGTGTCTTTACTAAAAGCCCAAACTGGTCGTCCAATGCCGTAATATGGGCGTAATAGCCCTTAATCCACTCAACAACCTCTTTCTTATCATAGATTCTGTTGTTGTATTTTTTAAGTGCTGTATCAGCGAAATTTTGTCTTAATTCAATATCAGTGTCTTTATACATATCAAGATATTTTTGAGGCACCTTATGGTATGGGTCGTGGGGCGGCCCCCATGATAAATACAATGCCCATGTCTTATCCCTGTTCCTTCTCAAAAAGTCACAGGCAAGCTCGGTCTGCACCTCGGGCTCGTATCTGTCGGTTTCGAATTTATTGTTATCCTCATCATAATAGTAGGATGCTGTGTAGTTATGTGAACAGTTGCATACCTTCCACTCGGTAAAGCCCAATCGTTCATCTCCCTGCGGTATGTATCGGTCTCTCGGAACTCCGCCTAAATGCCACTTGCCTATATAGCCGGTGTGATAACCGTTATCGTTTAGTATATGAGCCACACTGCGCACATTACTTTTAATTCTCAAATCGTTGGAAATCGCGCCATGCTTCATCGGTAAAACGCCGGTCAGCAAAGAACCTCTTGCGGGGACGCAAAGAGGAGAGTTGGATATACCGTTGTTAAACCTTATAGCCTTTTTTGAAAAATTATCAAAGTTTGGGGTCTTTACCGTTTTATTTCCGTAACAACCCATATCGCACCATCTGTGTTGGTCAGAAAAAACGAAAAGAATGTTCGGGTTTTCGTTATTTATTTTCACTTTTACATCACCTTTAACATGACAACTACATATCCTGTTCGGTCAATAAATTATAAACTTTAGGCGTATTTATGTATCTTACTTTAACAAGTTATTTTGCGCTTTCCGTTGAAATTTTTCGAATAATATGCTAATATAATTATAACAACATCTATAAAAAAACACAATGTTGCGGAGGGTAATCATATGTCCTTTTGCGAAATTGAATCGGGGCTTCGAAGGTTATTGGAAGAAGTTCCCCGAAACTATATATTCAGACTTAATAATTGTTTTCACATACCTGTATACTCAGGCTGGAAAGCACAACAGCATGAAAATCCGAACCTGCATATACTCTATGTATGGAGCGGGGAGGGGCAGTACCGGATGGAAGACGGTGTAACCATTCCTTTAAGACAAGGAAGTCTTGTTTTCGTCAGCAACGGAGTAAAGCACTATGCCGAAGTAAGCCCCGATAATCCTTTAACTGTAACAGGTATGCGATTTTGGGTATATGACTACAACAATGTTAACCGGACAAACCATTTTGTAAAGCCGTTTTATACTTATAATCTGTATAATGATCATTTTAACAGCGAAGTTATATCTCGAATTCACTATTTATTCCACAACAAAAAAGACAACATAAGCCAGTCTATGTGCTCGACATACATTTCTTATATTCTTTTCAGCCTTTATCAGAAATTAACCGATAAAAATGCGGAAAAGGATTTAGACAAGAGGGCGAAGGAAGCACGAAGGATTATCGAAAACAATGGTTTTAAAAAGATTGACATTTCACAAGTGGCAAACCAGGTCGGGACCTCGCAAAGAAATCTGCAAAAGCTGTTTAAAACAGCATATGGATTTACCCCGAATGAGTATCATATGAGCATTAAAATGAATATGATATATTCTATGCTTAATTCCGATAAAATCCCAGTTTCCGAAGCGGCAGAGTATATGGGCTATAGCGACCAGTTCGCATTCTCCAAACAGTTCAAAAAATATTTTGGTATCTCTCCGGCAAAAGTTAAATCAGAACATCCGCCTGTTTGGTTTTAATTTGTGTTAATCTGATAAAACAAAAAGAAACAACAGTTTTCTGTCGAAAATTGTTGTTTCTTTTTGGTGCACCTGAAGGAACTTGAACCCCCATGAGCTTGCGCTCATATGGACCTGAACCATACGCGTCTGCCGGTTCCGCCACAGGTGCGAGAAAATCAGCAAGCATAAGTATTTTATCATCAAAACATAAAAAGTCGATATATCGTTTAGCTGCCCGCACGATTTAGTCGGGTCGATAAACAATAGTGATATGTTGACTTTATTCGCATATTAATATATAATAATTCAAAACATATGGAAATCGGTTTTTTCGATTGGCAGGCAACTACTTTCAAGTTTATAGCTTAGGGGTGGGGAGCTTCGTTTGAAGATTTCTGCCCCTTTTCATATCATAATACTCTGTTGTCCAAAGCATAGGTGTGTTGATGAAAGCATTTTGCACCCTAACGCTATGTTTTACTATAATTATAATTAAAGGAGTTGTTATATTAATGAAACTGAATTTTACCGAAACGGTTTTGCGCGATGCGAACCAATCGCTCATTGCCACCCGTATGCCCTTTTCGGATTTTGAAGGCATACTGGAAACTCTGGACAAGGCAGGCTATTACTCGCTTGAATGCTGGGGAGGTGCTACCTTTGATTCATGTCTTCGTTATCTTAATGAGGATCCTTGGGAAAGGCTTAGAAAAATCAAAGCAAAGGTTAAAAACACTAAGCTGCAAATGCTGCTGCGCGGGCAGAACATTCTCGGCTATAAGCATTATCCCGATGATGTTGTAAGAAAATTTGTTGCGCACTCGGTACAAAACGGAATGGATATTTTTCGCATATTTGATGCGCTTAACGATTTTCGCAATATTGATGTTGCAGTGGACGAAACCTTAAAACAGGGCGCCCACGCACAGGGATGTATTTGCTACACAACAAGCCCTATTCACAATCTTGAAAAATATGCCGCAATGGGCAAACAGCTTGAAGAGATGGGCGTAAACTCCGTCTGCATTAAAGACATGGCGGGAATTATGGGTCCGCAGGAAGCATATGACCTTATAAAAACGCTTAAAGAAACCATAAAGGTTCCCGTATTTCTTCACACACATTCTACAACAGGTCTCGGCCCTATTACCTGTATGAAAGCGGCGGAAGCAGGCTGTGACGGTATTGATACGGCTATCTCCTGTTTCTCGGGCGGAACGGCTCAGCCCGCCACAGAAACGCTTAATTATGCAATGGTACAAATGGGATTAGAAACAGGGCTTAATGAAAAAGTACTAAAGGATATAAACGATTTTTTCAAGCCTCTGAAAACAGAATATATATCGTCAGGTCTTTTGGACGCTTTCGTTATGGGTACGGAAACTGATGCTCTTGTGTATCAGGTGCCCGGAGGAATGCTTTCCAATCTTATTGCTCAGCTTAAAGCTCAAAACTCGATTGACAAGCTTGATGAGGTTTTGGCGGAAACACCCAAGGTCAGAAAAGATCTCGGCTATCCCCCGCTGGTTACTCCCATGAGCCAGATGGTCGGTGTTCAGGCGGTTGCCAATGTGCTTTTGGGTGAGCGTTACAAGAGCGTATCCAACGAAGTAAAATCATACTTAAAAGGTGAATACGGTAGGGCGCCCGGTGAGATTGACGCTGAACTTATGAAAAAAGTGCTGGGTGATGAAAAGCCGATAACGACAAGATTTGCCGAAACATTAGAGCCGGTATTCGAAAAAACGAAAGAAGAGCTTAAAGGTATTGCGAAAAACGATGAGGATGTTCTATCATACATTCTTTTCCCGACTATTGCCGAAAAGTATTTCCGCGATCGAGAGGAAAGTAAGGCAATGAAGGTAACATATTCAATAATCAAAAAGTAAAGGGTGATGTATATGTCAATGCTCGGAAGTTTAGTCGTATCCTTGTTTATGATGGCATTGGTGTTTGTTGTGCTTTCGATTCTATGCGCCATGGTAATAATACTATCCAAGGTTTTGGCGCTCGTAGGTAACAAGGGTAAACAGACAGTAGCGGACAACTCGGTATCCATGGTTACAAAATTGAATGAAAGTACAAAAGAAAGCAATTTTTCAACGGGTGAACTAAAGCTTATCGGTACAGACGAAAAGACCGCTGCCATAATTATGGCTATTGTAAGCCATGAGTCCAAAATTCCGCTGTCGTCCTTGATTTTCAAATCAATAAAGGTTGTCGAATAATTCTTTTTAACAACATACGGAGGGTTAATTATGAAATATATAGTAACAATAAATGACAAGAGTTATGAGGTGGAGGTAGAGGAGGGACAGGCGAGTATAGTAAGAACAACCGAAGCCGTACAAATTGCACCTGCCGCAAGCCCCCTGCCTCAACCCCAGCTTCAGCCACAGCCGACTTTTCCCGCAGCTGCTGCAGTGACGAACGGTGAGCAGGTAAAGGCCCCGATGCCGGGTGTTATTCTAAACTGCAAGGTAGCGGTAGGGACAAAGGTCAAGGAAGGCGATATAATGTTTATTCTTGAAGCAATGAAAATGGAGAATGAGGTTATGGCGCCTGCGGACGGCGTAGTAGGGCAAATTTTAGTCGGCAAGGGTTCCTCTGTAAACACAGGCGATGTTCTTGCTGTTATCCAATAGTGAGGTGACAAAAATGTTTTTAGATGCAATACAGACTATTTGGAAAGATTCCGGCTTTGCTGCACTGACATTGCAACAGCTTATCATGCTTAGCATAGCCTGTATACTTATATATCTTGCAATTGTCAAAAAATTTGAGCCTCTGTTGTTGTTGCCCATTGCCTTTGGTGTACTCCTTGCGAATCTACCGCTCGCAGGACTTATGAATGAGGCGCCGGCCGGCTCTTCAGAACCTGACGGATTGCTCTATTATCTGTATTTGGGTGTTAAAAAGGGAGTTTATCCTTCCCTGATCTTTTTGGGAATAGGCGCAATGACTGATTTCGGCCCGCTTATTGCAAGACCCTCGGGTCTGTTTTTAGGTGCCGCCGCACAATTCGGTATAGCCGTTGCGTTTATTGTGGCAACAGCAATGGGCTTTACTCCGCAGGAAGCGGCATCAATAGGTATTATAGGCGGCGCGGACGGACCTACCGCAATATATCTTACCACAAGGCTTGCTCCCGAGCTTCTGCCCGCAATAGCTATAGCGGCATATTCATATATGGCTCTTATTCCGCTTATTCAGCCCCCTATTATGAGGCTGTTAACGACAAAAAAGGAAAGAGAAGTAAAGATGGAACAGCTTAGGGATGTATCCAGGCTTGAAAGAATATGCTTCCCGGTTGCAGTTACGATTTTCTGTGTTCTTTTACTTCCGTCGGTTGCTCCGCTTATCGGAATGCTGATGCTCGGAAATCTGTTTAAAGAGTCGGGAGTTGTTGAAAGGTTATCGGAAACCGTGCAAAACGCATTAATAAACATAGTTACCATATTCCTCGGCGTTACGGTCGGTGCCACGGCGGTGGCTGAAAGGTTTTTAAAGCCCCAGATACTGATGATTATCTTTTTAGGGCTTACGGCGTTTATGTTCAGTACAGTGGGCGGTCTGCTTTTAGGAAAGCTGATGTGCTGGCTTTCGGGCGGAAAGATAAACCCTCTTATCGGCTCTGCGGGCGTATCCGCCGTTCCGATGGCGGCAAGGGTATCTCAGATAGAGGGGCAAAAAGCAAACCCCTCAAACTATTTGTTAATGCATGCAATGGGACCCAATGTTGCCGGCGTAATAGGCTCGGCCGTTGCCGCAGGTATTCTGCTTGCACTGTTTAAGGGATGATTCGATAAAAAGGGAATATTTTAGAAAACAATTATGAAGTAAATGTTATTACGATTTTAATAACTTTTCTGTTTTAACTTTAATCTATTGCCTCAAAAGGCCTTATAAATAATAAAGAAGAGAGAAGAATACAAAATGACAAGCCTGTCGATGAATCGACAGGCTTGTCATTTTAGTGCACCTGAAGGGACTTGAACCCCCATGAGCTTGCGCTCATATGGACCTGAACCATACGCGTCTGCCAGTTCCGCCACAGGTGCGGGAAAATTTAGCGAGCATAAGTATTTTAACACCAAAATATAAAAAAGTCAATACATAAAGACGCCTGCATAATTTAGCCGAAGCACGCAGGCTTTACAGCTTTTTTCTTACTTTTCCGACGATAAATATAAGTGCCGGAATAATCACCCCGAAAGCAATATTTAAATATACTATGACCGTGTCCGAAAGCTCTTTAAGCTCGAATTCGCTTCTGACCAAATAGAGAGATATAAAAAATACTATTACCGTATATATTCCGGCAAGAGGCTTTGGGTCCGTAAGTTTAAACATATTCTTCATAATATCCAAGGCGATTATAGTAAAAAATGTAATCAGTACAAAGTCCGATAAAAGCCAAACGCTTACTATAAACGCTTCTATACGCTCTATTGAATCAAACAGAGAAAGCTGCTTGATGACCGCAAAAAAAGGTATGGGTATAAGCCTAATGATTGAGTCACCGAGAACTCCTACTGCGGTAGCAATACTAAAAAAGGAGATAAATAAAATCGCTATCAGGGTTTGCAACCCGATTTTTTTGATACTTTCCTTACCCGAAATAATACTGCTGAAATGAAAAATAAAAGGCATATACGACCAAATAGCGATTATTCCCAGGCTTGAGTACAGTACGGGAAGTGCATCCAGATAGCTTATGGGGGTTAAATTTTTGATTTTTACTTCAGGAAGCACACCGATTACACACAGCACAAAGAAAACCGTAATTACCGGCAGTATAATTTCACTCATTCTTGCCAGAACAACCGCGTTTTTTCGTGCGACAACCGCTGACAGAATCAGCATGGGTATTATGAAAACCAGCATATCCACATTAGGCAGTATGGTGGTTAAAAGGCGCTCGGCATAATAACGCACATAAAGCGCCAAAATCAGTGTCAGCCAGAGTATATATAAAAAGGTTATAACCCTACTTACCGCTTTTGTGCATATATCGTCCATTACCGTTATAAAGGAAGCATCCTTATACTTTTTAGCTATGCTTACAGATATAAAAAGCATGGGAAGCATGATTAATGCCGCAACAAAGGGCGCAAGCCAGCTCGCTTGTTTTGCGATCCTTGCGGTATAATTCGGGAAAAATCTTACCGAGGGTGAAAAAACGATGGTAGTTAACACAAACATTGACTGCCGGATCGTAATTTTATCCTGTGAATTTCGCATATTATGCCCCCTTTCATTCTTCTTTTCCGATAAGCTTTAGTATATGTCCTGCGATGCTTGTGCGGAAAGGGTCTTTTAAATAAAACAGGCCCAAAGACAAAGCAATCGCCGCCAAAAATATAAACAGTACGATTTCCCTTTTGTACTCTTTCTTATCAAGCGGGATTATCTCTAAAAAGCCCAATGCAGTAATTAGCGCGGCAAGTACTGCCATTTTTATGATTCCTCCCAACTTCGTATAGGCTTAAAAATATTGTATGACCTTTCAATCTTTGATTTTATTTTTATTTCAACGCTTGTCTGAGGGAAAATTTCCTCCCATTTTTCCTTTGTTTTCTCCCATTTAACAGGATGCTGATGGAAAACAGTGTCTCCGAAGCCTAAAAAATCGGCATTATTCTCCTTTGCAAAGGCTATAACGCTTTCAATCTCCTGCCTGACTACCTCTGCTTGTTTGTTTTCAAGGTCTTTTAATGACTCCTTTTTAATAATGTCGTCGCTGGCGCTTATTCCGTCTATATTGCTTGCAAGTGAAAGCTCAATAATGATGCTTACTTTGTCGCTCTCAACTTTAGTCTTTAACTTCGCCTTTGCTTTTAACACTTCTAAGGAAACTAAATTGCCATTAATATCAGGAACAACAATTACCGTTGACATTATATTGTTGGTGATATAATTAAGCCCCCTTGACTGAATTTCGTCCAAAAAGCCGATAAGCCTTGCATTTTTAAACACCGCCATGCCGCTGGGTTCTAACAGAGGATGCGGCTCGTTATCCGCATTTTTAGCAACACTGTCGTTAAGCTTTAGAGAAGGAGCAATTGCTGCCGAATACCTGCTGTTAAGCTGATTTATAAATTCGGTAAGGTCAATGCGCCTTGTAATCGACAGAGCTCCGGCATCGTCAAAGAGGTTGCTTAAGCTTTCCGCCAAATCACCCTTATTAAACCTTGCCGCTTCCGTTATTTCCTCACCCGTTGACCCTTTTGCCACGACAACATCGACAGTAAGCCTGTTTTCGTGGTTTCTGATGAAAAATTCAAGATATTTGAGTACATTATCCCTTGCCGCTTCCTCGCCGATTATAATATAATCGTTTTGCCCCCAATTCACATCCTTTTGTGAATACCTTGTTAACTGTCTGTTTGCTTCAAAAACCGTCTGACCTTTACTTTTAATAGCCATTACCTCGTCGGACTTTTCGCTGCCTTGCTCCTTTTCGTTTCCACCCGCCGAGCTTACTTTCCCGACGGCGACCGAAAGCATTACTTTGTTATTGCCATCATGGGCGGTATCAATTGCGACGACACCGGGGAAGGATATGTTGACAAGCTCGTTTCCTCCGATAACAAGCTTGTCATAGTTTAAAAGATATGCTCCTAAAAAAACCAGGCATATTATAAAAAAACCTATTTTTTGCATTATACTCTTATCCTCCTTATTTTTGTCGCCGCCTGTCCTCTGTGTTTAAGCTTTGGGGGCGGTTTTTCATCATTTTAAGAGGTATTCTTATAATACTGTCATCCAAATCCTGCCCCTCGTTTCCTGCAAAAGGCGAAAGATACGGAATACCGAAAGGCTCAAGCGTTGCAAGGTTAAAAAGAAGTGTTATTGCACCGAACATCATTCCGATAAGACCTAAGGTACTGCTTAAAATAACCATAATAATACGCCACATTCTAAGCGAATCGGCAATCGCCTGATTCGGTGCGGAAAATCCCGATATTGCCGTAGCGGCTACAACCACCACGACGGCGGGAGAAATAAATTTCGCATTTACCGCCGCTTCACCCACAACAAGCGCACCGACTATCGAAACCGCCTGCCCGATATTTTTCGGAAGCCTCAGACCGCTTTCCAAAAGGATTTCAAATGCGACAAGCAAAAGCAAAACCTCGATAAACGCGGGGTATGGGACGCCCTCCTTTGAAGCCGCTATGGAAAGGGCAAGGCGCGACGGTATCATTTCATGGTGAAATGTTGTAACCGCTACATAGAACGCGGGCAAAAACAGAGTGACCGCCATCAGGATATATCGCATAAGCCTTACCAGCGATACGATTATATAGTTCTGGGAATAATCATCGGGCGTTCTTAAATACTGGTAGAGCAGACCGGGTACGATATATGAAACAGGAATGCCATCAATGAGTATACCTACATGCCCTTCGAGAAGATTTATCGAAAAAACATCGGGCCTTTCCGTCGCCACTACCTGCGGAAAGGTGGTGCCTTTATGCTCTGTCAGATACTCCTCAATAAAGCCCGACTCCAGAATTCCGTCTACATCAATAGATTCAAGCTTAGCTTTTACATCCGAAACAAGCTTTTTATTTACAATCCCGTCCATATACACAAGCGCAACGGGGGTCATGGTACGCCTTCCGATCGTCACCTGCTCAACAACAAGGTCGGGCGATTTTATTTTGCGCCTTAGCGTTGCGGTGTTAACCCTTATGTTTTCGACAAAAACATCCTTCGGACCCTTAACAATGTTTTCCTCCGTCGGTTCGGTAATGGAACGCTGCATAAAGCCCTTTGTATCAAAGGTCAGGGCGATATTCTCATCGTCAAATACAATCGCACAGCCGCCGTTTAATATATCCCCCAATGTTTCCTCCGTTGTTTTTCTGGTTTTTTGAGAAGGGAAATGGACAAACCCGTGCTCAATAAGGCTTATCGCTTCTTTTGTGCTTTTTGCGTGACAAAGCTTATTTTCTTCCATAAGGGGCTTGATAACATCATCGCCGACCGTTTTGCTGTCTACGAGCCCGTCAATATATACAAGCGTAGCGGTAAGGTTTTTATTGCCGCATATAAAAAGCTCCCTGAAAATTGCATCCGCATTTTTCGAGAGTTTTCCCATTATGCTTTGCGAGGTAAGCTTATTTGCGTTGTCGGAATTTTTATCTTCGCCGTTTTCTTCCGCCTGTTTTTTATCATTCTTATCCGAAGGTTTTTTACTCTCCTTCATTTTGTCAAACAAGTCTTTAAACATACAACCACCCTCGAATATTTTTACCAATTTTAATTATAATATGTAATTTTTGTGAAAAACCTTTGTTTTAACAGTGAAGATTAAGGCACGCCCTCAAACAGTTTTTGACTGTTTGAGGGCGTGCCCTGAAATTTTAAAGGCTGTTTCTCAACAAGCGGTTAAGTCTTGCTATTATTATGTCATAACCTGCTGTTTCTTTCGTATGTCGCAATCATGCGTTTTACCATTTCTCCGCCTATGGGGCCGCCCTGACTTCCGTTCTCCCGCGCCGTAAGGTCTCCCTTATAGTGGTCGTTGTTTTCCTTGCAATACTGCGTAAGTCCCAAATCGGCCGCACATTCGAATTTGAGCTTATTAAGAGCGTCATAAGCTTCGGGATCCAAAAGCCGTGATTTCCTGTATTTTTTGGACATATTTATCACCTCGGTAATATTCTGTTCAAAAATACAATTATTATTCATACCGGGACTTAACAGAAAACGAGGTTTTTTTGCAGAACAACTTAAAGTACAAACAAATCCCCTCAAAGCCGAAAACCGCTACCTTCCGAGGGCTGTTGTGGCGGCGGTTGCGCAATAAACCACAGTCGCGCCCGCCTTTTTCAAAACACGGCTGCACTCGTCAAGGGTCGCGCCGGTAGTGCATATATCGTCAATCAAAAGAACCGTCTTATCCTCTACAACAGAGCCGTTTTTTACGCCGAATGCACCCTTTACATTTCCCCTGCGCTCTTTTAATTTAAGTCCGCTTTGGCGCGGAGTGTCATAGAGCTTTTGAAGAACGCCCGAAGGCTTTGCAAGCCCCAATTCCTTGCATACCGCCTCGGCAATTATTTCGGATTGATTAAAGCCTCTTTCCCTCATTCTTTTTTTGCTGATCGGAACATATACGACCATATCGAATTTGATGCCTTGGTATTCCTCCAACACGGTTTTCGCAACAAGCCTTCCGAGTGTGTCGGCAATCCAGATTTGCCCCTTGCCGAACTTCATATATCTTACCGCGGCCGCAACACCGTCTTTGAATACATAGCGCGAAACGGTCTGTGCAAAAGCCCTTTTCCCCTTGCGGCAAACGCCGCAGTAAAGGTCACCGAAGGAAATATCCAAAGGCGTGGCGCATATCCGACAGCTCTTTTTGTTGTTTAGCGGAATGTCCTTTTTACAGCGCGGGCATATATTGTCCTCCGATTCAATATCAAGAGGATTTCTGCAAAAAATACAAAGAGGAGGAGAGAAGAAATTAGATAAAAGCCTCAATAATTTCATACATAATCCCTCAATCTGCTTTGAAGACCGGAATAACGCTTATGCTCGCTTACATTATTGACCATACTCTGCAAAACCGATTCCCGACCCACAACAACGACAAGCTTTTTAGCTCTTGTTACGGCGGTGTATAACAGGTTTCTGTTCATAAGCATCGGCGCGGCAGGATACATCGGTATCACAACCGCGTCAAACTCACTCCCCTGACTTTTATGCACGGTAACGGCATACGCAAGGTCAATCTCTTCAAGTCCCGAAAAATCATATACCGCCTTTTTGTCGTCAAAGACAATCGTAACTGTTTCTTCGCTTGGGTCTATCTTTTCAATATACCCGACATCACCGTTGAAAACGCCGCTTCCGGTTTCCCCGTCCGTGCGCTCCCACTCTGTGGCATAATTATTCTTTATCTGCATAACCTTGTCGCCCTCACGGAAGGTCACGCCCCGATAGATTTTTTCCCTTTTGGATTTGGCTGGCGGATTAAGCGCCTTTTGCAGCCTTTCGTTAAGCGCAATAACGCCTGTCGGCCCTTTTCGTGTGGGCGTCAGAACCTGTATCTGCACAATCGGATCATAGCCGTAAACTGTCGGAAGACGGTTTTTACAAAGGTCGACAATGCTTTCGGTAATTTCCTGTCCGCTCTCACGGCGCATAAAGAAGAAGTCGCTTTCTCTGCGGTTGGCTGTGGGATACTCACCCCTGTTTATTCTGTGGGCGTTTACGACTATCATGCTCTCCTTTGCCTGCCTGAAAATTTCGGTAAGACGAACAACATAAACCCTATCAGATGTAATTATATCCCGAAGCACATTGCCCGCACCGACTGAGGGAAGCTGGTCGCTGTCGCCCACCATAATAAGCCTTGTCCCCGTTTTAACCGCCTTTAAAAGCGAGTACATAAGCATAATGTCAACCATGCTCATCTCGTCAACGATAACGACATCACACTCCAAGGGGTTGTCCTCGTTGCGGGCGAAGCTCATTTTATATTCATCCTCCGAAAAATTAACCTCTAAAAGACGGTGGATGGTTTTTGCCTCCATACCGCACATTTCACTCATACGCTTTGCCGCCCTGCCGGTAGGGGCGGTAAGCGCCACGCTTTTGCCGAGCCGCTCCATTACATCGATAATTGCCCTGATTATTGTGGTTTTCCCTGTTCCGGGACCGCCCGTTATAACAAGCGCACCGTTTTTCAGCGAGGCAAGCACCGCCTCCCTCTGATTTTCGGCAAGGGTTATTCCGAGGCAGGACTGCGTCTCGGACATAATTTTATCTATATCAATATCCGACTGAATAAAGTTTACCCGTGCGATTTTGCAAAGCCTTAAAGCGGTCTGTACCTCCGCATAGTGCAGGGAAGGCTGATAAACCGCATCGGTTTCGTCAAGCCTCTCTGCAATCAGGTTGTTGGAAAAAAGCATGGAAGATATAGCCGTCTCACATTCCTCACCTTCAACGCCGATAAGACGGCAGGTCCTTTCGGCAAGCTCATGCCGCGGCAAAAAGGTATGCCCCGAAAGCGCCCCATCCCAGAGAACATATTCCGCCGCTGCCTGTATCCTTAGCTGTGAATTGGGCTCAAAGCCCATACTCATAGCAATCTTGTCCGCAGTTTTGAAGCCGATACCGTAAACCTCCCGCGAGAGCAGATACGGGTTTTGCTTTATCACGTCGGTCGCCGCCGCGCCGTAATGCTTGTACACCTTTACTGCAAGGCTTGGCGGAAGACCGTACTTTTGAAGAAAAATAACGGTATCCCGAACGCCGATTTGTTTGGCGTATGACTCGCCTATCATAATTGCCTTATCCCTGGATATTCCTTTTATGGAGGAAAGCTCCTCAGGAGAATTGGCTATAACATCAAGTGCATTTTCGCCGAAACAATCCACAATCTTTTCCGCGGTGGCACGGCGAATACCCTTAATGATGCCGGAGGAGAGATATTTTAAAATATCCTCCTTTTGTTTAGGCATATTTTTTTCGTAAAACTCCGCCTTAAACTGCTCGCCATACTCCGCATGGCGTGTCCAGCTTCCCGTTACGGTTATGCTGTCGCCCTCGCAAATATATGGCAAATAGCCCACAACGGCGGCATACTCCGTTTCGGTTTGAACATAACAAACGGCATAGCAGTTTTCGCTGTTATAATAAACAATGTCCTCCACTACGCCCTTTAATGTTTGTTTTTCATCCGTACGCTCAATACTCATTTTTATTTTTTCTCCATTAATGCTATGTATTCCTCGCGGCTCATAACCGTGACAAAATCATAATTCTCACAAATTCTTTTTAAAATCAAAAGGGTATCGTCGGTTGATCCGAAATCCACCACATATATCTGCGGAACTTCCCGCCCGCCGAGCCTGTTAAGGCTTTTCCAGACAGTCGTGCGTATGATGTCCTCAATATAATCCTGTTGGTTTTTTACCGAAATTACAATAAAAAAGTCATTGTGTGATTTTATGAATTCGTTGTATATGTTTTTCGCAAGCTGAATAACCCCGAATATGGCGAAAAAACAAACCACCGCTGAAAAAAATACACTCATCATTGTATGCTCACCTCGCTATATACTATTCAGGCGAGGTGGGCTGTGTTACAGAACCTTACTTAAAAAGGCCCTTGTTCTCGGATTTTTTGGGTTTTGAAACAGCTCGGAGGGAGTGCCGCGTTCGGCGATTATCCCATCGTCCATAAAAACAACCCTGTCGGCCGCTTCACGGGCAAAGCCCATTTCGTGTGTTACCACGGCCATAGTCATACCGTCTTTGGCAAGGTTTTTCATAACCTCCAAAACCTCCCCGACCATCTCGGGGTCAAGCGAGCTTGTAGGCTCGTCAAAAAGCATAATCTCAGGCGACATGGCAAGGGCTCTCGCGATTGCGATTCTCTGCTTCTGCCCGCCCGAAAGCTGAGCGGGATAGGAAGCCGCCTTGTCGGTAAGCCCGACACGCTCCAAAAGACGGTGCGCCTGTTTTTTTGCATCCGGGTGGGGCATTTTTTTAATCTTTATCGGCGCTAAGGTTATGTTTTGCATTACCGTCAGATGCGGAAAAAGGTTAAACTGCTGAAAGACCATTCCCATCTTGCGCCGAAGAGCGTTAATGTCCGTACCCTTCGCGGTTATAACCTCGCCGTCAACCGTTATGGTCCCCGAAGTGGGCATCTCAAGAAGGTTAAGACAACGCAAAAATGTACTCTTGCCGGAGCCCGAAGGCCCAATAATGGCAACAACCTCGCCGCGGGTGATTTCTTCGGTAATCCCCTTCAAAACTTCGATATCGCCGAATCTTTTATATAAATTCTCAATATGTATCACCCGATTAATGCCTCCCCCCGAATTTTGCGGTTAATGTCTGAGCTAAACAAAATGTAAAACAGCGGCGGCAACCGCCGCCGCTGCAAACAGGTGTTTCTATTAATATATTATACCATAAAAGCGAAGCGAATTATGGTATAATTGCGCATCGCCGTTTCCGAGCGGTTTTTGCGAGGAAAATTTCGGCGGCGCGATAAATTCCATGCGGAGCGTATAATAAACGCTTGCGTTTATTATACCATATTTTTTGGCATAACGCAACACATTTTTAACTGTGTACATGTAAAAATGCATTTTTCGAAAGAGTCAAGACCCTTCCCTACACAACCGCAATATGCAGATAGTTGTTGCTCCCGCTACTCGCAGGGAACGGTCTTGACCGCTTTACTGTTTACAATTAACTATTTCCTCACTAATAAAGGGGTAGGGGGTATAAAAGGGCACGAAGCAGCCCCCCTGCGAACCGTAATTCACAGAGGGGCCGTTTTCCCCCCTCGTTCCTTAGAGGGTCAGAGTATTATACAAATCAATCCGCCGCTGCCCTCGTTTATGATACGCTGAAGCGTTTCCTGAAGCTTTACCTGAGCATCCTCAGGCATTCTTACAAGCTTGTTGTGAAGTCCCTCATTGACAAGCTCGTTAAGTGACTTTCCGAAGATGTTGCTCTGCCAAATCCTTACCGGGTCGTCGTCAAACTCATTCAACAGATAGTGTATAAGCTCCTCAGACTGCCTCTCGGTTCCAACAATGGGGCTGACCTCCGTTTCGATATCCGCCCTTATTAAATGTATACTTGGTGCACTCGCACGAAGGCGGACGCCGTAACGATTTCCCTGTTTTACGATTTCGGGGTCCTCAAGTGTCATCTCATCCATTGTGGGATACACAATGCCATATCCGTTGTCACGAACACATTTGAGGGCGGGTGCAATTTTATCATATTCCTTCTTCATGCTGCCCATCTCGATCATAAGCGCCATAAGTTTGTCGTCATCGTCAATTTCGATACCGCTCGCCTCGCTGATAACCTTATAGAACAGTCCGTCAACCGCATAAATCGTTATCGACATAGAGCCCTCGCCGAGCTTTATTTCGTCAACATTGACACGGCTTACATTTTCGCTTTCCTCCATGGCGTTGATAATGTCCTTTGCCTCTCTGATTTTCGAAATATCCTTAACGGACTTTTTGACACAGTTCAATATATCGCACTTCAGATAGTGGCTGTTGTCAAGCGAGCCCATCCATGAGGGCATATTAATCGTAATCTCCGTAAGCGGGAACTCATACAAAACGCGCTCGATTACCTCGTTTATGTCCTCTATGTCCATTTCGGCGCAATTAATCGGCATAACCGAAACCCCGTACTTGTTTTCAAGCTCATTCTTCAGCATTTGGGTTGCCTCGCTTTTCGGGCGGGTTGTGTTAAGAAGAACCAAAAAGGGCTTGTTGATGTCCTTAAGCTCGTTTATAACCCTCTCCTCGGCCATTTCATAATCCTCACGGCCTATTTCGGTAAAAGAGCCGTCGGTCGTTACCACAAGACCGATTGTGGAGTGCTCGTCAATAACCTTTTTTGTGCCAAGCTCCGCGGCCTGCTCAAAGGGTATCTCATTTTCAAACCATGGGGTTGTGACCATTCTCGGCATATCATCCTCAATATGCCCCATGGCGCCGGGGACTATATAGCCCACACAGTCAATCATGCGAACCCTGAACATAGCATTGTCGTTTAAGGTTACCTCAACAGCCTCATTCGGAACAAATTTAGGCTCTGTCGTCATTATTGTCCGCCCCTGTGCGCTTTGCGGAAGCTCGTCAATCGCCCGCTCTCTCTTGTTGTCGTTTTCAATGTTGGGTATAACAAGCTTATCCATAAACTTTTTGATGAATGTGCTTTTCCCCGTCCGAACGGGACCTACAACGCCGATATATATATCCCCGTCGGTTCTCTCTGCGATATCCCTGTATATATTGTTATCCAATCAAAACTCCCCCTTATATAATTTTTGGACAATACATTATATTGGAGGGGTTGTTCATTTATGACATTATCTGAATATCTTTGAATGTATCTTCTGCCAAATGGTCCTGAAAGCGGCAAATCATGTCCTTACTTACCGTCAATAAAGCTTTTGCGGGCTTGTCCGAAAGGCGCGTGTCGAAAAATAATCCTTGACACATAAAGCGGTTTTAGGTATAATATATTTCGTATCGGTGTTTGTCCGATTGCCGCATACATTTACCGTAGCGGAGGGAGGGAAGTTTGTGGCAGAAATAAGAGTTAAAGAAAATGAATCATTAGACAGCGCACTTCGCCGGTTTAAAAGACAATGCTCAAAATCGGGGGTTTTATCCGAAATCCGTAAAAGGGAGCATTATGAAAAGCCAAGCGTTAGAAGAAAAAAGAAATCGGAGGCTGCGAGAAAGCGAAAGTTTTAATTGGAAAGCAGTGATTATAAGTGGCTCTTAAAGAAAAGCTTATGGAAGATTTGAAGCAGGCCATGAAGGATAAAGATGTTAACAGAAAAAATGCCGTTCAGATGGTAAGGGCCTCTGTTCTTCAGGTCGAAAAGGATAACAAGATTACTCTTGACGACAACGGTGTAATCGAGGTTATCGCAAAGGAAGTAAAAAAACGCAAGGATGTCCTCCCGGACTATGTAAAAAGCGGCAGGCAGGAGCTTATTGATGCGCTCAACCGTGAAATTGAAGTGCTTATGGCATATCTTCCCGAGCAAATGAGCGAGGCAGAGATTGAAGCGCTTGTAAAAGAGGCTATTGCAAGCACCGGCGCATCCTCCATGAAGGATATCGGAAAGGTAATGGCATATCTTATGCCGAAAACCAAAGGAAAAGCCGACGGAAAGGCAGTAAACGAGGCGGTAAAGAGAAATCTGTCATAAAATCCGACCCGCTGTGGCTAAAAATTTCAGATATCAAAAATACGCCCTTCGCAGATTTTGCGAAGGGCGTTTTAAATTTTACCCTGCTACCGGTATAAAACCTTCCGTTGCTGTCAATAATTTCATCAATCTGGAGCGGAGGGGTTTTATGAAGAGATTAAGAATTGCTGTTTTTATAGGCCTTGCGGTTACGGGTATATATATGCAGTATTTGTCGGGCGTTAAGGCGGATATTGAAAAAAGCATCGTGCGCCTTCATGTAATAGCGGCAAGCGACAGCGACTATGACCAAAACCTGAAAATAAAAGTAAAGGATGCGGTAATCGGCTATCTTGAGGATAAGCTTGATTCCGCCCAAGACGCCGAGCAAACCAAGGAGATAATACAAAAAGAGCTTAAGGGTATAGCCGCCGCGGCTAAGGATGAGCTTAGGAAAAACGGTTGCAACCTCGGCGTAACAGCTACGCTTGGCAATTTCGCTTTTCCCACAAAACATTACGGCGATGCCCGTCTGCCTGCGGGGCGGTATGACGCACTCCGCATTATTATAGGCGAAGGCGAGGGGCAAAACTGGTGGTGTGTGCTGTTTCCGCAGCTTTGCTTTGTAAATGCCTCCGGCGGCACTATTTCCGATGAGGGAAAACAAAAGCTTAAAAATGTCCTGACTGAAGAGGAATACAGTCTTATCGCAAGTTCCATAAACGGCGGAATGCCCGTAAGAATAAAGTTCAGATTATTAGAGCTTTTCGGAAAAAAGCAATGAAACAAGCCGTAAGAACAATAAATCTAAATATTAAACAAAAAAGCCAAAGGCGGCATATAACGCTTTTGGCTTTGAATTTATAGGAAATTATGCAATTTCACGCTTCGGCGCAAGTAAATTTCGCCTTCGCTCATGCTCGCGCGGCAAGCGGTTGCATTCGGGAAAGCGCTACGCGCCCGAACGCTTTATAATCAACATTCCCTGTAATCAAACACCCTGCGGCTTTTCTTTTCGCTTCGCGGTATCTCGCCGATACAAAGCGCATCAACCTCAATCGCTATGCCTATACGCTTTTTGAAAAGCTCACAAACGGTGCGCTCTACCGTGTTTTTGTCCGCACCGTCCTTTTTCTCCACCTTAAGTAGCACGGTGTCCCTGCCGTTTTTGTGGTCAATAATAATCTGATACTCACTGCTTGCGCCGTCAACATCTTTGAGGAGCGTGTCTATGTTGGCGGGGTAGATGTTTACCCCCTTAACCTTAATCATATCGTCTGTTCTTCCGACAATTCTGTCAATCATCGGATAAACACTTCCGCATTTGCACTTTGACGGAATAATCCTTGTCAAATCGTGCGTCCTGTAACGGACAAGGGGCGCGCCCTCCTTGCATAGCGTGGTTATGACAAGCTCGCCCGTTTCCCCGTGCGGAAGCACCATGCCGTCAGAATCTATAATCTCAAAATAAAGGTAATCGTCCCAGTAATGCATACCGCAATGACAGGGGCAGTCTATTGCAATCCCGGGGCCGTAAACCTCGGTAAGACCGTAAATGTCAAAAAGCTCAATACCAAGCTCACTTTCTATCCTCCCGCGCATAAGATCTCCCCAGCGCTCCGAGCCTATAATTCCCTTTTTAAGCTTAATTCTGTCCCTTAATCCCCTTTTCTGAACCTCCTCGGCTATAAGCAAGGCGTATGACGAGGTAGAACAAAAAACGGTGCTTTCAAGGTCTGTCATCATTTGAAGCTGTTTGTCGGTGTTGCCGGGGCCCATGGGCACGACCATTGCGCCTACCCGCTCCGCTCCCGCCTGAAAGCCGATTCCCGCAGTCCAAAGCCCATATCCCGGCGTTACCTGAACAACATCGTCACATGTAACGCCCGCCGTTTCGTAACAGCGCGCGAACATAGCCGTCCAGTCCTCGACATCTTTTTTGGTGTAGGGAATAATAACAGGCGAGCCCGTGGTGCCGGACGATGAGTGAATCCTAACAACCTCGCTTCGCGGGACAGACATAAGCCCTAAGGGGTACGCAACCCGAAGCTCGGCTTTGTCGGAAAAGGGTATCTTCTCAAAGTCCGAAAATTCCTTTAAGCTTTTAGCGGTAATTCCCGCCGACTTAAACTTTTCCCTGTAAAACGGGCTGTCACACTCAACCCTCGCAACAAGTTCCTTTATTTTTTCAAATATCTCTTTGTTCATCATACCATAACCTTTCCGGCCGCTCTTTTTGCATAATCAAAGCCCATATCAAATGCTTTAAGGTTTAATTCGGCAAATTTTTCGGGAACATTACAAAGTACCGCCGCAGTTAGAGCCTCTTTTTCAAGCGGAACAACGCCCGCACCGAGCGCCGCGCCGAGCAGTACCACATTAACCGCCTTAACCGAGCCCGCCTCCTGCGCAAGCGAGTAGGCATCAATAAACAACGGATTTTTATTGTTTTGTTTTATATATCCGATTATTCTCTCGCTGTCATACTCCTGACTGCCGAGAGAAACTGTTACAGGCTTAATAATGTCGGTATTAACGATACAAGCACCCTCTGGGCGCAAAAAAGGCAATGACCTTGCAGCCTCACAAAGCTCAAAACTAAGGAGCAGATCGGCACAGCCGGGCGGTATGTATGCAGCAAAATCGGCGCTTCCCATTCGGACATGGCTTGCGACACAGCCGCCTCTTTGGGACATTCCTATCGTCTCACCCGTCCTGGCGAAAGCCCCTTGCGAAATAGCACATAAGGCAAGAATACGGGAGGCTAAAATTGTCCCCTGACCTCCGACTCCCGCGATAAGTATATTATAATTCATAACAGCATCATTCCCTTCGGTCCGCCATAAAACAGACAGCTTTAGTTAACGCTTTTTACTCCAATCGCACTACATGGGCAAAGCCCTTCGCAAAGCCCACAGCCATAGCAGAGCGACGGCTCAATATAAACCTTATTACCGCCTCCCGCACACATTGCGGGACAGCCGACCTCTCTGATGCACTTTTTGCAGAAACTGCAGGCATCGGCTTTAACGGTAAAGATGCGCTGGGGCTTAAACAGTGCAATACACGGCGCCTCAAAAATTACCGCCGAAACGCCCTTGTGGGAAACGGCGTTTTTCACGGAATCGATTGCCTTTTGCCGTTCAAACGGATTTACTCTTTCTATATATCCGACCCCGATTGCTTTTAGTATGGAGTAAATGTCTATTTTACCCACATCCTCACCCATCATGGTTTTGCCCATTCCGGGGTGGGGCTGATGCCCCGTCATAGCGGTGGTGCTGTTGTCCAACACCGCAACGGTTATGTCAGTACCGTTATACACCGCATTTACAATGCCGGGTATTCCCGTATGAAAAAATGTCGAATCCCCGACAAATGCAATCTGCGCCACATCGGGCTCGGCGCGGTGAAGTCCCTGCGCTATGGTAATTCCCGCACCCATACAAAGACAGGTATCGGTCATCTCAAGCGGTTTGGCGTTCCCGAGGGTGTAACAGCCTATGTCGCCCGTAAACACAGCCTTTTTCCCCTTCATAGCCTGCTTTACGGCGTAAAAGGAAGCACGGTGCGGACAGCCCGCACAAAGAACGGGCGGGCGGTTGGGAAGGTTTTCGGCTTGAGGCACGCGGGGCATATCTATACTCTCACCCGTAAAGGCCTCAAGCGCCCTTGCAACGGTATCAAAGGAATACTCGCCCGCAAAGGGAAGGCTGTCGGTCTTTTTGCCGAATATCTTTATATCAAATTTGTTTTTGTATGCGGTTTCAATAAGCGACTCCTCGATTACGGGGTCAAGCTCCTCAACCACCAAAACCTTTGAAAGACCCGAAAGAAATGCTTTTGACATTTCGGGTGGCATAGGATAGGGCGTTCCCACCTTAAAAAGCCGTATATCCGTTTTAAGATATTTCAGTGCCTCCAAAACATAGGTGTATGCCGCACCCGAAGCGGCTACACCTATTGTGCCGCTGCCTTTTATGTAATTAAAGGGACTGTCCTCAAACATATTCGCAATTTCGCCCTGCTTTTGCTCAAGCTCCCTATGCTTTTTCAGCGTAAGAGGGGGGAATATAACCCATTTGGGGTCCTTTATAAAGCCCTCCGATTCATAAGTCTTTTGCTTTCCCACCGTTTCAACCGATGCGCAGGCGTGGCATACCCTTGTGGTTGGGCGCAAAAAAACAGGGAGGCAAATTTTTTCCGAAAGCTCAAAGGCGGCAATCGTCATTTCGTAAGCCTCCTCCGGCGTAGAGGGGTCAAAAACGGGAAGATTGGAAAACCTTGCATAGTGGCGCGTGTCCTGCTCCGTCTGTGAGGACAAAGGGCCGGGGTCGTCCGCGACAACAACAACCATACCGCCTTTTACCCCGATATACGAAAGGCTCATAAGCGGGTCACCCGCGACATTAAGCCCGACCTGCTTCATAGTGACCATGGTGCGCGCTCCGGCATAGCTTGCCCCAGCGGCAACCTCAAGCGCAACCTTTTCGTTAACGGACCATTCGACATATATACCACCGTCATTTTCCCTTGCAACGGTTTCCAAAATTTCCGTCGACGGCGTTCCGGGATATCCCGAAACAATTTTAACTCCCGCATCAATCGCACCGAAAGCGATGGCCTCATTTCCCATAAGAAGCTTTTTCATAATATACTCTTTACAACTCCCCGCTGAATAATCGTTCCCGACTATTATACTACAATGCAATACCCAATACAAGAATAAGCGCAACAAAAGCAAGGGCAATAAAATCGCCCGCCTTAAAGCTTTGTTTTTTATAGGTTGAGCGAACACCCAGGCCGAACCCCCGCGTTTCAAGGGAAATCGCCATTTGGTCAATCCTCCTCACTGATGACACCAAAAGTGGAATACTCATAGGTAAAATCCCGAAAAATCTCTTTACAGGGTTTTTACCGTCAATCGCATGCCCTCTTGAAATTTGCGCCTGAACGATGTGGTCCATCTCATCCGTAAAGGTGGGGATAAACCTAAGCGCGGCGGTAACGATAAAGGTGTATTTGTAAGGAACCCTAAGATTATCGGTAAGCGCGGCGGAAAGCGCGGTTGTCGGAGTGAACATAATCATAAGCGAAAGCGGCGCAAGCGAGCCTACCGTGCGAAGCGACACAAAAAACGCCGCCAAAAGACCCTCGTCCGTAACGGAAAACCCGCCGAGGCTTATAACAACAATGCCCGATCTTACAAAAACGATTTGAAGCACAAACAATATCGCCGCAACAACTCCGAAGAACTTCAAAACAGAAAGCGCCTCGGAGAATATTCCTCCGAATACCGCAATCAATATACAAAGTATGACCATCGCCGCAACAAACGGCAGGCTCCCCGACGCAAAGCACGCCACACAGGCGGCAACAGCCCATGCAAGCTTTGTAAGAGGGTGAAGCCGATGAAAAAACGATTCGCCGTTTACATAGGTAAGAAGGCTTTTCATTTCCCGCACCTCCTTGCTATTTCACAGTACATATCCTCCGCGGTTACGACCGTATGAAACCCGTCCTCGAATTTCAAGGCAAGCTCAACAATCTGCGGAGGGCGAAGATTGGAGGATGAGAGAATATCGGTTTTTCGGAATATATCCGGGGTAGCACCGTCCGCGGCGACGGTTCCGCCCCGAAGCACAATCGTTCGCCTCGCATATTCGGCGACAACCTCCATATCATGCGACACCATTATTACTGTTGTGCCACTGTCGTTAAGACCCTTTACAATATCCATAATCTCCATACATTCCCTGTAATCCTGCCCCGTCGTAGGCTCGTCAAGAACCAGAATATCAGGCTTCAGGGCAACAACGCTTGCAAGCGCAACACGCTGTCTTTCGCCCCGACTGAGTGAAAACGGGCTTTTGTCAAGCTTGTCGCCGAGTGACAAAAGGGCGGATATTTCCTTAATTCTTTCATTTATTATATCCTCATCCTGTAGTATATTTTTGAGCCCGAACTCTATTTCGCTTCCAACCGTTTCACAAAAAATCTGATGGTCGGGATTTTGAAAAAGATATCCTATATGTCTTGCCAAAAGGCTTGTGCGGTGAGTTCTTGTGTCCATACCGCAAATTTTGACGCTTCCCCTTGTCGGCTTCAAGAGCCCGTTAAGCTGCTTTAAAAGAGTGGTTTTCCCCGCCCCGTTCTGCCCGATAAGTGCGACAAACTCACCCTTTTGTATATTAAAACTAACCTCACTTAGAATGGAGGGCAGTTTTTTTGAATATGAAAACGAAAGTCCGTCTACCTGTATCATTTCTGCCTCCTTAATATATCGGTTACCATAGTATACGCCTCATCGACATCTGTGGGGCAGTCCCCCTGGTAAAGACCGTTTTTGCTAAGCTTCCCCGCAAGCTCGACAACTCTGGGACAGTTTATGCCAAGCTCCACAAGCTTTTCGCTGTGGCGAAGAACCTCCCTCGTCATGCCGTCCAGAACAATCCTTCCGTCCTGCATAACGATAAGGCGTTTGCTGTGCTTTGAAAGAAGCATAACCTTTTGCTCCACTATAACTATTGTCATACCGTACTCGTGGTTAAGACGGCTCAGGGTTTCGAATATACTTGCGCTCCCCTCGGGGTCAAGCTCGCTCGTAGGCTCGTCAAGGACAAGAACCTCGGGGCGAAGCGCTATTGCGGTCGCAATGGCTACCCTTTGCTTCTGCCCGCCCGAAAGTCCGGCGGTATCTCTGTGCCTGAGGTGAGAGATATCCGCCATTTCAAGACTTTCGGTAATCCTTTTTTCCATTTCATCATAGGGAGTATTAAAGTTTTCAAGCCCGAACGCAATCTCATCCTCCACGACGGAGGTTACAATCTGAGATTCGGGGTCTTGAAACACACTTCCGACATGGCGGGAAAGAACCATACAGCCGTTATCGACGGTGTCCAGACCGCAAACCCTGACGCTTCCGTAAAAGTCGCCCGTAAGGTAATGCGGCACAACGCCGTTAATGCAGTAGGTAAGCGTTGACTTCCCCGCCCCCGACGGTCCTATAATTCCGGTAAAGCCACCCTTTTCTACATGCAGACAAATATCCTTTAAGGCAGGCCTGTCGGAATTATTGTATTGAAATGTCAGGTTGTCGATTTCAATCATTTAGATATCCTTCTTTCCGAGTGCAAGCTTTAGCGGAGCATACAAAATCTGAACAATAATTGCGTTAACCGCTGCGGTTCCGAATATGATTACCATAAAAGTTGCAAACGCCTTTGCGTTTAGGTTCGCCCCGAAAAGTATCATAAGCTTAAGCACGAAGAAGAAGGTAAACCCGCTTGAAAGCGTGCTTAAAAAGGTGGTGACGGCGGGCTTAAACGAATATCTTCCGATATTCAGCTTCATGGGAACCATAATAAGAAGCGCCATAACCGCACCGCCGACCGCCTCGCTTATGAGGTTGGCATAGGGTGTATTATTCGGTAGGAACTGACACAAAACACCCGCTAAAAACCCGATTATTACCGATTCATAGAAGCGGGGTTTTATCAGTATAATCGCTAAACAGTACATTGCGATTACAAAATTGGGCTTTAATGGAGAAAAGCCGACAATAATGTTGGAAAAACTTTTGAGTACAGCACCTGCCGCCAACAAAACGGCTATCAATAGGATGTCGGTGATTTTCAGCCCACCCTGAGCCTGTGTGATTACTTCTCTTTTTACCGATGTGTTTGACATAAAAATACCTCCGTTTTCTTTATTACAGAGGAATGAAGGTTAGACAGACCATTAAAAAAAGACCACGACATGAAGCGTCTGGTCTTAATTAACATGATTAATCCAGCTCGTCTCATCTCTTCTCATCTCATCCTGCCTATTCTCTTCTCATCTCTGTTAATATATATTATACGCCGCTTTATTCTTTATGTCAAGAATTTTTTTGAATTACCGCCAGGAACGGTGGAAAACGGGGAAGATTCTTGTTGCTCGAAACGGGGAAGATTCTTGTTGCTCGGCTATACTTGACACAAAATACAATAAGTGGTATAGTTATTCTGCATTAGGGAGTGAATTGAATGAGCAAGCGAAAATCTTTAATTTTTACTGTTGCTATATTAGTAATTATCTTTATGATTTTATCAATGAAGTGGAAATATGATATCGAAAGAGTTTTTGATGTTAACAAATGGGAACAAAGAGTTGAAGATAGGCATAAGATGATTGAATCCCTAATTCATCAATATGGAATCATCGGAATGAGTAAACATGAAATAAAAGCTTTGTTGGGTTCAAATGCAATGTATCAGGATAATGATGAGGTGCTTTCTTATTTTATTGCTTATGGCATGGGTGATCCTGTTATTTTTGAAATTCGATTTGATGAAGTTGGTAAAGCAATAGGTTATTCAAAGTATGAGAGCTAAAATAACACAAGGGTGAACACAAGGGGACGGTTTGAGGTGACCCCCAAATGGTAGACAGATTGGGGACGGTTAAAATGTATCATTTTTTAACCGTTTTCATGTGCTTGCCGATACATCTTTTCGGTTTTCATAAATCAATAATGCGTTTTGCGGTATTTTTATAAAGGAGGCTATAAATAATGATTATTAACAAGTCAAAACTATTTTTTGCCTGTATTACCGTGTTGTTCGTAATTGCTGCTATTGCGGGGTGTGTCTCTCCCATAGACAAAAAGGTAAAGCACTTAAGCGACAAGGAGCTTGCATACTTTAACGGCAATGATTTTTTCAATGGTGAAGATTTTAATATACGAAACCAATTTTTAAGTTCTACCTATTCCGCACCGGAAAAAATTAACCTGTTTCATTTGTTTTACTGCGGTAACGGCCTTGAGGAAAACTATCCCACAGAGGAAGAGAAAGTTGCCGTCGTCAACTATAATGAATGGGCGGCAATGCCTGACTGTCCCTGCGAAAAGAACAGCCGCGCCAAAATGGATGAAATACTGACTAAATACATGGGGATTACGCTTGCGGATACCGAAAAAACAGGGCTGGATAAAATGACCTATCTGCCTGAATATGATGCTTATTATCACTTTCACGGCGATACCAATTACCGCCCTGCAATCACATTTTCCGCAGGCGAGCGGGAGGGCGACATTATACGCCTGTTTTATGATGATACATTTATGTCTGACGGAAATAAGGTGCTGACTCTTCGGGAAAAGGACGGCAGTTACCTTTTTGTGTCCAATCAAAAGTATAAATAAACACAATTTTGAAGGTGATAAAGAGCTAATGCTTATGCTCTATAAGAGCGGTTTCATCTGTGTACAATAGAATAATAAGGCTTTATGATTACAGGGCTAAACCGGGGCTTGTGTTCATACAATTATAGCAAGAGGTGACGGCTTTGAATAATCAGGAGCTTTTAAAGAGGCTTGAATACTCCGCCCTGGCATATTCCAATAAATATCCGTATATTCCCGGCTGTGAACTTCTGTTTATCGATACGGGAAAAATCGGGGTACAGCTTTTGGTAAAGGCGGAACAAGACGAGCTTATGATTGCCTTTCGCGGCACGGACTCTTTAGAGGACGCGATTACGGATGTGAGGTTTTGGAAACAGACCATTCCCTACAACAACAACAGCTCTAAAATCAGGGTACATACGGGTTTTATAAACGCCTACAAATCCGACTGCGTAAGAAATACGGTCTGGAATTTAATAACCCCCGACATTCACAGAATTGTTGTAACAGGTCATTCATACGGCGCCGCATTGGCGGTTTTGTGCGCCGTTGACCTTCAGTATAACTTTGACAAAATAGACTATGAGGTGTTTTTGTACGGCTGTCCCAAGGTAGGGAACCGAGCCTTTGCAAAGTCGTACAACAAAAGGCTTTTCAAAACCTATCGGGTGGAGAATTCAAACGATGCCGTAACAAAGGTTCCCTTTTGGATTATGGGCTATCGCCATGTCGGCATAAGAATCCATGTCGGCGCACCGAGGCTGTTTTTCTGGCTATCGGTCAAGGACCACAGCCTTAGAAGATACTATGAAAATATATGGAAAAGGCTTGGAGTTTAGAATAATTGAAAATTGAAAATGGAAGGGCGGGGTACGGTTCCCGCTGTACTAAAATAATTGACACAAAATAGAAATGGTGGTATAATTCAGTCGAGTTCTGAGTTATACCACTTTATTATATGAGGCAACGTGAACCGGAACCGTTGTTATGCATTGTTACTTAACGGGTATAAATAGGGGAATCGGTTTTAAAAGCCTGAATGTCAAACCCTCGTCCTATTGATACCCTTGACGTCCCCTTGATACCCTTGACACTGCACTTTTTTGTGGGTTGAAGCTTTTTTGATGTAAATTTGGGGAAAAAACTTGAACTTTGTAAAAATATAGTATATAATGTAACGCAAATAATATTAACGCAACAGATTAATATAAGGAGGGTCATATAGGTGCCAAAGGTTAGTTTTATTGAAAAAACCATTTACGAATTGGAAGGAATTAAAGTGGATTTTGTAAAGGACGGTAAAAATCTTAGAGGCGATGTGGATTTACCATATAATTACAAGGGTGTTAAAATGACAAAAAACTCAGCAAATGTGAGTTTCTTAAAGGATAAGCTAAAAAAACAATACTGCGGGTATGATTTTTGGATTTATGATGGTAATGGCAATAAAGCTAGAGGAAATCTATTGTTAGGAAATTTAAGAGATACATATTTAAGTGATGAGGAAGATGTTTCATAAGATTAGGTATAACATTGAGATAGTTTTTTGTTATTTAATACTAAGAAATTAAGATGCACAGACACCGTTTTAACTATATAATACTTTAATATATATCATTAATACAGCGATAAAGTAGCTATATAAGAAAGGATGTTTTTATGAGCGACTTCAGAAATCAAATATCCCAAGATATTGATGAATATCAAAGACGCTTTCCGTATATCAATAATATTGATAAACCTGAGTGGGCTTTTAATTATTGGATATTAGACAAGTTTTTTTACGAAGATGAGGAGTTAATAGAAGAGAAAATTCTTGATTATCGTGACTTGGGCGTGGATGCTTATGAATTCTATGAAGATACAAAGGATCTTTATCTAATTCAAAACAAATATTATAGTGACGATACTAGATTATCATCAGAATATGTTAAAAACGACTTTCTTTTACGCCCAATTAATGCACTGAAAAATGGAACTTATAAAAGATCTGAAGAATTGCAAAATATTTTCAATAAGTATTGCAATCACTCTGACTTTACAGTTTATTTGCAAATATATATTACTAATAACTTATATTGTGAAGAAGCTGAAAACTATATTAAAAAGTTTAATACTGAATATCCAAAATATCGTGCTGAAATATACTATCTTGATGATATTGAAAAAAAGTATTACAGTGATATAAAACAAAACAAAGTAAATTTAACTGTTTCAATTGAAAGTGTTAACAACGGTACAATCTTAAATATTAATACAAATGACTATAAACTAGAAAATGTATTAGATGCAAAATATGTTTTTACACCTGTTACGTCTATTTTTAGAATTTATAGAGATGCTTTAGAAAAAAATTATCCTATCTTTGATATGAATATTCGAGAATATCTAGGAAACAAAGGAGTTAACAAGAAAATATATGAAACTCTTTTGGACAAAGAAGATAGAAAGAATTTTTTTTATTATAATAATGGTATAACATTAATTTGCGATACAATGTCAAAACCTGAAACGAAGCCTCGGGGAAATAATATAAATGTATCTTTTGATGTTACCAATCCACAAATAGTAAATGGATGTCAAACCGTTAATTCTATTTATGAAGCATTAAAAAACGTCGATCCACTTACGTTATCTAAAGATTATAAAGATACTTTTGTTATGTTGAAAATTTTGCAAATTAATAGACAAAATGAATTTGAAGAAACGCTATATAGAAATATAGTAACATTTAATAATTCCCAAAACTCTATTGATGAAAAAACTTTTGTTGCAAATACAGGAATATTTAATCGTCTAAAAGTCGAATTTGAAGATAAGGGATTCTTACTTTTAATTAAACAAAGTGACAAAAATACTTTTAATAACAAGTATGCAAATGTTACAAAACTTAAAAGAAACGGACAATTTAAAAGGAATTAAAAAAAATCACTAAAAAGTGAAAAAAAGACTTGACAAGCACACTAATGAGTGATATAATACACTCAACAAAGCAAATCACCAATAAAATAAGGGAGGAAATGAAAATGGGAAAACTCACAAGTAATATGGGATTAAAAAAGGGTGACATTATAGCCTATACAGAAATTAGCAAAATTTCACACGGAGCGGGAACAAAAGAACAATATTTTGAGGACGTGGAATTTAACCATAAATTCGAGATAACCCGAGTAAACCCCAAAACCTATACTTGCAAATACATAGAGGGCGCATATAAGGGTAGTGGGTTCGGATGGGTTAAAACGGACAACCTCAACAGCAACAAGGACTATTTCCTTATATAAGATACAAACGGCAGCGGGGCGGCAAGCCACACCAGAACAAACCAAAGCGGGCGGCATGATTATTATAACACAGTCGCCCCAAAATTGAAAGGGGTAAATGAGTATGAAAATTTATAAAGAAGAAAGTTTAACAGATTTTGAATTTTGGAGCGGGGCGAAAGATACAGCGAAATACCTAACAGACGAAGAACTAACAACTATCGAAAGTTATCTTGAGGAGTTATTCCCGGACGGCATGGACGAAACCGAATTAAATGACTTTTTTTGGTTTGAAGATGACACCATAGCGGAATGGTTAGGTTATGAGGACTTTGAGGCACTCATGAACCGCAACGAAGAAGACGACGAATAGCCCACCAGGGCAGGAAGGAGCAGGACAAATGAAAAAATACTATATAACAGATGATGAAATTCAACAGGCCGAAATAATGCTCAGAGAAAAGGGAGTTGGATGGATAAATGGTAAATATCACAAGCCAACCAGCAAACAGGATGCTAATCTTTTGCATGAACTGAGTGCAATGAGAATGATACACTCATTCATCGCATATCGCCCATTGAGTGAAAAGAACGAGTGGATCAAGGATAGATATTTTCAGGATTATCTAAAAAATCTTAGCGCAAAGAGACTTCAAACTTTAATTGATAGAGCCGTTGAGAAAGTAGAGCATATTGGTTATGCCGGCACTGATGGTGAAGGATGCCATTATAACGGTATTCGATGGAAAGCGGAGTGTTGAGTTAATAGCAGCATGACAGCCCCGGCAGCGGGGAGAAAGGAAGGAATTGAGATGAAACCGTTTGAGATTTACACGCCGTATGGAAACCATTACAAGGTAAACGAAAAAGGCCAGATATACGGATATAACAACGTCACCCCGAGCGATTCGTGGCGTTTCAATGGATTTGTCGAGCGTTTACCATTCGGGCATTTAAGATTTAATGTGCCCATAGAGGAAGTCCTGGAAAGGCCGAGCTTTAAAAACGGAAAGCCGCGATTCACCGTGAGCGATATTGACCACGGCACAACGCGAGTATGGGGGAATATGGACGTTCACGGCGTGCGATTCGTGCGCTATAACTGATAATCGCAGAGTGAGCCGGAGCAATCCGGCTTTGCCCATTTAAGGAGGGTGCAATATGAAAGAAATATTTGCAATATTGCTTGTAATTGAAATATTTATGATAATCAGAGGCACAATACAAGGGCGGATGTTGCCGTGGGTGCTTGCGTTGATTGTGACACTAATATTAATTGCGGGGACGGTGGGGCGGATTGTTTAAGCGTAAATATTGGTACACGCCACAGCCGGATATTTTGGAGCAGGGCAACACGGCACAAACGGAGATAATCGACCCTGAGTATATCGCACAGCTATTGGAGCGAGCAGGACTACACAGCACAACGGCAGGACACACTAACGGCGCACAGATTACCACATACCATTTTAATTTATCGGACGCAAAAGACACAATCAAGCTAAACAGGGCTATTAAATGGCTATCTATGGCACTACAAACACCATGTACCATAATACCATCAGACAAGGCACACTTTGCCGTGCAAGTTGCAAGGCGTGACCGTGAGCTTGTGACATTGCGGTAGATTATCAGCACAACAGCATTTGACTGCAACCGCACACCTACAACCGCCGCATTGGGTACGGATAACGCAGGGCAACCCGTAATAATAAACCTTGCCAAGATGCCGCATCTGCTTATTGCCGGGGCGACTGGGAGCGGTAAATCAGTTGCCATCAACACAATATTATGCAGTATGTTATATTGCTGTACGCCCACAATGACACAATTCGTAATGATTGACCCTAAACAAGTTGAGTTATCAGCGTATAATGGTCTGCCACATCTTGCAACACCGATAATAACGAGTGCTACCGATGCCGTGAACACCCTGCAAGCCGTAAATGATGCAATGGATAAGCATTATAAAGTAATGGCACGCAAACGCACCAAGAGCGGCACAGATGCAGGATTCCCTTGGCTGGTAATTGTAATTGACGAGTTAGCCGATTTGATGTTAGTTAGTAAAAAAGCGGTAGAACAAAGCATTATCCGTATCGCCCAACTTGGCAGAGCGGCAGGAATACATTTGATTGTTGCCACTCAAAAGCCTGTAGTGAGCGTAATTACTGGATTGATACAGGGCAACATACCTGCAAAGTTAGCATTACAGACAGCAAGCACATCGGACAGCGTGAGGATACTCGGACACAAGGGAGCGGAGCAACTACTCGGACGAGGCGATGCATGGCTCAAATTGCCCGATAGAGTGCAAGAGGTCCGCCTACAATGTGCCTATACATCAGATAATGATGTTAATGCCGTAGTTGATTACTGGAGATATAAAGCAAAACGCCGAGGTTAATCGCCTCGGCTTTCGTTTTGCCTATTTTTAATTATACCGTTTAAAGCGTTTATTTGCGTTTTAAGCGGTTTTTTATTGCGCCTATTGTTTACCCTAACTTAATATAAAAGTCCGTCCTGTGTTCGTTTTTCATGCCGTGAGTGGGTAAATATCCCTTTCTGCACCCTATACATATTCTTTTCCCTTTCTGCTCAATCCTATAATAAGCCACTCTATACTATTTCTTAATTTCACCCTCAACAAACGATTCGGGCAACGCCGTCTTGTATTTCTGCGCTAATTCTTCTGGATTCGATGTGTCGCCCAGAGGGTTGTTCGGTGTAACTACCACTTCTGTTTTCTCAACCATGCCGTAATAGTTCTTCGCTCTAAAACAATAAGTAAGAAAATTAAGTTGCCCTGATATCACTAATTTTGCGTCAAAAGTCTTGAGAAAATCCTTCGCTTTTTTAATAATCTCGGCGGTGTCGCTACTAAATCCACCCCTTCTACCCGTTTCCCAATCCCAAATAGTCGATTCGGCATAACCTGTAGAAAGGCATAATTCCTCGACAGTAGGGATTTGTCCTGTTTTGGCACACATTTCAAAATACTTGTCTATGCGTTCTGCTAATTCTATGTCGTTGTTGACTTTTGGTTGCCTGTAAGCTCGCAGTGTTTCTTGAAGTAGACCGCTTGCTACTATTCTTTGTGCTTCTGTCTTTACAAGTTCCTTTTTATTGTTCCCGAAGTTGTTTATTCCTCCACGCCCACGGACAACCACATCTTTGACTACTTCATCTATGATTTCTGTTTCTTTTGCTTTGGTAGGTTTCTTTTTAATATCCGCCATTAAGTATCAATCCTTTCTGCATCGTTAAACTGCTCGCTTTTTTGTTGTTTCCAACCGCTCACAAATACTTTATTTACTGATATTTCTGTAATCTCATGCGGTTGTATACTAATGAAAATACCAATGCCTTTCTGTCCGTTAATATCGCCGATTATTTCCTCGGCACGAATTTCAATTTCTCTTGCTGCCTCTTTTAATATGTTAATGTAATCTTGACTTTTGCCGTTTGTAATTTCAACTGCCATTTTAAACCATTCCTTTCTGCATTATAATTTCCATTTATTTCGTTTTTATCTGTGCTAAATTATTTCATTCAAGTGGACAGGTGTAACAGGTGTAACAGGTGCAACAGGATTTCCTATTATTATATAAAATTATGAAAAACCGTTAACGGTTTATGTTAAAATCGTTTTAAAAGATTTACCCTATTTTACTGTTACCCTGTTACACTTTAGAAAGAAACATAGATAATATAAGGGCTAAAGGGTGTAACTCGATTTGTAACAGGGGGTGTAACAGGTCTGGTTTTTGCTACCCTGTTACGCCAATAATTTACTTTTATGTAATATTGTTCCAGTTTGCGTCTGCTCAATATTTGGATAAATATGCTAACATTACCCATTTTAATCTTTAAAAGTCTATACCCTGTTACACCATTAAATGTAAATTTAATCTTCCTTCCTAAACATCATTTCCACCACCCTATCGGCATAATCTTCCGATAAAAGCCAACATATATTTTCCTCGTGACACTCGTTACAATATTTCTTTGTTTCCCTCGAGGCACACGAAAAACAATGTGCGGTGTCAAACATATGCAATAAAACTTCTTTAGCCTTTCTTTTCGTTACCATGCAAAACCACCTCCTTTCTTCGACTTAAAACGGCGGCTCGTCCTCAACTTCCACAAACTCATCTTTGCGTTCGATTCGTTCCCAGCACCTTTGTGGTCCATAACCCGGAATACGCTTTAACCCAATACGCTTCCACTCGTCAAACTTATTCATAATCTGTGCGATTTCTTGCGACTCTTTCGGTGTAGGGTCTTGCGGAAAGTCTTTGTTCGGGGATAACGCCTCATGTTTTAACTGCCTGATGCACACATGCGAACCCACAGGCTGTCGGCTTAAATATTCTTCGATTGCACCAATCCGCCAATCATCCTCCATAGCCTCGTCTTGTGCGGCTTTGTATTGCTCCATCAGTTTCTTATCGGCATAGTTCGGCATCTCGTTTCGGTCATACTTTACCTTCGCCTCCGCCCAACATTGCAAGATATAATCTCTACACTCTTGCTCATGGTCGTACAGCCAGTAGCCGGATGAATTGACCTTTACGGGATAAAATCGTCTGTTGCCGGTCTTGTCGCGCAAAAACTGTTCGCTGTTGGTTGTGCCGATAAAAATACAGCGTCTGGGTAACTCGTCTGTGTTCCTTCCCCACGGTTTACGGTACTTGTCTTTTTGCCTTGTTATATAAGATTTAACCGCCTCTTGCTCTTTCGCTTTTGTCAATGCAAGCAATTCCGCTATCTCACAAATCCACGCGCCCTCAAGCTGCTCAACTCCTTTTTGACCGTCTATTTCGGTTACCTCTGCAAAGTGGTCATCATGTATTGCAAGCCAACGAACGATAGTTGACTTACCTTCCCCTTGGTTTGTTCCGATAAGCACAGGCACATCATCGAATTTACAACCGGGAGAGTACAGCCGATGTATTCCACCTGCAAAAATGAGCCTTGACACTTCGCGGGTATATTCGTTATCCTCCGCTTTCATCCACTCGGTAAGAAAGTGCGGTATCCGCTCCACGCCGTCCCATTCGAGATTGTCGACTAACTCCTGTATCGGATGGTATTCACGGCTTTCAAAAAAGATACGCAGGGCATCATCGTGTTTTGTTTCGTGGTGTAGTTTATATTTCTTTTCAATGTATCGTTTACTTTTTGCTAAGTCTGTATCGTTCCACAGCCTTACGGTTTTACCAGTGTGAACTTCCGGGGCATTACGCAGAACGTTGAATCGTATGTTCTGATAATTCGGGTCGTTTTGCATAATCATTAAGAAATTGTCAATAGTACATTCCGGAACACCTTTAGAGCTGATTTTAAGGGGTATATCTAAGTTGCCAACGGCGACTTCTTTTTTGAAACGATTCTCTTCTATTTTGTCTTGCTTGCGGTATGTAGCCAAAAGCCGATTAAAGGCTGTTAAACAAGACAATGCCCCCGCCCTTTCTTGCAAAGAAATATGTAATTATGGATGTGACTATCACCATAAAGTCCTTTGCGTCAACTC
>MWCQ01000006.1 GCA_002070105.1 Firmicutes bacterium ADurb.Bin193 | reverse complement strand
CGAAACCGCTGCAGATAGTGAGGGTGTTGTGAACTTTGCAACAGACGGAATAAAGGTTGGAACTAAAACCTATACGGCAGCGGAATACTGCCCTCGCATCGCAGGTGTTCTTGCAGGTCTGCCCCTAAACCGCAGCGCCACATATTATTCCTTGCCCGAGGTGGAATCCATAACAGAGAGCGAATCCCCGGATGATGACATTGATGCAGGGCGTCTGATCCTTATCAATGACGGCACAAAGATAAAAATTGCACGGGCAGTAAACTCTCTTTCCACTTTAACCGATACAACGGGTGAAGATTTTAAGAAAATAAAGATTGTAGAGGCAGCAGATATGATTCGTGACGATATCCGCACCACCTTTGAGGATGAGTTTATCGGGAAAATTGAAAACAGCTATGACAATAAAATCATCTTCCTTGCAGCCGTGAACAAGTATTTAAAGGACCTTGCAGGTTCGGGCGTGCTGTATGACAAGTTTGATAACAAGGCGGAGATTGATGTTGATGCAACGGCCGCATGGCTTAAGCAGACGCGGGACATATCCTTCTGGGATGAGGAGCGAATCAAGACGGCAAATACCGGAACCAATGTATTTGTTAAGGCGAATATTCAAATCCAGGACGCTATGGAAGATTTGAAGTTTACCATATATATGAATTGAAGGCGGTGATATAAATGGCACAAAAACCTACTGCGCCCCGTGTGATGAACGGCAAATGGGGTATGCTTTACTGGGACGGAGAGCCTGTGTTTGAGGTCTCAAAGTTTGAGGCAACGCTGAAACTCGAACGTGAGGACGTGGATTTTGCCATGCAGATGAGCAAAGATTCCAAGCTTACAGGTTATTCGGGCGAGTTTTCGTTTACCATCAAGAAAATATTTTCAAGAGGTCAAATTAAACTGGCAAATGCAATAAAGCAAGGCCGAGACGTTAGATGTCAGTTAATCGGAAAGCTGGACGACCCTGATGCTTACGGCAGTGAACGGCTTGTTTTAAACAACTGTTGGTTTGGTGATCTGGTCTTGATGAGTTTTGAAAACGCTAAGATTTTAGAGGAAGAATACAGCGGCGGATTTACTGATTTTGATTTCCCGGATACTGTGAGAGTGAGGTAGAAACATGAAAAAGCATACCAAAATAACCATAGAAGAACTTGTGTGCCGTAAGGAGCAGATGCTTCAGAGTAAAAAACAAAAGAAAACCAAGGAGTTATATGTAAAATCTCTGGACGGTACGATTACCATTACAGAGCCGGATGCCGCCCTTGCACGTGATGCGCAGGAAATGGAGGAATCAGGTGACGCATATATCGTTTATTCTTGCGTAACCGAGCCATGCTTAAAATCAAAGGAGCTGCAGGAGGCTTACGGATGCGTTGAACCGATGGAGATTGTAGAGAAAATCTTTGATGTGGGTGAAATTCCGCAGATAGCTGTTGAATGCATTAAGCTGGCGGGATATATAGACGGGGTAAAACCGATTGATGATTTAAAAAACTAATTGCTGCGGATAGTGAATTGTACATGATACATCACTATTTGCAGCGTGGTTGGAAATTCAGTGATTTTATAGGACTAACCCTGTTTGACAAGCAATTTTTAATGGCAAGCATGGCACTTCATATTGAAGAGGAAACAGAAAAATATAAAGCATTGGCAGGTGGAAACTAAGATGGCAAAAAAGAAAAATATAGGGGCCACCCTATCGTTAAACGAGGGTAATTTCTTTGTTAACATTAAGAAAGCAACCTCCGAACTGGGCGGTCTTAAGAAATCTTCTTCCTCTGCTGTTGGCTCCCTAAAAAAGCTGGGCGGTGCGGTATCTGCCGCCGGGAAGGTGTTCCTGACTGCCTCTGCCGCAGGCGCCGCGGCAATGACCGGCTTAACGATTAAATCCCTGAATATGGCGGGCGAACTGGAGCAGAACATAGGCGGAAGTGAAGCGGTGTTTTTAAACTTTGCCAAGACGCTCCAGGATACCGGCAGCAGCGCTTTTGAAACTATGGGACTTTCCATGTCGGATTATTTGGCAACGGCCAATAAAATGGGGGCGCTGTTTCAAGGCTCGGGATTTACCATTGAAGAGTCTCTTAACATGACCACAAGCGCCATGCAGAGAGCGGCGGACGTTGCCTCAATTATGGGAATTGATGTGGATGCGGCGATGGAGGCTGTGGCAGGCGCGGCAAAGGGCAACTTCACGATGATGGATAATCTCGGTGTTGCAATAAATGATACTGCCATAAAATCTTATGCCGCCGCTAAAGGCATCAAGACTATGGGCAAGACCATGACAACACAAGAGAAAGTCGGCATTGCCATGCAGATGTTTCTGGAAAAGACATCGTATGCAGCCGGAAACTATGCAAAAGAAAATGATACCCTTGCCGGTTCCATCAATACGGCAAAGGCGGCATTTAAAACCTTTATGTCCGGTGCCGGCAGCGCAGAAGGGATTGCCTCGGCATTTGTTAATGTCGCAAAGGTAGTATCACGAAATGTTGCAGAGCTGCTGCCCACACTGACAAGAGGCCTGTCTGAAATCATAAAGCAGATTTCCCCGAAGATCCCTGAACTTTTACAAAGTGTAATGCCCGAAATAACAACAGGGGCCATGTCGCTGGTAAACGGTCTGGCACAAATGCTTCCCACGGTTATAGGAGTATTAACAGATTCTCTGCCTACGCTCCTGCCCATGCTGATTACCGGATTTACAGGGGTAATAAAGAAATTGGCAACTGCCATAACGGCAAATGCTCCTGCTCTGCTTAGCGGAATCGGCGAAGGTATCAAGACCGCACTTGCGGGGACCGACCTTGAAGGCGTGGGAAATATCCTCGGAGGCGCACTCGGCGGTCTGGGCAGCACCCTTGAAGGAATTCTTTCAACGGCTACATCCGTTTACAACTTCTTTGTAAACAACTGGGGATGGCTTGCTCCAATCATTGCAGGAATAACAGCTTCTGTAACTGCGTGGAAAATCGCCATGACAGCGGCAAATGTAGTTCAGACCTTGGCGATTGCCTTAAATAAATCTCAGAAAAAAGAAATCGTTGCAATGACATTTTCCCAACAACTCCAGGCGATTATGACGGGAGTGCAGACTGCGGCAACAACAGCATTTAACACTGTACAGGGTATTATGAATGCCCTGTTTGTGGCAAGCCCCATCGGGTGGATCATACTTGCTATCGGTGCGCTTGTTGCAATCGGCGTGGTTCTATGGAAGAACTGGGACGCTGTCTGCAACGGAATTAAAGCTGCATGGGAATGGGTAAAAACTACGGCGGTGAATATCTGGAACGGCATAGCAGATTTCTTTGTGGCTTACTGGCCTTGGATATTAGGAGTTTTCACAGGCGGTATCGGTTTGGTTATAGGGTATGTCATTCAAAACTGGGATAGTATAAAAGCCAAAACCGCTGAAATATGGAATGCTGTCAAAGAGATATTCTCGAAGTTTTGGACGAACATTAAGGAGACATTTACATCGGGCGTTAACAAGATAAAGGAGCAGTGGGAAGGACTCAAAAACTTTCTTAAGAACCCCATCAAGGGTGTTGTGAAGCTGTTTAAAAAGACGGATGAGGACGAAGGCGGCAGTATTGACGGTTCACACGCCGGCGGTCTGCCCAATGTGCCCTTTAACGGGTATATTGCAAAGCTGCATAAAGGCGAGCGTGTACTGACAGCCGCAGAAAACAGAAATTACAGTAAAGGGCAAGGCGCATCTACAACGAACAACAATGATATTAAAATATATGTTAATGCCAGTGACAGGTCGGCAGATGAGGTTGTTAATGAAATTATACCTAAACTTAAACTGGCTCTTGCAAATATGTGAGGAGGGCGGATATGGATATTTTTTTGAGCGTAAATAACAGAGAACAGGTCATCTGCCTGCCCGTCCTCCCTGCAGAGTTTACCATATCAAAGCCGCAGAAAAACGATACATTTGAGACGGTAACCCAGGGTGAACTGAAATTGATAGGCTCGCCGGGATTGAAAGGCATCACCATCAGCAGCTTTTTCCCCGTCCGTGATTATCCCTTCCTGCGCGACCGAAGCTACAAAGGGTTTGAATATGTGTATATTATAGATAAGTGGATAGAAGCAAAATATCCGATAAGGCTTATTATAACAGAAACGCCTATTAATATGGTGTGCTGTGCAGATGACTTTTCCTATACCATAAAAAAAGACGGGGACCTGTATTATACTCTTGTACTCTCGCAATTTAAGCTGGTGAATACTATATGAATATTTATGCTGACCGAATCAATATAACCTCTGCGGTTAGTAATCTTTCCTGGCAGAATACACTTGCAGAACTTGCAACAACAATGTCATTTGATATTGCCAAAAGCGAAGCGCAGCACACAAATATTTATCTGCCGCATGAAGGCAGTATTATTCAGATGTACACCAATGATGAAATCTTCAGAGGAATTGTACTGACCGTTGATGACGGTAGTAAGACTTCTAACAAATACACTGTTTGTGATTTCGGGTGGTATCTGAACAAGTCAAAGGAAACCTATCAGTTTAATTCTATGCCGGCGCACAAAGCTATCCGCAAGGTGTGCAGTGATTTTAATATTGAGATTGACAGCATACCCGAACTTATTACTAATATTACGAAAATATATTTTGATAAAACCATCTCGGAAATATTGCAGGATATCCTTGAAATCTGTGGCGGCGGTTACAATCTTGATGTTACACCAAAGGGTCTGCGGATATACAAAATCGGCAGTATTTACGCATACCCGGAGTTTAGATTGTCACCGAACACACATCTAATTTACTCCCCACTGCTCCGGGGAAACACATCACATTCGGTTTCGATTGAGGATATGAAAAACAGCGTCAAGGTTATAACCGAAAAAGAAGGCAACTATTCCGTTAAAGCGACATTAAAGGATGATAGCCTTATTTCAAAATACGGATTGCTGCAAGAAATTGTGAAAATCGACCCCGAAAAGGAAAACCCCAACAATGTGGCAAAACAGAAACTTTCCGAGTTGTCAAAAACAAAGGAGACATTTTCATTTGAAATAATCGAGGCTATAGACAGCTATACCAGAGCGGGTTATGTGATTACAGTGGATGGTTCAGAGTATATTGTTGAAGGCAGCGGGCACAGTATTAAAAATGGAATACATTATGTTAAACTGGACTTAAGAAAGTTTGGTTAATCTTCAAATGGACAAATGGAATTTTTTGTGATATAATGTTGTGTAAAGTAAAATAAAACTGAAATTAAAGTAACACAGATTGCCCACGCGAAATTTACATGGACTATTTTAGAAACGAAATGTATCGTTTTCGTTCTAAGGATTATATAAAAAGGAGATAATGCACTATGGAGAGAGGAAATGTATTAGTTGTAGGTAATTCAGGCGTTGGCAAATCAACTTTAGTTAATGCTGTTTTGGGTGAAGAAAAAGCAAAGGTCGGTTGGGGTATAGAAGGAACGACGGATAAACTTACTATATACGAAAATGAAAATCTTCCTTTTCGTATAATTGATACCGTTGGATTTGAACCTTCCTTTATTAAAAGGTCAAATGCTATTAATGCGGTAAAAAAATGGTCAAAGAATAGTGCGAAGGAAGGGCATGAAGACAGCCAAATTAATGTTATTTGGTTTTGTGTGGAAGGAACATCCCGGAAATTGTTTCCCAATGTTATTAAAGATCTTTCAAAAGCCACTTCAATGTGGAAATCAGTTCCGGTAATCGTTGTAATCACCAAATCGTATTCTGTTCCCGAACGAGAAGAGAATATTGCAATGGTTCATAATGCATTTGCAAAACAAAAATATTATTCGAAAAACCTACATAAGGTTATTCCGGTTGTTGCATCCACATTTGTGTTAAACGATAGTGCCTATGCGAGTCCTGAGGGAATTACTGAACTCATAGATGCGACAAATGAGTTAATGCCGGAAGGAATAGAAGCTGCAAAGCTTGATATTGCGGCATTCAAACTCGGCAGAAGACGAATGATGGCTCATAGTGTAGTAGGAGCAGCGACCACAGCAGGGGTAGTAGTTGGAGCAGTTCCGGTGCCTTTTCCAGACGCTTTAATCCTTGCACCGATAGAAATAACCGAAGTTAATGCTATTGCTAAAATATATGGCATTAAAAACAATGAAGATTCAAAACGATTTCTCAACTCTATTGTTGAAGTGGGAACTGTTAGCACGGTAGCAAAGACGGCAATAAATGCCCTAAAGTCTATTCCGGGCATAAATTTAGGCGCAAGTATTTTGAATGCAGTTATTGCCGGTAGTATTGTGGCGGCTATTGGCGAAGGCTCACTATATGCATTTGAGCAAGTTCATTTGGGCAAAAAAAGCATTAAGGATATTGACTGGGTCACAAATGTAATAGAATCAAAGCTATCTTCGCAATTCATAGAAAAGGTCAAGATGGCTATCAGTAAAATTACTGAAAGTACAGATAAAAAAGCCATATCAAATATTATTATGGATATATTTAAAAGTTTTAATAAGGAAACATAATTAAAAAGTATAAAACACAACTATTCATAAGTTTAAAATCAAAAAAATAATTATTAAGACGATTACTTTCAGTTCTCGTCTTTTTTTATGCCCATTTTAGGAGGTGACCCAATTGAACGGCATTACAGAACTTGCAAAACTATTAAAGGAGCGAGAAAACTCAAACGGATATTCTCCCATGATTGGCAGAATCATCGAACTGCCCAATTTGAAAATCCGGCTCGGAGATAAGGTCATACTTACATCGGCTCATATAAAAACGTGTGTTTCCCTGAATACCAGTGACGAATTCGGTCAGTATATACATCTTGGCAAAGAGGTTGTGTTGCTGCCGTATGCCGATAATCAAAAATTTATTGTGATTGGGGTGGTGCAGTGATGTTTCCCAATACGCAGGACTTGAATGTGACTGCCGCCGAAGATACGGCAGCGACAGGTAAGTCCTTTTTATTTGACTTTGTATCCGGTGACTTTGTTTGGCGAAATGGCAGTCTGGTAGAGTGTGACGGCGCAAATGCAATCAGGGTCTGGATAGAAAAAATTCTGAGAACCGAAAAGGAACGGTTCAAAATTTATGATGGTACCGAATACGGATGCAGGATTGAGGATTTGCTTATCGGTAATAATTACTCAGCAGCGTTTATCGAAGCTGAACTGAAACGGGAAGTTGAGGATGCTCTTATGCAAAACCCCAATATATCAGCGGTCGCAAATTTCAGATTAGAGCGAACCGCAAGCGGAATCATCGTAAGTATGGAGGTGGAAACAAATGACGCAGGATCAAATACTGTCACGGTTACTTTCTAATATATCTTCGGAGTTCGACAAATCTGTCGGCTCCTTTTTTTATGACACCCAAAAGCCGCTGGCAATCGAACTGGAAAGCCTTTATGCAAAGCTTGAGGGAATTCTCCTTAATGGTTTTGCTGCGACAGCCAAAGGTGCGTACCTTGACAAAAAGGTTGCCGAACAGGGTCTGACCCGCAAAGCAGCAACCTATTCTGCCGGAACGGTAGTCATCTCGGGGACTGTCGGCTCCGTTATATCAAGCGGTGACAAAGTTGCGTCTGATACACTCGTTTTCACTGTCACCCAAACAAAATATATTGAATCTTCCGGAACAGCAACTGTGAGCATCATTTGCGATACTCCCGGCAAGCAAGGCAATGTACCAATCGGGGCAATAAATCGTTTCCCTGTCACCATCAGCGGACTAACCTCCGTGACTAACACAAGCGCCACAACCGGGGGTTTTGATAAAGAAAGTGATGATGAACTGCGTGAGCGTTACTTTGAAAAGGTATCCCTTCCTGCAACCTCCGGTTCAAAATATCACTATGTTATGTGGGCAAAAGAAGTTGAAGGCGTGGGCGATGCTAAATGTATCCCTCTTTGGGACGGCAACGGGACAGTGAAGGTCATAATTATTAATTCAGATAAACAAGCTGCTGATGAAACTCTAATTAATAAAGTTAGTACACATATTGAAAACGAACGCCCCATCGGCGCAGCAGTCACCGTGGAAAGCGCTCAGCCGCTGCCTGTGAATGTTACGGTTTCGCTTATTCTGACATCGGGTTCTACAGCGAGTTCCGCTCTTGAAAAAATCAGCGCAAACATTACGAAGTATCTGCAGAAAAACGCATTTGCGGCTGAATATATTTCCTACGCACAGATTGGCGGTTGTATCTTAAGCTGCGATGAGGTTCTGGACTATTACGGACTACTTGTCAACGGCGGAAATGACAATATTGAGGTGTCTGAAACCGAGGTTCCTGTTCTGGGGGTGGTTACTATTGCGTGAGTATTTGCCGAACCTTTACAGAAAATCCAAGGTAATGAATCAGCTGATGGATTCACTGGAGTCGGAATATGAGCGGCTAAAACAGGAAGTCGAGCTGACCGAGAATCAGTTTTTTGTACTGCTTGCCGATAAAAATATCTCAAACCATGAGGCGGATACCGGTATTACTCCTGACCCGTCAGCGGATTTGGAAACCCGCAGAGGACGTGTGCTTTCAAGGCTTAGAGGCACGGGAACCGTCACCAAAACAATGATGAAAAATGTGGCGGCATCCTTTGTCAACGGCGAAATTGAGATTATAGAATATGCATCAGAATATTTATTTGCTGTCAAATTCATGAGCAAACAGGGTGTTCCGTACAACCTATCGGATATCCAGAAGGTCATCGAAGACATTAAACCCGCACACCTGGCGGTGGAATATATTTTCACCTATCGGTTATGGCAGGATGTGTTGACCACTCTGACTGACTGGAGCGGCGCAAGAACCTATTCATGGGAGGACTTAATGACTTTTGAAACAAAAAACAATCTCCGAATTGTCGGAGGCACACCATATTACTGCGGCGATAATGGAAACGGTATTGTAGTATGGGACGAAAACAGAGCATATGCAAGGGAGGTTATATAAATGGCGGAAATACAACCAAACGATATCGGTCTTGCCACCTTCGCCGACGTAGGTGATGTGGCAAACTTACAGACAAATGCAAAGGAAATTGTGGCAGCTATCAACGAGGTTTATGCAAATGGAAGCGGTTCCACCGGAGATCAGATGTATATGGAAGGCGAGGATAATGCCGTCATTGGCGGCGGTAATATTATCTTCGGTAACCATAACAGAGTTTTCGGCAAGGGCAATGTTGTAATCGGTGACAACCATCTTGTTATCGGGTCGAATAAAACGATTACGGAATATCTGGGTGACGTATCGTTTGAGTGGGTAGACACATACTCAAAACGAATATATTTCTATATCTATTCCGAAGGTGACGTGAATTTCAATATCCAGGTTGGAGACAGAGTCGTAGTGAGCATATACCAATCATGGTGTGATACGGAATGGTCTGACTGGATCAGTTTTGAATCGGAAAAATTCCTCACAACCGTTACAGAAGTCAATATGTCAAGCGGATATATTGCGCTTGCGGATATGCCGGTTTCAAGCAATCCGCCCGACAGCATCCATACGATTCTCGACTATATATACACCTCAAACTTTTATATCCTCCGCAATGAGTACAAAAAAAGCGGAAACGGCTCAGTCACAATGGGCAGCATTTCAAGCGGAACAAACAGCTTTACTGCAAATAATGGCAGTGCTTCCGGTTCAACAAGTGCGGCAGTAAACGGAGGAATTGCAACAGGATTGAATTCATTTTCCTGTAACAGTTCGTCAGCCACGGGCCCAAATAGCTTTGCCACTAATTCTTCAACGGTATACCAAACATATTCATCTGCGTTTAATTATAGCAATTGCTATGGCTACTGTTCCACATCATTTAACTATGGTCGAACCGCAGGTAGAGCAATAAAATGCGTTGCGATGTCAGTTACGGCAAAAACCCTTACTGCTGCAAGCGGTGAAAATGTATCGGGATTGGCAGGCAATAAAGTGCTGGTTCGATATAAAAACAATGGAAACACAATAATCCATATCATAGCAGATGTGTCCAGTGTATCAGGGCAGACAATCTACTTGTCAAGTGATACAAATCTTGGCTGGGGTAATTATGGCGAGGGTTTAATCAGTGACGGATATATATTTAGGATAGAGTCATCGAACGGATATAACCTTGCTAGTGGATATGGAATGGCAGGAGGCTCTTATGCGCAGGCGCACGGGCTTTATACTATTGCTGCTCATGCCGGTGCTACGATATATGGTAAATACGGTGCAAGTCCTGCAGAATACTCATGGAGTCTTGCCAACGGCACCTCTCTTGCGTCTCAGGGGCTTGCAGTCAAAATTCTACAAAATGGCGACATTCATACAGACGGCACCTTATCCAGCCCTTGTGCAGACTATGCCGAGTTTTTTGAGTGGCAGGACGGAAACCCGGACAAAGAGGACAGAGCCGGATATTTTGTAAAACTGATTGGAGATAAGATTGCCAAAACAGATGAGTTTGATACTCCTCTCGGTGTAATTTCAGCAATGCCTGCCATAATCGGTGACAGCGGCGAGATGCACTGGCAGGGAAAATTCGTAACCGATGATTTCGGACGGGTGCAGTATCATGATGTACTGATTCCTGCGGTGACTGATGAAGACGGCAACATCATAGAGGAAGAACGCTATGAGCTTCAGCCGATTCTCAATCCGGATTGGGACAACACTCGGGAGTATGTACCAAGATTAAAGCGCCCGGAATGGTCAACAGTTGGTGTGCTTGGAAAACTTGTGGTATATGATGACGGAACGCTTCAGCCGGGAGATTTATGCCGCGCCGGAGCAGGCGGCAAAGCAGTAAAGTCTATCAGCAACGGCTATCCCGTTCTTAAAAGAGTGTCGGAAGACAAGGTATTAATCTGGTTTAGGGGGTGATGTAAGTGCCTAAAACAACAACAAACTATGCATTAAAAAAGCCGTTATACAGCGAGAATGCAGATGTATCGGTGCTGAATGAAAATATGGATGTTCTTGATGATATCCTGACACCAACTGTTTCAGCCAACACCCCTCCTCCTGCCGTTTCCAAAGGAAAGGTGTCCGACATTCTCGGATGGATTGCAAACCGCATCAAAGCAATCACCGGGCAGGCCGCATGGTATGCCAACCCTTCTGTCTCACTTGAGGACTGTAAAAATCATATACAAAACGGCACCCATGCCAATGCCAACGTTGCTTCCAGTGGATTTATGAGTGCTTCCGATAAACAAAAGCTGGACTATGCCACCAATGAATACACGGCGAGCCGGCTGATGATAAGGGATTTAAACGGCAGAGCAAAGGTACAAACTCCGTCCGATTCCTATGACATCGCCAACAAAAGCTATGTGGATAGCAATTTTGTACCGAAAAATACTGCATCTACGTTAAATGCTGCATTAACCGCATACAGCAATACTTCATACACAACTAAACAGGTACGCAATATCGTCATATGGACATCTGGGGAAACCCCGCCTTCGACTTCCAATGGCGATATTGTTATAAAGGTGTTTTAATCATGAGCAGAACAATTTCTTTCAAATATGATTACCCATATTGCGGATACGGTGAAAATGCAAGGTATGGTAACCAGTGGTCTGCAAGCAGAACCACCTTAAACGGATGCTACACCTACCCTATGGTGTTCAATAACACCGTGCCGAGCTGCAGCCATATCAAAATCGAGGTCGAGGTGGAAAACACAGGTTCGGGTACAGTGTTTAATCGTTCATGGGACTTTATGGTGTATCGTCAAAGCTACGGCTGGATTGATATTCACACTTTTACAATGCCATCCGATGGATTATACACTATTGATTGTGACATACCGAACTACAACATTACGCAGTTTGCCGTTGTTCCATCCTCAAATCCCGGCAGCAGCAGAACTTGGAGCAGTTGGTTCGGGGTGGAACAGCTGACCATCAGCGAGAACGTAACAACAGCCGATTTGCAGATGGGAGAGTTTCTGTATTGCGTATTCCCTAATCGATATGGCATAACCAAAAACCCCAGTGAAGCCTTTGTAAACATTGGCGGCACACTGACTAAAGCCAAGGATGTTCTTGTGAATGTCAACGGTTCATTGGTTTCGATTCCGAAAGTGTATTCAGGATATTTCAAATCTACTCAAGAGCAGATGAAGGTCTATGAATTTACACCGAGTGCAACTGCAAACTATATGATTACGCAGAAGAGAGTTTCCGGAGATCACGAAATACGGCTGTATGATAGCAACTTCAATCCAATATCCAACGGCTATTTTTATTCACAGGCTTTCGCTTTAACAGGCGGAAGCCTTTACTATATATCTGTTACGCATTATTATTACGCAGCTGAAAGTGAAAGCTGGCTGCAGATTTACAAGCCTTAAAGGAGGGTTTTTGTTATGGAAAAATTAAAGCTGTTTTATGCCGGATTGTGCGGTCTGTTTTCGTATATCTTCGGTGGCATGGATACACTGATGAGTATTCTGCTGATATTTATCGTGATTGATTTTATCAGCGGATTTATTAAGGCATGGGCAAAAAAGGAATTCAATTCGAGTGTTTTTTATGTCGGCGGGGTTAAGAAAATCGGCATTTTACTTATCGTGGTGGTAGCAACGCAGCTTGATCTGCTTGTGCTCGGCGGCACTGTTATTTTAAGAACCGCCGCCATCTCCTATTACATCGCAAACGAAGGATTTTCTATCATTGAAAACTGGGGTCAGCTTGGGCTGCCTTTACCAAAAGCACTCAAAAATGCTCTAACAAAACTAAAGGGGGACGATAAGGATGACAATAAATAAAAAGCAGATCGCATATAACCGCAGCAAGCGGACAGGCCCAATCCGGTATATTGTGATTCATGACACCGGGAATGCCGGAAAAGGAGCAAATGCAAATGCTCATTTTAATTATTTTAACGGCGGAGACAGACAGTCCTCCGCTGATTTTTTTGTCGACAACACGCAGGTTATGCAGGTCAATGACTACAACACCTATTACACCTGGCATTGCGGAGATGGCGCCGGCAAATATGGTATCAGCAACGCAAATTCCATCGGTATTGAAATCTGCGTCAACTCAGACGGCAACTATGATACTGCCTTTCAAAATGCAGTGGCTCTTACAAAACAGCTGATGTCGGAACTAAATATTCCGATTGAACGCGTTGTACGCCACTATGATGCAAGCCGTAAAAACTGCCCGGCATCCATGAGTAATAATAACTGGCTATTGTGGAATACCTTCAAGGCACAGCTTGTTGTAAATACCGAACCTACAAGTGTTAATGATATTGTTTGGGAACTGGCGCACAGAGGAATTATATCTGACAGCGGCTTGTGGCTTGAAAAGTTGAAAAAGGACAGTAACGCATACTGGCTGGCGAGAAAAACGGTGAAATACCTTCAGAGCAAAGGAGTGTAATGGTTATGACTGACGAGCAGTATAAAGCAGAAATCAAATATCGTCTGTCGGTATATATCCTGAAAAAGATGATTGACGAGGGACTTATAACCAAAGGTGAGTATGCGCAGATTGATACAAAACTGAACAAACAGTGGAAGCCATTATTGTCGGATTTATAATCGCCGAAGCCTTGATATATCGGCACTTCTATGGCAATATACAATGTGGAAGGAGGCTTTTATATGGCAAAAAAAGTTACAAAAATCAACATGATGCCAGCGGCGTTACAACCCCGAAAGCGTGTCGCCGCCTATGCCAGAGTATCCAGTGGCAAAGACGCAATGCTCCATTCACTATCCGCGCAGGTAAGTTATTACAACGAACTCATACAAAGCCGGCCCGATTGGAAATTTGCTGGTGTTTATGCAGATGAGGCATTGACTGGCACAAAACAGGACCGCCCGGAGTTTCAGCGGCTCATGGCCGACTGTGAAGCGGGGCGGATTGATATGGTGATTACAAAGGCAATCAGCCGTTTCGCAAGAAACACGGTAACCACACTGGAATACGTACGAAGGCTCAGGGAAAAAGGCATATCTGTCTATTTCGAGGAAGAAAATATTGATACACTATCTGAGGGCGGTGAGCTTATGCTTACCGTCCTCTCTGCTTTCGCACAGGAACAAAGCTACAATGTCAGCGAGGATTGCAAGTGGCGTATCAGAAACAAATTTAAAGAAGGAATTCCAAACACATTCTCAATTTTAGGGTATGACACGGTTCATGGACAGCTTTTTGTAAACGATACCGAGGCAGAAACGGTAAAGCTGATTTTTTCGGATTATTTAAGCGGACTGGGCAGTCTTGCTATAGCAAACAAATTGAATGACCTTGGACTTAAAACGAAACTCGGGAAGCTATGGAATGCTAAAAAAGTACGGGACATATTAAAAAACGAAAAATATGCCGGGGACTTGATATTACAGAAAGTTTATGTTTCGAATCACCTTGAAAAGAAGAAGTCAATAAACGAAGGCGAATTGCCAATGTATATCGTACATAACAATCACGAACCGATTGTAGACAGAAATACCTTTGATGCAGTTCAGGCTGAAATGCAAATCCGCCGGCAGCGATACCACGTTGAAACTTCCCCTGCAAGAGAATATTCATATTCAGGAAAAATCATGTGCGGCATTTGCGGTAAAAATTACAGGCACAAAATCAACAATGCGGGGACTAAATATGCTAAATCCATTTGGATTTGTTCCACGTTCAATACCATGGGGAAAAAGCACTGTCAGTCAAAACAAATTCCCGAACAGATACTTGATAGCATCGTATTGGGTTTTGACAAGGAAGTAAGGCAGATTGTGGTTTTCCCTGAAAATAGACTGAAATTTATTTTTACTGACAGCACAGAATTTGAAACCGTATGGCAGGCTGAAAGCCGAAAATGGACGGATGAAATGAAAGCAGAAAACTATGCCAAGTTAAGAAAGGGGCATAAAGCATGACAACAGCAACGAAAAAATTAACTGTTATACCCGCCAAAAAAGCCGCGGCTGCCGAGTCAGCTATTCATTCCTGCCGCCGGAAGCGCGTTGCGGCATATGCAAGGGTCAGCACCGACACCGAGGAACAGCAAGGCTCATATGAGGCACAGTGCAATTATTATGAAAATTATATCCGCCAAAACCCCGAGTGGGAATTTGTAAAGGTGTATGCAGACGAAGGTATAACGGGAACCTCGGCAAAAAAGAGAGACGGTTTTAATGAAATGATACGCGACGCTGTGGATGGTAGAATTGATTTTATTGTCACCAAAGCCATCAGCCGTTTTGCCCGAAACACCCTTGATACCCTTACTTATGTTCGTCAGCTTAAGGATAAGGGAATTGGCATATATTTTGAGAACCAAAACATCAATACCCTTGATTCCAAGGGCGAGGTTCTGCTTACAATCCTTGCAGCACTGGCACAGGACGAAATCCGATGCCTTTCAGAAAATGTAGCATGGGGAAAGCGGAAACGATATGCCGACGGAGAGGTTTTCATACCAACCCGGCGATTCTTGGGTTTTGATAAAGATGGTGATGGGAATATCATCATAAATGAAGATGAAGCAAAAACAGTCAGGATTATTTTCAAATTGTTTATTGAAGGCAAAACCGAGGGCGGAATCAAGCGCTATCTTGAAAGCAAGGGTATTCCTGCGCCGGGTGGCGGTCAGCAGTGGCACACGGGAACCATTAACTCCATGCTTCGCAATGAAAAATATCAAGGCGATGCCCTTTTGCAAAAGGGATATGTGGTAGACTTTCTTTCCAAAAAGGTAGTGAAAAACAACGGAGCACTCCCACAGTATTATGTTGAAAACAGTCACCCTGCCATTGTCAGCAGGGAGGTTTTTGAATTGGCACAGGCGGAAATTGCAAGACGAAAGGAACTTCGTACAGGGAAACGCATATGCACTGACAGCCCTTTCGGGGGGCGGATTATCTGCGGACAGTGCGGTGGATTCTTTGGACGAAAGGTGTGGCACTCGAACACTCAATACAAAAGAGTAATATGGCGATGCAATGAAAAATACAAAACAAAGGGTAAAAAAGAATGTGATTTACCTCACCTTGACGAAGAGACCATTAAATCAGCCTTTGTCACAGCGTTCAATCGGATTTTTGATTGCAGAGATGAAGTTGTAAATTCTCTTGAAACGATTATAAATGAAACATTATCAGGGAATAAAACCGAGGCGGCGATTAAAAAGCTGCATGATGAACTGGAGGTTATCGAACTCAAAACAAAGGCTCTCATTGACCATAACTCCAAAACCGTGCTGAACCAAGAGCAATACAATCGCCAATATGATGCCCTTGCAGAGCAATACAAAACAGCTGTCTCTGAGATTGAAAAATTAGAAAACAATAAAACCGAACTGGCTGCCCGAAAAATACGGTGCATGGAATTTATACAAACCCTTAAAGCACAGCCTGCCGCCCTGGCTGAATTTGACGAGTCGCTTTGGAATCTGCTCGCTCAGTCCGTAATTGTTCATAAAGCACATCTTGAAGTGATATTCAGAACCGGTCAGACCGAAAATGTGGCTCTATGACTGCGTTTTTCACAGTGGGGGGTAAAAATTTGGGCAAGGGGGGGTAACTTTTACGCAAAAAAGCACAGGGGGGTAAAAGAGAAATATGAAAACTTAAAAACGACTAAAAATCATGTTATAAAAAAAGTCCGGATACGTCAAAAGCCCAGTATAACTGGGCTTTTGGCTTGTATCAAAGTATGATACTGATGTGGAGGCGCCACCCGGATTTGAACCGGGGGATAAAGGCTTTGCAGGCCTCTGCCTTACCACTTGGCTATGGCGCCTTACGATGTATTAATAAATAATTTCAGGCAGACAATAAAAGACGCAATTCGCGTCTTTAGTGCGTATCAATCCGCATTGATTCAACGAGGATTGATACTGATGGAGCGGAAGACGAGATTCGAACTCGCGACGTTCACCTTGGCAAGGTGACGCTCTACCACTGAGCCACTCCCGCAAATCATATTGGTTCTTTTTCTAAAGCCACGGCATTAAACAAGCTTTTCATACTGCATGGAATACCACCCAACAAAAAGCAAGCAGATAAAGTGAAGTGGTGCCTCCGGGTGGAATCGAACCGCCGACACAGGGATTTTCAGTCCCTTGCTCTACCGACTGAGCTACAGAGGCAGGTTAACCGCTATCGCTCACACTGTGCTTGCGGTCTGTTAGAAAAGTTAATGGTGGGAGCAATAGGGATCGAACCTATGACCCTCTGCTTGTAAGGCAGATGCTCTCCCAGCTGAGCTATGCTCCCGAAAACTATTATTAACTAGCAACTTGTTGGCGACCCGGAAGGGGCTCGAACCCTCGACCTCCAGCGTGACAGGCTGGCATTCTAACCAACTGAACTACCGGGCCAACATCTGCGCGAATGCGATAGCGCAAGATATATTATAAGGGATAACCATTGCAAAGTCAATAGTTTTTTTAAAATTTTTCAACTCTTTCGGCATTTGCGCAGAAGCGCTTTTAAGTGCTCGACAGAGAACACATATTTCTTGTCGCAAAAGTTGCAATCAATCACTGCGTCAATGCCGTCTTCAATCAGAGAGAGCAGGTCTTTTTCGCCGATGGATATAAGCGCGCGCTCAACCCGCTTATAGCTGCACCCGCATTTATACCGCACGCCGCGCTTTTCCAGAACATTATACGGTGTACCTTCCAAAAGCGCATTTATTATACCCTCCCCGTCTGCTCCGTCCGCAATCATCTTTGTTACTGAGGGAAGAGTTTTAATCGTTTCCTCAAGCCTTGTGATTATTTCGTCGTCCCCGTACCCGAAGCCGGGCATAAGCTGAACGATAAAACCGCCCGATGCGGCTACAGAGCCGTCGGTGTCAACCAAAACGCCGAGAGCCATCGCTGTCGGAATCTGCTCGCTGACAGCAAAATATTTGGTCAAATCCTCGGCTATTTCGCCGGAAACAAGCTCAATATGACCGGCATAGGGCTTTCCCATGCCCAAATCCCTGACAATGTTTACAAAGCCGTTTTTACCCACGCCGCCGCCTACATCAAGCTTTCCGTCGGCACGGGGAGGCATTGATATATCGGGGTTTGAAACATAACCGCGGACATTGCTTTTTGAATCCGACACTACAATTATCGTACCCAAAGGTCCGTCGCCCTTAATTTGAATTGTTATGCTTCCTTTGTCGCCCTTCAGCATTGCACCCATAATCGCCCCGGCGGTCAGCGTCCGTCCGAGGGCAGCTGTCGCAACGGGATAGCTTTTGTGAAGAATTTGTGCTTCTTTTACGGTATCGGTCGTAATCGCCGCATAAACGCGAAGCGCGGCATCATCCGTAAGAGCTATGGCTATATGATCCATTAAGATCACCTTCTTTATCCAATCTATAATTTGAAACAGATAAATCTTACACCGAAAGAACAATGCCCCCCGCAAGAGCGGAGGGCACGGGGTTCATTACATTATCGATTAAACATATCTATGTTTAAGGCCGACAATCATATTTTGGATACATTCGCAGCTTGCGGACCTTTAGCGCCTTCAATTACTTCGAACTCTACTTCCGCGCCTTCCTCAAGGGATTTATATCCCTCCATGGCGATTGCGGAGAAGTGAACAAATACATCTGTTCCGTCGTCGCTTTCAATAAAGCCGTAACCCTTTTCTGCGTTGAACCATTTTACCTTACCTCTTTGCATTAAAAATACCTCCTATTACTTTGCATATGACATGCTACTGACAAGTTTAGCATATAACCCGTGCAATGTCAACAAATATTTTTGCAGACAAGCATTAAACGCTCACTTTTTTTATCGGGGGGAGAAAACGAAAGACCGTCGAAGCAACCCAAAACCGTAAGCCCCGACTGTGAAAGCATCTTTTCCATGCTTTTTTGAGAATAGGCGCGTTGCTTTTGTAATTCGTCTACTCTATCATATGTTTCCCCATTTTGCACAAAAAATGTTAGCTGGTATGTGCAAACCCCGGTTTTCGGGCTATAAATATTTTCCCATGTATAGAAGATATTTCCGTGTTCGTTTACAAAACAATTATTGCCGAGTATTTTACTTATTTTATATTTGCTGTTTATGTCAAAAACAAACAGGCCGCCGGGATTTAAATAATTTTTGACAAGCGAAAATGTTTTTTTCAGCTTTTTTGTGTCGGTAATATAGTTTATTCCGTCAAGCGTGCATATTACGGCATCTACTGTTCCGTAAAGCTCAAAATCGGTCATATCATTGCATATATACCGAATAGGAAGGCTCCCCCGCTTGGTTTCGGCAATGCTCAGCATGTCCGGGGAAATGTCAAGACCTATCATGTCATAGCCTCTTTTTGCAAGAATGGTGGTAAGCGTCCCCGTTCCGCATGCAAGGTCTAAAACAAGGCTCGTTTTTTCGGAATAACGCCGGAAAACCTCCTCGATATAGTCTGCCCACCTGTTGTAGTTCTCGTCAATCAGGCGGTCATAAATATATGCAAAGTCTGCATAGCTTTTCACTTATGCCGCCCCCCTTCATTGCAGTTAGCTTAAAGACCCTGTTTTTCAAGCCTTTGAAGAATAAGTTTGTATCCGTTTTCGCCATGATTCAGGCTTCGGCTTACACGGCTTACGGTTGCGCTTGACGCCCCCGTTTTTTCTACGATTTTGTTGTATACCTGTTTCTGTGACAGCATTTTCGCAACCTCAAGCCGTTGGGCCATCGCTTTTATTTCAAGCCTTGTGCATAAGTCCGAAAAAAATGCCTCGCACTCCTCTGTTGTTTCAAGCGCCAAAACAGCCCTGTAAAGTGCCTCGTAATCCCCTTTGTTTTTCAAGCGAAGGACCTCCTTCTAATAATAGACTATGGTTGCAGCTTTGAAAGGTTTGCGTAAGCCGCCAGAAGATTTTTTGTTCCCGCGTTTTTGAAGGCTATCTCAAGATGAAAGTCATTTCCGACTTCGGTAGCCTTTAATATTATACCTTCTCCGAACTTTTTATGCAAGACCCTTTCTCCGGCTGAAAAGGACATTGTTACCTTTGGTTTCGAAGCGGCAGTCGAAGGTGCGTTTCGGCGGTGCGTCAGCAATGACGGTGCAGATTCGCTTGTGTATTCACTCCTTGCAAACGATGACAAGGGTGCCTGCACGCAGGTTAGGACCTCGGGGGGAATTTCTCCCACAAACCTTGATACGGGGTTGTGAGCGGTTGTGCCGAAAAGAGTTCTGGTCTTGGTGTGGGTAATGTGAAGCTCTTCTTTGGCTCTTGTTATGCCGACATAGCAAAGACAGCGCTCCTCCTCAAGCTCCTCAGGCTTTGCTATGGACTGATAGCCGGGGAATATTCCCTCCTCCGCCCCCGCAAGAAACACTACGGGGAATTCAAGTCCCTTTGCGCTGTGCAGGGTCATAAGGGCAACCGCGTCCTGCGTTTCGTCATAGTTGTCCACATCCGCGATAAGGGCAATATTTTCAAGAAAGCCCTCAAGGGAGGGGGTCTCATCCGTGAGCTCGTATTCCTTTGCGGAGTTTATAAACTCATGCAAATTTTCAAGTCTTGTCATATTTTCGGGGATGTTTTCTGCCTCAAGTGCGGGGATATAATTCGTTTCGGTTAAAACCGCCCGTAAAAACTCGTCCAGGGGAAGACGACTTTGGCTTTGAAGATTTTTTATCATATCGGCAAAGGCTTTAAGCCTTGGGGCGGCTTTTGAAAGAGAGGGATAATCCCCTGCGTTTTCGCAAACCGCAAGCATTCCGATACCCTGTCGGGCGGAAAGCACCTCCACCTCGTCAATGGTTGTTTTGCCGAGCTTCCTTTTCGGCTCGTTTATAATCCTTTTAAGGCTTACATTGTCGTCGAGGTTTGAGATAAGCCTTAAGTATGCAACCGCATCCTTAATTTCCTTGCGGTCATAAAAACGAAGTCCGCCGACAACACGATAGGGTATTGCGGCTTGCAAAAGAGCATTTTCTATTACGCGCGACTGGGCGTTCATTCTGTATAAAACGGCGAAGTCACCGTAGCTTCGTCCGCCCGATGCGATTTTTTCCGCTATGTATTCCGCCTCCGCGTACTCATTATATCCGCAGAAAAGGTTTACGCGCTCACCCCTGCCGCGGCTTGTCCAAAGGGACTTGTCCCTTCTTCCCCGATTGTTTTTTATAACACCGTTCGCCGCATTAAGAATGTTCTGTGTCGAGCGGTAGTTTTCTTCGAGTTTAATGATTTTCGTATTTGGGAACTGCTTTTCAAAGCTAAGGATATTCTCTATGTTCGCGCCCCTGAATTTGTATATGCTCTGGTCGTCGTCGCCTACTACGCAGAGGTTTTGAAGAGGCTCCGCCAAAAGCGAAACAAGCCTGTACTGGGCGTGGTTTGTGTCCTGATACTCGTCCACAAGTATGTACTTAAACTTTTTGCGGTAGAAATCGAGGACATCCGGGTTTTCCTCAAAAAGCCTTACAGCAAGCATTATAATATCGTCAAAATCAACCGCGCCGTAGGATATTAGCTTTTGCTGATACAGCTCGTAAAGCTTGCCCACATGCGAAAAATAGTAGTCGTTGGGATATTCCTTTATAAACTCCTCAGGGGTCGTCAGCGTGTCCTTCAGCCTTCCGATAAGCGACAAGATCTGTTTGGGCGGAAAGTTTTTGTCTGAAAGGCCGAGGCTTTTAAGGCACTCCTTCATTACGGTTACCTGATCTGCGGTGTCAAAAATGGAAAACCCCGCCCGATAGCCGAGCCTGCCTATATCCCGGCGCAAAAAACGCACGCAGGCGGAGTGAAAGGTTTTTGCCCAAATCCCTCTTCCCTCGTCGCCGAGCATATCCGAAAGCCTTGATTCGAGTTCACCCGCCGCCTTGTTGGTAAAGGTAATGGCAAGGATTGAGTGGGGGCTTACGCTTTTTTTCTCTATAAGATAGGCAATCCTGTTTACAAGCACGGTTGTTTTTCCGCTACCCGCACCCGCAAGAATCAAAACGGGACCCTCGGTTGTAAAAACCGCCTCCCGCTGTTTGTCGTTAAGTTTGGGGAATGTCAAATCAAGCATCTATCGTACCTCCGCCGATTACCGTATTGTTATCGTAAAAAACCACGCTCTGCCCCGGTGTTATGGCGTTTTGAGGCTCGTCAAACACAACCCTTACGCCGTTATTAACAGGTATAACCTCGCATGGCGACGCCTTTGCGTTATACCTGATTTTCGCAAGGCAGCGAAAAGGACCGACGGGCGCGTCAAAGGGAATATAGTTCATGTCCGAGGCGTAAAGCTCGCGCGAAAGACGGCTTTTGTCCGCGCCGAGATATATAAGGTTGTTTTTCGGGTCGATTTTCGTGATGTATACGGGCTCTCCGAGCGCTATGCCAAGCCCCTTGCGCTGACCGACGGTGTAATGTATTATGCCCTTGTGCCTGCCGACCTTTTTACCCTCGAATATAAAATCCCCGCCCGGCGATGCCCCCGCCTGCCTTTCGATAAAGGCGGCATAATCTCCGTCGGGGACAAAGCAAATCTCCTGACTGTCCCTTTTTTTCGCAACTGAAAAGCCGAGCGATGATGCAATCTCCCTCGTTTTTTCCTTTGTAATGTCCGACAGAGGCATAAGAATTCTCGATAGCTGGTTTTGACTGAGAGAATACAAAAAATAAGTCTGATCCTTTTTTTCGTCCGAGGCACGCTGAAGCAGATAGCGTCCGTCCTTTTGCGCAATCTTAGCATAATGCCCTGTCGCCACATGCTTTGCCCCCAGGCCGCGCGCCTTTTGCAAAAGCGCATCAAACTTGATGCGCTTGTTGCAGACGGTGCAAGGGTTGGGCGTTCTTGCGTTTTTATATTCGCTTATAAAATAATCTATAACATCTCGCTTAAATTCATCGGTAAAATTCATCACATAGTGCGGTATGCCGATTTTTGCGGCAACCGCCAAAGCATCGTTCGCGGACGAAACTGAGCAGCAGCCCTCGTCTGCCTGCTCGGTGTCGTGAAGCTTCATGGTAACGCCGATAACATCATAGCCCGTTTTCTTCAAAAGCGCGGCCGCGACACTGCTGTCCACGCCGCCGCTCATTCCCACAACGACCTTATCCATGGCTGTGACAACTTTCGCATTTTAATGAACATCCGACAATAGGCTCGGGGTCAATACCCTGACGCCTGTAATAGTCGGCTATCGCGCTTTTTATAGCCTCCTCGGCAAGAACGCTGCAGTGCATTTTTACGGGGGGAAGCCCCTCTAAAGCCTCAACAACCGCCTTGTTGGTAATCGCCAAAGCCTCCTTTATTGTCTTGCCCTTCACAAGCTCCGTCGCCATACTGCTCGTTGCAACGGCCGCGCCGCAACCAAAGGTTTTGAATTTTATGTCAACAATAACCTCGTTTTCGATTTTCATGTAGATTTTCATTATGTCACCGCATTTTTTATTGCCAACCTCGCCAATAGCGTTTGCATCCTCAATCTCGCCGACATTCCTGGGGTTGGCGAAGTGTTCCATTACCTTTTCCGAATATAACATTTTACCTCATCCCCTTAATTAATAAGTCTGTTTATTGTTAAGAATTTTCGCTTAACTTCACGCTTTATTTTTTATACCCTCGTAAAGCGGGCTCATATCCCGAAGCCTTTGTACTATCGGCCCAAGCTCTGCAATAATTGTGTCAACCTCCTCTTTCGTGTTGTCCTCCGAGAAGGAAATGCGCAAAGAGCCGTGTGCAATTTCGTGGGGCAGTCCTATCGCCAAAAGCACATGCGACGGGTCAAGACTTCCGCTTGTGCAGGCAGACCCGCTTGATGCCTCTATCCCCTTCATGTCAAGGCTTAAAAGAAGCGACTCGCCCTCGATAAACTCAAACGAAAAATTCGAATTGCCCGGAAGGCGCAATTCGGGGTGACCGTTCAAAACGCAGTAGGGAATAGTCTCCTTAACCCTTTTTATATAATAGTCGCGAAGCTCGGTAACCTTTTTGGCGTTTTCATCAAGATTTCTTATTGCAAGCGCCGCGGCGTGTGCAAAGCCCACAATTCCCGCAACATTTTCGGTGGACGCTCGTTTCCCGTTTTCCTGCGCGCCGCCGTGGATAAACTGAGTTATCTTGGTGCCTTTTCTGATGTAAAGCGCCCCGACCCCCTTGGGCCCGCCTATCTTGTGCGCCGAAACGGAAAGAAGGTCAACGCCGAGCTCGTTTACATTAAGAGGAATGTGTCCGAACGCCTGAACCGCATCGGTGTGGAAGGGAATTTTATGCTCCCTTGCAATCGCCGCAAGCTGTGGTATCGGCTGAATTGTGCCGATTTCGTTGTTGGCGGTCATTATCGAGATAAGGGCGGTGTCCTCTCGTATGGCGTTTTTCAAATCTTCGGGATTGACAAGCCCGAGGGAGTCAACGGGAAGGTATGTCACCTCATAACCGTTCCTTCCGAGATATTCAAAGCAGTGCAAAACCGCATGATGCTCTATTGCCGATGTTATAAGATGCTTACCCTTGGCGGCGTGGGCAACGCCTTTTATCGCCCAGTTGTCCGCCTCGCTTCCGCTTCCTGTAAAGAATATCTCGCTCTCCGTTGCGCCGAGCGCCGCCGCAATACCTGCTCTTGCGCTGTTTACCGCGATTTTAGCCTCTCGCCCGCTTGTGTATATTGAGGACGGATTACCGAAGTGGTCCGTCAGATATGGCATCATCTTTTCGAGAACCTCAGGTTTCAGTCGGGTTGTTGCCGCATTGTCAACATAAATCATAGCCAAGACCCCCTTTTGCTAAAAAGCCGTCTTATGCGGTGAAAAAGCCACCGCTTAAAAAACATTAACTGTAAATATATAATACACCATAATTTGTTGAAAGTCAATTGTAAATCCTATCAAAATAATGGGGAATAAACGCGGTTTTTTAGTGAATTATCTATCTGTTTTATGGTTTTGTTTTTCGCATTAATCATTAAAACGCCCGCCGATGAACTTACATTTGCGGTTGTTACATTGGCTTCCGAAAGAGCTTCGCCCGAATAAACAATCGCATCTATGGGATAGTTGTATGCGCCGTAGGTTACAACATCATAGCCCAAATCCCGAAGCTGTGCGGCAATGGTTGTTAAATTGCTTGTTACTGCCACCGTCATTTCTATACACCTCCGCATTTATTGTTGACCTGCGGAGGTAATTTTATGCTTTTTTAAATATTTTTGGGAAACAAAGCGGCGATTTGTTTGAATATGCTATTTATTAATAAGTTTAAGATATACCAGCAAAACAGATATATCCGAGGGTGAAACGCCCGACACTCTTGAAACCTGCCCCACTGTTTCGGGGCGGATTTTGTCAAGCTTTTGCCTTGCCTCAATACGCAAACCGTCGATTTTCATATAGTCAATATCCTTTGGTATGGTGTGGTTTTCAAGTTTTTGCATTTTTTTTGCAAATTCGGCCTGTCGTTTTATATAGCCCTCGTATTTTATCGTTATCTCAACCTGCAAAGCGGTTTTTTTGTCAAGGTGCGGAAAATCATTGTCTATCTTCTCCAAGGAGGCATAGCTTATCTCGGGGCGGCGCAAAAGGTCGCAAAGCTTTATACCCGTTGTAATCGGCGTGCTTTTGTGTTCACAAAGAAACGCGTTTACCGATTCGGAGGGCGGCACAGTCTTTTTATAAAGGCGCGCCACCTCGTTTTCTATATCTCTTTTCATTTTCAAAAAGGCGTTGTAGCGTTCGTTTGAAATAAGTCCGATTTCATAACCGAGGGGCGTAAGACGCAAATCGGCATTGTCCTGACGGAGCAAAAGACGGTGCTCCGCGCGCGCGGTCATCATTCTGTACGGCTCTGCCGTTCCCTTTGTAACAAGGTCGTCAATCAAAACACCGATATACGCCTCGCTTCGCTTCAAAACCACAGGCTCTTTGCCCGAAAGCTTTCTTGCGGCGTTGATTCCCGCCATAAGTCCCTGCGCCGCCGCCTCCTCATAGCCCGACGAGCCGTTAAACTGACCGGCGCCGTACAGACCGCTAATCTTTTTAAACTCAAGCGAGGGTGTAAGCTGAGTGGGAGGTATGCAGTCGTATTCTATGGCATAGGCAGTCCGCATCATATGGATATTTTCAAAGCCCGGTATGGTTTTAAGCATTTCGCTTTGAACATCCTCGGGCAGAGAAGACGACATTCCCTGAATATACATCTCGTCCGTACCCAGACCCATAGGCTCCACAAATATCTGGTGCCGGTCCTTGTCCGCAAAGCGAACGACCTTATCCTCGATAGAGGGGCAGTAGCGGGGGCCTACGCCCTCGATATCGCCAGAAAAAAGCGGAGAGCGGTGTAGATTTTTGCGTATTATTTCATGTGTTTTTTCGTTGGTGTAGGCAAGATAGCATACCGCCCTGTTTTCGCCCGTCGTATTTGTTTCAAAACTGAAGGGCGTTATGTCATCGTCACCGTTTTGAATTTCAAGCCTCGAAAAGTCGATGGACCTTGCGTTGACCCTTGAGGGAGTTCCCGTCTTAAAGCGCATAAGCTCAATACCCAGGTTGCGAAGGGAGTCGGAAAGCTTTGTGGCGGCAAAAAGACCGTCGGGGCCGCCCTCGTAGGACACATCGCCTACAATAATTCTTCCCCGAAGGAATGTCCCTGTGGCAATGATAACAGCCTTTGCTAAATATGTTGCGCCCGTATGGGTTACAACGCCCGAAACTGCGCCGCCTTCGGTCAGAATTTCTATAACCTCCGCCTGCTTTATATCAAGGTTTTGCTGTTTTTCAAGCGTTTTTTTCATATATGCCTGATATGCCCGCCTGTCCGCCTGAACGCGAAGCGAATAAACCGCAGGGCCTTTGCTGCGGTTAAGCATTCTCGACTGAATAAAGGTTGCGTCCGCTGCCCGTCCCATTTCGCCGCCCAGGGCGTCTGTTTCGCGTACAAGATGCCCCTTTCCGGTGCCTCCTATGCTGGGGTTGCAGGGCATATTCGCAATCGAATCAAGGTTTATCGCAAAAATTATTGTAGAAAAGCCGAGCCTTGCCGCCGCAAGAGCCGCCTCACAGCCCGCATGCCCCGCTCCTATAACCGCTATATCGTATTTTCCCGCATTGTAGCTCAAAGTATCTTCCTCTTTCCAGTTATTAAACAGCTTTTAGCTGTACGCACTGCCATAGATTTTTACTCTATCCTTTGCTTTCCGTTTCGGGAGGGCTTTCCGCCTTCTTTGTACCCAGAGGCAGCTTTATTAAAACCTCGGTTCCTTTGCCGTACTTGCTGTCTATGCTGATTGTACCGCCGTGAAGCTCAATAAGATTTTTCGCAATCGCAAGGCCGAGCCCCGTCCCTCCCCGCTCCCTTGAACGGGCTTTGTCAACCCTGTAAAAGCGGTCGAAAATACGGGGAAGGTCCTTTGTGTTTATCCCGATACCGTTATCCTTTATTTTAATGTACGCCTCGTTGTATAAATATCCGGCATACACCTCGATAATGCCGCCGTCGGGAGTGTATTTAACGGCGTTGGAAAGAATATTGGTAACAACCTGTTCGATTCTGTCCCTGTCGGCGTATATTTCAGGAATTGCGGTTGATGGGAAGTATGAAAGGGTATGCCCGTGATTTTTCGCATCAATCGACATTTTTGTGGTTATATCCCGCAAAAGCTCATCAAGCGAAAAGGTTGTAAAATTCGTGACAAGCTTTTGGTTGTCAAGGCTTGAAAGGGTTAATAAATCCTTAACAATCCTTGTCATTCGGTCAACCTCTCTTATAATTACATCGAGAAATTTCTTGTTTTTCTCATCTTCCGCAACATCCATAAGGGTTTCGGAATAGCTTTTTATGGTTGTAAGCGGGGTGCGAAGCTCATGCGATACATTCGCCACAAACTCTCTTCGCGACATTTCAAGCCTTTGTTCCTCGGTTATATCCTGAAGAATTACGATTGCGCCGTTTAATTTCTCCTCATCGGTCTCAAGTGCTGCAAAATAAGCCTTAAGGTATCTGTCGCCGATATCTATCCGACGCTCGAAGGTCGTTTTCTGACCGATATATATCATTTGAGCCATAGATATATCGACATCAAGCTGTTTAAAAAAACTATCGAATTTAACGGACTTTTCATTTTCGATTCCGAGCATTTCCTTTGCCGCGGGGTTTATGTGAATAACCCTTTGGTTTATGTCAAAGGCGATAACGCCGTCCGTCATATAGCGAAACATTGTTTCAAGCTTGTTTTTTTCGCTTGCGATTTCCTCCATGGATGTTTTAATCATGGATGTCATATAATTGAATGTGGAGGCAAGTTTTCCGATTTCGTCCTTCGCCTTGATGTCTATTCTGGTATCAAACCGCCCGCGCGCAACGCTTTCCGCCTTTTTTGTAAGGTTGCTTATCGGGCGTGTTATCGTCCGTGAAAGGAAAAAGCCCAAAACTACGGAAATAAAAATCCCTATCAAAAGAGCCTGACCGACTATAAGGTATATGGTTCGCATAATTTCAAGCATTTCGGCCTTTTTGTCCTTAATATATATAATGTATCCGCCGCCCGTACTCACGGCATAGTCGATATACGGAAGCCGGGGGGAAACTCTGTCACCGACCTTTCCCGCCATTGCCGAAAGGATGTTTTCGCTTTTTTCAAGCACGGTAACATTGTCCGAACCCGCAAGAACCTTGCCCGTTTTTCCGTCCAAGATATAATAATTGCGGTCGGAGCTTATCCCAAGCCTTCCAACATACGCGCCGAGAACCTGTTTAAGCTCGTCAAGACTTTTGTCGCTTTTTGAGGCTGATTCAAGCTGACCGAGAAGCTCTGTTGAAAATGAAAGTGCCATAGTTTGCTTAAAACTGTTGTGATAGAAAACGGATATGCGGTTTTGCAGGAACATGCCGAAAACAAGCATTACCGCAACAATCAGCAACACAAACATAACAACAAGCTTCCATTGTATGCTTTTAAGCAAAAAATCACTTCCCCGTGTGTGATAAAAACTCCTTCAAAAGCCCGAGAGCCTTTGCCCTGTGGCTTATTTTGTTTTTAAGGTCGGGCGGCAACTGTGCGGTGGTCATTTTATATTCGGGAAGATAGAACAAAACATCATACCCGAAGCCGTTTTCGCCCTTCATCTCAAAATCTATAACCCCATGAAGCTCGCCCTTTAATATTTTATTCGTGCCGTCGGGGAAAACAACCGCGATGGCGCATACGAATTTTGCGTTTCTGTTTTCCTGCCCCTCCATCTCCCTTAAGAGCTTTAAGTTGTTTGAAAGGTCGGTCGCCCCTTCACCCGAATACCTTGCGGAGTATACGCCCGGTGCGCCCGAAAGCGCCTCCACGCAAATGCCGCTGTCGTCCGCAACGGTTGTAAAGCCGCAAAGCCTTGCAATCTCGGTCGCCTTTTTAAGCGCATTGCCCTCAAAGGTATCTGCATCCTCAACAATCTCGGCATCTATTCCAAGCTCGTCCATGCCGACTACCTCAAAGCCTTCGCCGAGTATTTGTCTGAACTCCCTGAGTTTATTTCGGTTTTTAGTGGCAACAACAAGCCTCATACACTTTTCCTCTTCCTCAGCATTGAATTTTGCGGGACATATTCGGGGAGCTTCATTTTAACAGTCATAACAGGGTGGGGCGCGCTTTGAATCTCGTCGCCGTTGTCATCATACATCGCCTCCACGGTCATTTTTATAAAATCGCCCTTTGGGCACAGAATTTCTATTTCATCGCCTTTTGAAAACTTGTTTCGCTGCTCTATGACGGCGTTTCCCTCCCTGTCGCACTCCGTAACAATCCCGACAACATCATAGTCACGGATATATGAGCTTGTGTTGTAAATCTGCCCCTCATTAAGCGGCGGGCCTTTGAAAAAGCCGTGGAAGTATTCCCTGTGGCTGACCTTGCAAAGCTCCTCAAGATTCCTTTTGTCGAGAGTGTATTTTTCGGGGTTTTCAAAATACCTGTCAAGCTCCTCCCGATAAGCCTTGACAACCGTTGCGACATAGTATTCGCTTTTTACGCGCCCCTCGATTTTAAGCGAGGAAACACCAAGGTTTGCAAGCTCCGGTATAAACTCAATAAGGCAAAGGTCCTTCGAGTTAAAGAAAAAACTTCCGCTGTCATTTTCGTAGACGGGCATATATTCTCCGGGGCGTTTTTCTTCAACAAGACTGTATTTCCAGCGGCAGCTCTGGGCGCATTCCCCGCGGTTTGCATCCCTTCCCGCCATATAATTGCTAAGCAGGCACCGCCCCGAATATGATATACACATTGCTCCGTGCACAAAAATTTCGATTTCAAGGTCGTCATGCGTGTTGGCGCATATATTTCTGATTTCGGCTTCGGAGAGCTCACGGGCAAGAATGACCCTGCTCGCCCCCAATGAATGCCACATATCCGCGGTTTTGCTGTTTGTGGTATTCGCCTGTGTACTGATGTGTATTTTAAGATTGGGCGCAGCGTCCTTTACTATGGAAATCGCACCGGGATCTGCGATTATAACGGCGTCCGCCCCCGCATCGTAAACATCCCTGAAAAAATGATAAAGACTGTCAAAATCCCTGTCCCGCATAATTATATTAGCGGCTATATATGCGTTTTTGCCGTGTGCTTTTGCATAGTCAATGCCGTATTTGATTTCGTCCTCCGAAAAGTTATCGCTTGCGTTCCGAAGCGAAAAACTTTCGCCCCCCATATAAACCGCGTCAGCGCCGTATTGCAGGGCGGTTTTCAGCTTAATAAGATTGCCCGCAGGGGCAAGAAGCTCCGGTTTTTTAATGCTTTGCATATTACCACCCACCTATGCACGGTTAAATTACTGCCTATTGCTTGATTTTTTAACGCTTACCGCTGCTCCGTCGCCTATGGGGACAATGGCGGTCGTAAGCTCATCACTGTGGCAAAGCGTGTCAAGATAGGCTCTAAGCCTTTTTATTATCGTTGTTTTTCGCCTGATTGCAAGCTCGTCCGTTGCGACCATTCCCCGATAAAGAATGTTATCACTTACAAGAATGCCGCCGTCCTTTAAAAGCCTTAAAAGGTGGGGCAAAAATTCAGGATACTGCCCCTTTGCCGCATCCAAAAATATAAAGTCAAAGGTGCCCGAAAGGTTTTCGACGACCGAAAGCGCGTCGCCCGCTAAAACTTTTATCCGCTTGTCAAAAGCGTATTTTTTAATGTTGGAGCGAACAACCGAAAGCATATTTTCATCGCGTTCAATGGTCGTTACGCTTGCGCCGCACATTGCCATGGAAATAGCCGAATATCCTATTGCCGAGCCAATCTCCAGAACCTTTTTGGCATTTGTGCTTTTTATAAGAACCTCAATAAAACGCATGGTTTCGGGCTGGGCAATGGGGATTGCGTTCGCCTTCGCATATTCCTCCATCTCGCGAAGCGCGCCCTCGTTTTGCTTTATTGTCCGCCTGATGTAGCGGCATATATATTCATGGTTTATATTATATTCGTCCTGATTTTCTATTTTTACTCAATCCTTCCCGATTACAAAATGCCCCGGTCTATATATCCCCCGCCTGCTGGTGCTCACGGAATGTTTTTGAAAATACATGCTTTCCGTTCACAAGCCTGAAATAAAGATAATCGGTGGCGTCGGGGTAAAGCGCGGCATCTATTGCCGCCTCGCCCGGCGATGCAATCGGTCCGACCGGAAGACCGAATATGAGATAGGTGTTGTAGGGCGATTTTATCCTTGTTTCGGCATTGCTTAAAATTTCCTTCCTCTCGCCGAGGATATACTGAACGGTAGCACAGGATTCAAGCTTCATATTCTTGTTAATCCTGTTGTGGAAAACGCTTGAAACGGTTTTGAACTCCGCGGTGCTCGCTCCCTCGCGCTCTATGATCGACGCAAGGGTTAAAAGTCCGTCTGTTGTAAAGCCAAGCTCCTTTGCCCTTGCTTTGCGGTCCTCGTTAAACACCTCGGAAAACTTTTCAAGCATCAGGGTAATCACATCACGCTCCGTGGCATCCTTTGAAAAGGTGTAGGTAGCAGGGAAGAGATAACCCTCAAGCCTATTTTCCTTTCTTTTTATCTCTTTAATAAACGGATAATCAAACTCTCCCTTTTCACATTCGCTTAAAAAAACGGCTGTGTCAAAGGAAAGACCCTTTTGTATAAATGCCGCCTCTGTTTTGCTTGCTATGTCCTTTATCTCGCTTCCCTCGGGAATCGTAACCGTGACGGAGCTTGAAGGGACGGATATCTCACAAATCTCCTTTGCGATTTCCCGATAGGACATATCGCTTCGAAGCTGATGTATTCCAAGCTGAAACGAACCGCTTTTTCCGCCCAGCCGCGTGTATAGGCGGAACAGGAGCGGATACTGTATGATCTTGTTTTGCGATAGGCTTTTTGCGATTTCCCCCGCCGTTGCCCCCTGAGGGATTTCTATCGTAATGGTATCTCCCGCCTTCCCGCCGCCGAGAATATCCTCCGAAACGCTTTTTATAAAAAATACCGCAACAATAATAGCAGTCAGCAAAACAACAGCTCCAGCACGGCGGTGCTTCCGTTTGGATTTTACGCTTTTAAGATATGTGGGATATAACACGGCAATCAGTCCTTTCGGTAAAGCGGAATAGAAAATTCAGCTAAGCCTGTATAAACCGTATAAACTGGAATAGTATATAGCCTAAAACAATGACAATTACGGGAAAGTTCAAAACCGAAAAAACAAGCTGAAGAAAAAGACGGTGCGACTTGTTTTTCCTTACCCTTCTTCTGTGTATTGTCCCTACAAAAAAGAAGAAAAGCAAAACCGAAAAGAGTGTAACTCCCCAGTGGAAAAATCCGCTTCCAAGCCATTCATACTGCGCTGACTTTTCCGTAATAAGATAGTAAAGCAACATTCCCCAGGCGTTAAATGCAAAGTGCGCAATCATTCCGCCGAAAATCGATTCGGTCATCCATACTATGTAGCAAAGCAAAAAGCCGAGAAAGAAATGCCCCGCTATGTACTCAACCCGATTGTGCAAAAGGGCGAAATAAAGACCCCCCATAATAAGCGATGCCCTGTAACCTTTGTCCTCCGTTGCGGAAAGGACAATCCCGCGCATTAAAAGCTCTTCGAAAACAGCGGGCAAAAACGCAACCACCAAAAGACCCACAAGCAAGCCCGCGATGTTTTTCGGTGTGTCTACAATCGGAATCGGATACTTGCCTATTTTTTCTTCTATAAACAATAGCATCGGAATATTGAGAACGGACGCCACGGATTGCGCGGTTATTCCTATAAAAACGCACATCACCGCCCTCCCGCGGGTAATGGGATTTAATTTTAGCGTTTTTGTCGGGTTTGCGGTGTTGAGGTATAAAAACACCGCACAGGGGAGCGCAACCGCAAAAATCTGTATCGCAATCATGGAAACGAATTCGGGCAGAGGACTTATAAAAATGCGTTGCCACCCGTATTTTACAAATTCCGAAACAAGAAAATGAAGATAAAAAACAAACAGCAAAAGCCATCTTGCGCCGCGAAGAGTTATTTTGTTGTACTGCGTTTCGGTCTGCATATCCTCTACTCCAAATCCGTTATAATATAATCAACACGCCTGTCGTGCGGTTCCGGACAAACATTGTCCACCATGCAAAAGCTGTAACAAACGCCTATTTTAATACCTCTCGTACCGGGAAGAAGCCGGTCATAAAACCCCGCTCCGTAGCCTATGCGGTGATTGTTTTTGTCAAAGGCAACAGCGGGAACGATAAAGACATCTATATCTTCGGGCTCACACCTTCTGAATGCGGTTTTCTTGGGCTCTAAAATCTCATAGCTTCCGCTTTCCAAATCATCCATCGAACTTATATATGAGATGTCAAGCTCCCGCCCCGCAACCACGGGGACACAAACATTTTTCCCCTCCGCCAAAAGCCGGTTTATAAGCCTGTGTGTGTCGGGCTCGCTTCCCATACTGACATAAGTCATAACGGTTTTTGCTTTTTTTATGTTCGGGTCGGAAACAAGACTTTTGAATATTTGCTCGTCCGCCCGCTCGCGAAAGCACCTGTCGCTTTCGTTTCTTAAATTTAAGATTTTACGCCGCAGTGTTTTTTTATCCATAGAAAAACATCTTCTCCCGAAGGGCGCCCGACTCCTCCTCACCGCAAAGCAGTGCGGCAAGCATAAAGCCGAACTCCGCCGCCGCACCAGCGGCCTTGGCGGTTATAATGTTCCCGTCCACCACAACAGGCTTGTCCAGTATATGCGCGCCTTCAAGTTCATCATGATATTCCGGGAAGGATGTGGCGTTTTTACCCCTTAAAAGTCCCAGAGCGCCGAAAATTTTGGGTGCGGCGCAGATTGCCGCAAGGTATTTTCCGCGCCGTGCCGCATCCTTTATAAGGCGTATTACCTCGGAATTTTTCTGAAGATTATCCGCTCCGGGCATTCCGCCGGGGAATATAAGCATTTTATAGTCGTCCCTTACTTTATCTATCGTTATGTCAGTCTTTACGGTAACTCCGTGTGAGCCGGTTATATACCCGCCCCCCACACCGACAGTCATAACCTTCTCGCCCGCGCGCCTTAAAATGTCAAGCGGAGTTATAGCCTCAACCTCTTCAAAGCCGTCTGCCAAAAAGATATAAATCATAAACAATCCTTCCTTTCAAAAAAGCGAATTGTTTTAAAGGGTGCCATCTCCGATTAAAATCGCCTGATACTTCTCCACCATGAAGGCAGGGTGGTAGGACTGCTTCGCCTTACGAAGACCCGAAAGGCCGAAATCGTCCTCACGGTTTACATACTTAAGATGGCTCCACTCTTTTTCCAAAAACATCTGGTTTATGGCGGCATAAGCGCCGTAAACATCCATATCGGCCTTCTCGATATGTATAAGCGCCGTGTCGCTGCTGAATTGTTCGCCTATGGTAAAGGCGCAAAGCCTGCCGTTTGCGTAAAGCTTCGCCCCCTTACATCCGAAAATGTCAAAGTTATTTATAATATCTCTTATAGACTCGCGCTCCGCCGCAAGATAATAGTCAATCTCCGCCTCGCGCGACGAAAGCCATCGGTTATAACTTTCCATAATCTCATCGGTATCGCCCTGCGTTATGGGCATGTATTTATAGTCATAGGTTTTTTTAAACCTGTTTAAGTGGTTTCGCTTGCTGTGAAGCGCTTTCCCCGAAAGCTCAATAAGATTTTTTGTAAAATACACATAATCATAATAATCTCTTGTCGCCTTTATTTTGAACCTGTCGGGAAACATTTCCGAAAGCTCTTTTGCCATATCCGCGGTAAGCCCGTAAAACCTTGGGCTAAAGCCCCTCTCGGTCTGATGTGCGCAAGCCTCCCTTATCGCCGCCTTTTTGTCGCCGTTCCCGAGGGGAAAACGAAGGCTCGGCGGATAGCCGTTGTCCCTGAACTGCATTACAAGACAGCCGTGCGACTCGGCAAAGGTAATGTTAAACGCCTTTCGCCATATATAAAAAGTAAGGAAGGAAAACTCACTGCTGTCTATCCGTTGCGCCTTTATATATGAATCTATAAGTGCCTTATGCGAAATGTCCAAAGCAATAAAATCCAATTGCATCAAACCTCTAATCCTAAAATCAAACTGTAAATTTCGTCGCTAATATCATCAATTGAGCGGACGGAATTATCCGATGAACACCTGACAACGCTCCAGCCGTATTCCCTTGCAACCTCAAGGGCGGTATTATATGATGCCTCAAGATGCTTGGGGTCCCTTTCGTGAATGTCCTTTTCCGCCTCACCAGTAATTTTGTTGTCCCTGTTACCTATCAGCTTAAGCCCGATGTGGGGAGGCATATCCAGAAAAATCACCAAATCGGGCTTGGGAAGCTTTAATATATTGTATTCATAATCAAATAGCCAGCTTAAATATCTTTCCCGCTCGATATCCTCAAGTTTGCACGCCTGATGCACGGCGTTTGAGGTTGTATACCTGTCTGCAAGAATTATCTTCCCCGACTCATAGTCCTTTTTCCAGTCCGAGAGATACGAGGCAATCCTGTCAACCGCATAAAAACTTGATGCAACATACGCGCTTACATCCTCCGGACGGCTTCCGAATCTTCCCGCAAGATACATCTTTACAAGAGCGGCGGACGGACTTTCATAATCAGGGAAACGGATTTTTTTAACCTTTTTCCCCGCTTTTAAAAGCCTTGTGCAAATTTTATCCGTATGCGTCTGCTTTCCGCTGCCGTCGACGCCCTCTATAACAATAAGCATAAGTAGGTTCCCCCCGTTATTTCGATTTCAAAACGCTTATCAAAAATTTCGGAAGCGCGGCAAGGCGTATGAATCTTGACGGCCTGATTATCGCGCGGTAAAGCCACTCAAGGTTAAGGCGTATAAAGATTTCGGGTGCGCGCTTTACATTGCCCGAAAGCCCGTCAAGGGTGCCGCCCGCGCCGATACAAACCTTTACATCAAGCCGGTTTTTGTTTCGGTTTATCCACTTCTCCTGCTTGGGTGCGCCGAGACAGACCAAAAGGACATCGGGCTTTTTTGCGTTTATATCGTTTATAATCTCCGTATCATCGTCAAAATAACCGCTGTGCGTTCCGACTATATTAACGCCCCTTGCGCGAAGACGCTCGGCCGCAAGGTCGGCAACGCCCGGCTTCGCCCCGAAAAGATAAAAGCTAAAACCCATATCCAAAAGACGGCAGACAAAATCATACCCCGCAACCCTTTCGGGAAGAGGATTTTTAACAAGCCTTGAAGCGATAACAACCCCGATTCCGTCTGGAAGAACAAGGTCCGCTTCATTCAGTATCCTTTTCAGCTCATCATCCTTTTGAGACAGCATAATTATTTCGGGATTCGGGGTAAAAACCGTATGAACTCCGCCGCCAAAAAAACCTTTCGCAACGGCAACGGCCTCGTCCATGGTAACCTTGTCCACATCAATCCCCAAGATACGGCATTTATCCATATATATCACCGAATATCATTTTACCACAGATTTTTTCAAATTAAAAGTCATTAAGGAAAATTAAATTCATATTTTGGGGATTTTCGGGGTTTATCAGAATCATAGGTATGGCTTTGTCGTCCAAATACTCGCGAACTGCGCCTGTAAGCGCCCAGTCGGACGAGGTCACGCTTAAAATATGCTCCTCAATAGGGGCGTTTTGATCAATATGGGTTTTTTTAGCACCTAAAACGGCGTTGGTTTTGTCGGGCACAAGCCTATGCGCTACATAAGGAATAATTTTGCTGTCTGTCAAATAGTTTTCCCTGTAATCATTAAGTTCGCTTACTCCGATAATTAAAAATACAAGGCAAAAAGCGAACAAAACAGTCTTTCTTCCTCTCCTTATAAGCTTAAAGAGCGTATCGGCGGCTATTGCCACACCGACAAGGGGAATAAGGCTTGCCCGAAAGGATACGCCCGTTCCCGTAAGAATGAAAAACGGGACATAGGGCGCAATAAAAAGAATTATTCCGACAAAAAGCTGTTTCGGACAAAAGCTCCCGCTTTGCTTTTGCAACGAATAAAGAAGCGACGCCAAAAAGACAGGGATCAGGTAAAGCCCTATAATCATTGCTCCGCGCAAAAAGCCCTTTGAATAAAGAGACCATGCCGTCCAGATACTTAAAACCTGTGCCGCGGCGGCGGGATTGAAGGGCACAAGCAAAACACGGAAGCCGTAACTTCCGGAACGCGAAAAGATTAAGTAATAAACAAAAAGAAAGGATATGTTGAAGATTAAAGGCGCTAAAAACCTTCGGGCTTTCAGGCGAAGAATAAAAACAAAGGACAAAACAAAGGCAAAAACCGCAATTTGCTCATATAAAAGCATAGCGGCAAACTGAAGCAGAAAAAAGTGAAGAGGCTTTTTCTGCGTAAGATAATAAAAGGAAAGAGAAACCAAAAACAGTCCCGTTATAATTCTTGACGAGGCCGAAATCCAATAGCTTCCTTCAAAGCCGACGGGGCATAAAAGATAAACACAGGCAAAAAAAGGACCGAGCGAAAAATTCGCTTTTTCAAAAACCTTGATAAAAAACCACGCCGAAAAGGCATGCAAAGCGGTTATAACAAAAAACACAACCCCCATTTGCCCCCAAAACCGTCCCCAGATGTATATATCCGCAAGTCCGGCAAGGGGGCGAGCCGAATAAAGCCCGATACGAAGGTAAATATCCTTCATCGGACTTTGAACAAAGGGATAAATTCCGTACTGAATGTAATCATCCAAAAGCGGATAGTACCTAAACCCGAAAAAACCCATTTTAACAAGGGTTATGGCGAATATTACATGAAGGCGCTTATCGCTGACAGCTTCTTTGAAGATTGTATTCACCTGCCTCAAAACCGTTTCTGATTTTAAAAACATCGGCCGCCATACCTATTGAGTCTCCAAAAAGCCGGACACTGGAATCCGGGCGGTGCGAAACCCGCACACAAAGCGTTTTTGTGTCATAACCGAGCCTTTTGGCAAGGAACAAAACCTCCGTATCAAAGGCAAAACCGTCAATCCTGCAAAGCGAAAAAATTTGAGTTGCCGCGCGGCGCGAAAAGCCCTTTATCCCGCATTGAACATCACTGAAGGCCATACCCAAAACACCGCTGCAAAACAGGTTGTATGCCGCCGAGATAAGCCGTCTTTTAACGGGATAACCTTTACCTACCCTTTTTCCGCAGACAATGTCACTGCTCTTTAAAATTCTGACCCCTTCAATCAGAAAGTCAAGAGAATACGGAAGGTCGGCATCGGTAAAAAACACAAAATCGCCCGATGAGCGCAGTATGCCCTCTCTTACGGCTGCGCCTTTGCCTCTGTTTTGGGGGAACGAAACAACCGTTACGCCCGATTTGGCAAGAATTTCGGGCGTTTTGTCCACGCTTCCGTCGTCCACGGCGATAATCTCATATTTGTTTTCGCCGAAATTGCTTTTAAGAAAACATTCGGCGGCAGTTATAGTGTTTTTTATAACTTTCTGCTCGTTGAAGGCAGGGATAACAAGTGAAATCAGCAAAGAAATCTATCCTTTCATCCACTTATTATTACCCTGCCCTTTAATATTATGCTTTTCTGTTTTTCAGCAATTGCGCAAAAATCTTAAATGCCTCTCCGCGCGATATAGGATCGTCAAATCGCTTTTCCAAAATTTCAATTCCATGAGAGATCAAATAATCATAATACTCACTCGCCCAATGCTCCTGCGGCGCAAAAACGCCGGTAAAGGACAAAATCGCCTGATAAACGGCGTCGGCAAGCTCGTCTTGACGGTGCGCAAGAAAATGCGCGTCGCCCTCGTTGGAAATAAAGGCAAGCTCAATTAAAATTGCGGGCATCAGCGTGTGCTTTAAAACTCCGAGGTTGTCTCTTACCTTTACCCCGCGGTCGGTCAGTCCGAGTGCGGCAAGATTGGCGTTAACAAGCCTCGCAAGGCCATCGGCTTTGCTCGTAGCGCTTGCAACGAGTGTTTCCGTACCGTTTGCCTGCGGCGATGCGGATGAGTTGCAGTGTATTGATATAAAATAGTCGGCGCCCCATTCGTTTGCCGCCTTATAACGGTTGTTAATGCTTGAAGAAAGATTAGTCCCCACATTGTCCGTAAGGTTTACTCTTGAGTACAAAATCTCAAAGCCTGCTTTTATAAGCATTTCCCCAAGCTTTTTTGTGACAGAAAAGGTTATATCCTGCTCGCGAAGTCCGTTTCCCTGCGCGCCTGTGTCAAAGCCGCTGTAATTATGCCCTGCATCCAAATATATTTTCATTTCTTACCACTACCATTTCCCATATAATTTTGAACGGTCTTCAAAAAATCCGCGACATAATTACTTCCCCTTCCGATTATGATACCGGTTAAAATTTTCGACATATAAGGAATGGTGCTTTCAAAGCCTAAAAACTCAAAAACATCGATTTCGAAATTTATTGCAACCACAATCCCCAAAACCATCGAAGCAAGCATCTTCCACTGGCATTTTCCGCCCAAACAAAAGCTGCTTACATAGGTTACGATCCCTTCAACCATAACCGCAAGGAATAAAAGACTTGCAATATCCATAAATCCATCCCCTTAATTAGATTTTTTCTTGAAAGACCATAAAAAGTGAAAACAGAGGCGGAAAACGGGAGGATATCTTTATCCTCCCAAACCGACCCTTATTAAAGCATATGAAACAAGTGCGCCGATTGTTACCTTCAAAACCGTATCAACAACGCTGTTCCATCTTTTAAGCGGAATTTTTTTAATCTCCTTGATGTCGTCCTTAATCTCTGTGATGTCTGACTCAACCCTCTCAACCTTGTCACTGACCTTTGTTAAGGCAAGATAAACATCCGAAAGCGAGCCGACTTTTTCCCAAAGGAGCATAATATCCTTTTCACATCTGAAAACCCTTTCCTCAAGTTTTGCAACCTTAACATCCATACCAATACTCCTTTTATGCCATTATCGCCAAAATATTAAATTTCAGTGAGCCGGTTCTGTAGCTCGGATTTCCGCCGCTTATGCTGTAAACATATGTTTTCCACGATTCCACATCAATGATAAGCCCCTCACTGTTTTGCGTGACAGAGCTTACAGTACATTTATAATCCGAAAGGTCATTGATTCTTCCGCCGTCGGAGCGTACAAATCTCAGGGTCTCGGCAGGCGTCACAATAACCCTGGGATATCTGTTGGTGTCCGCCCAAACAGGGCTGTAAAGATAGATAAGAAAATGGATGGGGTCGGATGCCCCTCCCCCCTCTGTGCCGGCAAACACACCGTTCACATACTGCAGATATGAGGGCGTACCTGTTTCGTCGGGGTCGCTTGTCTGATATTCGTAATATATTATCCCTGCCCCGCTTATATCAAAAAGCGAGGTTTTGACGGGACGCCCGAGGGCATCATATTTATGCGTATAGGATAGTCCGGAAGAAGGGCTTAATACAAGATTTTCTTTGGAGCTTCCCTGAGCTTTCATGATAAGCTTGTTTCCGTTAATCTCAAGCCTGCCGTCGTTTGACTTAATTTTTATGCTGTTGGTGTTGATAGTCCCCGCGGTAATCTGGCTTGCATGAATTTCCCCGGCATAAACCCACGACGATAAAACCTCGTCCGCAACAAGCCTGCCGCCGCTGCCGATAGTGCGCCAGTTCCACATACCCTGCGGGTTTTTGCTGTTTGCAAGGGCAAACATACCGTCAACAAGCGCAATCGCCTCCGACGGGTTGTCAATATCGTCAACCCAGACATCCGCATAGTCATGTATAACGGCTTTTTTTGTCATAGCTTCCGAAAACTTCATCTGCATAGTCTGCCTTACGCTGTCGATAAATGCGTCGTTAATTCTGCCCTTGCCGTTAATTACATTCGTGACAAGGTTTTTAGCCTTTAAAAGCTCGGCAAAAACCCCGCCGATGTTTTCTTTGAAATTTGAAAGTACAACGGAGGATCTTTGAGGTTCGTACGGGTAATAGTCATACTCCAAAATTCTTGTGCAAATGTCGATACCCAAGGCCTCATCCCTGACCCTCACGGTATCGCCGAGCGAAAACTCCTCAAACGATGAATAATCCGCAAGCTTTTTAAGTTCGATTATGTCAATCTCGTATGTAACACGGGGCTTGTCAATGCCGTCTTTTTCCTCCGTACTCCACCGATCCAAAGCCTTCTGCTTTAGCAGCGCCGGGTCGTAAATACCCGCAAAATCCTCATAGCCTTCATGTATGTAATCATAAAGACCGATAAGAGGGCTGTCGACATAAGGAACACCTTCGTTAACGCTTGTAATATCCAGATAGTCCTCGCCGTAGGGATAAAGCCGGGTAACAAGGGCGGAGCTGTCCGTAATACGCTTTATGCTGCGAAGATTTTTCCCCAAACAAAACTGAACGCCGCTTTCCCCGCCGCATCTTTTGACAAGCGAAACATTCCAGTTGTCAAAAACGACCTCACAGTCCAAATCCTCTAAAAATTTGTTAAGCACAGCACGGGGAGAGGTTTTGTATAGAAAAAGGTCTGTCGAGCCTTCCACAGAGGACAAAAGCGTAAAGCAGGTACCGTTGAAAAGTCCGTCAAAAAAGGTTTCTCCGTCGGAAAAACCCGTAACGAACATCTCCATTGGCGTAACATTCACAATGCCGTCCATACTGGGGATATGCTTTATATCATTAAGATCATAGCTGACATGCTCACACCGCACATTTAATACAAGTTTGCCGAGGCTGTCCCTTGTGTTTTCGAATGATCGGATGCGAAACGCCTGCCCGTCTGCCGTAACAATGTTTTCCTCCTTGATATACCGTCGGTTTTCATCGTTTTGCATAAGCGTAAACGAAAGCGTATACTCGCCGTTTACAACCCTTCGTATTTTTATGTTCTTTGCGGAGCTTAGCGTTGCAAGCCCCATCTTATCAAAAGAGCGACAGGTTTTGTCATAAACAACAGGATACATATCGCCAACTCCTTAATAGTTTATAAAATCGCTGCTTTCGGCCGGTTTTGCGTACATTCTGTAAACACCGTCGACAATACGGGGATTTAAAACATAAAGCGTGTTCGGATTTAGTTGTAAAATTGGAAACTCGCCGGGCTTTATCAATATACTTGAAGCCGCAACAAACGAGCCTGTTGCTTCATTTCTGCAGGAAAAATTGATTGTTACTCCCTCCGCATTGTATACAAAATCCCCGACCCTGAAAAAGAAAGCGGGTGAAACCGCAGACTGCTCCGCTGGCATATTCAAAACCACGGGAAGATATATGGCGCTTTCCGTGCTGTCCAAAACACCGAGATAACATCCGTTGGGAATTCTCCCGCCTTTTTCATTTAGAGCGGCTGCAATACTGACAATCCTTTCGGAAAGCTTCTGAAACCACTGCGTTATACTTCCCGTAAACATGTCGGGCTGGTCCGGATTTTCACTGTTCGGGTCAACCGCAAGGCGGGAACCGACCATTTCATCCGTAATACTGTCCGGACAATGGGCATCCTGAATTTTCGCATCCAATTCGTAAAAGATTTCCATATCCTTATCAGCAAGATTGTTGTAATTGCTGTTATGTGCGCTCCTCTGGTCCTCCGTAAGCTCCTTTGTAATATTTAAAAGGCTTGCTCTTACCATGACCATCCTCCATTCCTGTGCCGTATAAGGCAAAATATAATATTTTCTATAAGTAGAGATTCCTAAAAACAAAAAACATATCGCAGTCTATACTGTCAGCTTCCAGACTTAATATATTTTCGCCGGGCGCAAGTTCAAAAAAAGTTCCGCAGCAGGCATTGGTAATGTTCATACCGTTTTGAATTGTCATTTCCTTTTCACAGTCGAACGCAAAGCTCCCGCCCGACAGAGCTCCGTCGTACGAAAGATGCAAATCGCTGAATCCTATTCTGATATTTTCAAAGCTACCGCTGATAACGATTTTAGGCTTTACATACCATCCGAAATTATAAACCTTAAACAAATGCGGCTCATTCTGGACACATGGCACAACGCCGTCTCCGTTTGCGCTGAAGATGTTATATCCTCCGTATAAGGCGTGATCGCCATAGAAGATTCCTTCGCCGTAGGACGGAATCTCCCCCGAAACGGACGATCCGTAGGCAAAGGGATGACATGTAAAAACAACCGTAAAGCTTCCGAGCTTTGAAATCTGCTGTTCAAAGTCAATGCGGTTTGAAACTCTGCCGATATAAAACACATGACTCTCGTCGTCAAACACAAGCGGCGCTTCCTTACCGCCGAGCCAGGCGGCAATCTCCCTTGAAATTCTCCGAAGGCTACAAATCCCGTCCGTTACAACCGTACATTCAACACTTATTTCCCTATCCTTATACATAATATGACCATACGGGTTTGAGGCGGAAAAATCATATGTGCCGTTTCTAAAGGGGAGGTCCTCCTTCACAATTTTGGGTTCGGGAACAACAGGACGCTTTTTCGACCTCAAAACAATACCAAAGTTGCTGCAATGAATTCCGTCAAATTTAAAGCCCATCATAAACATATCACCCCCGTATTATTGCGGCTATTTTATTCCGTCTGTACGCAAAGCATTTTTCACAACACCCAAAAACTCCTGCGCATACCCCTCCACCGCACCGCTGTTTTCAAGGTGTTTATCTCCGTAATCGTTAAATGTTACGCTGACACTCGTTGCCGACAGGGGAGGGATACCGACCTGCGAATATTTATGAACAGCCTCAAAAATCCGTGCAATTTTATCCGCCTGAACACTCATATACATTTTTGTTTTTTCAAAAAGCTCCTCAACCTGATTCGAAAACGAGCGGTTAATGCCAAGCATAATCTTTTCAATACTGTTACCTGCTTCGGTTGCGGAGGCAACAGCATCGAGGATAATCCCTTTAGTAACGCCAAGAGAACTCTCGCCCCACTGTTCAACAAGGGAAAGGGATTTTTGATATTCATCCTTCAGAACTGAAATTTTGCCTTTAATCTCTTCTTCCTCGCGTCCTAGCTTAAGCCTTGCCTCGTCCTTCCGACTGTCGTCCGTTATATCGGCAATGCGGGACATAATGTCCCTGTATTTTTCCTTGCCCTCTTTTGTAACGGCATCCTTATAGCGCAGTGCAAGAGCGTTAAGCTCTTTAAGATTAGTATCCCGTCTTGCCTGTTCTCTTTTGTATTCCTTCTCGTAATAGCTTTGCCTTAAATCCGAAAGTTGATTGTTATAAAACTCAATCTGCCCGTCATACTCTTCTTTTAAAGCCCTTTTTAATTCCGTGACATAGTTATCCGTTTGCTTTTGAATAGAAACCCATTTAATAAGGACATCATAAAATCCGGAAATAACCGCCCTTGCCTTTTCAAAACCGGAAACAGCCGAAGAAACCAATGAAGCAATGCTTTGCAGGTCAATATCAATACTGCCGCCGATCCCGCCGGTTTTTATATCAGGCATAATAATCACCTCCCCCAAAAAACTTTGCCGATACGCCTTTTCAAAACAGTCACAAACCACTGATGCCCGAAAATGCTTTCAAGGTGCTAAAAAAAGTTGTCAACCCCTACGGTTTCTATACTTTCCCCTTCCGCAGCCAAAAGCCTTTCAAGTATGGAACCGATCTCATCAATATAAAAATCCGAAAAAAGCTCCCTCTTACTGATCCCGCATCTTATACAAAGGGCGATAAGTTGTTGAACCCAGTCGTCGTCTAACGGGCAAGAACCGCCGCTATAACCGCCCTCGCCCTTTGCATAAAATTTGAAAGGTCGTTAAGCCTCCAGAATTCGCTTAAAACATCCATAAACTCACTTGGGGTCAATTCATCCCTTATTTTTTCTGCGGGTATTTCAAGAAGCGCAGCAAAAAAGCCGATAAGCTCATCGGGCAAAGCGGCAGCGCCCCGTCCGATAATCTGCAAAAGAGTATCGCTTGTTATGTTTTTAAGCCTGCTTATCGCATCCGAAGCGGAAACATCCGGAAAAACCCGCGAAAGAAGGCTTTCGGGAAGCTCGCATATGCTCTCCAAAGCGGCGAGATACGCCCCGATGGGAAGCCTTCTTATCGTCACTCCGTGAACGATTTTGATTTTCGCAACCGATTTTCTGATACTGCCGCTCATAAAAACCCCTCCGACAAAAAAACTAATTATTACGAAACCGCCTCAATGGTATCAAGCCATGAAATATCGCTTGTTGCCGCCTCTTTTTTGGTAAAGATGGCTCCGTCGATTTTCCTCTGCATAAAATTGCCCTCAATTCTGACAGGTGTTACGGAATTTCCGTCACCCCTTGTCTTGTGCTCGAAGCTGATTTTCGTACATTTTGCGCTGTAAACCTTGGTAAGCTCAAGGCTTTCGCTGTCGGAAACAGAGGAAAACGAAAGAGCAATTTCGGGCGCCTCGCTGACGGATGAATAGGTATATTCGCCCGTTGCCTCGTCATAAACGCCTCCCTCAAAATAGCTTCTAAGCTCATTCGGAAGTCCCGCAAGCGTAAGAGAAAAGCTTGATCCCTTCCATTCCGCGCCTGAGTCATAAAGCCCGTCGTCAGCATAAACCTTCCACTCGTTGATATCCTTTTGCGAGGTAATCTCCTGAACTCCGTAAACGGGAATTTTCGTGCCCACCGAATATCCGGTCATGTCATTTTTCATAACGGGGAAAATTCCGAGATTGGAAAGCCCCCGCAAAGCCTTTTTAGCAGTTGACATAAAAATCATCCTTTCCGTAAAGACGAAAAGCCTGCCTCCCCCGCTGTCGGTAGCGGGGAAGGCGGGCAAATTCATCGGTTTTAGTTATAACAATATTTTTGATACACCGACTGCCTGTGACCGATGTTGGGGTCGGGCAGGTCACAGTCGCTTATACGCGAATAACCGAGTGAGCGCATAATCACCTCAACCCGCCCGCAAATCTGCGAAAGATTCTGATGTGACCAGATGTCAATCTGCATAACAACCGTCCTTGCAATACAGCAGTCATCGGCAAAAACCGAATCCGCGCCGTCCTTTTCAAAAAAGGAGACAACAGGGAACGAGTTATGCCCCGTCGGCGTATTAAAGAAAATACAGGGCTCGTTTGTAAGCTCCGTTCTTCCCACGAGCGACACAAGCTCCTCATCGCCCGTTAAGGCTTCAAAAAGCTCTTTTTTCAAAGCACATCCCTCCAAACCCACAGGCTAACCCGCTTAATATCTGAGATTTTGAACTACCGAGCGCACGCTCCGCCTTCCGATAAGCGTATTTAGGTGAATAACCTTTACTTTTCCGTAATCCGCAACATGAACTATGCTGTAATCCTTGTTGTCATACCGTATGACATTCCCCGACCTGATACAAGGGTTTATTTCCTTACAGAAAAACCTGTGAGAGATGTTTTCGTCAAAACCGAATCCCTTTGCGGCAAGCTCGCTGTTTACCGGAATCATAACCCCCTTAAGGCAGGCGACCTGCACAAGCTCGGATGTAATACGCCCCTCAGGATCTGCGGAGTGAATATACTCAAAAAGCAAAGCCTTGTTCTTTTTCACTGCCATCATTCCTTTATTAAAATTGCAGTCTTCTGTACCGTCCGGCAATATCCCTTATTTCGCCGGGCAGATCTTCATAGTCCATTGAAAGAGGGCCCACCGACTCCTTGCGAAGCCCTTCGCTGCCGATTTTGTTATATCTGATTACGCATATATCGGCTACGACGGTCTGTAAAGGTTCGCAAAGCGGAATAAGCTCAAGATTTTTGTCAGAGTCAAAAATACCGCAGGCCGACCTTACCCACATCTCGCTTTTTTTCAAAAGCAGAGTAAGGATTTCGTCAACCGACTCATCCTCAATACCCAAAATAGCCTTGACCCTGTTTAATTTATTCATAATTCCACTCCTTTTGAGCCGTATTAGAGTGCGGATTCCTCTGCAACAACAAGCTTAATGGCCTTGCTGTCGTCAGCCAGATAGGCGGCATAATGCTTGTCAGCGGTAATTACGGTAGTCTTGTTTACAATGTTCCTATCCGTCTCAATATTGGTATCCCTCTTTAGGAAAACAGCCAGCGCACCGGGCTTTATGATATAGTTTTCATAAACTCCGTCAGCGGCAACAATCCTGTCGGAAATAGCGACCTGACATCCGTGTATGCTTCCCACGGTTCCCTCCGCCATAATTTTTGCCCCCATGTCACAGGGCATAATATAGTTGTCGTCCTTGCGAAGCTGCGCAAGCTGCCTGGGTGAAATAAGAAGAACCTTTTCACCGCCCAGGTCCTGTCCGAACTTAACAAGTGCGTCCGCAACAAAGTCAGCCGTAAGTAAAGCTGTTCCGTCTCCGAATGTCATAGCGGGACCGATGGCGGCAAGCGCGTCATAGCAATCGCTGTCAACCTTCTGCGCAATAGCCTTTTTCAGCTGAAGCGCGGCGGTTCCTATCGGGTCGCCATATCCCGAAAGCGCCGCCTCATCGGTAATTTCAATGCCCTTTGCGGCCTTTTTAACGGTAACGCTCTCTGCGGTTGCGCTGAGTTTTTCAATACCGATCGGTTCACCTTCCTCAACATCCTCCGCATCGCCTATGTAAGCATATTTCGGAAGATTAACGGTATCGCCCGCCTGTCCGACAAGGGACGAGTCCAAGGTTGCAAGCGGCGCGAACTTAATCTCGCTTTCAAGCCCTCCGTTTACAAGGTCGGATAAAACTTCGGGATTAACCAAATCCGTAATTTTAGTAACTGTCATAAAACCATCTCCTTTAATAATGATAAATTTCTTTTGCCTTGCGGCTTTCTGACGAACAAAGCTCTATTTCGTCAGGGATCTGTAAAGGTCGGGCTGTTCTCTGAAAAGAGTAATTCTCTCCTTATACCCCATCCTGCGAAACTGCTCCTGCGTGACGGAGGGCGCGTCGCCCTCGGCGGCATAGGGCGTCCTTCCCGAAAGCGGGTCCTGCCCGAACAGATAAGGCTTTACCTTTCTGATTGAGCGAAGCTGGTCCTCAAGTCCCGAAACAAGACCGTCCTCACCGACGGTTAAAGCGCTTTTGTCAACAAGCGACTTAACCATATCGACATCACGGATCTCCCCCTTTTTTGAGGCAAGCGCTGAGGATAACGCAACATCCAGAAGCCTTTGCGACATCTGCTCTTTCAGGCTTTCCTCAAGCCCCTTCTTGCTTTGCACAAGCTCGTTGTACTTGTCCTTGGGGATAAAATGCCTGGGAAGCTCTGACCTGATTTTTTCCGCAATCTGCTCGCCGCCCTCAATCCCCTCCAAAATTTTTTCAAGCCAAATCAAAAAAATGCACCTCCTTAAGTTTTATACTGTCTTTCACAGTAGTGGAGTAACCGTTCTTTATGCCCTGCTGCAAAGGGTATAGCACAAAGCAAACGCCTTTGTCGGTCTAAAGGGCTGTATTTTTAATCTCATCATCCACATCCTCCGTCCACGGGTGATGCGATATGATGGTTCTGTCCGAAATAATCCCCTTGCTGTGCAAGGCAATCTGCGCCATTTCAAGCTCGTTTAAAACCATTCTCTTGTCAAACACAACGGCAACGGTATCGGGGTCGTATCTTACATCCTTTGAAATTGCGGCATACTCAAACAAAAACCACAAAACCTCCTTAACCGCAACAACAAACTTCCTCTCGGTAATCCCCGCCTTCATGTCGAGCAGCGAATACAAAAATTTAAGCGCAATGCCGCTGGGGCTTGCGCCGAATCTGTCTGTTTTAACATTCACGCCCTGACCGAAAAGAAAAATATTTTCCTCAAGTCGATTCAAAAGCTCTCTTTTAGCTTCAACGGGAATGGAAAGCTCAAGTTTTTCAACCCCGCTTCCGTCACCGCTCCCGACCTTTATAACCTTATAATACCTAAGGTTTTCGGAAAACTCACGAAGGTCGGTGCCCTCATATCCCTTTAAGACAGTGACAACTTCCTGAATCTCTGAAAGATTGTTGGAAAAGTCGGACATATTTATATCATAATCATCGATAAGCTGCTTATAAAATTTTAAATCGCTAAGCATCTCCTCATTGTTTTTGAAGGCGACAAACGGAACCCTGCCCCAGCCGTACCCCACGCCACTTCGGTAGAAATGCGGAGCTTCCCTGATAAACCTTATTCTTCCGCCCCCACGCCTTGAAAAATACTTGACGGTGTTGTCATTCCACCATTCGATAACAAGCTCATTCTCCCCCGCTTCGGTTGAAAGCGGATAATATCTCACAACGCCGACGAGCTTTTTCAAAAGCGAGGTATCCCAAATGGGAATAACCTGTTGTGCCGGAATAACACAAAATCCAAACTTACCTTCCTCATCTATAAAAAGCTGAAGCCACTCCACACCCTTGTTTGCGGAGCCTTTTGCAAGCTCACAGAGAGTGTCATCAAACCGTTCACCCAAAAACCTGTTAATAAGCCTTGTCGCCTCCGGGTTTTCGGCGTTAAAGCGTACGGGGTTTCCGGTGAGATAAGCTGTTTTCTGGTCAACCAACAGCTTATGCCAGTTGTGCGCAAGCCTGCGGTTGGGCTTTTCGGTATCCAAAACCCTCTTCCCTGCCTCATACCTGAAAAGCCGGCGCCTTAAAATGTCGCCCTCATTGTTGTAATATCTGATTCCTTCAAGCATATGGGCGTTGTTGTGCGAGTCGATTAAATCCACGAGAATTTTCTCGTCGCTAATCCCCTTTGCACGAAACATACCTTTTAGAATGTCCGTTTCACCAACCATCTTTTAACCTCCTTTACAGCTACCTTAAAAACTCAATTCCACCGTCTGTAATCTTGTGCGCGACAGCATAGCGAAGGGCGGCAATCGCATCGTCAAAACCGTCAAAAGGCGTGTCGGTAAGTGCGCCGCTGCTGTCGGCATGCCACCTCCACGCCTGAAGCTCCCTTATAAGATTAATACAAACATGTCTTATAAAAATTTTTCTGCTCTTCAAATAATCAATCTGTGCCAAAATACTTCCGGCGCCTTTTTTGACGGGGACGGCGTTAAAGCCCGCCCTGCGCCAGGTCTTAATCCTGTCCGGCTCCGCACTGTCGCAGTACATAACAGCCTTTTTGTCAAACCTGCCCTCAGCAAGAGAAATAAGCTCCGCGGTGTCCTTGCCATACTCATAAAGTTCGTCAAAAACATAAATGTTTCCGTCCCGAAATCCGACCGCCAAAAGTGCGTTGGCATGGTTAAAGCCGAAATCCTGACCCAAAACGATACTGTCAAAATCCCGCTCAAACTCACAAACTTCATAGTTGGTCAGAATCAGCCCCTCCTGCATACCCCACTCACCGAGCGCATAAACTCTGTAACCGTCAGGGTCAAAGAGTTTTCTGTTAATCATCCTGTTGTGATAGCCTGAATCGATAAAGGCGTTGTCAAGATATGTGGAGCGATGGGTATAAACATCGTCGCAAACCGTATCAAAAAATCTTTTTTTAAGCCAATGCCTTCCGCTTATCGGGTTGAAGGTAAGGGTAATCTGATAAAAAAGCTCCGGATTTTCAAACTTCCCCCTAAGCCTGTCGTCTAAAATATCAAAATCACTCTCGGTAATCTCGGTTGCCTCCTCGACCCAAATCCAGGTAAGCTTACCGTGCGGAAAATTAAGCGACTTAATCTTTTCCTTTTGTCTTGAATCGTTAAAACCGCAAAAAATAATACGGCACCCCGTAATACGGCACCGCATCTGCATTAAACCCTCTTTAATTTCCCATACACTCGACGCTTTTTCACCGCAAATTCTCGAAATCGCGGTACAAAGCTCTGCGAATGTGCTGTTTCTGTTACTCTGCTCAACCTTCCTCGCAACAAGAAGGTTGGCGCCTTTATATTTTAAATCCATTAGCTTCAATATAAAATCCTGGGCAACATTTACGCTTTTACCGCTTCCCGCTCCGCCCATAAGAACGCGGTACCTTTTGGTGCAAAGGTTTGCCTCCCTGAAGCACTCGTTAAACTGAACCTTCACATTTTCCGACATAATCGACCACCACCCTGATGTCGCCCACGGACGGCTCACAAGGTCCGAACATATCATATTTCTTACCCAAGAGTTCAACCGCCTTAAGCCGTTCGCCGACCTTAACGGGCTCGTCGCCGACATTTCCGCGCGCGATAGCGGAAAGAATATGAATAATCTCTTTCTCGTCAACTGCCTTTTTCCTCACGGTGAACACCCCCACTTGTGCTACGATAACAAATATAACACAGAGGATGTCATAAATAAAGGGCAAAAAAAGAGCATGCGCTACCCTATAAACAAAATCCTTACAAGCGGAAGCAAAGCAAGGGCAACAATAGTCGAAAGGCTTACCATAACAGCGGCGTATCGGCTGTCCGTGCCGTACCTGTCTGCCACTATTGTAGCGTTTGCCATGACGGGCATAAAGGACTGAACAATAAATACATCCCTCATCATACCGCTTATTCCCATAAAATAATAAATACAAATCGCAATGGACGGGCCGATTACAAATCTGCTAAAAAGTCCGACAACAACATCCTTATCTATCTTCAAATTTTTAATTCCCGAACGGCAAAGCACATGCCCGATAAAAATCATGCTGAGCGGAGTGGTAAGGTTACCGAGATACCTTAAAGAATCCATTGCAAATTTCGGCAGATTAAGTCCCAAAACAAAGCAAACCGCTCCGATATAAATCCCGAACATAGGCGGCGTAACAAAAATACTGAGTATATTCTTCCCCCTCTTGCTTTTTTTCTCCGAAATTAGATAAACGCCGAGCGACCAAAAAAACACGGTGTTTGCTATGTAATAGTATAGGACATAGGGAACGCTCACCTCGCCGAGCATTGCGATGTTAACCGGCAGTCCCATAAATATTGTGTTGTTTTGTGCGGTCTGAACGATTGTCTGCCCCAATCTTCCCGATGCGGGCTTTGAAATTTTGGCGACTGCAAAGCCGGCGAAATACCCTAAAACTATCGACAGAGCAGGGGCCGCAACGGCGCGTGGAATGGAAGCGAGGTCACTTCTGTCAAAGGATGTTAAAATAGTAACCGTCATAAGGCAGGGAAGGCTTACATTGATGACAATCCATGAGATAAACCCTGAAATCTCCGGGGTAATTTTCCCGAATTTACTGAGCGAAAAACCTGTCGCAATCAGGATTATGATGGTCAAAACGGCGCCGAAAGCGGCAAAAACGCCCGAATCAAACATTTCCCTTCCTCCCATTTTTGCTTGCGAAATAAAAGTATACTGAGTTATTATATAATTATTTGCTTATAATTGCAAATTAATATTGTAATAATGAACCTCTTATAGTAGAATGACTATAAAGAAAAAAACCAAAGGGACTGATAAAATGTATTATCATATAATGTATATATTGGGCAGGCTTCGCCGCCGCTACATAAATCAGATTCCCGAGGGCAAGTCGGAGTACTTAAACAGCAGAAGGGCATTTACCATAGACGGCGTGACTGCATTTGCGGTGCTGAATCTTGTGTCGTTCGTATACCTTTCGGGGCTTCTTCACCACATCGGAGCGCCAAAAACCCTAAACGGAATAATAAGCGCCTTTCCGGCGCTTGTGAATGTGGCACAGCCCATGGGCGCCGCACTGGCACAAAACATAAAAAAGCGCAAGCCCTACATAAGCGCAGGGGCACTTTTGCACAGGCTTATGTTCACGCTGATATTTTTTGTTCCGCTTTTTTTGCCCCCCTCACAGGCATGTGCGGTAATCGCAATCCTGCTGTTTTCCGGGCATTTTATAAATGCCTTTATAACTCCGATGGCAAACAGTTGGATAATTTCCCTGACGCCTCAGCGCGTCCGGGGCAAATATTTCGGCCTGCGCGAATTTTATTCGATGATAACTGCGGCTGCGGTGCTGCTTTTAACGGGCTTTATACTCGATTACTTTAAAGATATGGGAAAAGCGGGAACAGGCTTTTTGTATGTGGGCGTCATAGTGGGGATTCTGACCCTTATCAACACGATAGCGTTATCAAGGGTAATGGAGCCTGAGAGCCTTGAACAATCCGTCAGGGGTGAGCCTATTGCAAAAATTCTGAAAATGGTGCTGACCGAAAAGGGATTTAGGCCCGTGCTGATTCTGAGCGGAATTTTTATGTTGGGTATACAGGTAGCTGTTCCCTATCACGGAATATATATGGTTGACGACCTAAAAATAAGCTATGGTTTTATAAGCACAGTATCCTTTATAACTATGATACAAAAGGCTGTTATCGTGAGGCGGTGGGGGCGTCTTGCCGACAAGACCTCATGGGCAAGGGTGTGCAGGCTTTCCGTCATACTTATAGCGGCAAGCCACCTTTTGAATTTTTTCCTGACCCCGTCGACATGGATTTGGGCGTATCCCGCGAGTGCGCTTATCGCAAGCTTCGGATGGGCATCTATCAATATTGCGCTCTTAAATGTTCAGTACGACTATGCACCTATGAAGGGACGGACGATATATATCGGCATTTGTGGTGCGGTAACGGGAATAATCGGATTTTTAGGTGTCTTTCTCGGCTCTTTTATTCTTCCCCTTGCGGATAAATACAAGCCGGTAGTGTTCGGCATGGTATTAAAGGGTCAACAAATTCTGATGCTCATTTCGGGAATTCTTCTTGTATCCTGCGCGGTTTACACCTTTTCAGTCGTGGAAAAAAAGGAAAAAATAATAAATACACAGGAAGGCAGGGCGTTGTAAACAAACGAAAACCGTTAACAAAATCAGTTGTTTCCCGGGATATTTTCAAAAATTAAAGGCTTGTCCGCATTAGGACAAGCCTTAAAAATTTTGTGACTATTTAATCATATTTGCGACTTCGTCGGCAAAGTTTTCTTCCTTCTTTGTAAGCCCCTCGCCCTTTTCGAAACGGACAAACTTTGCTATTTTAATGCTTCCGCCAAGTTCTGCTTCCTTTTCCTTGATAAGAGACTTGACAGTCTTGTCGGGGTCCTTGATAAAAGGCTGCTCAACAATGCAAATCTCCTTATAGAATTTAGCAATTCTGCCTTCCACCATTTTTGAGATGATAGCTTCGGGCTTACCCTCGTTTTGCGCCTGAGCCCTGAGGATTTCCTTTTCAGCCTCTACGGCTGCGGGGTCTACATCGGCAATATTGACATATTGCGGAAATGCTGCGGCAACCTGCATAGCCATATCCTTGGCAAACTCCTTGAATTCGGGCTTTGCGGCAACGGAAGCGTCGGTATCGAACAAAACAAGCACGCCTATTCTTCCTCCGCCGTGTATATAGCCCTCACAAACGCCTTCAAACCTTTCAAAGCGCCTGATATTCATATTCTCGCCTATTTTTGCGATTTTTTCGGTAAGCATCTCACCGATTGTAACGGATTTATCGTCAACAAACGGCGAAGCCAAAAGCTCCTCGACATTTGCCGGATTTACCGAGATAATCTGCTTTGTAACATTATCCACAAAGGCTTTGAAGTCGGCATTTTTTGCGACAAAGTCGGTTTCCGAATTAATTTCCACAACAACGCCGATATTCCCCTCAACACTGACATTAACAAGCCCTTCCGAAGCAACTCTTCCCGCCTTTTTTGCGGCAGAGGCAAGCCCCTTTTCACGAAGGATTACAATGGCCTTTTCCATATCCCCGTTGGCTTCGGTAAGCGCCTTTTTACAGTCCATCATTCCACAGCCCGTTATCTCACGAAGCTCCTTAACGCTCGCAGCAGTAATCATATATATTCTGACTCCTTTAATTCATAAGTTTATTCGGCGACTAAAACTTCCTCTTCTTCCGTTTCCTCACTTTCCTTGTCCTCGCCTCCGGCAAAGGATTCGCCCTGTCTGCCCTCCAAAACGGCGTTAGCCATTGTTTCGACAATAAGCTTAACGGCGCGGATAGCATCATCATTTCCGGGAATTACATAATCTACTTCCTCAGGGTCGCAGTTTGTGTCAACGATAGCGACAACGGGAATGTTAAGCTTTTTCGCTTCGGCTATCGCGATTTTTTCCTTCCTTGGGTCAACAACAAAAATCGCTCCGGGCATTTTTTTCATTTCCTTGATGCCGCCGAAGTTCTTTTCAAGTCTCTCCATCTCCTTGCGAAGCTTCAAAACCTCTTTTTTGGGAAGAAGCTCGAATGTTCCGTCCGCCTCCATCTTTTCAAGCTGATAAAGCCTGTCTATGCTCTTTCTGATTGTCTTAAAGTTTGTAAGCATACCGCCGAGCCAGCGGTTGTTGACATAGAACATCTCAACTCTTTTGGCGTCCTCAGCGATAGCCTCCTGGGCCTGCTTTTTTGTGCCGACAAACAAAATGTCCTTGTGATCCATAACCGTGTTGCGGATAAAAGCATAAGCCTCTTCAACCTTTTTTGCGGTTTTCTGGAGATCGATAATATAAATACCGTTTCTCTCGGTGAAGATGTATTCCGCCATCTTCGGGTTCCACCTGCGCGTCTGGTGACCGAAATGAACGCCGGCCTCCAGAAGCTGTTTCATTGAAATAACTCCCATAATTTTTTCCTCCTTATTTTTCCTCCGCCTGCCGCATAATCATAAGAAGGTGCAGGCGTGCGTATTAAACAGCTTTAACATTTTACCACAAACTTTTTCGGTGTGCAAGTGTTTTTTACTATTTTCTTCTACCGAAAATCCGAAGAAGCCTGATAAAGATATTAATAAAGTCAAGATAAAGCGATAATGCGCCTATAATACCGAGTTTTCTTTGCGCGACCTCATCATTTTGAGTGGCGAAAAAATAGCCCTTAAGTTTTTGCGTATCATAGGCGACAAGCCCTACAAACACGACAAGCAAGACAACCGAAACAATGTAGTCAATGGCAGCGCTTCCTAAAAAGAAGTTTACGAACATTGTAATAAGTCCGCCTATCAAAAACATTCCTGCAAGACTTCCGAAGCCGGTAAGGTCATTCTTGGTGATATGTCCGTAAATCGCCATAATCCCAAAGGTTGCGGCGGTAATGGTAAACGCAGTGGCGATTGACCCTAACTCATATATGATAAAAATAATGGAAAGGGTAATACCGTTAAGGAATGAGTAAGCAATAAACATCGTAAGGGCGACCCCATAGCTTATTCGTTTTATTGCGGCGCTCAGCGCCATTACCAAAATCAGCTCAATGATAATGATAGCAAAAATCCCGTTTCCCAAGTTGATGATAAGATTGCTCGCCGAAAAATAAAAAGCGGTAAAAGCGGTAACGGCAAGCCCTGCGAACATAATGCCGAAGACCCGCGCGATATACGAGTTCAGAGCAAGGGTGACATCAAGCTGATACTGAGTTGAAGTGTTTTGGTTTTCATACATAACCTAATCAATCCTTTCTATATTTATTGTTGGTAACTATGCAAATTTTACGCTTCGGCGTAAGAAACCTCGCCTTAGCTTAAATGCTTTATTCTATAATACATACCGCGTGTGCCGATATCCCCTCTTTTCTTCCCTCAAAGCCGAGATTTTCGGTAGTTGTCGCCTTAACACATACAAAGTCATCGCCAAGCTCTAAAATCTTGGCAATATTTTTTCTCATTTCACCTATATGCGGTGCAAGCTTAGGCGCCTGTGCGACAACAACCGAATCAACATTTGAAACGGTATATCCCTTTTCCTTTATAATCTCATTAACCCGTTTAAGAAGAATGGTGCTTTCAATATCCTTATACTGCGGATCATTGTCCGGGAAAAATGCGCCTATATCCCCAAGCCCCGCCGCGCCGAGAAGGGCGTCCATAACGGCATGTATAACCACATCGGCATCGGAGTGTCCCAAAAGCCCTAAGGGATAAGGAATACAGACCCCTCCCAACACAAGCTTTCTCCCCTCAACAAGTCTGTGAACATCGTAACCGATGCCTACCCTCACTTAAAATCCCCCCTGCTTTCTATAATGCCTCTGGCGATGAACAAATCCTGGGGTGTCGTAATTTTAATATTCCCCGAATCGCCCAAAACAACATAAACCTGATATCCTGCCCTTTCAACAAGAGCGCAATCATCGGTTGCCTCAATACCTTCGCTTTGCGCATTGTCATGTGCGGCTTTTATTATCCCGCTTTTAAACACCTGCGGCGTCTGAATATGCCATATACCTTTTCTGTCAAGAGTTGTTGCAATAAATGAGTTTTCCCCGACCAGCTTAAGAGTGTCGGCGACGGGGCACCCGACCGCCGCGGCGCCGTAACGCTCTGCGGCCGAAACGGCAAGCTCAATATGTTCCGGCAGGATACACGGTCTTGCTCCGTCGTGAATGGCGATAATATGGCATTCTCCCGCCGCATCGATTCCGATTTTAACGGATTTTTGGCGCGTATCTCCGCCTGTGACAACGCTCGAAGCCTTTGAGATGTCATATTCACGGATGATATCATAAACCAAAAGGATATCCTCCTCCCTTGCGGTGACGATAATCTCGTCAATACAGGGAGTGGCCTCAAAAGCCCTTAGGGTATATGCCAAAACGGGTGCTCCGAGAATATCCGAAAACTGTTTGTTGACGCCATTCATTCGCGTACTGCTTCCTGCCGCGGTGATAATTGCAGCAACCCTGCTTTTTTTGTCCGGTTTTTTCTTTTTTAAAAAATCAAACATAAACGACCTCAACATCTTTCTTATCGCCTTTTGTTGCCTCTGTACGAATCATTAAAGGCACAAGACTTGTTTTTATGACGAAGACGATATTAACCCACTCTATCATATGTTTATTTTTTTAGCCTTAAAATATTTACACTTTACAAAAATATCTTAAAAAAGTGATAGTATTAAAACAAACAACAAAAATGCGGCGGGGTCAAAGCCCTCATCCGCATTATTGTCGTGGTGGTCGATGCTGGGCTCGAACCAGTGACCCCTTGCATGTCAAGCAAGTACTCTAACCAACTGAGCTAATCGACCAGTTTTGCGTTTTTTAAAAACTTTATGATAATAATCCCGAAAATTCCGCCGATTAAAGCGGTAATAATTTGGGGAAAATTAAAAGCAAGGGAAATAGCGGCAACCTGCGGCGGTTTAATTTCTGCGACAATAAGTGATAGTATAAACTTAATACCGAAGAAATACATAACAGCCCACTTAACTACAGCTCCGACAACAACGCCCAAAAACGCGTTTATCGGTTCGGCAAACTTTGATTTTGAAAAAACATAAAAAACCGTGGCTAAAGCGGCGTTGCCCAAAAGTGTAACAATCGCAAGAAGATAGTGCGGAATATGCCCCTGAAAAAGAGCGATAATCGGGGTTACAACGCATATAACAAGTCCGGGTATAAAACCGACGGCTCCGGTAGCGATAATTATGCAAAGATTAACCAAAGAGCCGATAATAATCTGAGAATTGGGACCTAAGCCGGCTAAAAAAGGCCTCAGATTTTGAAATATGATTGCCAAAGCAAGAATTACCGCGGTTCTTGTTACGATTTTTGTTTTGCTCATATTCCTCACTCCTTTTTAAAAAATCTTACCATACTTTTCAATGTTTTGCAATACATAAATTTCATTTTAAGGTGTTAACATAGAAAAGCGGCTAAAATCTGCCATAGTGATTTTTAGGATTTATAACAAAAGGATGTGAAAAGGAGAAATGACAATATCGTTTTTGCGTACCATAGGGCTATACCTGTTCATAGTAGCGGTAGTAAGAATCATGGGAAAGCGTCAGGTAGGCGAGCTTGAACCTGCCGAGCTTGTTGTGACAATAATGATATCCGAGCTTGCGTCCATACCTATGCAAGAGCCGGGTGTTCCTCTGATATCGGGGGCTGTTCCGATTCTCACGCTTGTAATACTTGAGGTTTTCTTTTCATACATTGAAATGAAGAGCAAAAAACTGCGGCGCATCATGAGCGGAAAGCCAAGCATACTGGTACATGAGGGAAAAATCCTGTTTAACGAAATGAAAAAAATACGCTTTAACCGGGATGACCTGATGGAAGAGCTCCGGCTTGCGGGCTGTGCCAACATAGGCGATGTCCAGTATGCAATACTCGAAACAAACGGGCAAATGAGCGTTATACTAAAAAAAGACAAAAGCCCTGCAACAATTAAGGATATCAATAAAATAAAGGGCGGGAAGGGGAAGAAAAAATGAAAACAGCGATAATTGTAATAGCCTCTTTCATATTAATATTAACCCTCATTGTCGCAAATTCGCTTTATATCTCCTCAAAAACCGAACAGCTTACCGAAATACTGTCGCTTCTTGACAAAGCCGTATCGGTTGAAAGATGGGAAGAAAGCGATGGACTGCTAAAAACGGCGGAAGAGGAATGGGAGTCGGCGACCCGTATCTTTGAGGTTGTTATGCGCCATGCCGAAACCGAAGAGGTTGAACAGTCCCTGGCATATATAAAAAAGAGCATTATGGAAAGGGATAAACCCAACACCCTTTTAGAGCTATCCAAGATAAGACAGCGAATTCTCCATATTCAGGATGCAGACAAAATAAAGCTCAGAAACCTGTTTTAAGGTGACTTTTTACAAAGCCTCAAAATAAAAATTACAACCAAATATTACAAAAGTATTGCAATTAGATTAAAATTAAGATACAATATCAAGCGTTAAAGGTTATTCAACATAAAGTATTAACGAGGTGGTTGTTTGTTTTACGGCAAAAAAACCGGGCGCTTGATATTCGAGGTGGCTGATGTTATGACTACAAGAAGGCCGGCCATTTCCGCAAGGCGAAACATAATTGCCGTTGCGGAAACGAAAACCCAGCGTCCAAAGACAGCGGTAAAACCAAACCCGTGTCTTGAAAAAAATCTGTCAAAATACAAAATCGGCTTTGCGCAGGACAGCGGAAGGCTTATTATGAAACGCCTTTTTAGCATGGGCGAATTTTTGGGATATATAAGAAAAGCCGCAATGTATCCTGTTGCTTTGCTGTGTGCGGCGATCTTGGTTTACGGCTCTGTTTCCGCGGTAGACCTTCATTTCGCGCGTGAAGCTATAATAGGCTCAAAGCCGGTGGGCGTTATTTCAAATGTTGCGGAATTTGAAAAGCTTGTTTTGGATATGCAAAACTCCCTGTCCATAACACTCGGCAAAGAGGTTGCGCCTCCCCCCAAGCCTGTGTATATTGCCCGGCTTGTTTTCGGCAAAAGTCTTACAAGCAACTATACCCTCCGCCAGAACATTCTCTCAACCTTTGACGAGGTTGAGGAAGGCTATGCCGTATATGTAAACGATGTTTTGGTCTGCGCGGGTCTTGACGAAAAGAGCGTAAACAACGCGCTTGAGCGTGTAAAAACCAAATACAAAGAGGATATAACGGGTGCGACTGTTGAATTTGTCGATAATGTATCGGTCCGAAAGGAATTTATTCCGATAGGATATTTGCGCTCGGAGGACGGCATATATTCGGCGCTCACCACAACAAACGAAGGCACCAGAAAATATGTTGTGACCGAAAAGGACACACTTTGGGGCATAGCAAGAAAGTACGGGATGTCCGTAGACGACCTGTATAGCATGAACGAAAACTTAAAGGAGACCATTCATGCCGGTGATGAAATCATAATAAATAAAAGCAGTCCCGTCCTTTCTGTTAGGACGACATATATATACGAAGGCGAAAGGCCGATACCGTACGAAACAAAAGAAAAGCAAGATTCCTCAATGGCTTCGGGAAGCAGGAAGGTTGTTGTTGCGGGCATTGAGGGCAAAAAATATGTGGTTGAAGAAATCGTTAAAATAAACGGTGACGAGGTTGAGCACAATGTCAAATCCGAAAAATTACTGTCCGAGCCCGTTGCCGCCGAGGTAAGGGTCGGAACGAAATCAACCCGTGTTGCGGCAGTGGCTTCGGGAAAATTCTCCCGCCCTGTATACGGAACAATATCCTCCCGATTCGGGAATAGGAGCAGGGGTTGGCACAGCGGCCTTGATATCGCCGCACCGACCGGTACGCCCATTAAGGCGGCTGACAGCGGAACGGTAATCTATTCGGGCTGGGAAGGCGCATACGGCTATCTTGTCAAGATAAATCACAGCAACGGCTATGTGACATATTACGCCCATTGCAGTGCTCTTTTGGTGAAATCCGGACAAAAAGTGTCCAAAGGCGATACAATAGCAAAGGTAGGAAATACAGGGAGAAGCACAGGGCCTCACTGCCACTTTGAGGTTAGGAAAAACGGTACGCCTCAGAATCCGGCAAGTTATTTAGGGCTGTAAGGAATATACGCTAACAACGCAAACCACTTTAAGTTTTATCTGTATTTTATTATAAACAATACATCGTCAGTCGGCGGCCTAATAAAAAAAGGGGGGCGCAAAATGGAAAGAACAATACTGGTTGTAGATGATGAAGAGCCAATCGTAGACATACTTCGCTTCAACTTAAAAAAAGAGGGATACAAGGTTTTAGAGGCGTACGACGGAGAAGAGGCTGTAAGGATAGCTCTTGAGTCAAATCCCGATCTTATACTTCTTGATGTAATGCTTCCTAAGATGGACGGCTTTACCGTATGCAAAAAGCTGCGTGAGCGCATTTCAACCCCTATTCTTATGATAACCGCAAGGGAGGAAGAGGTTGACAAGGTTTTGGGGCTTGCAATCGGCGCGGACGACTATATCACAAAGCCCTTCTCTATAAGAGAGCTTATGGCGAGGGTGAAGGCGAACCTGCGAAGGGGTGCGACCGACCTTACCTATCTTGAGATGAGCGCCGACACCACAAGTATAATCCACGGAACACTCGAAATAAACATAGAACGATATGAGGTAAAAAAAGAAGGCAAGGTGATAGACCTTACCCTCCGTGAATTTGAGCTTCTGAAGTTTCTTGCACTCCAGCCCGAAAAAATCTTTTCAAGAGAAGCGCTTCTTGAAAAGGTGTGGGGTTATGAGTATTACGGCGATGTTCGCACCGTTGATGTAACAATCCGCCGTCTTCGTGAGAAGATAGAAGACGACGCGTCCAATCCGAAATATGTTGTGACAAGGCGCGGCGTGGGGTATTTCTTCGCAAAACAGCCTTCCGTTACGAAATAACGGCTTCAAGAGCGTAAATCGGAAAGCCCATATCGCTGAACAATTTTTCATACTCTGTCATTATATTACCCTCGATTCCGCTGTTGTGGAGGTCGAGGGTTAAATTTTTAAGCAAAAACCCGCACTGCTCAAAGCTTTGTACGGAGTAATCGAACAAAGCCCTGTTGTCGGTTTTGAAAAAAACCGAGCTTTCGGGGGCAAGCACATATTTATAAATATCAAGGAAGGCTTTATGCGTAAGCCTCCTTTTTTCATGCCTGCGTTTGGGCCACGGGTCGCAAAAATTAAGATAAATCCTCTGCACCTCGCCCATACCGAACATATTCGAGAGTAAAGCGGCATCGCCAAGCACAAACCGTACATTTGAAAGACCGGCGTTTTTCACCCGTTCCGCCGCCAAGACAATAACATTAATAAGCTTTTCCACAGCGACATAGTTAATGTGCGGATTGGTTTGCGCAATCTCGGTAATAAAGCCGCCCTTCCCACAGCCTATTTCAATATGCAGGGGCGCCTCATTACCGAAAACCTCTCTCCAGCGCCCGGCGTTTGCGCAAGGCTCCTTAACCCACAGGCTTCCGCAAAGTTCAAGCCTTTCGGGGGCGTTTTTCTTTTTCCTCATCCTCATCAGAGCTTCTCCCCGATTGCAAGCATAGTGATAATAATCCCCGCCGCAAATCCGAAGGCAGACATTATGTCGGGGGATTTTTTAATAACCTTGACTGCGGCAAGAAATACGACGATTGCCGCTAAAATGTGCGATAAAAGCAGTGGTCGGACAATATCTCCCTGCCAGAACAGTATTGCGCAGGCGCCGTAACAGGCGCCTATCAAAATCCTTTTAACTGTGCCAATCATTTTAGATTCTCCTTTATAGTTGTCCAGGCGGACGAATCCGCAAAGACCATGCTCCATGAAGCTACTCCCGCCAGACCGTATTTTTTTGCAAGGTCAATACGACTTTTAATCGAAACCTCGTCCTCAAGCCATATTTCAAATTTAATCCCGTCCTCTGTCCAGGTTGCATAGTTCTGCCCTGTTTTCTCGTCATAAACGGGCGTAACACCTGCCTCCTCGACTTTCTGTCGCGCGATTTCCATGCCGATTGCGCTTGTTTTCACAACCTTGCCGTTCTTTGTCTGCCAAAGGCGCGTGTAAAAAGGAATACCAAGTATAATTTTTTCGCTCGGAACCTCTTCGAGCGTTTTCAAAATAGCCTTTTCGGTCCAGTCAAGGTCTCCGACGCTTCCCGCAACGGTGCTTGAAGCGGAATGTTGGTCGTATGCCATAAGCGCAACATAATCGGCATACTCGGCAATTGCTTTCCTGTCATAGCAAAGCGACCATGTCCCGCCCAAGGGCTCATACTTTGTAACATCAACGGAAAGAACGATACCAAGCTCCTTTGTCATCTCGCTCATTTCCTTTACAAACTGCGTGTAAATGTCCCTGTCTTCCACAAGCATATTTTCAAAATCCATATTTATTCCGTCAAGCCCGTATTTTACAACCATCTCACGCACATAGGATATAGCCGACTTCCTGGCGTTTTCGTCGTTTAAAAATCCGCTGTTATTCCTCGCCGAAAAATCGTTTGACTTAAAAAGCGCCCAAACCTTATACCCGTGTCTTTTGGCCTCTTTCATGTACTCCATATTGCCTATATCCTGAAAATAGTAGTTGTTGTCGCCGCTTAGCTTATATTCGTAATCGGCAGGCTTTTCCCCGGAAAAGCTCCTTATCCGAAACCATGTCGGCGAAATAACATTAAGCCCGTCCTTGCGCTCACCGCTTGTTGTAATTCCGGCCTTGGTAACATGGTGCCAGGTTAGGTTTACTCCGCCGATAGTCCCTTCGCCGCCCTCGTCGATGTGCGGCGGTTTGCTTTTCTCAGGAATAAAAAGACGGGCAATCATAGCGGCCGCCTCCCCCCTTGTAGCAGGGTTTTTAGGCATAAAACTATTGTCCTCATATCCTTTTATAATACCGCTCGAAGCCGCGGCGCATATTTCTTTATAATAGGCATAGCTGCTGTCTATATCGGAAAACTTCGTATCAGTACCCTTAAGCTCAAGCGCCCGCACAAGCATAAGTACGATTTCTTCCCTTTTGATGTTGTTGTCCGGAAGAAACATTCCGTTGTCGTCGCCCTCAACGATACCCTTTTCCTTTGCAAAGTTGGCGATGGTATAGTACCATGCGGTTTTGGGAATGTCAGGGAAGTAGCTTTTCTCATAATGAATATCACCGATCGAATAGACGGCACGAATCAAAAGAGCAAGAAACTCGCTCCGCTTTATGTTGTCGGCAAGATTCGCATTACCCTGGTCATCGCCGCTCATAATACCCATTTTGTAAAGCGTTAGGGCATACTCTCCTGCCCAGTGGTTTTCGGTTCCGTTGAGGGCCGAAACCCCAACGGTAAGTACAAGTACAAAAGCGGTTAAAAAAGCAACCAGCTTCCAAAACATATATATCACCCCGTGTGTTTTGAATTAAGCTGCTCCTGCTCGCACGATATTCTTGGCTTTATGTAGCCCGGCAAGAAGAAAAAGCTATAAGGCTTGCACAGAAAACTTTACCCGCAAACCCTATGAAAAAATGCGCACAAATCTCTCTAAACTGCAAAAACCATGCAGTTTTCAGAAATGTATTTGCATTTTAGGCAACCGAAAAACCATGTTTTTCGGCTTGACCTATATAGTTACATTATAACAGATATTCCGACATTTTTTCTTTACAATTCCGTTTCATTATTTGAATAAACTCTTTTTACCGAACCCTGATCGGTTAATCACAAGCCAAAAAATAAAAATTGACAAAACATATTGACAAATACAAAATAGGTGTTAAAATGAACATGTGAGCAATAATTCATATATTATTGCGGAGGTGAAAGCATGGCCGCTGTAAAAACGGATGATAAACCAAAGTCAAAGGGTGCTGAGGTTGCAGAAAGAATGCCCAAAGACGAAATACTGTATGATGTTGCGGAGCTTTTTAAGGTTTTCGGCGACACGACAAGGACCAAGATTATATGCGCACTGTTTGAAAGCGAGATGTGTGTGCAGGACCTTACCGAGGCTGTCGGAATGACTCAGTCTGCGGTATCGCATCAGCTTCGTATCCTTCGCCATTTTAATCTTGTACTCGTAAGACGCAGGGGAAAATCATCATTTTATTCCTTAGGGGATAATCATGTTAAAAAGATATTTGCTCTTGCAATGGAGCATACACTTGAATAGGAGGGATAGACATGAACGGATGTCCTGCTTGTTGTGACTCCTGTTCAAGAAGCGGAAAAACCGCCGAAAGCGTTGTTTTTCTTGCAATCCGCCTAATACTGTCCGCGACAGCTTTTGGTGCGGCTTATGCACTTAGCGAAAGCCTTTTTCTCTTCGTTGTAAGCTTTGCTCTTGCGGGCGGAGATATTGTCCGGCGCGCGGCATCCAATATATTAAAGGGCAAAGTATTTGACGAAAACTTTTTAATGTCCGTTGCTACCGTGGGTGCGTTCATCATGGGCGACCACCCCGAAGGTGCGGCAGTAATGCTGTTTTTCCAGGCCGGTGAGATTCTTCAAAACCTCTCTGTCGAGCGCTCAAAAAAAGCAATATCCTCACTTATGAACATTCGTCCCGACTATGCGGTTATTCCGGGCGGAAAGAGGGTTCCCCCCGAATCGGTGGGTATAGGCGATACGATTATCGTTAAACCGGGTGAGAGGATACCGCTTGACGGTAAAATAATTGAGGGAAGCGCGGCGGTTGACACAAGCGCCTTGTCGGGTGAAGCTCTGCCGAGGGATGTATCCATCGGCGAAGATGTTTTAAGCGGCTGGGTAAATATGAGCGGGGTTTTGACAATAGAGGTCACAAAGCTCTATGGTGACAGCACGGTTGCGAAAATTCTTGAGCTAACACAAAACGCCGCGGACAGAAAGGCTAAAACCGAGGCTTTTATAACCCGCTTCGCAAAGGGCTATACTCCCGCGGTCACGCTTTTAGCGGCGGCTATGGCCGTTTTGGTTCCCCCCATACTGGGTGAGCCGTTTTCGCCGTGGATACACAGGGCGCTTGTATTCCTTGTAATTTCCTGCCCGTGCGCGCTTGTTGTTTCAATTCCGCTCGGCTTTTTCGGCGGCATAGGAAGGGCATCAAAAAGGGGAATACTTGTAAAGGGCGCAAATTATCTTGAGGCACTCAGAAGTGTTGAAACGGTTGTGTTTGACAAGACGGGAACACTTACACAGGGCACCTTCAAGGTAACCGAGATAAACGCAAAGGTCGAAAACCTTTTAGAGCTTGCGGCTTATGCTGAGCATTATTCGGGTCACCCCATAGCCCGCTCCGTTGTTAAAGAATACGGTAAGGAAATTGACGAGTCAAGGATTTCCGATTATACGGAAATAGCGGGAAAGGGCATAAAAGCCGTCATAGACCAAAGACCGGTTGTGGCAGGCAACGCAGATTTTGTCGAGGGCGCCGAGGCAACGCCTTATGCGGCGGTTCACATATCAATAGACGGCGAATATGCGGGGCATATAGCGGTTGAGGACGAATTAAAGCCCGACTCGAAAGCCGCAATCCAAAAGCTTAAATCGGCAGGAATAAAGAAAACCGTAATACTGACGGGCGACAACGGATATTCGGCTAAAAAAACAGCGGAGCAGGTCGGGGTCGACGAGGTTTACTTTAATCTTCTCCCCGGCGACAAGGTTTCCAAGCTTGAGGAAATCAAAAAAAGCGGCGCGGTTGCGTTTGTGGGGGACGGAATAAATGATGCCCCCGTGCTTGCGATTGCCGATGTAGGAATAGCAATGGGCGGTATGGGAAGCGATGCGGCGATTGAGGCGGCGGATGTCATAATTATGACCGACGAGCCGTCGAAGATAGCCGAAGCAATAGATGTCGGAAGGCTGACAAGAAGAGTGGTGTGGCAGAATATCGTATTCGCGCTCGGAACAAAGGGAATAGTAATGCTTCTTGCGGTATTCGGAATTGCGTCCATGTGGTATGCGGTTTTTGCCGATGTAGGCGTGGCACTTTTGGCGGTTATGAATTCGATGAGGCTTATTAAAGGAAAGCAGTAGAGAAAGACTCAAAAACACTCACTATACAATAACAAACAAAGCGCTAAATAAAAGGAGGTAGAAAAATGGCATCAGCAATGACCATGACACAAAAAATTCTGGCAAGACGGGCGGGAAAGGAAAGTGTAAAAGCGGGAGAGCTTATAACCGCAAAGCTTGACCTTGTTTTGGGAAACGATATAACATCTCCGCTCGCTATAAAGGAGTTTGAAAAAATCGGGGTTTCAAAGGTTTTTGACAGAGAAAAAATAGCCCTTGTACCCGACCACTTCTGTCCGAACAAGGACATAAAGTCGGCACAGCAGGCGAAGGATGTAAGGGAGTTTGCCAAAAAGTACGGCATCAAAAATTATTTCGAGGTTGGTCAAATGGGAATAGAACACGCCCTGATACCCGAAAAAGGTCTTGTAACGGCGGGTGATGTTGTAATCGGCGCAGATTCCCACACCTGCACCTACGGCGCGCTCGGCGCATTCTCAACGGGTATAGGAAGTACGGACATGGCGACCGGAATGGCGGCGGGCGAGCTTTGGTTCAAAGTTCCCGATGCGATAAAGGTGGTATTGAAGGAAAAACCGCAAAAATATGTAAGCGGCAAGGATGTAATCCTTCACTTAATCGGACTTATCGGGGTTGACGGCGCAAGGTATATGTCCCTTGAATTTTCGGGCGAGGGTGTTGCCTCGCTTTCTATGGACGACCGCTTTACAATAGCGAATATGGCAATAGAAGCGGGGGCTAAAAACGGTATTTTCCCCGTTGACGACAAGACAATGGAGTATATAAACGCCCATTCAAACAAGCCCTATGAGGTATTTGAAGCCGATGCGGACGCACCCTACGCCCAAACGGTGGAAATTAACCTTTCAACTCTTGATTATACGGTAGCCTGCCCGCATCTTCCGTCAAACACAAAGACCGTCAAAGACATCGGCGAGGTAAAGCTTGATCAGGTTGTAATCGGCTCCTGCACAAACGGAAGAATAGAGGACCTTCGTGTTGCGGCAAAAATAATGAAGGGCAAAAAGATTGCCCCGGGCCTTCGCTGCATAGTTTTCCCCGCCACGCAAAATATTTATCTTCAGGCAATGGAGGAGGGTCTTTTAAAGACGATGGTTGAGTTCGGTGCGGCTGTAAGCACGCCGACCTGCGGACCGTGCCTCGGCGGACATATGGGCATACTTGCCGCGGGTGAACGCTGCTTGGCGACAACAAACCGAAACTTTATAGGACGAATGGGACACACCGAAAGCGAAGTATATCTTGCAAGCCCCGCGGTTGCGGCGGCATCCGCAATAACTGGGAAAATATCAGCTCCCGAGGAGGTAGAAAAATGAAACTGACAGGAAAAACACATATTTTCGGCGACAATATCGACACGGATGTAATCATCCCCGCGCGCTATCTTAACACAATAGACCCTGCCGAGCTTGCCCTTCATTGCATGGAGGATATAGACGCCGCCTTTGTTGACAAAGTCCAAAAGGGTGATATAATGGTTGCAGGGTATAATTTCGGTTGCGGCTCGTCAAGAGAGCATGCTCCCATAGCAATAAAGGGAAGCGGAATATCCTGCGTAATCGCGCGTTCCTTCGCAAGAATATTCTACCGAAACGCAATAAATATCGGCCTTCCGATTCTTGAGTGCGATGAAATACTAAGCGAGATCAGCGAGGGTGACTGTCTTGAAGTTGACCTTTCGGCAGGCACGATACTGAATAAAACCACCGGCAAATCCTACTCGTCCGAGGCATTCCCCGAATTTATGCGTGAAATCATAGAGGCGGGCGGCGAAATAGAGTATATAAAGAAAAAGCTCGGAGAAGGGGTGGATTAGAACCATGCGAAAAAACATAGCGGTCATAGAGGGTGACGGAATCGGCGTGGAAATTATCGCCCAGGCCGTAAAAGTTATCAAAAAAATAGAACAAAAATTCGGACATATCTTTAATTTGGAATATGTCGAGATGGGCGGCTGTGCCATAGACAAGTACGGCGTTGCCCTTCCCGATTTCAGTCTTGAAAAGTGCAGGGCGGCCGACGCCGTGCTTCTCGGCGCGGTAGGCGGACCGAAGTGGGACGACCCTACCGCGAAGGTTCGCCCCGAACAGGGGCTTTTGGGTCTGCGCGCAGGCCTTGAATGTTATGCCAATATCCGCCCCGCAAAGGTTTACAAGCCGCTTGCGGAGGCATCGCCGCTAAAAGATTCGATTATTTCAGAAGGATTTGACATAGTCGTGGTGCGTGAGCTTACCGGCGGAATATATTTCGGCGAAAGCGGGCGTGAGGGTGACAGCGCATACGATACAGAGCGCTACTCGATTCCGGAGATAGAGCGCATTGCGAGGATTGCCTTCAAAATAGCGCAGGGCAGGAAAAAGATTGTCCACTCCGTTGACAAGGCGAATGTTCTTGAAAGCTCAAGGCTGTGGAGAGAAACCGTTGCGAGGGTTGCAAAGGACTACCCCGACATAACCGTTGTAAACATACTTGTAGACAACGCCGCAATGCAGCTTGTACGAAACCCCTCACAATTTGATGTAATGCTGACCAGCAATATATTCGGCGACATACTGTCCGACGAGGCGAGCCAGATAACCGGCTCAATCGGAATGCTCGCGTCGGCGTCGACGGGCGATGGTTCCCGAGGGCTGTATGAGCCTATTCACGGAAGCGCGCCCGACATAGCAGGCAAAAACATAGCAAACCCCATAGCGACAATTCTCTCCGTCGCCATGATGCTTGATATATCCTTTGGTCTGAAAGAAGAAGCGGCGGCGATAGATGCGGCGGTAAACTCCGTTTTGGAGGACGGCTTCAGAACAGCGGACATAGCAACAAACGGAGAATCCCCAATCGGCACAACCGAAATGGGAAGCTTAATTTGCGAAAGGATATGATGTTAAATGAAAAGGTCTGTTTCCCTGCTTATTGCTCTTGCGACGCTTACGGTTACGGCGTTTGCATCGGACTTTGCATATCTTAAGATAAACGAAAATCGTGCGCTTATAAGCGGTGAAATGACCTTTATTGACCTAAAAAACCCCGAAGTCGTCCCGCTAATAAAGGACGGGAGGACACTGGTTCCCGTGCGTTTTGTTGCGGAGGCATTCGGCTATGATGTTTATTGGGAGGAACAAACCCGGACGGTAACGCTGACCGATGCCAAAAGCCTTGTTACCCTTAAAATCGGCGATACAAAGATGACGGTCGAAAAGGCAGGCGCGGTCAAAGCCTTTACGCTTGATGTTCCCCCGGATCTAATCGGGGAAAGAACCTTCCTTCCGCTTCGTGCAATAGCGGAACAGGCGCTTGAAAGGAAGGTAACATGGTATCCGGAAAGCGGTATAATCTGCATTACCGATGGGGGCGAGACAAATTACGAAGCCGTGGCGAAGCAGTTTAGCCCTGCAAAGTTCAACCTTAAAGACTATCCGAAAATCGATTGCTCAACCTCCGTTATACCTCTTGTTAACGCAATTAATGAAAAAATATTGGGAATAGGCAAAAAAACGGCAGAGCTTGTAACCGTATCGAGCAAGACCCACGGTGCGTATGTCAATCTTATTGAGGGGAAATGCGACCTTATCATAACCCCCGCGCCAAGCGAGGAAGAGCTTGCGCTTGCAAAGGCGGCGGGCGCAGAGCTCCTACTAACCCCGATTTGCAATGAAGCCTTCGTTTTTCTGACGCATAAGGACAACCCCGTAAACTCTCTTACCCTGTCGCAGATTCAGGACATATACAGCGGAAAAATCCAAAACTGGAAGGATGTCGGCGGGGCGGACGAGAGAATAATCGCATATCAGCGCAATGCAAACGCAGGCAGTCAGACAATAATGGAAAGCGTTGTGATGAAGGGGCTCACAATGGCAAAACCACCGTCTCAGGAGGTTATTTTCGGAATGGGGGAGCTTATAGATGCGGTTGCGAATTATGAAAACACCTCCGCCGCAATAGGGTATTCGGTTTATTACTATGCGAGCGAGATGAAGAAAAACCCCGACATAAAGCTCCTGTCGGTGAACGGAGTCGCTCCTTCCCCCGAAACCATTCAGTCAAAGCAATACCCCATCGTAATCAGCTATTATGCGGTGACATTAAAGGGGAGGCAGACCGACAAGGTTAAAGCTCTTATCGAGTGGTTAACACAGCCCGAAGGACAAAACCTGATCTCCGATTCGGGATATGTAAAAAAATAACGAGTTAATAAAACGCCGTGCTTTGTTTAAAAAAGCGCGGCGTTTTTTCATTTAGTCTATTTATTATTCCATGCGACAAAAACCGTGGCGGCGGTAATTCCTACGGTGACAACAAAAGGAGCCGAAGTAACGATAAGGGAGTTTTTGATAATTTCGACAAGCCCAAGCTGCAAAACACCAAGCATTAAAAGCGTTACCAAACCCGCAAAAAATACAAATACAGACCATCTTCGCCGTACCCTTCGGTTTTCCTCAAGCGACCTCTCCATGTTTTTACTGCATGCGTACTGCCTTGAGTTTTTTATAAAAAAGTGTATAAAAAGCATAACGGCAAAGAAAACAATCATAACAGAGGGCAATACATAGACATAGCCGATTTCACTGTTCCACGACAAATACCATGCCCCTGCGATAGTCGGAGCATACAGGGCGTACCACCACGCCGAAATAACACCCTTACTGCTGGTGACAGGCAGATATGTCATATTGATTTCCTTTTGAAAATTCTCCTGCTTTTCGGTCATAACAATATTTTGGACAAGCATATTAAAAGCAAGATATAGCGCAAGGCAGGCAATGCTGTATGAGATAAGCGCAACCCTTAAAACATCGTATGTTGCAAAGGCAATGCAAAACGAAACAAAAACAGCGCCCACACAGCAGACCGAAAACGAATACACTGCTTTAAACCTCTTGATTCTCGGCGACTGCGAAACATCCTCCATAAGTAAAACTCCGAAACAGGTGCCTTTTCTTGCAATATAAGGCGTTAAAGCGAAAATAGTAATTAAAGGTAAAAATGCACAAAAAACCGTCGACAAGAATAGAGTATTATACAAAACCATCACCTCTTTTTAGTATTGTATCACAAAAAAATGTGTTTGCACAACATTTTCCTTGACAATTACTCACAAAAATTCTATAATGTTAGTGCGATAATGAAGTTTCCCTGAAAGGTGGGACCTAAATGGACAACAACAGGAACTCCACACGAAGGGATGTCTCTGAAAAGAAGGATGACCGTCTGTCTGACGAAGCTCTTGTCGGGCTTGCGGCTGAAGGTAATGCCAATGCCCTTGATGAAATAATAGGTCGCTACAAAAATCTTGTCCGCGCACGGGCAAGGACATATTTTTTAGTAGGCGCAGACAGTGAGGATATAGTACAAGAGGGTATGATAGGGCTCTTCAAAGCAATAAGGGACTATGACGCCTCCAAACAAGCCATGTTCAGTTCCTTTGCCGAGCTTTGTATAACCCGTCAGATTATGACGGCAATAAAAACGGCAACCCGAAACAAGCATATCCCCTTAAATACATATATTTCCCTTAATAAGCCGCTTTATGATGACGATTCCGAGCGCGCCTTGATTGATGTTATGGCGGAGGAATCCGCGTGCGACCCCGAAGAGCTTCTTTTGTTAAAGGAACAGATAACTACGATGGAGCGCGTTGTAAAAAGTGAGCTTAGCCCTTTTGAAACCGATGTTTTAACGCTTTATCTTGACGGCTGTTCGTATCAGGATATAGCCGTTGCATTAAAAGCCCATATTAAGTCGGTTGACAATGCTCTTCAGCGCATTAAGAGAAAGTTGGGGAGGGTAAGGAAAATAAAGATGAATTAGCGCCGCTTATTCTTCGGGCGAACATAAGCGGATATAGCTCAATGGTAGAGTACCGGCTTCCCAAGCCGGCTGTGCGAGTTCGATCCTCGTTATCCGCTCCATATCAGTTCGGGTATATGCCGGGCTGAACAATATAGCCCACGTAGCTCATAGTAGATAGAGTGCTGCGTATAAAACAGAGAAACTGGTGCAAATCCGGTCGTGGCAAGAAAATTATCAAAGTGAGGGATTTAGAAATGTACGAAGACAAAACACTAAGCTGCAAGGACTGCGGAAATGAATTTGTTTTTACCGCAGGAGAACAGGAATTCTATGCAGAGAAGGGCTTTCAAAATGAGCCGACCCGATGCAAAGACTGCCGAGTGGCGAGGAAGGATGCGATAAGAGCATCAAGAGAAATGCACTCCACCACATGTGCAGAATGCGGCAAAGAAGCAATCGTTCCTTTCAAGCCGAGAAACGACCGTCCGATTCTTTGCAGCGAATGTTTTGCAAACAGCAAATAAATTCCCTCTTTTGGGTAATTTAACAGCGCAAAACAACAACGCCCCGTTTTAGAACAGGGCGTTTTTCTCTTTGCTTTCAATATAACACAAAATTTATACTTTGTAAGTGAAGTATCGCGCTTTGCGCGAAATGAAGTTACTCCGTAGTGAAGTATTCGCTTTGCGAATATGAAGCGAAGTTAGCCCTAATGTGCCCTCGGGGCACACTTCATTGCCGAAGGCAGCTTCACAGCGAAAGCTGCTTCACTTGCCCGACAGGGCAAACTTCGTTGAAAAGCCGCCTTTCGGCGGCTTTTTCTGGCACCCCCAACATGACTCGAACATGTATCTAACCCTTAGGAGGGGCTTGTACTATCCCTTGTACTATGGGGGCGAATATATTGATAAACAAATTATTAGGGTTGGTCTACCAATATATTTTAATATCACAGTATCGGTTTGTCAAGTTAAAAGTTAATGGTTCTTTTTCTCATTCTGACATTAAGCACAAGTCCGAGGGCCATAAGGTTGGTAACAAGCGACGAGCCTCCATAGCTTAAAAACGGGAGAGGAATACCTGTAACGGGGGTAAGTCCGACAGTCATACCGATGTTTTCAAAAGTATGAAAAAGCCACATAGCCGCCACGCCCGTGCAGAGGTATGTTCCAAGCATGGTTCTTGCGTTTTTGCCGATATAAACGCTCCTTGCTATAAGCGACATAAGAAGTATAAGAACAATTACACATCCCACAAGTCCCGCTTCCTCGCCGATAACAGCATAAATAAAATCGGTCTGCTTTGCTGGAAGATAGCCAAGCTGAGTCTGTATACCTTGGAAAAGACCCTTTCCGGCAATCTGCCCGGAGCCTATGGCAATTTTGCTTTGCATAACATGATACCCGTAATCTCCGGGCGATGCCTCGGGATTCAAAAACGCAAAAAACCGTTCCCTCTGGTATTGCGAGAGCAAAAAATACCACGCCGCAACGGAAAACGCCGAAAATGCGGTTAGTGCACCTATAATGTATCTTATATCAATTCCCGCAACAAAAACCATAACGACAAAAATAAAAATATATACAAGCGCCGTTCCCATATCGGGCTGAAGAATGACAAGACCTACGGGAACGGAAAGGTGAAGCGCCAAAAATATAACATTTTTAACATAGTTTACATCGTTGCCTATATGGTAAAGATGCTTGGAAAGCGTAATAATAAAGAAAACCTTTGCAAGTTCCGCAGGCTGAATACCCACTCCGGCAAAGCGAATCCATCCCTTTGTTCCCGTTGACTCACCTCCCGTACCGATAAACAAAACAAGAACGAGCATAAAAACCCCGACCCCTGCAAAAAACGGCCAGACTCCCGCAAGATCCTCATAATCTATTTTGGCAATGATATACATGCCAAAAAGCCCGATAAGAAAAGCCCCTCCCTGTACGACGATATATTTAAGATGCTCGTCGAAGCTTTTGGTTGCACTATAAACAAACAGCATTCCCAAAAGTGAAGCCGATAAAGCGCAAAATAGCATTATAAAATCGTATTTTTTCAGGTTTTGAATTACAGGTTTCATAAAAAAATCACCGATATGATTATACCATAATGGACAATTTTTTTCCACATGTTTGTTAAAAAGGTTGACGAAAGGGTATAAAATTGTGTAAAATATAAAAGATAAGGGGGCGTAAAGGGATGAATCGAAAAGTTTTCGGCACATCTTTGTTCGGATACAAAAAAAGCGAAGTAACCGCATACATAGAAAACGCTTCAAAAGAATTCTCTTCAGAGCTTGAAAAGCTTTACTCCGAGCTTGGAATGTTAAAAAAAGAGTCGGAAAACCTCCAAAAGATTAAAGAGGAGTATGAGTTGTCCAAAGACAGCATAGCGCGTGCTTTAATCAGGGCGGGCGAGCAGGCGGACATTATTATAGAAGAGGCGAGGAAATCCGCGGCATTACAAAGAGAAAAGGTTGCCGAGGAGATTGAGCGCGAGAAGGAAAAGCTAAGGCTTCTGAAGAAAAACGCTGCGGATTTAAGGGTAAGCATCTCACAGCTTATCACAAGGCTTGACGGTGATCTGGAAAGGCTTACTAACACATCCGATGATTAAAAAAACGCCGCCGATAAAGCCGGCGGCAGAAAACAAGAAGAATTTTGGGGAAATAGGTTTTAATATTATTGGCATTTCTATTGACAAATATGTAGAATAGGGTAAAATATAAGATAAAATACGCATGTTTTGACAACTGCTTTCGTTTTTTGTGCTTGCTTTGTTTGTGTGAACAGATTTTTATACGATATATGCTATTAAATATAAAAGGAGAAGAGCCTTTGAGGGTAATAACCGGAATGGCAAAGGGCCACAGGCTTTTGTCCCCTGAGGGGACTAAAACCCGCCCAACGACCGACAGAGTAAAGGAATCGATTTTTTCGGTCATACAGGGTTATGTGTCCGAAAGTATGGTTTTGGACCTGTTTGCCGGAAGCGGGGCGCTTGGAATCGAAGCGTTAAGCCGGGGCGCGAATTGGTGTGATTTTGTTGAAAAGGATAAGTTCACAGCCTCCTTCATAATAAAAAACCTTCAAAAAACACGCTTTGAAAATTGTTCGGTATACACCGAAGATTATGCGGATTATCTTGCCCGTTGCAAGCGCAGATATGACCTTGTTTTTCTTGACCCGCCTTATAAAAAAGGTCTTTGCGACGCTTCGATAAGGCTTATTTCACAGTATGGGATTTTGAATGAGGGCGCCTTGATAATATGCGAAACATCTGCCCGTGAAGAAATATCCTGTCAATATTCCCTGCGGGGTCGCTATAAATACGGAACAACTGCAGTAACAGTTTTTGAAAATAAGGTGATGCAATGATTACAGCCGTCTACCCCGGAAGCTTTGACCCCTGCACAAACGGTCATCTTGATATAATAATTCGCTCGTCAAAAATATTCGACAAGCTGATTGTAGCTGTTTTGTCGAATTCGGGGAAAACTCCGGTATTTTCCGTAGACGAGAGGATGGAATTTCTAAGAATAGTCACAAAAAAGCTGCCGAATGTCGAGATTGACTCATTTTCGGGCCTTTTGGCGGAGTACACAAAAGCGTGCGGTGCGAGTGTAATAATAAAGGGGCTTCGCGCGGTGTCGGATTTTGAGTATGAGTTTCAGATGTCACTCATTAACACAAAGCTGAACCCTAAGGTTGAAACTTTGTTTATGACCGCATCCACCCATAATATGTATTTAAGCTCAAGCCTGGTTAAAGAAATTGCTGTTCTTGGCGGCGCGCTCGACGGAATGGTGCCGGAGGAAATTCAGTCAAGCATATACGACAAATTGAGGAGGTAAACCGGTATGGAAATTTTAGAACTGATTGACACCTTGGAAGATGCCATAGAAAAAGGGCTTAACATACCACTTGCGGGCAGGTGCCTGCTTGATAAGGATGAGCTTCTTGATATTATTCAGGAAATTCGCCTTAAACTTCCCGATGATTTGAAACAGGCAAAATGGGTAAAGGATGAGCGCCAGCGTATTCTTTTGGAGGCTCAAAAGGAAGCAAACGATATAATAAAAACCGCGGAAAACAAGATAATCTCTATGATTAATGAAAACGAGATAACCAAAAGGGCAAAGGAACAGGCGGAAGAAATTTTATCAATCGCCAACAAGCGCTCAAAGGACATAAAGCAGGGAACACGCCAGTATGCGGACGATGTCCTTGCCGACATGGAAAAGATAATAGAAAAAACCCTTGCGACACTGAGGGAAAACAGAGCAGCGATGCACGAGAAGGACAAAAGGCGCCTTTCAAGCCAGAAAGACGATTTTATCCCCGAAGAAGAATAATAAAAAGCTTATAAAAGCTGTTATAAAGCATATTCAAACACCCGCCTTCAATCGGCGGGTGTTTATGTTTTTTAGAATAGCGCGCCTATAAAGGTGTTTTTGCCTAAATTGTGCTCTGTAATATGTATTCCTTTATATTTATACTTAAAGTATTAAATATGAAAGGCGGTATTTTTGTGGAAAATATCAACAGTATTTTAGCAAGGGAAGTGAATTTTTTAAAGTGGCGGATATCAAAAGACATATCGTTTTTCTACACAAAACACATCCCAATCGAAAATGTGGGGAACAATTTTAATTTTGCAAAACTACCTCTTAATACTTCGGAAAGAAACACCATTGATTTTCACCAAGGCGGCCATTTAGGTAAATTAATCAACAAAACCGGGATAAGCGGTTATGATGTATTGGAAGCAGAAATAAAAGACCGCCTTTCCCGTTTCTACGGCAATATCCGGTTAAACAGTCGAATTTTCGGATTGGAAAGGTTCCCTCAAAATTTTTCAGGCATCTTTGAAACATAAAAAGAATCTCTGCCGCAAATGACAGTAAATACCGTCTTGAAAGAACTGAAAGACTCTGTTATACGGGGTGATTCCCCCTTATCTGTAATAGATTCTATCGGCTCACTTATAGACAAAAGAATCAGTGCTTTAAAAAACTTTATAGAATCAAAAAGTAGACAGCTTAACCAATATATGCTATTATGGGAATATCAGGATAAGGGTAGCAGTAGGTATTTGTATTTCGCAGAAGGAGAAAGCTGTGAGGATTGTAACTTACTAAGCGGAAAGGTGTTCTCTATTGCCGATGCAGAAATTGGCGTCAACCTGCCGCCGATTCATCCGAATTGCGACTGCTTAATAACCGTTTTGGATGCTGACGGAAACGCCGTGGCAGTACTGAAAAATGAAAAGGCTGATGAAACCAGCGACACAAAAATTCCGGATTATGTCCATAGGGAGCTTATAAAGGCAAGGGTGCCCGATAAAAGCTCCGCCGTCCGTCTCCTGAGCAGTGACGCTGTAATCGGGTCGTCCGCCAAAACAGCGTTCCAGCTTGTGGAATGGACTGATAATAGCGTCCGGAAGGAAGATCAAATAAACAACGGCTTAACACCTGAACAAAAAACCGCAATACATAACAGTTCATACGAGGAATATTCTATTCTATTTATATACATAAACGCTACGGATTTTATTTCATATCATTTATCAAAGGACAAAGGGTACGGAGAGTACGGCTGGTTCCCACTTCGTGAGGTATTGAGCGCATTAAGCGGACGAAGCAAAGATGAGGTTGTAGCGTATGACGATTTCACAAAAGATATTGTCTTTTATATCAATAACCACGACAAATGCATTAATATGGTGGTTCGTGCTAACATTACTCAGCTTGATAATGCAAAAAACAATGAAATGTCGTTTAATGTATACAATGCCGAAAACGAATCAGAAATTATCGGTCAACTGAAGCTTAAATTTAAAAACGACTGGCGCAATGACACTACTTATGTCAGCATCTGGGATATTGCGAATCTGGTAAGCGGAAAAACATACAGCTTTGATAATAACGGAACAGATAGCTTTACTTTTGAGCTGAATGAAAGCTCGGAAGATAAGGGAAGGGGTAATAGTGAGGTTTATGCAAAGGTATCAACTGATAATAACAGATTATCTCCTGAAGAGCAGGTAGCAAACGCTGAATACATTTATGATTATTTGTCTAAAAAAGGTTGGACTAAGGAAGCTATTTGTGGTTTGCTTGGGAATATTGAATATGAAAGTCATTTTAATCCTGGTGCATGGGAGGTAGGCGTGAAAAACCCTGGATATGGTCTTGTTTAATGGACGACATATGATGGTAATGGAAAATTCTTAGATTGGGCAGAACTATCAAATGAAGCAGCCAATAAAATGGCACAAGATCAGCCCAACATACTTATGGATTTACAGCTGGAATATTTAATATATTCTTGCGTATCAACTACTCCAGGGAATCAAGTGTCAAGGGGACGGGGGTTTGACAACCCGAAAACCAAAGGGACGGTTCTTGCGGTTGACACCCCTCCGATTTATGATAGAATAATTCAGAGGGGGTGTTTTTTATGCCAAGAACAGCAAGAGGAAAGAGTAGCACGAAAATCTATCATATAGTTTTGAGAGGAATAAACAGACAAAACATATTTGAAAATGATGAGGATTTTACAAAGCTTTTGCAAACGCTGGAGGTATACAAGAAAAAAAGTGGGTTCGAAATATATGCTTACTGTTTAATGAGTAATCATATTCATTTACTGATAAAAGAGGGAAAAGAGGATTTAGGTTTAATATTTAGAAGAATAGGAGCCAGTTATGTTTATTGGTATAACTGGAAATATAAAAGAAGCGGGCATTTATTTCAAGATAGATACAAAAGTGAAGCGGTTGAAGATAATGAGTATTTTTTAACGGTGCTAAGGTACATACATCAAAATCCTGTCAAAGCAAAGATTGAAAAAGATATTGCAAAGTATAAGTGGAGCAGTTATAATGAATATATTGAGAAGGAAAAATTATGCAATACTGAATTTGCTCTTGGAATTTTTAGTGGAGAAAAAAGTATAGCAGTTGAAAGATATAAAAAATATATGAACGAAATAAATGAAGATAAGTGCATGGAGATTTGTGATGGGCGCTATAGACTAACGGATGAAGAAGCAAAAGAAATTATACGGAAAGTCTCTAAATGCACAAGTGCAACAGAATTTCAAAAACTCGACACAAAGAAAAGAGATTCATATTTAAAGAAAATAAAGGATAAAGGAATTTCTACAAGGCAACTGGCGCGACTAACAGGCATTAGCCGAGTGATTATATTGAAAATATAAAAACCGTAAGAACCGTCCCTTTGGTTCTCCTCTTACTGGACCAAATGGAGTTGTAAAAATGCAATCTGTCTGGGAGGGAAATAAGTTGATTACTGTAGAAATGTTCGGGGGTGGAAAATAGTGGGTTTTATTAACATTATTAAAATTATAGTTGACAGTAAATCAGAACTAAAGGAAAAGCTAAGAGGCTCAACTTCTGACAATTTGATTCTTGGAGAAAATAGCGAGGTAGAAAGAGATTTTTATATTTTTAAAGTTGAAGCGGAAAATGGTTTGTCAACTATATTGGAGATAGGCGTAATTTCGGAAGGACATGGATTACAACCAGAATGTAAATTAATTGATGAAAGGCATATATGCATAGGGGTTAATAAAGAAGTTCATATTATTGATATCTATAATTTCTTGAAACGCTGTACAGTTATGTTCGATTCATTATTTTACGAATTTATATCGTTAGAAAGAAAAGATAGAATAATTGTACTTCAGGAACTTGGCTTAACTTGTATTTCTTTAGATGGAGTAAAATTGTGGGAACATTCTACTAATGTAATAAATGATTATAAAGTAGAAAAGGATAGAATTGTGTTAATTACTGATGAGTTTTCCATAACTATTTTAAAGGATACAGGAGAGATAATATGAGTTATGCGAGCATGTCAAGTGTCAAGGGGACGGGGGTTTGACAACCCTGAAAAGATATGATAAAATGCTTTTGAGGTGATAGAAATGCCTAGGCAGGCAAGGAAAAAAAGCGAAAGCGGAATATATCATGTGATGCTGCGGGGAATAAACCGCCAAACCATTTTTGAAGACGAAGAAGATTGCAATGTTTTCTTAGAAACAATAGCCATATATAAGGATGATATGAGCACCTGTATCTATGGCTATTGTTTAATGAAAAATCATATTCATTTACTTGTAAAAAGTGATAAATTAAGCGATTTTATGCGTAAAATCGGAGCAAAATATGTATATTGGTATAACTGGAAATATGATAGAATAGGAGGACTGTTTCAAGATAGGTATAAGAGTGAAGTGGTTGAGGATGACGGATATTTCCTAACTGTTTTGCGATACATACATCAAAATCCAATTAGAGCAAGTATAACAGAAACTATTGATGAATATGAATTTAGCAGTTATAATGAATATATAAAATCAAATGGTAAAAAAATTATTGATACTGATTTTGTATTTAATATGCTTTCACTTAATGAGTTTATAAAATTTCATAATGAAACAAATAATGATAAATGTTTAGAAATTATAGAAGTGCGCCGGATAAATGATGAAATTGCTAAAAGCATGATTTATAAAGTAAGTAAATGCAAAAATCCTTCCGAATTTCAAGCACTGGATTTATATAAACGAGATAAATATATAAAAATATTAAAAGAAAATGGATTATCAATAAGGCAAATTGAGAGATTAACGGGTATAAATAGGGGAATTGTTCTAAAGGCTTGAATGTCAAACCCCCGTCCCATTGACACTTGCAGCCACTGACGGATCCAAAATACAAAGGAACGTATAACTATGTAGCTCCCGTAAAGCCCCCAAGTAGTGTACTAGCAGGAACCAGAGGGACGGTTCTTACGGTTTCCATTTGATGCTGCCAACCGCAAGAACCGTCCCTTTGGTTCCCTTTCTTTGTGGTTCACTGATACAAAAATGACGGAAAACGGAGAAGGAAGCTCTGAGTATGGGCATAATGCACCATATAACGGTCTGTTGATATACAATATCACGAAGGGTTTGTTGGGCAAAGGTTGGGAGCCTTCAGTCAACAGCTTTCTTGGTTCAACCTTTTAAAAAACGAAAGGAGTAAAATTATGTTAAGTTTAAAAAGAGTATTGGCGATTACTTTGACTTTTTGTATAATCAGTTCCGCCTTTTGTATGAATATCTTTGCTGATTCGGAGCAGTTTTCAATCGGCGATTATTTTATAATCGGGCAATACAAAGGTGCACCGATTTTGTGGAGGTATGCGGCGGACGATGATAACGGGATGTTGATTGTGAGCGACAAGGTTATTACTTATAAGAGCTTTGATGACAACAGTAAAAGTGGATATAAGTCTTCAAACTTGTGGGAAACATCGTATATCAGAATATGGTTGAACTCAACAATGCCGGCTGGTGAAATCGAATGGCCTGTCGGGGAAACGCCTACGCCAAATAATCTGGATGGTAGACGTAACGAAGCCGGTTTTTTGTCAAGCGGCAACTTTACCCAGGCAGAGCTTGACCTTATGAAAACGGTAAATCAATGGACTATGACGCCTTCTGGGAAAGTAGAATTATCTGAAAACGGATTGTCTGATGGATATATTTGTTTTAAAGACCCCGGCAGAGGAGGCGGGCACAGTCCAACAACGCCCATGATATTTTGGGATATTTCCGAATTTCCGAATGTGTTTTTCGGCGCGGCATATCAACTGGAAGATACGGTGTTTTTACTTGACGAACTGCAACTATACAGGATGTGGGAGAATCTTGGGAATGTGAACGCTGTTCGTACAGATGAATCAAAACCTAATGAGCAAAATGACGGGGAGCCGCAAGTATTTTTGCTGCGCACACCAATATTTGAATCCATGGTAGCTGCTTGGGATAAAGACAAATATGAAACCTTTCCAGCTTATGCTGCCATTTCAGCCGAGCGCGGCATTCGCCCCGCTTTCTACCTTGACACTGAAGCTATAGAAACAATCACAGGCTCCGGCACAGAGAATGACCCGTATATCCTTAACGCAAGCAGTAATAACACAGAGCAAGGTGGTGAGGAGAGCGATGCATCGGACAATATCACCGTTATATTAAACAGTCAGACCCTCGCTTTCGACCAACCGCCAATTATGGAAAACGACCGTGTTCTTGTCCCGTTCCGCGCTATCTTTGAAGCCTTTGGCGCGGAGGTCGGCTGGAACGGTGAAACGCAAACGGTAACGGCGAAAAAAGGCGATTTAGAAATGTCTTTGCAAATAGATAATAATCAAATAACAGTAAATGGCAAAACCGTCACGCTCGACGTACCGCCGCGGCTTGTGAGTAGCCGTACCCTCGTCCCTGTCCGCGCCGTGTCCGAAGGCTTGGGCGCAAAGGTTGGTTGGGACGACGCAAAACAGCAGGTGATTATTACGACAGAATGACTAATTGAATTCCCTGTCGCCTGCAAAAATTACATCTGCGAGTAAAAGACCAAAATTCAAATCAAAAAAGCAGTTGCCTGTCGTGGTGAAACGGCGGGCAACTGTCAAAACAAAGCAAAAATTTTGATTCACTGCATACTGATTAAGCCTGTTGAAAATTACAACAGACCAAATTTTGAGAATCGTCACACCATTTTAAGCGACTTTCTGATAAGAATGATACAAGCCTCCAAGAATCGGTTTCGATTCCAAAAAAGTATTTGTTGTTGAAGTTTTGGTAGGAGCATCAGACATAATGGGTGTTTGACAGTTAATACCTTGGTGAGTTCTAACTGTATTGTAATAGTTGATATATTCCTTTAATAGACATTCCAAATGCCTTTGATTTAAAGGGACGATATGATTCAGCAACCCGTGACGACTTATGCCGACCAATCTTTCGCATATTCCGTTTTGCTAGGGACTGCGATAAGATGTTCTCTTAGATTTTACCTACAATCGCAAAACTCTCAATACCCCCCAAAAAATCCCCTCTTTACAAGAACATATGTTCTGCGGTATAATTTTTATATGAACGGATGTTCTTTGCAAGGCGGCGGTTTTATGGACTTATTTGACAAGCTAAAAATCCTTACCGACAGCGCAAAATACGATGTGGCATGCACATCGAGCGGTGTCGATAAAACCGCGCAAAAAGGAGGAATCGGAAGCGCCTCTGCCTGCGGTATATGTCACAGCTTTGCCGCTGACGGAAGGTGCATTTCGCTTTTGAAGGTTTTAATGACCAATTATTGCGTGTTTGACTGCAAATATTGCGTAAACCGCCGTTCAAACGATGTACCCCGCGCAGCCTTTACACCGCGAGAGCTTGCGGAACTTACCATAAACTTTTATCGGCGAAACTATATAGAGGGACTTTTTTTAAGCTCCGGCGTTATAAAAACCCCCGACTACACCTGTGAGCGAATGATAGAAACGCTTCGCATACTCCGTGAGGACTACCGCTTTTCCGGCTACATTCATGCCAAGGTTATCCCCGGTACTGACAGCGCGCTTGTTTCAAGGCTTGGGATGCTTGCCGACCGATTGAGCGTTAATCTTGAGCTTCCGTCCCTCGAAAGCCTTAAACTTCTCGCCCCCGACAAGTCCAAAACCTCAATTCTTGCCCCGATGGGCTATTTGAAAAACCGCATTGAGGAAAACAGGTCCGAAATCATACAGTATAAAAATGCACCGACCTTCGCTCCTGCGGGTCAAAGCACCCAGATTATTATTGGCGCAACGCCCGAAACCGATTATCATATTCTAAACCTTACCGAAAGCCTCTATAAAAAGTACAAATTAAAGCGTGTGTTTTACTCGGCGTATATACCCGTGGCGGAGGACAGTCTGCTTCCCTCGCCCGATACAAGTCCGCCGCTTTTTCGTGAGCACAGGCTTTATCAGGCGGATTGGCTGATTCGCTTTTACGGGTTTTCTGCGGGCGAAATTTTAGACCAAAGTCATCAGACTCTTAACCCGTATGTTGACCCAAAGTGCAACTGGGCGCTTAATCATTTGGAGCTTTTCCCCATAGAGGTAAACAAAGCGGGATATGATGAGCTTTTACGCGTACCCGGCATAGGCGTAACAGGCGCAAGGCGAATAATGACCGCGCGGCGTGCAAGCTCTTTGGACTTTGACGGTCTTAAAAAGACCGGAATAGTCTTAAAGCGAGCAAAATATTTTATAACCTGCCGCGGTAAAATAGCCGAAGGCGTTAAAATAACCCAGGATGAAATCCTTCGCGCCCTTATGTCCGAGAGAGAGCTTGGAATGTTGTCGCCTAAGTGGGAACAGCTTTCCGTCTTTGACCGCGAAAACCTTATCGAAGAGGAGATGAAAAAATGCCTGATGGCTGGAATACCCGACCAAACGGCTTGTGCGGCCCGTATCGAAACTGCGGGTTTTCCGATTTAATCTATCGCTATGACGGAAGTTTTGAAGGCTTTTTATGCTGTGTCTTTGAAAGCTATGAAAAAAACGAGATTCCAAGGGATATCGTATCGGATTTTTCACAAACATCTCTCATTTTTGAAAAAAATATTGACACAGACCTCCAAAAGGCACAGCGCGTCTTAAAAGCCATTCCGAAAAGGATGGGTGCGGCGGCTTTGACCTTCATAAAGGAGGCTTTTTTGACCTGCCTTCCGAAAAAAGAGCTGTATATGCTTTTGTTTCTGCGAAAGGGCTTTACCCATGGCGCCTCGGTGATGAATATGCTTGCCGATGATGTTGTGAACAAGCTTTTTAAGGCTGTCAGGCATTTAAGCCGCGAAGTTCATCTCTTAAAGGGCTTTGTCCGTTTTTCGGACTACGGCGGCGCGCTTGCCGCACAGATAGAGCCGAAAAATTTTGTTTTGCCGTTGCTGTCGGAGCATTTTTGCGGAAGGTATCCCGAGGAAACATTTTTGATTCACGACAAAACACACTCTGCGGCGCTTATCTACAAGCCCTACAGGTGCGAAATAATCCCTGCATCCGATTTTGTGCTTCCCGAGGCCTGTGAAGCCGAAACGGTTTTCCGTGAACTCTGGCGGCTTTTCTACAAAACGATAGAGGTAGAGGGACGGCACAACCCCAAATGCCGCATGAGCCACATGCCAAAACGATACTGGAAACACATGACCGAGCTTTGTTGCCCCGAAAAAGCAGGCGCGCCCCTGATTACAGGCGACAAGCCGATAAAAAAATTGACTTAATAGTCGTAAAGGATTATACTGCAGGAAGAAATTAAATGCGGTTTTTACGGTAGCACAAGTGGATATGCAATATTTTTTACGGTATTGGCATACTCTAATATATACTGATTAATTTTATCTGATGAGGTAGACCATGAATATAAAAGGAGCAATTTTCGATCTTGACGGAACACTTCTCGACTCAATGCATATATGGCACGCCATTGACCGGTCGTTTCTTGAGGAAAGCGGAGTTAAGGTTCCTGATAATCTTTCAGAAATGCTAAAGAAAAAAACGATAGAACAGTGTGTTGAATATTTTATAAGCGAACTTGGTGTTGCTCAATCGAAAAAGCAGGTTATGAAAAGGCTTAACGAGCTTATGAGGGATGTATATCTTACCCGCATAGAACTAAAGCCCTTTGCGCACCGAATGCTTGACAGGCTTAAAGAAAAGGGTATCATGCTTTGTGTCGCAACGGCAAACGACTATGACCTGACCTGCGACGCGCTTAAACATCTTGGGGTTCTTCAAATGTTCCTGTTTGTTACAACCTGCGGGCTTTTGAACTGCTCCAAGACCGAGCCCAAAATATACAATTACTGTGCCGAAAGGCTTGGCTTAAAGCCGGATGAGGTTTTGGTATTTGAAGATGCCCTTCACGCCGCCGTCGTTGCAAAGGAGGCGGGCTTTAGGGTTGTGGGTGTTTATGACCGTTCAAGCGAAGCCCAGAAGGAAAGGATGAAAGAAGTTTGCGACCTGTATATTCACTCCTTTGACGAGGATATCCCCCTGTTATAGAAGTCGTATTTTTTATTTCTATTGTTGCTTTGCGGGCGTCGTACAAAAGTGCGGCGCCCATTTTGCCCGCAGGAGACAATATTATATTGACCCTTACTGCTATTAGTGATATAATTATTTATATTTATCCGGATTAAAAGTTTTGTGCGGGGGATGAGGCGCTATGCAGGAGGCTGTTTACTCGGTTAAGCTTGAAGAAATAATTGAGCGTTTTAAACTTGAGTGTGTTTTTTGCGGTGAAAACATCTCTGATGTTATGGTTGAGTCAGCCGACATAAATCGTCCTGCGATGCAGGTAACGGGCTTTTATGATTATTTTGATGCAAGGCGGATTCAGATTCTAGGCATGGTTGAGCATACTTATCTTCAGAATCAGGAGTCCTGGCAAAGAGAGGAAAAATTCCGTGCCCTGTTCTCAAAGCGGATACCGGCCTTGGTTGTAACGAGAGGGCTTGAAATTTTTGAAGAAATGTATCCCATAGCAAAGGAATACAACATACCCATTCTCCGAACCCAGCTTTCCACATCGGCATTTATGAGTGCGCTTATTTCCTATCTTAATGTTGCATTGGCGCCGCGTATAACAAGGCACGGCGTGCTTGTAGAGGTTTACGGCGAGGGTGTTTTGCTTTTGGGTGAAAGCGGAGTGGGAAAAAGCGAGGCGGCTGTTGAGCTTGTTAAAAGAGGCCACCGTCTTGTTGCCGACGATGCGGTTGAGATAAAACGCGTATCGTCAATTTCACTTGTAGGCAGTGCACCCGAAATTATTCGCCATTTTATAGAAATCAGAGGCATCGGTATTATTGATGTCAAGAGAATTTTCGGTGTCGGCTCGGTAAAGGACAACGAAAAGATTGACCTTGTGTTAAATCTTGAGGCATGGGTGGAAGGAAAGCACTACGACAGGCTTGGTCTTGTCGAAGAGAAGACGGAAATACTTGGCATTGAGGTTCCGTCGATAGTTATCCCCGTTAAGCCGGGCAGAAACCTTGCCGTAATCATAGAAATTGCCGCAATGAACAACCGCCAGAAAAGAATGGGCTACAATGCGGCTGAGGCGCTTAGCCAGCGTCTTATGGAGGGTATAGATAAAACAAGAGAATAGAGGCGATCACTTATTAATATATCAGTTGATTTACACTGTCATACCGTTGCAAGCGCTCATGCTTTCAGCACTGTAAAGGAATATGCCGAACTGGCGGCGCAAAAGGGAATGGAGGCGTTTGCGGTCACCGACCACGGACCCGGCGTCGCGGACGGAGCACATTCCTATCACTTTCAAAATCTTGATGCAATTCCCCGTAAGATAAACGGTGTTGTTGTTCTGCGCGGGGCAGAGTGCAATATCCAAAACGAAAAGGGGATAATTGACCTTGAGGAGTGGGAGCTTAAACGGCTTGATGTTGTTATAGCATCAATCCACCAAAGCAGATACTCTCCCAAAAGCGAGGCAGAGCATACAAAGGTTTTGACAGCGGTTATGGACAATCCGCTCGTTCATATTTTAGGGCATATCGAGCGTGAGCAAACGGGCTTTGATATCGAAAAGGTTGTTAAGCATGCAAAAAAGACCAAAAAGCTTATCGAAGTAAACGCCGCATCGCTTATGGGTGATGGGAGGATAAAAAACAGATGCCGCGATATTCTGGCTGCCGGAAAAAAGCACGATCTTCCCATAGTTGTAACAAGTGACAGCCATATTTGCTATGATGTGGGGAATGTAGCGCTTTCGGTCGAGCTTCTTAACGAAGTCGGCTATGACTTTGACCTTGTTATGAATACCTCTTTGGATAAGATAAAAGACTATCTCGGTCTTAAGATTTAACAGCATATAATGATATAAAGTATAAATTTTCGGGAGGTTTCTATTGAAAAATTCATCTGTCTATGACCGACTAATGAAAATACTTGATAAAAGTCAGATTCTAACGGATGAACCTATGAAAAACCACACCTCTTTCAGAATCGGAGGTTTGGCGGATTTTATTGTAATGCCCAATGGGGCGGAACAGATAAGCGCTATTGTAAAAGAATTTCATGATGTACCCTTATTTGTTATGGGCAACGGTTCAAATATGCTTGTTTCGGATAACGGAATAAGGGGTATAGTCATCAAGATTTGCGAAAATATGAAGGATATTTCCTTAGAGGGAAATATCCTTACCTGTCAGAGCGGGGCGCTTTTGTCCTCGATTGCCTCATACGCCCTTAAAAACTCGCTGGGCGGTTTTGAATTTGCATCGGGTATACCGGGAACTGTCGGCGGAGCAGTTGTTATGAATGCGGGGGCATACGACGGCGAGATGAAGGATGTCGTAATTTCAACGGTCTATATTGACGAAAACGGGGATGTGCACGAAATAACGGGTGACGCCCATGAATTTGGTTACAGAAAAAGCATATTCAGCGGGAAACGATGGATAATAATTGAGAACAGGCTTAAACTTTTTGAAAAACCGAGGGATGAGATAAAGGCAAAAATGCAGGAATTTGCTAAGCTAAGGCGTGATAAACAGCCTCTTGAGTGCTACAGCGCGGGGAGCATCTTTAAGCGCCCCGAAGGTTATTATGCGGGAAAGCTTATAGAGGACGCGGGGCTTCGGGGTTTCCGCATAGGCGGGGCATGCGTTTCGCAAAAACACTGCGGCTTTATAGTAAACGACAGAAATGCAAGCTTTGACGATGTTGCAAGTCTGATAAGGCATGTCCAAAACGCGGTTGAGGATAAGTTCGGTGTAAAGCTTGAAACAGAGGTGAAGATATGCGGTTTGTAATAATTACAGGTATGTCTGGTGCCGGAAAAAGTCAGGCTATGAAAATTTTTGAAGATGCGGGCTATTACTGCGTCGATAATATTCCGCTGTTCTTTGTTCCGAAGTTCGCAGAGCTTTGCATGAGCTCTCAGGGCAAGATTAAGCGCGCGGCGGTTGTGTGCGACATACGCGGAGAGGATATATTCGGACAGATATCCGAAAATCTGAAGGAGCTTAAAGAAAAGGGCTATAAATACGAAATACTGTTTTTGGATGCAAATGACGAAACGCTTATAAAAAGGTATAAGGAAACAAGGCGAAAGCATCCCCTTTCGGTTGATGACCGCCTGCCGGAGGCAATTGCAAAAGAGCGCAAAATGCTCGATGAGATAAGAGTAAATGCCACACATGTTATAGATACCTCATTACTGTCCATCCAAAATCTTAAAGCAAAATTATTAAAGCTTTTTTCCTCGGATGAAGAAAAGCGTGAAATTGTAATAAACATACTGTCCTTCGGTTTTAAATACGGAATTCCGCTTGATGCCGATCTTGTTTTTGATGTAAGGTTTTTGCCGAATCCCTACTACATTGTCGAGCTTAAGGATAAAGGCGGTCTTTCAAAGGATGTTTCCGACTATGTCATGAGCTTTCCGCAAAGTGTGGAATTTATGAACAAGCTTTTTGATATGATGGATTTTCTTATCCCTCACTATTTGGAAGAGGGAAAATCACAGGTTGTGGTTGCGATAGGCTGTACGGGTGGGAAACATCGCTCGGTTACATTTGCCGAAAAGCTGGGTGAACATTTAAGGGCTATGAATAAAAAGGTGCATACGATTCACCGAGACTACAAAAAAAGCTGATTCATCCGCGGCAATTGCCGCCCCAAAAGGGGGAATGTCTTATATTAACAAAGAGGAATATCGTTCCTAAAGTCGTTGCTTTCGGCGGCGGCACAGGGCTTTCAACAATGCTTCGGGGTCTCAAAGCCCTTACTCCCAACATCACGGCGGTCGTAACCATGGCGGACGACGGAGGAAGCTCCGGCTATCTTCGGCGTGAGCTTGGAATACTGCCTCCCGGCGATATCAGAAACTGTATAGTTGCGCTTGCCGAGGCTGAGCCGAGTATGAAAAAGCTTTTGCAATACAGGTTTTCAAGCGGAAATCTATCGGGTCAGTGCTTCGGGAACCTGCTACTTGCCGCGGTTTTCGGAATATCCAACGATTTTGAAGAAACCGTCAATGCCGTAAGCGATGTTCTGCGCGTAACGGGCAGGGTTCTTCCCGTCACCGTCGAAAATGTAATCATAGAGGCACAGCTGGAAAACAAAGAAATTGTAAAAGGCGAAAGCAAAATAGGAAAGGCCGCCCTGGAAATGAAAAGCAGAATAGAAAAAGTCCGTCTGGTTCCTGCCGACGCCAAGCCGGTTGCCGGTGTTTTGAAGGCGATAGAGGAAGCTGATATAATAGTTTTAGGCCCGGGAAGCCTTTACACAAGCATTATCCCCAATCTGATCGTGGACGGGGTTGCGGATGCCGTGAAAGCAAGCAGGGCTGTAAAAATCTATGTCTGCAATATTATGACACAACCCGGTGAAACCGACAATATGGATGCGTTTGCGCACGCAAAGGCAATTTGCGACCATGCGGGCGGAAAGATTATGGACTACTGCGTAGTGAATAACGAGGGGGTTCCCGAACCGCTTCTTAAACGATACATAGAGGACGGCGCACAGATTGTAGAGGTGCACCCCGAGCAGTTTATTTCCAATAAAATTAAGCTTGTTGAGCTTCCGTGCGTTCATACCGCAACGGGCAATGTGCGCCATGATTACCAAAAGCTCGCCAAAGGTGTATTTGACATATATTCAAAACATTTAAGGCAGTCTTTTGCCCCGCTTTTGAATTTTAAGGGTTACAGCGTTTAATACATAATTTTACCTTGCGCTTATCGCACCGTTATGTTAAAATAAAATCAAACAGAGGCTTAAACGAAAAAACTTAAGAAAAATTTTCGCATTATAAGCCCCAACAGAAATAAGGAGATGCAAATCATGGAAATCGCACTACAATTGACAAAACAGCCAAAGCAAAAGCCGACGGACGAGAGCAATCTCGGATTCGGCAAAAAGTTTACCGACCATATGTTTATTATGGATTATTCAACGGAAAAGGGGTGGTACGACCCGCGCATAGTCCCCTACGGACCGATTGAACTTGACCCCTCCACAATGGTGCTTCATTACGGTCAGGCTATATTCGAGGGGCTCAAGGCATACAGAAAAAGTGACGGCGAGATACTGCTTTTCCGCCCCGAAAAGAATATGGAGCGTATAAACCAAAGCAACGAACGCCTTTGCATACCCCCGATTGATGTTGATTTCTGCATAAAAGTGCTAAAAACATTTGTTGATGTCGAAAGGGACTGGGTTCCGTCATCGAAGGGAACCTCGCTGTATCTTCGTCCCTTTATCATCGCAACGGATGCATTTTTGGGCATTCATCCCTCGCATACTTATAAATTTATAATAATAGCATCTCCGAGCGGGCAGTATTATCCCGAGGGCGTAAATCCCGTTAAGATATGGGTTGAAACTAAATATGTCCGTGCGGTAAGGGGCGGCGTGGGCGCTTCAAAGACCGCAGGAAACTATGCCGCAAGCCTCAAGGCACAGCAGGAGGCGGAGGATGCAAAATATACACAGGTTTTGTGGCTTGACGGCGTTGAGAGAAAGTACATTGAAGAAGTCGGAACGATGAATGTATTTTTTGTAATAGACGGTGAGGTCATAACCCCCATGCTTCAGGGAAGTATTCTTCCCGGCATTACACGAATGAGCGTTATTGAGCTTTTGAAACACCGCGGAATAAAGATTACCGAGAGGGTTATAAGCATTGACGAGGTATATGAGGCGCACGCCGCGGGAAAACTTGACGAAGTGTTCGGAACAGGCACAGCCGCGGTAATAAGTCCGATAGGCGAGCTTAATCGGGGAGGAAACCGAATTACGATAAACAACAACAAAACGGGCCCGATCGCCCAGATGCTGTATGACAACATTACGGGAATCCAAAGAGGAGAAATCCCCGACACCTTCGGCTGGACACAAAAGGTATGAGAGTTTCAACGAGAGGCAGATACGGCCTTCGCGCCATGATTGACATAGCCCTTAGCGATACGAGGGCTATGTCTCTTCGTGAGATATCGGGCAAGCAGGATTTGTCCGAAAAATATCTTGAGCACATAATAAGGCGCCTTGTAAAGGAAGGTCTTGTGCGAAGCGTAAGGGGCCCCCGCGGAGGCTATGTTTTGAACAAGCCGGGTGACAAAATTACGGTTGGCATGGTTCTTCGCGCGGTTGAAGGCTCGCTTTCCCCGACGGTATGCGCGGAGGGCAGTTGTGAAAAAGAAGAGGAGTGCGCGGCGGCGTATGTCTGGCACAGGCTTAAAATCGCAATAGACGAGGTTGTCGACAGCATCACGCTGGAGGAGCTTTGCAAAAAAGCAAGAGAATAAAACGAAGGTATTTTTTAAGGGTTTTGAAATTAAGGGTTATAAGACAATGTCAAAAAAAGTTTTCAGAAATACGGTAAGCGGATTTACACATTTAGGAGGAGCCGTTTTGGCGATAGCCGGAACGGTTTTTCTTGCGCTCGGTGAAGCGGGGAATGTCGAGAGGCTTGCGTCCTTTTTAATTTTCGGTATAAGCATGGCGCTTCTTTTTTCCGCAAGCGCAACATATCATCTTGTAACCGGCCCTGCGGGGCTTATCCGCGTATGCCATATAATCGACCATTGCATGATTTATGTGCTTATTGCGGGGACATACACGCCGATTGTTTCGGTTTCGTTTACTGGCGCGCTCAAATGGGGTTACATTATCGGTATTTGGGCTTTTGCTTTTGCGGGTATACTGCTTAAAGCATTTTTTACGGGAAGATTCAGGATTTTATCCACCATTATTTATCTTGTAATGGGCTGGTCGGTCATATTCGCAATCGTTCCGCTTGCCCGAAACCTTCCGACAGGCGGTGTTGTTTTGCTTCTGTCGGGTGGAGCCTTCTATACCGCGGGCGGGGTTATATACGCTGCCAAAAGGCCCAATATTTTTAAGTACTTCGGTTTTCATGAGCTTTTTCATATTTTTGTCCTTTTAGGCGCGCTGGCGCATTATTTTATGGTGCTTTTATTTTTGTGATTTAGTCACTGTATTTATTTCCTAATAGGGTATAATAATAATCAGCACACGAAACATATAAGAATGAGTAAAGGAGGAATGAATCTATGGCAACGATTGAGATAACTAAGGATAATTTCGATTCGGAAGTTATAAACTCCGACAAACCCGTGCTTCTTGATTTTTGGGCGGAATGGTGCGGACCGTGCCGTATGGTCGGACCGATTATCGACGAAATAGCTGAAGAGGTTACACACGCCAAGGTCGGCAAGGTCAATGTTGACGAACAGCCGGAGCTTGCGGCAAGCTTTAAGGTTATGAGCATCCCGACGATTATTGTCATTAAAAACGGCAAGGTCGTAAATTCAGTGGTGGGAGCAAGACCAAAACAGGCGCTGTTGGATTTAATCAAATAATAAATTATTCGGGTGCATAGCACCTTCCCTAACGCATCCGCTCGCCCAGCGAGCTATAAGTAAAACAAAGAGCGCGAAAGCGCTCTTTGCAAATTGTATAAAAAGTCAAGCATTAGCTTGGCTTTTTTGCATTTATACTGATATTACCATAATAGCATATTTCGGTTGTGTTGTCTGCTTTTTAATCAATTTAACCCTTATATCTGATATCAAATCCATAAAATCCAAACAAAAAATAATCACCCCCGTTTTCCGTCTTTACACACTTTTGCCTTGGAATGTATTGACAGATATACTCATATAATATATAATCTTATTGCAAATGCGTATGATTCGCATTTGCAATTTACACAGGGGGACTGCGGTTATGAATAAAAGACTGCTTTTGGCGGTGGTTTTACTTTTTACTGTTGTGTTTATGACGGGTTGTTTCCCCAAAAAACAGCCTGCGAACGGGGGAGATAAACTCAAGGTCTACACAAGCTTTTACCCGATGTACGACTTTGCAAAAAAGGTCGGAGGCGAAAAAATAGAGCTTACAAACCTTACATCGTCAGGCGGCGAGGTTCATGACTGGGAGCCGTCCGCCAACGACATAATAAAGCTTGAAGGGGCGGATGTTTTTATTTACAACGGCGCAGGGATGGAGCATTGGGTTAAAAAGGTTTTGAAATCGCTTTCCAATAAAGAGCTTGTTGTTGTCGAGGCATCAAAGGGGATTGCCTTTTTAGATAGTGAACAAGAGGACGGGCATAGTGAGGAAGAGGGCACAGACCCTCATGTCTGGCTCAGCATAAAAAACGCAAAGCTTCAAATGGAGAATATCAAAAATGCCTTTGTATCGGCAGACCCTCAAAATGCAGCTTATTATGAACGCAATTATACCAAGTATGCAAGCCTTTTTGATGCGCTTGACAAGGAGTACGGTGAAAGTCTTGCCGCCCTGCCGGGCAAAAATATTGTGGTGTCGCACAAATCATTCGCCTACCTGTGCCACGAATACGGGCTTAATCAGATAGGTATTGAGGGAGTGTCGGCGGATTCCGAGCCGGAGCCTCGAAAAATGGCGGAGGTTATAAGGTTTGTAAAAGAGAATAATGTTAAATATATTCTGTTCCAAAGCCTTGTAAGCCCCAAGACAGCGGATACTATTGCAAGGGAAACCGGCGCAAGTACGGCTGTTTTAAGCTCGGTGGAGCGCCTGACGGATGAACAGCTTGCCTCCGGCGCGGACTATTTATCCATAATGCGCGAAAATCTTGAAACGCTGAAAAAAGCGCTTGAATAGGAGAAGCCATGAACAGTATTGTTAACGCATCTAATTTGAGTTTTGACTACGGAAGCGGACCGATTTTCGAAGGGGTCGGGTTTTCCGTCGGTCGGGGTGATTATGTCAGTATAATCGGTCTTAACGGAAGCGGAAAAAGCACGCTTTTAAGGCTTATTATAGGTCAGATTGCCCCCAAAAGCGGCAGTATACGGCTTTTCGGGAAGTCCTTATCCGATTTTGACCGATGGGACAAGGTAGGCTATGTGCCGCAATATGTTTCGTACCTTTCGGGGTTCCCTGCGACCGCACTTGAAATTGTGGAGGCAAACCTTTTTTCAAAGATTGGGCTTATGCGCTTCCCCAAAAAAGAGCATCGCAACAAGGCATTGCGTGCGCTTGAATCGGTCGGTATGGGCGAATACGCCAAAAGCCTTATCGGCAGCTTGTCGGGCGGACAGTGTCAGCGCGTGATGATTGCCCGTGCTATGGTGAACGAGCCGGAGCTTCTTATTTTGGATGAGCCGATGGCGGGGATTGACCTAAAATCGTCCGCCTCACTTTGCGAGCTTTTGCAAAGCCTTAATAAATCCAAAAAGCTTACTATACTTATGGTAACCCATGATATGGCAAGCGCCGCAAAGTATTCAAACAGAATTTTTTGCATTGAGGAGGGCTCGCTTGTCGAGCTTGGAAAAGACCAGCTTGAGCATGAGCTTTCTCACCGCCACAAGCATTGATGAAAAGAGGTTTTTTGCTTTGGAGATTTTTCATTACGATTTTATGATAAGGGCTTTCACCGTCGGTATTCTTCTGGCGATAGTAATGCCGTGCATAGGCGTTGTGGTCGTGTTAAAACGGCTTTCGCTGATAGGCGACGCGCTTTCGCACTCATCGCTTGCGGGCGTTGCGGCGGGGCTTGTGCTCGGCATAAATCCCGTATTGGGTGCCGTGACGATTTGCACGGTTGCGGCTTTGGGAATAGAGAGCATAAGAAAACGGATGCCTAAATACTCCGAAATATCGACGGTGGTCATAATGTCTGCGGGAATCGGGCTTGCGGGCATACTTTCGGGATTTGTGCCAAGCTCCGCAAATTTTAACAGCTTTCTTTTCGGAAGCATTGTCGCGATAAGCGATTTTGAGCTTGTTCTTGTTACGGCGGTAAGCCTTTTCGTTCTTATCGAGTTTATATTTCTCTATAAAGAGCTGTTTTTTATCGCCCTTGACGAACAGTACGCCCTGCTTGCGGGAGTACCCGTCAAAACAGTAAGTTTTATCTTCACGGTTCTGACGGCGGCGACGGTTTCGGTTGCGGCAAGAACAGTTGGCGCGCTTATCGTTTCATCGATGATGGTTGTCCCCGTCGTATGTGCGATGCAGTTTGCGAAAAGTTATTTCAAGACGGTGGTGTATTCCGTAGTCTTTGCTCTTTTATTTACGATTTCGGGGCTTTTCATATCCTTTTATGCAAACCTAAAGCCGGGCGGGACTATTGTGCTTGTCGGCATTGTTTCCCTTGTTACCATATTGCTTGGCAAAGGAGTGATTACAGGTGAGAAGTGACTTGTGGCAAAACGGCTTTAAGAAAACCAAACAGAGGGAAGCGGTTTTTGCGGTGCTGTCAAATGCGGACAAACCGCTTACGGCAATGGAAATCTGCACCGGGGCGGAGATGTGCGGCAAAGGGCTGTGGCTTTCTACGGTATACCGTGTTTTAGACCTTTTTGTCCAAAAGGGTATTGCGCAAAGAAATGTCCTTGCGGGGGGCGATGTGGCAACCTATGAGATAAACAAAAACGAACACAGGCATTATGTGGTATGTACGGCGTGCCGAAAGGTGTTCGCCCTTGAAAAATGTCCGTTGCCAAAGACGGTACACCTTGAAAACTTTTGTATAACGGGCCACAGGCTTGAAATATACGGATATTGTGAGGGTTGCTATGCGAAGAAATAAAACCCCCAAAAAAGAGTTACCCCAAAAAGATATTCTGGATTTTCGCTTTTATATGATTCACCCAGCCGTCATAACCGCATATTATTCGGGCATTTTTGCCTGTGTATTTATGTTTTCGCACCCTGCTTTTGTTGCGTTAATTTTAATATTTGCGATTTTTACGGCGATTTTTTACTGCGGCAAGGCGGCATTTTTCGGTATGGTGCGCACTCTTGTATTTTTCGGAGTAATTATAATACTCTCCAATGTGCTTACCTCCCACCGCGGAGTGCATATTTTGTTTTACCTTTATAACAACCCTATTACCGCCGAGGCGGCGGTGGCGGGGCTTGTCGGCTTTGCGATGCTGTCCTGCATGCTGATTTTGTTTTTAAGCTTTAACCGTCTTATAGACAGCGGACGGTTTTTATATGTATTTGCAAGATTAGCGCCGAAAACCGCTTTTGTCACAAGCATGACAATACGATATTTTTATCTCTACCGAAACCGCGCAAAGGAAATCGCCGATGTCCGAAGTATCGGCGGTGAAGATAGAGGAGGCTTTGCAAACAAGGTAAGGTACTATGCCCGAATTTTTTCGGCCTTGGTGTCATGGTGTCTTGAGGAGGGAATGAAAACCGCGCTTGTGCTAAAGTCGAGGGAATACGGAAGGCACACAAGGACAAGCTATGTCCTCTATAAATTTATAGTGTCCGACGGTATATGTCTTTTTGCCGTAGCGGCGCTTTTTACTCTTCTTGCCTTGGGGGCGATGACTGGTGCGGGTCAGTATAATATTTACCCTAAACTAATGCCGCCTTCCGTAAGCTTACGGGACATGATTTTTTATGTTTTACTGCTTTTATATCTTGCCATACCGCTTGTTACAGAAGGTGTTGCGGCTGTGAAAAGGAGGATGCCCGATGGCTCTGGTATCTGTCAGTAATTTCTCTTTATGGTATCCGGATTCAAAACTACCCGCCGTTTGCGATATAAATCTGCAAATAAAAAAGGGCGAGGTTACGGTTATATGCGGGCCGTCTGGCTGCGGAAAAACGACTCTGCTTACAAGCCTTAAAAAGGAGGTTGCGCCCGTCGGTATAACAAGGGGTGAAATAAGTGCTTCGGTTTCGCCGTCCGACATAGGGATAGTGCTTGGCGACAGCGATTCTCAAATGGTCACCTCAACCGTCATAAACGACCTTGCTTTTTATATGGAGAATTTAGGGCTTGACAATGTTTCGATGAAACGGAGAATGGCTGAAACAATCGGCTTTTTCGGCATGGAGGAGCTTTTATACAAAAGCCCCGCCGTGCTGTCGGGCGGTCAAAGACAGCTTGCCGCTCTTTGTGCGGCGATGATGGCACGCCCGAAGCTGCTGCTTCTGGACGAGCCCGTGTCACAGCTTGACCCTCTTTCCGCAAAGAGTTTTCTTGAGATGATACAGAGGATAAATGAAGAACTTGGCGTAACCGTCGTTATTACGGAACACCGAACGGACGGAGTAATAAAAATTGCCGATAGTATCATTTTAATGGACGGGGGTAAGATTGTTTATGACGGAACGCCCGGGGAGGTTATGCAAAATATTTGGAAGGCGCAGGACGAGAAAAACGCATATTTCATACCTTCTCTTGCAAAGGCGTCCCTGACGGTAAGCCGCGGAAGAAGTGTTGCATTTACTCCGAAGGACTTTGCAAAAGAGTTTACTCCTTTGGAAAGCGCAGAGCAGTCTGACCACAAGGCTGAAAATTCGGTTGGCAAAGACCGGGCGGTGATATGCAAAAGCCTCTTGTATCGGTATCCGGGCGGCAGCGGATATGTCATAAAGAACCTCGATATGAAGGTTAACACAGGGCAGTTTACCTGTATTATGGGCGGGAACGGAAGCGGTAAAACTACCCTTTTGAAGATTGTTGCGGGAATTCTTCGCCCGCTTGACGGCAAGCTTAAAAGAAACTCCGAAAAAATCGGATATCTCCCTCAAAATTCGACCGCCTTCTTTATAGGCGACCGTGTGGAGGACGAGCTTTCGGGCGGTGATTTGGCTTATCGTGAAAGCCTAATAGATGCTTTGGGGTTAAGGGATGTTTTAAACCGCCACCCCTACGACATAAGCGCGGGCGAAAGACAGCGCGCGGCGCTTGCGGCGATACTTCTCAAAAAGCCCGATATACTTTTGCTTGATGAGCCTACAAAGGGCGTTGACCCGTATATGAAAACAGTTATGGCGGATTTAATAAAAAAATCGGGCGCGGCGACTTTGGCTTCTACGCACGATGTGGAATTTGCGGCAACCCACGCCGATGTGTGCATGATGCTTTTTGACGGCGACATAGCGTTTGAAATGGCGCCCTTCGGGTTTTTCGGCGGCAACAGATACTACACGACCGAAACCGCGATGGCAACGGGCGGGTCGGCGGTTACATACGGGGATGTGATTAAGCTTTGGAAAACGGAAAAGCCGGGTTTTATACGGGAATAATTATAATCCTTATAGCTATGGGACTGAGCGTATCGGCTTTAAGGCACAACCTATATATGTGCCTTGCTGTTTTTATTGTCGGAACCGTTGTCGTTTTCTTTTCCCTTTTTGAAGGGCGCGATGTTTCGGCAGAAAAAATCGTGCTGATTGCCGTGCTTGCCGGACTGTCCTCTGCGGGCAGGGTTGTATTTTCGGGGGTTCCGAGCGTCCAGCCCTCGTCCTTTATCATAATTATGACGGGCGTTGTGTTCGGTCCCCAGATGGGCTTTATGACGGGCGCGGTAACGGCGCTTGCTTCAAATCTTATTCTCGGTCAGGGGCCGTGGACGCCCTGGCAGATGTTTGCATGGGGAATTATGGGCGCTCTTTCGGGGCTTTTGCCGAAGTGGCTTGGGAAAAACGGAATATTTATGACGGTTTACAGCTTTTTATGGGGCTTTTTGTTCGGCTGGATTATGAACCTTTGGTACTCCTTCGGCGGATTCGGAACCTTTATATCCGCAAGCATAGCGTCCTTCCCCATGGATTTGGCGCATGCAATTTCAAACGGTATTCTGATGCTTTTTTTCGGCGGGCTGTTTACGAAAAAATTCCTTCGCATAGCGGTAAAATACGGCCTTACGGGGCATAAAAAAGTATAATCCGAAAGTCGTTTGTTATAAAAGGGGTGCGTATTTTGAAAGCATTGATTACGGGCGCAAGCTCAGGTATAGGACGCGATATAGCTATTGAACTTTGTAAGGCGGGCTATGATCTTATTGTCGTCGCAAGGCGTGAGGACAAGCTTTCGGAGCTTCAAAAAAGCCTTAAAACGAATGTAGAGGCTATATGCCTTGACCTTTCCAGAAGGGAAAACTGCTTTGAGCTTTACGAAAGAACAAAGGATTCGGGTGTTGAAATCCTTATAAACAATGCGGGCTTCGGTCAACTTGGACGGTTTGACGAAACGGATCTCACAACCGAGCTTCGTATGATTGATACAAATATTACTGCCGTACATATTCTTACAAAGCTGTTTATAAAGGACTTCAAACGCAGAAATGGCGGCTACATTCTTAATGTCGCATCGGCGGCGGGCTTCCTTCCGGGGCCGCTGATGGCTACATACTACTCCACCAAGGCGTATGTCCTTAGGCTTACACAAGGTATATATGAGGAGCTTAAAAGAGACAAAAGCCGTGTCTATATCGGCGCGCTGTGTCCCGGACCCGTAAATACGGAATTCGGAAGCGTTGCAGGGGTGACCTTCTCCTCCCCGCATCTTGAAAGTGCCGATGTCGCTAAATATGCTGTTAAAAAATGTTCGCGCGCAAGGCTGTAATTGTGCCCGGGATAATGATGAAAACGGCGCGATTGCTCACAAGGCTTCTTCCCGACAAACTCCTGCTTTACATAACATACAATATACAAAAACGAAAATAACTACTGTAAGGCGTCCCCAATCAAAATTTTTTCCGCCGATGAGTTATAATGGGTATATTTTCCAACTTGTCCGTCTATAATTATTATAGAGGTGATAAGGATGACGGGAGAAACCATGCCCGAAGCGGCAAAAACGGCAACACCCAAAGCAGAGCTCGACAAGGCGGGAGAAGAGATTATACACGATATAATTCTTGCAAAAACAGAGCTTGAAACAGCAACCCAAAATTATAACTTTGCCGACAGCGATGACCTTATTGACATTTATGCATACAGGATTATAGCCGCACAGACCAAATACAATATGCTGATTAAAAAGGCAAGAGAGAAAGGACTATCCTACAATGAGTACTTAAGCGGCGGGATAACTTCCGTTCGAAAATGAGTTTACTTGTATAAAAAGCCTCGTTATGGCAAAAATAGCCTTGAGGTGAACGGAATATGAGCAGTAATCCATACCAAAACGAAATGGCGGTTCGCGACCGTCTTATGAGGGCTTGGGAAAATTCAATGGAGCTTACGCGCGATTTTCAGATGTATTCAACCCAAACGCCGCAAGGCGAGATATCCGATACCTTCCGTGAATTCGCAGAGGATGAGGCACACCATGCGGCAAAGCTGAAAAGTCTTATTGAACAGGAAAAGTGGAAAAAAAGCACAAAAAACTGAGGCGGGCAAAAGATGCCCCGCCTCAGTTTTGTGTTAATGGGGTTTTATACAAATGATGTTGAATTATCCCCTGATTTATAGTACAATAAATTAGCTATTACATATTTGACAACGGGATACGATTTAAAACACATATCATATACCCAAACCAAAGGAATGAATGTTTTGGATATTATCTATCTTGATAACAGCGCCTCGACAAGGCCGTATGAAGCAGTGGCAAATGCGGTTTATGAGGCAATGCGTGACAATTACGGAAATCCGTCGTCACTTCACACGCTCGGAGTTAAGGCTGAGCGTGCTGTTAAAGCTGCGCGCGAGGCGGTTGCAAAACCGCTTAAGGTTCCCGCAAGCGACATATACTTTACCTCGGGCGGCACGGAAAGCAACAACCTTGCAATTCTCGGCGCATACAGCGCCCTTAGGATAAAGGGAAAGATAATAACCGCAAAGACGGAGCACAAATCGGTTTTAGAGCCTTTTAAGACGCTTGAAAACGCCGTATATCTCGATGTTGACTCAAACGGTCTGACAGATATAAAACACCTTGAAAGCATTATAGACGACGATACAAGCCTTGTCAGCATAATGCATGTAAACAACGAAACAGGTGTGATTTCGCCTATTGCGGAAATTGCTCGGTCAATAAAACGGAAAAACCCTAATTGCCTGTTTCATGTGGATGCCGTTCAAAGCTATTGCAAGATAGATTTCCCAAAGGGCGTTGCCGATTTGATTTCCGTCTCCGCCCACAAGATACACGGCCCCAAGGGCATTGGCGCGCTTTATGTCAGGAAAGGGGTCAAAATAATTCCCCGGCTATACGGCGGCGCGCATGAGGGCGGCATCAGAAGCGGAACGCTTAACACCCCCGCAATTATCGGCTTTGGCATAGCGGCGCAAAATGCTTTAAGCCTTGACCACGCCGGACGGCTTAATGAAATTATGAGGAAGGGTCTTTCGGGCGTTGTGATAAACAGCCCCGATAACGCCTCACCCTATATACTCAATATTTCGGCAAAGGGCCTGCGCTCCGAAATAATCTTACACTCGTTGGAGCAAAGGGGCGTTATAGTATCGTCAGGCTCCGCCTGTTCGTCAAACCGCCCGAGCCCAAGCCATGTTTTAACCGCAATGGGTCTTTCAAAAGAGCTTGTGGACAGCAGTATAAGAATAAGCTTTTCCGCGCTGAATACCGAGGATGAGGTAAAAGAGGCGGTAAAAATAATAAATGAAGTCATAAAAGAGCTTAAAAGCCGACAGGGGATAATGTGATGAACAGTTTAATTTTATTAAAATACGGAGAAATAATACTAAAGGGTCTTAATCGCCCGCTGTTTGAGGATAAGCTGATTGCAAACCTCAAAAGCGCGGGCGGCGACGACATATCGAAAATATGGAAGGCGCAGGCGGCGATTTATGTTGAGCCGAGGGAGGGCGCCGACGAAGAAGAGCTTGCGCTCCGACTGTCGAGGGTTTTCGGCATTGTTTCTGCGGCGGTTGCCTATATTGCCGAAAAAAATTTAGAAAGTATATGCGCCCTTGCAAAGGAGCTTATGAAGGATGCCGAGGGAAAAACCTTTAAGGTTGAGTCAAAGCGCGCGGACAAAAAATTTCCCCACACCTCACAAGAGCTTTCGGCGTTGGTTGGAGAGGCTGTTTTTGAAAACTTTGATCACCTTTCGGTTGACCTTAAAAACCCCGACATATTGCTGACGGTTGAGATTCGTGACTTTGCGGCGTATATCTACCTGAACAAAATTCAAGGTGTGGGAGGAATGCCGACAGGCACCAACGGAAGGGCGACGCTTCTTTTGTCGGGCGGGATTGACAGTCCCGTAGCGGGGTATGTAATCGCAAAAAGGGGCGTTTTAATAAATGCCGTGCATTTTTACAGCTATCCCTACACAAGCGAGCGGGCGAAGGACAAGGTTTTGGAGCTTGCCCGTATTTTAGCGGGCTACTGCGGAAGGCTTGAGGTTAATATTGTGCCCTTTACGGATATTCAGCTTGAGATAAACCAAAAATGTCCCCCCGAACAAATGACGATAATAATGCGCAGGATTATGATGTATATAGCGAATAAAATCGCAAAAAAGCATGGCTCGTCCGCACTTATAACGGGCGAGAGCGTAGGGCAGGTTGCCTCTCAGACTATTGAGTCGCTTTTTGTGACGGACGATGCCGCCGAGTATCCCGTTTTCAGACCCCTTATCGGAATGGATAAAGAGGAAATAGTGACTGTTGCGCGCAGGATAGGAACCTTTGAAACATCAATCCTGCCTTATGAGGACTGCTGCACCGTATTTACGCCCAGGCATCCCGTTACAAAGCCCCGCCTTGAAAAAATTCTGGAAAGCGAAAAGTTTTTGGATGTTGAAGCCCTTATAAAACAGGCACTTGACAATACTGAAACAATTATTCTGACCCGTAGCGGAAATTAAAAATGGTATATTATTATAGAATTGTGAACTTCAAATACTCCAACGGCGACTAAAACTAAAACCATAACAAAAAAGTAGCAACCTACCAACAAAAAATGGTGGGTTGCTTTATTAAAAAAGTAAAGTGTTTTCATAAAAATAGGGGAGTGGGTGGTTAAACCAATTCCGTTATATATTTAATTATATCATCCCTCAAAACATTGGTTTTATTAAAATCCATAGCCCCGATGTATATTTTTTCCAGCTCATCATGCAGGGCCTTGGCGTCAGCAAGGCGTTTTATCCCTTTTTGTACCGTCATTTTATAGCGCGAGGTAATTCCCTGAAGTTCCCGCTGATATTTCTCGTCCGTTCCGGGCTTTACACACTTTTCATACATATCTATTATTTCGTCATTCGGTTTTGACGGCTCATAAAAATGAGGGGCTGTGCTGTCAAATATACACACATCCAGTTCCGGCAGCAAGACCATATCCAGACTGTTGACATCAAAGCCGCAATGATAAATTTCAGTATCCAATCCCCTTTCTATGGCGGCTGATGCAAGTTTTTTCAAGAGAGTAGACTTTCCTGTGCCCGGCCGCCCTTTCAATAAGTATCTTTTATTTATACCCGATGTTATGCTTTCGATATAGTCTACCGAGCCGAGCGGGGTGCTTGCGCCGAAAAACCGATGCTTTACAAGGGGAGCTTTATTAAAGCTTCTGTTTATCAGAATAAGATTGATTGTCTGTTGAGTGAGTGTATTTGAATTGGAAAAATTCATATTTTTTATGTATATTCTTTCCCATTCATCGTGAATTTTGAGGCCTTCCGCGAAACATTTATACGCGTCCTTAAAGCATTCGCCGATTTTCTTGTTAATAAGCAATATTTCATCCTTGCGGGCTTTTAATTTCACACTGTCCCAAGCAATTCCGAGATTAACATACTCATCAACGGCGCCGGGCGCGGTCGGTTCGATAACATGCGGTGCGGTGCCGTCCACAACCGCAAGTTTTAACTTTGGAACGATAATTCCGTCCAGCGAATTCGGGTCGGACGAGCAGTGTATTAACTCCGTGCACAATCCTTTATCACCACACAAAGCATTAATTGACCTTATAATAGTCGATTTGCCCATACCGGGTCCGCCTTTTAGGATAAAGACCTTATCCAGCCCCTGCAGATTTGATGCAAAAAAATCTATAAATCCTTGTGCCGTGTTTCCGCATGCGAAATAATTTGTTGTTTTGGCAGTCATGGTTATAATGCTCCCTTCGTATTGATTAGGCTCTCCAATGCCTATACAATAATGTATGTCGGTAAACCTAAAGAAATGAGCATATAATTTGATATCCGAATAAGATGTAGCAAATTCCTCGCAGCGGAATAAAATAAAATGGTGAGGTGAAGTCCATGGACACAAGAGAGCTGTTTGCAAGACTAATCAAATGCGAAGCCGGAGGCGAGGGCGAAAGCGGAATGAGAGCCGTAGCAACCGTAGTTATGAACAGGGTAAGGGTTTCTTACGGCGAATACCATAGGGTGTGCAAGGGGGATCTGCGCAGGGTGATTGAGCAGGCTTGTCAGTTTTCGTGCCTCAAAACAATAATAGGGGGCGTTCAGAACACACAGAATGTATGGGTCGCAACGCCCGACCCGATCCATTATCAGGTGGCCGATTGGGCTATAGGCGGCGGTATACATACAGGAGCCACAGGCAACTCATTGTGGTATATGAATCCGTTCAGACCGCAATGCCCGAATTTTTTCCCGTACAACAGAACCGGATACTGGCTTACAAGAGTAAATCAGCATTGCTTCTATAATCCCACCGCTGCATACGGAGAAACATAATAAATGAAAGGAGATGTAAAATATGGCTAACAATAAAGTAAATTGGATGGGAAATCCCGTGGTCGGGGGAAGCCCGTCGCAACAAACGACCCGCAATGAGAGGCCTTTTCAGCCCTTTGCGTATCAAACTCCGCAGATGGCGCCCTCGGCGGATACCGAAACAGATGACGGCACGCTAACTCAGCAAGGGCCCCCTATGATTACCGAGCCCGGTTACATACCTGCGTATTTGGCAAGAAACATAGGTAAAAATGTCAGAGCGGAATTTGTAATCGGCCCATCGTATCTGGATAAAACCGGAAGGCTTATTGAGGTCGGCATAAATTATTTTGTTCTGGACGACTTTAATTCCCGCACCCAGGTTATGTGTGACCTTTATTCGGTCAAGTTCGTAACGATTCTGCCGTAGCTGTAAACAACATAATTGCGATACTAATAAAACCGGACTTAAAAAGTCCGGTTTTATTATAGTTATAATCCTTCTATAAAATCACAACTTCCGATGACAATCATATAATGGTATAGGTAAAATGCCATAAATATTAAATTAGAAGGAGGCAAATATATTGCTGTCAAACGAAGAATTTGTAAGACATTCGATAGACCTAAACTTATTTTTCATGAGAATAATGAAAGAGCATATGTTCTTTATTCAGGTTGCATTCACGCCGAAAGACCAAAATTTAGGCCGTCAGGCGGATATGCTGAAAGCTGAAGCAACCAGAATTCTTGCCGAAACGATATCCGTCGCCAACGGATTATTAAGCCCGCAGGTAGCCGCTTCGGGAGAGATAGTAACCAACTATACACTTGAAGCAGAAAAAGCAACCCAGTTTTTTACCGGCATTGCTTTTGATATCGGATTGACGCAAGCCGAGCAAGGGTTGTCGGCAGCAAACAGAGTAATGATAAATCCGATGGTACTCCAAAGAGTAAGGCAAATTAACCAAAAGGCAATTAATTTACTGAAATCCATTATATCATTCAAAGAAAAAATACTTAACAGCGTGCTGACATGTGAAATATTCACCTTAAATTATCCGCTCCTCATTGATCATGTTTTAAGAGAAGCAAGATTTTATCTGAACATGATAAACAGACTGCAAAACAGAGAAGATATTGACTCGGAAAAGGATTTGGCAGAGCAGGAAGCGTTCTGGAACAGAATTATGGCGGAGCACGCAAAATTTATCAGGGGCTTGTTAGATCCGACAGAGGTTGATTTGTTTAATGCGGCTGATATGTTCGGCGATACTTTTGATATGCTTACACAGGAATCCCTGGAAGCGCAAAGACACACCGAATTGTTGTCCGATGTCACTGACAAAAGTATTAAAGCCACCACAGAAATAAGAAATTTCAAACGACAGGGAACGGAAGGCATACTGGAATGTAAGATAAAGTCAATAATTATACCATTGTTGGGCGACCATACATTAAGGGAAGCAAATCACTTTTTAAGAATACTTAAAACCGATTGATTTTTATACCGATTTTGACTTATCAGTACAAAACAAAGACGGCTTTCATCGCTGCGCTTAGCCGATGAGAGCCGTTTTTTTGATTGATTTGACAAATTATCCTCGCTCTCTTGTTTCTATATCATACTTATGATATATTGTTATTGAAAGGAGCTGTTAATTTATGTTTAACAACACAATGGAAATTGTAGTACATCGGGAGGTGTATACAAAATAATCAATGTATAAGCCTCCCATAAGTTTTCACACAACTTTAAGGAGGAAAATTAAATTGAATAAAACAGATATGCAAAAATTAGGGCTTAGCCATCGGCTTTTGGCTGAAGCTTCTTTATATAGCGATTTTTTTGTCGGGCGGGTAATTTCCCAAAACAAAGACCTTTATAATGTCGTATGCGAAAGCGGCGTGGTGACATCGGAGGTTTCAGGGAAGTTTCGCTTCGAGGCAAAAGCCCTGTCCGATTACCCTGCGGTCGGTGATTTTGTTATGCTCGACCGCGACGACGACACAAACGGCAACGCCATTATACACAATGTGCTGACAAGAAAAAGCTCATTTATAAGAAAGGCCGCGGGTACGGCGAATGATGAGCAGGTTGTGGCGGCAAATATTGATACGGTCTTTATCTGTATGTCACTCAACAACGATTTTAATCTCAGAAGATTGGAGCGTTATCTCTCCATTGCGTGGGACAGCAGAGCAACTCCCGTTGTTGTGCTGACAAAGGCGGATTTGTGCGACGACCTTGCAAAAAAGCTTTTGGAGGTGAATTCGGTTGCCGTGGGGGTAGAAACGCTTGTCACGACAAGCATGAGCAAAGACGGCTATAATCAGGTTTTGGATTATATCAAGGAGGGCAAGACCGTTGCGTTTATCGGGTCGTCGGGCGTCGGAAAGTCCACTTTGATTAACCGATTGCTCGGCGATGATATAATTGCGACCAAAGAGATAAGAAGCGACGATAGGGGCAGGCATACCACAACAAAAAGAGAGCTTTTTATACTGCCAAACGGCGGTATGGTAATCGACACGCCGGGAATGAGAGAGCTTGGGCTTGAGAGCGCCGACCTTCAAAAAGCCTTTTCTGATATCGATAAGCTGTCAGCATTATGCAGGTTTAACGACTGTGCGCATAAAAGCGAGCCGGGCTGTGCGGTTTTGAAGGCTGTAAATGACGGTACTCTCACACAGGCACGGCTTGAAAGCTATCAAAAGCTGAAAAAGGAAGCCAAGTATGAGGGGCTTAACTCAAAGCAAATCGAAACGGCAAAGATAAATGAAATGTTTAAAAGCGTCGGCGGTATAAAAAATGCCCGTCGGCTCGCAAAAGAAAAGAATAAGAGAAGATAGGGCTTGGAAAAGACCGATACTACGGATTCGCAAAAGATGCCGGATATAAATGGCATCTTTTTTGTGCGGTGATATTTAATACAATTGTTGCAATTTGTAAAATTAAGGTGTAAGATAATATTAACAATACAAATGAGGTGAACTCCATGGAAATCAAACAACTTGAATTTAAAGCGTTTGACGGTTATCCGTTAACAATGAATATGTACCGTCCGAATAACCCTGACGGAGAGATAAGAGGGGCAATGATATTTTTCTTCGGCGGAGGGTGGACAAAAGGCAGTGTCGCCCATTTCAGGCCGCAGGCAACGGAACTTGCAAGGCTTGGTATGATTGCGTTTACCCCCGATTACAGGGTTTTTTCAAGGCACAATACCGCTGCCGACACTGCGGTTTTGGATGCGATTGCCGCAACCGTATTTATAACAAAAAATGCAGAGGCTCTTGGCATTGATAAAAACAAAATTGCTGCTGGCGGAGGCAGCGCAGGGGGACATTTGGCGGCAAGCGTCGCCATTTTGAATGATTTGGCGAAAGAGTACAGCGATGCGGAAATAAAAATAAACGCTATGGTGCTTTTTAATCCTGTGCTTGACACAACCGAGAGAGGTTATCAAAGCAAGCCTCTTATGCTTATGAACAGACCGTTTGAGGATTTATCCCCCATACACCATATAAGACCCGGCCTGCCGGACACATTAATATTTCACGGAACGGCGGATACCGTAGTGCCTTTTGAAAACTCTCAAAGGTTCCAAAGGCTTATGAAGGAAAACGGGAATAATTGTGAGCTTGTTGCTTACGAGGGCAAGGGACATGGATTTTTCAATATGGGTCCCGATAGAGGTGTAGCAAATTATTATGATACCCTCTCAAGAATGGTCGGCTTTTTACTTGCCAAAGGGCTTTGGAGTTTTAAGGCAAATGAGTGAAATTACGGGAACTTTTATAATGCTTTATCGTCTAAATTATGAAACAAAATTTTAGGAGGTAATCTTATGAAAAAAATTCTGTCGGTAATTGTTGTGGCATTCCTTGTTGCGAATATCTTTTCGGTTGCCGTAAGTGCTGAAAATGAGGAAAATGTTTTGTCGGTAAGCGGTGACTATACGGTTGTAGCGGTTGCAGACGAGGCATTTGTTTCAATCGGCGTTAAAACGAACAACATAGACTACAAGCTCTGCCAAGAGGAAAACAAAATCAAAATGAATAGCATTATAAATGCGATTAAGGCATTGGGAATTGATGAAAGATACATAAAAACCACGCAATATAACTCTGTTCCTATCTATGAATATATAAAAACGGAAGAATACACAGGCATATATCATGAAGGTACATATTACAACAAGCGTATACTGAAGGAATATCAGATTACCCATATGATAAGGGTAATGCTTACCGATGTATCCCTTGTGGGAAGGCTTATAGATATTACGGTGGAAAACGGAGTTAACGAGCTTAACAGCGTTCAGTTTTCGCTGTCCAAGCCGAAACAGCATGAGCTGTATCTGCAGGCTCTTGAAGGTGCATCCAAAAGAGCACAGGATAAAGCCGGAGTATTGGCAAAATCCTTTGGTATAACTTCAATTAAAATCAAAAACATAAGCGCAGGCAGTATTATGCCCTATGACAACTATACCTACAATGCTGTTGCGCCTAAGGCATTGGGTGGCGGCGGTATGGATTTTGAAGGCAGTAATACCAACATAACAAGCGGAGAAATACAGGTAACCGCAACGGTAAATATTGTTTACACCTATTAAACAGTGTTTTCTTCTAACTGTTGACGGTGCGTTTTAGCGCTCATATTAAATAAAAACCGCCGCTTTTCTTTTGAAATTTTCCAAAAGGAAAGGGGCGGTTTTTTCCCGATAGAATAACTATTACAGTTGTTTGAAAATCGTTTACAGAAGTGCTGTATGTGTGCTATAATCTATAGTATGGTGTTTTTTGTGCGCTATGAATCATAAACAACAGAATGTTTCGCTAAACGGGTACGCTAAAGGGATGTGGTTTCGTTGAACAAGGCAATCCGGGTAAAGAATCTTGTAAGGGAATACATAATGGGCGACAACATAATAAAGGCGGTTGACGACATAAGCTTTGATGTGGATGAGGGGAGCTTTGTTATCCTTTTAGGCGCGTCCGGCGCAGGGAAGTCAACGGTATTAAATATCCTCGGCGGAATGGATAAGCCTACGAGCGGCGAGGTTTTTGTAGCGGGGCAGGACATTTCGAAATACAATAAGACCGAGCTTACAAAATACCGCCGCGACAATATCGGCTTTGTATTCCAGTTTTATAACTTAATGCCCAATCTGACGGTGGTTGAAAATGTTGAGCTTGCGACCCAGATTTGCACTAATCCGCTAAACGCAAGCGAAACGCTGAGGCTTGTGGGTCTTGAAGAAAGAGAGAATAACTTTCCCTCCCAGATATCGGGCGGAGAGCAACAGCGCGTTGCGATTGCAAGGGCGCTTGCCAAAAACCCCGATATTCTGCTTTGCGACGAGCCCACGGGTGCGCTTGACTATAAAACGGGAAAATCCATTTTAGAGCTTTTGGCACGCATTTGCAGACAGAGCAAAAAGACGGTTATTATAGTAACGCACAACCAGGCAATAGCGCCTATCGGGGATTTGGTTTTGAGGATGAAAAGCGGAAAGATTGTAAGCATAGAGAAAAATGAAAACCCGATACCCGTAGAAAGTATGGAGTGGTAATATGCTTGTACGAAATTTTTTCAGAGAAATCTTTTCGACTCTGCCACGCCTGATGTCCGTTATTATAGTAACCGCTATCGGCGTTTTTATGTATGTGGGGATGTCGGGAATAACCTACAACCTGACATTGGTCGCGGACAGCTATTACGGCGGTCAGAATGTAGCCGATTTTTGGATAAGCGGAAAAAACCTTACAAAACTTGAGGAAAAAGAGGTTTCACGCCTTGAGGGCGTTGCGACGGCTCAGGCAAGGGTTGTTGTTGAGGCACAGCCTGTGCGGGATAAGGATGTAACGGTTAATCTTTATGCCGTTTCGGGGGATTATATAATAAACAAACCCTATATCGTGGCGGGGAGGCTTCCCGAAACGGAGCGAGAATTTGCACTGTTTGACGAATTTGCCAAAGCGCATAATTTAAGTATCGGTGATACATACGAGCTTAAAATTAAAGACACCCCGCAAAAAATCACTCTTACGGTTTGCGGCTATATAAGAAGCCCTGAGATTATTTATAATGTCAGCGGCATTGACATGATACCCAACAGCTATAAGCTTGGCTTTGCGTATATGAAGGCGGAAAGCCTTCAGGATCTGATGGGCAAAAACATCTTTAATCAGATTTGCGTTAAACTTTATAATAATACCGATGAAGCACAGGAAAAATTCAAAAGGGATGTTGACGAGGCACTGGGTGAAAAAGCCGCTTCTATTCTGTCGTTTAAGGATAACACAAGGGCATATATGCTTCGCGGCGGCATTAAGGAAATGAAAACAACGACCACAAGCCTGCCGATATTGTTTTTCCTTATATCCGCGCTCATTATGTTTACAACAATGTCGAGGATTATAGAGGAAGCAAGAATGCAGATAGGCATATTAAAAGCATTGGGTTACAGCGATTTCTCGATATTCATTTACTACATATCCTATGCTCAGGTGGTAGTAATACTGGGCGTTTTGTTGGGCGTTCTGCCTTCGGGGATTATTACAAATTTACTTATTTCAATTTATAAAGCAACCTTCAGCATGCCGGATTTTACGGCGCAATTCAGCGCGGCCGCAATCATACAGGTACTTATAATAACAAACATATTTTGCACGGGGACATCGGTTTATATATGTATTAAAGGGCTTAGGGATATGCCCGCCGAATGTATCAGACCCAAGATACCCAAAACGGGCAACAAAAATATAATCGAGAGAATGTCGGTTATATGGAAGAGGCTTACCTTTACCGAAAAAACAATTATACGAAATATATTCAGGAACAAAATGCGCCTTGTAATGTGCGTAGCGGGTGTAGCGGGCTGTATGACCGTTGTTACAATGGCATTCGGAATGAATGATTCAAACTATAAGTTTTTCGATATGCTGTTTGAAAAGATTCACCGTTACGACCTTCAGGTTTTTCTTAAGGCAGACACCACCGAAGCCCAGTACAGAAGGATACAAAGCACGCAGGGCATTACCAAATGCGAGTATCAGATGGATGTCCCCTCAACATTTTCTTTTAAGGGGAAAAAAGAAGGCTCGGTTATAGCGGTGGTTGAGGACGAAATATCCTTAATGTTGCTTGACATAAATTCCGACACCTCAATGAAACTGCCTCGGGACGGCGCGGTTGTCTCGTCGGTACTGGCAAAAAAGCTGAATCTTCGTGAAGGAGATATACTTGAGGCTAACATTACGGGTAAAAACAGGACAGTTACCTTTAAGGTGGCGCAAATACTTAAAAACATCAACGGAATATATGTCGGACGCACGGTATGGCGGAGTATGGGGCAGGAGTACAATCCCTCAACAATATACCTTCGTTCTTCCGATTCGGGCTTTGTAAAAAATAAGATTGAAGAATATGAGTTTATCCTGTCCGCCAAGCAAAAAAGCGAGATTGTGGAATCAATAGAAGAACAGCTTAAAACAATGAAGGTTGTTATGACTATTCTGATTTTGTTCGGCGGCGTTTTGGGCTGTGTGGTTTTATACAACCTTGGGATTATGAACTATTTTGAGAGGATAAGAGAGCTTGCAACCCTTATGGTGCTTGGGTTTTACGATAATGAGATAAAAACGCTTGTACTTCGCGAGAATACAATTTTCACGATTTTGGGTATTGTTTTGGGAATACCTCTCGGCATCCGGTTTCAGGCATATCTTGTCGCAAACAGTGAGACGGCGGGATTTGAGGTTGATTCATACATAAGCTGTTTATCGTTTTTCATTGCGTCGTGCATAACCTTCGGGTTTTCGCTGCTTGTCAATTTATCGCTCGGCAAAAAGTTTAAGGAAATTGATATGATTGGCGCACTAAAAAGTGTAGAATAGGAGAGGCGCGTATGTTCAAACATAAAAAAATCATTATAGCAATAGCGGCGGCGGCAATAGTCATTATTGTAACTGTTGCTTCAAGCATCAACGGCGCAGTTAAAAACACCGCGAAAATCAAAAGCAATCTGGCAGAGGTAGTAAGCGGAAGCATTGTGGATAAGGTTAAGGGCACGGGTGTTGTAATAGCCGGTGTGACATACGATATTACCTCGTTACAGGCAGGTATGGTTACCTCATCAGGGTTTGAGGAAGGTGATACCGTCCGTAAGGGTGATGTGCTTTGCACAATCGATTCCCGCGAAATAGAAAATCAGATAAGGTCGGCACGGATAAACCTCGACAGGTGTGAGGAAAACTACAGGCAAAGCCTTGCCGCATACGACGATTTAACAACAGTTTCGGGGTACAGCGGTAAAATTCAAAGGCTGTATGTTTCAAAGGGAGATTTTGTTGCTGCCGGAACGAAAATAGCCGATGTTGTCGACAACAGCTATCTTATTTTGAAAATCCCCTTTAACACTACCGATGTTGGGCGTATAAAAAAGGGCGATACCGCAAGCATAACTCTTGCTTCGGATTCACTGACAATGCAGGGCGTCGTATCGAGGATTTATGACTATTCCGAAAGCCTCAGCGGGTACAGGATGGTTACCTACATAGAAATAACGGTCAACAACCCCGGCGCCGTCACAAAAGGCGAAAAAGCGTATGCCGAGGTGAACGGCATAGGCTGTAACAGTGCCGGAGAATTTATAAATTCAGTCGAAAAAACAATAGTTTCGGGCGGAAGCGGTCAGATTACCGAGCTTAATATCCGGGAAGGCGATTACATAAATGAAGGAAAAACAGTATTAATCCTTAAGAACGACCAGGTTACAAACGCAAAAAAGAGCAGCGAAATCGCGTTGAGAGATGCGCGAAACAATCTGGAAAATTTAATTGCCGGACTTGAGGATTATAAAATAAAATCACCCGCAGACGGAACAGTTGTATCGAAAAACATCAAAAAAGGCGACAATGTTACGCCTCAAACCGTTTTGATGACTGTTTCGGATTTGGATAATCTTTATGTAGATGTCGAGGTTGACGAAATCTTTATTGCAAAGGTTGTAAAGGGTCAAACGGCGGAGATAACCGCAGAGGCGCTTCCCGACAGAGTATTTACGGGCGAGGTTGTAAGGATTGACAATGTGGGTGTGGCAAAGAACGGAGTTACATATTATCCCGTAAGGGTAAAGATAGAGCAATCTCCGGAGCTTAAGGTGGGAATGAATCTGTCTGTCGGGATTGTAGTTATGACAAAGGATAGTGTAATGCTCATACCGAAGGACGCCCTGACGGGTGACAGCGTAATGCTGTATGAGGACGGCAAACTCCGTGAGGTTAAGGTCCAAACGGGTATAAGGGATAACGATTATGTCGAGGTTGTAAGCGGTCTTAAAATCGGCGACATGGTATCGTCCAAAAGGGGTAATTAACTATGAAAAAACTAATTAGCTTGGTAATAATATGCCTTCTGATTATGCCTGCGGGCGTTTTTGCAAAAGATTATGATCTGGTAAAATCGCTTGGTATTATGACGGGCTATGATGACGGAAACTTCGGCGAGGGCGACAGCCTTACGCGTTCCCAGTTTGCGAAAATTGTTGTTACAATGGTAGACAGAGAGTTTACGCCCTACAAAAGCGTATCGCCCTACGGCGATGTCCCGCATACTCACTGGGCGGCCTCATATATCGCATACGCGACGGAAATCGGGCTTTTGTCAGGTTATCCCGACGGAACCTTCAAGCCTGAAAAGGAGGTAACCTACGAGGAAGCATGCAAGGTTTTACTGAATTTGTTAAAGTATGAAACAAGTCCGGGCGGCGACTGGGCTACGGCACAAATAAATGCCGCAAAAAATGCGGGGATATTAAACAATGTTACTGCGACTGCGGGCGCAAGCCTTTTAAGAGGCGATGCCGCGATTATGGTACAAAACTCATTGCTTATTAAGCCGAAAAACGACAGCAGATACTATATCGAAACGCTGAATTACCGCTATTTTCAAAACGCCGTTATAATGACTGACAAAACAACATCCCGTGATAAGGTTTTAACCTCGGCAGGGATCTTCGGTAAGGGTGACAGATTTAGCGAGAGCGATATTTTAAAATGCGGCGACTTAATTGTTGACGAATATGACAATATCGCGGCGTTTTTGCCGAAGGAGCAGATTTTACAGAGCTATGTGGTCAAAGCGGTTCTTCCGGGAGGGATTGCAACCTTTGACAATGATATGCAAATTGAAATAGAGGACGATGTAAAGGTGTTTTCGGGTGAAGTACAAAGCAGTTATCAGGCTGTTAAAAGCGATATAAAAACAGGCGACAGAATTACCCTGTATAAAGACATAAACAGCAAAACGGAGTATATAAGCATTGAAAAGGATGTAATCGAGGGGCCCGTGACAAACTATGGCTCAAGCTTTATGAGTGCATTCGGAATAGACGCAAATACAAAGATAATTCGGGACGGAATACCCTCCGATGCTTCTGCAATACGGGATTATGACATCTGTTATTACATTAAGCAGAGCAATACCGTGCTGGCTTATACCAAAAAGAAGACGGGGATTTATGAAAACGCCCTCCCGAACAAGGACAATCCCACAAAAATTATACTGTCGGGCGAATCCTATGAAATAGGCTCTATTGCGGCGTTTAACAAGCTTTCGTCGGACGGCGGGATAAAATTCGGGGATCCCGTTACTGTTTTATTCGGCAAGGACGATAAAATTGCGGATGTGCTGACCACGGTTGCAACAGACAATCAGGTGGCTTATCTTATAAACACGGGACTTAAAGAAAATACCAACGAAAAAGGCGAAAAGGTTTACAGATACATCGCAACGCTTGCTATGCCCGACGGAAGTGAAATCGAATACGGCACGGACAAGGATTACGGCACATACAAAGGAAAACTCGTTTACTTTTCGTTTTCGGGCGGAAAGGCGGTGCTAACCGTAAAAAACCCGTCGAACACATTAGCTGGAAGGTTTGACTGGGGGAATAAGACGCTTGGCAAAGCCATGCTTGCCTCCGACATTAAAATTCTGGATACCGCGCGCTATGAACAATACCGAATCGGGAAATATGTAAGAATTTTTCCGCAAAGACTTGATGGCGTTGAAATTAGTCGGGATAAAATCTTATATGCCGAGAACAATGAAAAGGGCAAAATTTCCGTTTTGATTCTTAATAATGTTACAAACGATATGTTTAGTTTCGGTCTGGTTACCAAGGCGGTTAACCAGTCGGGCGGAATGATGCTTATGGGTGAGTATGACCTTTTGGTCGGGGGAGAAAAAAGGCATATCAATACCGTTTCGGTAATTTATCAGGTATATGGCGGCCAGCCCGCCCTTTTTGACTTTGAGGGGCAGGAGCTTAAGGGAATTAAACCGCTCACGGCGCTTCCCGACAGCGTAAAAAACATTGACAATAATTTTGTGTATACGGTGAATTCAAAATTTCCCTTAAGCGACAAGGTCGTCGTTTACAAAAAAACAACCGATGCAAGTCTTGATTACGAGGTAATTCCTCTTAGCGAGGTTATGTCAAATAACTATACGGTTACGGCGTACTGCGACAAAACAATGCAGAGCGGAGGAAGAATAAGGGTTCTGGTTGTTACGAACTAATACGAAGATCTAATAAAGTCACAAAAGCTGATACTGCTGATTTTTGGGCTTTTATTTAAAAACCCCAAAAAATCAGCAGTATTTTTTTACAGATTTATATTGACATCAAGCCTGCAATGTTATATAATTATAACATAAAGTTAAAAATATATAACTAATCGGAGGTTGTTATTGTGAAAAACAAACTTGGTTTTTTATGACTCTTGGGTTTTTTGGGACTTTTGGGATTGGTTACAGACAATCCCGGATTTTATGGCTTTTACGGGTTTTTCGGCTTCATCAGTTTTTTTAGAATTATCCCTGACGAGATGTTTGTTCAGAATGTTAACAAAGCCGCGAAAAACGCATTTTTCGCAGGGCTGTTTATCTATCCCGTAATTATTGTTGCGGGGGCGTTTACCTCTATTCCGGAGATGTTTGCATTCGGCTTTGCCGCAAACTTTGCCATACAGCTTTTAATATTTTCCATATCCCTTGCAATTTATGAAAAAAAGGGTAGCGTGATATATAAATGAAAATGACAACAAAAATCAAAGAGTACAGGGCGAAAAGAGACATTACACAGGATTCTCTTGCGAAAATTGTGGGAGTAAGGCGCGAAACAATCGTCCATCTTGAAAACGGAAGGTACAATCCCTCGCTTAAACTTGCGTATGATATTGCAAGGGCGCTGGGCACAACGATTGATGAGCTTTTCTCATTCTCGGAGGAGTGATACCAATCCCAGAACAAAAACCGAAGATAATACTTGTCTTTTTTCCGTCATGCGATTTAGCACCCTGTTTTTAAGCATAATTTTTAATTCACCCCCATTTCAGCGGTGTAGTCTGCGAATTATATATTAGATTCATATATTATCGAATGGAGATGAATTAAAATGAAAAGAGCTGTTACCATCCTTATCATTATGACATTTTGCATATCTACAATGAGTGTTTTCGCAAAGAGAGATACCGAAAAGAATACGCCGATACATAAGAATAATACTATCACAAGTGTTGAAACACCGGAGCCAACGGAAACACCGGAACCTACGGAATCACCGGAGCCTACGGAGACGCCCGAACCTACGGAAACACCGGAGCCTACGGAAACGCCCGAACCTACGGAATCACCCGAGCCAACGGAATCACCCGAGCCAACGGAATCACCCGAGCCTACCGAAACACCCGAGCCTTCCGAATCGCCTGAGCCTTCCGAATCGCCTGACCAAGGTGACAAGTCTAACAACGGTAAAAGCAAAGTAAACAAGGAACTGCTTAAGGCAAAAATAGAGGAGCGTAAGGAAGTCAGAACAGAAGCAAAAGAGTATATAAAGGACTTAAAATCGCTTTTTAAGGACGCGGATGTCGAAGACAAAAAAGAAATATTAAAGCAAATTGCCGAAGTCAAAAAGGAGCTTAAGGATTATTCGATTGGTGTTTTTGTAAGAGGCATTGCGGTAGATTTTGACAAATATGACGGTGTAAAGCCAATCATTGAAAACGGCAGAACGCTTGCCCCGATTCGGGCGATTGTCGAAACCTTCGGTGCAGATGTCGCATGGGATGAAGAAACAAAGACGGTAACAATCACAAAAGAAGATAATATAATTGTAATGCAGATTGACAACAAAATTGCAACGGTGAACGGAAAGAAATACGAGCTTGACACTCCCCCTGCCATTGTAAAGAACCGTACGCTTGTCCCCGTCAGATTTATATTCGAGGCGTTTAATATGGGAGTGGAGTGGGACGAAGAAAGCCAGACTATAATAATTGAGTAACACTCATAATTCCTCACTTTGCGGCAGATAATTAAAAAAGTCTGCCGCTTTTTATTTAAACGCCGCAATTATAAACGGTACGGCGGTAAGGGCTTTGTTGACCGGTGGTATCCGGTTTGGTATAATTGACATTAAGAACTGTGGAAAACAGGTGATGGATATGAGGCTGGAGGAGCGGGTTTTTTGCGCGAAGAATGATAATGCACAGCGGGATACTCTGATTGAAGAGTACACGGGCTTTGTTTTATCGTGCGCAAAAAAGACGGTCGGTCGATACATTTCACCCTCGGATGATGAGGCGTCAATCGCCCTTATTGCCTTTAACGAAGCAATTACAAAATATGAAGAAGAAAGAGGACACTTTTTGGATTTTGCTTCGATGATGATAAAAAGCAGGCTGATTGACCATTTGAGAAAACTGTACAGGGACAAAAACACGGTGCCTTTTAGCAGTCTTTCGACAACAGATGACGACGGGAACGAAACGGATTTTGATATAGGAGTTGTAAAAGAACCCATATCCGATACCGCCTTTGAACTCGAAGCAATTAAGCGGGAGATTGCAAAATTCGGCATATCCTATATGGATTTGCCGAAGGATACGCCAAAGACCAAAAAAACAAAAGAAGCCTGTTACAGCGTTATTCGATATATTTTGAAAAACGAGCAGGCGCTGACCGATATAAAAGAAAAGGGGGTTGTACCCGTATCGGAAATCATCAGAAATCTTGGTGTAAATAAAAAGCTTTTAGAGCGGCACAGAAAATATATTATTGTTGCTGTTGTGGTTTTAAGCGGCGATTATTCGATAATCGCAGAGTATTTCAGAGCCGTAAGGGAGGCGTAGAATATGAAAGGAATCATTGCTGATATTAAAGGCAGAAACGCTGTGATGATAACCCGGGACGGAGAATTTGTTAAACTCCGCAATAAAAATTATTCGATTGGTCAAACGGTAAGCTGTGCGAAGACGACATTTATAAAATACGGCGCAATGGTTGCATCTTTCGTTTTATGTCTGCTGCTCGGCTTTTCGGGTATAAGCGCTTACAGTACTCCCGTCAGCTATCTGAGCATCGATATAAATCCCAGCTTTCAGCTTGATATTAACAGATTTGACATGGTAATCAAAATAAGGCCGCTTAATGATGATGCAAAGGCGCTTCTTGCGACAGGGAATATCAAATCCCAAAATATCGAAAAGTGTATCAGCTCGATTATCGAAAACGCCGAGGCTATGGGCTTTCTTGTTCCGGGAGAAAACAGCGTTGAAATTAATGTTGCTTCCGAGGACGAAAAAATAACAAGCCTTGTTGAAAAAAGTGTTAAGCCGTTTGCAAAGCAACAAATAGAGGTTTATGTCGAACAGGCAAACAACGAAGATGCCCTACAAGCAAAGGAGCTTGGGATCTCTGTGGGCAGACTTAAGGCATTAAGAGAGTATTCCGAAACAAACGGCGGAAGTATAGAAGAAAACGCCGATAAGCTTGAGGGGATTTCAAACGGACAAATAAAAAGAGAAATAAAAGAAAAAAACAAGCCGGACAATTCTCCGAAAAAAGACCAACCGTCAAACAGCAACGGTGTACAAAAAAATAAAGACGACACCAAACTGGATAACAAAGGCGAAAGTTCAAAAGAGAACAGCGCTGATAAAAGCAAGCAAAAAAACGCTTTGACACAGGAACAAAGCAGTCCCCCCGAAAACGGGCAAAATACCGAAAAAGTTAAAGAAATAAAAGAAGAAAAGACCGAAGAAAAAGCTAAAGATGTAAATAAATCAAATAAAGAGAATGAGAATAAAAATTTTGCGGGACAAAAGTCGAACCTTCTACCTAAAGAAAAAGGACCGAAGAAAAACAAGAGTGCAGATTGAATAATTAATTGTGTTTTAGCCTTTTCTGTAAAGCTTCGGGGTTATTCCGCAAATCCGTATAAAGTTCCTGTTAAAGCTTCGTATCGTACCGAAACCGCAGGAATGGGATATTTCCGTTATCGTGTCGTTTGTGTTTTTCAAAAGATAACAGGCGTAATCTATTCTGTACTGGTTAACATATTCGGAAAAATTAATTCCTATGCTTTTAATAAAAAACTTTGATAAATACGCATAATCATAGCCGATTTTTTTTGCAAGTGTTTTAAGGGAACAATCGTCTTTATAATTTTCATCTATAAAAGTAAGCATATCATGCATCAGATTTTTGATATGCTTTTTTTCTCTGCTGTCGATAAAAGGTACTTTTTCCGTAAAAAGACCGCAAATTTTATAAAGATAAGATTTAATAATAAAAGTATTGTTTATGTCGTTCTCGGAAATAATCTCAAGATCCTGCGCTTCAAATATATTGCCGAGCGGCTTGTTGTTTTCCAGATATTTTGTAAATTGTCCGACCATTTCCGGTGAAAAAATTGTAACGCTTATTAAAGAATAAGAGTTCGTTTTGTAAGAGTGCAATTGGTTCGGTAGTATCAAAGCTCCGAAGCCTTTGGATATTGTTTCGCTTTTTCCCTCAATTTCAACCGTTAACTCCCCATCCTCAACATATGTAAATTCAAAGCATCGGTGCAGATGAGCTTCGAATTGTATATTTTTTTTATTGCGATGTATGGAAAACGGTTTTTCCATTCCGAAACGATTTTTCTCATATTTTATCATATTATCACCCTAAAACACGAATTTTGTCTATAATTATATCACAAATGACTTGCTTATGCAACTGCTTACATATATATTTTTTACATAAGTGTAAAATTACTGAACTTGTAAAGGGATGAATCCGTGAAAAAAGCACTCATTGTATACGGTGGCTGGGACGGTCATGAGCCAAAACAAGTAGCAGAAATTTTTAAGCAATTACTCTTAAATGAAGGTTTTACTGTCGAAATGTCGGATACTTTGGATATTTTCGATGATACGGATATGCTTTTGGGGCTTAATCTTATTGTTCCTGTCTGGACTATGGGCGAGATAAACGGTGATTATATAAAAAATGTATCTGCAGCGATTCAAAGCGGTGTCGGTTTGGCGGGTTGTCACGGAGGAATGTGCGATTCGTTCAGGAAAAATCCGTTGTGGCAGTTTATTACAGGCTCCCAGTGGGTTGCACACCCGGGCGGAGACGGCGTGGAATATGTGGTAAATATAAATAAGTCCTCCGATTCGGCGATTATAAAAGGAATGAATGATTTTACGGTAAAAACCGAGCACTATTACATACATGTTGACCCTGCCGTAAATGTTTTAGCGACAACAAGGTTTCCTGTCATAGATGGACCTCATTCGGCAAACGGATCGGTTGATGTCCCTGTCGTTTACACAAAAAGATGGGGCGATGGGAAGGTGTTTTACAACAGCTTAGGTCATGTCGCAAGTGTTTTTGACTGTCCCGAGGCTAAAGAGCTTATGCGTCGTGGGTTTATTTGGGCGGCAAAGTAAGAAGGATGTGTTTGATATCAGAAAAATCAACATCGGTGTTGTCGGCTGCGGAAATATTAGCGATATTTATTTTAGAAACCTGACTAAAACTTTTTCCAACACAAATGTATATGCATGCGCTGATTTGATTGCAGATCGTGCTGAAAATGCTGCTCAAAAGTGGGGCATTGCAAATGTGATGACCTTTGAAGATATGCTTTTGTGCGACGAAATTGAGATAATTCTTAACCTTACAACTCCTCAGGGGCATTATGACATATGCAAAAGATCTATTTTGGCGGGCAAGCATGTCTATGTCGAAAAACCGCTCAGTCTGACCTTTAACGAGGGGTGTGAGCTTGTTAAATTAGCGGAAGAAAAGAATGTGCTTTTAGGAGGCGCACCTGATACCTTTATGGGCGCAGGAATTCAAACCTGTCGCAAGCTTATTGATGACGGCATTATCGGAAGACCCATCGGAGCGACCGCTTTTATGATGGTTCCGGGTCACGAAAGGTGGCATCCCAACCCTGAGTTTTACTATAAAAAGGGTGGCGGCCCTATGTATGATATGGGCCCCTACTATCTGACCGCACTTGTAAATTTAATGGGCGGGGTAAGCGAAGTGTGCGGTATGGGTAATATTTCGTTCCCTCAAAGGACAATAACAAGTGAGCCAAAGAACGGCGAAATAATTGATGTTGAAGTCAATACGCACATTGCCGGGCTTCTGAGGTTTGAAACCGGTGCAATAGGAACAATTATTACAAGCTTTGATGTCCATAAAACAAACCTGCCAAAAATAGAAATCTATGGAACAGACGGTACACTGGTTGTACCTGACCCAAATACCTTTGGCGGTAAGGTTTCTCTTTTTAAGCCAAACGGAAGCGGGTTTGAAGAAATACCGCATACTCATATCTACGCCGAAAACAGTCGCGGAATCGGTGTTGCGGACATGGCGCAGTGTATTGTCGAGGGCGGCGTGTTAAGGGCCGGCAAAGATTTGATAAACCATGTTTTGGAAATAATGTGTGCAATAAACAGCAGTGATACAAAAAAAGAATACTACAAGATGCAAACTGTCTGCGCAAGACCGGCTCCAATGCCGTCGGATATAATAAAGGGTGAAACCTATAAGCAAGCAAAGTAGGGTGTTTAACAATATTTAATATTGCTATGAAGCTTGCTTCCTGTTATAATTATATTTGTGGAATAGGCTTAAACTTATACGGATAATTGTTGATTTTTGCTTTCAAATTTACTTTGGAGGAATAGTAAAACAATGGATAAGATAATAATTAATCTAAATGAGCTTTTGCTGTGTCTGTCCAACGCACAGGATTTAGTTTCTCCTTTATTAAGAAATCATCATGAACAGGTTGGTTATCTTGCCTTCCGGCTTGCGGAGCAGCTTAAACTTTCAAATAAACAACAAAAAAATATATTTATCGCTGCCCAGATTCATGATATCGGGTCATTTTCCACAGACGAAAGATTAGAGCTTATAGAAACCGAGCCGATCGGTGTCAACAATCACGCTTTTATAGGTGCAAGAATTGTTGAGGATTTTAGGCCTCTTCGCCAGTTATCAAATTTTATCAGATATCATCATCTGCCGTGGAATGATGGTAAGGGAAGCATGTATATGGGCAATGATGTTCCCTTGGAAAGCCATATTATTCATTTGGCAGACCGTGTTTGCACGAAGATCGACATACATAAGAATATAATATCGCAGATTCCTTTTATTCTCTCGGAAATTGACAAGGGCAGAGGTACTTTGTTTGTACCGAAGGTGGTAGACGCGCTTATTGCTCTTAGCAAAACGGAGTATATCTGGCTTGATTTAATATCTCAGTCACCGGTCAAGAAATTACCGAAAGGGATTTATGAGGTTCTTGCTTTGGATATTGACGACATTGTAGATATCTCCTCTATGTTCTCGAAAATCATCGATTTCAGAAGCAGATACACCTCTCGCCACTCTGCGGGGGTTGCAAAAACGGCGCAGAGGTTAGCGGAGCTTGTCGGGTTTTCCAAATATGAATGTAAAATGATGCTTGTCGCAGGTTATTTGCATGATTTGGGTAAATTAGCGATAAGAAACGATGTGCTGGAAAAACCGTCAAAGCTTGACGAAGATGAATTTAATGAAATCCGCTCTCACACCTATTATACATATCAGCTTCTTGACAGCATACCCCAGTTTGATACAATCAAAACATGGGCATCCTACCATCACGAAAAGATTAGCGGTAACGGTTACCCCTTCCACATTAAGGACAACAATCTTTCCCTCGGTGCACGGGTTATGGCGGTAGCCGATGTATTTACGGCGATAACCGAAGACAGACCATACCGTAAGGGCATGAGTGTGGAACAAGCCAAAGAGGTGCTTCACAGCATGGTTGACAGCGGTGCTCTCGATAAAAGGGTCGTTGATATTTTATGCGACAATTTTGACGCCATTAACTCCCTGCGCAAGAATGAACAGAAGAAAGCACAAAAACTGTATGAGAGTTTTTTGAGCGAATAAAATCTGTTACCTTATATTAAATATACGAAGATTTGTTTTGTATAAAATAACAATAAAAGATAACTATTTTCGTGGGTATCGCTGATACCCACTTTTTTTTGACTATTCTATGGACTTTTTATGTAATATATTATATAATTTTGAAGGAAATCGGTTTAGTAGCTTTAAAAATATTACAAAGGAGTCCTCACGCAATGAAAAATCTCGTTATAATGGATCACCCTCTTATCCGGCATAAGATTACTATTTTAAGAAAGATTGAAACAAAGCACAAAGAGTTTTGTGAGCTTGTCGAAGAGATATCGATGCTTATGGCATACGAGGCAACCCGTGACCTTCCGCTTGAAAAGGTTGAAATCGAAACCCCGCTCACAAAAACGGTTCAAGAGGTCATTTCGGGTAAAAAGCTTTGTATCGTGCCTGTTTTAAGGGCGGGGCTCGGTATGGTTGACGGAATAAGATTACTTATCCCCAACGCAAAGGTGGGACATATAGGGCTTTACCGTGACCACGATACTCTTGAGCCTGTTGAGTACTACAACAAGCTGCCGAATGATGTTAACGAAAGGCTTGTTATAGTTCTCGACCCGATGCTTGCTACGGGCGGGTCTGTTTCGGCGGCAATCGACCTTGTAAAAAAGGCGGGCGCAACCAACATAAAGCTTATGTCCATTGTCGGAACGGAGCAGGGTATAAATTTCGTTCACAAAAATCATCCCGATGTTACGATATATGTCGGAATTGTCGATGAAAGGCTAAACGAGCACGGCTACATACTCCCCGGCCTCGGCGATGCCGGCGACAGGCTTTTCGGAACACTGTAATACTAAGAGAGGCCGAATATAGTTTGGCATCTCTTTTTAGAATCACAAAGCAATACTGATTAGGTAAAGTATCGCTAGATGCAAGGGATAAAACAAATAGAAAGCCCAATTAGGCATATTAAACCTAAGGTAAAGCGGCTTAATCAAAAATAATATTGCCATAACCGAAAAGGCTTGTATATAGCTTTGTTCCGGAGAGTAAAAGCAGTAAATCAGATTTATTGCTGTTATAAATACTGCCATACGAATAAGGTTTTTCTGCTCAATATACATAATTAAGATAAGCATAATTCCATATAAGCCATAGTCCGGATTTATGCCGATATAGCTAAGCATTATAGGTGCCATAATAGTCAACAGCAAGTATATATACTTTCCTTTGTCGTATGAGTAAACGGCCGCAAGCCCCAAGGCTAAAGTGAAAAAAATATTAAAATCACCGGGACTTCTGTCAACTCTGAGATAATAAATTCCGACTGAGTAAAGTAGCTGGACGCCTACTCCGAATAACAAAAGCCGAAGCATATATTTTTTAAGATTCTTCGTGTGGATATATCCGATGCCAAGCTGATATGCGAACAAAGGCAGTGAAATTCTTCCGATTATTCTCAGTATGATCTGGTCGGGGAACAGAACAAGACCGATATGGTCTATCAGCATGGTTATCATAGCAATAAGTTTTATATAGTTGCTCTGCTCTACGGACATATACCATCAACCCTCGTCTATTACAAGAACAAAGTCAAAGTTCCTTCCGCTGTTCGGCGGCAAAAACATACAGCAATCATCCCTTTCGGTGTATGCCGCCCGTTGATATTCGCCGCTTCGGGGGTCAAACCAGGAAGGAGTAAAGCGGTTTTCGAGCCTGTCCTTTAATATGAATACAGGCAATCCGCTCGGGGAATACACAAGAATTGTTTTGTCACTTCCGAAAGCTGCCTGATAATTGACTCCTTCAAAGTTTTTTGCCAAAATATCATTTTTTGGCGTTCCGTTCTGAAAGTCTTTCGATTCACATAACTCCCTCAAATGCCTCATCTGAAATGCTCCGGGGCTTGTCAGCGCCTGTTCCCATGACTTTATATAGTAGGGAAAGTTATATTCCTCGGTTTGCATTGACCAAATGCTGTGATGCCCGTATGTAATCCCTGCGCTTCCCGAAAAAACCGCCCAATAAGACACCCTTCTCACATCGGTAGAATCAAAATATCCGTTTTCCGGTCTAAAAGAAATAGGGTGGTCTTCATAATGACATTCCGCATCAATCGTGGGCTTTGGGGGTGTAAGATTATAATCTCTTGTAATAAGCTCTACGGTTTTTGACGGTGCGGTGTGGCCCGACTGAATCATGTTAAAATCAAGCCAGTCCTCATGGTGCAACAGCTCGGATGATGAGGATCTGTCGCAGGGGTGAAATGTGATAAGCTGATTTGCCCCGCTTTTTTTAATACCAAGTGCCATACTTCCGACAATTTCAAGATGCAAGGGGTTTTCAACCGAGCGGTCTCCGCCCATAACCCATACAATATTATCTTTATTTTTATATCTTGCCCCGATAAATTCTCCGTAGGAAAAGGCGTTTTGTGGCGTAAATATCTCGGGACCTACCCCGTGCCTTGCGAAAAACTTATCTCCCCATGTGGGAAGCATTGCAATATACAGTCCATAGCTTTCCGCTACATTCACAATATAATCCACATGGTCAAAATAACTGTATTCCCCGTCAGTGTCGGGCATGGTAGGGTCGAATAGACCTGCTTCATTCCTTTTGAGGGGGAATCTTTCGTAATGGTTAGGGGTAGTTAAGCCGGAAAGCTCTGCCAAAACGACTGCCTGAACACAGTTAAAGCCTTGGTCTGCCCTCGTTTTAAGGTAATGGTCCGCCTTTTCATTCGACAAAGCATGAAAAAGCTCCCATGCGGTATCCGCAAGCCAAAAAAACGGTGTACCGTCCTGCTTTTGAAGATATCTTTTATTATTGCTAACTACTAATTTCTGCATTTTCAGATTCTCCCCGTATTATGTATCATACTATCACAAAATAAAAGCAAATGCAAAAGAAATCAGTATTTTCTTTGCTTTCTTTGGAATAATGCTTTATAATTGAGTGTGTGAAAGATTTTTACTTGCCATACTTTTGCCACATTTAAAAACTATAATACATTCATAAGATGTTGCGGGGTGAGAATATGAGCCGGACTGTTCTGATAGTAGAGGACAACAAAAGCATTGTTGACATATTAACGACATACCTGTTGCAGGCATCATTCAGTCCCGTTGTTGCAACGGACGGCAATGACGGGCTTGAAAAGTTTAACAGGTATAATCCCGATATTATTCTTTTGGATATTATGATGCCGAAAAAGGACGGCTATGAGGTTTTGAAAGAAATTCGCCGGACCTTGAATGTCCCCATTATAATGATAACCGCAAAAACCGAAGAAGCGGACAGGATAATGGGGCTTGATTACGGTGCGGACGACTATATTGTAAAGCCTTTCAGTCCGAAAGAGGTTGTCGCCCGAATAAATGCGGTATTAAGGCGGATTCAGCCGAGCAATGTAAGAAGTGAAAATGTCATTGTTGTCGACAATCTGAAAATAGATTTGGAAGAATACAAGGTTGAAGTAAATAACACGCCAATCAATCTTTCGAAGAAGGAAATAGATATACTTTGGTTTTTGGCTTCCAATCCCAACAGAACATTTTCTCGCGACAGCCTTCTGGACAAAATCTGGGGCATAGATTATTTCGGCGATATGCGGACGGTCGATACCCATATAAAGCGGCTTCGGGCAAAGCTTAATATCAAGTCGGATTATAAGTGGAGCCTTGAAACAATATGGGGCGTCGGCTATAAGTTTGAGGTGAAGTGAAGTAATGTTTAAGAATAAAATCGCAACAAAGCTTATAACCGCCTTTGCAGGATTTGTAATTCTTTGCGTATTGTTTTTGGGTGTTTTGTTTATCAACATATTTGCGAGCAATCATATCAGATACAGAACAGAATCTCTTATGAAAGCCGCAAAACAAATTTCCGTTATGAACGAAGTAACAAACAATGACAGCAAAAAATTATTGTCGGAAAACAGGCTTATTGAGTTTTTGGATTACTCCGCGGACGCAAGGATATGGATTGTGGATAGAAATATGGATATAACGGTGCGTTCGAGCGGAGATTTGTACGACCATGCACAAATGGGGAATTGCCTGTTGCCTCAAAACGATATTGAGTTTATGCAGGGCGTTTTATCGGGGAATGATATGGTCTCATACGCCAACACAGCCTTTTATGACCTTCCCATGCTATCGGTCGGCGTGCCCGTTTACAGTAACGGTGAAATTATCGGGGCGGTGCTTTTGCATACATCGATTAAGTCATTAAGAGAGCCTATCCGCCAGACAACCTTGTATTTGATTATGGCGATTTTATTTTCAACGGTAGTAATAATTATTATGGGGTCGTTTTTCGCAATATCGTTTACGCGTCCGCTTAAAATAATGAAAGAGGTTGCGGGCAAAATGACGGGCGGCGACTATTCCGTAAAGACAAATATAACAAAAAACGATGAAATAGGCGATCTGGCAAATTCAATGGATGTGCTTGCGAAAAGGCTTGCCGAGGCAAAAAGCGAAACGGAAAGGCTTGAACAGTTAAGGCAGGATTTCGTTGCGAATGTATCGCACGAATTCAGAACGCCGCTTACCGTCATAAAGGGGAATATAGAAACACTTGCCGATACGGAAATTGACGACAAACAGGCGTTTTATAGCAATATACAAAAAGAGGTAAACGCTCTTGAAAAGCTTGTAAGCGACCTGCTTGATTTAAGCCGTATAGAGTCGGGAAGGCTGGAGCTTAACATTGAAAAGGTTGATGTCAAATCGGTCATATCCGATGTTGTCCGAAGCATCTCGCCGCTTGCGATGCAAAAGAATATAACCATAGACACGACGGGCATAACTCAGGCAATACCGCCGATTTACAGTGATTATTACAGGCTAAGGCAGGTTCTTATAATATTTTTAAGTAACTCGATAAAGTATTCCGACAGCAATAAAAAGATAAGCATTAAAGCGGATGTGACGGATTTCCTGACCATTCGGATTAAAGACAACGGATTCGGTATTTCAAAGGAGGATCTTCCCTATGTCTGGGACAGATTTTTCAAATCCGATAAGATGCGCGCCGACAGCGACTCAACGGGCTTGGGGCTTGCAATCGCAAAAAATATAGTGAATTTGCTGGGCGGAGAGGTTACTATCCAAAGCGAATTAAATGTGGGAAGCGAAATACAAATAACACTACCCTTGGGCGGCATAAAAATGACATCAGCTTAAAATATTTGCGCTAAACTGTGTTAAAGCAAGAGTTATTAGAAGCAAAGAGCCTTTGCCTACAACGCAAGGGCCCTTAACTTTTTCTTATCGATTATTTTAATATCCCCGCGTGAAAGTTCAACAATCCCTTCATTCTGGAAATATTTAAGCATCCTCGATACAACCTCTCTCGCGCTCCCCATATGATTTGCAATCTCCTCATGGGTCATAGAGATATACTCCGAGTTGTCAAGCGAGGATTGGTCGATTAAAAAAATTGCAAGCCTCTTTTCAAAACTCATAAACAAAATCTGCTCCATCGCCCACATAACCTCGGAAAAGTGGGCGGTTATCACCTTATACGAAAAATTTTCGGCATAAACATTTTCCAAGCAAAGATTTTCAAACGCCTTGGGGTTAATGATTATAACGCTGCTGTCCTTTTCCGCCTCGATATGTACATCGAATGTAATGTTTTTCAGAATACACGATGCCGAAAGAACACACGCCTCGCTCGGATTTAGGCGAAAAAGCGTAACCTCCTTGCCCTCCTCCGAAAGAATAAAGATTCGCAGTCTGCCCTCCATAACGAGTACAAGCCCCAAACAGTTGTTGACGCCGTCGTGCAGGCTTTCACCCTTTTTATATTTTACACAGGTTGCACTATTTAAAACCATTTCCCTTTGCGGCTTACTCATTCTTTTCCAAAACTCAAGATTTTCCTCCGCAAAAAGCTCCTCCGAAGCGTTTAGCATAACCAACCTCCCCCGTATTTAAGCCCTTTCGCTCTTGCCGGCGGCATTATTTCTTACAAATTTTATAACCTCTGTACCCGCCTTTGCACCCTCATACACCGCCTTGGCTACCTGAAGCATACCTGCGGTGCAGTCGCCTGCCGCATAAAGTCCGGGAACATTCGTCGCCATGTTTTCGTCCACGATAATTTTACCCGCCTCCGTCGCCGCACCTACCTGCCTTGCAAGGTCGGTGCTCCCCGCAACGCCTAAGGCAATAAAAACTCCGTTCGTTTTAACGGTCGTTCCGTCCATAAAAATAACTTCCTCAACCGTTTCGTCACCGCTTATGGAGTGAATTCTGTCGGTTCTGACGCTTATCCCCTCGGGAATGTTTGATGTGGTTACCGCTCCGTTGGTCAGCAGCGTGACGGAGCGCGCTACCGCCTTAAGCTCCTCCGCCTCGTGGAGTGCAAAGCTTCCCTCTCCGATAACGCATACATCCTTACCCCGATAGAAAAACCCGTCACATACGGCGCAATAGCTTACACCTCTGCCTTCAAACCGTTCAAGTCCCTCAATTTTCGGCGCCTTTCTGGAAGAGCCCGTCGCAATAACCACGCATGTCGCCAAAACCTCAAGCATCTTGGTTTTAACGGTAAAATAGCCGTTATACTGTATGCTTACAACCTCGTCGGAGATTATATTGACGCCTATTCGCTTTGCGGCGGCAATTCCGCTGTTTATAAGCTGGATTCCCGACACGGGCTCGGAAAAGCCGTAATAATTCTCAATCTTGTCCGCCTTGGCAAGAGAGCCGCTGTCGCGCCCGATAATAAGCGTATTAAGCCCTGCTCTCCTTGTGTAGAGAGCGGCCGAAACGCCCGCAGGACCGCTTCCGATTATTATAACATCAACCGCTGACATATCCAAAACCCTCTTTTCCAAAAACATAACAATTCATATTTTTATTCTATTATAATATTCCACCTTATTCCGTAATCTAATCACATTTTTACTATAACATTGATTAACTGATTTTTCAAGTCATAAAGCCAAAATTCAAAAAAGCCCTTCGTCATAGAAACGAAGGGCAATATAGTTGTTAATCAGGAACAGATGGGTCATGAATATCAAAAACTCTGTAAAAATCCTTTGTTTCTTGGTTTCTGAAAACTCCAGACCTATGCTTTTTCAAAAGCTTTACAATATTATAAACATCAACCCAAATTTGATTTATGCCGTCTTTTTGAACCTCGTCGAATATAAGCTGAAGCCCGAAGTGAAGGTGAGGCGTCTGTATGTTGTTTACATCCTCACGGCGGCTATACCCGGTCATTCCGAGATACCCTATTACATCCCCCGCTTTGACAATCTGCCCCTCCGAAAGCTCCTTGTGATAAGGGTGACCCTTTCTTAAATGGGCATAGTAATAATACCTCTTTTTATCAAAGCTTCTGATTCCGATTCTCCAGCCCCCGTATATGTTCCAGCCCAAAGCCTCGACGGTCCCCGATTCAACGGCGATTATGGGTGTTCCGATCGACCCCATAAGGTCATTCCCAAGGTGCTTTCGCCTGTACCCGAAGGTTCTTCCGTTTCCGAAATCGTCGCAGTGGAAATAACCGTACCCCGCGGCAATAGGCGAAAACACCTTAAGCCCGTATCTGTCCTGCCAGACCTTTTTCCCGCCCTCGTCAACCTGAACCTTAAAATGCCCCACAAACTCCCCGAAAATAGCGGTGTACGCCTCAAGATAATACGAAAAATATTTCATATCCTTTGTTATATCCTCCAGTTTTTCACCGCTTGAAAGCCTTGCGACAAAGCTGTCCAAATCCTTTGACTTATAATTCTTAAAGTTCCCGCCATATTTCGCAGCAAGATATGCCATAAGTTCAACCCAATCAAGAGGATGCTCCGTCCCCTGTGATTTTATGTCAAGATTTAATGTCTTTTCCATAACACCATAAGGAACGGTCAGGTCAACCCACTTTATATACTTTTTCTCCTGGACGGCGCTGTCGGAATTTACCTTGACGGTTTTATAATACCTGTCGCTAAGCGCAAGATACGAAAATATTGAAGTCGTACATACCAGAAAAATAACCGCAATACTCAGTAATATCGCCTTTTTAAGCCTGATTGTGAAAAACATTCTCTCAGCTCCATAAATTAACCGCTGAATACATACCATAATCAGCGGTTAATATGTTATTTACTATTAAATTTATGAAGCTTTTGTCAGATTTATCACGCTATTTTATTATCTCAAGTTAAACAGGAAGAATACGACTTCTTTTATATCTTCATCATACTCACGGACGAGGGCATAAACGGGGTTGATTTCATCGAAGTATGCATTGTAGTATACATCACCGTCTATATCGAATACATCATAACCTAAGGTAGGAATAACTGCTTTGTTAGTTGCTCCTACACCTGATTCGATATATGCGTAGATGCTTACATCGCCCCGAATTATAAAGTCTTCACCGTTTTCGAGCTCTATCCTGCTACCTGATTTACCTGTAACCTTACTAAATGTATACCTATTGTCGCCTACAATGTAAACATCATCTTCAAATCCTGGTCCCAAATCAATGTCGCCTGTAACCATGCCATTCCAATCCGATTCAATAGCGGTTATTACATCAAACCCACGAACCTCGTTTCTGCTGTTGAAGTACGGAACAATTATATCGCCTGTGTTAATGGAATTGAATGTTGAGTTGGAATCTCCAAGCAGCTCAACCGTCATGTTATTCTGAATAGCGGTAAGCTTCTGAACAATGTCGCCTTCTGCATTCTTAACAGTAGACTTGCTGATTACCATTGCTATGCCTGCAGCACCGCTTGTAAGGTCAACCACAGACTCGACAAGTATTAACGAGGCAATCTTGTCGGCATTAACATCATAAGCCGATACATTATACCAAGCGACGGCATCTTCAACAAGCGCGCTTATCGGAATAAGCCTGTAATCATCTTCATCATAAGTTGCGGGAGCCTGCATAATAATCGTCGAATCGTCAAAGTATACGCTTGTTCCGTTTATGATGAATTTCTTTTTATCAAGGTCATAGGTCGCTACTGTATCCGTCCTGTACATTGCAAAGTAATCGGAATCAGCTTTGCCGGTTTCAAGTGTATTCGGGAATACCAGATTGTTAATTTTACCCGAGGAATTAAGACCAAAGACAACAAGCTGCTTCTTGGTTGTGGTTGCATTTTCCAACAACGAGTAACCCCTACCAAGCTCAAGAAGATCTCCACTAATAATCGACTCGTATTCCCTATAAGTATCTCCGTCTGTATATGACACATAAACTATTGAAGCCGTATCAAATATCTTAACCTCGCCGTTAAAGGTGAGCATTTTAACCTGAGTAAACTTATCAAGGGTTCCTGTCTCGCATGCAGCAATAATATAGCCGTACTTTGGTATAACCTTTGGTGCATCAAAGTAAATGATTCTGCCCATAATATCAAGATAAAAAGTACCCTCTGCCCCAAGCTTAATCTTTGAATTGATGTAAAAAGGATTAACCTTATACTCTTTTCCGCCAATGGTGTATATGGTTGTTGCCGGATTAACAGGGGTTCCTTCGTCTACTCTTACCTCGGTTATTTTGCCTGTTACAACATCATTAACAAGAGTGCAGACACTTACTATTCTGTCACCGATTGTCTGCTGAACGGCAATAACATCATTCTCTTTAACGGAAGACCACTCAAGCGGGTTGCCCTCCCTGTCAAAAAGCGTTGTTATAAAGTCGGGATTATTTTCGTCAAAGACTATTGTTGAAACATTACCTTCTTTTGCGCTTGCTCTGCCTGTTGCAAGATTAACACTGTCAACTACCATGTGTTTATAGGTTGTGATAAATACTTTGTCATAATCAACTTCGTCATCAGAGGAATCTTCCAGCACAAACCTGATAGTGCCATATGTTGCTGCAATCAAGGCCTTAACCGATGCATCGTAATTCCTATATCCATTAATGTATACATCGGCATCGTTTCTGATTCTTATGCTGGTTGTAAACTGAGCCTCTTCGGTTTCAAAATATCGGATGGTCAGTATGTCATCAAAATCAACAGACATCTCATAAATGTTCTCACGCGAAATGACAAGTTCGTTGCCTGATCCATACAAATCAGACTTGTTCCCCCCGCCGCTTTCGGGAACTACGGGAGCAGCAAAAGCTGATACCGAAGCAAATAGATTGGTTATAAGTGCGATAATCACGATAAACAGTGTTGTTTTCCTCAAGTCAATTACCTCTATTCTTAAAAAATCGTCATTAAAATTGTATCACAGATACTGTGATATTTCAATTAAAATTTTACATTTATACAAAATTTATACAAACATGAACAAAAAACAAAAAACCGCACCCTTAAAGTCACAGGGATACGGTTTTTAACTGAAGCTATGATTCGGTATTTATCGCCACTTAAACCACTTATGCTTCGCCTTTACATTTCTGTACTGCCCGACATTAACCTGCCTGATGTAATTTTGGACTATTTCATTCGCTTCTTTTACTATGGTGCTTTTACAGTCTTCCGTAATGTCGTCGCGCAGTATGAAAATAGCCTGCTCAATGTTTTTGCTTTTTATGTCGTTTATAATTACAACTCTTTTTGCGCTTTTATTTGTCATTTTCATCTCCTCCCATGTATAAGTGTTTCCAAAAATATTCTATATATACTTATCTTTCCAAAATTTTTGAGATAATAACCGTCATATCATCGTCAACCGAACCCTTTTTCCTGCTTTTAGACTCCTCCAAAATTCTTTGCGCCATATCATGAGGCGACAAATCACCGAGCTTTGATATATAGTCGGAAATCCAGTTGTCCGTGGCTGTATGTATGCCATCGCTGATCATTATAATATAGTCGCCGCTTTTAAGCTCTCTGCTTGACGACTCCACATCAACCTCGCTTAAAATACCTGCGGGAAGGGTCGAAGCCCGTATCTGCTCGACCTTTTTCCCGTGTTTTATAAAAGTTGAGTTTGCCCCGATTTTCATAAACTCCGCCCTGCCGCCGAACAAATCGACGATTGTGATGTCTATCGTGGAGAAACATTCCTCCTTGGATTTAATAAGCAGGGCGGAATTTATTATTTTAAGCGCGCTCTGCTTGTCGAAGCCCGCCTCGAGAAGCTGATTCAGCATGGAGACGGTTATGCCCGACTGCTTCGCGGCTTGTTTTCCGCTTCCCATACCGTCGCTTAAAATAATTATATATTTCCCGTCCGACACGGGCATATATGTAAAGCTGTCACCGCTCTCGGACTGGTTATCCTTGGCAAGGCTTGCGGCTTGGCAATCTATTAAAAACCGCTCCCTTTCGGCAAGGCGAATTTCACACCTTGCTCCGATTTCATTATCGCCGCAGTTTACTGCGCAAACATCCATATCACGCTCCAAAATTTCGGATACGACTTTTGCCGCCTCGATGCCGCAGCCTCCGCCTGCGGCACACCTTTTCTGCCTTATTGAAACAGTATATCTTCCTTCGCTGTTTTTTACAGCATTAACCGAACATTTTTTCATACCCCTTGCTTCAAGCGCCGCCTCTATTTTTTTTTCGAGGCGCGCGTCAAACTCCATCTCACCGTCCAGCTCCGAAACGATACCGTCCATTATTTTCGAAACACCGCTAAGCTGCTGTGCGGCAAGGGTCTGGCTTTCCGCAACCTTTCTCTGCCATTGCAAATCAAGCTTGTGCTTGCTGTAAACACGGCTGAGCTCTCCCACAAATTCCTCGCTTTTTATACACCTGCTCCGAAACGGCTGGGGAAGGTCAAATGTCTGTATTGTATCCTTCGTCTTCATAATGGGTGCAAGCTTCATCATCGAGTCATATGTAAAGCTGAACTGCTTTTCCCAGCAGATAAATTTAAGTCCGCATCTGCGGCATACCTTGTCCGCAACTTTATCAAAAAAAACGGTAATGTCGGCAAAGTTGTCAGTCGCCTCGGTGTTTATAAGCTCTGAAAAGGTTTTTGCAAGCCCGGTAAATGCGCACGAAATCTTGTTCAGCTTTTGGGAGATGAACATAACGGAGCTGCTTTTGTTATTCTGACCCACACCCTTTATTGCCTCCTCCGTTTCAAAAACAGCCGTTTTGGGGAGAAGGGCGAAAAGGATGATACCGAGGACAAGCTCCAAAACCTTGAATGCACCGCCCTCAAAGCCGCCGAGATACACGGACAAAACACAGTTTGCGACGAAAAAGCCGAGAATAACGCCGGCCTTGTTAAAGCGCTTCATCGCGCCCGCCGCAAGCCCGCAAAAGCTGTAAACTCCTACTATACCCGTAAGAGGAAACCTTGAAATCCCATAGATAACGCCGACCGCCACACCGCCCGCGGCTCCGCCCGTCCAGCCGCCCGCAAACGCCAGAAGCATTATAATGGCGGCGGCGGCAGAGCTTCCTATATCCACTCCGCCGATGACCGTTCCCGAAAGCCCCGCGATGCAAAGCATAGCGATAAAGCTAAGCCCCGCCGTTTCCTCGGCGCTTCTTCTGTGCGCCTCGGACGGCGACAGTATAAGAGGAAGAGCGATTTGCATAAGCCTGACCGAAAACACGCAAACCGCGCTTTCGAGGGCAAGCATAAGTATATCGTATGCGACAAAACCGCTTTGCGCCGAAAAGATAATCCCCGAAATAAGCATCGACGCCCCCGCCATGCCCGACACGGTATAATCTTTTCTGCTGTCAGAAAGAGTTGTGACGGAAAGATATATAAGCCCGAACAGGACATAGACAAGCATATATTTTATAAGAGAGATACCTGCCCCCGCCGTAGCTGTGCCTAAAAACGCAAGAAGCGCAACGGCGATGTGCCGCCATGTTACTGTTTTGTTTTCGGATATATAAGCCGCAAAATATGCAACACCGAAGGGTGCGGCAATGTCAAAGGTGACAATGCGCCCCACAAGAAAGGCTATTACAAAAAGCATAAGCCCCCTAAGCGACACAAGGCTCTTTTTTTCGCTTTTTACGCTATACCGTGAAAAAATATGTATCTTCTCCAAATTTAACTGACCTCCTCATTTGTATATATCCGACCTCTCGCGATTATTTTCGCAAGAGGTCTATTTATGGTGAATTACGAGAAAAGAGTATGCCTTATTCTTTTGCCCGCGCGGCGGCGAAAGCGGTCGGGAAAGGGCTGCGCGCCCCATCCGCTTTTACACCTAATACCGTAATTATATTACAATTAAATCAAAATAATTGTCATATTTTGGAATTATCAAAAAAATTTAAAATAATTTGCTTTTATACAAATATAGTGTTATAATATAAATTATCCCATTTCATGCTTTGGGCGCAAAGTGCAAGCGTTATATGGCTTTTCACGGGTTTAAAAGGATAAAAAATGCGAAACAGTCAGAACCGATGCTTCTGGTTTGAGGTGCAGATATAATATGTTAATAAACTTTTTATACATAGTATCCATAGCTTTAATGTTCGTTGCAGCCGGAATAGCTGTGGCGGTTTTTCGCCGCAGGATTAAATTTCTCCACGGGGTAACGGCATCGGCGGGTGCTTTGGTTCTTTCGTTTATTGTAAGCATTTGGCACGAAAACATAACAACCGGTACAAACATAATAAATAAAATGCTTGACGAGGGCTTTGACCTTTTTTTCGAAAGGGCGGAGTTAATCGGCAATGACGAGGTAAAGCAGTTATTCGCAAGCATTTCTGCCGAGGATTTAGCTTTGGTAAAAGACTTATACTCAATGACCTTCCCCGCATTTTTAATATTATATATGCTTCTTATAAGCTACATCGGATATATGATAATAAAGCGTATTGTGTCACTTTTTAAGGTTGATATATCCGCACACCCCCTGTTTTCCGAGCTTAAGCTTTCACGCTCTGCTTCGCTTGCGCTTGTCGTTGTAGGGGCGGTTTCCTTTTACAGGATTGAGGGGATTGTAACCGCCGCCTTTTTAAACATAGGAATAATCATAGGCGGAGTTGCCGCGGTCTGCGGCTTGTCGATTTTGGATTCATCGATTAGAAAACGGGTCAGAAGCTCATGGCTTAGGTTTTTTCTCTATGCCGCTGTGCTTTTTTTGACCTTGCCGATATTTCAGACAATAACATTCACGCTTATATTTATAGCGATTGCGGACTCATTCTTTAATTTCAGGAGGCTTGGCTTGCAGGAGGCAAAAAGCGATGGATAATAAGAATTTTATTAAAAGAGCTACCGTCGGCGTCAGGGTATACTTTATCATTATAGCCGCTTTCACCGTATTGACATTTTTAAGGCAGGATTACTATGTCGGGGCAATCGAGCTTTCTATTCTTGCGGTTCTCGGTATCCACTATCTTCACAATAAAAAAGAAAAGCAGCGCCAGATAACGCATTATATAGAAGAGCTTACCTTTCACCTTGACAACGCCACAAGGGACACAATGCTTCATTTCCCTCTGCCGATGCTTATGATGTCGTTATCGGGCAATGTTATATGGCACAACAGAAGGTTTGTTGAGATAACGGGCGAGGAGATTATCGAAAAGCAAATACAATCCGTGTTTCCCGACCTTGCACTGCTTCAGATTTTGGAACAGAAAAACAACATCTCAATAGAATTGGAGCATGGCGGAAAGCACTATCAGATAGTCGGCAACATAGCGGACTATTCCGAGAAGGACAGCAAAAACTATTCAGTTGTTCTCTATTTTATTGACCGCACCGCCGAGCATATAAATGCAAAGCTTTACGACGACGGAAGGTTTGTATCCTGTGAGCTTATGATTGACAACCTTGACGACCTTATGAAAAACACGCCGGAGGAGTCAAGGGCGAAGCTTACTGCTACGATAGAACAGAAGATATCGGGCTGGATGAACAAAATCGGCGGGATTTCACGCAAGTATGAAAAGGATAAATATTATATAATATTCGAAAACAAAAGCCTTAAGGGCATGATTGACTCGAAGTTTGATATTTTGGACGATGTGCGCGAAATACATGAGGGCAACAAAATCCCCGTCACATTAAGCCTCGGAATAGGTAAGGGAGAAAATGTGCGGGAAAGCGATGCTTTCGCAAAAGCGGCGATGGATATGGCTCTCGGAAGGGGCGGCGACCAGGTTGTTGTAAAGGACAATGACAGGTTTTTGTTCTTCGGCGGTCATTACGAGGGCTTTGAAAAGGTGACAAAGGTAAAGCCGAGGGTTGTCGCCTACGCTTTAAGAGAGCTTATTGACAGCGCGGACACAGTATTTATAATGGGTCATAAAATGCCCGACCCCGACTCTGTCGGCGCGGCGGTGGGATTGTCCAGAATGGTCAGAAACAGAGGCAGAAATGTCTATATCATTATGGGACAGGTATGCGGGAATTACAGTGAGTTTTTCGATGTTCTTCAAAAGGACGAGGCATACAGCAAAATGTTTATTTCCGAGGCAGAGGCGCTTTCGCTTGTCGACGGAAACTCACTTCTTATTGTGGTAGATACCCACAATCCCGAAATAGTCGAGTCGCAAAAGCTTCTCGGTGCGGTCGGCGACAAGGTTTTGATCGACCATCACAGAAGGGGAGAGCATTTTATCGGCGATACCGTGTTGTCATACCATGAGCCCTATGCTTCATCCACCTGTGAAATGGTTACCGAAATAATTCAGTATATGGAGGAGCAACCCTCGCTTTCGGTTGTCGAGGCACAGGCGCTTTATGCCGGACTTTCCATCGACACCAAATACTTTACCGTAAAAACGGGCGTCAGAACATTTGAGGCGGCTTCGTTTTTAAGAAGACTCGGTGTGGACACAACCGCCGTTAAGCTTATGTTCCAAAGCGACCTTGACATATATGTCAAAAGGTCTAAAATCGTGGCGGGTGCGCAGATTTACAAACAGGGCATCGCCATATCCTCTTGGGATGAGGACGAACCCCAGCCAAGCCTAATTGCAAGCGTGGCATCGGACGAACTTCTTAATATAGCGGGTATTACGACCTCCTTTGTTCTGTGCAAAAGCAATGATACAATCTTTATAAGCGGGCGTTCGGTCGGAGGGGTAAATGTTCAGATGATTCTTGAAAAGCTCGGCGGCGGCGGACATATGACTGTTGCGGGGGCCCAGCTTCCCGGTATAACGATGGACGAGGCTATGGAAAAGCTAAAGGATGCAATCGATAAAACTTTTGAAGAGTAGGTGAGTTTTTATGAAGGTTATACTGATGCAGGATGTAAAAGGTACCGGCGTTAAGGGTCAGATAGTGAATGTGACGGACGGCTATGCCAGGAATTTTCTTATACCCAAGGGAGTGGCAATAGAAGCAACACCGACAGCGCTTAATTCTTTGAAGGCTAAAACCGAGGCGCTTATCCACCGTAAGGAAATGGCATTGGAGGCGGCGCAGAAAATTGCTAAACGCCTTTCGGAAATTGAAATAATAATATCCGCGAAGGCTGGCGCAAACGGTAAGCTTTTCGGCTCCGTAACGGCAAAGGATATATCGGAGGCGCTTTTGAAGAATCATAGAATAGAGATAGACAAAAGATGGATTGATCTTCGCGAAGGCATAAAAACCGTCGGAACAAGTGAAGTTTCCGTCTGGCTTCATCCCCAGGTCAGTAGCTTATTAAAGGTAACTGTGGAGGCGAAGTAATGGATACCTCGAATGTCAGAATTATTCCCTACAACTTAACCGCGGAACAGTCAGTCCTCGGCGCAATGCTTTTGGACGCCGACTGTGTCGGTCTTGTTATGCAGATTGTGCGTCCGGATGATTTTTACGACCCGCGTAACAGAGAAATTTTCGATGCAATGTTGGATCTTTTTAATATGGACAGCCCTCTTGACATCATTACGCTTGCGGAGAGGCTTAAAGCAAGGGGAACCTTTGAAAAATCAGGGGGAGAGCTTTATCTTGCAGAGGTTGCGAATGCCGTACCGACTACTGCGAATGTCCGCCACTACTCAAAGATTGTTGCGGATTATTCAACAAGAAGGCGGCTTATACAGATTTCCGGCGACATATCATCCCTTGCCTATGAGGGTGAGGAGCCAACCGAAAAAATCCTTGACATAGCCGAGCAGAAGATTTTTGACATAGCACAAAACCACGATTATAAGGGCTTTACCGTCCTTCGTGATGTTATAAGCATAAGCCACTCGATAATCTCCGAGCGTGCAAGGCAAAAGACCAACCTTACAGGGATTCCGTCGGGCTTTGGAGCGCTTGACGACAAACTCGGCGGCTTCAACAAGTCAAACCTTACGATTATTGCCGCCCGCCCCGCAATGGGTAAGACAAGCCTAGCCCTTAACATTGCGCAAAACGCCGCGTTAAAGGCGGGTGCCAGGGTTGCCATATTCAGTCTTGAAATGAGCAGAGAGGAAATAGCCAACAGAGTATGGTTTTCCGAGGCTCTTGTGGAAAGCAAAAAAATCCGCACGGGAGATATGAAGGCAGAGGATTGGTCACGCCTTGTAACCGCAATAACCGTTTTGGCGGGGGCAAAGATTTTCATTGACGATACCTCGGTTATAACCGCAATGGAGATTCGGTCAAAGTGCAGGCGCCTTGCGGCGGAGCACGGGCTTGACCTTATTATAATAGACCATATACAGCTTATGGAGGCTTCGAGAAGAACGGAAAACCGACAGCAGGAGATTACCGAAATATCCCGTTCTCTTAAAATGCTTGCGAAGGATCTTGAGGTTCCCGTAATAGCGCTCTCTCAGCTTAGCCGTGTAAGCGCAACAAGACCCGACAAAAGCAAAAGACCTGTACTCACCGACCTTCGCGAATCGGGTGCGATTGAGCAGGATGCCGATGTCGTCCTTATGATACACCGCGACGATTATTATAATGAGGACAGTGAACACCCCGGTGAGGCAGAGATTATCATCGCCAAAAACCGCAACGGCGAAACAGGTGTTGTCCACCTCTATTTCCAAAAGGAATTTACAAAGTTCACCTCAATCGACAGGGTGCACCAAGAATATGAATAAGTTTACCAATGATGTATTGAAAACCATTGACAAATTCGGTATGATACCCGAAGGGACTACGGTTGTTGCCGCGGTTTCGGGTGGGTATGATTCACTTTGTATGCTGTATGTACTGTCGGAGCTTCGCGCCTTGCGAAAATTCTCCCTGTGCGTTGCGCATCTTAATCATTTACTACGGGAGGACGCGGACGGGGACGAAGTATTTGTAACGGAATTATGCAAAAAGCTTGAAATTGCGTCATACACTAAAAAAGCGGACATTTCCGCTTTGGCCGCCGCAAAAAATATTTCGGTGGAAGCGGCGGGCAGGGCGGCAAGGTATGAATTTTTCGATGAGATTATGGATAAAATCCCGAACAGCGTAACCGCCACGGCGCATAATGCAAACGACAGCGCCGAAAGCTTTATGATGCACCTTTTAAGGGGCGGAGGGTGCAGCTCGCTTACGGGAATAAAGGCTAAAAGGGGAAGAATAATACGCCCGCTTATTGAGCGTACGAGGCAGGAGATTGAGCAATACTGCAAGGATAAAGGCATTACGCCGAGGGTTGATTATACGAACTTTGACGACTCTTATACCCGAAACGACATCCGCCACAATGTAATGCCTCCGATTATAAGCCGCGGCGGGGTTGAGGCAATAGCAAGGACCGCGGGTATACTGGCGGAGGAGGATGAATTTCTCTCGGATTATGCCGCAAACCTTGCAAAGCAATACATCACCGAAAATGGCGGCGATATTGTAATAGACGCCAAGGTTGTGAGTAGTTTACCCACCGCAATAGGCCGAAGGCTGATAAGGTATGCTCTGGGGGAGCGGGGCAGGGACATAAGCCTTTTCCATACGGAAAGCGTGCTTTCACTTGCAAGGAATAATTACGGCGGTAAATATACCGTTTTACCGGGGGGCATTACGGCACGGCTTGAGAAGGGGAAGCTTATAATAAAAATATCGTGCGTATGATTGTTTTTATGCTGATAAATGAGGTGCGAACAAGTGACAAATGATATTGACCGTATTCTTTATACGGAGGAACAGATTTACAAGCGTGTAAAGGAGCTTGCGCAGGAAATTAACGATTTCTTCGGCAACAGTCCTATTGTTGCCGTGTTTGTGCTTAAGGGAAGCGCGTTTTTTGCGTCGGATCTTATACGATGGCTTGAAATGGATGTTACAATGGAGTTTATGAGCGTTTCAAGCTACGGGCTTGAGTCCGTTTCATCGGGAAAGCTTTCAATAAAAAAGGATATTGATACCGATGTTGCGGGTAAAAATGTGCTTATCATAGAGGACATTATAGATACCGGTATTACCCTTACTACGCTGAAAAAGCTTTTTCAAAGCAGGGGAGCAAAGACCGTAAAGGTCGTTACAATGCTTTCAAAGCCGTCACGCAGACTGGTTGAATTTGAGGCGGACTTTACGGGGTTTGAGGTTCCAGATGCTTTTGTGGTAGGCTATGGGCTTGACTATGCCGACAGATACAGGAATCTTCCGTACATTGCCGCCCTTAAAAGAAGCGTTTATGAAAAATAACCCCTGTATTATGTAGGGTGCGACCACCGGGCGCACCGAAAATCATAGAAAAACAGCTCCTGCGGCACATAAATACAAATTGGAAAATTATTTTAATTAGTATATTATTGTGGCAACATAGTGGGGATAATATGGTTAGCGAGGTGAATTTATGAACAAACATGTTAAAAGTATAAGCTTTTACATCCTGCTTTTCGCGGTGATACTTTTAATATTCGGGTTATACGCGGTAAGGCCGCTGACCCCTCCGAAATTATATTCCGACCTTTACAGGGAAATAAAAAACGGGAATGTTTCAAAGCTTGTCATAGTCGAACAGATGGCGACGGCTACACTAAAGGACAGCAACAACAACATAGAGGTTACCGTTCCGCCGATTATGGTATTTTATGAAGACCTCGGGGAGGATATAAGAAAACAAGTTGAAGCGGGGAGCCTGAAATTTGATATTCAGCCTCCGGTAACCGCACCGTGGTGGGTTACAATTCTGCCGACGCTTATTCTTGTCGTAGTGTTCGTTATCTTCTGGGTGTTCTTCCTCCAGCAGTCGCAGGGCGGCGGAGGCGGTAAGGTTATGCAGTTCGGCAAGAGTAAGGCGAAAATGATAAACGAGGGCAATAAAAAATACACCTTCAAGGATGTTGCGGGTGCAGATGAGGAAAAGGAGGAGCTTGAGGAAATCGTCGAGTTCCTTAAGATGCCCAAAAAGTTTATAGAGCTTGGCGCAAGAATACCGAGGGGAGTGCTTTTGGTGGGGCCTCCGGGAACGGGTAAAACCCTTCTTGCCAAAGCCGTTGCGGGTGAGGCGGGCGTCCCGTTTTTCAGCATAAGCGGATCGGACTTTGTAGAGATGTTTGTCGGTGTGGGCGCATCCCGCGTGCGTGACCTTTTCGAACAGGCGAAAAAGAATTCACCTTCAATCGTATTCATAGATGAGATAGATGCGGTCGGCCGTCACCGCGGAGCAGGCCTCGGCGGCGGGCATGACGAGCGCGAGCAGACGCTCAACCAGCTTCTTGTCGAGATGGACGGCTTCGGCGACAATCAGGGTGTTATTATAATCGCGGCAACAAACCGTCCCGATATTTTAGACCCCGCGCTTTTGCGTCCGGGCAGGTTTGACAGACAGGTAGTTGTCGGAGTTCCCGATGTAAAAGGCCGTGAGGAAATCCTTAAGGTTCACACAAACAAAAAACCGCTCGGAGATGATGTCGATTTGACGGTGCTTGCCAAAACAACGGCGGGCTTTACAGGTGCGGATCTTGAAAACCTTTCGAACGAGGCGGCGCTTTTAAGTGCGCGCCGTGAAAAGGCAGTAATTAATATGAAGGAATTTGAGGATGCGATTATAAAGGTTATAGCAGGGCCTGAGAAGAAGACCCGTGTAATAATGGATAAGGAGCGCAAGATTACGGGCTACCATGAGGCGGGTCACGCCGTTATAACAAAACTCCTTCCGACGCAGGACCCTGTTCATCAGGTTTCAATCGTTCCGCGCGGACGGGCAGGGGGGTATACCCTTTCACTTCCGAAGGAAGATAAGTATTATGTCTCAAAAACCGAGATGAACGAGAACATTATAACCCTTTTGGGCGGACGGGTTGCGGAAAAACTTGTGCTTGATGACATCTCAACGGGCGCCTCGAACGACATTGAGCGTGCGACGGCGATTGCAAGGAATATGGTAGTAAAGTATGGCATGAGCGAAACGCTCGGCCCTATTACCTTCGGCTCGCCTCATGATGAGGTGTTTATTGGCAAGGACTATGCCCAGACCCGTAATTACAGCGAGAATATTGCGGCGAGGATTGACAATGAAATAAAGCTTATTATTGACAGTGCATACAACAGGTGTGCGGAGCTTTTGAGCGAGAACATGGAAAAGCTTCATGCCGTGGCGAATGCGCTTTTGGAAAAGGAAAAGATAAGCGCAGAGGAGTTTGAGGAAATCTTTGCTTCCGCTTAACATTTTTGGCAGGGCATTTTTGCAAAAAAACTCTTGACAACAAGATTGTTTTATATTAGAATATCACTTGCCGCATTGAAAAAGGCGGCAATGCGGCGGCATAGCTCAGCTGGCTAGAGCAAACGGTTCATACCCGTTAGGTCGGTGGTTCAAGTCCACCTGCCGCTACCATGTCGGCGCAGGGTTATACTGCGCCTTCTTTTCCCGAAAAGTCCTGCGGCTTTTCGGGAACCCCACCCTTTGCTTAAAATCATGCACGGCCCATTGGTCAAGCGGTTAAGACACCGCCCTTTCACGGCGGAAACAGGGGTTCGATTCCCCTATGGGTCACCAAAACAATAATCGGTATCATTTTGTCAAATGATGCCGATTATTATTTTGTGTTTTTCTTTCTTGTTTCTTCTTTTTTCTTTTTTATTTAATCCGATTATTGAAATAACAAATAATAATGAAGAAATAAGAATGAATCACCCCCATTATCTATAAAGCATAAAACGCATATTTCCCTTAATCCCATATAGCACAAAGCTGTCGCTGTTGCGACAGCTTTAATAATAATCCTTCTTTCCGCAACCTGCTTAGGGCGGCTGTAGGTTTGTCAATGATATGTTACACCATCGGTCAAAAAATTTTGCAAAACAGTTTTTGGCGATTGCCATTTTAGCGGACGCATAGGGAAGTTATTGTAATTGCGGTTGTGCACCGCAAGCTGAGCCTTGAAATCCTCCAGCGAATAGAATTTGT
>MWCQ01000005.1 GCA_002070105.1 Firmicutes bacterium ADurb.Bin193 | reverse complement strand
TGCAAGTTTTGTGTAGTAACTCAACTATAACACATTGGCTTCCCTATTCGCTACTATTTTTTATCAGGTGTAACACATCAATTGTAATCCTACAGAAAAGAACTGAAATCAGTCCAAATTTTTCTTGATTTTATCAAAATGGCGTGATATAATGCGACTGATATTAGTCCAATATTTGCTTGTAAATTTTTATAGTACAAAAGGAGTGAACTTATGAAAAGGCGTATTATGATAATTACATTCATAGTAATACTGACACAATTTTTTGCATTTACTACTTTTGGCGATGAAGAAATACATACCACAAATTCCACTATAATTTTAAATGGTGATGTGCAACAATTTTCAGTTCCCACGATAACATACAAAGATAGAACGATGGTACCTATGAGGGAATTGTTTGAAAAATTGAACGCTACGGTTGAGTGGGTAGAAACGGAACAGAAAATTATTGCAAAATCTAATACAAAAACTATTGAAATGCAAATTGATAACAGTTGGGCTGTATGCAACGATATTGATATTTTTCTTGATGCACCTCCAATTTTATATAATGATAGGACTATGATTCCTCTTAGATTCGTAGGGGAACAGTTAAATTTAAAAGTTGAATGGGATGGTAGTGCAAATACCATAAAACTTAATAGTTTGGGCGAAACTACCATTGGATATGCCGAAAGAGTCGTTCAATATGACAAAGCTTCAGAAAGGCAGACCTACTACGGTGAACTCATAAATGGGGTTCCGAACGGTGTTGGCGTTAAGGGATATTATCTTAATAATGAAGAAGAACCATATCTTACAAGAAGCGGGAATTTTATTGACTGGGAAGAAAATGGTTTTGTTGGTAGCGATAGACGCTCAGGGTTTTATCAGGATGGGAAGCAAAATGGCTTTGGATGGTTCGAAGATTTTGAAGGAAATTATTTCGAGGGTGTATATGAGAATGGAAAACTAACGGGCAAATGTTATATAAAATATGCAAACGGAAGAAAATACGAGGGTGAGGTATATTCCGGATCTTCATATAAAGTATTAGGTGAAGTAAAAATAAACCATTTTGAAGGAATTCCGCATGGCTACGGAATCATAACATATGAAGATGGCGGTAGATACGAAGGATACTGGCAGTATGATATGAGACATGGTGAAGGTAAAATATATTGGCCTAATGGCAACTTAGCGTATGAAGGTGTGTTTGAAAATGATGGTATGAATGGTTGGGGAAAAGAGTATAGAGAAAACGGAACGCTTATATACGAAGGAGGACATTGGAATGGCAAAAGATGTTCTGTTGGCACATCATACTTTGAAAATGGAAATATAATTTATACGGGTGAATGGAACGAAAATTCCTTTCACGGATATGGAAAACTATATTACGAAGATGGCTCTTTATTCTACGAAGGTAATTTTAAGAATGGTAATTTTTCAGGGTATGGTAAAATGCGCTTAAAATATACAAATTCAAATACTATAATATATGAGGGTGATGTATTTGACGGTTGGAGGCACGGATTAGGTAAGGAATATTATTCAAATGGCGTATTGAAATATGAAGGCGAATTTAGAAATGGTGGCTGGGATGGGTACGGGAAACTATATAAACCCGATGGCACTTTAGACTATGACGGACGGTTTACATATAACGAAGACACCAACGAGAGTACCTGGTATCGCAACAGATGAACCCCCTATAAAATTTATTGGAGGTAAAATTATGATGAGAGTAATTATAATAGGTTTGTTGGTTGCAATTATGTTATTTGCTGTTTCTTCCTGTGGAATAGCACCGAGAGGTAATATTGAGCCAACGCCTACATCAACGCAAGCATCAACCAAAATTAAATATATTGTGCATGATAGAAATTGTGCATTGAAATTGGGCGAGGGAATTGTAACAGATTTAAGTTTTAGACGCATAGAAAATCCTTGGAAAAATTCGAGTCGAGTTCCTGTTAAGATGCCTGTAATAAAAGCCTCTTGCGGTTGCTTTGAACGCGAATATCCCGATACCTAAATGAATCATTTCGACAATAGAGACGAGACAATATAGGCATATATTGTTCGTAAGACTTTCTTATTATTACCTCCCTGAACGATTTTTCGGACGGTGGGCAAGGGGGGTAATCCTCTGAATTTTCAAGGGGATATGTCCGCATGTGACATATCCCCTTAATTTCTCTATATATTGTGTTTGCGATTTTATTATCTTACCGTTTTATTCCTCTTCCCAGTTATGCCACACGGATTGAACATCGTCGTTGTCCTCAAGGTGGTCAATAAGCTTGTTCATATTTAAAATATCCTTCTCGTCCGTAAGCTTTACATAGGTTTGAGGGACATACTGAACCTGCGCATCTTCGAAGGTATAGCCTGCGGCTTCAAGCGCTTCGTATACCGCCGAGAAGTCGTTGGGGCTTGTCGTAACCTCAAAATATTCGGTTTCGGTCGTTACATCGTCGGCGCCCGCTTCAAGAGCATCGCCAATCAGCTTTTCCTCGTCGACACTACCGTTATTCTCAATGACGAATACACCCTTTTGGTCAAACATAAACATAACGCAACCGCTTGTTCCCAGATTCCCGCCGAACTTGTCAAAATAGTGGCGCATATCCGCCGCCGTGCGGTTTCTGTTGTCCGTCAGCGTTTCGACTATTACCGCAACACCGCTCGGCCCATAGCCCTCGTAAATAATATTTTCAAAGTTGTCGCCTGCGCCCTCGCCCGCCGCCTTTTTAATACTTCTGCTGATTGTATCGTTCGGCATGTTATTCGCCTTTGCTTTGGCAATGGCATCTTTCAGCTTTGAGTTAACGGTAGGATCCGGCCCGCCCGATTTTACCGCGACGGCTATCTCACGCCCGATTTTCGTAAATATCTTTCCTCTTTTGGCGTCTGCTTCGCCCTTTTTGCGTTTAATTGTCGACCATTTACTATGACCAGACATCCGATTCTTCCTTTCAAATCAAAAAGCTTTTGCGTTATTTCAATTCGGTCATTATATCCTTAACCGTTGTCGTAAGCCCCGCTATACCTTGTAAATTCGAGGGCACGATAATTTTTGTCGCTTTGCCTTCCGCAACCTTTGCAAGCGCTTCCATAGCTTTTAGTGCAATCGCGCCGTCTGACGGATTGCTTTCGTTAATCATTTTTATACCCGTCGCAATGGCGGTCTGAATCTGAATAATTGCCTCTGCCTCGCCCTCTGCCGAACGGATTTGAGCTTCCTTAACACCCTCCGCACGGAGGATTGTTGCCGTCTTTTCAGCCTCAGCGCTTAATATCTCGGACTGCTTCTGACCCTCCGCAACAAGTATTGCAGAGCGCTTTTCACCCTCTGCACGAAGGATTGCCTCACGCCTCTCACGCTCCGCTTTCATCTGTTTTTCCATCGCGTCCTGTATTTCACGGGGCGGAAGGATATTTTTAAGCTCTACACGGTTTATCTTAATTCCCCAAGGGTCGGTAGCTTCATCAAGTATCGAGCGCATTTTTGTATTTACCGTATCGCGTGAGGTTAAGGTCTGGTCAAGTTCTAAATCGCCGACTATGTTTCTGAGTGTCGTCGCCGTAAGATTCTCAATAGCGCTCATAGGATTATCAACCCCGTAAGTATAAAGCTTGGGGTCGGTAATCTGAAAATACATGACGGTATCAATCTGCATTGTAACATTATCTTTTGTGATAACGGGCTGAGGCTTAAAGTCCACAACCTGTTCCTTTAGGGTGACTACCTTTGCAATTCTTTCGATAAAGGGGATTTTAAAGTGAAGCCCGACGCCCCATGTCGAATGATATGCGCCTAACCGTTCAACGATAAAGGCATAAGACTGCGCTACGATCTTAATATTGCTGATAACTACAAGCAAAAACAAAAACAACAGAATTAGCGGTGTTAATATGTATGGCATTATTGTTCCTCCCTTGAGCGCACAACTGCATGCGCGCCCGAAATTTTTATGATTTTGACCATTGTACCCTCATCGATTTTCGCCGAGTCCTCACTTCTGGCGCTCCAGATTTGACCCGAAATTTTAACCTTTCCCGTGCCTTCAATCGGGTCAATCGTTTCCGTAACAAGTCCGTCACTGCCGATAATTCGGTCGGCATTGGTAGGCACATACTCTTGTTTCATAAGTCGTTTCGCAAGAGGCCTCGTAAAAATAAGCAGGATACCTGTCACCGCAACAAAAACCACGCTTTGCACAAAGACGGAAGGGACAAATGTTGCGACAATAGCCGCTGCAACCGCACCCACGCAAAACCATATCGAAACCAGCGCCATGCTTGTTGCTTCGACAACGCCCATTACAATAGCAATGAAGATCCAAAAAACAACCTTAACATCCATCGCCTACACCGCCTTTAAGATATATTTTATCATATTTTATCAAAAAATACAATAAAAAATATTTGCTTTTTGATTATTTGTAGCTTTCAGATTTATATGATAGAAAGACTTTGCCGCATCATCTTAACAGACATCTTAAAGCCGCCTTTTGGGCGGCTTTAACAATGCTTTTGTGAATTAGCAAATGCGTTTTACTAAAGCACTACACACCGAAATGCTTTTATATATTATATGTTTTATACTATTACTTATTCCTTCGTATTTGCCTTACACCCAGCACGATAATCGGAACCAAAATCGCAGATGCGATTGCCTCGGGAACTCCGTTGCTTACCGCAACCCCCGCAAAAAACGGTAATGCCGCTTCCTTTGCTCTGTTGATAATCTCCATATACTGCCGGGCATAGACAATGTATATCATTCCAAGCACGCCCACAGTATTGGTAAGCGTAGCGAGTATTGAGGCAAAGCCGAGTGCGATAGCTTCGGGCATGCGCTTTTTGAACAGAGTATACGCATAATATGCAACTATACCTATAAATATACGAGGTAGCAGTGAAACAAGAGGGTTAAAGAATACAAATCCGGTCGGGGTAGGGCGAATGATTTTGTCGATAATACTCCACGCCCCGAAAAGCAGTCCAATCGCCGCCCCTACAATCGGGCCCTCCAAAACAGCCCCTATAATTACTGGAATATGAAGAATAGTAGCCCTGAACGGAAGTCCGGGTATTTGAATAATTCCAAGCCCGGATATACCTAAAACCACTATCAGCGCAGTAAGCATTCCGATAATTACAACGCGTCTTGTTGTTATCAGATTTTTCCCCATCTAAAACGCCTCCTATTAAAAACTTAATTTATTTTACAACATTTTTACACAAAAAGCAAGGGGTTGCATTTTTATGCAATAAATGTTATTATTAAAACAATTAGGAGATGATAATATGATTAAGGCTTCGGTTCTCGGTGCAACCGGTTATGCGGGAGTTGAGCTTGTGCGGATTCTTTCGAAGCATCCAGCTGTATCTTTTTCGCATCTTGCTTCAAGGAGTTATGCGGGGAAGGCTCTTTCCGAAGTGTACCCGAATTTTAAGAATGTGGTTTCACTTGAGCTTTGCGAGCTTGACCCTGTTGCCGCAGCGAACGACAGCGACATCGTTTTTACTGCGCTTCCTCACGGGGCTTCAAAAGAGGTTATACCCCTGCTTGCAGATAAAAAGGTTAAAATAATTGATTTCAGCGGCGATTTCCGGTATAAAAGCAGGGAGGTTTATGAAAAGTGGTACGGCGAGCCCCACAGTGCGCCGGAGCTTTTGGAAAAGTCGGTTTACGGGCTTTGTGAGCTTCACAGGGATGAAATAGCAAAAGCCTCTCTTGTCGGAAACCCCGGCTGTTATACTACCTGCTCCATTTTGGCGCTTGCGCCGCTTGTTGATAAAGAGATTATTCACACCGACAATATAATCATAGATGCAAAGTCCGGCGTTACGGGCGCGGGACGAAGCTCATCGACCGATTACAGCTTCTGTGAATGTGACGGCAACATGAAGGCTTATAAAATCGCAACCCACAGGCACACGAGCGAGATTGAGCAAGAGCTTTCGCTTATAGCAAAAGAGGAGATTACGCTCAGTTTTACGCCCCATCTTATACCTATTAAAAGAGGAATACTTTCCACCTGTTACGCAAACCTTAACGGAGAATATACGGATGGGGAAATTATTGATGTTTTTAAGGATTATTACAAGGGAGAGTATTTTGTAAGGATTTGCGACAAGGGCGTTTTGCCCGAAGTAAAAAATGTTGCGGGCTCAAACTTTGTTGACATAGGCCTTTGCGTTGACCGCAGGCTTGGGCGTGTGGTCGTGGTTTCGTGCATAGATAATATCGTTAAGGGTGCGGCGGGACAGGCGGTTCAGAATATGAACATTATGTTCGGGCTTCCCGAAAGCATGGGTATCGACAATGCCGCATTTTATCTGTAAATAATAAAGGGGATACGCCCCACGGAAAAGGAGATTGATTATGCAAAAATATATTAACAAGGCGAATATACTGATAGAGGCACTTCCCTATATTCAGAAGCTTTCGGGGAAAACGGTGGTTATAAAGTACGGCGGTAACGCGATGATAAGCGAGGAGCTTAAGCAAAAGGTTATGGAGGACATAACCCTTCTTAAATATGTAGGCGTAAACCCTGTTGTCGTCCACGGCGGAGGGCCAGATATAACCGAGGCTTTGAGCCTATACAATATTAAAAGCGAATTTGTCAACGGTCTTCGTGTTACCGACGATAAGACTATACATGTTGCCCAGATGGTTCTTGCGGGGAAAACAAACAAGGAAATTGTTGCCTCGCTTAATGTAAGGGGGGGTAATGCGATAGGTCTCTGCGGCATTGACGGGAAGCTGATCGAGTGTGAAAAGTTTATGCCGAAGGTGGACGGCAAGCCCGTTGATATAGGGTATGTCGGAAAGATTACAAATATTAACGCGCATGCGCTTTCGATGCTTGCAAACGACCGTTATATACCTGTGGTTGCGCCCATAGGTATAGGAAAAGACGGCGAAAGTTATAACATAAACGCCGATACTGTTGCGGGTGCGATTGCAGCGGCGTTGAAGGCGGAAAAGCTAATGCTTCTGACGGATGTTAAGGGTATAAAAAAGAGTGAGGACAGCGACGAAATTATTTACGAGATTTCGCAAAAGGAAATATTTAAAATGATTGACGAGGGTAAGATAAACGGCGGAATGATACCGAAAACCTTAAGCTGTATCGATGCGATTGATGCGGGCGTAAAGCGTGTTCATATTATCGACGGGCGTATTCCGCACTGCATACTGCTTGAAATTTTCACCGATACAGGTATCGGCACGATGATTACGGCATAGAAAAAATGTAATCAGGCATTGTATTTTTATGACATATTAAGTCAATTGCCCCCGACAAAATATTCTTTGTCGGGGGCGAAAATTTTGTTGACATAAAAGCCAAAACAATTTATAATATAGATTGTCCCGTTAAGCACACTTTTGCAAAGGCAGACACAAAAGAATATGCTGGTATAGCTCAGTCGGTAGAGCAGCTCATTCGTAATGAGCAGGTCGCGGGTTCGAGTCCCATTACCAGCTCCAGCCGATAGCATCGGCAGGCAAACTCGCTCACAGTATATTCTGTGGGCGAATTTTAAGCCCTAAATCCGACCGCATCCTTTTTATAAATGCTTTCGGTAATCTAAATAATATTCAGCCAGTAAAGCCATAGACAAAATACTATGCCGACAAGGTATAAAAAGCCCAAAACATATTTTTCGGCGCTGTGATTCGGCTTCAGTCGGATTGTGTGCACAAGCCCCGCTGCATTAGCGGCAACAATGACCCACCCGCATATCGCAAGGGGAAGGGCAAAGGACAGAATATTAAACCTCTCTATTCCCTTATACAAAAATACGCAAAGCAAGCAAAAAGCGGCAAGCGCAGCTACCTCGCAGATAAAAGGAATAGCCCGAAATATCTTCCTTTTCTTTCGGATAAGCAAAATGATGCTCCATACAATATACGCCAAAGCCGTTATCGGGAATATAAAGGACAAGATTACCTGTATACCCGTACTCTGCCAAAAAGGAATTTTTGAATAGCTCATGGCTGTTTCGGTCGCGATTATGATTTTACCTTCTTTATTCATAAATTTTAATTTCCCGAAGGGCGTTAAATAAAGGTCTTTACCTGTCAAAACCAGTCTTTCGCCGTTTATTGAAAAACCTTCCGACAGTGAGCCTTTTATTTTTATAACCTTCCCAGGAGTTATATACCTTAATATTTTTTCGGGCGTCACAAAGCTTGACCAATTTGTCGTATAGATTCCGCCGATATTTATTGTTGCGCTTGCCTCTCCCGTATCACTTTGCAACTGCTCGCCATACAGTATATCCGTTACCTTATGCAACAGGGCATCTATCTCTTTTTCCGGATAATAGGTGTTAAACGAGATAAATACCCCTGCCTCCTCTTCGGGATACAAGGCAATTCGGGTAAAAAAGTTTGGTGTTTCCCCCTTTTTATCGTAATAATACTTGCCGTTTCGGGTTTTCCTGTTCCACACATAACCCATGCCCTCCATTTCGTCCGCCATTGAAAACTGTTTTTTAAACAATTCATCCTTTGACCGGGCAGATAAAACCCGCTCATCATCCCTTGTCAAAAGCCATTGCATATATCTTGCCATGTCGGCGGCGGTGGATACTGCAGAGCCTTCGGGGTAGATGTTTATAAACGGCTCTTGCGTTTCCTTCCCGTTTGGCAGATAGGGCTTTGAAACATAAACAATATCGTGCATGTGTGAAAATGTCGTTTTCTTCATATTAAGCGGTATAAAAATTTTCTCTGCGCAAAACTGCGAAAAATCCTGCTTTGCAATACGCTCAACCACATAGGCGGCAAGCGCAATCCCGTAGTTTGAATAGGAAATAACCTCGCCGGGCTTGAAAACCTGCGCCGGAAGGTATTTGCGAATACTTTGCGAAAGCGGTTCGGTTTCGCTTACATTTTTAACGGCATTACCAGAAATCATATCCTCAAAGCCTGCGCTGTGCGTAAGAAGCTGGCGCATGGTAATCGGGTATTTTGTCTTCGGAAAGTCGGTTTCAAGATACTCGCTTATCGGTTTATCCATATCAAGGCTTCCGCTTTCATTCAGGATTTGCGCCGCTACGGCAACAAAGGTTTTGGAAACCGAACCGATACGAAAGGCTGTTTTTTCGCCGTCGGCTTTTATCCCCTGCCATTCATCCGCAAAGCCGAAGCCTTCGCAAAGCCGAGTCTCTCCGCTTCGGACAACAGATACTACAACACCCTTAACCTTACCCTGCTTTACAATTTTCGAAACAGAACCCGAAAGATATTCCGAAATACTATCGTTTTGCAGTGCAAAAACGGGGGGAGTTGTCACGGTCAGTATACAAACCGACATAAAAACGGCACAAATCAATTTACGCATAATAATTCCTCCAAAATGCACAGTAGCGCATAATTCTTATCATATTTTGTTTTTCCCGCGAGGGTATTTTATCACACTCACTGTTTTATTTCAATAAAAAGGAATATTACAACCCATCGCGTTTTTAATGAAAATTCTTATTAAAATTCTTGTAAAAAGTATGTTATTGAGGTATAATGTATTGGATGTTTCGGTATTATTCAAAAATTTACTTTTTGTATTATAGTTGTCTTTATAAACCGTAATAATTCAATATCTATCGGATTCATACCCATTGGCAAATTTCGAGGCATGAAAGGGAGTGGCGCAAGTGAGCTTAGAGGTTATCGCAAGCATTAAAAAGGCCGAAAAGCAGGCGGAGGATATTATTAAGGAAGCACAGCTAAAGGCGCAGGACATTATTGCAAAGGCGCAGGACAGTGCAAAGGCGGAGCTTTCCGATTCAATTAAAAAGTCGGAGCTTGAGGCGGCCGAAATAATAGAAAAGGCGCAGGATATGGCGCTAAAAGAAGCCGATGAGATTTTGAAAAGCAGTAAAAACGAGTGTTTAAAACTTAAAGAGGAATCCGAAAAAAACATGGCAAAAGCGGTAGCCTTTGTGATAAAAGAAATAAGGGGCTGAAAAAATGATTGTCAAAATGAGTAAGCTTTCTATTGTGGGGCTTATGGATGAGCGTTCCGCCATTGTGAGGCGCCTTATGAAGCTCGGCGTTGTTCAGCTTTGCGAAATATCCATGACGGATGAGCAGCGCGAGCAGATTTTGCAGATGTCACAGTTTGACAATGCCGCAAAGCGAATCGCTCAGATTGATGAGGAGCTTCGCAAAATTCAGTCATCTATTGACTTTTTAACGCAACACGCCCCCAAGGGAAAAGCAAAACCTTCAAAAAGAGAAATAACTTTTGACAGCTTTGTAAATCCCGAAACATACAAGGGCGTGTGGGAAAAGGTTTTCGAGGCAAACAGACTTCAAAAAACCCTTGCGGCCAAAAAAAGCGAGCTCGGGAGCCTGATAAACGACCACGATGCGCTTATTCTGTGGAAAAAGCTTGAGCTTCCCGTCGAGCTAAAGGGCACCGCATCAACCGAAATAATAAACGGAACGGTTCCGCCAAGCGCCGATATCGACTTATTTTTAAAGGCGTTGGACGAGATAGGCTGTGTATTTATCAATATTATAGCGTCCGACTCCAACCAAAGCTATGTTAGTCTTATTTTCCACAAAAGCGTTTCGGACAAAGTAAACGAACAGCTTAGACTTGTAGGCTTTACAAGGGCAAACTTCGGTGAAATATCGGGATTGGTTGCCGAAAACATTAAAAATCTTGACAATAGGATTTCCCAAATCAGGCAGGATATTGCGGATATTTCGGAGCAAAGCGAACAGCGGTATAACGACCTTTATGAGATTGAGGGGCTTTACGACTATATATTCAATATGCGTGAGCGGCGGGTCGTCAGGGAAAACTTCTTAAAAACCGACAAGGCATTTGTTGTGGGAGGGTGGACTCCGGCGGATGTTGCGCAAAAAGTCAAAAAGGAGATAGAGGGCGACTTTACGGTATTCGTCGATATTACACAGCCCGAAGCTGGTGAGGAAACACCTGTTTTATTAAAGAACAATCGCTTTATATATCCGTTTGAAATAATAACAGATATGTACAGCCTTCCCTCCTCCTCAGGGGTTGACCCGAACTTTGTTATGGCGCCGTTTTACTGGTTTTTCTTCGGGATTATGCTCAGCGACGGAGGCTATGGAGCTCTTCTTTCGCTGCTTTGCGGATTTGCTGTGTGGAAGCTGAAAACGGAAAAGGGCTCGATACTCGACAAAATGCTTAAAATGCTCTTTTTCTGCGGGATATCCACGGTAATATGGGGCGCGGCATTCGGCGGGTGGTTCGGCGACCTTTCCCTGGTAGTGTTCGGCAGAGAAATTGCACCTCTTTGGTTTAATCCCGCGGGTGACCCGATGAAGCTTATGATATGGGCATTTATATTCGGCGCATTTCAGCTTATAGTCGGAATGGCAATGAACGCATATATCCTTATACGGAACGGCAAGTGGCTTGACGCTGTATTCGATATAGGCTTTTGGTATGTGGTGTTTGCGGGGCTTGTCATTATGTTTTTCGGCGGCGACTTATCATACATGGGAAAGTATATAGCGGCGGCGGGCGGTATCGGCTTAATTCTTACGCAGGGCAGAAGCGAAAAGCACATCGTTAAAAAATTCCTGTCGGGAGCGCTAAGCCTTTACAACATAACGGGCTTTATGAGCGATGTACTAAGCTATTCGCGCCTTTTGGCGCTTGGGCTTGCAACGGGCGTTATTGCACAGGTTATCAATCAGGTTGCGGTTTTACCGGGCGGCTTCGGCTCGATAGTTTCAACGATAATAATGTTTGTAATACTGACAGGCGGACACATCTTTAACATGGCAATCAACACGCTCGGGGCGTATGTCCATTCGTCAAGGCTTCAGTATGTTGAGTTTTTCGGCAAGTTTTACGAGGGCGGCGGAAAGGCGTTTGCACCGATCAGGGCTAAAGTGAAATACTTAAGAATTAAACCATTACAATTAGGAGGGAACAATCAATGACATTTACGGAAATCATAACAAACGGAACATTTTTGGCTGTGCTTGGAGCGTCGATAGCTGTTGTTTTTGCGGGCATGGGCAGCGCAAAGGGCGTAGGCATAGCGGGCGAAGCGGCATCGGGGCTTATATCGGAGGAGCCCGATCGTTTCGGACAGGCACTTATTCTTCAGGCGCTCCCGGGAACACAGGGCATTTACGGTCTGTTAATTGCGTTTATGATACTTAATAAAATAGGTTTGCTTTCAGGAAATATAGCCGTATCGTCCTTGGAGGGCGCGGCGCTTTTGGGCGCGGCACTTCCGATTGCGGTGGTCGGTTATTTTTCGGCAATAGCACAAGGCAGGGTTTCGGCATCGGCAATCGGGATTATAGCCAAAAAGCCCGAGGAACTTGCAAAGGGTATTACCTTTGCGGCAATGGTCGAAACATTTGCAATTCTTGCCCTTTTGGCATCATTGCTTATAATTAACGGTTTAACCGTAGTCGGATGATTTTCGAAAGGGATGGTTGTAATGACTGGTCTTGAGGGCATAACGCAAAAGATACTCGATGATGCGAGGCAAAACGCCGAGCATATATTAACCGCGGCAAAAAACCGCGCAAAGGAGATTGAAGCGGCAAATGCCGCAGATATGGCACTAAGGCGCGAAAATATTTTAAAGCAAACCGAGCAAAATGCGGCTTTAAAAGCAGAGCGCATTGTTGCCGCGGCGCAGCTTGAGGCTAAAAAGGCATACCTTGCCGCAAAGCAGGAGATTATCGACGATGCTTTTGCTAAAGCGGCGGCGCACCTTGCCTCCCTTGACGACAGCGAATACGATGCGCTCATTAGGGATATGTCAAAAGGGGTTGAAGGTGAGATTATCCCTCTTCCCCGCGACAAAAAAGCAGGCACGGGCGGAGGATTTATCGTTAAAAACGGCAGGATTGAGTATAACTTTTCGTTTGAGGCGCTTTTGAAAAACGCTAAGGAAAGATTGGAAGGTAAGCTTGTTTCAATACTTTTCGGCTGATTGGGGGGCTTGTCAAATGGCGAAAACAAAATATAAAGAGCTTGACTATACCTATGCCGTAGCCCGCCTTCGCGCGCTTGAAAACAATCTTCTCGAAGCTAATGGGCTGGAAAAGCTTTTGTCCGCGGCAAGCGCCGACGAGGCGGCAAAGCACCTTCAAACCATCGGCTGGAAGGGCGGAAATTTTGAGGAAATGCTGCAAAGCGAGCTTGAGGGTTTGTTTTCGTTAATCGAAAGCCTCGGCGGCGGAGAGTTTTTGAAAACCCAGCGCGTTAAATATGACTACCACAACCTTAAGGTTTTAATAAAATCGGAGCTTACAAAGCAAAACGGCGATAATCTTATCATGAATCTGGGTAACATCGGTGCGGATATAATCAAAAATGCGGTAATAAACCGTGATTACCGCCTTTTAAGCGAGGATATTAAATCCGCCATTGCCCTTGCGTATGAACAATACGCAAGGATTTCGGACGCACAGGCGGTCGATATTATTTTTGACGGGGCGCTTTTTCATGAGATAAATGAGTATGTGAAAGAGTTACCGGAGGAAAAAATACCGGTCCTTATCAAAATGCAGATTGATATTCACAACATAAAGACATTTATACGAGTTCGCAAAATGGGTAAGTCTGTCGGCTTTATCGAGAAGGTTACGGCCGCGGGCGGAAACATTCCCCGTGAGTTTTATATAGAAAACTTCAATGCGCCCGACAATCAGGACGCAGGTGTTTTTGAGCATACGCCCTATCGCAAAGTGTTCTCGCAGGATGAAAATTTGGAGCTTTCTCTTGACAATATGTTTATGGAAGAGGTTAAGGCAACGCGCTTCGGGGCGTTTGGCATTGCGCCGTTGGCGGCGTATTTTTGGATGAAGGAAAATGAAATCCGCAATGTGCGCATTATTCTGATCTGCAAAAATGCGGGCATAAGCGAGGAAGCAATCCGAAGCAGACTTAGGGGGTAAGATTACATGTATCGAATCGGAATAATCGGCGACAGGGAAAGCGTGCTTTGTTTTAAGGCAGTCGGCTTCGATGTTTCGGATACGACGGAATATGAGGAGGCAAGGCTTGCGCTTGAGAACTTTGCCTCTAAAAATTATGCGATTATCTATGTAACAGAGCAGATAGCAAAAATGCTTGAATCCGAAATCGAAATGTATAAGGAAAGCCCGACCCCCGCAATAATTGTTATTCCGAATAATCGCGGCTCGGACGGTATGGGAATGCGTGCGATAATAAAGTCGGTTGAACGGGCGGTCGGCGCGGATATTTTGTTTAAAGACGAATAAATAAGGCAGGTGTTTTTATTGGGTACAATTGTTAAGGTTTCGGGTCCTCTTGTTGTGGCGGAGGGTATGAACGATGCAAACATGTTTGATGTTGTGCGCGTCAGCAATCAAAACCTTATCGGCGAAGTTATCGAAATGCGTGACGATAAGGCTTCCATTCAGGTATATGAGGAGACGGCGGGCCTCGGCCCCGGTGAGCCCGTTATGACGACGGGTTATCCTCTTTCCGTTGAGCTTGGGCCCGGTCTTATCGAAAAAATATTTGACGGAATACAGCGCCCTCTTGCGAAAATGCGTGATAAGGTCGGCTCTAACATAACGAGAGGTATTGAGGTCAGCGCCCTTGACAGAAGCGTAAAATGGGACTTTACCCCCACGGCTAAGGTCGGCGACAGCGTTGTCGGCGGCGATATAATCGGCGAGGTAAACGAAACAGCGCTTGTTGTCCATAAAATAATGGTTCCGAATAATATTTCGGGAAAAATCACCGATATAAAAAGCGGAAGTTTTACGGTTGAAGAGGTTGTTGCAACCGTTCAAAGGGACAACGGTGAAGTCGTCAGCCTTACAATGATGCAAAAATGGCCTGTCCGTGTGGGAAGACCTTACAGTCAGAAGCTGCCCCCTGAAATGCCTCTTATTACGGGGCAAAGAGTTATCGATACAATGTTCCCCATTGCAAAGGGCGGAGTTGCGGCGGTCCCCGGTCCCTTCGGAAGCGGCAAGACCGTTGTTCAGCATCAGCTTGCCAAGTGGGCGGATGCGGATATTGTTGTATACATCGGCTGCGGCGAGCGCGGGAATGAGATGACCGATGTTTTAATGGAATTTCCCGAACTTAAGGACCCGAAAACGGGGCAGTCGCTTATGAAGCGTACGGTTTTGATCGCAAACACTTCCGATATGCCCGTTGCAGCGCGTGAGGCAAGCATTTACACGGGAATTACCATTGCTGAGTATTTTAGGGATATGGGATATTCCGTTGCGCTTATGGCGGACTCTACCTCACGCTGGGCGGAGGCGCTCCGTGAAATGAGCGGCAGGCTTGAGGAAATGCCGGGCGAGGAGGGTTATCCGGCATATCTCGGCTCCCGCCTCGCGCAGTTCTACGAAAGAGCGGGGCGGGTTTTGTCATGCGGTACAACTCCCCGTGAGGGCGCGCTTACCGCAATCGGCGCGGTATCGCCTCCGGGCGGTGACATATCCGAGCCCGTTTCGCAGGCGACGCTTAGAATTGTTAAGGTTTTTTGGGGGCTTGACGCTTCCCTTGCATACAGGCGGCACTTCCCCGCTATAAACTGGATGACCTCATACTCGCTTTACCTTGATGCGCTTGAGGATTGGTTCGGCGAATATGTTTCCCCGGAGTGGAACACGCTCCGCGCAGAGGCAATGCGGATTCTTTCGGAGGAGGCGGAGCTTAACGAGATTGTTCAGCTTGTCGGTGTTGATGCGCTGTCTGCCGAGGACAGGGTTACGCTTGAGGCCGCAAGAAGCATCCGTGAGGATTACCTTCACCAAAACGCCTTCCACGAAACAGACACATACACCTCGCTTAAAAAGCAGTATCGACTATTAAAGCTTATTATAATGTTCTTTGAAAAATCAAAGCAGGCGGTTAAAAACGGCGCGACAATCGAGGCGATTTCTTCAATGAATGTTTTGGAGCGCATAGGCAGGGCAAAATACACGCCCGAAAGCGAGGTTGATTCCGTCTTTACGCAGACTGAGGAAGCCCTGATAAAGGAAACGGACAACCTTATGGGGAGGTACGCACAGTGAATGTTATAAAGGAATACAGAACAATTTCAGAGGTTGCGGGCCCCCTTATGCTCGTTAAGGATGTTGAAGGGGTAACCTATCAGGAGCTTGGCGAGATAGAGCTTTCAAACGGCGAAACGAGGCGTTGCAGGGTTCTCGAAATCGACGGGACAAATGCCGTTGTTCAGCTTTTTGAAAACAGCGCGGGGCTTAATCTTGCGCAAAGCAAGGTAAGGTTTTTGGGCAGGGGGATAGAGCTTGCTGTGTCAAAGGATATGCTGGGGCGTATATTTGACGGGATGGGCAATCCTAAGGACGGCGGCCCCGCAATTATACCCGACAAAAGACTTGATATAAACGGAACACCGATAAATCCCGCGGCGCGAGACTATCCATCGGAATTTATACAGACGGGCATAAGCGCAATAGACGGGCTTAACACCCTTGTAAGGGGGCAAAAGCTCCCCATATTTTCCGGCTCGGGTCTTCCCCACTCAAACCTCGCCGCCCAGATAGCGAGGCAGGCTAAGGTCAGAGGCAAGGACGAGAAATTTGCCGTTGTTTTCGCCGCGGTCGGTATTACCTTTGAGGAAGCAAACTATTTTATAAGCGATTTCAGCCGTACGGGCGCAATCGACAGAACGGTAACCTTTGTAAATCTTGCGAATGACCCCGCTATTGAGCGTATTGCAACACCGCGTATGGCTCTTACCGCGGCGGAGTATCTTGCGTTTGACTGCGGAATGCATGTTTTGGTTATTATAACCGACATCACAAACTACGCGGAGGCTCTTCGTGAGGTTTCGGCGGCAAAAAAAGAGGTTCCGGGGCGAAGGGGTTATCCCGGCTATCTGTATACCGACCTTGCAACAATGTATGAAAGGGCGGGCAGAAAAATCGGCATTGACGGCTCAATCACGCTTATTCCCATTCTTTCCATGCCTGAGGACGATAAAACCCACCCGATTCCCGATCTTACGGGCTATATTACGGAGGGTCAGATAATTTTAAGTCGTGAGCTTTACCGTAAAAACATAATGCCACCCATTGATGTCCTTCCGTCACTTTCACGACTTAAGGACAAGGGCGTCGGTGCGGACAAAACCCGTGAGGACCACGCGGATACGATGAATCAGCTTTTTGCCGCATACTCCCGCGGTAAGGAAGCAAAGGAGCTTATGGTTATACTGGGCGAGGCGGCTCTTACCGAGACGGATAAGCTCTATGCGAAATTTGCGGATGAGTTTGAAAAGCAGTATGTTGCACAGGGCTTTGAGACAAGCCGTTCGATTGAGGAGACTCTTGACCTCGGCTGGAAGTTTCTTAAAATACTGCCGAAGACGGAATTAAAGCGTATTCGAGAGGAATTTATCGAGAAATACCTAAAGTAGAGTGGGTGAAAATATGGCAATTGCGAATGTCAACCCGACACGCATGGAGCTTACGAGGCTTAAAAAAAGGCTTGTAACCGCAAGGCGGGGACACAAGCTCTTAAAAGACAAGCGCGATGAGCTTATGAAACAGTTTCTTGAGGTTGTACGCGAAAACAAGGCCCTTCGCGAAAGCGTTGAATCACGCCTTGGGGAGGTTTACGATAACTTTCTTATAGCGAGTGCGATTATGTCAAGGCAGGTTTTGGAGCAAAGCCTTATGTTTCCCAAGTATCGCGCAGAGGTCGATATAAAAACGAAAAATATTATGTCGGTTAATGTGCCGGTTTTTGAAACGGATGAAAATAAGTCCGACCTTTACTCCTACGGTTTTTACGGCACATCGCAGGAGCTTGATACCTCGGTCAATCGGCTTAGTGGGCTTCTTCCCGACCTTTTAAGGCTTGCAGAAAAGGAAAAAAGCGCACAGCTTCTTGCGGTGGAAATCGAAAAAACGCGCCGAAGGGTAAACGCCCTTGAATATGTTATGATTCCGCAGTTTGAGGATAAAATAAAGTTTATAAAAATGAAGCTTGACGAAAACGAGAGAAGCTCAACCATTAGGCTTATGAAAGTTAAAGATATGATGATTCAGGAAGCAAGAGCAAAATAATATTTAATAAACGGTCGTATCACCATATTTAGTGATACGACCCTTTTTTGTTGTGAAATTGTAAATCGGTATCAGAGGTATTTCTTCATGATTTCCTTTATTACCTTGTGAAGCGCTTCGGGGTCCTCGACATTATGCGCATAGTAGTAAACCGAAAGATGGTCGGGTCGATAATTCTGTAAGTAGTTTTCAAAGTTTTCCTTAAAAACGGGGATTTCCTGCTTCGGCATAAGCATATTTTCAACCAGCGCAAAGGTTTTTTTGTCTGCGGCGGCACACTCCTTAACCGTTCTGTCCCACACCGATTCAATTCGGTACTTTACATTTTTTATTTCCTCTTTGAAATACTGCTGGGCACACAGATTTCCGTCATACCCGAAATACTCTATATAGCTTGTTTTTGATATATTCTGCGTAAAAAACTCACTGCACTGCTTTTGAGAAAACAGCGTTTGGATTATAGTCGGCTTTAAGTCTTTGCAATAGCCCGTCAAATCCTCAAAAAAATCGACAAACCCAAGCATCATATCCTCTTTTGTCGGGTTGGGGCCAATTTTTTCAATCGTTGCGGGGTGATGACTTATTACACCGATGCCTTTTGGCTCATCCCACACAATACCGTCCAGATCATAATCGGTAAGGAGGGTTTTCATAAAGGATTTAAACCATTCCCTAACCTCGTCCGACTCCAAGCACGCAACCGGCATCCACTTATCCTGCACGGCAAATTGCGGATTCCTCGCAAGCCAGACACTCGGCATTAGGGGAGCACCCGCAAATCTTCCGCCAATCCTGCTCGGAACGACGAAAACCTTAAGCCCCGCCCTATGCGCCAGATTAACCTGAATTTCGAATGTTCGCCTGGCGTACTGCATTTCGCTTTCGGAAAAGCTAAGGCAAACCGTATCGAAGCCCATATCCTTCATTTCCTTAAAATCCTCTTCCATTTGGTGAGGTATTACAGTCCAATTCTGATACCCTAAACAATATGCACTGACCATAATTCGCATAAAGGCAAGCTATACCCGCCCCTTGTGCGTTCACCTTCCCTTCCGTCTTCACAAATTTAACCGCCGTTTAATATAATCTTATAATAAGGTACATATAATAATCTAAAAAGAGGGTGATTACAATTTTTATTTTAGAAGACAAACAAAAATTTGAGACGATTGTCAAAAATCCCGAAAAAGAGCAAAATCAGGATTTAGATGATTATATTTTTAAAGACGAACCTATAAAAACCCATTCGGAGCGGTAGAAAAGCCTTCGTCCGCTCCGTTTTTATCCACCGTACAAGCTCTTAAAGTGAGGTTAAAATATTTTTCATCTCGTCAAAGCTTTGGGCCTTTGAAAGCAGGTTTTTAACAGCCGAGCTTCCTCTTACTCCTTTTACATACCACATCGCATGCTTGCGCGCCTCTCTTACTCCCACATACTCACCCTTGTATTTTATGATAAGCCCTATGTGACGAAGGGCAAGGGATATTTTTTCGTCAAATGAGGCCGGAGGAGGGATCTTTTCTCCCCCGAGGGCGCACACCGTATCACGGATAAGCCACGGATTGCCGAGTGTTCCTCGACCGAGCATTACCGCCGCACAGCCTGTTTTTTCAATCATCCTAACGGCATCGTCGGCGCAAAAGATATCGCCGTTTCCCACAACGGGGATATTTACGCCCTCCACAACTTTTTTTATAATATCCCAGTCGGCTTTTCCGCTGTATTGCTGAGCAACAGTCCGACCATGGACCGTTATCATCGCCGCGCCGTTTTTCTCTGCGATTTTAGCGATTTCTACGGCGTTAACGCTCTCATCGTTCCAGCCTTTTCTGATTTTGACTGAAACCTCACACCCGGCGTTTTTTACCGCGCTTTTTACAATCTCACCGAAAAGCTCAGGATTTTTCATAAGCGCCGCGCCGTCGCCGTTTGACACTATTTTCGGGGTGGGACAGCCCGCGTTTATGTCCGCAAAGGTTGCCCCGTAATTCTTAACTCGGGATATAACCTTCGCAATTATCTCAGGCTCATGCCCGAAAATCTGTGCGCTTACTGGGCAGGAGCAGTCCCCCGCCGTTAAAAGTGCCTCGGTCTTTTTATCGTTGTAGTAAAGCCCTTTTGCGCTAACCATTTCGGTAAAGACGAGCCCTGCGCCGAATTCGGCGGCTATTTCACGATATGCCCTGTCGGCAACGCCCGCCATAGGGGCAAGAAAAACCCTGTTTTTAAGCCGTTCAATCATGGATTTATCGAATAGTTCGGCGCTTCCTTGGTAATATATATGTCATGCGGGTGGCTTTCTTTAAGCCCCGCTCCTGTAATCTTTACGAATTTTCCGTTCTCTTTAAGCGACTTGATGTCAGGAGTTCCGCAATAGCCCATGCCGGAACGGAGACCGCCCAAAAGCTGATATATCGTTTCGGAAACCGCGCCCTTATAGGGAACCCTTCCCTCAACACCTTCGGGAACGAGTTTTTTTGTATCTGTCTGGAAATACCTGTCCCTGCTCCCCTCCGACATTGCGCCGAGCGAGCCCATTCCCCTGTACACCTTGAACTGTCTTCCCTGATATATCTCGCTGTCGCCGGGGGATTCCTCACAGCCCGCAAACAGTCCGCCGATCATAACGACATCCGCACCTGCGGCTATTGCCTTTACAATATCGCCCGAATACTTTATGCCTCCGTCAGCGATAACGGGAATACCATACTCCTTGGCGACGCACGCGGCCTCGTATATGGCGGTAATCTGAGGCACCCCTATGCCCGCAATAACACGGGTTGTGCAAATAGAGCCGGGGCCCATTCCGACCTTTATGCAGTCCGCGCCCGCTTTTATAAGATCCCTTGCCGCCTCGGCGGTTGCGATATTCCCCGCTACGATTTCGGTGTCGGGGAAACGGTTTTTAAGCAAAGTTACCGTTTTTATTATGTTCTCCGAATGGCCGTGGGCGGAATCCAAAACCAAAACATCAACCTTTGAATCCACAAGCGCCGCCGCCCTGTCAAAAAGGTCCTTGGTAACGCCTACCGCCGCACCCGCCAAAAGTCTTCCGCTTTTGTCACGGGCAGAGTTCGGGAAACGGACGGATTTTTCGATATCCTTTATTGTGATAAGCCCCTTTAACATTCCGTCCTTGTCGACAATGGGAAGCTTTTCGATTTTGTGCTTTTGAAGAATCTCCTCGGCCTGTGCAAGGGTCGTCCCCTCCGGAGCGGTGACAAGCGACTCGCTTGTCATAACCTCGGATATCTTTCGCGTGAAATCCTTTTCAAAGCGAAGGTCACGGTTTGTAAGTATGCCTACAAGTTTTCCGTTTTCGGTAATCGGCACTCCGCTTATTTTATACTTACCCATAAGCGCATCGGCGTCGGCAAGGGTATGAACGGGCGACAGGGAAAACGGGTCAACAATTACCCCGTGCTCCGATCTTTTTACCTTGTCAACCTCGATTGCCTGTTGCTCTATGGTCATATTTTTATGGATTATTCCCACTCCGCCCTCACGGGCAACCGCTATCGCAAGGCGCGACTCCGTAACGGTGTCCATGGCGGCGCTCATAATAGGAATATTAAGCCTTATCTTTTTTGTAAGGCTGGTCGTAAGGTCAATCTCGTTCGGCAGTACATCAGATTTCTGAGGTACGAGCAGTACATCATCAAATGTAAGCGCTTCTTTTAGAAACTTATCCTTAAACTGCATAAGGTATCCCTCCACTTCATATTCAAAGTATTATATCAAAAAAAATACCCGATTGCAATCGTTTTATTCAACGATTTTTTCGAGTATAATTCTATACAGTTCTCCCGCACCTTTTTTGAAGCGCTCTTGTATCTCCTGCGCCGACTTCCTGCTCCCCGCGAAAAGATTAATCTCAAGAAGCGGCGTCCCTCTCTCGTATATTCCGCATTTTGCAAGATATTTTTTCATGTCAATCGGCACTATGTCGGTAACAATCTCTCTTCCCCTTGATATGTTGTCAAGAATCTGCATAGCTCCGTCATAAATACGCTCTCTTATGCTCATCGGTATTTTATCCTCAAACATGGTTACCGTTTCGCTTCCCTTGACGGTTATGTCATAACAGGTCTTATCCTCAATCAAAACCGTGGTAATCATACCGAGGTTTTGCATATCAAGCAGAAAATCCATCATGGTAAAGTAATCTAAAATATTGCTCCATACCAAAAGCTCCTGAAGCCTATCCTCCGACGCGGATATTTTAAGTTTTGAAAGCGCGTATAAAATTATCAGGCGTATTTGGACATCATCGTAATACATATTCATCACCTATTCCTGTGGCAAAAGATTTGCCTTGAGAAGCCTTGCTTTAAGGTCATAAGCAACGACAGCGGTTACGGCAATTTTAACAAGGTCAAGCGGCACAAAGGGTATAACCGCAAGCGTAAGAGCCTTTGAAAGATTCATACCCGTCAGTTTGCAAAGCCATGCGGTCCCGAAACCGTAGCATACAGCAAGTCCGATAAGCATAACGCCGCCCATCGCAAAACGGCCTTTAAGCTTAAAACTCTCCACTAACGCACCCATAACAAGTGCCATAAAAATATATGAAATTATATATCCCCCCGTGGGACCGAAAAGCTTTGCGGGTCCGCCGACAAAACCCTGAAAAACAGGTGCGCCGCACGCGCCGAGCAAAACATAAACAATCTGAACAATCGTACCCCTTACCATGCCCAACAGCATTGATGACATAAACACCGCAAAAATTGAAAGGGTTATCGGCACAGGCGAAAAGGGCAGGGGTATCGATATCTGCGCAAAAATCACCATCACCGCGGTAAAAACCGAAACCAAAAGCAAATCCTTTGTGGTAAATTTCATAATAAAATCCTCCGATGAGTAAAACAGGTATATTACAATGATAAATTAACATTGAAAATTTGTCAATACATAATTGTAACAGACTGGAATTTTTGCTGTTGCCTGTTTCCTTTAGGCTAATATCATTCCCATTTCCAATTCTTCACCGTTTCAAAAAACGCTTCGATATTTTCAAACGGAGTAAGCGGCGGTATGTCACAGCCCGATGAGGGAATATAATTTTTATATCCCTTCGCCTTTTTAAGCATTTGCTTTGTCGCCTTTGCAACGGTTGCGGGAGTGCCTCCGAGGAGATGCTCGGACGGGCTTAAATTCCCCATAACGGGAACATCACTAGGCATTTTTTTAAGAATTTCTTCTATGTCAACCGCATTTCCGAAGTGATATGCCTTTGCACCAATGCTTAATATTGAATCAATCAGAGGAAGGGTATTCCCGCAGTTGTGGTAAATGACAATAAAGCTGTAGTCCGAAACCGCATCGACTATTTTTTTAACATAACCGCTTGAAAACTCCTTGCATATCGCAGGCGAAAGCAGTCCCGCCGCAGGCTCTGCGATAATAAGTCCGTCGGCGCCCGCCGCCTTTAGCGAAAGTGCGTATCGGGTTATAAATTCGGTCGCCTTTGAAAGCACTACATGGGTCAGTTCAGGCTCTGTCAGGCTTTTAACCATAATTTCCGTCATGTCCATAAGCCTTCCCGAAAGGGAAAAGGGCCCTATAACCCCCGCAAAAACAGGTCGGTCGGTGATTAAAGCCTTTGCTTTTTTTATAGCCTCTATGCAAACGCCCGTTCGTCCCTCGCCTACGCGCGGAATTTTCAGATTTTCCGCATCCTCTTTTGTATCAACAATTGAGCCGATAACAGTGGGAACATCATTTTCGCCGAATTTTACCTCGCTTCCGAAAGCCTCCGCCTCAACGGACAAATCCATAAGGCTTACGGAGGCTAAAGTATCAAACCTATCGGCAACAGCCTTCATGCACCTTGCCTGATTGTCGGCACTTTTAATCATTTCAAGAACCGTAATTTCCAAAAGCCTTGCGCCCGGAAAGGACAATACAGGCATGGGCTTTTTAACGGTAGCGTTTATTATTTCGTCAATCCATTTTAGAATATTCAAGTTTTAAGCTCCATTCCTAATTAATTGCCGCAACGGCAGCCTCCGCCGCAGTAGCCGCATCCGGTGTATATATGTCGGCTTTAACGCTTTCGCAAAAAGACTGCGTAACGGGTGCGCCGCCAATCATAATTGTTACTTTGTCGCGGATTCCCGCTTTTTCAACAGCTTCTACAACCGTTTTGATTTCGCCCATCGTGGTTGTTAAAAGCGCCGAGCAAGCAATAATCTGTGCCTTTTCGGCAATCGCCGTTTCGACAAACTTCTCTGCGGAAACATCAACGCCAAGGTCTATAACCTCAAGGCCCTTTCCCTCCATCATCATTCTTACAAGGTTTTTGCCGATGTCGTGAAGGTCGCCCTTTACCGTGCCAAGCACAACCTTACCCACAGCCTCAACACCGTCCTCCGCAAGCAGAGGCTTAAGAATTTCGGAACCAGCATTCATGGCGCGCGCGGCTATCAAAACCTCAGGTACAAAAACCTCATTATTCTTAAACTTTTCGCCGATAATGCTCATACCCGCAAGCAGACCTTCTTCAAGTATCTCTTTTGCGGTGTATTTCTCTTCGATCGCCCGGGCGACCAATTCTTTAACATTCTTTGCTCTACCCTTTTGCAGATTTTCCGAAATTTCACTTAAAATGCTCATTTATTTACCTCCTAAATTATTTTCCATACCTTCGCCGGTATTGACCGGGAGTTACGCCTGTAATTTTTTTAAAAACCTTTATATAATAGCTTTGTTCCTCAAAGCCGGACATCTCGGATACTTTAATCATATCAATATTGTCGTTTAAAAGAAGCCTTTTGCTGTTTTCTATCCTTATCTGGTTCAAATAGTTGTTAAAGCTTATTTTAAGCTCCTCTTTAAAAACCTTGGAAAAATACGACGGGCTTAAAAACACATGACCCGCAACCTCCTCAAGCGTGATTTTCCTTGAATAGTTGCGCTTTATATAGTCAACCGCCTTATAAATCGTATCCATGTGCTTTATATTTACTATGTTAAACACACAGTCGGTAAAGCGCACCATTATATCCGAAAGCCAGTGCGAAAGCTCGGCAACCGTCTTAAATTGGTTTATACGGTTTAAGAATTTATAGTTTATACCGAAAATTTGCTCCAAATCCGCCCCGCCTTCAAGCGCCGCCCTTGACAGCAAAACCGCAAGCTCTAAAATACGCGCCTTGGCATTTTCAAAATCAAGGTTTGAGTATTCGATAATGTGCTTTAATATGTCATCTAAAATTTCCTGCGCTTTTTCTCTGTCACCGACGGATATAAGCGACAAAAGCTCCCGCTCTTTTTGAATGGGGTATGAGCTTTCATACGGCTTTCCGCCCATGGTGCTGATAAAATTTATATATTTCGCCATGTCGTTGCCGATCGTTTCTTCGTCGGTTAAATACTGAAGCTGCTTTGTACCGCTTATAAACGAACATACGCAAAACAATGTCTGCGACATTGCGGTTACCCTTTCGGGTGATACCCTGGGGACATTCCTGATATCCTTTTTTATTCTGTGCTCATAGCAATCCTCTATGCCAAGTCTGCTTATTATGTCCTCTGAAACATATTCGTTCTTGTCGACAAGCAAAACAGGCCCGCCAACCGCCACGGCAAAAACGCTCCCCTCAGAAAAAACGGGCGATGCAAAGTATGTAAGCCCCATGGGACAATAAAAGATATATTTCCCGCCGAAGCGTTCCGCCTGATATGCACCGTAGGTTATCGCCTTTTTACAGTCAACCTTTTTTTGCGTTATTTCATTTATGGTTTTGCAGATTTTACAGCCTTCCTCATAGTTAAAACCCTCGTCATCCCTCGGTACGCATACGCAGTTAACTCCGGTCGCGACCGAGAACTGTTTAAGCTGCCGCTCAATTGTCTGCATAAGCCTTAAATTATCACGATTATCTTCCAATAAAAATCACCGCTTTATATATAATAACACCTTAAACAAAAAGTTTATTGAACATTTTTAATATTTATTGTATTTTTTTATTCAAAAGCCATATTTTCAATAAACAAACGGTTGAAAATACTGCTTTCGGAAAGCTCGAAGTATTCGGCTTTGTCCGTAATCCCTTGAACCTCTTTTTTACATTCGTCGGAAACACTCCACAGTACGGCGCCCATCCCGGCCGCATTGCCTATCGGAACAACCCTGTCCAAAAGCTCCTTCGGAATCAGACCTATGTCGCATGCGCTTTGTTTGTTCAAAAAGCTTCCGAACCCGCCCGCAAGATAGCAGACTTCGATTTCGGACAAATCCGTTTTTGAAAGCTCAACAAGCGTCCCGATCCCCGCCGCAATCGCCGCCTTCGCAAGCTGTACCTGCCTTATGTCGTTTGCCGTTATGCTGACCCCGTCGGCTATGTATAGGATCTCGTCCTCAAAATACCCGCTGCTGTCAATATGCCCCGCTTTCAGCATTTGCGCCACGGTGTCAAGAATACCGCTTCCGCAGATTCCGACGGGAGGAAGACCTCCTATTGTTGTATAGGTTATTCCTCCGTTTATTTTAACGCTGTCAATCGCGCCCGCAACGCCGCCCGTGCCGCAGCTTATCTGCGCCCCCTCAAATGCGGGACCCGCCGCCGCAGAACAGGTTATGATTTTGTCACGATTACCCAGTGCGATTTCGCCGTTTGTGCCAATGTCTATTAATAGGCATTTTTTGTCCGAAAGGTGCATACCTGACGCTAAAATCGCCGCAACCGTGTCTGCGCCCACATAAGCGGAAAGGGAGGGCAACAAGGTTGCATTACCGATTTTTTTAAGTTCGGTAAATTTGGGAGTGTAGGGAGCAACGCCCATTGACGCGGGCGACACACCGGCAAACAGATGAAGCATTGTCGTATTGCCGACAATCGCCATGTCGCTTACCAAAGCCCCGTTTCGCTCAGAAAGCTCCGATACCATTTGTTTAATCTGATTTTTAATAAGGCTGTGAAGCCTGTCCGTCCCGTCCTCATTGTCGATTGTGTATTTTATACGCGTTATTACATCGTCGCCGTAGGGTTTTTGTGAATTTACCGAGCTTATTGCATCCTTTATCTTACCGTCTTTTATAAGATATGCGACAACGGTTGTCGTACCAATGTCCGCAGCTATACATGCGGCTTTGTTGTCGGCCTTTACATCACGAAGCATTCCCTTTGTCAAGGCCTCGATTTTTTGCACCGACAGGCTTAATGCAATATCCTCTTTAACGGAGTATTGGCAGGCTTTAACCCTTCCCACGCCGTCTATATCAACATAGCATTTTCCGCAGGTTCCGACACCTCCGCATGACGCGTTAAAATTTATGCCTCCGCGAAGCAGGGCTTTGTAAAGGTTTTCCCCATCATCGCATATAATTTTCTTTCCGCCAATATTAATCGTCCTCATGCCGTCCCCACTCCTCTCATCCTTAAATTATACCATACAAAACAAGAAAAAAACAGTTGTATTTTTATGTTTTTTGTAGTTTAATATAAAGTAAGGGGTGGTTTGATGAACCTTAAACTGATTGCATGTAAGGTGTTGCAGCGTGAGCTTTCGCTTTTAAGCGCCGAATGCCCTAATTTTATAGATATAACATACATCAGGCAGGGCTTTCACGATGAGCCCGACAAATTTCGCAAAATATTGCAGGACGAGATTGATAAGATTGACTGCGGAAGCGATATACACAGCTGTAACAGCAAGCCTTTTGATGCTATTGTTATCGGCTACGGACTTTGCAGCAACGGTACGGCGGGGATTTCGTCAAAAAGACATACGATTGTAATTCCGAAGGCGCATGACTGTATCACTCTTATTCTGGGCAGCAAGGAAAGATACAGGGAATACTTTGACGCCCACAGCGGCGGAATCTATTGGTATACGCCGGGCTGGATCGAAAATACGCTCATGCCTTCAAAGGAGCGTTATGACAATATTTACAGAGAATATACCGAAAAATACGGTGAGGAAAATGCGGATTATTTAATACAGACCGAACAGGACTGGATGACAAAATACTCTTATTGTACATATGTTAACTGGAAAGAGCTTCAGTCGCAGGAGTGTATTGACTATACCAAGGAGTGCGCCCACTTTATGAAGTGGAATTATGACTATTTGGAGGGTGACTCTTCCCTGCTTCATAACATGCTAAACGGCAAATGGGACGAAAAGGATTTTATTGTTGTTCCCCCCGGCTTCTGTGTTGAACCTTCATATGACAACGAGGTTTTAAAGGTCGGGAAGGCTATAGCCCAATAATAACAGGTTAGAGGGATAATATTATGTTGAATGAGTATACACGGAATTTTAAAAAACGGGCATCTGCAATGGAGGATGATTTTGATCCTTCCGTTCGTGGTAAGCAAGCCACAATGGTTTATAAAAATTTCCCCGACCTTCCCGCCGTCTTAAAAAGGGCGGAGGTTGTTATAAGAGCCTTGCAAAATACAGATACAGTTATTCTGGAAGAGGAATGGATTCATGGCCCGGTATTCAGGCAATATCCCGTTCATAACGGTGTGTCCCCCGATGCTCTGTGGAAATTAAACGCCGCTTTCCCAGAGGTTCAAGGATATAACGAAAATTGCGTTTATCCCGAGGATGTTTATGAAGAAATTAATTACTGGAAGGGCAGAAACATAAAAATTAAAAATAAAATCAAGGACAATTATTCATGGATATATAAATATAACATTGCCAATCTTACAAACGGCTTTATTGTAGGACATACGCTTCCTGACCACAAGATACTTTTAGATAACGGCATTGATAAGCTTGTATCACAGCTTGCGCATAATATTAAAAGGGAAAATGACCCGGATAAGAAAAATGAATGGACGGCAATAAAAAGACTGCTTGAGGCCTTGGCGGATTACTGTAATCGTTATTCGGTCGCATTAAAAAACAAAGCAGAAGAAACAGAGGATATAACCATTAAAAACCGGCTTCTGAACGGCGCACAAAATATGGCACATATTAAAAGGCATGCGCCCGAAAATTTTCTTCAAGCCTTGCAACTGCTCTATTTAAGTCACCTTATGGATCAGCTGGATTCAAGGGGTGATGCGTGCTCTTTCGGAAGATTGGATCAGTATCTTTACCCCTACATGAAAAATGATATTGAAAGTGGCTTTTTAACTAAGGATGAGGCAATGGATATTGTTTGCCACTTTGTTATAAAAAACTGGAAGCCACAGTCATCCTGCAATATGACAATAGGCGGATTAAAAAGTGACGGAACCGATGGAACAAACGAGCTTTCATATATGCTCCTAGAAGCTATGGCTTTGACAGAAGCAACCGTAGATATGTCTGTCAGAATACATAAAAATACTCCGGCTGAGTTTTTGAGTTCTGTTGCAAAAGTTGTCAGGAAGGGATTCGGGCGGCCTGATTTATTCAACGATGATATTATGATTCTCGCGCTTACCAACAAGGGTGTCAGCATTGAGGATGCAAGGGATTATGCGCCTCTGGGTTGTGTGGAGGTTATGATACCCGGTCGGACAAATTTCAGAACAATGGGGCTTGGGCTTAAACCGCTGAAGGTATTGGAGCTTGTGCTCAACAAGGGAATTTGCATGGTTACAGGGGATAAGCTGTTTGATGATATTCCCGAAGGCTTTGATTCTTTTGAATCTCTGATGAAGGTATACCATAAGAAAATACAGTATGTGATTGACTGTGCGCTTGCGGTATCCGAGGAGGACGAGAGAATTGAACCCCTCTTTCTTCCCCGACCCTGGCTTACATTGCTTACACACGGGGGTGTCGAAAAAGGCGTTGATATTACGGCGGGGCTTCCGAAATATAATGCGGTTGCGAAGCCGATGGGCTCGGTTGCGGATATAACAAATTCACTGTATGCAATAAAAAAACTGGTATATGAGGATAAAAAACTCGGATTATCTGAATTTATTGATATATTAAAAAATAACTGGGAAAATCAAGAGGCGCTAAGGCAGTATGTTATAAACAAGCTTCCCCGCTTTGGGCAGGATAATCCCGAGGTTGATTCCATTACAAAAAGTGAAACCGCATTTTTTGCATCCTGTCTTGCTTCCCGCACTCCTTATTACGGTGACAATTACTGGCCTATGCTGTTTAGCATGGACTACAATAATAGTAAAGGCAACAATAATATTGGTGCATCGCCCTGCGGAAGGAAGTATGATGACCCGATAACTTCGGGTACGCTTCAACCTTCTGCATTAGGCGAAAGAGGCACCATCACGCAACTGCTTAATTCGGCTTGTGCGATAGATTTTACAGATTTCCCGGGCGGCGTGAGTAATGTGCTGGAATTTGACCCCTCGCTATTTGATGGTGAGGAAGGGCTTGAAAGACTGACAACTGTCATAAGGGGCTTCTTCAAAAAGGGAGGAGCAGAGCTGGGGCTTAATTTCCTAAACGAAGAAACACTGCGGGATGCGATGGACAATCCTTCAAAATACGGACACTTAATGGTTAGGCTGTTTGGGCTTAGCGCCCGCTTTGTAACCCTGTCAAAGGAAGTTCAGGAAAGTGTTATTGCCCGAATTCGTTCATCATCAAAAAAAGCGTCAATGTGAGGGGAACAATCGTGAAGCTGAGAATATTCGATATACAAAAATTTTGTATCCATGACGGTCCGGGAATTCGTACGACTGTATTTGTAAAGGGCTGTCCTCTTGATTGTGCATGGTGTCATAATCCCGAATCAATAAGCCCCGCTACGCAAACGATGTTTTTCAAAGAGCTGTGTATAGGCTGTGAAGTCTGCCTCGGTAAATCGGAGATTCTTTCGGAATGTCCTTCGGGCGCAAGGGTGAGCGTCGGTTATGATGCCAAAATTGACGATATTATTCAGGAAGTTATGAAGGATGAAATATACTACGAAAACGGCGGGGGCGTAACTGTAAGCGGCGGCGAACCGCTTTCCCAGTGGGCATCGGTAAAGGAATTGCTTTTACGCCTGAAAAATCAAAATATTCATACCGCTGTGGAAACCTCTTGCTTTGCCCCTTTGGATGTTGTTGCGGAATTGGCGGATACTGCCGACCTTGTAATCGCCGACTTTAAGCTTTTTACATCGGAGAAGCATAAAGAGTTTACCGGCGTTGACAACACGATAATAAAAGAAAACATTGCTTACCTTAACGAAAAAATCCCTGAGAGGCTTTGGATTTCCATACCTATTATCCCCGGTGTGCATGATGATACAGAGTTTGAAAAAATGGCGGCATATCTTATGTCGCTCAAAAACCCCGTTAAAGTTCGGCTTATCCCATATGATGAATTCGGGATTTCTAAAAGCAATGCGCTGGGCAAAAATCCGACTATTTTTTCGGGTGATGTCAATGCCTTAACCTTAAAAGCGGAAAAATATATGCGTCAGCTTGAGATAATACATCAGCCTTAACAGATTGTAATATAAATTGTTATAAAATGCCATACACCGCAAAAATCCTTTACATTTATCATATAATATTGAAGAAATATTTCAAATATTTTTGGAGGTGCAAAAGCATGGGAATGGCAGACAACCTTAAAAGCATTATAAGTCGTCAAAAGGAGGTTTTATCAGAGCTTGAGGCCGAATGTCAGGCGCTTGAAGGCAGTGACCTGACCAAGGAAAACGATGAGCTTAAATCACGGCTTCAAAAGCTTACCGATGACTACTTATCAGCCAAAGAAAACCTTGACAGGCTTTTACAGGAAAACAGCGGTTTGAAAAATGCACTCTATGAGCAGGTTTACAACGAAAGGCTTGCGATTTTAAATCATTCCAAGCAAAAATTAGATGTTTACTTTAAGTCTAATTATGAAAATGAGCTAAACCGCCTTTTGGCATTGGAATACAGGGTAAAAAGCAGAATCGAAGAAATGACGAAAGCTCTTGAACAAAGCAATACCGACACAAGGGATGAAATTTATAAAAAGCTCGATGAGCTAAAAACGCTGATTGATGAAAAGGTCACCCTAGCAAAGGCACAGATGAATAAATACAGCGGAGTTTTTTCCGAAAACGAGCAGGCTGAGTTTGAAAGCCTGAAAAATGAGCAGATAACCGACAACATGATAAAGGAAAACGCTAAAAAGAACAACATAGAAAGCTTTGTCGGGCTTAACCTTATAAATAAGCTTGGCATTTTCCTCATCGTTATCGGCGTAATTGTCGCATCACAATATACATATTTAAAGATGCCGGATATATTTAAGGCAATTGCAATGTTCACGCTTGGTGCGGTTATGCTTGTAGTCGGCGAAATATTAAACCGAAAAAATCCCAATGTCTTTTCCCTGGGCATTACAGCGGGCGGTGTGGCAGTTTTATATGTGGCGCTTGCCACAAGCTATTTCGGGCTTGAAATAGAAGGATTTGATATGTACCCCGCAATTACACTGTGCGTGCTGATTACCGCCGGTGCGTTTGTCCTTGCAACACGATATAATGCGCAGGTCATTTTAATGTTTGCGCTAATAGGCGGGTATCTGCCCATGTTCTCTGTTATAGACAACAAAGACATAATTTACGGCGCTATGGTGTATTTTGTTTTGCTGAATTTATTGGCGCTTATCATTTCGTTTAAGAAAAAATGGAGAATAAGCGCCTTTATCGGACTTATTCTTAATATAATCGGTACTGTTTTGATAATTTCGCAATTACCTTACGGTTTGCACATAGGCTCGGTTTTCGGGATTTTGTATATTATATTTGCATTTTCCATCTATACACTGATTCCCGTTATAAGTACATACACTCAAAAGCTGACATTCAAAAAATCCGATGTTACGCTTCTTGCAATAAATACATTTTTCAGCAGTATTACCATGTATTTTGCTTTTGATAAGTTCCGCCTTGAGAAGTATAACGGCCTTTTGGCAATTATTTTTGCACTTGTTTATCTTTTACTCGGCAGGATTATCGAAACAAAATTCAGCGGTGAGAAGAATACAAGAGCATTGTTTTACTTAACCGGTTTTGCGTTTGTCGTGCTTATTATTCCCCTTCAATTTGACAAGGCGTTTTATTCACTCGGTTGGCTTGCGGAGGGGGTTGCGCTTGCAAGCTATGGAATAATTAAAAACGAAAAGAGCTTCAAAAAGAGCGGCTTAATAATCGGCGCGCTGTGCGTGGGCGCATTTTTGATTGTTGATGTTTTGGGCAAATATAGATATTTGTTCGGATATAAATATCTTGCAATCACATTAGGAAGCCTGATTATACTGGGCAGCTTCATTTATAAAAAGACATTGTCGACCAAATTTGAAAAGGTTTATAAATATCTGTGTATCATAAATTTATGGATTTACGGTATTTATGTTAGTGTTAATTTAATATATAATTTATGGTTTAACTCTATTTATGATAGGGATGGAGTACTCTATTTAATACAAAAAGATGTTACTATATCATTATTTGACATATCATATTTAACACAGGCTCTTGCCATTGTTTTAACCTTTTTAATTGCATACTCGGCGCCGAGAATCAGGATCTTATCGGATACGGGTGTAAAAATTATATCGATACTGATGTATGCGTATGGTATTTTGTGGCTGTTTGGCTTGAATTCCCGGCGCTCGCCGATTGGTTATATTACACCAATGCCAATTCTGATAACCATTGTCGGAACCGCAATTTTACTTATAATCTCGCTTCTTTCAGTTTTTGCGCTATATGATTTAATGAAGTGTATTGTTATGGAGAGAAAGCTTGGGGTCGAGTGGTTCCCGCTTGTGGTTTCGGGTTATTTCGTGCTTATTTTAACGCAAAACCTGATTACCCAATATAATTTAGCATTTTCCAATGCGGCAATAAGCATTATTTGTGTTTTGACCGCTCTGGCGTGGATTATACTGGGCTTTGTCAAGAGATACGCCTTTTTAAGGCGGTTCGGGCTTGGGCTTTCTATTCTTGCGGTTGCGAAACTGTTTTTGGTTGATCTGGCAAGTCTTACAAAGGGGTTGGAGATTGTTTCCTACTTTGCGCTGGGTATAACCCTGGTCGGTATTTCATTCGTCTATCAGTATTTTAATAAGAGATTGGAGCTGAATATAAGCAATGTTAAAGAGGATATGTAGCCTTGTATTTATAACTGCCCTGCTTCTTAATACAACAGTATTCGCACATACCGCCACGGTTACAAACAGCGGCACGAATAGATATAAATCCGTCAGGCTTACGCCCGAAATATGCAATAATGCGAATGAGAATTTGTCCGATGTGCTTGTTAAAGACGACAACGGCGAGATCGTGCCGTACTTTATTAACACAAGCCGCTCCGCTACAAGCAAAGAGAATTATACATACACCCTTGCTCTTATAAATTCTTATACAAAGGATGATTCATTTTATTTTGATTATAGAATCGCAAAGATACCAAGCACGGATGTTATCGCAACTTCAATAGTGCTTACAACAAAAACCACGGGCTTTGCTAAAAAAATCGAGGTTTTCGGCAGCTATGACAACAGGTATTGGGAAAAAATAAAGGATGACACGCTATACAGTGTTGACGGAAAAACAAAGCTTGAGATTGTGTTCGGTATTCCTCAAAAATATACGCATTATCGTTTTAAGCTTGGCAACAATTTAGAAAAGATTGCATTTGATACCGCCACTTTGTATTATAGCGTTACAAGCCTTGAAAAAAGCTATTTTGCGGAGGAAATATCGCCAAAGTTCAGCATAGAGCAAAAGGAAAAGGAAACCCATGTGTATATTGAGGGGCTTAAAAATCTGTTTGTAGACACCATAACCATAAAAACAAACAGTATGTTTAAAAGAAACGCTGTGGTGGAAGGGCTTGGGATTACCGCAGAGATTTATAATTTATCCTTCGGGGACACTACATATACGGATACCGATATTGTTATCCGGAAAAAGAAGATTGAAAATGATGTTTTGACCATTATAATTAAAAACAACGATGACAAGCCGATAAGCATTGACGGTATAACCGCTAAATATTATGCCGAAGAAATTGTTTTTGAGGATAACGGAAGCAAAAACTATTACATTGAATTTGCAAAAAACGATTCCGCAAAAGCCCCGATATACGACATCGCATCCTATAAGGATGATATTTTAAAGGGCGCTGTCGATTCGCTGACTGTCAGGGAAGTTAAGCTTGACGAAATTCCGAAGGAACCGAAGCAGTATGATTATAATCTGATATTTAATATTGTTATTGTGGCTGTTGCGGTTTTGCTCGGCCTTCTAATCTTATTAAAGCTAAAGAAAAAGCCGGAATAACATAGGCTGTGTTTGAAAAGTCAAAGCGGGAAAATTCCGAATAATCTGTCCATCGGGTGATTATATGAAGGCCGAGACAACTTTTTATTAAGGTGTATAATGTATAAACCGCTTGAAAAATTGATATTATAGGAAAAACACAGTATGTTAGGAGGCTGTAAAATGACAAAAACAAGGCTGTTTATCGGGATTTTGCTGGTGTGTGCTTTAATTGTTTCTATGAGTGCGTGCATGCAAAAAGGGCAAAAGCTCCCCATAACCGAAGAAAAGACGGTAAATATTGAAGAATTTTTGGCAACAAAACCTAAACCTAAAGAAATTTTTGAATTTATAGTTGCCAATCTTAATTCATTAACAAAGGAAGGCACGGATTCTTTGATTTTAGAGCTTGAATCGGCTCAAAACGACCTTCTTACAACAATTTCAAAGGACTTTTTCAAAGAGGATGTTCAAAAAGCATTGTCGACCGGCTCTACCGATTCGATAAGCGAGCTTTTGAAGTCCGCGGAGGAAAACGGGTTTAAGATTGAAAGCGCAGAGGGTATGTATTATCCTATTATCGACTATGCAAAATACAAGGGCTGGTCAAACAAGGCTTCGGAGGATTTGAAAAGCTATATCTCTATTATGGCAAAGCAGTCCGATAAGCCCACCGCAAAGGATGCGGCTCTGGTAATTACATGGGATGAGCTTGCAAGGCGCGCGGTGGAAATGGAGAGGTTTGTCGAGAAATATCCTGCATCGGCGCGCTTTAACGATATCAAGGAAAAATACGAATATTATAAAACCTTTGTATTTTTCGGGCTTAATAATACTCCGCTTTTCTCTTATGATACAAAGGTAATGAGAAATGATGCACTTTTAGGCTATAAGAAATTTTTAGAAGAAGGCACTGACAGCAATCTTGCAAAATCCTTAAAGCAGTTTGTTGAGCTCGCGGAAAAGAATAATCTGAAACTCACAAAGGAAGTTGAGGATTTTCGGGAAAGTTTTAGATAAGGCTTACTTCTTCCTCTCATATAACCAAAGATTCACCCCCTCTGTTATAAGAGGGGGTGAAATATTATTGCATCTACATCTTGCCCTGGAATACCGTGTCGGTATCCCTGCACAAATACTGTACTGCCTTCCTTCCCGTTTCTGCCGCTACGGGCAGACCGCCCGGAACCATAAGGCGCTGACCCGCGAAATACAGGTTGTTTATGCTTTTAGGCTTGGTAGGATATGATTCCATCTTACTGCCCTTTCCCATAACCGACATCCATGAGCCTTTGTAGGAGCTTAAATAGCGCTCATATGTAAGCGGGGTTGCAACATCCCATACCGCAATTTTGCCTTTTATTCTCGGCCATTTGTTTTCGATAATTTCGATAAGCGCATTTGCAAGCCTTTCCTTTTCTTCATTATATGTACCGTTTTGCTTACACTGCTTCCAAAACTCATAGGTATCGCCCCCGATTATCGAGGTTATCGCCGTGCACCCGTCGGGCGCATAGTCCTTAAATTTGGCATAATTATTGATATTTACGATGGTTTGCTCCTGCCCTCCGCAATAGAAAGGAACCTTGGGGTTAAAGTACAGGCTTTCGGGTAAATCGGATAATTCTTCCTCAACACCGATGCTTACAAATGTGTTGAGCACGGGCTTTGTTTCCTTTCGCATTTTTTCCGCCCACGGTTCGTTAATCGGTGTTTCAAACAGCGTATCGATAGCCGCAAGCGTATCCTGCGTAACGATAACCGCATCGGCAGGAATTTCGTTTTCGCCCTGCAAAACCCCAACGGCCTTTCCGTCTCTGGTTACAACCTTGCTTACGGGTGAGCCGAAATTTATTGTTCCGCCCAAAGCCTCAAATTTATCCGCAATGCGCCGAGCCATTGCCAATGAGCCACCCTCGGGGTAACCTCCGTCGCCGCTTGCAAGGGTTGCAATTGTAAGCACCATGCCTAATGCGTTGTTTTCGGGCCCTATTATGGTTTTAATAAACTGCGAGAGCATTGGGTCTCTGAAGCGCTTTGAAAATTCCCCGCTGTCTTGTTTTGAATAAAACGGTATGAGGGCAAACGCCGGAAGCATTTTAATTATGGACGAAAGCGGTACACCCGACTTTTCCCTGACCTTTACGCCCTTAATGTCCATAATCGGCATAGAAATCTTTGACATCTTTTTTACATCCCGAAACAGTCTTTCAATCTCCTTTTTATCCTCGGGCGCAATGCTTAATAGATGCTTATGAAGCTTGTCAATATCACGATACAGACAAATTGTCAGACTATCGAAATCATATGTTAAAAACGGGTCGCGAACATGAATGGGAATGTCGTCGCTCAGCGCGCCGATGTTTTTCCACACCTTATTTGTCGGCGTATCGGGTAGTGTGCCTGTCATCCAGTGAATACCGCCTTCAAAATAGTATCCCTTCCGCCGCCAGCTTGTCGAAGCGCCGCCCGGTATTGTATGAGATTCATAGATTGTCACATCAAACCCGCTTTGCAGTGCATATACACCCGCTGTAAGCCCTGAGATTCCCGCGCCTATGATTATTACCTTTTTCACTTTGATTTCCTCCTCACAATATTCGATATGATTTGTGCAAGGGAGTATATGCGCTTTTTTCTATTGAAATTTGTCTGAAATTTCAAAAGACATTATCGATAATAGTTTACCGGTATAATATATCATCTTTTGTTAGTTTTTTCAATCAAAATATTTTTTACAAAAGCGGTTACATCGTCCGCTTGACTATACTCATATTTCCATTGATTGAAAACAGGCGGCAGGGAATTTTCCCCGCCGCCCGTCAGTGTAATCTTCGACTATGTTCAATTCACTACGACCACTTTACACCGCAAATGTTACGAATAAGGATTGTTTATTTCTTACGGCTTATAAACCTTTACATTGTCCACATACATTAGACCGGTATAGGAACTGCCTGTTGTGAATTTTATCTGCTCTATAGACGATACGGCTCTGTTAAAAGCTACACCGTTCGCCCTCTCTACGCCGTTTACATAGACGCTGTATGTATCGGTTGAGACATCAGCTTCTATCCTGATGCTATACCATGTGTTTGGATTGTATGCCTGAAGGTTAGCCCAACTATCGTCTGATTTTTTATAGGCGATTTGTCCGTACCTGGTCTTTAGTACTATAGCTGTCGTCCCGCTTCCGTCCTCAAGCTGTAACCCCGCAAAATCTACCGTTGCAGGCACCATAAAGTCGTATTCAACCGTGATTGCGCCCGTCTGCTGTGCAAAACCCTTAACTGCTGTTAAGGTGCTTGCATCAGTATCGTTAAACTTTATACTTTTATCAGAAGCACTCGGAATGTTCGCAACCTTCACATCTCCGCTAACCGTCCAGCCTGTCGGCGTACTCCCTGCTGATTGGTTATTGAAGTTATCATCTATGAGATAGTCGCCTGCCGGTGTTGGGGTTGGTGAGGGTGTCGGAGTAGGGGTTGGTGCGGCGGAAGGTGAGAATATTTTAAGATTATCAAAATATGCAACGCCTTGATAAGTAGTGCCTGTTTTGAATGTTATATTGTTTATTGGATTAGATACAGTCGCCATATCCAAATTATCCACTTCCAACTTACCGTCAACTATTATACTGCATTTGTTTGTTCCTTTGTTGGCATATATTGTGATGTGATGCCATTTGTTTTGCGTGTAACTTGTAATGGGTGTCCATGATCCGCCGGTTTTATAACTTATATTGCTTCCAACGGTTTTTACCATTACCGCAGCATCTCCTGTGCTGTTTTTAACTTCTATACCAACATAATCCGCCGAAGCAGTTGAAACCATAAAATCATAGTCCACCACAAAATCCGCAGACTGATCCGCAAATACTTTAGTCGCGGTGCAACTGCTTGAGGTCGTGTCATTTATCTTTATGCACTTGTCCTTAAAATGAGTATTCTCCATTGCCTTATCCGGAACGGCAGGAACATACGACACACTCGGCACATTGGCAATCGTCACATCGCCGGTAATATCCACCCAGCCTGAAGGCGGACTTGATAAGGTATCTGAATTAAAATTAAGATCAAGAATATAATCGCTTGTTAATGCAACCTTCGTCTTAACGAAATCGCCATACGCATCGCCGCCGGTCATCCAATACCATACCATACCCGCATCGGACACATCGTTTAAAGTGCCGTGGACAGCATTCATATTTTCCCATACCCAACGAATATCGTCATCGGTGGAATCTTCCATCCATTGTTCTGCATTGTAAGAATCTGCCACACGAAAATCATAAGGAGCATTTCTTTCGAGAGCGGTAGTGCCGGGGCCGTTCTGACCGCGAATGATAACAAGCTTTACAGAGGGGAAATCAGCAGCGATATCATCCCATACCTTAGCCGTCGGATTTTTATGTGTATGGGTGGGGTCGGGCGCCTTAGCATGGTCATACAAGCCGTGCTCATTGTTACTGCTCAAATCACCTGTTTTGGGCGAATGTGAAATAACCGTCACATACTGAAGCTTGCTCGGGTCTTGAGCATTAGCTCGCGAGAGCGCCTGATAGATTGTATGCATCGGTCCCGCACCGCAGATGGTCAGAGGATTTGATGCGGTAGAAGCAAGAATTTCATCCCTAAGATGGTTATAAATGGGGTCTTTGTTCGCATTCATGCAGTTGTAGAATATATTCGGGTTAAAACCAAATCTGGTTACCGCTTCATTTGTTGCGGATATAAGACTATTAAGTTGTGTAGCGTCTGAAAGCCAGATGTGATTTGCATACTCGAAGTGAACCAGCTTGTCTGCTAAACCGGCTTTGTAAAGAAGCAACAGAAGAAAAGGGTTAGCAGCAATATCGTCTTTATCGTGATAGCCTCCGTCACAGCTGTAAGCAAGGCGCCCGGGAAAGGGTTTCCATGTTGCTGCCGCCGAGACAAGCGGTGTCGATTCCGATGGTGCAAAAGGACTTAACAAAACAACGCAGAGAAATGCCATTAGCACCATTACCGATAATGTGAACCTTTTCATTTTTACACTCTCCTCACATAATGTATTTGTGAATATATATTCACAGTCCATATTGAATCATAGGCGCAAGCCTGAAATCGGCTTGCTTTACACCGATTCAATAAATGCATAGGTATAAAACCGATTAGGTTTTATTACCATGTTTGCATTTATTATATACCATATATGCACTTTCTTTCAATATTTCAACATTATATTGCAAATATAATGCTATTTATACCAAAAAACATAAATTTCAAAACTAAAATAGTGCAAAATAACGATTTGTCTTATTTTATCAAGTTTAAATAATCCTTAAAAAACACAAGAGAACTGTACCCTTATGTATCGTTCCCTTGTGTTTTTCCATTGATTGAAAACAGGCGGCAGGGAATTTCCCCCGCCGCCCGTCAGCGTAATCTTCGACAATGTTCAATTCACTCCTGTCTCATTTTGCTTTGTATGTAAATATCCGTTATAACTGCTCGATCTATTATTCAATTTAAGCGGGGTGTAGATATGTTTTACTATCTATTGAGCGATTTGTCTACTTATTAATTAATAATTACATACGAGAATTAAAATTGTAAATTGTAAAACTACATACTTTCGCAATTTCCTATAAGTATAAAACACAAAAGCCTGTAACCTATGTGGTTACGGGCTTTTGTATGGGAAAAGACACCAAAAAGGATGTTTTACCCCGTAAGCGCACAGCCCGAAAAAGGTTGGTAGCGCAGCGAAGGCGTTGTACCAGCGTTTACAATGGCATAGCCGCAGCAAGCGTGACTTTTTTCGGAAAAAGAGGAGCAAGGAAGCGGGCGGAGGTTTTTGTACAAACAAAAACGGAGCAAAGCGAACTTTGCTCCGACATGGCAGGGGCAGAAGGATTCGAACCCTCGACACACGGTTTTGGAGACCGTTGCTCTACCAGCTGAACTATACCCCTATGATATGCCTAAAAAGGCTTAAAGGCGCGGGCGTTAAAACCGCGGGGCGGGTTTTCCCGATACGGAAAAAACAAAAACCGCCCGACTGTTTGAAAACGGATAGCTTTTTGGGGGAGCCCCCGCCGCAAAAGTGGCGCGCTGTAGAGGACTCGAACCTCTGACCTACTGATTCGTAGTCAGTCACTCTATCCAACTGAGCTAACAGCGCAACTGCCTATATATATTAACACACCCAAAGCGGAAAATCAAGTGCTAATTTGAAAAAATGGTCTTAACCCTTTGAATAATGTGTATGCTGTCATTTGTGTATGCCTTTTTTATCCTGACCAAGGTATGAAATACTCTCTTTCGGAAAAAATACCCTAATGCAATAGGCAACGAAAGAGTGATATTTTATGAAAAGGTACACGCCTCACTTAATAATATTCTTACTTGCGGCTACATTGTTGCCGGTGTATGCCCTTTACCGCTCGGACAGTGCTGCAATGCGCTCCGCAAAGAATATTGCAAAGCGTATAATCATAAAAACCACGCTTCCGCTCCTTAGAAACGAAAAGAAGGGCTTGGCTTCAATTTCGGGCGAAACAGATTTGGGCGGGGCAAAAATATATCATGCCGAGGACAAAAACCGTATCATAAACTATGCCGAGGGCTATTACTTCGACCTTCCCGACGATTTCAAGCTTACGGTGTTAACCCCCTATATGCAGGCAGAGTCCGACAAGGGACAGATTACCGTATCAAGGGAATGGTCCTTTGAAGAAAATGTCGATGAATATATCTCGCACTATCTGAATAGATTTATTTTAAGCCCGGAGTATCAACAAAAGAACAATATTTCGGTGACAAAGGAAAACCCCAAAAAAGACCTCGAAATTATTTCGGCGGTTATAAACGAGCCCGGCGATATAATCCGTGATGCGTACATTTATGCGATATACCAAACAAAAACCCGAAATTTCTACCGCCTTATGTTCAAATACAGCTCCGGCGACGAAGAGTTCGAAAAACAGGCGTATGAGGTTATAAATTCGCTTAAATACTTTTCACCGCACGGGAGCATTGACAAAAAGACAGACTTTGCGCCCGTTATCCCGCCTAACTGGTCAGCTCAAACAAAAAGCGTATATGACAAGCTATGTGCGAATGACGGGGTTTACTGGGGCATATTTTCGGAGGATATATATAACAAGGGCATAGACAAAACCGTTCCCGCGCTTGAACAAAAGCTTGACTTTAAATTCCCCATAATTTTGTCATACCTGCATTTCGGAAGCGAATTTCCGACAAGCTTCATGGAGAAAAACCATAGCGACAACAGGCTTGTGGAGCTTACCTATCAGACAACCTCATCAAACAACGAAAACCTTTTCGGTTACACACCGTTTCTTGATATATACAGGAGGAAAATGGACGATGAAATCAGAAAATTCGCAAGGTCTGCAAAGGCGTTTTCGCACCCGTTCCTTTTCAGGCTGAACAATGAGCCGAACTCGGACTGGACAAGTTATTCGGGTGTTGTGAACATGAGCGACCCCGAAATATACATTGCCAACTGGCAAAGATTTTATCGTATTTTCGAGGAAGAGGGCGTAAATAACGCAATCTGGGTTTTCAATCCCAACGACAGAAGCTATCCTCCCTGCGCCTGGAATGACTGCACCGCCTTTTATCCCGGAAATGAGTTTGTTCAGGTTTTCGGAATTACCGGCTATAACAACGGAACCTATTACAAGGATGAGAAGTGGCGGGAATTTAAGGATATTTACGATGCCATCCAAAAAAACTGTCTTCCCGCTTTTGAAAAATTCCCGTGGATCATTACCGAGTTTTCGTCAAGCTCTGTCGGAGGCGACAAGGCTAAATGGATAGAAAATATGTTTGAAAATTTGCACAGATATCCGCAGATAAAGGCTGCGGTGTGGTTTAGCTATGCGGATTATGAGGTTTACACGGATAAGGTAAAAACCGTTTCGCGCCCCTACTGGCTTGACGAAACGCCGCAAACCCTTGAAGCATTCAAAAAGGGTGTTAAAAAGTTTCAAAAGTCATCCTTATTAAACCATTGAAATTAAGGAAAAAGGGGAGTATAATATAATTGATAGCTTGTATACTTTATTATTAGCATTTTAAACATAGCTTAAGGGGATAATCATATGCGAAAAAGAGTTTTGGCTTTGGTTGTTTTGACGGTTTCTCTTTTCAACACGGCATTTGCCGCTTCGATAATTTACGAGGACAAACAGGAGACCATAATTACGCGGGGTGTTACCCAGACCGTAACCCAAAGGTTTACGGACAATGGGGGATATAAAATACATACTCTTAAAATTGACCTGAATGAAGAATTTCTGGATTTAAAAACGCTTGTATCCGAAAAGGGCATCAACACAAGAGAAAATGTTTTGGAGCTTGCAAAAAGCGCGGGTGCGCTTGCCGCCGTAAATGCCGACTTTTTTCAGCCGTCAGGGAGTGACCCAACAAAGGCCGCACCGTTGGGGGTTGTGATTGACGATGGAAAGATGCTTACAACTCCCGCCCGCGGGAAAAATATGGCGACAGTTGCGACAGACTACAATAATATCGTTTCAATGGGATTTTGGGATCAGTATATAGACCTTATCGCTCCCAACGAAGAGAAAAAGCAGATAATCCATATAAACAAGTATTTTGACGAAGGCGGACTTGTTCTTTTCAACAGCGACTGGGGTCCCAGCTCACCCGGAGCGCCGATTACGAAGGTTGAGATGGTTGTGGAAAAAGGCGTTGTCAAGGAAATCAGGACAGGCGAACAAGGCGTTGAATTCCCTGAGGACGGCTATGTAATAGCCTCAACCGCGGACGGCGATACATTTATAACGGACCATTTCAAGGTCGGCGACAAGGTTGTAACGGATACATGGGTCGAACCCGACCCCGAAGACTTTAAAATGGCTGTCGGAGGGGGCACGCTTCTGATATGCAACGGTGAGGATGCACCCGTTACCCATAATATTTCGGGCACTCAGCCGAGAACCGCCATGGGTGCGGATAAGTCGGGTAAAATCATCTATCTTGTAACGGTTGACGGAAGGCAGAGCATAAGCAGGGGCATGACCCTAACGGAGCTCAGGGAATACATGTACTCCCTCGGCTGTTACAACGCCATTAACCTTGACGGCGGAGGCTCTACGACTTTTGTTACAAAGACGCCGTCCGAGGATTTGCCGACAGTTAAAAACACTGTGTCCGACGGCGCTATGCGAAGAGTTGCGAATGCCGTGGGGGTAATCTCGTCCGCGCCTGTCGGCTTGCCCGAATATGCGGAAATAATTTGCGAAAATAAAACCATATACGCCAAAGAGCCTCAAAAGCTCAAACTTAAAATATATGACAAGTACTATAAAAGCCTTGAATTTGATGAGGACGAAGCGGAATTTACACTAAGCGGTATCGAGGGGTATATCGATGACGGCGTTTTGTATCCGTTAAGTTCGGGGAATGCGGTAATCACCGCGAAGCATAAAAAGCTTGAGGTAACCTTGAAAAAATATGTAAGACCCGCAAAGCAAATGCCCGAAACGGATATTATGCGCTTTTCGCCCAAAACTCAAATGGAAGGTACAAGTATTGCGGTTTTGGGGAGCACCGATTACAGCACCCTTCTCGGAAGGTTGTATGCCTACCGCTTTGTTTCAAAGGTGAATGATGAGGCTGATGCGGTTTGCCTTATGGGCAAGGCGAGGGAGGATATCGTAAAGAGGATTAAGCCTCCGCTCGTTTCAGGCGAGTATTACTATGCGGCATATAAAAAGGAAAACTTGATTATTCAGCTTGACAACAGGCAAGGAGGTCTTGAAAAATCGGAGGAGGGGCAGTGGTCAAGGTTTTTGTCCCAGTTAGACAATGTCAAAGCAAACAACATCATAATAACCCTAAGTCTGCCCCCGAACAGCGAGGGTTTTACGGACGGGGCGGAGCTTATTCTTTTTAAGAAAGTGCTTGAGGAAAAGCTTGTTGACAAGGGAAAGAATGTTTTTGTCGTATATAGCGGCGAAGACAATTCGATAAAAATTGAAAACGGTATAAGATATTTCAGCCTTAAAGGGGTTAAGGATGTAAAATCAAGCAAGTATACCTCCCTTGCTGAATGCAGCTATCTTTTGATTACCTCAAACGGCGACAATGTCATTTATCAGATTAAGAATATTCTTTAAATAATATAAACCGGCGGTGTATAGGCTTGCAGGATATTTTTGAAAGGACCTCTCTGTTACTCGGTGAGGACAGCATAAAAATACTTAAAAGCTCGCGCGTGGCGGTCTTCGGGACGGGCGGGGTCGGGTCGTTTGCCGTTGAAGCTCTTGCGCGGTGCGGTATCGGCTCTTTCGGTCTTGTGGACGGCGACATCGTATGCCCGTCAAATATAAACAGACAGCTTATCGCAACAACCAAAACAGTCGGTATGCCGAAGGTTGAGGTCATGAAAAAGCGAATTTTGGAGATTAACCCCGATGTAAAGGTAAATGCTTTTCAGCTTTTTTACAACAAGGATACGGAGAGTGAATTTGATTTTTCGGAATATGACTATATTGTAGACGCGATAGATACCGTATCCTCAAAAATTCTTATAATAGTAAACGCAAAAAAAACGGGAGTTCCCGTAATAAGCAGTATGGGTGCGGGCAACAAGCTTGACCCGACGGCGTTTACGGTTTCGGACATTTATAAAACCTCGGTCTGTCCGCTTGCGAGGGTCATGCGAAAAGAGCTTAAGGCAAGAGGGATTGACTCGCTTAAGGCTGTGTACTCAAAGGAGCCTCCGCTAAAGCCTCTGTCACAAGCAGAAGGACAAAAATTTAATACGGAAAAGGAATTAAATACGGGCTTTGGAGCTGTAAAGAGGCAGATTCCCGGAAGTGTTTCATTCGTCCCATCGGTTGCGGGGCTTATCCTCGCCTCGGAGGTTATAAAGGATTTGTGTATAATAAAGCGTTTCGGCGCGTAGCTCTTCCCGAAACGCATCCGCTCGCCGCGCGAGCGTAAGCGTAGGCGGATTCATTCCGCCGTGGCGCAGAAATTGCGCCGGGTTTGCGCAATTTCCTATGAATATAAAAGGAAGGTTATAAGCCTTCCTGTTTTTTTGCATGTATGTATCTAAATCCGTCCTCTTCGCAAATATAAATCGGGCGGTTTTTATAAGTTTTAAGGTGGTCGGCATAAAAATTCCGATTAAAATAATTATCCAAGACATCCCGCGGCTTGCCGGAACCGAGCGCCTTTGCGATAAAATCAAGGTTTTTATCGGTATAACCCAATTCGCTTTCGATAAAGCGGACAAACAAATCAAAAAACTCGTCCTTTCGTATAAAGCCCCGTCCTCCATCCTTAAACCGCCCGAACATACAGCCTATGCTGTATGATATAAATGATTTTATGTCTCGCTTTAGGTCCGCCCTGCGTATTGTAATGTCCCTTGCCGAAACATCTGGGGACATTTCTTCTTCAAGGCCGTAAATTTTTATAAATATACGGTTAAGCTCCTCCTCATTTTTAACAAGAGTATCATATCTTTTTTGCGCTTCTTTGCGCCATTGCTCAAAGTTTTCGGATAAAAGCCCTCTTTGTGCGAGGGGATGTTTTGAAAAATCCCAGGATTCTTCAAAGCTGTCCCAGTCCGACTTTGAAATCGCAATATTTTCATCCGCAAGCGCTTCGATTTTCTCTTTTTCTCTGTTGTCAATAATAAGCGGAAGGCTTGCAATGTTCCCTACCTGAAAATTCACCGTGGGCGCTATGGTGCGAAGGAAGAAAAAAGACACCTTGCTTGCCAGAAACGCAAGAATATATTTTTGATTTTCCGCTTCGGGGAACATCGACGAGCCCGACACATCAAACACAAAGCCCCGGGGCTTAAAGCGTACGCTGAAATTTTCAAACCCGAAAAGCGACCATGTTATTCCCTCACGAAAATAAAACTCTCTTGACGGAAGGTGATTACCCTGCCTTAACAGGGTTTCATAGCTTTCGCTGTCAAATGCAATAACGATATTGTTTGCGCCGTACCACTTTCTGAAGCCCCCGCCCTTGTTGTAGGGGGCATATTTTTTGCCCGTTTTGTGAAACTCCGAAATCGAGCCGCACGAAAAAGCAATATCCTCTTTATTTACCTCATGCCAATAGCGTACAAAACGCTTGTTGTCGCCCGTCGCAAGCCCCTGTCGCAGGCTTGCGAAGGAGGAAAGCGGCTTATTTTTCGCGAATGTATCCCTGACCTTGTCGGAAATCCAGTAGATAAAAGGGCTCTTTTGAAGTTTGTCAAAATCACTTTGACAAAGAAGAAATCTGTTTTCAAGGTTATCTATGTTTTTAATTTTTTCCTTTGCGTTGTAGTATTGGGAAAGCCTTATAAATTCCGACTTTCGGCTGTCCTTGCCTTTTTTTAGACAAAACGCCACGGCAAGGGCGTTAAAGGCGTTAAGCTCCTCAAAGGTTGCGGCGCCCGTATGAAGCATTGATATAATTGAGGTATTGTCCAAAACATACCTTCGCAAACCGTAAAACGAGCTTATAAAAAGCCATGTGTGAAGGGTAATCATTGCGCACACCCCGCCCTCCGCAAGCATCTCTATACAGGACATGATAAATGCGGCATAAAGCTCCGATTTTCCCTCCGGATAGTTTTGTGCGATAAATTCCCGAAGCTTTGGGTTGAGGCTTTTTCGCCCCATGTAGGGCGGATTTGTCACGACGGCATCATACTTTTGCGACAGTACGGCCGCCTGATTATATAGCGGGTGCTCTTTTGATGTTTCTTTGATTTTCACAAGGCTTCCGAACTGCTTTGCATCGGCAAAAATACCGTCATCCTCTTGTATGCACAAAAGATTTGTGTTGATTTCTTCGCTTAAAATTGCGGGGTCATACTGCGCCGCCTTAACAAAAAGCGAAAATCGGGCAAGGGCGCAAACCGCTTCATCAATGTCAAGCCCCCAAAGGTTTTTTTCAAGAATCAGCCTTGCTGCATTGCCTTCGGCTTCACCCCGCTCCCTGTAAAGCCCCATAAACTCGTCAAAGGCATATAATAAAATATTTCCGCAGCCCATGCAAGGGTCGATAAGCTTTATTTGCTCAAGAGCGCGCTTATCTTTTATCTCGCAAAGTGCCTTGTTTACAAGGTATTTTGCTATCCACCCGGGTGTGAAAATCTGCGTTGCGGCCGGAAGGGTTTCCTTGGTAATCTTGATGTTTTTTTGCAAAAGGGCAAAGGCATCATCCTTAAGGTCGGAAATAAAACTTTGATAAAGCCTTCCGATAACCTCGGGGTTTTTGAAAACGCTTCGGTCCGTTTCCGCCAAAACAGGCTTTATATCCGCATATATCTCGTCATACGCCGCTTTAAGGTCTTCGGGAATTTCAAACGCAAAACGCCCCGAATCCGTAAAGCCATTGGCATTAAGGCAAAGCGAGGTTATCATTCGGGCGAAAATTATATATGCGTTGCTTTCAAGGTTTTCACCGCATACATGGGACAGGCGGTCTGTTATTGCCCTTCTTGTTTTTTGAGTAAATCTTTTTAAGGTGACCTTGTCCATATAGACTTCTCCTTTTATATAACGATGTTAGTAAAAAAGAATAAAGCCTGTAAATCCACGCTGCTAACGGACTTTCAGGCACTTTATTACCGCCGCTTATGCTTATTCATTTTTCGTAGGTCTGAATATGATAAATTTGCTGAATAAATAGTTTATTATAACCACAAACACATTTACGCATATCTTGGAGATTGTATTGTTTATCCCCATCACATCAACCATAAGGAACATAAAAAGCATATCAGCAAGACCCGAAAGCCCCCGAAAACCGAAAAACCCCGCCGCCTCGATTATAATCTTTTCCCTCGACCTTGCGGGGGCTTCAAAAACATATTTTCTGTTGGTTATATATGCGAAAACGACCGCCAAAACAAATGCAACGGCGTTGCTTACAAGGTAGTGAACACCAAAAGCATTCACAAGCACAAAATATGACCCCATGTTTACAACCGTTGTAAGACCGCCGAAAAAAAGATATAAAATCTTTTCCTTCATGCCTTTGCTGACGGTAATCATACTTTTCCCCCTGACATTTTATCCTTCGTAAACAAACTCTTGGTTAAGACAAATACCATTGTCCAAAGCATTTTTCTTCAAAACAAGATAAAGCTCCGCCTTTGTGGAAAACACATAGGGAATTACGAAAACCGTTCCCACAAAAAGAGCAAGCGAGCCGAGCAGGAACCAGCCGATAAACGAAAGGTCAAGCACCCACATTTTGAATTTATGACCGTATGTCATATTGTTGCTGATTTCAATGGCGCGCTTATAGTCCATACCGGGATTCTCCGCCATAATATACGGAACCATCGAGTATGCATAGCCCTTTACAATGCCCGGTATAATAAAAAGCAAAAACCACAGGAAAATATACAGGTCCTTTAAAAACATTGTCTTTACAACATTCAGATAATGTACTTTTTTGAAAACGAGGGAAAGGTAGTTTATGCTCACATGCCCCTCAGCCGCGCGAATAAAATATTTCCTTCCGCCGACTTCTACGGGATAACCTAAAAAAATCCGTATACCGATTCCAATAAGTATGGCAAAGAAAATTATTGCGATAAATACAGCTATAAGATTTAACGGAATTGTGTCAAATATATTCGCTGCATTATACCCGTACATACTTCCGGGAGCATTGCTGTTGTTGGGTAAGTTTATGTTCCCGCCGCCTCCGCCGCCTCCGCTTGTGAAAAGAATAAGTATGCTAACTAAAAACGCCTTCCAGTAAGACCCCTTTAAAACTTCCTTTGCGCGGGTTTTAAGTTCCTGCCTGCTCCACATACAAACGCCCCCCAATAATAATATTTTTATTTATATTAGTGTATATGCGTTTTCTATGTAATATAACAACCTGCGATTATTAAATCATATATGCAAGCCGCCAATCGGCTTGCTTCACACCGATTCAATAAATGCATCGGGATAAAGCCGATAAGGCTTTATTTCCTTTTTGCATTTATTATACCATTGTTGATTCCATAATTCAACAAAAAAGTGCCGTCGGCACTTTTTTAAATCTATATGAAATTGCGCAAGCATGCGCAATTTCTGCGCTTTGGCGGAATGAATCCGCCTGCGCTTACGCCCGCGCGGCGAGAGGATGCGTTTCGGAAATCGCTTCGCGCCGAAACGCTTTTTTAATTTATTCTGCTACTATAATAATTTTATGTAATCCGAAGAAGCTTCTTTAGTATTCCGCCCAAGAATTTCGGCATTTTAAGCACTATAATCTTCAAAAAAAACACCTCGCTTTAAAATTTTTTGAGAAACAAAAGCCCCACAGCCACCAAAAGCGCCGCCTCACATACCGCTAAAAACCATATAGGAAGCATAAAGGCCGCCAGAACAGTCGCCCCGATTACTGCCAGTATAATTCCAAGTCCGCTGTGATGAAAGCATCGTCTTAACAAAGAGGCGCCTCCTTCCATACCGTATGCAAGAAAATCACTTTGCTTGATACAGTATATTCGGGGCGCTTTGCATTTGTGACAAATTAGTCCGTTTCACATATAATACACAGTATTCCGTCCTTTACATCGACAACCGCCTCGTTTGCGCTAAAGGCGTTGCTTATGCCGAGGTTGTCGGTCTGTTTAAGCTCGGCGTTTTCAAGCGGGTACCAAAGGCCCTCCGTTGTTACGCCGCGCGCGATATCGGTTACGGGAATAATCGAAAGCTTTGAATATCCTTCTTTTTTTATTCGTGTCTTTTCCTTTATAAGAAAAACCTTGCTCCTTGCTGTTAAAAGCATTCCCTCTGCGCCGGACTCCGTAATGCGCCTTAGGGATATAAGCGAGGCTATACTGTGATCAATCCTTCCTCCGAATGCGCAAAGCAAAATAATTTCGTTGCAACCGCTTTCCAAGGCATAGTCTATGCAAAGGTCCATATCCGTTTTGTCCTTCGCCGAAGGGTGGACAATCCTCTTAACGCCGTCGGGTATTTTGCCCTTTAACGAATCCATATCACCTATTACTATATCGGGCGTTATTCCGATAAGCGCCGCCTTGTCGTACCCTCCGTCGGCGCATATTATAAGGTCATTCTCATTAAATTTAATTCTTTTGCAAAATATTATGTCCTCTGCCTTGTCCGAAGCCGCACCAAAAACCCATGCTCTCATACCTATATAAGAATTCCCTCCCGATATGCCGCCAATGCCTGCTTTTTAAGCTCCTTCACCGCCGCGACGGGGTTTTTGCTTCCGAATATCCCCGTGCCGGACACAATAACATTTGCGCCGCATTTTACGACTTCGCCGCAGTTTTCGGCATATATTCCGCCGTCAACCTGAAGATCTTTGTCATTCCCTATCATACCTCTTATTATCTTTATATTGTCTATTGCCCGTCTGTCCATGTTCTGCCCGCCGAAGCCGGGGAAAACGGTCATCTGCAAAACCATATCAATATCGCTTATAAGGTGACTTATTCTTTCGGGCGGAGTGTCGGGATTAAGCGCAACACCCGCCTTTTTTCCGAGTGATTTTATAAGAGAAACACACTTTGCGCAGTCGTCGGGCGACTCGATATGTACCGTTATAATGTCCGCCCCCGCTTTTGAAAATTTTTCGATATACAAAAGCGGATGTTCAATCATAAGATGAACATCAAGCTCAAGGCGGGTGGCCTTCCTCATGCCATCAACCACGGGAATACCGTAGCTTATATTCGGTACGAAATGCCCGTCCATAACATCAATATGAAGCATATCAATATATTTTTCTATTTTTTTCACCGACTCGCCAAGACGGGAAATGTCCGCCGCAAGCAGTGAAGGCGAAATTTTTATCATAAAGTATCCCTCCCGTGGTGTACGCTTGTCGAAAACGCTTTAATTTTAAAGCTCCCAATCCTTTATATCCTTTAATGAATCATAGATGCTTAAATAGCTTTCGTATCTTGACGGGCAGATTTCGCCCCGCCCGACTGCGGCGGAAACGGCGCAATCGGAGGGCTTTGCCCCGATATGAACACAGCCGGAAAAACGACAGTCGCCCAAATCCTTAAACTCCCTGAAATAATCCTTAAGCTCACTCGCTTTTATGTCGGAGACCTCCAAAAGCGAAAACCCCGGGGTGTCTATAACATAACCGCCAGTATCAAGAGGCAAAAGCTCCGCATGGCGGGTTGTGTGTTTTCCCCGCTCTATTTTACTCACCTCGCCGGTTTCAAGGTCAAAGCCCAGCCTGTTAAGAAGGCTTGACTTACCGACCCCCGAATTCCCCGCAAAGGCGACGGTCTTTCCGCTAATAAGCGCCCGAAGCCCGTTTATACCCTCGTTTTTCTCCGCACAGACGCTGATTGTCTGAAAACCGGCTTTTTCATATACCTCTATAATATTATCCGGCTTTGCAATGTCGGTTTTGTTGACCGCAATGATTATCTCTATGCCTGCCTTTTCCGCCGTCACAATAAGCTTATCCACCATGCAGTAGTCGGGGTTGGGGCTTGCGGTGGCGATTACGATAACTACCGTATCAACATTTGCGACGGGGGGACGGATAAGAAAATTTTTGCGCGGATAAATCTCCTCTATCGCACCTTGAAGGGGATTTTCGTTTACTATGCTGATTCCGACTTTGTCACCAACCATGGGGCTTATTTGGGCTTTTCTGAATTTCCCCCTCGCCCTGCACTCGGCAACGCCCCTGTCCGATTGAACATAATAAAATCCGCCGATTCCCTTAACTATTACACCGTTTATCATAAATCCACCATTAGCGTACGGTCCAAAATACCGTCGTAATAAAGCTCAAGCCCGACCGTGCCAATCCCCGTTACGGGGATGTCGAACGCAACCTCGGAGGCGCGATGAACAGCGTCATGTATTACCGCTCCGTTCTGAACAACCTTAACCCTTGTTGTCGGCTTGTTTTGCGGCACGGAGATACCGACGAATTTAGTCTGTAATCCCGGACCGCGGCTTATGGTAAGATCAATCCTCTCATAAGTTTTTACATTTGTATTTGCCTCATGGCTCTGTTTTATAACAATTCCTTTTGCCTTGTCGCTGTCGGCTTCGGTAACGGTACCCTCCAAAAGCTTGTTTTCCGCAATCATCATTTTTGCCTGCTGAACATTAAGCCCGACGAGATTCGGCATAATAACGGTATCCCCCGCACCGCTGCTGACAAACAGGGTTACGGTGTCACCCGCCTTTACCCTTGTATTAGCGCCGGGGACTGTGCGGATAATCATTCCTTCGGCAATATTATCGCTCTCCTCCCGCTGTTCCGAAACAACTATGCCAAAGCTCTCAAGCTCAAGCTTTGTTTCGATAAACCCTTTTTTCTCATAGTTTGCGAGGATGTATTCCTTCTTGCCCCCGCTTATCACAACCTCGACTGAAATGCCGTCCTGTCCCGAAGGAATCTTAACAATCTTGCCTGCCTTCGGGTCTTGCGAAAGTATTGTTCCCGCCTCTTTTTCAGAGTCGTTATCGGTACGGGCGACGGTAACGATTATACCCTGCCCTGCATATTGCTCCTTAACATCCTCATAAGATTTGTTTGTAAGGTCAGGAATGGTTATTTCATTTGTCCGTCCTCCGAAGATGTCGGGGAAAACTACCGCAAGCGACCCTATTATAAGCGCCCCGACAATTATGATAGATGTTATAATTGCCCATATTATTGCTTTTTTATCGGATTTTTTCATAGCCCCCTCTTTTTCGGAAGCAACATACGCCCCCGTATTTATTTTTTTTGTGTCGGCTGAAGGTGTTACTTTGTCGTCGGCCTTCACAAGGGGTATTTTTTTGGTAATGTCGGTTGTGTCAAACTCCCTCGGCTTAAAGGCAATGTTGGGATTGGTCCGCGCCTTTTCCAAATCGGAAAGCATCTCTCCAGCGGACTGATACCGCATTGACTGGTCCTTATTCATTGCCTTGAGTATAATCGTTTCAACCGCAAGCGGTACCGCAATATTATACTCCTTGGGCGAAACGGGCTTTTCCTGTATCTGCTTTATGGCAACCGTAACAGGCGTTTCCCCCTCAAAGGGAAGCCTGCCCGTTACCATTTCATACATTACTATTCCGAGAGAGTATATGTCGCTCTTTGCGTCGGTATACCCACCCCTTGCCTGCTCGGGCGAGAGGTAGTGGACACTCCCCATTGTGTTGCCGGTTATGGTGACGGAAGATGCGGTGGCCGCCCTTGCAATACCGAAATCCGTAACCTTTAATACACCCTCTGGTGTTAATATTATGTTTTGAGGTTTTATGTCGCGGTGCACAATTCCGTTTTTGTGTGCGCTGCTTAGCGCATGACAAATCTGAATCGCAAAGTCAACCGTTTGCTGCCAGCTTAACATTTTGTTTTCTTTTATATATTCTTTTAAGGTCATTCCCTCGACATATTCCATAACAATGTACTCAAGCCCGTCCTCACGCCCTACATCGTAAATGCTTACAATGTTGTTGTGGGACAGGGCCGCCGCCGCCTGGGCCTCGGTTTTAAACCGTGCAAGAAATTCGCCGTCGCTTGCGAATTCGGGGCGCAAAATCTTTACGGCGACAAAACGGTTCAGAAGCCGGCAACGCGCCTTAAAAACCTGTGCCATTCCGCCGTTCCCGATTTCTTCAATTATTTCATATCTGCCGCTTAGTATTTTCCCTATCACCGTCCCGCCTCCTTAAAGCTCAATTAGAATTACCGTTATATTGTCCGACCCGCCGCCGCTGTTGGCAAGGCTTACAAGCTGTGAAGCCGCCTCATCAATGTCATTTTCTCTTATAACCTTTTCGATTATATCGTCACTCACGAAGGAGGTAAGCCCGTCCGTGCAGATAAGAAGATAATCACCCTCGCTAAACTTAACTCGGTCTATATCCACTTCAATCGTCCTGTCTGTTCCGACCGCGCGGGTTATCAGGTTTTTTTGCGGATGTGTTTTCGCCTCCACGGGAGTAATCGTACCGCTTTCTATAAGCTCCTGAACAATCGAGTGGTCGTTTGTAACCTGATTCATTCCCTCGGAGGATATGTGATAAGCCCTGCTGTCGCCGACATGTGCTATAATCGCCTCGTCGCCTTCAATATAGCACAAAACTACCGTGCTTCCCATTCCGACAAGGGTCGGGTCGCTAACCGACATATCATATATTGCGGTGTTCGCACTGCACACGGCATCCCTTAAAAGCGCATCGGGAGAAATCGTCCGCTGCATAAGCGCACGCCTTATTACATCAATTACCGTCTTGCTTGCAACCTCACCGCCGTTGTGCCCGCCCATACCGTCCGCCACAACGCACCAGTTGTCTCCGACATAGTAATTGTCCTGATTGTTTGTTCTGGTTTTCCCTACATCCGTTTTCGCACTGTACTTTCTCAAATTAACACCAACCTTGTTGCTGCTGTGCATTTTTGTGTTTTCGACGAAGCTGTCCGCAGGAAGCGTCAATATCCGTACCGAGGGCGCGCCTTACCGTAACATTTATCCGATGCCGCAGAAGCCTGTTTTTGAAGGCCTCAACCCTTTTGGGCGGGCTTTTTTTCAGCCCCGACTCCGTTACGGGGTTTGCGGGTATAAGATTTACATGGCAAAGCATACCCAACAACGACTCCGATAGCTCGCCTGCCTGCGTCTCGCCGTCGTTGACGCCGTCTATTAGTATATATTCAAACGAAATTCTTCTATTCGTAATTCTTGTATATTCCCTGCAAGCCGCGATAAGCTTTGCCACAGGGTATTTTTTGTTTATCGGCATTAGCTTTGACCGTATTTCGTCGTTGGGGGCATGAAGCGAAACCGAAAGCGTTATAGGCATGTTTTCTTTTGCCAGATCGTAAATACGGTCAACAAGCCCGCAGGTCGAAAGCGAAATGTGACGGTAGCCTATATTCATCCCCAAGGGGTTATTTACATTTTTCAAAAAGCGTATAACATTTTCATAGTTGTCCAGAGGCTCGCCGATACCCATAAGGACAATGTTCGAAATCCGCTCACCCAAATCCCTTTGCAAAGCCGCCGCCTGTCCCAAAATCTCGCCCGGAGAAAGGTTCCTTACCGACCCGCCCAGGGCAGAGGCGCAAAATGCACAGCCCATGCGACAGCCGACCTGCGTAGAAAGGCAGACGGATATGCCGTGTTTATACTTCATTGCAACGCTTTCTATTATGTTGCCGTCACCGAGGCGAAGCAGGTATTTGTCGGTCCCGTCTTTGGCGGAGGATAGTTTTTTCTCTATTACGGCAGCCCTGATCCCGTAATTTTCGGAAAGCCTCTGCCTGAGCGGTTTTGAAAGGTCGCTCATCTCGTCAAAGCCTGAAATTCCCTTTGAAAACCAGCTGAAAATCTGCGCCGCTCTGAATTTAGGCTCGCCAAGCCCCGTTATTTCGTTTTCAAGCTCTGAAAGCGTTAAATCGTTAAGACTAATCATTCCATACCTCGTCCATAAGAGCGCTGATTTTCTTCCTTCGCTCGTCGGTGCATGCCTTTTCCCGCTCTATTGTTATAACATCGCCTTCGCCCGCGCCGGGAACCAAAACCCTCGGCATATTCACAGTCGTTTTGTCGGGTAGCTCCACAACGGCAAAATCGCCCTCAAACCTGTCTATTATAACCTTCATAACACTCTCCGTTTCTGTCCCTCAAAGCCTTTATCAATGTTACCTTACCTTTATGTTTTTGCCATCGCTTGTTATTACTATTGTTCCTTTTTCATCCGTTCGGTAAACCTCTGCTTTTATATCCGCTAAAGCCAAAAGCGTATTTTCGGCAGGATGTCCGTATGAGTTGTCCCTCCCGCATGAGATAACTGCTATCTGCGGGGAAACCGCACTTAAAAATTCGGGTGAGGAGGATGTGTGGCTTCCGTGGTGTCCGACCTTCAAAACATCCGCCGAAAGATTATACCCGCCGCGAATCATTTCGTCCTCGCTTGTTTTTTCCGCATCGCCGGTTAAAAGAAATGATGTACTGCCGTGTGTGATTTTCAAAACCGCGGAGTAGTCGTTTAACTCGTTGTAGCTGTTACCGTTCGGCGCCAAAAACTCTGTTTTGAAATCGCCCGAATCGGATAAAACCATACCGCCCTTTGCGGAATTAACCGAAAGTCCCTTGCTTTTTATTGCGCCGAGAGGGCTTTCAAAGGTCTTTGTGTTTGCCGAAACCTTAGGCATATATATACTGCCGATTTCAAACTCGTTTATTACTCCTGTCATTGCGCCTATATGGTCCTCATGCGGATGGGTTGCAATCAAAATATCTATCCTGGAAACCTTTTTTGATTTAATATAGCGCGTAACAGTCTGCTCTGCGTTTTTAGTACCCGCATCCACAAGCATTGTCCTGCCGTTGGGAAGCCTAATAAAAATACTGTCACCCTGCCCGACATCTATAAAGTGAAGCTCAGTAAGACCCCTTTGACGATTTGCAGAAGTGCCGAAGTTATTGCATGAGGTGACCGCAAGCAAGCCCAAAGCAATAAGTAAAAAAGCAAGGATAGTAATTATTCTTCTTTTTTTCAAGACCTTTCCTCCTTTTTACCGATTGCTAGGAAGGCATTTCTATTGCGTTAACCCCAAAAGCCTTGCGGCGTTGTTATACATTATATCATTATAATCGTCTTTTTGCAAACCGAGACGCGCCGCAGCCTCCACATCGTCCTTCTGAATCCCCCAGGGCGAGTCGGTGGCAAAAAGGCATTTTTTTACCCCGTGGTTTGTAATTATCTCTAAAAGTTTTTTGTCCGAAAGCTTACCGAGCGTAAAGCTAATATCAAAATAAACATCCAACCCTACAAGATGCTCGCAAACCTCGTCCCATCTTTCATAGCCTCCCGTGTGAGCAAATACAAGATTCCCACCGCCGACGGCATCAACAAGCCTTTTTGCCCGATCCGGAGTACAGTGAACGGGCTCGGGCAGTCCGATGTCAAATCCGCTGTGAAAGACTATGATCAGTCCGAGACTTTTTGCGTATTCAATGACGGGGAAAACCGTCTCATCGTCAACATAGAATTCCTGATAGTCTGGGTGAAGCTTAATGCCCTTAAGCCCAAGACTATAAACCTCGTCAAGCTCATCTTTCCAGTCGGGTGAAAACGGGTGAACGCTTCCGAAGGAGATAATGCCGTCCCTACCTGTTATTTCGGCGGCATATGTATTGATGGTGTTTGCCTGTGAGGGCTTTGTCGCAATGGGAAGCACTACGGAAATGTCAACACCTGCCTCCGCCATTGAACGCTTTAGCGCGCCGAGTGTACCGTCCGTGTACGCCGCAAGCCCTGCGCGCCGGCTAAGTATCTCAATCGTTTTCTGTGCAATTTTGTCGGGAAATATATGTGTGTGGAAATCTATAACCATTTTATTAGCCAGCTCCTTATCATTTTACATCAAAAAAACTATTATATCAACAAAAATTTACTCATAAAGGCTTTGTCATTTCAGCTTTTTGATTGCCTCGTTTGCAAGGCGGTCACACCGCTCATTTTCGGGGTGCCCCGCATGACCTCTGACCCACTCAAACTCAACTCTGTGCTTTTCCAAAAGCGCTAAAAGCCTTTCCCACAAATCAATGTTAAGCGCCTTGTCCTTTTTGGTCCGCATCCAGCCGTTTTGGCGCCATTTCTCCGCCCAGCCCAGCGTAATCGCATCAATCAGATACTTCGAGTCGCTGTATAAAGTCACATGGCAGGGTTCCTTAAGCGCCTCAAGCCCCATAATCGCCGCCGTGAGCTCCATTCTGTTGTTGGTGGTAAGCGCCTCTGCCCCGCTCAGTTCCTTTTCTGTCCCGTTAAAGCTTAAAATCGTGCCCCAGCCGCCCGGCCCCGGATTTCCGCTGCACGCACCGTCCGTATATATTTTAACGCTTTTCATCGATTCACCGCCTTTTTGAATATTTTAACATAAATAATAAACCTTTACAAGAGAGCAAAATTATTGTACAATAATCAGTGGGTGATCATATGGCAACTAAGCGGTACGATGACAGCTCGATATCCTCATTAAAAGGCGCGGACAGGGTCAGAAAACGACCCGGCGTTATTTTCGGCTCGGACGGTATTGAGGGTTGCTGCCACTCCGTGTTTGAGATTTTATCGAATTCAATAGACGAGGCAAGAGAGGGCTACGGTGATACGATTATCGTAACCCGTTTTTGCGACGGCTCCGTTCAGGTTGAGGACTTCGGGCGGGGAATCCCCGTCGGCTATAACGAAAAAGAGAGCAGATATAACTGGGAGCTTGTTTTTTGTGAAATGTACGCGGGCGGAAAGTATAACAACAACAGCGGAAACAACTATGAGTTCTCGCTGGGGCTTAACGGGCTCGGTGCTTGCGCAACCCAGTACGCATCGGAGTATATGGATGTTGAAATAAGGCGTGACGGACAAATCCACCGCCTTCATTTTGAAAAGGGCGAAAATGTGGGCGGTCTGCAAAGTGAGCCGACCCGCTTTAAGGCTACGGGGACGAAAACAAAATGGAAGCCCGACACGGATGTTTTTACCGATATTGATATTCCCCTCGAATACTATCTTAATGTATTGAAAAAGCAGGCGGTTGTAAACGCAGGAATCGTGTTCAGACTTTTGGACGAAAAAGAGGACGGCGGCTTTGACGAATACACCTTTGTTTATGAAAACGGCATTACGGATTATGTGCGAGAAATAGCCGGGGAAAAGGCGCTGACCGATGTTCAGTATTTTGAGGCCGAGCGTATGGGGCGTGACCGTGAGGACAAGCCCGACTATAAGGTTAAGCTTACCGTTGCATTTTGCTTTAACAACGAAGTGAATATGATAGAGTATTATCACAACTCAAGCTTTTTAGAGCATGGCGGCTCACCCGACAAAGCGGTAAAAAGCGCATTTGTAAGTGTTATCGACCAGTATATAAAAAGTGCGGGAAAGTACAACAAAAACGAAAGCAAAATTCTTTTTGCCGATATTGCCGACTGTCTTTGTCTTGTCAGCAACTCGTTTTCAACCGTTACAAGCTATGAAAATCAGACGAAAAAGTCTATAACCAACAAGTTTATTCAGGAGGCTATGACCGACTTTCTGCGAAATCAGCTTGAGGTTTATTTTATAGAGAATAAAAGCGATGCAGAGAAGATATGCGACCAGGTTTTAATCAACAAGCGAAGCAGAGAAAGTGCGGAAAAACAGCGTATAAGCGTTAAAAAGATGCTAAGCGGCAACAACGATGTAACAAGCCGTGTTCAGAAATTCGTTGACTGCCGCACCAAGGATGTGAAACGGCGGGAGCTCTATATAGTCGAGGGTGACTCGGCTCTCGGCTCATGCAAGCTCGGTCGGGATGCCGAATTTCAGGCGATTATTCCTGTACGGGGCAAGATTCTCAACTGTTTAAAATCCGATTTCGAGAAGATTTTTAAGAACGATATTATTCTTGACCTTGTCAGGGTATTGGGTTGCGGCGTGGAGGCTAAATCCAAGCACAACAAGGATTTTAATACATTTGAGCTTGAGAATCTTCGCTGGAGCAAGATTATTATCTGTACCGATGCCGATGTGGACGGGTATCAGATACGGACTCTTATACTCACCATGTTTTACAGGCTTATGCCCACGCTTATCGAAAAGGGGCTTGTTTATATCGCAGAATCCCCTCTTTTTGAAATCACAAGCGGCAACAAGGTCTATTTTGCCTACAACGAGGCGGAAAAAGCACGGATAATCAGCAAAATAGGCGACAAAAAATACACCATTCAAAGGAGCAAGGGGCTTGGCGAGAATCAGCCCGAAATGATGTGGGAAACTACGATGAACCCCGAAACGCGCCGTCTTATACGGGTAATGCCGGAGGATGACGCGTCCCTTGCGCAGGCAAAGTTTGAGCTTTTGCTCGGTGACAATCTTCAGGGCAGAAAAAACCATATCGCCAAAAACGGCGCAAAATATATCGACCTTACCGATGTGAGTTAGGAGAGTGTATATATGTACGATTACATAAAGGGCAGTCTTGCCCGTGTGGGCGAAACATACGCCGTCGTCGATGCTTCGGGAATAGGTTATAAGATTTCGACAAGCGCGAAAAGCCTTCGTGAAGCGGGCAAAGCGGGCGATTCGGTTTGTTTTTACACCCATCTCCATGTAAGAGAGGATATCTTCGAGATTTACGGCTTTACCACGGCAGAGGAACGCTCTACCTTTGAGCTTCTTATATCGGTAAGCGGTGTTGGGCCAAAGGCGGCGCTTAACATTCTTTCATCCGTTTCGGGCGAGGACCTTGCCCTCGCAATCGCAACGGGCGATTACAAAACCGTCACAAAAGCGCAGGGGGTAGGGCAAAAGCTTGCCCAACGAATAATTCTTGAGCTTAAGGATAAAATTAAGACGGAGGACTTTATCCGTAACAACATAATCGACATAATCCCGTCGACAAACCTTGAAAGTGAGGCGATAGAGGCGCTTGTCGTTTTAGGGTACTCCCCCCCCGCCGCCGCGAAGGCGGTAAAAAGCGCAGGAGGGAATTTGTCGCTTGAGGACACCATAAGGCACGCGCTTAAATACCTGTTGTAGTCTGCGGCGGATTCAACCTGTAATTATGCCATTTCGGGAAGGAAATTAACTCTTGCATTCTATATGTATATGTGCTATAATAAATGCGCTCAAGGTAATAAAACCTTTCGGTTTTATCCCGTTGCATCTATTGAAACGGTGCGAGGCAATTCGACTGGCGAATTGCACCTATGTTTTAATGTATACGATTGCAGATAAAGGAGGAAAGATAATATGTCAACGGCGGTTACAATACTTCATATACTTGTTGCTGTTATCCTGATAGTAATAGTACTTTTACAATCGGGTAAAAGCTTCGGTCTTTCGGGGTCGATTGCGGGCGGTGCTGAAACATTTTTCGGTAAAAACAAGGGCAGGACGATTGATGCCATGCTTAACAGGCTGACAACAGTTGTCGCGGTTATATTCCTTATAACATCGATTGTGCTTGCTTTTATCAAATAAATCAGCAAAAGCCGCCTTTACGGCGGTTTTTTTAACTTATGGGGAATGTGTGCTTGCGCAGTATTACGCTTTTATCGGGATAACATCCCTATATGATTGAAAGGAGTCGGACTTTTACGGAATTTAAAGAGTTGCTAAGGCAACATGGATTAACACAGGAATTCCCTCTTGCCGTGATGGACGAGGTTTCCAAAATACCCGAACAGATACCGGAAGAAGAATTTGCCCGAAGAAGAGACCTCAGCGATATGACTATTGTTACAATCGACGGGGAGGATGCGAAGGATCTTGACGATGCAATAAGCGTCGAGCGGCTTTCGGACGGCAACTATCTTCTTGGCGTTCATATAGCCGATGTAAGCTGGTATGTCAGGGCCAATACCGAGCTTGACGATGAGGCATTCAACCGCGGGACAAGCGTTTATTTGGTTGACAAGGTTGTGCCGATGCTTCCGAAAAAGCTGTCCAACGGGCTTTGCAGTCTTAATCCTCACAAGCCCCGCCTTACCGTTTCATGCTTTATGACCATTGACGAAAGCGGCGGCGTTATCGATTATGAGCTTTGCGAAAGCTTTATAGTCAGCAAGGCGAGAATGACCTATACAAAGGTTACGAAGGTTTTGGACGGCGATATGGCGGCAAGGAGCGAGTTTTCCGACCTTGTGCCGACATTTGAGCTTATGCGTGAGCTTGCGCTTATCCTCCGCGACAAGCGAATGAGGCGGGGCAGTATTGATTTTGATTTTCCCGAACCTAAGATTATAACCGATGACGACGGCAGGGCAGTCGATGTAAAACTCTATGAAAACACCGTGTCAAACAAGATAATCGAGGAGTTTATGCTTGCCGCAAACGAAACGGTTGCAAGACATATGTCAAGTCTTGAGCTTCCGCTTGTTTACAGGGTTCACGAAAAACCCACCGAGGATAAGATTGAACGGTTTGTTAACCTTGTGCGTAGTATGAATTACAGGTTTAAAATGAAAAAGAGTATAAGCCCCAAGGCAATGCAAAACCTTCTTTTTCAGATAGAGGGAAAGCCGGAACAGCTTATGCTAAGCACAATGATGCTCCGCTCGTTTATGAAGGCGCGTTACAGTAACGAAAACCTTGGGCATTTCGGTCTTGCGGCCGATTACTACTGCCATTTTACCTCGCCGATCAGACGGTATCCCGATTTGATGGTTCACCGCATTTTGCGCGAGTGGCTAAACGGAAGGCTTGACAAAAAGCGAATCGCCCTGTATGCAAAGCTTACAAAGGATGCCGCCGAGCAGTCCTCCGATACCGAGGTCGGGGCGGTTGAGGCGGAGCGTGACTGGGTTTCATACAAAATGTGCGAGTATATGGAGGATAAGGTCGGGCAGGATTTTGACGGAATTATATCCTCGGTAACCTCCTTCGGGATATTCATTCAGCTTCCCAATACGATTGAGGGACTTATAAGAATGTCGGACCTTAACGACGATTATTACGAGTTTGATGAGGCTACCATGACGCTTGTGGGAAGGCATACCCGCAGGACATACCGCATCGGCGAGAGTATAAGGGTCCGTCTTGCAAGGGTTGCAAAGGATGTAAAACAGATAGATTTTGTGCCTGTTGAGGCGTTTAATGAGAAAAAGCCCTTGCGCAAAAAGCAAAGGGCGGAGGACGATAAAGATTCCGAAGCGGCGCATAAAGAGGTGAAACGGAAAAATGGGAGAAAGTCCAAACAAAAAACCCGCACCCGCAGCGGGCATAAAGCCCGTGGCGCAAAACAAAAAGGCAAGGCATGATTATTTTATAGAGGATACTCTTGAGGCGGGTATAGAGCTTTTCGGAACGGAGGTTAAAAGCGTCCGTCAGGGCAAGGTTAATTTAAAGGACAGCTATGCCACGGTTGACAACGGCGAGATGTTTGTCAGGGGAATGCATATAAGTCCCTATGAAAAGGGAAATGTTTTTAATAAAGACCCTTTAAGGGTGCGAAAGCTCCTCCTTCACAGGCGTGAGATTAACAGGCTTTTGGGGCTTTCGATGCAGCAGGGATATTCAATAATTCCGCTCGGCGTGTACTTTAAAGGCTCAAAGGTTAAGCTTGAAATCGCGCTTGCAAAGGGTAAAAAGCTCTATGACAAGCGTGAGGATGCGGCAAGTCGTGATGCAAAGCGCGCGATAGACCGTTCCTTAAAGGAGAGGAACAGGGAATAATGGGGGCGCAATGGTTTCGACGGGGGCATTTAAGCAGGATAAGCGAGTAGCGGTGGGCGCCGCTATAAAAGCCCAAAAAATAATTAAACGCTAACGATAATTTAGCTTACGCTGCCTAATTAGGCGGCCGTTCTTACCGGGAGTACCACAGCCCGGATAAGGGCGTCATTCAGTGGTGAACGTGAGGCGCGTAAGCTTTGCCGCGCCCATGAAAAATGAAGCTACTAAAACCCGAAGCTTGTTTGTGTGCTTCGGGCGGAGGGAATGTTGAACACAAACTACACTCGTAGAAAGTCTTGTGGCGTGCTTTCGGACGGGGGTTCGACTCCCCCCGCCTCCACCAAATCATCACACACAAAGTGATACAATTTAAACCACTCTTTTAAAGGGTGGTTTTGTTGTTTGTAAATGCAAAAAAGCCTGTATTCAAGCCATTTCTAAGGTTGTTATTCTATAGCCACCACATTTATTTCCTTTATGAAATGGCTTAGTTTTCTATTATTTTGACCGATTGTATGATTTTTTAAAGCCCCTAAAATGTAACCCCCTACCTAAAAAGCCGAGAATAATTAAAAGGTTGGGTACAATCGTTAAAAGGTTAACTTTTCAAAAAAAGAAGGATTGCCTTAAAATGTTGTTGAAAGGGTACATATTTTATTGAATTTTAGTAAATTAGTGTTATAATGGAAGTAACAAGAAATTAAACTCAAATATGATGCTGGAGGTGTATTTGCAAATGAAACGAATTTTAAGTTTGGCGATTACAATTATTATGATAACATTACTTTTTCCGACATTAAATGTAATGGCATGGGAAACATCGGGGGATTTTGAATACATTGTTTATGAGAATGGCCTTTATAGTGGCACTCATATTGTTAAGTACACCGGCACGGCTGAAGTTTTGGTAATACCCGATATAATAGACGGACATACTGTTACGGGAATAGGACATCCGTTATATACATCTCAAAGCATTTACGAAAAAAATGAAACATTAAAGTCTGTTACAATATCAAACGGTATAACGCATATTTGGAACGGCGCGTTGGGTGGCTGTAAGAACTTAACCTCAATTAATATACCCGATAGCGTTGCGCATATAGGTGTTGCGGCTTTTAGAGATTGCCCTAAATTAAAATCAATCACTATCCCTCGTGGCGTTATTGAATTAGGCAAGACCCATTTTCCTGAAAATAATTCCTATTATGTATATAACAATAATTTATTTGCTGGTTGTACAAATTTGACGGAAATAATTGTTGCCGTGGATAACGCGTATTACACCTCAGATGAGCAAGGAATATTATATAACAAGGATAAAACAAGGCTAATATTATGCCCCCCCGGGAAATCAGGCGCTGTTAATATCCCTGTCGGTGTTGTGGAAATTTTTGATGAGGCGTTTAGAGATTGCGTAGACTTGTCGGAAATAACTTTGTCAAAAGGGGTTAAGCGTATAAGTAGGTCTGCTTTTGAAAAATGTGCGAATCTAACTAAAATGATTATACCGGACGGCGTTGAAAGTATTGATACTGATGCGTTTGTGGGTTGCACAGGTCTAATAGATATAAATATACCTGGAAGTGTCAAAAGTATTGGCAGTTACGCATTTAGAAACCTCGCAAATCTAAAAACAGTTGTTATGCAGTACGGCGTTAAAAGTATCGAACATTCTGTGTTTAATGGCTGTACAGGTTTGACTTCCGTTGATATCCCCGACAGTGTAGAGAGCATCGGTAGCTACGCCTTTAAGGATTGTGTAAGTTTAACTTCACTAATAATACCGGACAGTGTAACAGGTATTGTGGGCATGTGTGTATTTGAAAACTGCACAGGCTTGACCGACGTTAGAATGTCCGATAATGTTACGGAAATCGGTTATCAATGGTTTTCCGGCTGTAGCAATTTGAAATCAATCAATATACCGAAAAGCACCACGGAAATAGGGCAATCCGCGTTTTACAACTGTGCGAGTTTAAATTCAATTGATATACCCGACAGTGTTACAAAAATTGTGAGTGGTGCGTTTGCGGGGTGTTCAAGCCTGACTGCCGTTAATATGCCTGACAGTGTAGAATACATCGGTCTGAATGCATTTGACGGTTGTTCAAATCTGGAAACATTACATATATCAAATAATGCTGATAGAATTCTTGATTACACTTTTACTGGTTGCACAAGCTTAACCTCTGCCAACATACCCGGAAGTGTTGCAAGAGTTGGTTATGAGGCGTTTTTCGGTTGTGTAAATTTAGAAACTGTAATATTTAATAATCCCAATACAATTATTGAAGAAACCGAGTATATCAGACCTGCAATACCTGGTGGAGGCGCTAATGACCCTCCAGTGTCCGAGAAAGTTTTTCACCCAACATTTGACGGTTGTGATAACCTTAAAACAATATATGGTTATTATGGATCAACAGCTGAAATCTTTGCCAATAATCAAGAAAAAAACTTTATACCGATTGTGAAAGTGCAGTTAAACGAAGTTGATTTAAGCTTTGATGTGCCTCCACAGTTAATAAATGACAGAACAATGGTTCCAATGCGTAAGATTTTTGAAGCTTTGGGTGCGGATGTTGATTGGAACGGTGAAACCCAAACAGTTGTAGCTGTAAAAAATGATATAACGATATCTTTGCAAATCGGGAGCAGTATTCTTATTAAAAACGACGAAATCATTAATCTTGATGTTCCAGCGCAACTCGTCAACAGTCACACCTTAGTTCCCACGCGAGCCGTAGCGGAAAACTTAGGGGCTACTGTCGAATGGGACGAAAATACACAGACTGTCTCAATTAACTACTAAAAATCTTCAAGCAAATGCAACACCCTAACCAATTTATGTAACCCCTCGGATTAGAATAATTAAATTGTATCAAAAACCGTGCTTATAGACATAAATAAAAGGGGTATGCAAAGCGTACCCCTTTTATTTGTGGTTAATCAGTTGAAGGGAGTCGAACCCCGAGAGGGTTTTTGCGTAAATAAAATGTGCCGGTGGCACATTTTTAGCAAAAAGGCACGAGACGGTACCGAAACGCAAAGCGTTTGGGTAGGCGAGTGAAAAGTATGCAAGCCGAAGGCGCAGCAGACGGGTTGCTCTCCCCGCCTCCACCAAAACGAAAAGCCTGTCGGTTTATCGACAGGCTTTTCGTTTTGTATTCTTCTCTCTTCTTTCTTCTTTCTTCATTTTTCTTTAATTAGGTTTTTCAAGATAAAAAACAAAAATGAAAAGCGAAAAATTGTGATTATTTTTTGCTAATGAAAAACTTTACAATATATTCAAAGTAGTTATTATCAACAAACCGTCCCCTTGTGCTCTTAGCTTGTGCTAATGGCGATTTTTATGCCCGAAATGCACCGCGCCTGTTTAGTGTTTTTTGTAGATTTTTTGGTTCGGGCGATATAATTGTCAAGTCTTGCAATAACAGTTATAATATATGTTTGAATGCTTGGCGGCGGCGCAATTTTATTATCATCTGCCTTAAAAAATTATTAAATTTTAGTAATATTATCAATAGTAAAAACATGCTTGTTAGTATATAATAAAAATATCGCAGGATTCTTTATAGAAAGCAAGGGCGTATTATGTTGAAGTTGTATAATAGCGGCATCGAACTTAAAAGGCTTACCAATCCCCCCGGGCACAGCTTTTTCGGGTACTACGATTTGCAACCGTGGGATCTTACGGGCAGGTATCATTTGTGTCATAAGGTAAATTTTTGGGAGAGGCTTCCCGAAAAGAACGATGTAGCCGAGCTTGGGATGATTGGCTCTCACGACCTTTCGTTTATACCCCTTGCCAAGACCTCTGCCTGGAATTTTCAGCAAGGGGCCATGCTTCAATGGAATCCGTCAAATCCTACGGATGAAATTATTTTTAACGCGCGCTTTGGGGAGCATTACCGCGGCGTAATTAAAAACATACATACAGGCAGCGAGAGGCTGTTGGACAGGCCCGTCGCAAATGTTGATGCATTCGGCAGATACGCTTTAAGCATAAATTTTGACAGAATGTTTGATTTTCGACAGGGGTACGGCTATGCGGGGGTTAGGGATAAGCACTATAATGAAAATCACCCTGATGATGACGGGATTTTTCTTATAGACCTGAATACGGGGAAAAGTAAGCTCATTTTGTCGCTTAACACAATATGGGAGCTTATGAAAAGCCGCTTTGAAATCGACGGCGACAATAAAATCCTTATAAACCATATTACCTTTAACAACGACGGAACCCGATTTATATTTTTGACAAGATATTTTTCAGACGGCATTTCGTGGGAAACATCCATAGGTACCGCGAATACCGACGGCAGCGATGTTTTCTTCCTTTCGGGCTTTACATACGCATCGCATTACTGCTGGCGTGATCCGCAGCATATCCTGATACACACAAAGCATAATGACAGGCGACACCTGTGCCTTATGAAGGACAAAACCGATAATGTAGAAATAATGGACGATGAGTTTTTCAAAAGGGACGGGCATTGCAGCTATTCGTCCGACAGGCAGTGGATTTTATACGACAGCTATCCCATAGAAGGCTATCGGGAGTTGTATCTTTACAGCGTAAAACAGAGAAAAGGCATTACCCTGGCATCTTTTTTCTCAGACCCTAAGGCATTTAGGGATATAAGATGCGACCTGCACCCAAGGTTTAACAGGGACGGAACACTTATCACCTTGGATTCCACCCACGAAGGCGGCAGGCATATATACTGCATGGACATCAGCAATCTTATATAAACCTGCTTTACAATACAATCTAAAGGAGTTTTTCAAAATGGAAAACAAAAAACCGAATGTTCTCTTTATCGTTGCGGATGACTTTAGGGATTTTGCCGGCTGTATGCTTTCATATCCGCAGGCGAAAACTCCGAATATAGACAGGCTTGCCGCAAGGGGCGTGCTGTTTGCCAACGCTCATTGCCAGGCGCCTATGTGTGCGCCGTCAAGGAACAGCCTTCTTACGGGCATACGCCCTTCCACCTCCGGCGCCTACGGCTTTCAGCCGCTTCGTTCAATCCCCATGCTTGCCGACGCCGTCACCCTGCCCAAGCATTTTATGAACAACGGATACTATGTAATGGGTACGGGCAAAATTCACCATATGCCGCTTCCGCACGGGCCCGACCCTTCGGAGTGGCACGAATACTGGCCGTCGTTTGAAAACTCCACCCTTACATTTAACGGCGAAGCGGAGCCTAAATCAAAAGAAAACTATGGTATGGTGTTCGGACCGAGAGATATACCTGAGGAGGAGTGCGGCGACTATGCGCACGCCTCATGGGCGATAGAGCAGCTTTCAAAGGAATATGATAGGCCCTTCTTTTTGGGTCTCGGTCTTTATAAGCCGCACCTTCCCTTTGTGTGTCCGAGGAAGTACTTTGAGCTTTATGAAAAGGACAAGCTGCAGGATATTTATATAAAAGAGGATGACCTTGACGACATCCCCGACGCCGGAAAGCGTCTGGTGAAGAAGAAAATCACCCAATACATAAGGGAAAACCATATGGAAAAGGATGTGCTTCACGCCTATCTCGCCTGTGTCAGCCATATGGACGCTCAGGTAGGAAGGGTGCTTGACGCGCTTGAAAAAAGCCCCTACGCCGACAATACCATAATTGTGTTTTGGGGCGACAACGGCTGGCATTTCGGCGAAAAGCACACCTATAAGAAATTTACGCTTTGGGGTGAGTCTACAAGGGTTCCGCTTATTGTATCCTGCCCCGGCAAAACTCAAAACAGGATATGCACAAAGCCGGTCAGCCTAATCGACCTTTATCCCACGCTGAATGAGCTATGCAATTTAGGAAAGCCCACACAAGAGCTTGAGGGTACAAGCATTGTGCCTCTGCTTGACAACCCCGAAGCCGATTGGGATATACCCGCCATCACAACCCACGGCAGGGACTCGCACTGTATTACCTCCGAGTTTTGGAAATACATAAGGTATTTTGACGGTTCGGAGGAGCTGTACAATAGATTGTATGACCGATTTGAGTGGAACAACCTTGCACAAAACCCGAACTATGCGCATATTAAGGAAAACCTGAAAAGGTTTTTGCCGACCGTCAGTGCGCCCAACGCGCCCGGTTTCACAAATCAGCAGTATTTCAGCAGTGATTACCCTGATTTGGAGCACTGGAGAAAGCATAACAAAAGTCAGTAAGAAAGAAGGGGTTTTAATGAAAAAGCCGAATGTGGTTATTATTATGGCCGACCAACTGCGCGCCGATGTGTTGGGCAAGGGATATACGCCGAATATTGATCGTATCGGGCACGAGGGCGTGATTTTTAACAGGGCATACTGTACCTCGCCTCTGTGCGTTCCCGCAAGGGGCTCGTTCTTTACCGGCAGGTATCCCAATGAAACAGGCAGTATTCTAAATCCGTGGGAGCCTGTTGACAAAAAATACGGATATGTGCGTTCGGGGATTGAAAACCTGTTCGGCATTATGGAGCAGGACTGGGACAGCTGGCACATAGGAAAGCAGCATTTTTACAACGAGGACGGAATCGAGAAATCGCCCGATGCAAAAACCCATTGGACGCACAGCGGACATGATTACAGGAAATTTTTAAAGGATAATAACAAAAAAAGTCCCGGCGGGGCTATGTTCAAAGGTGTGCTGCCTGAAATGGCGCAGGGAAGGATTACCCGCAAAAAGACATACTCGATTCCGGCTACGGGAAGGTATGAGGAGGGCTTTGAGTATTTCTTTGACGGGTTCTTCGTAAACGGTGCGATTGAAGCAATGCGCAAAAGGGACAGGGCGAAGCCGTTTTTACTGAACGCAATGTTTTTGGCGCCGCACCCGCCGCTTCAGATACCCGAACCCTGGTTTTCAAGAGTGAAGGAAGTTAATCTGCCCGAAAATGTCGGCAAGTGGGGCACAAACCAGTCCCCGCTTCAGCTATACAACCTTACCGGAGCTATCGGGACAAGGTATAGCCGTGAGGATTGGGAAAAAATATGGCCCGTGTATCTGGGACTTGTGTCGCTTTTGGACGACTGTGTCGGTATGATAGTCGATGAACTGAAGGCACAGGGGATTTACGACGATACGCTTATAATATTTACAAGCGACCACGGGGAAATGCTGGGCTCTCACTGCCTGTGGCAGAAGATGTGTATGTATGAGGAGTCGGTAAGGATTCCGCTTTATATAAAATTCCCCAGGGAAATGGCTTTTGAGGGTATCCAAAGCGACGAGCTTGTTTCCGCAATAGATGTTCTTCCCACACTGTGCGACTGTTTAGGGTTAAATCCCCCCAAAGGTATGTCGGGTGTATCGCTTATGCCCGCCCTGCATGGAAAAGCCCTTGACCGTGACACGATTTTTATTCAGTTTGACGGCAACGGGGCGAGGGGGAATTTCCAGAGGTGCGCCATTTCGGGGAATTATAAACTTATTGTGGACATCTTTAAGGACGAAACCTTTATTGAGCTGTATGATGTGGTCCATGACAGTCAGGAGCTTGTAAATCTTGCTTTTGAGCCTGAGTATAAAAAGCTTATAGAAGATATGCTTGATAAGCTAAAACACTATATGCTTGCCACCAATGATCTTATAGCCTTGCCCGACAATTTATATGAGAGATTTATAGCCGATTATTCGGCTTTTAGGACATGATTTAGAGTTTAAAACACAATGAGCGAGTAATAATAAGCATCCAACCTTTTTACGGGTGGATGCTTATTCGGTTTAAAACTATTTGTAATGCGCTTTTGTTTTATCTTATTATTTTATATGTAACATTAACCTTTACATTACCCCTTATCATCGCCCAAACAGGGCAAAGCTTTTCCTCTGCGGCGTAGAGTGCACGCTCTATGTCGGACTCCTCCACATCCTTCGACTCTATAATAAGCTCAAGGTCAATCTGCGAAAACGCCTTCGGGTGTTCTTCCTTTATGATGCCCGTAGCATTGGTTTTGTATGATATTATCTCCTTTTGCATTTTCCCCCGGATAAGGGTTAACAAAACCGTGCCCAGACATGACGAAAGGCTTATAAGTATAAGCTCCAACGGTGTGTAGCCCTCGCCCGTTCCGAACGGTGGGAAATAGTCTGTGATAACCTCGTCGTTTTGCCGTGATACCGATGAAAACTTTACCTTGTCGTCAATGGATTTTAACTGAACCTGCAATGTATTCATGCCCTGTCCCCCTTTTATTTTGATATCATCATAATACCAAAAAAAGGTGAAAGTTGCAACAATAATATTTATAGGGTATTGACATTTTAAGGGGCGGGACATACAATGTAATCGATAGTTCAAAAAGGAGGGCGGCAGAAAATGAAAAGAGCTTTTCAAATCTGTATAGGTATAACCATAATATTGTTTGTCACGGCGATTTGCATATATAATATACTGCCTGCGAGGATACCTACCCACTGGGGGGCGTCGGGGCAGGCGGACGGCTTTGGCGGGAAATTTATGATTTTTTTGATGCCCGTGATTTCGCTTGTCTTAACCTTCGGGCTGTATTACCTTCCGAGGATTGACCCGAAGCGCGGGAACATTGAGGCGTCGGGAATGGCTTATCCCGCCGTAATGATTTCGGCGGTTACAATAATGGCGGTTATTTTTGCAATAACCGTGCTTGAGTCTTTCGGTACGCGCGTTCCCGTTAATATTATTATGCCTATAGCGTTGGGGGCTATGTTTGTTGTTATTGGAGGATTTATGCCTCAAATAAGACCCAACTACTTTTTCGGAATACGACTGCCGTGGACCCTGGCAAACGAAACTGTTTGGGAGAAAACACATAAATTCGGCGGTTGCATATTTTTTGCATTCGGGCTTTTGTTTATTGTCTGCGTGATACTGCCTCCTCCTTTTAACTTTGCAGTTCCGATTGCGGGACTGGCTGTCGGAATAATGGTTATCGCCGTATATTCATATATGGAATTTAGAAAAATCGGCTCATAACGAAAAGCAAAATTCAGATAAGAAATTTTTTACCGTCAGAACCTTTGGAGGGATTATTTATTTATTATTTGCTTTTACTTATACCTATTTTTATGTGGAGTATTGTCGCAGTATTGGTGAAGGTTGCTTCGGCTGATTTTAGCAACAGCGCTATTTCCCTTTGCCGATTTCTGTTCGGCATTGTGTTTTTGCTTCTATACATATACTTATCGGGCGGTAAACCGAAATTATATTTCAAAAACAAATGGATCTGGATCGGAGCGGTAGCAAAAAGCGCAAATTATATTTGTGAAAATCTTGCCATAACTTTAGGTTATGCTTACGGCTTTGTCATTTCCGCACCTTTGCAGGCAATATACCTTTTTATAATCTCCTGTGTTTTCTTAAGGGAGAAGATAAACCTTCCTAAACTTATAGCCGCAATTCTTTGTGTAAGCGGAGTAGTCCTTATAAGTTGGAATGGGCTGCCTGTTTTTGATATTCTAAACACAAGCGGCATAATTACCCTGCTGTTCGCGCTGTCTGCCATAGGTACGGGGACGCACATGCTAAGCCAAAGAATTCTTATTAATAAAATGAGCTCTGAAAACATGAATCTTTCAATGCTTTTTCTGTGCACTTTTTTAACGGCCACCCCTGTTCCGTTTTCATTTCATATTGCAAAAAGCGTTAATCCTCTGTCGGTTGTTGCCTTAGTTGCGCTCGGTTTTATAACCGGTATAAGTTTTTTGATTTTTTCGAATATAATACATAAGGTTAATTTCTTTGCGGCGGCAATTATAATCAATTTACAGTCTTTATTCAGCTTGATTTGGCCCTGGTTATTCCTGCACGAGCCTATTACCCCGTATGTAATAACAGGCGCATGTATTATCTTAGCGGGGCTGACGGTTTTAAGCCTATCGGGCGGCAGTATTAAGCCAAAAATTCAGGCTGAATAATATGCTATTCTTGATATGGTGTCATTTTGAATGAACGACAAAACCTCCCCTTAAATAAGAGGAGGCTTTGTGAGTTTAATAATACATGTTTCTATAATCCTATTTGAATCCGATGTGTGACTGATATAACCTCAAATTAATCGGTTATTAAAGATTTATTAACAGGGGTTATATAAGGTATCATGCTGTTCTCTCCGTAAACGGCGCTCCAGATATTGGCAGTTGCCCTTACGGCGTCACCTGCTTCAAGCTCGCAGGTAAGAGTTTCGGATACTACAGCGGCATCCCAATAAGAACCAGTGCTCTGATTGGCGGGAGGCGGGTCAGCTATGTCTCTTGCCGCCATTGCCTTTGAATCGGTCGTTATGCCAATCAGCTTACCTTTCGCGTCATACAGCGCAAGCACCAGAACCGGAGATGTCGCTTCCAAAGGCAGGTCGTTTGTTACCGTAGCCGTAGCTGTAACATTACCTTCGGTAATGTCACTGATTACAGGCAGGTCTACAACAGCAAACTGGTTTCTTGTTATTCTTACATTATCAAAATGGAGTACAGGGTCGCCGTCAGCACCCGCAGAAGCACCTGCACCTATTATAATGCCTCCCATAAGAGGGGTTGTGCTAATGCTGCTTCCCGTAGTATTGGTCTTTACTTCTCTTGATGCGGAGTAGCCGTCAAGCGGAGTTCCGTCTATATCGCCTACCGTGAAGGTATATTGCGCTGTGTTGGGATCAACATCAAATGTAAAGGTGTACCAGGTGTCAAATTCCAAGGGATCAAACAAGTCAACATCTACGGATGTCCCGCCAATCTTAAAGCTGGTTCCGTCATTTACTTGCAGCTGCAAATCGCCGTTGTCGTCATGTATAAAAGTAATGGCACAAACCTCTTTCTGATCACTAAGTATCGAATTTGCAGTTAACCTGTCGTTAAACCCTATTTTTACAAACGGAATTTTGGTATCAATAGTATAATCCGGAACACGGATGTTAAACGACCAGGTCGAAGGACCGGTAGTTCCGCCCGCGGCAATAATATTAGCCCTGCCAAAACCATTATTCGAATGGTCTTTAACCTCCAAGTACTGGTTAATCTGCGGGTTATTGCTATCGGTCTTAGTTGTAAGTACTGAAACATTAGAACCCATTCCCACAAAGCAGCTTTTCCCCCCGGAAGCGGTGTTTACATAGCCCGAAAATGTCTCGCAATCCTCCGTGAATGTAGCCGGATTAATAAATGTAAAAATCTGTGCCGAGGATACATTTATCGCCGAGAAAACCACAAGTGCCAATACCATGCTGATTAATTTTACCAAATTCTTTTTTCTCAATGTTTTGCCTCCTATATAAGTGTAATAATTATATAAAGCCTGGAAATCAACTATTATATTTCGTAATTATTGTCATTGCCATCGCCGCTATCGACCGGTCAATTTCCAAAAACTTTCGAAAGTATATTCCGGGTCATACGACCCTTAACCAAATACAAAGCCTCCCTTAAAATAAGCGAAGACCTTGTAAATTTAATTATAAGTAATTCCAAGGGGATACGCTTTTGTCTTATTATTCAGTTTTTATCGAAAGGTAAGCCCTATTTAAGCGGCTTTTTTATTAACTGATGGTTAAAACCTCAGAGGCACTGCTGTAAATCTGCATAGAGGTGCCTATATCAGTCCAAAGGTAAGCAACGGCTAAAGCAGCGTCGCCCTTGGGCAGCGTGCAAGTTACGGTTGCCTCAGCCGGCAGAGCAAACCCGTTAGGCCAAGCAACATTTGTAGTTGTCGGAAGGCCCGGATCTGTCCTTGCGGCAATCGGCTCGCTGTCGTTTACGCTAATGCCGACAAGCTTGCCCTTGGCGTCAAACAGCGCAAGTATAAGCGCGGGCGCAGTAGTTTCCTCCGCAATTTCGTTTCTAACAACCACCGAAGCGGTTATTTCGTCGCCGTCCTGTGAGATTGCAGGCTTTGAAGAGAAGGAAAACCTCTCACGGGTAAATGTGAAATTGTCTATATAGATTTTGGACTGCTCTTCGGCCGAAACATTCGCTGTCTGCGAGCCCGTAGCAAAGGAAAGCCCAACAAAACCGTCGGGAGTTACATCGGTTGAGTATGTGCTGTTTGCCACGGTTATTGTGCCTGTTTTGTCAATCAATTCGCCGGAGCTGTCATAAAGAGAAACGACTGCCTGATACTTTTCAGCATGGGCGTCTATCTTCACTCTATACCAGGTGTCAAATGACAACGGATCTTCGAAGACACCCTCAATAGCAGCGCCCGATACAACCACCGAAAATTTAAGATCCCCGTTTTCATCCTTGTCGCATGTGAGCGACATCGCGGTTTTTCCGGAACCCTGCGTACCTTTGACTCCCGGCGAAGAATAGTTGGTAATAAAAAGAATCATCGCCGGAATATTGTCGCCGGCAGCCGTCTTTGTGTATTCGGGAATGCAAAAGTCGTATTCTATGGACATCGGAGCGTGGCAAACCTGGATTGAGTAGTCAGTCCTTCCCTGACCTTTATTATTAAGATTACCATCTTCAAAGATGAGATATCTGTCTCCCTCTACCTCTTCACTAAAAGTCATTTTCCCATATCTGGCGTTGTTGGAAGCAGGTAATGCGAACAAGCCCGGAACAGCACCTTCATTAAAGTCATAGGTTACCGAAACAGGGTCATAGATTACAGATACCTGGTCCGACTCACCCGCAGCCGCAAAGACATTTGCCGCCGAAAAAACCATAAGCGCCAATACCATGCTGATAAATTTTACCAAATTCTTTTTTCTCAATTTTCAGACCCCCTCATATTAATAATATTTATTTTAAGCTTGGAAATCAACTAATATACTTCTAAAATATTGCCGTTGCCGTCGTTGCTTTCGGTCTGTCAATTTTCAAAATAGCTTTCTAAAGTATATGCCGAGTAATGCAAACCTTAACTAATAACAAAGCCTCCCTTAAAACAAGCGGAGGCTTTGTAGATTGTAAAAACCCAAGTAACTTCCGGGTGTGATGCCACCCCGTTATTTTGTTTTTATCGAATAGTCGCTAATCAGCTAAAATACGGCATCGTTTTATCTGTAATTATATTAGACATCGACCCGGATTGTAAGCTGTGAAATATAAGAGGTCAGCACCACAAAGCGGCTTTTTATTCACTGACGGTTAAAATATCGGACACAACACAGTAAGGCTGCATTCCGGTATCTACATCTGTCCATAGGTAAGCAGAAGCCGTAGCAGCGTCGCCCTTGGGCAGCGTGCAAGTTACGGTTGCCTCAGCCGGCAGAGCAAACCCGTTAGGCCAAGCAACATTTGTAGTTGTCGGAAGGCCCGGATCTGTCCTTGCGGCAATCGGCTCGCTGTCGTTTACGCTAATGCCGACAAGCTTGCCCTTGGCGTCAAACAGCGCAAGTATAAGCGCGGGCGCAGTAGTTTCCTCCGCAATTTCGTTTCTAACAACCACCGAAGCGGTTATTTCGTCGCCGTCCTGTGAGATTGCAGGCTTTGAAGAGAAGGAAAACCTCTCACGGGTAAATGTGAAATTGTCTATATAGATTTTGGACTGCTCTTCGGCCGAAACATTCGCTGTCTGCGAGCCCGTAGCAAAGGAAAGCCCAACAAAACCGTCGGGAGTTACATCGGTTGAGTATGTGCTGTTTGCCACGGTTATTGTGCCTGTTTTGTCAATCAATTCGCCGGAGCTGTCATAAAGAGAAACGACTGCCTGATACTTTTCAGCATGGGCGTCTATCTTCACTCTATACCAGGTGTCAAATGACAACGGATCTTCGAAGACACCCTCAATAGCAGCGCCCGATACAACCACCGAAAATTTAAGATCCCCGTTTTCATCCTTGTCGCATGTGAGCGACATCGCGGTTTTTCCGGAACCCTGCGTACCTTTGACTCCCGGCGAAGAATAGTTGGTAATAAAAAGAATCATCGCCGGAATATTGTCGCCGGCAGCCGTCTTTGTGTATTCGGGAATGCAAAAGTCGTATTCTATGGACATCGGAGCGTGGCAAACCTGGATTGAGTAGTCAGTCCTTCCCTGACCTTTATTATTAAGATTACCATCTTCAAAGATGAGATATCTGTCTCCCTCTACCTCTTCACTAAAAGTCATTTTCCCATATTTGGCGTTGTTGGAAGTAGGTAATGCGAACAAGCCCGGAACAGCACCGTCATTAAAATCATAGGTTATAGAAGAAACCGGATCATAGATTACAGATACCTGATCTGTACCTATCGCAAAAACATTTGCCGTCAATAAAACCGTAAGCGCCAGTACCATACAAATCAATCTCGCCAAATTACTTTTTTTCATTTTTTTACCTCCTTATATGTCCACTTAATTTTTATATTGGTGGAAGATGTATTTATGTTACTATTGTAAGCCAAGCCCTCAAATTAATCAATAGCCATTATCATAAATCTATATTCAAAACCCGACTTTGTATCGTGAATCAGACAAAATTCGACAGTATAAAGACAATGTCATTGCAAAAAAGTCTTGTTCGGAAACATCAATCCTCTTTTTTTATCCGTCTTGGGGAATCAAGGAAATGCATTGGATTTTTCTGTAATTGCGTTTTATCCAATTTCCGATAAGTAAAAATATTACACACCATCCTTTAACCAGCGGTTGTCCACCCAATGCTTTTTGTCATACGGGTTCCATGTATTCTTTTTCATCATCCCCGCCATCATGGCAAAAAACACCGTTCTGAACAGGGGCGGGCGCAGCTTACCGATGTTTTCCGCCGCCTTTGCGATGCGCTTCGCCACAGCCGCAGTCTGTTTTTTTATTTTTTCCAGCTTTTCGGGTGAAACCTCGTCCCATTCGGATGCGGAAGAAATGCCCGTGTAGGAAAATATCCTTTTTACGCCCCAGAATTTCAAGCTGTTTCGCATGGTTTCGGTCGCGCTTTTAAGCCCTGCGCCTGCGGTGGTTGATACCGTCAGGGCGATTTTATCAAACATCCTCGGGTCGGGTCTGTGGCTTAGCCACATATAGCATAAATGGTCAAGCATTGCCTTTAACGCCCCGCTTATATTCATCGCATAGACGGGCGAGGTCAGTATTATAAGGTCGGCCCGCAAAAGCGCCCCGGCAATCGGGTGCACGCTTTGATAATGAGGACAGGTATGCTCACCGCTGTAAAAGCAGGAAAAACAGCCGCAGCAAAAATGAGGCATATCCTTGGGAAGATAAAACTCCGTCACCTCTGTTTTTGTATGGCGTGAAAGCTCCCGCACAATCAGATCCGCACAGTGCCATGTGCTGCCCCGCCTTGTATTCCCGTAGATTACGGTTATTTTCATAAAAATGCTCCTTAAAAAAAGCGTAAGACTTACCCTACCTGAAAATTGTCTTTATCAAATCGTCAACACTATCCTCGACCGACTTGTCCTCATCGGTAATCTCATAATCGCTCCACCTTTTATAAAGCGGTAGGCGCTCGTTGTATATCGCATAGAGGGCATGCGCCCCTTTCGCTAAAAGCGGGCGCTTTTTTGTGTCAATCGTCCGTACAATCTCGTCTATATTGCGGTTTATGAAAACCACTATGCCGTTTTTCTTCAGCTTTGTCATATTTGAATCGCTCAGCACAACACCGCCGCCCGTCGAAATGACATGGCGGGAAAGGGAGGAAAGCTCTTCTATTTTCTTGCTCTCCATCTCGCGAAACTTGAATTTACCGTGCATTTCAAAGATTTCGGAGATTGTCATTCCCGCATCCTTTTCTATTTCGGTATCAATATCGGAAAACGCCATTCCGAGCCTCTCGGCAAGAAGGCGTCCCTTGCTTGTCTTTCCGCTTCCCATCATACCGATTAGCACAATATTTTTGTCCGTTACGGTCTGGAACTGATAGCCCTTGCTAAGCTGCATAATCGTTTTGAATAGCTGTTTGACATAGGGGTCAAGGCTGTCATTTTTCATCATCTTCGCCCTGCTTTGCAAAAGAGCGATTTCTCTTTGCTCGTCGTAAAGCGGAAGATTTTTTTCCTTTTTATATTCGCCGATTTTTTTGGAGGCTTCCATTCGCCGCTCAAAGAGTTTTAATATCTCGGCATCTATTTCATCAATCATTGCCCGAAGTTCGTTTATATCCATAGCACAAGCCACCCTTTCCATGTCTTCTTTTCTGCGGAGGTTATGCGCCCAGCATCAAATCCGCAATGCCTATCGCCAGCGCGCTCTCCACAACAACAGCGCCGCGCCTTGCTATGCAGGGGTCGTGCCGCCCGTGAACGGATAGAATTACATTTTCCATTGAGGGCATTTCAACGGTTTTTTGCTCCTTCGCAATGGAGGGTGTCGGGCGAAACGCCGCCCTTACGACTATCGGCATTCCGTTCGTTATTCCGCCGTTTATTCCGCCCGAATTGTTTGTATAGGTCATAACCCTGCCGTTTTCGGCGTACATCTGGTCGTTTGCCTCGCTTCCTCTCATATCCGCAAGCGCAAAGCCTGCGCCGAACTCCACACCCTTTACGCCTGGGATTGAAAAAAGAAGGTGGGATATTACGCTTTCGACACTGTCAAAGAAGGGGCTTCCCACACCCGCGGGAACTCCGCGCGCGACCGCCTCGGCAACCCCGCCGACACTGTCACATTCCGCCTTAGCCGCAAGGATTTTTTCATCCAGGCCCTCTGTCACAAGCCGTCCCTCTATCTCAACACCCTTCGTTTTAAGATATGCCTTTGCCAAAGCACCCGCAACGACAAGCGCCGCAGTTACACGCCCCGAAAAATGCCCGCCGCCCCGATAGTCGTTGTTCCCGCCGTACTTTACAAAAGCGGTGTAATCGGCGTGGGAAGGCCTCATTTTGCCCTTCATTTTCTCGTAGTCGGCAGAGCGGGTATCTGTGTTGGGAATTATACAGCATACGGTAGAACCTGATATTTTACCGTTAAAAACTCCGCTTATAAATCTGAACTCGTCAGGCTCCCTGCGGGTGGTGGACAAAGCGTCATACCCGCCCGCGCGGCGCAAAAGCTCCGCCGCTATAAAATCATAATCGACCGCAAGCCCCGCGGGAAGACCGCACATGGTAATCCCCACCGCCTCGCCGTGGGATTCGCCGAATATGCTTATTTTAAGGTTATTCCCCCACATTCCACTCATCAACTTTTCCTCCCAACATCTGAAAATCCTCCCAAAAATGGGGGTAGGATTTTTTAACGCAGTCGCTTTGGTTTATCACAATCTCCTCGTTGCAGCAGGTTGAGGCAATCGCTATGCTCATTGCTATTCTGTGGTCGTTGCAACTGCTGACCGTGCCGCCCGAAAGTGTATCTATCCCCTCTATCACAAGCCCGTCGGTCTTTTCGATAACGGTCGCTCCGAGGGCGTTAAGCTGCTCCGCTATCGCGCTTAATCTGTCGCTTTCCTTTATCCTGAGGCGCGTGGCGTTGTTTATAACCGTCTCGTCCTCCGCCAATGCGCCCAAAACAGCCAAAACGGGTACCAAATCAGGCGTTTGTGAGGCGTCAATTTCACAGCCGTACAGCTTTGAGGGAACGGCGGCGATACCGTCCTTTTCGATTACTATTTCACCGCCCATGCGTTTTATGATGTTTATTATCTCTCTGTCGCCCTGAATACTTGAGGGGTTAAGCCCCTTACAGATAGTAAAGCTCCCCAGTGCGCCGGCGGCAAGGAAAAACGCCGCCTGCGAAAAATCACCCTCAACTGTATAGACGGCATTTTTATAGCTTTGCCCGCCCTGGACTTTGAATGTGTGATAATTATTGTTTCTGACCTCGACGCCGAACCTTCGCATTACATCAATCGTCATATCGACATATCCCCTTGATTCAAGAGGAGCGGTTATCCTTATTTCGCTGTTAAAATCATAGAGGGGCAGAGCCATTAAAAGTCCGCTTATAAACTGACTGCTTATATTGCCCTCGATTTCGATAACTCCGCTTATATCGCCCTTTGAAACGGTGAGCGGAAGCTTTCCGTCGGTGTTTTGATATGGAATACCGAACCTTTTGAAAACGCCGTAAAATGTGTCAAGCGGGCGTACGGGAAGCCTCCCCGTGCCCGTAAAGGTTACAGGTCCCTCGCAGTGCAGGGCGAGCGGTATCAAAAACCGAAGGGTGGAGCCGCTTTCGTTACAGTCGAGTGTTAGCGGTCCCTGCGTTTTTAATGTATCGGTGCCGTCTATTATAAGGCGTTTACCGCTTTTTCGTATGACCGCGCCGAGCCTTTTCATATTCTCAATCGTTACCTCAATATCATCCGATGTTCCTATGTTTTCGATTTCGCTTACGCCCGCCGCAAGAGATGCGCAGATAATCGCACGGTGACAAAGGGATTTTGACGGGGGCACCGTCACGCTTCCGCTTATCTTCGAGGGGGTTATGGTTACGCTTTTCATATAAGGCACAATCCTTTCCGGATACCGTTTTTGCTTTGAATCATGCGGCTAAAACGGAATTTCGTCCTTTGGCATGTTTTTAATTACAGCTTTTCCTATCCTATCGAGAAGCACAAGGTTTATCCTGTCATTTTCCGATTTTTTGTCCAGGGCAATGGTATTCAAAAGCGCATTGCGCGGCACATCAAGAGCATACGGAAGCCCGTATCTTATAAGCACGCCTTTAATCCTTTCGGCCGTGCCTTCGGGCGTTACTTTGATTTTTTCTCCGCCCAAGGTTATATTATACATACCGATCGCAACAGCCTCGCCATGGGTATATCTCCCATAGCCGTAATAATTCTCAATGGCGTGACCGAGGGTATGCCCGAAATTAAGTATCATCCGCTCACCCGTGTCAAACTCGTCCTTTTCCACCACAGCGCGCTTTATGTCACAGCAGGTCATTATTACATCCTCTATACTGTCCCATATATCGCCGCCCTCCAAAAGCGAAAACAGCTTTTCGTCACGGATACAGCCGTATTTTATGACCTCCGCCATACCGTCGGCGATAAATCTTTTGTCAAGCGTTTTAAGACATTCGGGGTCTATGAGCACGGTTTTGGGCTGATGAAACGCACCGATAAGGTTTTTTCCGTAGGTTGAGTTTACCGCAACCTTACCGCCCACGGAGCTGTCTACCTGCGCCAAAAGCGAGGTCGGAACCTGAACAAACGGTACGCCCCGCAAAACCGTCGCCGCCGCAAAGCCCGCAAGGTCGCCTATAACGCCGCCTCCAAGCGCGACAACCGTGTCGCTTCTCGTTATTTTGAACTCCAAAAGAAAATTGTAAACCTCGCGAAGTCTGTCAAGTGATTTTGTTTCCTCCCCTGCGGGAAGTACTAAAATTTTTGTGTCGCCCTCTAAAGACGCCAAAAACCTTTCTCCGTAAAGCGTATTTACATTTTCGTCGGTTATAACGGCGGTCTTTTTGCTGTTTATGTATTGCCCGCCCTTGTCTATTATTCCCTTTTCTATTAATATGTCATAGCTTCTGCCGCCCAAATCAACGCAAAGCCTACGCATTGTCTATCATCTCCTTGTCCTGCCTCACCTTGCGCATTATCCGCATAAGGCCATCGCTGTCGCATGCCTCTATCGCGGTTTTAATTCTACCCAGCGATTTCGTAAAACGGTCAATTTCCTCGGTAAGATACTCTCTGTTGGATATAAAAAGCTCTGCCCAAAGATATTCGTTGATTTTGGCAACCCGCGTAACATCCTCAAAGCTTCCGCCCGTGAAGTTTTTATGCTTTACAAGGAGCGGTGTGTCACACATTGCCGTCGCAATGACATGGGGAAGCTGACTTGTGTAGGCAATAATTCTGTCGTGGTCTTCCGTCGTCGTGCGTATTACAATGCGACAGCCTATCGCTGTGGCAATCGCCTCCACAACGGAGACAGCACCCTCCCCCGCTCCCTCGCAAGGGGTCATAATAAAGCTTGCCCCTTCGAACAAGCCTCCGTCGGAATTGATAAAGCCCGAAACCTCACGCCCCGCCATGGGGTGTCCTCCTATGTAGGTAAAATCGGGCTTAAGCTCATTGTAAAGCTCCATAAGCGGAGTTTTTATACCCACTACATCCGTAACAACCGCACCTTTTTTTATACGGTCTTTGTTTTCTCTTAAGAAGTCAAGAGCGGCGGCGGGGTATATGCAAAGAATCACAACATCGCTTTCGCACAACGGGTCTTTTGGCGAAGGGTCTATAACCCCCTGCCCGACGGCAAAATCGATTATGCTTTTATCTCTGTCGATGGCGTACAGCTTTTTTACATGAGACTTAAGGCTTCGGGCAATACTTCCCCCGATAAGCCCTAATCCGACTATCGTTACGGTTAATTCCTTCATATCCGTTCTCCGTTTCGTTACATTAAAGCTCTCGCCCCTCTGCTTTTGCATATACGGCAAGCTTTTTCATTATATTTTCAAAAACCTCGGGCTTTATTGACTGGGGCCCGTCGCAAAGCGCACATTCGGGGTTGTTGTGAACCTCTATGATAACTCCGTCCGCACCCGCGGCAACCGCCGCCTTCGCAAGAGGCTCAACAAGCCAGCTTGCACCCGTTGCGTGAGAAGGATCGACAATAACGGGAAGGTGAGAAAGTTTTTTTATAACCGGAATTGCGCTTATGTCAAGAGTATTGCGCGTGTAGGTTTCAAATGTTCTGATTCCCCTCTCGCAGAGAATTACATTCGGATTGCCGCCCGCCATGATGTACTCCGCCGACATAAGCCACTCTTCAATCGTGTTTGCAAGCCCTCTTTTCAAAAGTATGGGCTTTTTCGTCCGCCCGACCTCTTTTAAAAGGTCAAAGTTTTGCATATTCCTTGCGCCTATCTGTATTATATCGACATCCGCCTCAAAAAGCCCGACAAACTTAGGCGACATTATTTCAGTCACAATCGGAAGTCCGGTTTTTTCCCTCGCTAATTTCAAAAGTCTGATTCCCTCTGCTTCAAGACCCTGAAACGCATAGGGCGATGTCCTCGGCTTAAACGCCCCGCCACGCAGGAACATTGCGCCGCTTTGTTTGACCGATTGGGCTATACTGTAAATCTGTTCCTCCGATTCAACCGAGCAGGGTCCGGCAATAATCGCAAGGTGTTTTCCGCCTATCTCCCTTTGGCATACACTTATGACGGTGTTTTCGGGGTGGAATTTCCTGTTGCTTTTTTTAAACGGCTCGGAAACCGTCATCACACGCTCGACATAAGGATTTGTTTCTATCATCTCACGGTCGATGGCGGAAATATCACCCACAAGCCCTATGATTGTGGTATGCTGACCCTTCGAGATATGAAACGATACCTTATACCCTTCAAGAGAAGATGTTACTTTTTTTATTTCATTGTCTCCCGAATTGGGTTTTAGAATAATAATCATAGGTCATCACCCTTTAGGAATAATTATGCAGTAATTATAATAGAAAAAAACAAATCCGTCAAGTGTAGCCGATTTTAGCGGATTTTTTCGGAATATGGCTGAAATTTTTTCTTGAAATATTTAAGGCGCGGTGTTATAATAAGCGATAACTCAAAGAAATAAGGACTTTAATAAAACAGAGGAAAGGGTGGGGAAATGAAAATGAAAAAAGTCACTTACAAAAGGATTGCTTATATGGGACTTATGTCAGCATTGGTACTGCTATGTACTCTCTATGTAAAAATCCCCGTAGGCTACGGTTATTTAAACGCAGGAACGATTATTATTATTGTCGCCTCATGTATATTCAGCCCTGTTTTCGGAGGGATTGTCGGAAGCGTCGGTTCATCTCTTGCCGATTTTCTCGGAGGTTATTCGGTGTGGGTTCCCTCTACGATTATAATTAAATTTCTTATCGGTGTTGTTGTCGGTATCGGATATTATAAGAAGGGCGCCGTAAAGTGGCTTCTTTATACCGTCGCGGGGGTTATCGCAGTCGGCGGGTACTATATAGCCGAGGGCTTTATATTCGGAAACTGGGTTGCCCCGATTATAGCGAGCGTGCCCTATCTGTTTTTTGAGTATGCTTTAAGCCTGCCCGTGGGGCTTTATCTTGTGCAAAAGCTAAAGGCGTATAATATCAATAATTTTATTGACTAACAAAGCCCGTGAAAAACCCGCGATTGCGCTTGTCCCGCAATCGGCTATGATAATTCCGCAAATAACCGTATAGATAAACAGCATTATCACTAATGCTGTTTTTTTTGTTTCGGATGAAATGGTTGAAAATCTTGAAGCGGCGTAATGCTGCGCCTGTCTTTTTGCTCTGCTCATGTTTTTCTCCTTCGGTAAACTTATTGAAGTTCGCCCAGTAGCTTGCCTATCGCCTTTGCCGCATAATGACCGCCGTTTATTGCCTCCTCCAATGTGTTGCCGTTGCTTCCTACCTCTATCAGCAGGGAGCCTGTCGTTGTGTTCATATTATACCGCTCCTTCACAAGCATTAAGGGGCGGGCAAGGGAGGGATACATATCGGTCATCTTTGCCTGTATTTTAAGCGCAAGCTTAAAATTCTCGCGCCATAGATGATGGTCAAGCCCGTTTGCGTCCGTTCCGCACAGTATCATAACCTGCGCTGTTTTTTTGCCGTCCAGGGTCGTGCAGACCTTAAGCTTTTTTCCGTCCGCCGTTGTCATTCCGTCGCGGTGAATGTCAAGAACTATTTTTATTGACGGATATTTTTTAAGATAGCTTTGGACTGTGGCAAGGCAGTTTTTATATGAGCCGTTATAGGACGGATAGTCATGCCCGGTCGTATCGTGGAGGGTTTGTATTCCCATTTCGTTGAGTGTTTTTGCCATTTCGGCGCCGACACGCGTTATGTTGTAGTTGTTGTCCTCGGTTCGGTCGGGGTCGGTCGGGACATAATAGTTTTTATCTGTCGGGGCAAATGCCTCGGAGGTGTGGGTATGAACGATCAAAACCTGCGGCGAGCCTTTTTTTATACTGAAAGAAAGCTTTTCGTTAAGTGTTTTTTCTATGTCAATATCGTATGATGTTTCATTTTTTACAAATACTTTGTTCGACGACTGATAGCCGCTTTGTTCCTGCGGGTCTATCGTTATTTCTTCTATCGGTTTTGCTTTTGCCGGAATGGGAGTCGGCTTTGGGGGCGGAGTTTTTTTGTCGGTTGCTTCGCCGTAATCCTTGCCGCCCGATGCCGAAACAACCGCAATCTGACTTGATATGATTGTAAACGGCTCTTTTATATTAAAACCGAACAGAATTTCCAAAACGGATATGTCCGTTTTTATTATCGGATTTATATAGGGTCTTGCAACCGGAACACTCTCACAGAATATTGCTTTTAGCCACTGGGAATTCACATCGAGAGGCACCCCGCCGGAAAGCCCCTGTCCGAGCAGTATTACCCCTGCGGCGGTAAATGCCGCAACCGTAGCCATCTTTATCTTTTTGATATTGATTACCCTTACACGGTATCTTGATGCACCCCTCAACCGTCTCGCCTCCTTTTGCCTGTCTTTATAAGTATATTCAAGGCGGGTCGGTATATGACGGGGTTTTACTGTAAAAGGTGTTTTTTTAAGACAAGCCCTTTAATGATACTTGTTAAGGTCGTCCAATGTTATGGAATCATGAATCGCTATATTTATTGCGTTGGCGATAATTTCGGAAATGTCCTCTATTATTTCGTCAACCTCCTTCGGCGTAACCACCAGGGCTCCCTGCTCAAGCCCCTGAACCTGCTGGATTAAGGAGTATTTTTTATCTCTGTCGATGTTTTTCAGCACATCGTAAAACTTGCTGTCCTGCTCCGTCTGCTGCATAAGGTGGTCTATGATAAGGTCGATGGTATCATTAGCCATTGTTGCGGCATCGACAACCGTTGGCACTCCGAGGGCGATAACAGGAACTCCGAGTTCATCAATCGAAAGCCCCTGCCTTGGGTTTCCTATCCCCGCGCCGGGGGTTATGCCGGTATCGGTAAGCTGGATGGTTGTGCTTATTCTGCTTAGCTTTCTGGCGGCAAGAGAGTCTATCGCTATAATAACACTTGGCTTTACTCTTTGAACAACACCCTTTATGATTTCGCTTGTTTCTATTCCCGTAAGACCCAAAACGCCGGGTGACAGGGCGCATACGGGCCGGACGCCTTTTTCTATCTCCTCGGGCATAAGCTCTATCATATGGCGGGTTATAAGAAGCGATTCGGTAACCTTCGGTCCTAACGAGTCTGCGGTAATCTGCCAGTTTCCAAGCCCGACAACAAGTACGGTGTCCTTTTCTTTCAAGTTCATAATACGCTTTAGCTCGTCCGACAAAACCGCAATGGTGTCTTCAAAGGTTTCCTGTTCTTTATGGATAAGGGTCGGGATTTCAAGTGTAATATATACTCCTTTTTTTTTGCCGAGTGCCTCCTCGCCTTTTTTGTCCTTTATATGAACTCTTGTAATTGAAATTTTTTTAAGTTTTTCGGTATCAACCACAACGCCCGGAACCTCTTCACGGCTGTCCGTCTCGCGGTACAGCTCATGCGCCTCGACCGCCAAATCCGTTCTTATATTAAACATACTTTCACCTCTTTACTATAATGTTTGTCTTATTTTTAAATTTATTCAAAAAAAGCCTTGCATTTTATGAAAAAAAGTGTTATACTAACTTTTGCTAACTCGGTAAATTGCCGCAGGGCGGCTTTTGATTTAAATTATTGCGGGAGGTGAAAGATTTGCCGAACATTAAATCAGCCAAAAAAAGAGTGAAGGTTATTGAGGCTAAAACGCTGCGCAACCAGATGATTAAGTCGCAGCTCAAAACTTATATAAAAAAGTTTGAACTTTTGGTGTCACAGGGAAACAGCGAGGAAGCAAAGAACGCTTATACCGCAGCGGTCAAAAAGCTGGACCAGGCAACAGCAAAGGGTGTTTTGCACAAGAACACCGCATCGAGAAAAAAATCGCAGCTTGCCAAAAAACTCAATACCGCCGTATAATACGAAAACCAAAGCCCGAAGAAAATCGGGCATTTGTTTTTTTAGGGTAAGCGAATATAGTTTTGAATTACTTTTTTAAGATTCTTCGCTATGTTCAGAATGACAGGTTTTTAATAGGCACAGTTTTTTAAGGTAAACGCATACGGTATTCATTGACATAATAATGCCCCGCCGCATTTTGCGGCGGGGCATTAAAGCTTTTATTAAGCTGTTTTTATTTTGTCCTTTGTTATGAATTTTTGCCATGAGGTCCACATCGGCCCCACCAGGCAAATCGTGGAGTATGCGCCCGATATTATACCGAACGCCATGGGAAGCGCAAAGGTTTTTATTGACTCAATATCATAAATCGCCGCAAATATATAAACCACCACAATGCTTATAAATGTTGCAACGCCTGTATTTATTGAGCGTGTAAGGGATTGGTTTATGCTTTTTGTAACAATTTCCTCAATCGGTACCTTAGCGCCCATAAAGCGTTTGTTTTCCCTTATGCGGTCAAAAATTACGATTGTGTCGTTAAGCGAATAACCCAGTATTGTCAGTGAAACCGCAATAAATGATTCGTTAATCGGTATATTGAATATTATAAAAACGAAAAATACCACGATAACATCATGCAAAAGCGCAACAAACGACATAACACCCGCGGAAAGGCCGGAAATTTTTCTGAAGCTGTACCAGATATAAAGAATCATAAGGATGGATGCGAGCAATATCGCCCTCATGCTTCTTGCCAAGAATCTTTTTCCGATAAAGGGCTTTACTACGGACGAACCTGCCGAAACAAATTTTGCGTCGGGATATTTTTCTTTAAGAGCCGCATCAAGCTTTAGCTGAGCCTCGTCGGAAAGTCCCTCATCGCCCGCAAAATTCAGTACGATTTTTTTGCTTGCGGCGTCACCCTCTTTGCCGCTGATGTTGCTCGAAATTTCCTGAACCGCAACATCTCTGCCCATGATTTCGGCGGCAAAAGCACCAACCTCGTTTATGTCAAGCTCGCCTTCAAAGGAGTATCTTATAATCGCGCCGCCCTTAAACTCAATAGCAAGTTTAATGCCGCCGTTTACGAAAATCATAATAATTCCCAAAGCAATTATCGCCAGAGATATTATATAATACTTCCATCTGTTTTTATAAAAATCAATCATTTCGCAACCCTCCTTGCTCCGTAAAGTTCGGGCTTTCTGAGCCATTTAAACTGAATAAGCGACTTTATCATCATTCGTGATACCGTTACACCCGCCAAAAAGTTCAGAATTACGCCGGTTAGCAGTGAATATCCGAAGGACTTCATGGTTCCCGAACCAAGATACCATATTATAACCGCAACTATCATAACGGTAATGTTTCCGTCAAACACTGCGGAGAACGCCTTGTGGAAGCCCGCTTCAACCGAGGCGCCCACGCTTTTTCCGTCTCGGATTTCTTCTTTGATTCGCTCTGACGAGATAATGTTCGCGTCAACGCCCATACCGATTGACAGTATAACCGCCGCAATACCCGGAAGGGTCAGCGTAAACTGAGGAAGCGAAAGCGCAAGAAGCTGTCCGATAAGCTGAAGGCAGAGCGCGAAAACCGCCACAAAGCCCGGAAGCCTGTAATAGAAAATCATAAACAGGCATACGAGTATAAACGCCAAAATTGCCGCCTTTACCGTTATATCGAGCGCTGACTTGCCAAGCGTCGGGCTTATTGAGCTGTTGTTTTCGGTTTTAAGCGAAAACGGTAAGGAACCTGAGCTTATTTTATTCGCAAGCGCCTTAGCTTCGTCAGCGGTAAACCGCCCCGTTATCTGTGCCCTTCCCTCTGTAATCGCCGTTTCAACAACCGGATTTGAAATCATATCCTCATCCATATAAATACCTATATTTTGATTAACAAGCCTTGTTGTAGCTTCCTTGAAAAGCTCCTTACCCTCTTCGTTGAACTCGAGGTCTATATAATATGAATTGTTCTGTTGGTTGAAATCGGATTGGCTTTTAACAATCATATCGCCCTTAAGCACAACATTGCCTTCAGGGTCACGGAAGGTTAAAAGTGCGGTTTCTCCAAGTTCCGCAATCGCTGCCTGCGGGTCAAAGTCAATTTCCTCCGATTGCCACGGGAACCTCACTATAATCATCGAATTGTCAACATCAACCGTTATTTCCCTGTCGGTAATGTTTTGAAAATCAAGACGGGTTTCGATAATCGCCCTTGCCGCCTCAAGCTGTTCCTCCGTAGGTTTTTCCTGGGCGTCCTTCGGCTCGTAAATCGCCTCGATTCCGCCCCTGATATCTATGCCGTATCTCATTTTATTTGCGCCCTTAAAGCTGTAATCCTTGTCGCCGATCGAAAACTCAAGCCCGTAGGCGGCGATATAGCCTAAAACCGCAATTATTGCCACAAGTATGAAAAACACAGGTTTTCTACCACGCAAGCAAAACTCCTCCTTTATAGTTATATAGATAGTGTTTCCCAAAATTCAAAAAAGTCACTTTTTGCCGTCACTTTTATTTGTGCTTAAAACTATTTCAAGCGATGTGTAAACTCCCGCACGGACTTCGCCCGGAACATCACAGCACTTTTCATTCTCAATATTTACGCCGGAGTAAAACATAGGCAATACGGCGCTGTTTCTTACGCTGACCGTTTCAACGCATCGCTCATTGGGAAGACATATAAAGCAATCGCCTACGCCGCCGCTGAAAAGCGAGGTTGTCCTGTTTTCGCCGCAGCGAACAATCCGTATGCTTTCGGAAGAATGACCCGTTACTGCCAAAAGGGCAAAGCAAACAAGAATTAAAACCGCTAATATTAATTTTTTCGTCCTGTAATTTACAGTCATTCGGTTTCCCTCGCCCTGATCGCAAAATAGGTTATCATTGGAAATATATCCATTAACAAACATAAAAAGTATACATTAAAAACATATCTATGTCAAGAAAATTTGCCGCAGTCCGGCGGGCGGTTGCGTTCGGGAAAACGCGGCGCACCACAGCGCCCTGTTCTAAAAAAGTATAAAATTAATAAAATAGTAGAAATTAGTGTTGAAAGGATTTGATTTTACCAATGAAGCGGCTTGTCTTAACATATTTGGGCTGTATGGTTGTTATATTCGGACTTCCCGTACTTGTTGCCATGATTCCCTCCGCGCAAAGGGAAGGAAAGCTGTCCCTGCCGACGCCTTTATTGGGAGAGAGCATCCTTCCCGCACAAATAAATGTTTATTTCTCCGATGAAGGAGTAACCCGCCCCATTGACCTTGAGGAATATGTAAAGGGGGTTGTCCCTGCGGAAATTCCCGCACTTTTTCACCCCGAAGCGCAAAAGGCACAAGCGGTAGCCGCAAGGACTTATGCCTATTACAAATATTTAAGCTATGAAAACGACGAGGCATCACGCTCCGCGGAGCATCCCGATGCGCACATCTGCACAAATCCTACGCATTGCAGTGCATACTACTCCCCTCAAAAGCTTAAAGAGCTTCACGGCCAGCAATGGATTGAGGATTATCTTTCAAAAATTCACGGATATGTCGATGCCACGCAAGGCGAAATACTGGTTTACGACAATGAGCCTATTCTTGCGGTTTTTCATTCGGCAAGCGCAAACGGCGCAACGGAGTCAAGCGCAGATGTCTGGGGAGAGCCGCTTCCATACCTCGTAAGCGTTAAAAGCAGCGGCGAGGAGCAAAAGCAAAACTATATCACAAGCGTATCCGTGGGGTGCAGCGAATTTGCAAGCGCAATAAAGGCAGGCTTTCCAAAAGCCTCCTTCCCCAAGGATCGCTCACGCTGGATAGGCAAAACAACCCGCACCGAGGGCGGCTATGTCGAAAGCGTTGTAATCGGCGGGGAGGTTATAAAGGGTACGCAAGTTAGGTCAATGTTCGGGCTTTATTCTGCCTGCTTTGATATTTCATTCGAGGGGGAAAGCATTGTTTTTACGGTAAAAGGCGCTGGGCACGGCGTGGGAATGAGCCAGTACGGCGCAAACCATATGGCAAAACAGGGTAAGGGGTATAAGGAGATTTTGGAAAGCTATTACAGCGGAGCAACGGTGGTAAGGTATTAGGGTATTTATTACATATAGCAAAAGCACAGCGGTTTTATAACCGCCGTGCTTTTTTAATGCATATTTGTATTTATAACCCCAAAAATCGAACTTATTATTTCTGTTTATCAGCCTTAATCTTTGCCTGAGCCGCCGCAAGGCGTGCGATCGGAACGCGGTAGGGTGAGCAGGACACATAATTAAGCCCCACTCTTTGACAGAATTCTATGGACGACGGGTCGCCGCCGTGCTCTCCGCATATACCGAGCTTTATGTCGGGGCGGGTTTTGCGCCCGAGCTCAACCGCCATTTCAATAAGCCTTCCGACGCCTGTCTGGTCAAGGCGTGCAAACGGGTCTGACTCAAAGATTTTCTTTGCGTAATAGTCTTCGAGGAACTTGCCCGCATCATCGCGTGAGAAACCATAGGTCATCTGGGTAAGGTCGTTGGTTCCGAAGGAGAAGAACTCTGCCTCTGTGGCTATGCTGTCGGCCGTAACCGCCGCACGGGGAACCTCTATCATGGTACCCACAAGATACTTCATTGTAACGCCTGCGGCGGCAATAACCTCGTCGGCCGTCTTGGTTATCACATTTTTAACATACTGAAGCTCTTTAACCTCGCCTACCAACGGAATCATTATCTCCGGTATAATGTTAAGCCCGCTCTTTGTTACATTTATTGCCGCTTCGATTATTGCCCTTGTCTGCATTGCGGCAATTTCGGGATATGTTATCGCAAGACGACAGCCGCGGTGACCGAGCATGGGGTTAAACTCATGCAGGCTCTCAACCGTTTCCTTAAGCTCGTCAAACGAAATGCCCATTTCAATCGACAGGGACTTGATATCCTCATCAGCGGAAGGTAAAAACTCATGAAGCGGCGGGTCCAAAAGGCGTATTGTAACGGGCATTCCGTTCATCGCTTTGAACAGACCCTCAAAATCGCCCCTCTGTATGGGAAGGAGCTTGTCAAGCGCCCTTTTGCGCTGGTCAACCGTCTTTGCGACTATCATTTCACGGACAATCGGTATTCTGTCCTCTTCAAAGAACATGTGCTCCGTCCTGCAAAGACCTATTCCCTCTGCGCCGAAGTTAACAGCCGCCAAAGCATCACGCGGAATATCCGCGTTTGCCCTTACCTTTAGGGTTCTGATTTCGTCCGCCCACGACATGAACTTTGCAAAATCACCCGTAAGCTTCGCCTCTATGGTTTCAATTTTTCCTTCATACACTTTGCCCGTGCTTCCGTCAATCGAAATATATGAACCTTCGGTAAACATTTTGTCGCCTACCGTAAAATATTTTTCCTCTTCGTTAACCCTTATATCTCCGCAGCCCGCTACACAGCAACGACCCATTCCCCTTGCCACAACCGCAGCGTGAGAGGTCATTCCTCCTCTTGCGGTGAGTATTCCGCTTGCGGCGTTCATGCCCTCTATATCCTCGGGTGAGGTTTCAAGGCGAACAAGTATAACATCCTCGCCGCGCTCTGCCGCGGCGACTGCATCGGCAGCCGTGAAATAAACCCTGCCCGCGCCAGCGCCGGGTGATGCGGCAAGTCCCGTGGCAAGAACGGGAGCCTTTGCAAGCGCGCTTGCGCTGAACATAGGATGTAAAAGCGCATCAAGCTGTTTGGGGTCAACATTCAAAACAGCCTGCTCTTTATCAATCATGCCCTCTTCGACAAGGTCAACGGCAATCTTTATAGCCGCCTGTGCGGTTCTTTTCCCGTTTCGGGTCTGAAGCATATAGAGCTTTTTGTTTTCTATGGTAAACTCCATATCCTGCATATCGCGGTAGTGATTTTCAAGCTTTTTCGCTATGTCGACAAACTGTGCATAAACCTCAGGCATAACCTCTTTAAGCTGGGAAATTTTTTGCGGAGTTCTGATTCCCGCAACAACATCCTCACCCTGAGCATTCATAAGAAATTCTCCGTACAGCACCTTTTCGCCGGTGGAGGGGTCGCGCGTAAAGGCAACGCCCGTACCGCTGTCGTTTCCGGTGTTTCCGAACACCATCATCTGAACATTGACCGCCGTGCCCCAGTCGTACGGGATGTCGTTCATGCGGCGATAAACTATTGCCCTCGGATTGTCCCATGAGCGGAAAACCGCTTTAACCGCTTCAAGAAGCTGAACCTTGGGGTTCTGCGGGAATTCCTCACCCCTGTTTTGCTTATAGTATTCCTTGAACCTTCGGACCATTTGCTTCAAATCATCCGCGGTAAACTCCGTATCAAGGTTAATCCCCTTTTCGTGCTTCATATCGTCTATTATGCGTTCGAAATTGCTTTTGGGAAGCTCCATAACAACATCCGAAAACATCTGAATAAACCTTCGGTAGCTGTCGTATGCAAACCTTGGGTTAGAGGTAAGGCCTGCAAGCCCCTCCACAACCTCATCATTAAGACCGAGATTCAAAATTGTATCCATCATGCCGGGCATGGATGCTCTTGCCCCCGAACGCACGGATACCAACAGCGGATTTGACGGATCACCGAATTTTTTCCCTACAATCCCTTCAAGCTTTTCAAGATTCTGTTCGATTTCCGCAACCAAATCACTGCTTAAAACCTTCCCGTCGGCATGATACTTGGTGCATGCCTCGGTTGTAACCGTAAATCCCTGCGGAACGGGGAACCCGAGCCTTGTCATCTCCGCAAGATTAGCACCTTTTCCGCCCAAAAGATTTCTCATTGAGGAATCGCCCTCGCTGAAAAGATAAACAAATTTTTTTGACATTATCGTGCCTCCTATTTTTTATGCCTATTTGAAAGTATATTATACCATTTTTTCCGATATTGTCAAATAATATTTTAAGGACTTAAAGCTCCGGCCCGTTTGAGATACGATATAATTTTCCGCCACCGATGAAAGCTCATCCAAGACCGCCTTCGAGACATTAAAAGAAAATAGTTTTTTTAGGTCACATTCGCATACATGGCGAAGGGCATCTATCGTGCCGGCGGATATTTTTACCCCGCCGCAGCTTTCGCAGCACACTCCCCCGCTTACATCAAAACGGGTAAGATTTTCCTGCCCCGCACAAACGGCACAGGACAAAACGGACGGTGCAAAGCCCGACACACACATAAGCCGAAGCTCAAACACCGCTTTTATCAGAGGAAGGTTATCGTTTTTTGTCAATATGTAAAGGGTGTTGAGGGCGAGGCGCAGGATATCCCCGCCGTCGGCCCCATCGGTTGCAACCTCACAGATAAGGTCGCAAAAATATGTGGCAAGGCTTAATTTTTTAATATCAAGGCGAAGATTGTAAAAAGTCTCGCAGGGCTCTGCAGAGGAAACGCGGTACCACTCCTTCTTTTTCGTAAGGACAAAATCGGAATAAGAAAAAAGCTGACACCCTGCGATAAGCTTGCTTTTATAGCTTCTCGCCCCGTTTGCGCCCGCCTGAATTTTCCCTAACTCGGAGGTTAAAATTGTAAGGATTTTATCCCCCTCGCCAACCTTTGTCTCTTTAATTATCAGACCCTTTGTCGTCGTCATTCTCTTCACCTTTTTTAACTTATAGGAAATTACGCAAAAAACGCGTAATTTCACGCTGCGGCGGAATCAATCCGCCTTCGCTTCCGCTGGCGCGGCGAGTGGTTGCGTTCGGGAAAGTGCTTCGCACCCGAACGCTTTATTTGCATTTTGAATCATATTATATTCTAAAAATGTTTCTATATTTCCTGTTTTTTCGAAAAAACTCCATGTAAAATCTTTTAGCATTTCCATCGCCCCCTATACAATAGGTTGCTGCATATGCAAAATTATAATACATGAAAGATTAACCATAACCGCTGATTAATTTCAAAACTAAAATCTACTCTTCATAACCGAAATTTTTAAGCTGAATATCGCTGTTTCGCCAGTTTTCGCGCACCTTAACCCAAAGCCTTAAAAATACCTTTGTGCCTGTAAATCTTTCGATATCGCGGCGTGCGCTTTCGCCGACTTTTTTAAGCATCGCCCCGCCCTTTCCGATGATTATAGACTTGTGGGAATCCTTCTCGCAGTATATAATCGCTTCAATTTTGGTAAGCGATTTTTGTTCGTCAAGCGACATTTCCTCAACCTTTACGGCAGTTCCGTAGGGTATTTCGTCGCTTAAATACCGCATCATCTTCTCGCGTATGAACTCGGCGCATATCTGGCGTTCGGGCTGGTCGGTCAGGGTATCGTCCGGAAAAAACTTCGGTCCTTCGGGCAGATAACTTGCAATAAGAGTTACAAGTCTTTGAACTCCGTCGCCCGTAAGCGCGCTTATCGGGATTATTTCATTAAAATTTTTTATACCCGAAAACGCGGAAATAAGCGGCAGGATTTCGGGCTTTGAAACCTTGTCAGTTTTGTTTATAACCAAAAACACGGTCGGAGCGTTAACAGATTGCAGAATTTCCTCCTCTGCCGCCGTCTTTACATCGGTCGCATCAAGCATATACAAAACAATGTCCGCCTCGCCCGTGCTTTGCCTCGCCTCGCTTACCATAAACCTGCCGAGCTTGTTTTTCGGCTTGTGGATGCCGGGCGTATCGACAAATACGATTTGCGCTGTATCATCAGTTAATACGCCTGTTATCCTGTTTCGGGTTGTCTGGGGCTTTGGCGAAACCGCCGCTATTTTCTCACCCAAAATTTTATTCAGCAATGTCGATTTCCCTACATTGGGGCGGCCGACAATTGATACAAAGCCTGATTTATAGCTCATTTTTTATCAAATCCTCTCACAAACAGATATCCAGCCGAAATATACGCCAAAAGCCCTGCGACAAGCAGAGGCGATTTTAATATGTCGGATATTATATTATGTATTATATTGATTCTGAAAAACAGAAAAAATCCGAAAACAACCGAACAAAGAGCAGAAATCAAAACCGCTCCGGCGCTTACATCCTTTGCTATTTTCGCAAGCTCTTTGTACTCGCAGCAGGCAAGGTCTATCGAGGCTTCAAGCGCGGTGTTCAGCATTTCGCATATAATTACCAAAGCCACCGCTATCGTAAGCAACAGCATTTGTGTGACGGTGAAATGGTAGTAGGGTGCCGCAAGAAAAACCGTCGCCGCGGCAACAATGTGAATTCTGAAATTGCGCTCGTTTTTTATGCAGAACCAAAGCCCCGCAAAGGCGTACTTAAAACTTTGATAAAGTCTTTTTGTCAGCATATCCTTCACCTCGAAAGCCCTATTCGGGCAAGTATTTCCTCCTGCTTTTGGAACATTTCGCAATCCTCGTCCTCATGGTCCCAACCCAAAAGATGAAGCATTGAATGGACGGTCAAAAACGCAATTTCGCGCTCTGTGCTGTGACCGTAAAGCTGTGCCTGCTCCTTCGCGCGCTCAAGAGATATGACTATGTCGCCGAGCTCCTCATCATCAAGGCTTCCGTCCTCGTCAAAAAGCGGAAAGGACAAAACATCGGTGGGCTTGTCCGTATTCCGATAGTCACGATTGAGCTCCCTTATCCCCTCATTATCCGTAATAACAACGCTTACGCCCCGCTCTTTTACTCCCTCGTATTCAAAAACCTTTTTTATTACATCCCGAATAAGGACTTCGGTTTGAGAAGTAAACTCAATTTTGGTCTGGGTGTTTTTGAAATCTATCATTTTTTCTTTTGTTCATCCCTCTCATACGCCTTTACTATCGCCTGAACAAGCGGGTGGCGTACCACATCCTTTTCGGTCAGTGTACAGAAGGTTATGCCCTTTATCCCCTTTAATATACGCATTACCTCCTTAAGCCCGCTTTTCTTCCCCTCCGGAAGATCGATTTGTGTTATGTCCCCCGTCACGATTGCCCTTGAGCCGAAGCCTATTCTGGTAAGAAACATTTTCATCTGTTCGGGGGTTGTGTTTTGCGCCTCATCGAGAACTATATAAGAATCGTCCAGCGTTCTGCCCCTCATATACGCAAGGGGCGCAACCTCTATTACTCCCTTTTCGACATATTTCTGGTATGTTTCCACGCCGAGCATATCATAAAGCGCATCGTGGAGCGGACGCAGATAAGGGTCAACCTTGTTCTGAAGGTCACCGGGCAAAAAGCCCAGCTTTTCCCCCGCTTCAACCGCAGGTCGGGTTATTATAATGCGGTCTATGTCCTTGTTTTTAAGCGCGGTAACCGCCATTGCAACCGCAAGGTAGGTTTTCCCCGTCCCCGCAGGGCCTATACCGAAGGTTATTACGCTTTCCCTTATTGCTTCGATATAGGTACGCTGTCCGAGAGTTTTCGGCTTTATCGGTTTACCCTTTGCCGTTATTGCGACACAGTCCTTGCCGATAAAGTTTAATTTGTCATCCTCGCCGTCGTCAACAAGGCTCATCACATACCTGATGGTTTGCTCGCTTATCTGCTCTCCCCTTGCGGTGACGGCTATAAGCCCCAGTAAAGCCCTGTGCGCTTTTTCCGTTCCCTCCTCGCCGCCGGTTATTTTAAGCTGTGTTCCTCTGTGAACAACCTGAACATCATAGTGATTTTCAAGAATTTTTATATTCTGGTCAATGCTTCCGAATATGTTTACAACCTGCTCGATGGTTTCAACCTCAAGTATTCTCTCCATTATCATTTGTTTCCCCCTTTAGAATTGCCTTCTTTTGTGCTATGTTCTCAAGACACTCGTATGTAATTTTCAGAGTATCCTGTGATTCCTCCTCTACGCTTGATACGACCAAAATGTCTTTGACCCTGTTTTTTGCCTCACTGCGCGCAATGTCCAGTGCCTCGTTGCGGTCTGTTTCGCGCCTTATTATCTCGACCTCGTAATAGTTGTCATAATGAAATGAAAAGGGCAGTACCATATCCTTTCCTATCGAAAGTTTTTTTACATAACTTATTCTATCATAGTTTGTATAGGAAATTCTATCATTTGTGAAAAATTTTATGTAAAAACTAAAAATTTTTACCATGTGCTTCGATTTTGACCTCCCCGTACGCACTTTTTCCTCTGCATAACCGGGTATGGGAACGGTTATTTCCCTCCATGTTCTTGCCATAACCTCGCCGTCGGCGTGGACATACCTTACGCCTTCGCCCGTTTTACTGTCAAGCGCGCCGCTTATTAAAAGCTGTCCCTTTTTCACCACATCGCCCGCCGCAACAAGCCTTTGTCCGTTTTGGGCATCAATCGACTGTATCACGCCGTCAGTAAGGGCGTATATGCTGCACGGCTCGTCCTTCGGGAAAAGATCGGGCTTTTGCTCGCGCTCCTTAATCTCTATATGCGCCGTGGTGCCCTTTATGTTAATGCCTATCCACGAAAGTTCCTCAAGGCTTATCATCATTTTGTCCCGTATATATTCGGTATCGATTTTCCCGCTCAACATCCCCGTTTTAAGCCCTGCCCGTTCAAGGTTTTCAAGCACCGTTTCCGTTGAAAGAATGTCGTTTCCCGTTACATCGATTACCCATATAAACCTTGTCATAACAAACAAAAGAAGCACAAACAGCCCCGCTCCGACCGCAAAAGCCTTTCGGCGTCTGTGCTTATAGATATAAAAGGGAATACCCCGCTTCTTTTTTATCCGCACCGTACACCGCGCCTTTTTCGCTATGGGACGCATAAGCCGAAAGCCTCTTACGCTTGCGTTTGCGCTTAAGCTTAATTTGCCCGTACGCTTAACATCCCACAGATATATCCCCCGCCGTGCGCAGATATTCAAAAACCGTTCGGGAAAGACACCCTCTATTATTATTGTTACATAGCCCTGTATCAGGTTAAACAGCTTAACAAGAAACATTCCCGCACCCCTCAAATGTATTCAATCTTTGATATATCGCCCTCAATCAAAACATCAATGTCGGTTATTGTCCGAAGCTCAAGGTTAGAACCGCTTACCGCAACGGTTTTATCCGCCGTCTTTAATCGTATATGTTCGCTTGTGTATTCAAGTATTCCGCTGTAATTCTCGATTGTAAGCTGATTATTGCTGTAAAGCGTAAGCTTGGGCAGGTCGAGTATAACCTCCTTGGGCATATCCAAAAGTTCGGTCAGTCTTTCTTTTTTTGATTTTTTCATATTACTTTCCCCTTCTTTTGCTTTTTCGGCGTTTAGGCACGCCTTTCGCAATCGGTTTTTTCTCTTTATAAATTTATGCAAAAATGGCGGGGTTATGAATATATATATTAAAGGCAGGTATGGTTTTTCCATTTTGCAAAGGAGATGATTTTTTGAAGCTTTTGGCCGGCTTTGCGCTGTTTGTCTTTATCGGACTTGTCACCGCCCCTTCCCGGTGCCTTGCGGGTGCGGAAAGGGGTCTTATGCTTTGTGCAAAGATTATTATTCCCTCACTTTTTCCGTTTTTTATATGCTCTAAGCTTCTTATTGAAACGGGGACGGCGCAAAGGATCGGGCGGTGGTTCTCGCCCATTATGCGCCCCTTGTTTAATGTGCCGGGCATCGGGGGGATTGCCTTTGTCCTCGGACTGTTAAGCGGGTACCCCGTCGGCGCCCAGACAGGCGTGGATATGTATGAAAAAAACCTCTGCACAAAAGCGGAGGCACAGAGGATTATATGTTTTTGCAACAATTCCGGCCCCCTGTTTATTATCGGCTCGGTGGGGGCGGGTATGCTCTTTTCGGGCAGAGCGGGTCTTTTGCTGTATCTCATTCACATTCTGAGCGCAATAAGTGTCGGGCTTGTTTTCAGATTCTATAAGTATAGCGAGAGAATGACCCTTCCCTGCGCCGCATATCATGCACAGAAAGCTACGCGAAAAAGCATAGGCGAAATTTTTTCGCATTCCGTTGCAAAGTCGGCGGAGCTTATCGTCTATGTCTGCGGATTTATAGTTTTTTTCAGCACCTTTATTGTTATTTTGGAGCATTTTAAGATTACGGGGTTTCTTTCGGACGCTCTTGCGCTTACGGGTATTTCCCAGAATGTATCAAAGGCGGCTGTGCTGGGCTTTTTGGAGATTGCAAACGGAACCGTAAGGTTTGCCTCGCTCCCTATCGGCGATTTCAGGGTCGTTTTTATCTCCATGGTCATTGCATGGTCGGGCGTTAGCGTTATACTTCAGGTTTCGGGGATTATCGCAAAAAGCGGTCTTTCCTCGCGTGTTTTCGTCGCCGCAAAGGCTTTGCAGGCTGTTTTTGCGGGAGTCTATGCAATGCTTTTGACCCGCCTTCCTCTCGGCTCTGCTACGGTTTTTGCCAAAGACGACATTTCCGTCTTTGAGGCATGGCGGTTTTCCTTTTCAATGCTGTGTGTCGCGGTCGGGGTCTACTTAGCTTTCTTTTTGGCAAGGTTTGTGCTTTCCAATGTTAAATTAAAATAACAAATAACCCTTATTTATTGAGATTAAACCTATTATGAAGTATAATAAATATGAGGTGGTTTAAGTGAGGAAAATACTGCTTTGCCTCGTTTTTCTTGCTCTTTCTTTTACAGTTTCGGCGGACAAGCTCCCCTATGACATTACACAGAAGATTTACTCTTTGATTCCTTCGCTTTCCGAATATACCGCTGTGGACAGCAGTTCGGATGACAGCCTTAATTACAGCATAATTTTTTATTCCGAATCGAAACATTCGGCGAGGGTTACGACTGCCGCAGACGGAACCGTTTTAAGCTATATGGTTGACAGCGGCAGCTTCGCTACAAAGAAGCGGCTTCCGAAAATAAGCAAGACGCAGGCTACGCAAACTGCGATTTCGTTTGTGGAGAGGGTTGCTTCCGATATTGTCGGCGAGCTTAACATGAAGGTTTTTTCAAATACATACAACAGCTCCGGCACGGGCGGATACAACATCCGCTTTTTAAGAAATGTGGGCGGAGTAAATTATTCAAATGACAGCGTCAGCGTGTGGGTTGATGCCCAAAGCGGCGAGGTCACAAGATACAGCCGTGTCTGGAATAAGGACATGAGCTTTCTTCCCGCGCATGAAATTATTTCAAAGGCGCAGGCGGAGGAGTTTTTTAAGACCAATATAAAATTAAAGCTTCGCTACAACCGAAAAATCGAGGACGGAAGGGTTGTTCCGTATCTCGTATATGTTCCGTCGCTTACAGCCTCTATCGATGCGGTAACGGGCGAGGCGACGAGCCAGATGGTCACCGCAAAAACCGACGGATATAAGGAAATTACAGCGATCTACGACCGAACACCCATGACAGCCGACGGGACGGTAATATCCATTGAAAACAGGAACGCTCTTTTGGAAGGTCTTAAAACGGGAAATGAGGCTCAAAAGCGGGTCAGAGAAATGCCGGGGCTTAAAATAGATTCGGAGTATTCTCCGCAGCAGGCGAAATACTACATGGATACAAACGGCGACTATCTTATGACAATCAGGTTTGTCAAGGATAAGGAGATTGCCGATGTTACTCTTAATGCAAAGACGCTTGACATAGTCGGCTTTACAAACAGCGAGTCAGTCAATAAAAGCGGCGGAGAGGGCGTGGGGGCGGAAAAAGCGCGCGCCATAACCAACAACTTTTTGTATGTCTACATGAGGAAATATTTTGACCTTCTTACCGCTTCGGACGCCACCGCCGTTGAAGTTCCGGGGAGCGGCTCTTTCGTCGTAACATACGAAAGAACCGTAAACGGAATACCGTATAAAAGCAACTACGCCCAGTTTTTAATAAACCCCGAAGGGGATATCGCATCCTTGGCTTTTACATGGGATAATGTCGAATTTGAAAGTCCCGACAAGGTTATATCTCTGTCACAGGCATACGATGTGTTTTTTGACAGGGTAGGGCTTTCGCTTATTTATATGCAGACGGAGGCATTTTTCGCCCGCCTGGTTTATACCGTGAATTCTCAGGTCCCTGCCATAATTGATGCCAAAAGCGGGATTGTTTTGTCCTATGACGGAAAGCCCGTAAAGCCAAAGCGTTCTCTTTCATATATCGGACTTGACGGACATTACGCTCAGAATATTGTCACCGCTTTGGCGGACTGCGATATTTTCGTTTCGGAGGGCAATGTGTTTTTGGACGATTATATTTACCAGAAGGATTTTATCGTACTTTTGGCTTCCATATCCCCCGACGGAATGCCGATATATGAGAAAACAGGCGGTATCACCGACGAGGAATTGGATATGATTTATAATGACTTTATAACAAAGGGCGTTATTGAAAAGAATAGGGTCAACAAAAACGGCTTCGTAACCCGTGAGGAAGCGGCAATGCTTCTTCTTCGGGCAACGGGATATAAAGGCGTTGCGGAGCTTAAGGGAATTTTTAAGATGCCGTTTGCCGATTCGGGCGAGATCAGGGAGGAGTATTTCGGCTATGTTGCGCTTGCAAGAGGGCTTAAACTTATTGCGGGAAGCGACGGCTATTTCTATCCTTCCAAAAACCTTACAAACGCCGATGCGCTTATTATGGTGTATAATTATTTAAGCCGACCGTAAGGTTCGGCAATGCAAAAGAGGACGGGTTTGTTTGAACGCTTTTTCAATAATTCAAAACAGGTTTATCCTGCCGTTTGGTAAAAAAACCTTCGGAAACATAGGCGTTGAGCTTGAGTTTCCTCTTATCAACATGGATAAAAAGCCCGTTGCGGCAGAGGTTGCAAACGGGCTTTTGGAGTATTTTTTAAAAAACGGCTTTCGGGTTGAGGCTAAGACATCCGACAACAATCCTGCGTTTATTTCAAATGATTTTGGAGATGTACTGTCATTTGACAACTCCTACAACAATTTTGAGTTTTCGCTGGATTTCGGTGACAGCCTTTGCTCCGCCGCCGACCGCTTTTACCGCTACTTTACCGCCGCGCAGGACTTTTTAACGCCAAGCCGTCATTTGTTGTGCGGGATGGGGTCAAACCCTTATAAACAATATATAACAAAGTCGCATGTTGACTTTCCCGTTTATAATATGGTGGACGAATTTTTGCACAGCTATCCTGCAGAGCACAGCTTTCCCGACTTTCCGGCTTATATTTCGTCGGTTCAGACACACCTTGACCTCCCGCTTGAAAAGCTTCCCGAAGCGCTGACGCTTTTTGCGCGCCTTGACTTTATTCGTGGGATGCTGTTTTCAAACTCTCCCTCATGGGATAACGACAAAACTCTATGTATTCGCGATTTCCTCTGGGAAAAAAGCGCCTTCCCCAACACAGGGAAGGTTGACGGCATTTATAAAAACACCGATGACATTATAAACGATTTTCTTACAAGAAAGATGTTTTGCACTGTGCGCAGGGGAAAATATATTACATTCCCTCCCGTTACCGTATATGAATATTTCAAAGACGGCAACGGGAACGACACAAAGCACTTTTTATCCTTCAAAAATGTCGAGATAACCGCAAGAGGAACGCTTGAAATCCGAAGCGACTGCGCCCAGCCCGTATCCGAGGCGTTTGCTCCGCCCGCCTTTTCGCTTGGGATTCTATACAATATGGACAGAGCAAGGCAGATTATGGAGGGCGTTTTGGAAGGTTACAAAACCTCGTATCTTCGTGATTGTGTAATAAACGGGGAGGGAACAAGTTTGCCGCAGGGGCTTTTGACAAGACTTGTCGAGACGGCGGAGGATGGACTTAAAAAACGAAAAAAGGGTGAAGAAAAACTTCTGTCACCCCTTTATGAAAGAGCCGCACAAGGAATCTGTCCCGCCAAAAAAACGCTTTTAAGGCTAAAAGGCGGCGAGTCGATTGAAAATATTATTTTAGACTATTCAAAAATTTAACGAGACGGAAAGTCTATTACTCGGATCCCGCATCAGCGGGATTTTGTTTTTTAACTCCGTCTTCTAAAAACCTTAAAAAGTCTTCCCCGCCTTTGTCACCCCATACAGTTATTCGCTTTAAAACCCTGTCGGGATTGTTTTGTCCGTCCGTTTCTCTGCCGACAAGCCCCAACATCATTTTGTATCCCGCCTCGGAGGCAAGTCTAATACTAATGTTGTTGTACGCGCCGTAGGGGTATGCGAGGTAGGAACATTCCTTATTCAGATTGCTTTCGATCAGATATTTGGACAGGCGTATTTCCCTTACCGTTTCCTCCCTGTTTTGCAGCGTAACATCCCTGTGAGTATGGGTGTGGGATTGTATATCGATTACCCCGCTTTGCTGCATCTGCCTTGCCTGCTCCCATGTAAAATGAGGGTACGAAACCTTGCCGCCCGGCCCGACAGAGTCGGTTACTATGAATATCGTCGCCTTCATTTCAAGCTCCTGCAAAATCGGATAGGCAAACTCGTAATTACTGAGATATCCGTCATCGAATGTTATTATGACGGGCTTTTCGGGGAGACTTTTTCCGTTTTGTATATGCTCGTAGTAATCGTCTAAGGTAATTGTGTTATAGCCCGCCGACTTTAGAGCGACCATATGCTCACGAAAACGCCGGGGCGTTATGTTTACGATAATATCCATGCCATCGGTGTTTTCCGTAATATTGTGATATAAAAGCACGGGAATATAAGTCTGCTCCTTTTCACCCTTTGCGGTCAAAAGAACCAGATTTATCGATATTATTATCGTCATTGTTATAAACAGTGTGTTTCTCGCTATTTTCTGCATCTTATCCTGTCCTTGCCAAATTTGTGTTATAGTAAAACCGAATTATATCATTGCCGAAAGAATCATTTTTATGCATTAACCAAACGGGATAATGATTCGATAAAGTCTGTGTTTGTTTTGGTGGCTATAAGCCGGCTTATCAGTATTTCGGTTACATCCGAAACAGGCTGATTGGACATCGCCTTGCATATTCCCCAGACTGCTTCAATCTCTTTTTGGGTAAGAAGAAGGTCTTCCCGCCTTGTTCCCGATTTGTTTATGTCGATTGCGGGGAATATTCTCTTTTCCTGAAGCTTTCTGTCAAGGTGAACCTCCATATTGCCTGTTCCCTTAAACTCCTCAAAAATAACATCGTCCATCCTGCTTCCCGTTTCGATAAGCGCGGTTGCAAGAATCGTAAGGCTTCCGCCGTTTTCTATGTTCCTTGCGGCGCCGAAAAACTTTTTGGGCTTGTGAAGCGCGCCGGGGTCAAGACCGCCTGAAAGCGTTCTGCCCGTCGGAGTAATGGTCAGGTTATACGCTCTTGCAAGCCTTGTTATACTGTCAAGAAGAATTACAACATCTTTTTTATGCTCGACAAGGCGCATAGCTCTCTCCAAAACCATTTCTGCAACACGGATATGGTGGGTGGGCTCCTCGTCGAAGGTTGAGAAAATAACCGCTCCTTTTATGCTTCTTCTCATATCGGTTACTTCTTCGGGACGCTCGTCAATCAGCAAGACTATAAGCTTTATATCGGGGTGGTTAGCCTCTATACTGTTCGCTATCTGCTTTAAAAGAGTGGTCTTTCCCGCCTTGGGAGGAGATACGATTATACCCCTTTGTCCCTTTCCCACAGGCGCAATAAGATCGATAAGGCGCATGGCATAATTAGTATGCTTGCTTTCAAGGTGCATACGAGAATCGGGGTAAACGGGAACAAGATGCTCAAATGCTGTCCTTCTGATTGCCGCGTCGGGTTTTTCCTTGTTTACCGTTGTTACAAACAAAAGCGCCTTAAACCTTTCGCCCTCTCTTTGAAGCCTTGCTATGCCCATAATATCGTCGCCCGTTTTAAGGCGGAAACGCCTTATGAGCGTAGGTGATACATACACATCATTTGGCCCCGAAAGATAGTTTTCACACCGCAAAAAGCCAAACCCGTCATCACACACCTCAAGAATTCCCTCAACCTCAACGGTATCCGTGCGCACACGCTCTGACTTGTCCGGTCCGGACTCGCAACAAGTATCATGCGAAATGCAGGAAGAGGAATTTTCTTTTTCTTTACTGATTATTTCGTCGATAAGCTCGTCCTTTTTATACTTTGCTATGTTCTTTATTCCGTACTCCTTCGCAATTTTTCTGATTTCCACCAGGGGTTTTTTCGTCATATCTTCCACGGTCATGTTGCACCTCCCCATATTTTTTTAACGCTGCGCAAAGCCGTTATTTCAAAACCGCGCCCTGCGCCGCCGACGAAACCATTCTTGAGTACCTTGAGAGATAGCCTGTTTTAATTGTCGGCTCCTTCGGCTTCCATTCATTTTTACGCTTTTCAAGCTCTTCCTGTGAAACCGCCATGTTGAGCGTTCCGCCGGGAATATCTATCTCGATTATATCGCCGTTTTTTATAAGGGCAATGTTTCCGCCGACTGCCGCCTCCGGCGAGATATGCCCTATCGCCGCGCCGCGCGTTGCGCCGGAGAATCGTCCGTCGGTCAAAAGTGCGACGGTCTTGTCAAGCCCCATTCCGCATATCGCAGAGGTCGGGGAAAGCATTTCCCTCATGCCCGGCCCGCCCTTCGGCCCTTCGTAGCGGATTACAACACAGTCGCCCGGCTCTATTTTTCTGGCATATATCGCTTCGATAGCTTCATCCTCACTGTCGAAAACCTTTGCGGTGCATTTTCTGACGAGCATATCGGGATGTACGGCGCTTCGCTTTACAACCGCGCCGTCGGGACATATATTACCGCGAAGCACCGCTATGCCGCCCGTTTCGGAATAGGGACTTTCAATCGGTCTTATTATGTTTTTATCTTTTATCACGCTTGAGGCTATATTTTCGCCGATTGAAGCCCCCGTAACCGTGAGGCAATCGGTTTTAATAAGGTTTTTCTTTGTAAGCTCGTTCATAACCGCATAGACGCCGCCCGCACGGTATAAATCCTGTATGTGATGCGGACCTGCCGGAGCAAGGTGACAAAGGTTGGGCGTTTTTGCGGATATTTCGTTAGCTATGTCAAGGTTTATCTCAACCCCCGCCTCATGCGCTATTGCGGGAAGATGAAGCATGGAATTTGTGGAACAGCCGAGCGCCATGTCAACCGTCAAAGCGTTCATAAACGCATCACTTGTCATAATATCACGGGGCTTTATATCCTTTTTTACAAGCTCCATAACCTGCATGCCTGCCGTCTTGGCAAGGCGTATTCTTTCGGAATATACAGCGGGGATTGTCCCGTTTCCGCCAAGCCCCATTCCGATTGCCTCCGTAAGGCAGTTCATTGAGTTTGCGGTAAACATTCCGCTGCATGAGCCGCAGGTCGGGCAGGCGAAATCCTCAATACTCTTAACATCCTCCTCCGTCATTGTCCCTGCCTTGTAGCCGCCGACCGCCTCAAAGGTTGAGTTAAGGTCAATCCACTGTCCGTCATTACCCTCAACCGAAAGCATCGCACCTCCGCTTACAACAATTGCGGGGATGTTCAGCCTCGCCGCCGCCATAAGCATTCCCGGAACGATTTTGTCACAGTTCGGAATCAGAACAAGCCCGTCAAAAGCATGAGCCAAGGCCATTGCCTCAATGCTGTCACATATAAGCTCTCTCGTTGCGAGGGAGTATTTCATTCCCGTATGACCCATCGCAATACCGTCGCAAACGCCTATTGCAGGGAATTCAAGAGGTGTCCCGCCCGCCATTCTTATGCCGCTCGAAACCGCCGCGGCAATGGTGTTAAGGTGGATATGTCCGGGAACAATGTCATTTTTGCTGTTTACAACCCCTATAATAGGCCGGCTTATTTCTTCGTCTGTCAGCCCCGATGCTTTTAACAGTGAGCGGTGAGGCGTCTTTTCGATTCCTTTTTTAATGTAATCGCTTTTCATTTGTAACCCTCCTCTTACCCGAATAATAGCTTCAACAAAAGATTATCGTTATACATCTTCAAAGCGTATTTGGACGATGCCAAATAGCCGTATATATTGTCGTTCATAAATACCGTCGCAGCGGCAAGGACAAGATAGACTATGATAAAGCCGTTGAAAGTTCCTATCGCCAGACCCCCGACCTTGTTGACAATATTTATAAGCGGAAGCTTGGCGATTGAATCAAGAATATTTATTGCAAGCCTAAGACCAATCCCCGTAATAATAAACACCGCAATAAAGCATATTATGTTAATTACCAATTCTGTAAGCGATGTTGCAACGGTCAGGGTTGCGCCGTCAATCCCGCCCGAAACCGCTTCTTTAAGAAACGGCGGAAGGCTTAGCTTTACAGAATCGGTCGCAAGGCGGGGGAGAATTATTTTATCATGAATGAATGTTGCAAGGGGTGATTTTATAAGATAGGAAGATACCACGGGATATAAAAACAATGCAACCACGGCAGCAATTATGTAGTAGCCGAGATGAAAGACCGACCGCACAAAGCCCGACCTCCAGCCCCAAAGCGCCATACCCGCTATTATAAGACCGACAACAATATCTGCCATGGAAAATGCACCTCCAAAGTTATAAATCTATTTTTCGCACGGAGTTTTTCTCCGCCGCAATTATTTCCTTGCCCGGCAAAAGAATAATATCCTTTACCTCCCTTTGCGAAACAGCCTTATTTAGGACCCGTCCTTTAAGGTTTAGGAGGGAAATGTTTTTATTTTCCGCAACGGCTATATACTTTTGGGAAACATCCATGGATGTTATTTCACTTTCCGAAACATACTCACCTGTTTTTGCGCCGTCACGGGAATACACCTCAACAACGCTGTTGTTCCTACTACCCTCAAAGACAACGACACAGTCGGTTCCGTAGGGAAGCTCAAAACCCGTAAGCGCCCTTCCCTCAAAGCTTACCGCCCATTTTGCCGCGCCGCGCGAGGATACCCCAACAAGCTCTCCCTCACCAAGTGCGACAATGTTGCCCGACGGCTGATACTTAAGATTGATTATAAGAGAATCCTCCCTTGTTGTTTCACCCGCAATTCTCTCGCCGTCTATGTCAACCACCGTTATTTTGCTTGAAAGCTTTTCGCCCTCCGTGTTAAGCGTTGCGGCGGCAAAGTACCTGCAATCGGGGGAGATGTCAACATCAATCACATAGTCTTCGCCGAGGCGCCATAAATAAACAGGCTCACCCTTTGCGTTCAATATTTCTATCATACCCTTATATCCTATTTCGTATGTAACGACAGCCGTATATCCTCTTGCGTTGACCTTTGCGGTTATTATGGGCTGTTCGGTTTTTTTCTCCCAGATTAAGTTTTCTCCGCTGTAAAGGGCAATGTCCTTTCCGTTTCTGTCAAATATAATTATATTGCCCTGTGCGGTTTCAATACAGGGGTTTTGCATTTTCCTCTCTATGTTCCACTGCGTTTTCCCCGATGATGATACGCAGGTCATTCCGTCGTTTCCGAGTGCAATTATACTTTTTCCCAGTTTTTCAAACCTGTAATGTTTTTCCGTTTCGAAACTGAAAATCTCTTTGGCTGGTTGCCTCCCGCCCATAAAGGTATCACGATTCATATAGACCGCGTATGCGACGAGCCCCGTCAATATCAATAATACTGCCGTAAAGCGTATTTTATTCGAAGATTTTCGTTTTGCCATCACAACCTCCCCTGCGGCCAATCCTTAAAAACACCGTATGAGTCGGGATAAACCACCCTCGCAAGGTAAAGTCCCTGCGCACCGGCGGTTATACCGCTTCTTCTTCTGTCACCGCTCTTTATGATTTCGGGAATTTCATCCGACTTTATTTTCCCTATTCCGACATACAAAAGTGTTCCCGCAATTATTCTTACCATATTGTAAAGGTATCCGTCGGCGGTTATTGTAAAGTGAATCTCATCACCCTGCCTTGTTACTTCAAGCTCCGTAACCGTTCTTACGGTTGTCTTTTGGCTTCCGCCCGACGCCATAAATGCCGAAAAATCATGGCTTCCAACAAAGTATGCCGCAGCGTTTTTTATTTTTTCAAAATCGATTTCATAGGGGAAATGGTAGGCAAAATCCTTTAAAAACGGATTTGCTATTCTTGCCGTATATGCCTTGTAAATATAGGTCTTGGATAAAGCGCTAAACCGCGCATGAAAGCTGTCGTCCAAAACCGCACATCTGTTTACCCTTATGTCGTCGGGCAGTGCGGTATTTAAGGCAAGCGGGATTTTTTCCGTGGGGATTGAGGTTTCACTTTTGAAATTACACACATAGTAAAGCGCATGAACGCATGCATCGGTACGGCTGCAACCCGTTATGACGGATTTTTCGCCCGTTATTTTAAGTATCGCCGAGGACAAAATTTCTTCAATGGACAAGGCATTTTTCTGCATCTGCCAGCCGTGGTAACCGCTCCCGTTGAAACACATTCCAAGAACAAAATTAGGCAATTTTCATCACCCCGATTTATTAGAAAGAATAACCAGAGCAGAAAAGACAATCAAAATCCCAAGGGCGATAAAATCAATCCTTCCGACCTTTGATTCATGAAGTCTGGTGCGGTTTTTCCCGCCCCGATAACATCGGCACTCCATAGCGACGGCAAGCTCGTCCGCACGGCGAAACGCGCTTATGAAAAGAGGAACCAACAGCGGTATCAAAGCCTTTGCCCTCTTTATAAGGCTTCCTGTTTTGAAATCCGCCCCGCGCGCCATCTGAGCCTTCATTATTTTATCCGTTTCCTCAAGAAGCGTCGGGATAAAGCGAAGGGCTATGCTCATCATCATCGCAAGCTCATGCGTCGGGAACCCGATTTTTCCCAGAGGCGTCAAAAGGCGTTCGATCCCGTCCGTCAAGGCAATCGGAGAGGTTGTATAGGTCAAAAGAGATGTGCTCATTATAAGAAAAACTACCCTTAAAATCATCAGAGAAGCATATATAATACCCTCCCTTGTCAGCCTTAAAAAGCCCCACTGCCATATAACCGTGCCGCCTGTCATAAACAGATTCAAAACTGCCGTGAAAACAATGAATATCAAAAGCGGTTTTAATCCCCTTAAAACAAACCTAATAGGAACCGTGGACAGAAATATGACGAAAAATGTAAAAGCGGCAACAAGACCGTAGGCTAAAAAGCTCTTCGCAATAAAAATAACCGTCATATACAGTACCGCAAGTATTATTTTAACCATTGCATCAATGCGGTGAACAGGAGAATTTCCCGGGAAATACTGTCCGAGAGTTATATCCCTAAGCACGCCCAATCACCCCCAATATATATTCCTTCGCTTGACTGAGAGTGCATATATCCGCGCCGTAAAGCCTTTTTATAAGCTTTGTAACGGGCGGCGCAGTAAGCCCGATTTCCTCAAGCTCCTCATACCTTGCATAAACTTCAAGAGGAGTTCCCTCCATTACTATTCTTCCCATGTTCATAACATAGAGCCTCTGTACCGTGTCGGCTATATCCTCCATACCGTGCGATACCAGTATAACCGTTATTCCGGTTTCTCTGTGGAGCTTTAACAGCCCCGCCAGTATTTCCTTTCTGCCGTGAGGGTCAAGCCCCGCGGTCGGTTCATCAAGCACCAGAACCTCCGGGTCCATTGCAAGAACTCCGGCTATGGCGGCGCGCCTTTTCTGCCCGCCGCTTATCTCAAAGGGCGATTTGTCGAGTATTTCCTCCGACAGTCCCACAAGCCTTGCCGCTCTTTCCACACGCTCATTTACCTCGACCGGCGAAAACCCCATATTTACCGGAGCAAAGGCGATATCGCGGCGCACCGTTTCCTCGAAAAGCTGATGCTCCGGGTATTGGAACACCAAACCAACCTTTGTTCTTACGGTTTTCAAATCGGCTTTTTTTGCCGAAAGGTCTATATCACCTACAATTACCCTCCCGCTTACGGGCTGCAAAAGGCCGTTAAAATGCTGGACAAGCGTTGACTTTCCGCTTCCCGTATGCCCGATTATGCCCACAAACTCGCCGTCTTTTATTGTCATTGAAACATCATTCAAAGCCGCCCTTTCGAACGGGCCGCCCTCTGAGTATGTGTAGCTTAAGTTTTCTGCCCTTATTACCAACAAAAGTTCATCCCTTTTTAAGACCTTTTAAGACCTTTATTATAGTTTTCGATTTGGGAAAGCGCATTATATGCCTCATCTACGGTAAGTATATCGCACGGAACATTAATGCCCTCCCTGCTAAGCTCATACATAAGCTCTGTAATCTGCGGAACGGCAAGACCCAATGCCTTAAGCCTTTCAACCTGACAGAAAATCTCTCTCGGCTTGCCGTCCATTTCAACTCCGCCTTCGCTCAAAACAACAACCCGTTCGGCCGAAACAGCCTCGTCCATATTATGAGTGACAAGAACGATTGTAATTCCCTCTTCACTGTTTAGCTTCAAAAGCGTTTGAATAACCTCACGCCTTCCGATCGGGTCAAGCATTGCGGTAGGCTCATCAAGCACGATGCAGTCGGGCTTCATTGCAAGAATGCCCGCTATGGCTACGCGCTGTTTCTGTCCGCCGGACAAGAGATGAGGCGCGTGGTGTGTATATTCGGACATTCCAACGGTCTCAAGCGACCGATCCACCCTCTTTCGTATCTCGGAAGGAGCAACGCCCAAGTTTTCGGGCGCAAAGGCGACATCATCCTCAACAATTGTCGCAACAAGCTGATTGTCGGGGTTTTGAAAAACCATTCCCACTGCCTGGCGTATATCATAAAGACGGCTTTCGTCCCTTGTATCGATGCCTTTTACATAGACGGTGCCGCCCTCGGGAAGCAGTATTGCGTTAAAATGCTTGACAAGGGTTGATTTCCCGCTTCCGTTGTGGCCGATAATCGCCACAAACTCGCCCTTTTCAATCGTCAGGTTAATGTCCTCCAAAACAAGGCTTTCCTGTTCGTTATTATATTTGAATGAAAGATTCTCTGTTTTAATCATGGCTTCTCCCAGCGTGCCGACGAGCCGCAGGGCAGTATAAACCCGTTTTCGCTCATCGGTATTCCTATTTCGTCGGCATAGGTTTTTCCGCCGAATTTTTTCCCGACCGTCATATCGACAACATTTTTCATCGTTTGGGCGCTAAGCCCCGTCGTGTATGAGTTCAAAAGCACGAACAGGGGGCTGTCGGACAAAAGAAACACACACCTTTTCAGAAAGCCGAAAAGGTCGGACTCTATCTTCCACACTTCGCCGCCCGGCCCCCGACCGTATGACGGCGGGTCAAGTATAATCGCATCGTAGCTGTTGCCGCGCCTTATTTCGCGCTCGACAAATTTTATGCAGTCGTCAACTATATACCGGATACTTTTATCGCCTACCCCCGAAAGATCGGCGTTTTCCCTTGCGTGGGCAACCATACCCTTTGCGGCGTCCACATGGCATACGAAAGCCCCCGCCTTTGCCGCGGCAACGCTTGCGCCGCCCGTATATGCAAAAAGGTTTAACACCTTTATATCTCTGTTTGCATTTTTAATTAGATTTGAGCTCCATGTCCAGTTCACAAGCTGTTCGGGAAACAATCCCATGTGCTTAAAGCCCATCGGCTTTATTTTGAATTTAAGCCCGTTTTGAGATATTGTCCAGCTTTCCGGCAGTCTTTTTTTGACCTCCCACTGACCGCCGCCCTTGTCACTCCGATGATAATGTGCATGAGGGCTTTTCCAAAGGCGGTTGTTTTTCGGGCTTTCCCAGACAGCCTGAGGGTCGGGGCGTATTACAACATAGTCGCCCCACCGTTCAAGGCGCTCGCCTTCGCCCGAATCTATAAGCTCGTACTGTTGCCAGCTATCTGCAATCCACATCTTTCTATAACCTTTCGCAATTTATTGACGGGGGCAGGCTTAGAAAGCCCAAGACCTTTTCAATTAGGAGACCCATACGCCTGTCCCATTCCTCCTCAATCGTCGCATCAATGGCATGGCGCACAAATGACGCGGAAAGGGCTATTGCATCGGGAAAGCCGTCGCCCCTTGACAGCGCACCCACAAGCACGCTTGTAAAAATGTCACCCGTGCCGTGAAAATCAGCGGGTGCATAGTTGCACCGAAGCCTCCAAAAGCTGTCGGCTTTTTTGTCATACGCGAAAACAAACATTTCTCCGCCGATTTGACAACCCGTAATAACCACTCTTTCGGGCCCCATGTCCGAAAGGCGCAAAAGCAGGTCCTTTGCAATATCGGCCGAAATGTCGGTACACTCTTCATTAAGTAAAAACTGTGCCTCCGTAAGATTCGGGGTTATTAAATCCGCTTTTGTAACAAGACGCCTCATATTGTTTACCATCTCGGCATCCATGGTCGGATAAAGCTTCCCGTTGTCCGCAAAAACAGGATCTACAACAACATAGCATCCCTGAAAAAGGCGAATTGCCGAAATAATCGTGTCAACCTGCTTGGGACTTCCCAAAAAGCCGCTGTATATATAGTCGAATTTTACGCCGAGCAATGACCAGTGGTCAATGGTTTTTTCCATCTGGGCAGTAAGGTCTGTGATGGTATAGCCGTCAAAAATACCCGTTACGGTGGATAAAACTGCAGTAGGCAGACTGCACACCACGCCGCCCATCGCCGATATTATGGGCAATACCGCGCTCAGTGATGCTCTTCCGATACCCGATAAATCATGCGCCGCAATAATCTTTTTCAAGACCGTTCCCCCGTTTGTAAATAAAGCGTTCGGGTGCATAGCACCTTCCCGAACGCGTCCGCCCGCCGGAGCGTAGAATTACGCAGTTTTTGCGTAGTTTTTTATAATCTGACAAAAACTGCTTCCTTTGTTTACCTTTTATTATACTCCTCTGAGCTTTTTTTTGCAATATTTATTTCTTTTTTATTATCTTTTTGGGGCATTTTTGGAAACACTCGCCACAATCGGTGCATTTTGAGTAGTCTATTTTGGCTAAATTGTCGCTTATCTGTATAGCGCCTTCGGGACATTCCTTTTCGCATATACGGCAGGCTATGCAACCCACTGTGCATATCCCCTTCATGTCCGGTCCCGGACTTTGTGACGAGCAGCGAACGATATAGCTTTTTTTCTTGGGTACAAGACGAATAATTCCCTTCGGGCAGGCATCAATACACGCCGTACATGCCGTGCATTTTTCGGGGTCAATGTTTGCAACGCCGTTTTTTACGCTTATAGCCCCGAAGGCGCACACATCCATACAGTCGCCCAGACCCAGGCATCCGTGGCGGCACTTTTTATCACCGCCCGCAAGCGTGGAGGCGGTTTTGCAGTCCACATCGCTGTCATACTCGTATTTTTTCGCAACCGAGCTGTGGTCGCCCGAACATACCACGGTCGCAACATTTTCCAATACATCGGGCGCCGCAACGCCCATTATTTCCGCTATTTCACGGCTTGTCTCATTGCCCCCCACAGGGCAGGCATCAACCGGCGCCTCGCCCCTTGCAATAGCCTCGGCAAGAGCGGCACAGCCCGCATACCCGCACCCGCCGCAGTTTGCACCGGGCAGGACACTCTCAATTAAAGGCGCTTTTTCGTCCTTCTCAACACTTAAATATTTTGATGCCGCCGCAAGCAAAAGCCCAAGCACAAGACCTATTCCCCCAAGCGCGGCAACCGCAATCAGTATTTGCATCTTTATACTCCTTATCTGTCGCAGTCGTTACAGCATTAAAAATTATATCCTTTTTTCGTTACAGCTTAAGACCCGCAAAACCCATAAACGCCGTCGCAATAAGCCCCGCGGTTATTAAAGCAATGGGAAAGCCCTGCAAAAACTCCGGAATTTCGGAATACTCAAGATGTTCCCTTATACCCGAAAAAAGCACTATTGCAAGCGTAAAGCCCGCCGCCGCGCCAACCCCATAAACAACCGCCTGTAAAAGCGAAAATTCCTTTCGGATATTGAGCAGCGCAACGCCCAAAACCGCGCAGTTTGTGGTTATAAGCGGAAGGTATATCCCAAGTGCGTTGTAAAGCACGGGAATTGCCTTTTGCAAAAACATCTCAACAAGCTGAACAAGCGAGGCAATAACAAGAATAAAAGCGACCGTTCGCAGATATTCAAGCCCAAGCGCTTTTAAGATATAAGTGTCTATGCACCATGTAAGAAGCGATGCAACGCCCATTACGAATATTACCGCCATTCCCATTCCGAGCGCTGTTCCCGTCCTTCTTGAAACACCGAGAAAGGGACATATCCCCAAAAACTGCACAAGTACAAAATTTTCGATAAAAATAACCGTTACGGTCAAAACAAGTAAATCCTTAAGCACTTGCCCTCCTCCTCGCTGTTATAAGATTTATAACTCCGAGTATAATACCGAGTATGATAAATCCGCCCGGAGGAAGTATCGCCATTAAGGCAGGAGAGTAACCCGCGCCGAAAACCGGAAAGCCCAAAACCGTGCCCTTGCCTATAAGCTCACGAACAGAGGAAATTATTATAAGGGCACCCGTAAAGCCCAAACCCATGCCAAGCCCGTCCAACGCGCTTCTAACAACGCCGTTTCGCGAGGCAAACGCTTCCGCCCGCGCAAGGATTATACAATTAACCACGATAAGCGGTATAAATATTCCGAGGGAATTCGAAAGAGCGGGGGTATACGCCTTTAAGACCATGTCCACAAGCGATACAAAGCCGGCAATTACAATTATAAAGGAGGCTATTCTTATCTTGCCCGGTATGAAATTTCGGATAAGAGATATTACCACATTCGAACATATCAAAACAACTGTTGCGCTAATTCCCATACCTATTCCGTTTACAACCGAGGTTGTTATGGCAAGAGTCGGACACATCCCCAAAAGCTGGACGAATGTCGGGTTTTCGGTGAACAGCCCGTTTTTCAAAACCTTTATCCAGTCCATCCTTAAAGAGCCTCCTCAACCGCTTTGAGTGCATCATTTACGCCCGCCGTTACCGCTTTTGAAGATACGGTTGCGCCTGTTATCGCATCAATTCCGTTTTCGTTTGGGGCAGTTCCGTTTATCGTTATATCCTTTGTTTTTCCCACAAACTGCCCGATAAACTCAGGCTCCGTAACCCTTGTGCCGAGCCCTGTGGTTTCGCCCGACGCATCGGTTATGCTTACGCCCGTCACCTTAAGGTTTTCGTCGATTCCGACCGTCATCTTTATGTCGCTCTTATATCCCTTCGGACTGCACTCCGCCGCATACACGGTTATGCCTGTGTCAAGCTCATACATCGTTAGCGAGGTGACGGAGGTTCCCTCTTTAACCTCAAGGGTTGCGCCGCTGTTTACAACAATCTTGCCGACGCCGTCAAAAACCTTCTGCTGTGATTTTGCCGCCTCCTCAAACTCTCTGGCTTTTATTCTGTCCTGTGTAAATTTGTTTCCCAATGCCAGCGCAAGCGCAACAACCGCAGCAATCAAAAACAATATTCCTCCGAGTCTTACATAATCACGCATTTTTAAACCTCCCTTTCCGAATCTTCTTGGCGCAGTCACCCTTTCGATAAGGGGAAACGCCGTATTCATCAGTAATATTGAGTATGAAACGCCTTCGGGATAGCCTCCCGCAAGCCGTATGATAACTGTTAATATGCCGCAACCCACTCCGAAAACCACTCGGCCGTTTTTTGTTATCGGGGTTGTGGAATAGTCCGTTGCCATAAAGAATGCGCCGAGGAACAGACCGCCAGACAAAATGTGGAAAAGCCAATCTCCGCTGAAATATCCCTTGTCACCGAAAATCCAACTTAAAAGTGCGACCGTACCTACAAATGTCACAGGCGTATGCCATGTTATGACATGCCTTACAAGAAGGTAAACAAGCCCCGCCAAAAGCGCAATTTTCGAGGTTTCACCGATACAGCCCCCCACATTGCCGATAAATAAATCCATATATGTCGGCAATGCCTCGCCCGCTTTTTCTTTTAATATACCGAGCGGTGTTGCGCTCGTCACCACATCGGGACTTAATATCGGCATTAGCTTCGCAAACGGCTTTGCGAAGGATGTCATAAGTGCGGGCCATGATGCCGACAAAAACGCCCTTGCGCCCAAAGCGGGGTTCAAAAAGTTTTGTCCGAGACCGCCGAAGCACATTTTTACGATTATTATCATAAAGAAGCTACCCACAAGCGGAATCCAAAACGGTACGGTTGCGGGAAGGTTAAAGGCAAGCAGTATTCCCGACACAACCGCGCTTAAATCGCCGATTGTGGACTTTTTCTTTAATGCGATATTCCAAAGATGCTCAAATATGACCGCGCTTAAAACCGAAATCAGCGTTATAACAGCCGCACGGTATCCGAAGATATATACCCCTGCCGCAAGGGCGGGCATAAGTGCGATTATTACATCCTGCATTAGAATACTTGTATCGTCGGGCGTGTAGATGTGAGGCGACGGACCGACCTTCAACAGTTTTTCCATACTATTGTTTTTCCCTCTTTTCGTGAAAACATCCAAAAGCATAAATATAATTTATCAAAAGCGCACCGCTTTATTATTTCGATTCCCTCATCTGAGCAAGCCTGCGCTTTGCGCCTCTGATACTGCGCAAAAGCTCTACCCTTGCGGGACAAATGTACACGCAGGAGCCGCACTCGATACAGTCAAAAAGATTGTATTTTTCAAGCATTTCGGCATTGAATTTTCTGTAGTAGCGGTCAAGCGTTACAGGCTCAAGCCTTACGGGGCATACCCCGACGCATTTTCCGCAGTGGATACAATTCGAGGAGGTTTTCCATGCGACATCCCTCTCGGTAAGCGCTAAAACCCCGCCCGCACCTTTAATAATCGGAATGTCAAGAGAATAGACAGAGGTCCCCATCATAGGCCCGCCGATTATAATCTTTTCGGCTGTACCCTTAAAGCCGCCCGCGGCTTCGATAAGATGCTTTATCGGGGTTCCTATTCTGACTTTGAAATTACCCGGATTTGAAATCGCGCTCCCCGCAACGGTGACTACCCTTGAGGTAAGAGGCATTCCCGTTTTTATCGCAAGAGCCGTCGACACACAGGTGTGCACATTGACCACAACAACCCCTACATCGGCGGGAAGAGCGCAGGGGGGTACCTCCTTGCCCGTTACCGCGGATACTATCTGTTTCTCGCTTCCCTGCGGGTACTTGGTCGCAAGCCCGACAACACGGATACCGCTTTTTGCCGAGCTTATTTTTTCTTTGATTGCCAGAATGGCATCCTTTTTGTTGGACTCAATGGCAATTACACAGACCTTTGCGTCAACCGCCTTAACAAGCGCCATGCAGCCGAACATAAGCTCATCGGTATATTCAAGCATTATCCTGTGGTCTGCCGTAAGATAGGGCTCACATTCCGCCCCGTTTATTATAAGCGTTTCTATCCTGGTATCGGGCGGGGGACAAAGCTTTACATGGGTCGGAAACGCCGCTCCGCCCAAGCCTACTATTCCCGCATTGCTCACAATGTCGATTATATCCTTCGCCGAAAGCTCGGAAATGTCACCGTAGGGCTTGATGCCTTCAAATACTTCGTCCTTGCCGTCATTTTCAATTATAACGGAATCAATCATAGACCCGCAGGGGTGCAGATAAGGCTCAACCGCCATTACCGTTCCCGAAACGGGTGAGTGTTGATTTGCAGACACATAGCCGCACTGCTTTCCAATAAGGCTTCCTATCTTTACCCTGTCGCCCGCTTTTACCGTGGGCTCACTCTGCTTACCCGTGTGCTGTGACAAAGGGCAGATTATCTTATCGGGTGCGGGCATATCCACTATTTTGACACGGTTTGTGTGCTCCTTGTTGTAATGAAGATGCACTCCGCCCTTAAAGGTTCTAAATAACAACCCGGTTGCCTCCTTAGGTATTTTGAATATAGCGTTCGTGTGCACGGCACCCGAACGCTTGTTATAATAATATGAGAAATTTTAGTAGCTTTAGCAACTTATGTACATTATACTATTATTATATTATAATTACAATATGTTTTTTCTCTTTTCAAAATTTAATTTATGGTATATAATATACTTGAGGAGGTGTCATTATGAAAATTGAACGCATTGCACCGAACAAAATTAAAGTTACACTCTCCATAGACGATCTCAAGGAATGGGATGTAAGTTTTGAAAGTCTTACTTACAATTCACCCGAAGCGCAGGACCTGTTCTGGAATCTTATTCACCGCGCAGAGGTTGAAGCGGGATTCTATGCAAACGGCTCACAGCTTGTCGTTGAAGCTATGCCGATTAAAAATGACGGCTTTGTTATGATTATAACACGGATTGAAGAGGGCGAGGACAATCCCGTCCAAAAGTATTTAAGACCAAGAGTGAAAAAGGATGTTAAAACGCGCAGAAGACCGAGAGTACTTGTAAGCCCCGTAGTATATGAGTTTAAAAGCTTTGACGATGTTGTCGAGGCTTGTAAGAATATTGAAACAAGATTTTCGGGAATGAGCAGTCTTTATAAGTACAATCAGCAATTCTACATCACCTTCCATATCACAAACGAGCTTGTTTTAGAGGATTTGGATGTAATTCTTACGGAGTATGCGGTAAAGGACGGAGCGAGTGCACATATAAGAACGGGTGAGCTTGCCGAGCATGGTATGCTTCTTATCGAAAATAACGCCGTTGAAACAATCAGCTCGCATTTCTAAAAGATATGATTATTAAAAAAGGTATAGATAAAATTATTAACAAAAACACCGCAAGGTTCTTTATGCCCGGTCACAACGGAGACAAATCGATTCCCTTGCGCTATGACATTACCGAAATCAAAGAGGCGGACAACCTTCGCTGCCCTTCGGGTATGATAAGGCTTGCGCAGAAAAACGCAAGCCTTGCTTTTGGCTCTTTGCATACCTTTTTTCTTGTAAACGGCTCAAGTTCGGGGCTTTTTGCGCTTATTATGTCGCTGTGCAAAAGGGGCGATACGCTTATCATTGACAGGGGCTGTCATATTTCCGTTTTGAATACGCTTGTTTTTCACGATATCAGGCCTGTTTTTATATATCCCGCACACAACGGCGGTTTCGGGATAAATTCGGCCGTAGCGCCAGAGGATGTGGAGCGCGCTTTTAGTGAGAATCCAGAAGCAAAGGGCGTTTTAATAACCTCGCCTACATATTACGGAGTTTGCAGTGACATAAGAAGAATTGCCGAAATCACACACAAAAACGGTGGGGCGCTTATTGTCGATGAGGCGCACGGCGCTCACTTTGCGTTTTCCGATATGCTCCCGCAATCCGCCTTGATGCTCGGTGCGGACGGGGTTGTCAACAGCGCGCACAAAACGCTTCCCTGTATCACCCAGGGGGCGTTTTTACACCTTGGCACAAGCCGGATTGACCCCAACACCGCACTTGAAAATATCAACCTTCTTATGACAACAAGCCCTTCTTACCTTATTATGATGTCGCTTGACAGGGCGGCAACCGAGATGCAAAAAAGCGGGCGCGCAAGGCTTGAGAAAGTTATAAAAAAATGTATTGACCTGAAAAAAGCCGTTAACGAAACGGGAAGGTATAAATGCCTTGAAAACGAAGATATTACAAGGCTTGTTGTTCACGCAGGCTATAACACCGCTTCGGTTTTCGACGAGCTTGATATGAGATATAATATAAAAGCGGAGATGTGTGACGGGCTTAACCTTGTTTTTATCGCAAAGGCAATGACAAAAGCCCGTGACCTTGCAAGGCTTAAATCCGCCCTTTTAAGTATTGCCAAACGGCTTCCCGCTCTTAAAGAAGGTAATTATCCTCCCCCGCCGAAAACAGTTTTGAAAATGCCTCCCTCTCTTGCGTATTACGGTAAAACAAAAACCGTCCCTCCCACGGAGGCGGTCGGGCAGGTAGCCGCAAGGGCTGTTTATAAAACTCCCCCCTGTATGGGAATAATAAGCCCCGGAGAGGTTATAACGGAAGAAATCGCACGGCTTCTAACGGAGGATGTCACTATTGCGGTGCCTTAATATCCCCGTCGAGTTTTAGCTTTTTATAGTAATCACAAAGCTCGCTGTATTCCAACAGCGCCTTGCGCCCTTTTTCGGAGAGGGTGTGGCGCTTTTCTTCTTTTGCAAACCAACCGTAGAAATTGCTTCGCAATATAGCCGATGTCTTGGGGCCGGTTCCGAGCTTTCGAAGCTCCCTCGTCCCAAGACTGCCATGTAGCTCAAGCATTGCCGCTATGTGAAGCACCTGCTCCCTGTATGCCGTAATCAGCTTTGTACCGGTTACTCCGCCCGTGTTAAAACTTCCCGTTCTCGAGTTGTGCTCATTTATCGTTGCAAGCCTTTTTTTCTTCGACCTTCGCATTGCGCTCTCCTTCGGGAAGAGAATAATCTCAGCCACCGGCTCCTGCTGTATGTCCGCAACAACAATGATTCCGAGGCTGAGGCGGTCCGCAAGGCGGACAATATCCCTCCATCGCCTTGTGCGGTAGCCCTTTGCGGGGCGGGGAATCGCAACATAGACAAAGTCCGCAACGCTCTGGCGCAGTGTAGCCTGAAAGACAAGCTCAAGATTAAATGACTTTTTGAGCTCTACAACTACAAGCTCGTCACCTCTCATCGCCGTTATATCGCAGCCCTTTACCTCGCCCTTTACATCATAGCCCATTTCGGTAAGCAAATTTTTAACCGGCTCGTATAAATCCCTTTCAAGCATTACATCCGTCACCTCATTTCTATACCGATACGGTCTGAAACATTATATTAAATTTGCAAAACTCATTATAAATTCTGCAAAAGCCATACAAAAGTAATTTTTCGCCATGTTGCCGTTTATACATAAATTTTGAAAAATCTAATCATATAATTTTCATCACGGTGTTTTATTCAGTTTCCCCGCGATTTCCTAAAACCGTGTTTTTTTATATGCTTCCAGCCTTTGAAAATGCCAGTTTTATCACGATTTTATGCTATGAGTCGTATATTGTCGGAAAACGCATTTTTTATAAAACAAAATTAAAAAACCGTTTATTACAAACGCTTATATGATGAAATCATCTTTTCAAAGAATACCACAAACCACTGTTTTTGTAAAGACACAGGCTGTGTGAATATGAAAAAATGAATATTTTTAATGCAAAATGTCCAAAAATCTTAAAATTTTATATTTCAAACCCGTAATTTTTAATTAAAATGAAAAACAGAGAAAAATTTTTTCATTTTAGGCTTGACAAAACAACCAAAAAGTAGTATCATGTTTATTAGGTAATAACAAAGGTGTTCTGATTATTCGGAATACCTTATTGTTTATTATAGGACGGAGTTGTTTCCGCTACGCAAAAAGCGTTAAATTCAAGAAATGAGAGGGGATTATTATGGCTAAATACACAAGAGAGGACATTTTCAGATTAGTCAAGGAAAATGATGTGAAATTTATTAGACTTCAGTTTACCGATATTTTCGGAACGCTGAAAAATGTCGCTATAACCGAAAGCCAGCTTGAAAAAGCGCTTGACAACAGGTGTATGTTCGATGGTTCGTCAATAGAAGGCTTCGTCAGAATCGAGGAGTCGGATATGTATCTTTATCCCGACCTTGATTCGTTTACGATCTTTCCGTGGAGACCTCAACAGGGTAAGGTTGCCCGCCTTATATGCGATGTTTATACTACCGACGGCAAACCCTTTGCGGGTGACCCGAGATATGTCCTTAAAAATGTTTTAAAAGAAGCCGAAAAAATGGGGTACAGCTTTAATGTGGGTCCGGAGTGCGAATTTTTTCTTTTCCATACAGACGGCAACGGCAACTCCACAACAATAACGCATGATAATGCAAGTTATTTTGATCTTGGCCCCGTCGATTTGGGCGAAAACGCAAGACGGGATATGTGCATAATGCTTGAGGATATGGGCTTTGAAATAGAGGCTTCACACCATGAGGTTGCGCAGGGTCAGCATGAGATTGACTTTAAGTATGGCGCGGCATTGGAAACCGCGGACAATATTATGACCTTTAAGCTTGTTGTAAAAACTATCGCACAGAGGCACGGCCTCCACGCAACCTTTATGCCAAAGCCGATTTACGGTATCAACGGTTCGGGTATGCATACGAATATGTCGCTTATGAAGGACGGCAAAAACGCCTTCTATGACGAGAGCGATGTAAACGGTTTAAGTCCGATTGCCTATAACTTTATTGCGGGGCTTCTAAAGCATATAAAGGGTATGGCGGCAATTACAAATCCGCTTGTAAATTCATACAAAAGACTGGTTCCGGGTTATGAGGCGCCCTGCTACATAGCATGGTCCGCACGCAACAGAAGTCCGCTTATCCGCGTTCCCGCCTCCCGCGGGGCAAGCACAAGGGTTGAGCTCCGATGCCCCGACCCGTCCGCAAATCCTTATCTGTCGCTTGCGGTCTGCCTTGCGGCAGGGCTGGACGGAATCAAAAACAATTTGAAACCGCCGGCAAGCGTTGACGAAAATATATTCCATATGTCCGCTGAAAAGCGTGCCGCCAACGGTATAGACAGTCTCCCCGCTTCTTTGGAGGAAGCCGTTGCGGAGCTTGAGAAGGATTCTCTTATCAAGGCAACGCTCGGAAACCATGTTTTCACCAACTATGTAGAGGCAAAGAAAAAAGAATGGGACAGTTATCGCACCAGCGTTTCGCAGTGGGAGCTTGACCATTATCTGTCACAGTATTAATTTTAATCGAATGTGATTTTTCGGTTTGCGTTTCAAATGAAAAAGAGGATGTTTAAAATTTGCCTTTTAACATCCTCTTTTTGTTACTACCCTATTTCGCTGGCAATTAATATTTTACACTGCCCGCAAGGCGATTAAGGTCAATAATTTCGAAATCTCTTCCGTTGAAGTTTATTATCCCCTCATCGCGCATTCTTCCCAACTCTCTTGACATCGAAGGACGGGTCACACCGAGGTAATCGGCAAGGTCGCTTTTGCTGTACGGAATTTTAAACGATGTCTTTTTCGATTTGTTGTAAATGTTTAAAAGATATGCGCTTATGCGCCCCCTCATGCTTTTTATCGTTAAGTATTCGATTTTTTTATTAAGCAGCATTGCCTTATTTGACAGTATTTCGAGTATGTTTCTTATCATAATGCTGTGGAAATTACAGCTTTTTTCGCAGCTGAATATCACCCTTTCGGCGGGCAGGAACATGATTTCGGATTTTCCCGCCGACGCCACGGTAACGGGCGCTATGCTCGGATTTAAAAATGCCGCCGCCTCAGCAAACACGGCCCCCCTCCCCAGCTTCGCGAATATATATCTGTCGCCGCCCGCCGTTTCCTTTATCACATCAACTCCGCCCGAAACCACTATGCCTATTCCTTTAAGCTTTTCACCGCTCATTATAACCGTCTCGCCCTTTTGGAAGCTTATGACCTCAGGCCTTGTACATTCCAAAAGGCTTAAAAGATCGTTATCCTTAATCCCCTTAAACAGCGAGTTCCCCCTTACCGCATTAATATAGACCTCGTACATATAACCGCTCCTTTTTAACGAATCCTTGATTTTGTAGCCATGGTTACAGACCGTATACCGATATTATACTATAATTAAGCCATAATTCAAGAGGAGGTTATGAAAATGGTAAGAAAGATAATATCTATTAACAAGGAGAAGTGCAACGGCTGCGGGCTGTGCATCGGCGCATGCCATGAGGGCGCGCTCAGGATTGTCGACGGGAAGGCAGAGCTTATAAGCGAAAGCTATTGCGACGGGCTCGGCAACTGTTTGCCCGAATGTCCCACAGGCGCAATTGAAATTATTGAGCGGGAGGCGGAGCCATTTGACGAGGCCGCAGTAAACGCAAGAATGGCGGGTTCTCATTCGGGCTGTCCGTCAACAGTGGCAAAGTCACTTGAAAACAAGAACGAGCAAAAGCCGAAAGAGGAGGAAGCCGAGCGTGCCTCACAGCTTATGCAGTGGCCCGTTCAGATTAAGCTTGTTCCTCCCGTCGCTCCGTTTTTCAAAGGGGCAAAGCTTTTAATCGCCGCTGACTGTACGGCTTATGCGCATCCCAACATTCACAAATATATGCGTAACAAGGTTACCCTAATCGGCTGTCCCAAGCTTGATGAGGTTGATTACAGCGAAAAGCTTGACGGATATATTAAAGTATAACAACATCGAAAGCATTACGATTTTGCGTATGGAAGTACCTTGCTGCGGCGGGATTGTCAATGCCGTAAAGACGGCTTTGGTAAACAGCGAAAGGCTTATACCGTGGAATGTCGTTACCATATCCGTAAACGGAGGGGTAATCGATTAAACCCGCATTGCCGGGGGACTTATTTTCGACATAATTTTTTAAGCGGGAGGTTTTTAAAATGTTTTGTTTTCAATGTGAGCAGACCGCCGGAGGAGTCGGCTGTACAAAAGGGGGAGTTTGCGGGAAAACACCCGTGGCGGCCGATACGCAGGACAGGATTATGGGGGCTTTGGTGGGTCTTGCCAGAAGCGTGAATAACGGTAAAAGAACCGAAAAAACCGATGAGGTTATGGTTAAGGGGCTTTTCTCCTGTATAACCAATGTAAATTTTGATGAAGAAAAGCTAAACCTGCTTGTCGCCGAAATTAACGCCGAAAACCCGAACGGCGAAAGCCTTAATATTGATATGAACAATATTTGGACGGAAAATGAAGATGTTCGCTCGCTTCGCGTGCTTTTGCTCCTCGGACTGAAGGGCATGGCGGCATATTACTACCACGCAAACGCTCTGGGCTATTACGACGACGAGGTTATGCAGTGGTTTTACGGGGGCATGAGCACAATTGCCGAGCAAAAAAGCATTGAGGAGTGGCTTGAGCTTCTTAATGAGTTTGGTTTTGTTAATCTAAAGTGTATGGAGCTTCTTGACAGGGCAAACACCGAAAGCTTCGGAAATCCTGTACCCACCGAGGTTTCTGCGGTAATCGAAAAGGGCCCGTTTATCGTCGTGTCGGGGCACGACCTTCACGACCTGAAGCTTTTGCTTGAACAGACGCAGGGCAAAGGTATCAATATTTATACGCACGGTGAGATGCTCCCCTGTCACGCATACCCCAGGCTAAAGCAGTATCCGCACCTTAAGGGGAACTTCGGAACAGCATGGCAGAATCAGCAAAAGGAGTTTGCGGATGTTCCGGGCGCATTTTTGTTCACCACAAACTGCCTTATGCCGCCGAAAAGCAGCTATGCCGACAGGGTTTTTACAACCGCGGTTGTTGGGTATCCCGGTCTTGTGCATATAGGCGAGGACAAGGATTTTTCCGTTGTTATAAAAAAGGCTCTCTCCCTCGGTGGATACGCCGAGGACACCGCTATTGCCGGGATTAACGGCGGGGTTAAGCTTACTACGGGCTTCGGTCACGCTACCGTGCTTTCCGTTGCGGATAAGGTTATAGACGCGGTAAAAGCGGGAGTCCTGAAGCATATTTTTCTTGTGGGAGGCTGTGACGGGGCAAAGCCGGGACGAAATTATTTTACCGATTTTGTAAAGGGAACGCCCGCGGATTCGGTTGTTCTTACGCTTGCCTGCGGTAAATTCCGCTTTAACGATTTGGCTTTGGGAACGCTCGGAGGGCTTCCGAGGATTATGGATATGGGGCAGTGCAATGACGCCTATTCCGCAATTAAGGTTGCGGGGGCGCTTGCTAAAGCGTTCGATTGCGAAATAAACGACCTTCCCCTGTCGCTTGTTCTTTCGTGGTACGAGCAAAAGGCGGTGTGTATACTTCTTACCCTTCTTTCGCTCGGCGTTAAAAATATCCGATTGGGGCCGACACTGCCCGCATTTGTTTCGCCGAATGTATTAAAGGTTTTGGTTGATAATTATAATATAAAGCCGATTACAACTCCCGAAAAGGATTTGCAGGATATATTGGGGTAACTATCTATGTAATTCCCTATAATCTCAAAAAACCTCCGCAGACCGCCAAAACGGTTTTGCGGAGGTTTTTTATTTGATGTAAATTACAACGGCTACCTTACAACTGTTAAAAAGTACTCGATAGAGTCAACAAGCGCCTTCCACGAGGCATCTATAATATCTGCGGAAACGCCAACGGTTCGCCATGTTTTTTTGCCGTTTGTGGAGGTTATAAGAACGCGGACCTTTGACGCGGTTCCGTCCGTGGAGCTCAATACGCGAACCTTATAGTCGATAAGGGACATTTTTTTAAGCTCCGGATAAAATGTTCCGAGTGCGCGGCGCAGGGCCGTGTCAAGCGCATTTACCGGGCCTTCGCCCTCTGCGGCCGTGATTTCCTCCTCACCGTCGACAAAGATTTTCACCATCGCATTACAGCTTAAACCTTCGGACGGTTCGTTTACGACAACGCTGAATTTACCGAGATTAAAATGCGGGGTAAATCTTCCGAGTTCCTTTTTAATCAGCATCTCAAGGGAACCTTCGGCACCCTCGAATTCATATCCGCTGTGTTCAAGCTCTTTAAGCCTGTCAAGAATTCTCTTTGTGCTTTCGCTGTTGCGGTCTATTGTGGGATCAACAGACTTTAAGGCAAGCATAATAGCCGAACGCCCCGCGACCTCACTCATCAGCACCCTTCGCTCATTGCCCACAACTTCGGGCGCAATATGCTCATAGGAAGCAGGCTTTTTGATTACGGCATCACTGTGCATTCCGCCCTTGTGCGCAAAGGCGGACGCCCCCACATAGGGTGTTCGCGGGTCAAGCCCTATGTTGGCGGACTCGGCAATTGCCCGTGCGGTATCGGTTAAAAGCTCCATATTTTCGGGCGGAATACATTCGTATCCGAGTTTAAGCTGAAGATTCGGTATCAGGGTGCAAAGGTCCATATTCCCGCAGCGCTCACCGAAGCCGCCGAAGGTTCCCTGAACAAGAGTGGCGCCGCTTCTCACCGCCGCAATTGCACTAGCAACCGCGGTACCCGTATCGTTGTGGGTATGAATTCCTATTTCAATATTCGGGAAAGCCTCTGCAACCTTTTTGGTTATCTCCTCAACCTCGAAGGGGAATGTAGAGCCGTTTGTATCGCACAGAACAAGCGCCTTCGCACCCGCATCCCTTGCCGCCTTTAAGGTTTCCATGGCGTACTGCGGATTCGCCTTATAGCCGTCAAAAAAATGCTCTGAGTCAAAGAACACGCTTTTTCCGTTGTCCGTAAGATAACGAATTGTGCTTGTTATTATACCTAAATTCTGCTCAAGCATTGCACCGAGAATATCGGTAACATGCATATCCCACGACTTGCCGAAAACGCTTACATACTCGGCATTCGCCTCTAAAATTGCCGCAAGCATCGCATCCTTCGAAGGGTCTGCACCTACCTTATGAGTGCTTGTAAAAGAAACTATTTTCGCATTTTTCAGATCAAGCTCTTTAGCGCGTTGAAAAAACTCGCAATCCTTGGGGTTTGAGGTGGGGTTTCCGCCTTCAATATAGCTGATTCCAAGCCTGTCAAGATACTGTGCGACCGCAAGCTTATCCTCAACCGAGAAGACCACTCCCTCGCCCTGTGCGCCGTCGCGGAGAGTGCTGTCAAATATTTTAACCTTAGACATATTAAATCAATCCTTTCCGGGGAAATCAATTAAGGAAAACAGCTTAGCTTGCCCTATTTACCGCACTTAAGCAGGCGAGAATTGACGATTCAATAATGTCTGTGCTGATTCCGCGACCTAAGTACACCTTGCCGCCTATGCCCATCTTCACATTAACCTCACCGAGAGCGTCATGTCCGCCGGTTACCGCACGAATGTTGTACTCCTTAAGCTCAATGTCATACCCGCAGATTTCGGATATCGCCTTGTATGATGCGTCGATAGGTCCGTCGCCCGTTGCCGCCTTTGTTATAATTTCATCTTCGACCTTAAGCTGAACGGTTGCGGTGTTTATCATTCTGTTTCCGCTTGAAATCTGGAAGGAAACAAGCTCAAACCTCTTGGGGATTTTGTCGTAGTTGTCATCGACAAGCGCCAGTATATCTTCGTCCAAAACCTCTTTCTTGCGGTCGGCCAGCGCCTTAAACTTCCCAAACGCCCTGTTTATCGCATCTTCGGTATCAAGCTTTACGCCAAGCTCCTCAAGCCTTTGTACAAAGGCATGCTTTCCGCTTAACTTGCCAAGTACCATCCTGTTTGATGTAAGTCCGACCGATTCGGGGGTCATAATCTCATAGGTTGACCTTTCCTCCATAACGCCGTGCTGATGTATACCGCTTTCGTGCGCAAAGGCGTTTGCGCCCACAATGGGCTTGTGCGGCTGAAGATAAACACCTGTAAGGCTTGTTACAAGCTTGCTTGTTCTGTTTATTTTTGTTGAGTCAATGTTATGCTCGAAATCGTAATAATCGCGCCTTGTGTTGAAAAGCATTACAAGCTCTTCAATCGCGGCGTTTCCGCCCCTCTCGCCGAGACCGTTTATACAGCCCTCTATCTGCGAGGCGCCTGCAACTGCCGCCGCAGCGGAGTTAGCCACCGCAAGCCCGAGGTCGTTGTGACAGTGTACCGATATGTCAACCTTCTCGATACCCGAAACATTTTCCATTATGCCCTTTATAAGCCTCGAAAACTCGTCCGGATTTGAGTATCCGACGGTGTCGGGAATATTAAGGCATGTTGCGCCCGCCTTTATTACGCCCTCCAAAACCTTATACAAAAACTCGGGGCGTGTGCGTGAGGCGTCCTCCGGCGAGAACTGGACATCGCTTGTGTATTTTTTTGCGTATGCGACTGCTTTTGCCGAATTTTCCAAAACCTCCTGCTCGGTCATTTTAAGCTTGTATTTCATGTGAATGTCGCTTGTGGCGAGGAAGGTATGTATTCGCGGGCTTACCGCGCTTTTTACAGCCTCCCAAGAGCGGTCAATGTCTTTTTCAAGGGCTCTTGACAGCGACACAACAGATGTGGTTTTTAGCGCCTTGGCAATACCTTGTATAGCCTCAAAATCTCCGACGGAGGATATTGCGAAACCGGCTTCGATGTAGTCAACGCCAAGTCTTTCAAGCGCGAGGGCTATCTCAAGCTTCTCTTGTAGGTTCAGGTTTACCCCCGGTGTTTGCTCGCCGTCGCGCAGCGTTGTGTCAAAAAACTTAATCCTTCTTGCCATTTCCATTCACTTCCTTTTTAATTAATATATTTTCTGATTCGGAGCGTACCGCCCCGAGATTCAGCAATCTCACGGCACTTTTGTATGTCCTCGGGGGGAAGTATATCGACAACCGTAAATACCGTTTTAATGCCCCTTGCGGCGCATTTTTCCCCGAACTCCAAAAGTGCGTTATATGCCTCTTCGCCATAGTCGCTGTGGCATATATTATTATATTCCTCGGCGTTTTTATTGTTAAGGCTTATTGAAACCGTGTCAAAAAGCCCCGCCATTTCACCCGTCACATCACGCCCGTGTATTAAATTCGCCTGCCCGTTTGTATTGACACGGATTTTTACGCCCTGCGTTTTAAGCCATTTCGCAACCTCCACGCACTCATCAAAGCGCATAAAAGGTTCGCCGAACCCGCAAAACACAACCTCGTGATACTTTTTGAGGTCACGCCTTTTTAGATCGTCTATTATCTCGGAAACAGAAGGCTCCCGCTCAAGCCAAAACTCCTCGGCCCCGCTCAAATCCGCGCTTGTTACCCAGACCGGCTTAACCTGCTTGGGCTTTGCGCAGCGCAGGCAGAAATCACACGCGTTGGAGCATCTGTTGGTCAGGTTTATATAAAGGGAATTTCCAAGCTCATAGCTTATTATCAATTCTATACACCTTCCGTGCGTTTTGATATGTTGCCTCTGCCGCCTCGTCAAAGGATATGCCCTTTATTTCGGCAAGTCTTTCGCAGACAAGTCGCATCAGGGAGCTGTCGTTGCGCTCTCCCCTGTGGCCCTCCGGCGCAAGATAGGGACAGTCCGTTTCAATCAGTATATGCGAAAGCGGCGTTGCCTTTGCCGCCTCTACGGCATGGCGCGCGTTTTTATAGGTAAGAGTACCGCCGAAGGCTATATAAAAGCCCATGTCCACAACCCTTTTTGCAATTTCGGCGCTTTCCGAAAAGCAATGTACAATGCCTCTTGCACTGCTTTCCTTTAGGATTTTGAGTGTATCCTCTATGGCGTTTCGGGTATGAATGACAACGGGGAAATCAAGCCTTTCGGCAAGGGCAAGCTGTTTTTTGAACCAGTATTTTTGTGTGTCGCGCGGGCTGTTGTCATAGTAATAGTCAAGCCCTATTTCACCGATGGCAACAACCTTTGGTTCTTTTGTCCAACGCTCCAGATCCGCTAAATCGGAATCCTTCATACCCTTTGTCTCATGGGGGTGAACCCCGACGGAGGCGTATATAAAGTCATATTCGCGGGCGAGAGCAACACTCCTTTTGGAGCTTGCCATGTCGGAGCCTATGTTAACGACCCCGCCCACGCCGCTTTCTTTTATTTTTTTGATGACCTGCGCACGGTCGGAATCATACCTTCTGTCGTCATAATGCGCATGGCTGTCAAAGAGTAATGCTTTCAAGGTCGGCAAGCTCCTTTTCCAAATCGATTCGGGGGAAGAGTGCTTCTCCTTTTTGCACGGTGTATTCACCGGTGTTGTTCCAGATTCTGTCGGTGTTTGTCGTGCCGATTTGGGCGTGTATTTTGTCCGCCGTTTCCGGCATAAAGGGCTGTATATAAGCCGCAATAAGCCTTATGCTTTCGCAAAGGTTATACAAAACCTGCGAAAGCCGCGGGCGCTGCTCTTCGTCCTTTGCGAGAGTCCAGGGCAGTGTTTCATCTATATATTTATTTGTTCTTGATATAAACTTCCATATATCGGTTAAAGCATTCGACAAAAGGAGTTTGTCAATCTGCTCGCTGCTTGTTTCGTTTGTTTCAAGTGCAAGCGTTTTAAGGTCTGTATCAACGCCCTCGTCCTCGCCGCCGCCCTTTACCGTACCGCCGAAGTATTTTTCAATCATTGCGACGGTTCTGCTTACAAGATTGCCTAAATCATTGGCAAGGTCCGAATTAATCCTGTTTATCATAAGCTCGTTGGAGAAGTTTCCGTCCGTTCCGAAGGGAACCTCACGCAAAACATAGTATCTAACCGCGTCTACACCGTACTTATTCGCCAGAACAACAGGGTCAACAATATTGCCGCGGGATTTGCTCATCTTACCGCCGTCAAGCAAAAGCCAGCCGTGTGCGAAAACCTGTTTGGGAAGAGGAACGCCCAAAGCCATCAGAATCGCAGGCCATATTACGGTGTGGAATCGGACAATGTCCTTTCCCACAAGGTGAACATCGGCGGGCCAGAACTTCTCGAAAAGCTCGGTTTTTTCGGGATAACCGAGGGCGTTCATATAGTTTGAAAGAGCGTCAAGCCATACATAAACCACATGCTTTTTGTCGAAGGGAACCTGGATTCCCCAGTCAAAGGTCGTCCTCGACACGCACAAATCCTCAAGCCCGGACTTTATAAACGAAAGCATTTCGTTTCTTCTTGATGTGGGCTGAATAAAATCGGGATTGCTTTCTATATGGTCAACAAGCCTCTGCTGATACTTCGACATTCTGAAGAAATAGCTTTCCTCTTTTGCCTTTTCAACACTCCGACCGCAGTCGGGGCAGACCGTTTTTCCGTCAAGCTGGGTTTCCGTCCAGAAAGCCTCGCAGGGAGTACAGTACCAACCCTCGTATTCGCTTTTATAGATATCGCCGTTTTCGTAAAGCGTTGTAAAAATATGCTGTACTGCGGCAATGTGGTAGTCGTCGGTGGTGCGGATAAACTTGTCGTATGAAATATTTAAAACCTTCCAAAGCTCAATAATCCCCGCAACGATTCCGTCGACATATTCCTTCGGCGAAAGGCCCGCCTCCTGCGCCTTGCGCTGTATTTTCTGACCGTGTTCGTCCGTACCCGTAAGGAAAAAAACCTCATCGCCCATAATCCTGCGAAAGCGTGCAACCGTATCAGCCGCAACGGTTGTGTAAGCATTGCCGATATGAAGGCGTCCGCTCGGATAATATATAGGTGTTGTAATATAATATCTGCCCATATCTGTGCTTCCTTTCAAAACTGTTTAGAAAGTTGTTAAAAGTAATTATACCACATCTGAATTCGGTAATGCAATACATTTTTCGTATTAACCGCCTAAAAATCGCAAAATTGCTTGACAGTTTTCAAAATACTGATAAAATATAGTAAGGATTGTGTCGATACTAATACGGAATTTGCCGGAATACTTACTAAAGTGATGGGATTGATTTTTGATGGATATTAAAAAAATTGTCGTAAAGGTCGGAACCTCAACGCTCACCCACGAATCGGGGCTTATGAATCTTCGCAGGATTGAGCTTTTGTCAAGAACGATTGCGGACATTAAAAACAGCGGGGTTAAGGTTATCCTTGTGTCAAGCGGCGCGATAAGCGTGGGAATGGGAAAGCTAAATTTTGACAAAAGACCCGATAAGGTCGATGAAAAACAGGCTTTGGCGGCGATCGGGCAGGTTGAGCTTATGGACCTTTACAGCACAATGTTCGGCGAATACGGTGTTTCGGTGGCTCAGCTTCTTTTGACAAAGGATGTCCTCGACGGCGGCGAGCGCCAGAAAAATGCTCTAGCCACGCTCGAAACGCTTTTGAAATTCGGGGTTGTACCGATTATAAATGAAAATGACACAATTTCCACGGATGAGATTGAATTCGGCGACAATGACACGCTTTCCGCGTATGTTGCAACACTGGTCAGCGCCGATTTGCTTATTATACTTACCGACACAGAGGGGCTTTACAACTGTGACCCCAACGGGAACACCTGCGCACGCCTTATCGGCAGGGTTGAGAAAATCGACGATAACCTTCGCGCCCTTGCGGGCGGAAGCGCAACCGCACGGGGAACGGGCGGAATGATTACCAAGTTTGACGCCGCCGAAATTGCCATGAAGGCGGGGATAAGTACGGTTATCGCAAACGGCGAAAACCCTAATATTCTTTATGATATAGTAGAGGGAAAGCCGAGGGGTACATTCTTCTACGGCGGTGAAAAAAAGTGAGGTGCTGATTTTTATGGCAAGTGAGCTTATAATAAAGGGCGAAATGGCGCAAAGTGCGGCAAGGGCGCTTGCGGTGCTTGATACCGATACAAAAAACAGGGCGCTTTTCGCAATCGCGGATGGGCTTGAGGCCGATTCGGCTTATATATTGGAGCAAAACAGGATTGACCTTGAAAACGCAAGTAAAAAGGGGATTCCCGCGGCTATGCTTGACCGTCTTGCGCTTGATAGAAAAAGGATTTCGGCAATGGCGGAGGGTATAAGGCAGGTTGCCGCCCTTCCCGACCCTATCGGTGAGGTTTTGGGTATGACAAAGCGCCCCAACGGGCTTATAATCGGTAAGGTGAGTGTACCTCTCGGCGTTATCGGGATTATATACGAGGCGCGCCCGAATGTGACAGCCGACGCCGCCGCACTTTGTATAAAGGCAGGCAACGCAACAATCCTTCGGGGCGGAAGCGAGGCAATAAACTCAAACATTGCAATAGTAAAATCAATGTGTAAAAACGGCGAGGGCGCGGGGCTTCCCGTAGGGGCGATTGAGCTTGTGGAGGACACCTCGCGCGAGACGGCGGTTGAGCTTATGAAGCTCAACGGCTTTATAGATGTTCTGATTCCCAGAGGCGGGGCGGGGCTTATTAAATCCGTGGTTGAAAACGCAACGGTCCCCGTAATCGAGACGGGGACGGGGAACTGTCATGTATATATTGAAAAAACCGCAGATGCCGAAATGGCAAAGCGGATAGTAATCAACGCGAAAACAAGCCGTCCTTCGGTATGCAACGCCGAGGAAACGCTTCTTGTAGACCGCGCGGTAGCGGGGAAAATTCTTCCTCCGATTCTTACCGCTCTTGCGGAAAAGGGCGTTGAGATAAGGGGCTGTGCCGAAACAGTTGCCATATTCCCCGGTGCAAAACCCGCAACCGAGGAGGACTGGGCGACGGAGTACAACGACTATATCCTTGCCGTTAGGGTTGTGGGCGGGATTGACGAGGCAATTGAGCATATAACAAAATACGGAACCAAGCACAGTGAGGCAATTGTTACAGCGGACTATAATATGTCGCAGAAATTCCTTGCCGAGGTTGACGCCGCGGCGGTGTATGTAAATGCCTCAACACGCTTTACCGACGGGTTTGAGTTCGGCTTCGGCGCGGAAATAGGGATTAGCACGCAGAAAATGCACGCGCGCGGGCCCATGGGGCTTTCGGAGCTTACGACCACGAAATATATAATATACGGGAACGGGCAGATAAGATAAAAATCAGCATTTACACAGTTTAAGCCCCGCCGATAATAATCGGCGGGGCTTTGTAATTCCTGCACTTACCCTGTCACTTTGAGGCAGCGACGAAGAATCTTAAAGATCCTTCGCTTCGCTCAGGATGACAGGCGCGCTGGGTTTATTCTTTACCGATGTTATTCAGGCTTGTCCTTTGTTTTGCCGTATATTCGGTTTATTTCGTCGCTGTATTCGCCGTTTTGGTCATGGATATAAAGCGGAGGCTCCGAAAAAAGCTTGGGCCTTCCGCCCTTTGCGCCCTCGATTAAAACCATTGTGGCGGTTTTGTAGGGCGCAGGATGCACAAACCGTATTCGCTTAGGCTCAAGACCGTTTTTGCGCATACCGCATATTATGTCTGCAAGGCGTTCTGGGCGGTGGATAATATTAAGCTTTCCGCCGGGCTTTAGAAGGCGGGCTGCGGTTTTTATTACATCCGAAAGCGTACAGCAGACCTCATGCCGCGCAACGGCAAGATACTTATTCGGATTTTTAAGCCCGCCTCCCCCCTCCTTGTACGGGGGGTTGCAGGTTATTACATCAAAAACGCCCGAACCTTCAAAGCGTTTTATATCTGCGTTTATTACAGAGATTTTATCCTCAAGTCCGTTAAGCGCAACACTTCTTTGCGCCATTTCGGCGACCTCGCTTTGGATTTCAATTCCCGTTATGTGCGATGCTTCGGTTTTGGCGGCAATAAGAAGCGGAATGACGCCGCAGCCGCAGCCCATGTCGGCAACAACAGCATTTTTGGGAATTTTGGCAAAGTCGGCAAGCAGTACGGCGTCAACGCCGAAGCAGAAATAGTCGGGATTTTGTATAACGCAAAGAGATTTGCCGTTTTTAAGCGGAACCTGCAAATCGTCTATGCGCTCCTTATCGTTAATCGGTACATTACGCAAAAAGCATCACCCGATTCTTTAAAAAAGTATTGATTTTTTATTAAAAACAGTATATACTAATAAAGTTGTAAAAGCAATATAAAGTTTACGGAGAGATGGCTGAGCTGGCTTAAGGCGCACGCTTGGAAAGCGTGTGTGGGTTTATAGCCCACCCAGGGTTCGAATCCCTGTCTCTCCGCCAAAACGAAAAGCCTGTCGATTTATCGGCGGGCTTTTCGTTTTGTATTCTTATTTCTTCTTTCTTCTTTATTCTTTTTTCTTTAATCAGACCTTTCGAAATAAAAAAGAAAAAAGAAAAAAGAAGAATTATGGTTGCTTTTCGCAAGCGAAAAGCTTATTAATTAATTCAAGGAGTTCAAGGGAGGGCGAGTAATTTTTAAGGGGAATCCTTATCTCTCCCTAAAATATTTTGTAGAAAGCATTTTCAAAAGGACATATAATATTTACTTTTTTTCCGTTATGAAACTGACATAATCATACTGCAGTTAAATCGTTATAATCTTATCTGTTTTTTTCAAACTGTTCATTATGCCATTGCAAATAGTGCTTACGCTCGCACTGAACAAGTCTTTTATCGATGCTTTTTCCATTAAGCATACCAAATTCTTTCGAGCGTTTAGCAGAATCATTTAGTATTATTTCCCCTGTTCTATAATCAATTGTCATATGTTTTGCCCCTTCAAAAAGCTTATCATGATTAGGACATAAGAGCAGTCCATTAAAATGGTTTATTGCATCATAAGTATCTTTACAAATAGCATACGGCTTTATATGGCTTGCTATTAAAAAATCTCTATAAGAAAAGCTACAAATTGTGCAAATACTTTTATTATTTTCAAACAGACTTTTCCTAAATTCTGACTGGATAGATGGATTTCTTCTTTTTATCTGGTTTTCGATTTCAATAAATTGTTGTTTGTCAAATTTCGAATCAATGCTCATAACCTTTTTTAGATCTATCATTTCAAGCTTAATATCCGCTAAGCCGCTTGCAATACTCTCTGTGATTTCTGTTTTGGCAATTTCTATTTTGGGTACTGATATTAAATAAGGCTTTAACTGATTCGCAACATAGTCTTTTGAAAATTTTGAGATATAATCATTCTTTTTTGGCAATGTTATAGGTGTGCGAGTTCCTGCTACATTTAATGCGATATCTTCAACAGTCCAAATTCTATCATGAACTCTCAATGTTCGTGCAATATAATATTCTTCATTTATATATCCGAGTATGGTTAACGAATACTTTACTAACTGTTTAGACCAGTTCGTTTCCTTATCTTCAATACTAGTTGACTTACTGCTGAAAACACTAAAAATACTATTTGCAATATCTTCTTTTTTTTCAACATTTTTTGTTGAACAATATTTTTCAAACAAAGGCCATATTCCATCATTTTTGTATGTCATATAAGTTAAAAGATAAAGAAATATGTATGCGTTTTCGGGTAGCTTACCAATAAACTCCAAAATATCAGGATTAATTATTCTATAATTATTAGAATCAACTTTTTCAATAATATTTGCATATTCAAATAAGTTAACTGTTTCAACAAAATAATTAACAGCACCAGCGGTTCCGGGCCTTAAATTAAATAAGTCTTCTGTATATTCGGTAGCGCTTTCCCTCAGCTCCCTGCGATTAAACAAATCTCTCTTTGAATTATGTATTATAAATTTTGCAATAAAAAATACTGTATCAAAACCATAGGATTTGTCCGATAAGAACCTGCCTTTTTTCTGAGACAAACTCACATCTCTAAGATTCTTTATAATTGTATTAATCATTTTTTTTCACCCCTATGTAATAAATTGAGCTTGAATCAATGTTTAATGTAAATTTAGCATTATTTTTTATTATTGCGTAGTATTTTCTAAATTCCTCAGTAGCATATAGTTCTAACGCAACTTCATTAATATTACCGTTTTTGGGGATTAGAATCACTATTGATCCATTGGGAATACAATTACATGGAAGCATTGTGGCTCTTGTATTATAGGTGAAATTCGGCATAATAATACATTTTTTGTTTAAGAACTTACTTACTAAAAAATTATCTACATTATCAAGATAAGCATCATATCCATCAATATTAATTATTTCTCCTGTATCCAAAATATTTTTTGATTTTAATACTCTAATTTTCCCCTTGCTGAGAAGATGTTTATTTGTTATTTGCCTGTCTCTAAAAAATGTAAAATAATCAAGTTGCAAACTCTCAATAAATTTATCAAACCATTCATCCCTATAAAGCAACCATCCTTTATCGTGATAAATGTAACCTTGTTTTTGGACAAGTTTTTTTTTATTAATCATTGACTCTACAATCATATCATCTTTATAGTCTTTTTTAAAATGAATAGATATTATCTCAACAAATACTCTTTTGAAAAATTTCACACCAAAATCATTAACAGAAACAATAGGATACTTTTCGTATTTTTTTCTGGTTTCTTCATAGTCCGCCGCCATCAAAAATGTTTTTGGAATAATACATATTATTTCTTTTGCACTGCCTTCAAGTTTCTGCATAAAAAAATCAAATAAGTTATTTGATTTATTATTAAATAATTTGCGATATTCCTTTAATTCATTACCTTTGGGCTTTCCATAAGGCGGATTTGTAACAACAAGATCGTAACTATTATCTTTTAAATCGTATTTCAAAAAATCCTGACATATATAATTAATTTTAACATTAGGCGGCCACTTTAGAAGCTTTATACTTTCTTTTAATGTTTCTAAAGCACTAAAACTAATATCAATTACATCAATAACAACTTCTTGCACTTCATCAATTATCCTTAATAGCTGTGGTAAAAATGCACCAAGACCTACAGCAGGTTCAAGTATTCTTAAGCTTTGCAAATTGTCAGGTTTGTAATTTTTCAGTGCATTAAAAACAACACTTTGCGGAGTATAAAATGAACCAGTCGATTTTCTATTCTTTAAATACTCCTCTTCTAAAAATGCTTTAATGTAAAAGTTATCTTTAAATAAATTCTGATTAAATAACTTTTTTAAATCGCTTCCCTTGTATGTGTTAATAAAATCCTCAAACTGTAGCATTTCCTTGATATTATTTGCAATATCTGCCATTATTTTAGTGGGAACTGCTTCACCAATACATCTACGAATATTTAATTCATTTCTCCTCAGAAATTTCTTTTTGTCATTAATTGTTGATACATCTTGGTTAGTCCATTTAAATGTATTAGGTATACTCATCAAGATCATCAACTCTCTAATGCTCAAAACTCTATCGTCTGAAGGATGAATCGTATCCTGACTTGCTAATTGATCGTTTCTTGTAGTAATACAGGCGCCAGGCTTATCCCAAAATAATCTTCTAAATTTATTACCCAAATGTGCCGAGCGAAGCAATTGTTTTTTACCGTTAATAATCTTATATGGTTTTATATTTTCATTATTTTGAAAAGCGCTTTGCCCTTCCTTTATATCAGAAATCCATTCCTGCATATAACGGGGATATTCCCTTGCAAAATGATAGATATCATTTTCATCACACTCACCATAGGCTAATGGTTTTAAAAAACCAATTGCTTTCCTAAGCGTAATTTCTTCTTGTTTAATTGGAAATAAATTAAGGGGAGAAACATTTAACAACTGTTTTGATGTTCCGATAACAATTGTCCGAGGTCTGCTTGACGGAACGCCATAATCTTTAAAATTTATAATCTTTGAATAAATATTATATTCCCCTGACAAATTCTCTAATATGCTCTGGGAAATTAGTTTATCTCTTCCGTCTAAATCAGTACACATTGTATTCATAAAAGCTTTAACATTTTCGAAAAGGAAAATTCTTGGTTTTATATCATTTATAATTTTAATTGCACTAACGACAAGAGAATTTCTGTTTTGCTCGTCAGCTTTTTTATAATTAGCTGTAGACATTCCTTGACAAGGTGGCGTAGCAATAATAACATCGACACGATTAATATTCTCGTTTTTCTTCCACCTTTCAATTTCATCATATAGTATAGAACGGTTTTCATCTAATGTAATATCCCCGCATATATATCCACTTTCATATTTACATTTATTATTCGCCTTTTGTATCATTATTCTGTTTTCATTCAATTCATTTGTAGCAATACATTCAAAGCCGTTTTCTTGAAACCCGTAACATCCTATTCCTGCTCCACTAAAAAGACTAATATATGTATATTTATTATTCATGGTCACTACCTCCTTGGTCAATAATAAAATCCATAATGTCAGAAATGTTACATTTAAAATAGCCACAGATTTTTAGTAAGATTTCCATCCTTACGGGTTGTTCTTTCCCAAGCCTTGCCAGCGTAGCAGTACCTATATTTGTGGCTAACCTAAATTGTGTTTTTGTCATCTTTTTATCAACAAGTAATTTCCAAAGCTTATCATAACTTATCACCATGACTTGCACCTCATAAGCATGTTTTAATTATTATATCATATTTTTTCTATAAATCAATATATTCATATTTAAAAATATATTATTTGTATTAGAAAATATTTTATTTCTGTTTAAAAATTCAATTTAACTAGTGAAACATTTTTTGAAATTTTAATATCAAAGGGACATATCAATAAGGAGTGTATTTTGGTAAACACTTTTTCATAAATAATCCACCCACAAAAAAAGCCCATATGGGCTTTTTTGTTTTTAAAAGTATCTCCCTGCCACCACTCCCCTAAAATTTATCCTTTATCAATTTTTCAACGGTATTTACATCGTTATCGTAATCCAGGGGAGAAATTGCGGGGCCTTCCAAGACCTTTCCGTCGTATGAAAATCTTGAACCGTGGCAAGGGCAGTCCCATGACCTTTCGGCGCTGTTCCAGTTAAGCTCGCACCCCATATGCGTGCATGTGGTATTCACCAGATGCAGGTTTTCGTTTTCGTCCCTGTATGCTCCGGTTCTCTGCCCTTCCGCCTTGACAACCTTTCCTTCTCCGTTTTTAATTTCAACATCCTGCGGCACGGGCATTATTTTCCCTTTGATAAGCTCTTTTGCGACATTAAGGTTTTCGACAACAATGCTCTTTGCGGAAGCGATTATTGTCTGTCGGGACGGGTTATACACCTCCTGCCACCTGCTTTTCCCATACACAATCAAATCTTTCAGAAGCATTGCCGATACCGTGCTGTTTGTCATCCCCCATTTTCCGAATCCTGTGGTTATATACAAATTAGGTGTGTCTGATTTATACTGACCGATGTAGGGTATTCCGTCAACGGTCATACAGTCCTGCGTTGACCATCTGTACGGTATATCCTCTATGCTGAAATGACTGTTTGCAAATTGCATTAAATTCTCATAATGAACGGTCGTATCTTCGCCCTGCCCTGTTTTGTGGCTTTCGCCCGTTACAAAAATAAGCTCGCCGTCCTCCGAATTTTGCTGGCGCAACGACCTTGTAGGCTCTTCGGCGTTTATATACATCCCGCCGGGGAATTTTTCCTTAGCCTTAATGGCGAGGACATACGCCCTTTCCGTGTATATTCTTGCAACATACAAGCCTTCCTTGTTATAAAACGGATAGTGCGTTGCAATAACAACCTTTTTGGCCGAAACTTTTTTCCCCTGCTCTGTCGTAATTGTATATCCATTATGCTCTTCTATGTCCGTAGCCCTGGTTTGCTCGAAAATCTGTCCGCCGCCATTGGTGATTTCCTCTGCAAGCGCCAAGGCATATTTTAAGGGATGGAATTGTGCCTGATTATCAAATCGTACCGCCGCTTTAATCGGAATATTCAAAGGAATATCCTCTGAATACTCGGCTTTTATACCTAAATTTTGTGCTTCCTTTACCTCATCGATTATTTTTTGTATATAGTCGTCCTGCTGTGTGAACACATATGCCGATTGAGGAGTGAAGTCGCATTCAATGTCATGCTTTTTTGATATATCCTCAATCTGCCGAATTGCGGTTTCGTTTGCATCGGCATACAGCTTTGCAAATTCTTCGCTTACTGTGCTTTTGATTTTGCTGTAAATCAAATCGTGCTGTGAGGTAATCTTTGCGGTAGTATGTCCGGTAGTGCCCCGCAATATACGGTCAGCCTCGATTACAGCGAGTTTTACCCCTTCCCGTGCAAGCATATATGCGCATGATATTCCCGAAATTCCTCCTCCGATAATCGCAACATCTACCTTAATATCGTCATTTAACGCCGGATAATCCGTCGGTGAAGATGACGCTGTCCAATAAGATTGAGGGTGCTTTTTAATATTCATAATAACCTCCGTTAAGTTCAATATTAGTAGTAGTATTTGCTTATTTTGGAGTTTTATGAGAGATAAAATAAAAAAGCGTTTCGGCGCGTAGCGCTTTCCGAAACACATCCGCTCGCTGCGCGTGCGTGAGCGAAGGCGAAATTCACTTTCGCCAAAGCGTAAAATTGCGCAAATTTTGCGCAATTTTCTATATTAAATAACCGGCGGTTCTTTTAAAACCGCCGGTTATAACACCTTGTTATCGGTTAGCCGAATCATAAAGCGCCGTGGCATACGCAATGGTCATCTGCTTTCCCTTTTCGTCCAGCCTTCTGAAAAGCGACAGCATTTTTTGTTCTTCCTCGCAATCGTCATTCCCCAAAATATAGTCTGTGGACACCTTGAAAAAATCGGCTATAATTCTAAGCGCCTTCACATCAGGAAAGCGTTTACCGTTCTCATATTGCGAAATAGCGCACTTTGTCGTTGCAAAGCACCCTAATTTTTCAAGCTCCTTAGCAAGCTCATCCTGAGTTAAAAAATTTTCACGACGCAAGGCTCTCAGCCTTGTACCGAAACTGACCATTCTTATTCCCCCCTTCAAAAGCATTATACCACCAAGTTAACAATAATGCAACATTTTTTTATTTTTATTATAATTTTGTGCAATATTTGTGGTTGACAGTTTACCGTTTGTTAACTATAATGATATTAACAAAAAATTTTATATGGGAGGTAGAAAGATGAAAAACACAAAAAGGGAATTAAAACCGATAGCAAAGCTAAAAGGCTTGCGCGCCGAAAAAATGATAACACAGTGTGATATTGCGGGCATACTCGGAATTTCCACCGCAACCTACAACCGCAAGGAAAAAGGTCTGGGAAGATTCGATGCTAACGAGATTGCAATTCTCGTTGAGCTTTTCGGCGTAAAATTCGAGGACATATTTTTGTCGCAATGTTAACATATCGTTAACACGGGAGGTATATATGTTTACATATAATATACAAAACGAATCTCCGATTTCGTATTGCGGTTGTTGTCACGGAGAAATATATTCGGGCGACACGGTGTATGACCTTTCCGAAATTTATACAAGCGCCCGATATATTGTTCATGAGGACTGTATGATAGACAGCTTAACAGAAAACAAGGAACTTGTAATGCAGTATTTATTCAGCGATTTATGCCTGCTTCAGGATGTATTTAATGAGCTTTTGACCAAATATAATGCTCTGGATGTTTTCGATGATTGGGAAGGAGATAACTATTGTGAGTGATAATAAATGCTATTATAAGATGACGGAGGCACGGCTTTTCGCATATAACGACCTTAAGGCGAAGATGGAAAATGACCTTCTTGACCTTCAGGATATGCTAAAGGAGGGGCCGGCTTCAAAGTCAAGGGATATCCTTTACAGAAGCGTAAACGGCGGGGTGAGGCTTTCGCCCGATGAGATCCAGCAGATAAAGATCGACAACATAAAGCGCCAGATAGAGGATTGCAGGCGTGAGATTTCGAGGATTGACGACTCTGTTTCTGCCTTTGACGGCGACTACTATGCGCTGATTATTAAAATGAGATATTTTGAGCGGAAAAGCGATGAGGTAATAGCGGAAATTCTAAATTGCGATGTGTCAACGGTAAGAAGAAACAGAAAACGACTTATAACCCGTATGGCCGTGCGCCTTTACGGAATTAAGGCGCTGGCAATTTAGTACCCTTAAAAGGGCGTCACTCAAAACGAATAGAATAAAGCGAAGAATGACAATTACTATTTACCGACTAAGCTTTTTTGAACGACACGCATACTACATGGTGTCATTTAAAACGAAAACCCCTCGCTGCTAAATTCTTTGGGCGAGGGGCTTTGTATGTTCGAATATATTATATAATCCGCGGAACTCCGAAATAATCGTATGCCGCCTTAGTCGCAGTTCTACCCCTTGGTGTACGGTTGAGAAAGCCAAGCTGCATAAGGTAGGGCTCGTAAACATCTTCTATCGTTACGGAATCTTCACCTATCATTGCCGCAAGGGTTTCAACCCCTACCGGGCCACCGCCGAAGGTATCAATTATCGAAAGCATAATACGCTTATCAATTTTATCAAGACCCGCAGAGTCAACCTCAAGCATATGAAGTGCCTCATCCGCAACAGCCCTTGTTATTCGTCCGTCACCTTTTATCTGGGCAAAATCACGCACACGCCGCAAAAGCCTGTTCGCAATTCGGGGGGTTCCCCTTGAGCGTGACGCAATCTCGTACTTCCCTTCTTCATCTATCTCTACATTCAGTATTCTTGCCGAACGCTCGATTATCTTTGCAAGCTCCTCGGTCGAATAAAGCTCAAGCCTTGCCATTATGCCGAACCTGTCACGCAGAGGCGACGAAAGCTGACCTGAGCGGGTTGTCGCACCAATCAGGGTAAACCGCGGGAGGTCAAGGCGTATCGAGCGGGCGGAGGGGCCCTGCCCGACAATAATGTCAAGGGCATAATCCTCCATTGCTGGATATAAAACCTCTTCAACCGTGCGGCTTAAGCGGTGAATTTCGTCTATAAACAGAATGTCATGAGGAGAAAGGTTGGTTAAAAGCGCCGCCAGATCACCCTGTTTTTCAATGGCAGGGCCGCTTGTTACCCTGATGTTTACGCCCATCTCACTTGCAATTATCCCTGCCAAAGTTGTTTTCCCCAGTCCGGGCGGGCCGTATAAAAGAACATGGTCAAGCGCCTCGCGTCTTTGCCGCGCGGCTTCTATCGTAATGCTTAAGTTCTCCTTAACCTTTTCCTGACCGACATATTCCTCCATCGTCCTCGGTCGAAGCGACAATTCAAATTCACAGTCCTCGCCAAGGCTCCGAGAGGTAGTGATTCTGTTTTCGTCCAAGTTAAATCAGCTCCCTAAACCATTTTAGCATAATACCTTTTTAAAAGCAACCGAATGTTATCGTTAAACAACCTGTCCCGTTAACCAATTTTATCACAACACCTGCTTAAAAGCAACCAAGCGCGTGATGTATAATGAATGTCTGCACTGATTACGCTACTACCCTTAAAAGGGCGTTATTCTAAGCGTAGAATGAAGTGCAGAATCCATTATATATTTTATTTTGATTCTTCGCTACGCTCAGAATGACACCCCCCCTTATATTCCGACCCAGCCTTTTTGTAAGCAACGCATACAGCATGTATTCGTTAACACAAAAAAAGACTGCATCACAATTAGTTCTGTGATGCAGTCTTTTTTGTTCCGGCAACGACCTACTTTCCCGGGCGGTCGCCCGCCAAGTATCATCAGCGCTGAAGAGCTTAACTACCGTGTTCGGAATGGGAACGGGTGGGACCTCTTCGCTATTGTCACCGGATAGCTGGTTGAGTTGCTAGTTGCCAGTTACCAGTTGCTAGTATGGTTACAACTCCAAGATCAACTCAATAATGCAGAAATCTTTCATTCATCCTCGATTACTTACTCAAATATTCTTTCCGACCCGTTACTAGCAACTAGCAACTAGTAACTCATTAGGTCAAGTCCTCGACCTATTAGTATCAATCAGCTGAACACATCGCTGTGCTTACACCTTTGACCTATCAACCACATAGTCTACGTGGGGTCTTACTCGCTTTCGCGATGGGAAATCTCATCTTAGGGGGGGCTTCACGCTTAGATGCCTTCAGCGTTTATCCCGTCCGCACTTAGCTACCCAGCTATGCCGTTGGCACGACAACTGGTGCACCATAGGTGCGTCCATCCCGGTCCTCTCGTACTAAGGACAGCTCCCTTCAAATTTCCTGCGCCCGCGACAGATAGAGACCGAACTGTCTCACGACGTTCTGAACCCAGCTCGCGTACCGCTTTAATGGGCGAACAGCCCAACCCTTGGGACCTACTACAGCCCCAGGATGCGATGAGCCGACATCGAGGTGCCAAACCTCCCCGTCGATGTGGACTCTTGGGGGAGATAAGCCTGTT
>MWCQ01000004.1 GCA_002070105.1 Firmicutes bacterium ADurb.Bin193 | reverse complement strand
GGTTTTCGCTCTCATAATATACAGTCGTCTGATATTCGTCCGTCGTATTAAGAGCGTTGCCACTACCATCAACGCAGCGGGCGAGGCGGAGTTTTTGGAAACACCTCGCATAGACATAATATGTGACAGTGAGGCAAAGACAATAACGATAACAGACAACGGTATAGGAATGACAGAGGAAGAAGTAAAAAAATATATAAATCAAATTGCGTTTTCGAGTGCAGAGGAATTTTTAGAGAAGTATAAAGACCAGGACGAGCAAAGCCGTATCATTGGTCATTTCGGGCTTGGCTTTTATTCCGCGTTTATGGTTGCCGACACTGTCGAGCTTGAAACAAAGTCTTATACCGGCGAGCCCGCTGTGCTTTGGAGATGCGACGGCGGAACGGAATATATAATGAAGGAAAGCGATAAAACTGACAGGGGAACCAAAATAACTCTTCATATTTCAGAGGCTGAAAGAGACTTTTTATTACAAGAAAAGCTTCGCTCTATTCTTTTGAAATACTGCGGGTTCCTTCCGTATGCGATTTATATAAATGAAGAAGAAAAATGCGTTAACGATATATCTCCGCTGTGGGCAAAATCCCCTTCGGATTGTACTGACGATGAATATAAAGAGTTTTACCACAGGGTTTTCAGCGATTTTAACGACCCTCTGTTTTGGATACATCTAAATGTGGAGTATCCGTTTAACCTAAAGGGGATACTATATTTCCCCAAGCTGACCCATGAGTTTGAATCGGCGCAGGGTAAAATAAAGCTTTATAACAATCAGGTATATGTTGCCGACAATATAAAAGAGATTATACCCGAATTTCTTATGCTTCTAAAGGGCGTTATAGACTGCCCCGATATTCCTTTGAATGTGTCGAGAAGCGCGCTGCAAAATGATGATGTTGTGGCGAAAATATCGGCGCATATAACAAAAAAGGTTGCGGACAGGCTTTTGTCAATGCACAAGTCCGATAAGGAAGGCTTTGACGGATATTGGACAGACATTGCACCGTTTATCGAATACGGCTGTCTTGGAGACGATAAGTTTTACGAAAAGCTAAAAGGCATAATGCAGGCGAAAACAACCGACGGAGAGTATGTGAGCCTTGCCGAATATGCGGGGAAAAATGAAAATCAAATACTTTATACTACAAGCGAAACACAGCAGGCACAGTATATAAAAATGATTAAGGAGGAGGGGAAAACCGCCCTCATATTCCCGCATCTTATCGATGTCCATTTTATCAGCTTTCTTGAGATGAAAGAGCAATGGAGATTTACACGAATAGACACCATTCCGGAGCAAACCTCAGATGACACAGAGCTTATCGACATATTCAAAAAGGCTTTGGGAGACGAGGATTTGAAAATTACAACCTCACCGCTTAAAACACCGCTTCCCGCACTTATCGTGCAGGAGGAGCATATAAGAAGGATGAGCGATATTTCAAGAATGTTTTCTTCTTCAAAGCTTCCCGAAACTCACACGCTGGTTTTGAACTCTGAAAGCAAGGTGATAAAAGGGCTTTCGGCGCTTTCGGAGGAAAGAAGAGCTATGATTTGCCGTCAGGTTTACGACCTTGCAAGGATAAGCAATTCCTCGCTGTCGGCTGAGGAAATGACGGATTTTATAGAAAGAACCGCAAGTCTTCTTGAAAATATGGCTTAACAAACCGATAAAACAGATGTTTGAAACTGTCGGTGAAGATGTTGTTAGAAAAATTCGTGAATTATATTCATGCAAAAAATATCAAGCCAATTTGTTTGAGATTAAATAAAGGGGAGGGACACATTATGCTAGATATATTAAAATTATTGCAGACAAGGACGAGATATGCTTTTGGCGGTATAATAGGTGACAAATGGATTGATTCAATACTAAATGAATCCACAGATGAAGCGTATTTCATTAGTACTGAAGGCCTATTTTCGAGAGCAATTAGACATCTAAATATTTTGAGTAAGTATAATGTTTCAGGTATTTTCGAGCTAGGCTCTCCTCTTTTAGGTACTGCCGTCAGATTAACTCTTTTTACCTTAACAGTTAATCATGTTGATGTTGTAAATACTTCAATCTGCAATATACAACTTTATACTGAGAGTAGCATTAAAAAAGATAGGATATCAGAAGAAAAAAAAGGAACAATTAAAACATTTGATCTGTATCCAGAATCCTATACTAATTATATTAATTCAATTGAGAATTTAATAAACAAAAATATTACTCCTACACAGCAGAAACAAATAGAATTCAATTCTGTTCCATATTCTGATTTTTCACCGAAAAAACCGTTCGCGCGCCATTACAGCATGCGTGTATATCAAACCATTGATTTACTTAAAAAAGAAAAAACATTTTTACTGCGAGATGTAGCTGAGATACTTATTCCACATGCTATTAAAGATAATAAAGCACTTGTTGTATCCGCAAAAGATTTTAATTATCCATTGGACTACGATAAACTCGAAGCAAAAGATGCTACTGATGTTTTGCTACAAAAGGGAGACATTATTTGTTTCCTGAATCAAATGATCCGTATGTATCTTATAACTGAAACGCCATTAAAAAATATATGCGCAAGTAAATTTCATACTATAATAAGACCGCTTACAATTTCTCCTGAATATTTAATCACATATTTACAAAGCGATACTTGCAGAGTGATTATTGAAGCAAATATGTCCGGCAGTGTATTAAAAAAGATTTCAATAAAAGACATTTCTAATATCCCTATTATAAAACCACAAAAGAAAGAAGAAGAGTATCGTCGTTTTTTTGAAATAAACTACTTATCACCGAAAAGAACAGATGTCTACAATGAATTCTTTAGCAACAAATCTATTGAAGAACATCCAAAAACCGTTGGAGATATCCTAAACATAGAAATGTTTGAAAAGGTTAAATTTTTCAAATATTCAATCGTATTTAAAATATTGAAAGAGGATATGCAAGAACTAAATGCTTGTTTTAACGCAAAGGCATATAAGGCAACGCTTATCCTTGCTGGGTCTATTCTGGAAGCAGTGTTAATTGATTGGATGAGCGATATTGATAACAAAAACTATTTTGTTGAGGAATATATAATTACTGATCGTTTTGGTAAATCAAAAAGAGCAGACTTAATTGATTATATTAATGCAATTAGAGAAATTAAAAAGCCTGATTGGATGGATGAAGCTGATAAAGCACATAAAATTAGGTCGAAACGAAATTTAGTACATGCAAAATTATGTATGAAAACCGATGAGATTAACGAGAATATTTGTGTTCAAGTTATAGGTTATTTGAAAGATGTTATATCCACAAGATCAGATTTTATTGATTGATAGGCTTTATCGAGGCGATGTTATCATTAGATCTCTGTGTTCGTAAAGACCTGCAATTTCAAACATTATAATTAGTACCAAAAAATGCACAGCCGTAGATAAAATACGGTTGTGCATTTTCAATTATACCAATCGTTTACGAACTCTGTATTTTACAGATTTTCTCTTTAAGTATCTGCCTTTTGGTTAGCGATTGCTTTTTTGTTTTTAGATGTCAGTTAATATTCTTATATCGTTCCGATTTCCATCTCAACAATATTAATATAAGTATTTCTGGTATTGCCCTTATTCAACACTTTAATGTATTGATATTCCTTGTTATCAAAGGAATACAGCTCTTTAATATTAAGGGCGTGCTGACTTTCAAAAGAGCCTATCTTTTCATATTTTGTCCCGTCATTCGAGCCGTAAAGCTCAAACCATTGTGTTCTTACCGCACTACCGCCAAAGATAATCGTAACTGCGTTTATCGGCTTCTTTTCGCCAAGGTCAAATATAATTGTGCAGTCTAACTTTTCAAGCGCCCAGCTTGTTGCCACATCGCCGTCAATCATATGCTCAGGCAATACTCCATTTTTGCCCGGCCCGGAAACCGTAGGTGTTGTAAGAGGATACTTTGTTGTAAGCTCTTGCGGACCTGTCGGTGCCTTTGTAGGCACAGGAGTTTTTGAGGGGTGAGGGACTGCATCTGAAAGAATTACAACGGTATTTGTATCGGGAAGCCAGTCTACATAAAACCCAAACCATTCAGAAATGAAACGAAGCGGAACCATTGTTCTGTCCTTGTAAATCATAGCAGGCGGGTCGATAACCCTAAGATGAGCGCCCACATAAACAGCAGGTGCACCGATTTTAATTTTCATTGTTACTGTTCCTCTTACTGCAATAGCGGTAGAGGTTGCCTCGTCCCACTCAACGGTTGCACCAAGAGCCTCGAAAACTGCGCGCATAGGAACCATTGTGCGGTCGTTTACAAGTATCGGCGGCGGGTCGAAGGTATGTTCGATATTGTCAATACTTACTTTAATGTTGCCATTAGCCTCAATTTTCATTTCGGCCTGTGCTGATGCGATTGTACCGAAAGAACTTACCAAACCGATTACAAGAATAATTGCAATAAGACCGCACAGACTTCTATAGGTTTGTGATCTTTTCATGGCTAACCCTCCTAAACTGATACACTGTAAATAAAATCAAGTTTTATACTCTTGCTACGCCAAGCTCAGTCATATGCCTGCCTATATGATTGTATAAGGAATCGGAATACAATCCCTCGTTTTCACGCCACAGCTTATAAAGTTTATCCCTAAATTCAAACTCGCCTTCGGGAGTTTTTTTGCTTAAAATCAGTCCATAGGTTATATGAATTAGCTGGCGTGGGTCATTTTGTGTAAAAAGTTCGGGAAGCTCACTGTCCGCCATTTTATCGATATCGGGAATTTTATTAAGGTCGGTCGTTACATGATAGTATGTTGACGCCTCTGCAAACGCAACAAGAGCGTATTTGTGAATTTGTCTGTATAATGAGGGGTCTGCAATCGCAACAACCCGCATAGCCTCAAGCCAGTTTGTGCCTGCGGTTTTCACATGGAATACCCCGCGTGTCTTTTCACCGATAATAGGGAAGGTCGAAAACTTATCCGAGCCTGAATGTATACTTAATTTATAGCCGAAATGGCGCGCGATTGTGCTGTGAACCGTCATTTCGTCCTCAAACTGCGCAAGGTCGCCGATATAATCAACTCCCTTTTGAAACTCACCGCAAAAACGGGGTGCAACCGTAGCGCATTTTACGCCGCGGAGTGCAAGCTCAGACGCGACAAAAAAGTGCTGAAGCGGAGTTGTGGGGGTTGCGGTTTCGTCTATCGAAATCTCAAAATCAGCATCATATTTGCCTGAGGCAAAGAAGGTATTGTATATTTCATGTGCGAAATCTATCGCACCGCCGTATATAATAAGAATTTTTTTAAGCTCAGCCTCGTCAAAGGTAAGGGTCACGCCCTCGCCGATATCAAAGCTTTTTCCAAGGTATCTTTGTGAAAATTCCGAGGGAATTTCAAAGTCGGCGCACATTTCGTCGGTAACACCGTTTTTAATGTGGTCCGAACAGTCAAGCGTTATCATTGTAAAGCCGAGTGAAAGAGCATATTCAACATCTTTCGCCGTTTTAAGATGGTCGCCGTCTGCGCCGAAGCCTTTTTTGAAGCCGTCACGGTAAACGGCAAAGCTTGCCGAGTCAACAACATCCTCATAGGTTCGGTTTGTGAGGGTAAGCTCACGCATAGACTGCTGTGCGAGAACAGGGTATGCATCAAAATCCTCAAAAACCCTTATATGACCTGGCGTTGCAATGCCAAGCCTGTCGCCTACGCCAAAGCTGCGCTCACGCCCCAAAACCCTTACGGGCGCGGTAAACGGAAAAAGCTTTCTTAAAACACAGGCGTTGTCATGGCTTAGTGGTGCTTTAATATATGAAACACCCTCAGCTGTAAGACTTTCGCCCGTAAAACCGACATCCCCCGTAGAGATAATTACTGTTTCGTCACCGTCTTTTGCCATAAAAACCGTAATACCGCCCACGGTGTTTATCGATTTTTCAAAAACTCCGAACTGTGCGGGCGATGCCGCACCGATTTGAGGTATAAATTTTTCGTAATTCATAGTTATTCTCCTTATTAATTAATTCCTTTTCATCTCTTCCAAAACGCTGTACGGTATTTTCAAATTGCCAAGACCGCGCCCGATTGAAATATGGGGCTTCATCGCCCCGTGAAAATCGGTGCCTCCCGATATTTTAAGCTCTAAATCGTGCGCAAGCTTGTGATATTTCTCCTGCATTTCAGGCGTGTATTCTGAATAGTACCCTTCAATTCCGTCAAGCCCGACATTTTTAAGTCCACTTAAAAACGAATAAAGCTCTCCGTCCTCAAGCCGAGTTAAATGAAGGTGAGCAACATATGCCTGTCCACCCGCCGCCTTAATAAGCTCCACAGCCTGCGGAGGAGTCAAAAGCTGGGTGGAGGAGTAGCAGGGGCGACCGTTTGAAAGGTACAGGTCAAACGCCTCTTTAACTGACGAGGCATAGCCTTTTGAAACCATTACCTTTGCAAAGTGGGCACGCCCGACAAGTCCGTTGGGTGCAAGCAAAAGCGCATCATCTATGGTAATATCAAAACCCGCCTCTTGTAGTTTTCTTGCAGTATCTTCATTTCTTCGGGACCTGACTTTTTTAGCCTCGACCAGTGTATCAAGCAAGACAGGGCTGTTTATATCTATAAAATACCCCAAAATATGTGTTTCGGTTTTTGACTGCACCGAAAGCTCAATCCCGGGTACAACCTCAACTCCAAAAGTCTTACCCGCCAAAACCGCCTCCGAAACGCCGTCGGTTACATCGTGGTCGGTAAGCGAAATTGCCGCAAGCCCTTGCGTTGCAGCATGACGGACAACCTCAGTCGGTGTCATTGCTCCGTCGGATTTAATGGAGTGGGTGTGTAAATCAATCAGTTTTTCCAATGCCTTCGTCTCCTTAAGCATTGGGGAGTCGAACATACACAGTCCCCGCCGCGTTAATTTTGCGTCTTTCTTTGTTGTCGTCGTCGGTTGGCGTCAGCCAACCGTCCTCCTTCGCCGTGAAACTCATCAAAATTTCCGGCGGCGGGAGTGCTTCGCAGTTTTGGTCGGTGGATTTTGCGCCGCATGGGCACAAATCCACCGACCAAAACCTATGCGGGTTCGATTCCCCAATGCTTATCTGCATGCCCAAAGCCCAAGCGCGGGATTACTTATATAAAATATCTCCTCGCCGCCGGGGAGCGTGTTAAACCCGTCTTGCAAAGTCTTAATATCATATTTTAGAAGAGCATCAGAAAGAGGCTCATATGAAAAGTTTACGCCCAAAACCTCATCTTTTGAAAGCTTTTCTGTGGCATAGGTTATTTTGAAGCGCCCATCGGAAGAGCCGTGAATCAGATGTGCGGCGACAGACAGGTCGTCCTGAAGGTCCTTATTCTCACGCACAAGTTCCAAAACTCTCTCCCGTCTTACATAGCCGTATTTTCTTATTAAAATGTCATTTTCACTGTCCTCGCCGAACCTTTTAACGCCGGGCGCAAGTACAATAAGCTCACCGCCGTCGGCTATCGCCATTCGTGTTCGGTAGATGGCCTTGTTTCCAAGCCATGTGCTTTTGAACTCACGCTCGTCAAGATAGACAACAACCTTTTTAAGCGGCTTGTCAACATAGGTAAGGTTTTTCTCGCGGCTTAATGCAACCGCCTGCTCAAAAAGAGCACGCTCTCGCCCCGCAAAAAGACCGTGAATACGGACATTGTCATTTTCGCTTGTCGTTACGGTCAAAATATACATTACGGGGATATCCTTCAAAAAATGCTCCTCAGCATAGTCAAATACAAGGCGTACAGGCGAAAAGTCGCGCCCCATTACACGCTCCATACCGTAAAATGCGCCGAGCATATGCGAGCTGCTTATCATACTGCAACCGCCGCAGCCCACAAAGATATTCTTTGAATAATTCGCCATTCCCACAACCTCGTGCGGAACAACCTGACCTATCGAAATAATAAGGTCGTATGACTTGTCCACAATAAGCCTGTTTACCTCAACATCAATTTTTTCCTTAACAAGCCCATCCGAAACCTCTGCGACAAACTCTGCGGGAACCTCACCGATCTTCACTACATCTGTACGCCAGTTGTGAACAATAAGCTTTTCATACGGAACCACCCCGCCAAAAAATGCGGTGCATTCCTCTTTTGTCATAGCCTCGTGCGTGCCGAGCGTGGGCATAATGTCAACCTCACAGGTGTCTGACAAAAGCTCATAGTATATCCTTGTAATCTGCCCTGCACCACTGTACATTCTTGTATAATCGGGTGGAAGAAGCAATATTTTTTTAAGATTTTTCCCCTCGATTGATTTTTTTAATGCCTCACGAAGCTCGGCTTCGGTAAGACCGCTTTCGCTTTTGTAAACCATTACAACCTCTCCTTATACTCCCGAATATGCAGAAAAACCGCCGTCAACAGGCACCACAATTCCGTTTACAAAGCCTGATGCGCCGTTGTCTGTAAGCCACAGAAGCGTACCGATAAGCTCCTCCGCCTCGCCAAAGCGTGACATTGGAGTTTGTGAGAGTATCTTTTGCGCTCTTTCGGTAAAGCTTCCGTCCTCATTCGTCAAAAGTCCGCGGTTTTGGTCGGTGATAAAAAACCCGGGGGCAATTGCATTAACCCTAATGCCCACGCGCGACATATGCACCGCAAGCCACTGGGTAAAGTTGCTTATAGCCGCCTTTGCACCACTGTACGCAGGTATTCGTGTAAGCGGGCAAAAAGCGTTCATCGACGAAATATTGATGATTACCGCACCCTTTTTATCAAGCATATCCCTTGAAAAAACCTGAGTCGGTAAAAGCGTGCCTATAAAATTAAGGTTAAAAACAAATTCTACTCCCTTAGGGTCAAGGTCGAAGAATGTCTTAATCTCGCTGTTTTCTATGTCCTCCACAAACAAATAGTCCTTTGTCGTGGTACCCTTGGGGTTGTTTCCGCCCGCCCCGTTAATAAGTATGTCGCAAGCGCCAAGCCTTTCGTTTACGACTGCTTTTGCGGCTTTAAGGCTTTCGAATTCCAATACATTTGCCTCAACGCCTATCGCAGTGCCGCCATCTTCATTTATCTTTTGCGCGACGGACTGTGCGGCATCAAGCCTTAAATCCAAAATAGCTACCTTTGCACCGCACTTAGCAAGCGCTTCGGCGAACATGGCGCACAAAACGCCTCCCCCGCCGGTTACGACTGCGACCTTTCCTTTTAAATCAATGTTAAGCGGTAATTTCATAGTATAATCTCCTCCTGAAAACAATTGCTATAATTATACCACTCCATTTTTAAAAAGTAAAGATTAAAAACTTATTATTTTGTAATATTAACTGTCGCTGTATTGACAATTTTATACCCGTAATGTATAATTTTCTTATCTATGTATTTGATTAAGGAAGGAACGGGGATTAATGCAAAAACCAAGGAATGTTATTGTTTCACAATCGGGCGGGCCGACACCGGTAATCAACAATTCGTTGCGTGGTGTAATTGAGGCTTGTCGAGATTATCCCGATGTTTTCGGCACAGTCTATGCGGGCTTTCACGGCGTTGAGGGTATTTTAAAGGAAGAACTTTTAGACCTGAGCGCGCAAAGCGTTGACGAAATTTCGCTTCTGCGAACGACACCCACCGCGGGTTCTGTCGGTACCTGCCGTTACAAGCTTAAAAGCAGTCTGCCTGAGGATTTTGAAAGGGTAATTGATGTTCTTCGTGCACACAATGTCGGTTATCTGTTTTACATAGGCGGAAACGACTCTATGGATACGGCTAACAAGATCAGTATTCTCGCGCGTGAGCGCGGGCTTGAGCTTATTGCTGTCGGGGTGCCCAAAACAATCGACAACGATGTCGGCGACAGTGAATTTAAGCTTATTGATCATACTCCCGGTTACGGAAGTGTTGCAAAATACTGGTCTGTGGCGGTTCAGAACGCCAATGAAGAAAACGCTGGCTCATGCCCTGCCGACCCTGTTTTGGTGCTTCAGGCAATGGGAAGGAAAATCGGATATATTCCTGCGGCGGCAAGGCTTGCAGACCCGAATCGTGAGATGCCGCTTCGGATTTATATGGCTGAATCGGGGCTTTCTCTTGAGGAGATTGCCGAGGATGTAAACTCACTTGTTGAAAAAAGGGGACGAGCATTGGTTGTGGTAAGCGAGGGTCTTAATATAGGTGACCTTGGCGAAACAAAAGACAATTTTGGGCATACTCAATTTGGCGCAAGCCAGATTACCGTAGCGCAAAAGGTTGTAAACTACTTAAATTCTGTCGGACTTCGCACCCGTGGTGCAGCAAGGGGACAGGTTTCGGGCACCGACCAGAGAGGAAATATCAACACTGCCTCTGCGGTTGACCTTGATGAAGCTTACTGTCTCGGACAAAAGGCGGTTGAAATAGCTGCATCAAATTCAAACGGCTTTATGTCCACAATTTTGCGCAATCCGGGGCCGATTTATTCTGTTCGCTATGACAGGGTTCCGTTAGAGCTTGTTGCAAACTCTGAGAGGACATTCCCGCAAGACTGGCTTACAAAGGATAAAAATGATGTAACTGACGAATTTATAAAATATGCAAAGCCACTTATCGGAAACGACTGGGTAAGCGTACCGCTTGTTGACGGCATAATGCGCTTTGCAAAGCTTAAGCCTATATTCGCAGAGAAAAAGCTTGGGGCATATGTTCCGCAGGGTTATAGAGAATAATAAAAATTTAAATGCTACATATAATATGTGCGCAAAAAGGGAGGACAAAAAAATGTCAGATGCTCAATCGGCTGCAAAGCCGCTATATGATATGAAAAAAACCGCGGATTTTCTTATTTGTATCGATTCCGACGGGTGTATTTTTGATACAATGGAGGTAAAGCATAAAGAGTGCTTTACGCCGAATATTATAAACCATTGGAACCTTCAGGCTATCTCCAAATATGCCAGAGAGGCGTCGGAGTATGTAAACCTCTATTCAAAGGACAGGGGTATAAACCGCTTCCCTGCGCTTATTAAGGTTATAGACCTTTTATCCGAAAGGACCGAGGCGATTAAAAGGGGCTTTAAGGCACCAAATATAGATTCGCTGAGGGAATGGGTGCAAAACGAAACAAAGCTTGGCGACCCTGCCTTAAAGGCTTATATAGCCAATCACCCCGACGATGAAATTTTGGCGCAAACACTTAGATGGACAGAGGGAGTAAACAAAAGCGTGGCTGAGATTGTCCGCGGTGTACCGCCCTTCCCCTTTGTTGTGCAAAGCTTTGAGAAAATGCAGATTAAGGCAGATGTCATAGTTGTTTCCGCAACACCGCATGAAGCACTTGTTCGTGAGTGGGAAGAGCATGGCGTTGCAAAATATGTAAAGGTAATAGCGGGTCAGGAAATGGGTACAAAAAAGGAGTGCATTGCCATTGCGAAGGAAAAGGGCTATGCCGCTGACCGCGTTTTGATGATAGGTGACGCACCCGGCGACTATAAAGCAGCCCTTGCAAATGATGCACTTTACTTCCCGATAAATCCGGGGGCTGAGGACGAATCGTGGCAGTTGTTTTTTGAAGAGGCTCTTGATAAATTCTTTGAGGGAAATTACGCCGGTGAATATGAAAAGAAGCTTATTGACAAGTTTGACAGCTATCTTCCCGATTCGCCGCCGTGGAAAAAATAACACAAACAAACTAAATGCTCCCTTTTGTCACAAGGGTGTGGCAGAGGAAGCATCTTAATTATAACGACATTAAAAAGAAAGAGGGTTATTAAAGTGAGTAAAGCAGATATCGGTCTTATAGGTCTTGCGGTAATGGGGGAAAACCTCGTTATGAATATGGAAAGTCACGGATTCACTGTTGCGGTATACAACCGAACATCCGAAAAGGTTAGGAGTTTTGTCGAAGGGCGTGCGAAGGGTAAGAACATAATCGGAGCCTTTACACTGGAGGAACTTGTTGCAAACCTAAAAAAACCGAGGCGAGTTATGCTTATGGTAAAGGCGGGTAATCCCGTTGATGATTTTATTGAAAAGCTTATTCCGCTGTTAGAAGACGGAGATATTATTATAGATGGCGGAAACTCACACTTTCCTGACACCGCAAGGCGTACGGCATATGTTGAAAGCAAGGGTCTTTTCTATATCGGAACAGGTGTTTCGGGCGGAGAAGAGGGTGCATTAAAGGGCCCGAGCATGATGCCCGGCGGCTCGCCTGCGGCGTGGCCGCATGTTAAGCCGATATTCCAGTCAATATGCGCAAAGGTTGAGGGCGGAGTTCCCTGCTGTGACTGGGTTGGAGAAGCAGGGGCTGGTCATTTTGTTAAGATGGTTCACAACGGCATAGAGTACGGCGATATGCAGCTTATATGTGAGGCGTATCAGCTTATGCGTGACTACCTCGGAATGTCGGCGGACGAAATGCATGAGGTTTTTGCAGAGTGGAACAATGCCGAGCTTGATAGTTATTTAGTCGAAATAACAAGAGATATTTTGAAATATAAGGATGAGGACGGCTCTGCGCTGGTTGACAAAATTCTTGATACTGCCGGACAGAAGGGAACAGGCAAGTGGACGGCGATTGCCGCACTTGACGAGGGAGTAGGTCTAACCTTAATCGGTGAGGCTGTATTCTCGCGTTGTCTTAGCGCAATTAAGGAAGAGCGTGTTGAGGCATCAAAAATCCTTAAAGGGCCGAAGCCTTCATTCAAGGGTGACAAAAAGGCGTTTATCGACGATATAAGAAAAGCATTGTTTGCCTCAAAAATTGTTTCATATGCACAGGGATATACCCTTATGAGCGCCGCCGCAAAGACATACGGCTGGAATCTCAATTACGGCGGAATTGCGCTTATGTGGCGTGGCGGATGTATAATACGAAGCGTATTTTTGGGCAAGATAAAAGAAGCGTTTGACAACAACCCGAACCTTAAAAACCTTTTGCTCGACCCGTATTTTGAAGAAATTGTCGCAGCCTCCAACGAAAGCTGGAGGAGGGTTTGTGCCGCAGCACTTACAAATGGAATACCCGTACCTGCTTTTACAACCGCACTTTGCTATTACGACGGCTACCGTTGCGGAAGGCTTCCTGCGAATTTACTTCAGGCACAGCGTGACTATTTTGGGGCGCATACCTATGAGCGCACCGACAAGCCTCGCGGTGAGTTCTTCCACACTAACTGGACAGGTCAGGGTGGGAATACATCGGCTTCAACTTATGTAGTTTAATATAGAAAAAGCACTTGCCAAAAAATAGGGAGGAGATATTTTTTATGAAAAAAAGTGTCGCAAGAAAGGGATTTATTAAAATGTTAATAGCCGGTTGCCTGATTGCCTTATTAGCACTATCTTTTATTCCGTTTTCATTGGCAAGCGCAAACTCTGAGGCTTTAAAGCCTCGCATTTTAGTCGCCACCGATATTGGCGGTGATATTGACGACCAGCAGTCTATGACAAGGTTTATGTGTTACTCAAATGAATTTGATATAGAGGGACTTATAGCCACAGCTCGGCATTCCAGCAAAGGTGCAGACATAAGGCCGCAAATAATAAAAGATGCCATAACTGCCTACGGTAAAGTGCGTCCTAATTTGTTGCTTCATAAGAGTGGATATCCGACTGCGGAATATCTTCAAAGTATTGTGAAGAATGGGCATCCTGCCCGCGATTCGTTCGGAAACGATACTTTTAATACTGAAGGCTCTGACTGGATTATTTCCTGCGTTGACAAGGAGGATACTCGTCCGCTTATCATCACGCTATGGGGTGGAGCGACCGAGCTTGCCCAGGCGGTGTGGAAGGTTAAAACCACAAGAACCACTGCCGAATTTGATAAATTCATTTCTAAAATTAGGCTTTATTCAATCAATAAGCAGGATACCGGCGTTGATTGGCTTTTGACGAACGCGCCGAAATTATTTATGGTATTGACTTATAATGAAGAAAAGGTATTCACAGGTATGCACATGTCAGGTGACCAAACCCTTCTTACCGATACTTGGATAAACGAGAATTTGAACATTGGTCACGGTGCTTTGGGCGCATTCTATCCCCACAACACGGCAATGTTAGCTCCCAAAAGGTTGAAAGAGGGGGATACACCTGCATTTTTTTACTTTCTTTCGGATGTGATAGGTCTTAGCGATGCCACCCACCCCAACTGGGGCGGATGGGGCGGACGCTTCATAAAAATATCGGATTATTTATGGACTGATGCCAAGGATACCGTTTATTTGGCTAATGTTGGCAATGTTACGACCGCTCAGGCAACTGTATGGAGATGGCGCCCAGAATATCAAAATGACTTTGCCGCAAGAATGGACTGGTGCGTAAAGCCGTATGCTGAGGCGAACCACAACCCCGTAGCTGTTGTTAAGGGTGCGCTTACACGGACGGTAGGCCCAAACACGCAAATAAAGCTTGATGCAACGGCAAGCTCTGACCCTGACGGCAATACGCTTAGCTATGAGTGGATGTATTATAAAGAGGCAGGGACTTATGCCTCTAACATTACCGTAAACAACAAAACGACTGCCACGGCTGATTTTACCGCACCGTCTGTTTCCGTCCCAACACAGATCCATGTGGTTTTAAAGGTTAAAGACAACGGCTCACCCTCGCTTATCGGCTATAAAAGGGTTGTTGTAAATGTTGACCCAAGTCTTCCCGCAGGGTATGAGTCTGCGGCAAGCAACCTCTATGTGCAAGATGTAAACGCTGGGTGGACTGATTCAACTATTTCAGTAAGCGGAACTGTCGGCAACAATGGTCAGACCGACAAAACCTATTGGCCGATAATCGCTTTATATAACGCCGAGGGTAAGCTAACAAGCGTCAAGCAGTCAACAGAAACCGTTAGTAAACAGGATACGGACGACTTTAATTTATCGTACAATAATATTTCAAATGCCGACCATGCGAAGCTGTTTATATGGCTTCCGACCGAGATTCTTGAGCCGATTTATACGAAAAATATCGAAAAATTATAAATTTATTCGCTATTTTGATTATAGCCATATTGCTCTTTATTAGGGGTAATGCGCTTGGCAAAAAAACAGGAGGGATATGTTGTATGGAAAAGCGTGTAGCAAGAAAGGGATTTATTGCAAGGTTAATAGCCGATTGTTTAGTTGTCCTGACAGCGATATCTTGCATACAAGTTTTACCTTACTCACCGATTTTAATGGCAAGCGCTGACTCTGAGCCAATCAAGCCTCGTCTTCTGGTAACAAGTGACATAGGCGGAGACCCGGACGACAAGCAATCAATGGTGCGGCTTATGTGCTATTCCAATGAGTTTGATCTGGAAGGCTATGTATGCACGGCTTTAAAAAAAGACAAGGGTGAAGGTATACAACCTCATCCTGAGTATGCCAATGAAATTATTACCGCTTACGGTCAGGTGCGTGATAATTTACTGTTACACAAAAGCGGTTACCCTACCGAGACTTATTTGAAGAGTATTGTTAAAACAGGGGCCAATCTTCGTGATTTGTTCGGAAACGCAAACCAAGACACCGAAGGCTCAACCTGGATTATCGCCTGCGCTGACAAGGAAGACTCCCGTCCGCTTAATATAGCGGTGTGGGGCGGTGCGTCCGAGCTTGTGCAAGCAATATGGAAGGTTAAGACGACACGCACACCTGATGAGTATAAAAAGTTTATCTCAAAATTGCGAGTATTTATAATAAGCCGTCAGGATACTGGTCTGGCTTGGCTAAATGATAATGTCCCAGAGCTTTTTCTTGTATGCAGCTACAGGGAAGAAGCCACCCCCATTAACACTGAACAAGCTACCAGGGGTATCTATCTTCCCGAAGGCGTTGAGGAGGAGATAGTCAATGGATAGTGAAGCGTTTCAAGTTGTATTAGAAACCATAAATAAGTCCAATTCATTGGACAGATGGATTGTTTTGTTTTCTGTCATAGCTGTTATATGCAGTGCATTAAGCCCTGTGGCAACTACATTAATTCGTAAAAACTTTGATGAAAAGTGTTTTAGACAAAAACTGGCTTACACACATAAACTGGATATTTATTCAAAGATTATTAGCGCACTGCTAAATCCAGAAAAGCTTAAAAGTTCGCCTGAGGCGGTGGAGGATTTTGCAAACTTAGCGGCTACCTATAGCGTTTTAGGCTCAAAAGAAACATATGACCGTTTAAAAGATGTTGTGTTGTTGGCAAAAGGATATAAGAACGACAAGGAATACAACAAAATGTTTGCTTATTCTATCGAAACGTTACTGGCGTTAATGAAAGAGGAATTCAGCGAGTAATTATCGCTTCTTGTTTTTGTATAACAAGATAAACGCCCAACAAATATAAACAAGTGACGCTGTGTTGTAAACCACAAGTAAAATTAACGAAGCTATTTTCAAGCCCACCACCAAACACCACCTTAATTGTTGAAACTGTTGTTTGCGCCGAAACTCACCTCATTGTTTTCAAAGGCACATCTAACGGTCGCCCCCACACTCTTGTTCAACACGTTTCTCAGTTGAATTTTCTTTTGACTTCCGAACCTCGTGTTGCGCCTGCCGAGCCTCGCCGTAAGATTGGTTTTGTGAACGAATGATTGCCAGTTCTAACGGGTCAAGCTGATACGGATGAAATTCTGCTTTGCCAACGACTAAAGACAACACACTTCACCTCACTTTAAATTTATTTGTTAGTTATATTATAATTCGGATATATCCGAATGTCAAGAGAGGACTACCAGAATGGAAGTAAATATTATCAAATTTGTAGAAATAACCAAAAAGACCGCAAAGGATAAAGGCACAACCATTAACCAGATGCTTATAGCGTGTGGGCTTAACAAGAGTTTTATATATGACATAGAAAAGAAAGGTGCCGTGCCTTCGGTTGAGAACATCGCCAAAATAGCAAACCATTTAAATGTGTCAATCGATTACCTTTTGGGCAGAACAGAAAAGCGCAATGTTGAAACCACCGACAATGATGACTTTTCGGATGTCTTGATAGCTTCATACGGTGACCCGAGAGAATATACCGAAGAGGAGTTAGAGGAAATAAAGGCTTTCGCAAGATTTGTTAAGTCTAAAAGAGAAGATAAAAAATAAGGTCTGTTTCTGAGGAGTGAATTATTGTGACCACATTAACGGAACTCTATGAATTGGCTTCTGAAGAAGATATAACGATTGCTGATGTGCGCTTGCCGAAAACAAAGTCTTTATCCGCAATGGAAGATGGTAAATGTTATATAGGAATAGACCCAAAAGAAATTGACTGTTCAGCTTGCGAAAAAGAAAGGCTTGCTCACGAAATAGGGCATTGTGTACAAGGTGCATTTTATAACATATACAGCCCTTACGATATAAAAAGCCGCCATGAATACAGGGCAAATAGATGGGCGTATAAAAAGTTAGTGCCGTTAGAGGAAGTTAAAAAGGCTAACGCTATAGGGTTGAAAGAAACATGGGAGTTAGCAGAATATTTTAATGTTCCCTGCGATTTTATGTGCAAGGCTTTAGAGTTTTATAATAACGTTAGACCGATGGAGTAGGAGGGGGGGTATATGAAACGAAGGAAAGATGGGCGGTTTATGAAATGGTTTACAGTCAATGGCAAAAGGAAACCCATATACGGCTATTCACCCGAGGAAGTGGAAGAAAAGATAGACCAGATAAAGTTTGAGCAGCGAATGGGGTTAGTTGTGGGAGATACCACCACAGTACGTGAATGGGCGCAGATGTGGTTTAAAACTACGAAGGAAGGGAAGGTATCAACCTCCACAGAAAACGGATACAGAAACGCTATAAACGTTCATATTATACCGCATTTTAAGGAAACGCCGCTTAGAGAAGTTCGTCCGATACACGTGCAAGCCTTGATTAATTCCAAGGAGGATACGTCTGCCTCTTTGCAACACTCTATATTAATTACTCTAAAGCAGATGTTTGAAACAGCCATCGCTAACGGACTTATAACTACTAATCCAGCCGATGGAATTAAGAACACTGGGAAACCAACGGAAGAAAAAACTCCGCTTACGAAAACACAAATAGACCAATTATTAGCAGCGGTCAAAGATACAAGAGCGGAAGTGTTTGTGTGCCTTGCTTTGTATTGTGGTTTACGGCGAGGTGAAATATTGGCGTTGGAGTGGAAAGATATAAATTTTGAAAACAACACCATATCTGTAAATAAGTCACTGGAGTTTATCGGGAATTCGTCTAAAATAAAGTTGCCAAAAACGAAAGCAGGGCATAGGATTGTGCCATTGCCCGAAAGTGTCAAAGTGTTGCTATTAAGTCAAAATCATAACACAGAACGAGTGGTAGGGAACGTAAAAGGGAAAACGGTTACCAAAATTGCCTTTAGACGAATGTGGGATATTGTTGTAGAAGGACTTCAAAAGCCGATAGAATTGGAAGAAGGGCAAAAGCTAACCGAAAAGGAAAAACGAGACAATATGATATTTTCTGTTACCCCTCACGTTTTAAGGCACACATACTGCACCACGCTTTACGATGCAGGGATAGATTTAAAGACGGCTCAAAAAATTATGGGTCACTCAAACATATCTGTAACAGCTCAAATTTATACCCACTTAGACAACAGTCACATTATCGCCGCTGGGGAAAAATTAAACGAGTTTATATAGTTTGTGTAGTCATAATGTAGTCAGAAAACACGCATAAACCGCACTGTTGACATGTTTTAGCCTTAACTTTTAATCAAGGTGTCCGGCGTTCGAATCGCCGATGGGTCACCATGAAAAAGATACACACCCTTTTGGGTGTGTTTTTTTTGAAGTTTATTTGTGTTTCGAAGGTCGGGCACCTTGAAGAAGGGGTATGGGGGAGTGAACGGAGCGAATGCGGAGTGACCCCCATTTTATTCGCAGGCTTTAGCCTGCGCAGGACGGCGGCTTTTTGCCGTGCCGTCCGGCGTTCGAATCGCCGATGGGTCACCATGAATAAACGCTGTAACCATGCGGGTTACAGCGTTTTTGCTTTTTATAAAATTCAGGGGGTGTTTTTGCTCATTGCACACTCTATTGCACAAGCTTTGTATTTTTCGTCTCTTTTTTCTTGGCTGTTATCGTTTTTTCCAGCTCCTCTAAAGCGGTGTTTTTCGTATTTTCTATCAGGTGTCCGTATATGTTCATTGTGGTTGACGGCTTGGCATGTCCAAGAATTCCGGCAGTGGTTACGATGTCAACGCCGGATGTTATAAGGTATGTAGCGGCGGTATGCCTAAGTACGTGAAATGTTACGCCTTCTGTGTTAAGCGCCGTCGTAAAATCATACCACCACGCCGATAGGGTTGTCAGATTAAGCAGCTTGCCGTTCCACTGAGCGAAAACCCAATCTTCATCTATCCACTTATCGCCCAGTTTTAGGCGGCGTTCCGCTTGCTTTTTCTGTGGTCAGAAATTGGAACACAAAGGGACGGTCCTTTTGTGTTCTCCGTCCCCCTGTGTTCTCACACAAAAAAGGCAGCCGAAGCTGCCTTTTTAAAACGAGTATTCATTGATTGTTGCTTATATTTTTTTAATATTGGTTGTCAAACCCCCGTCCCCCTGACACCGTCCCCCTGACACACCGAGGACACCCGAGACCAAAAGCAGATTGACCTTTATAACAAACAGCAGGCGCAGAACAGGCAAATGCGGCAGGATTTATACCAGTATGAGCGGTATAAGGCAAGACTGGGCGATGATGCACCGAGGAGCTTTAGGGCATTTAGGCAGTTGAAGAAAACGGGCGGGGAAGCGTGGGGCATTCTCGAAGCCCAACACAAAGGCATGGGATACTATGAAAAAGCTTTAAAAAATGAACCCGCAATTACAAAAACTGTTGTAGATGTAGCCGAAAAAGTTGGGACAGAACCTGCGGGGTTGGAATTCAGAATAAAAAGCAAAGAATCATATTTGCGCAAAATTAAGAGTAATTACCGCCCTGACGGCAACGAATATGAAATTAAAGATATACTGCGCTATACCTATATTTCGCCACCTGAAACTTTGACGGGAAAAACCATTAAAAGCATTGACGAGTTTGACAAAATGGGATATAATACAATAGGGGTAAAAAATTCCTGGTTAAGGGATTATGACCCGTATAACGGCATAAACACAATTATAACTGCTCCCAATGGACAAAAGTTTGAAATGCAGTATCATACGCCCGAGAGCTTCGCCCTTAAAAATGGGGCGCTACACAAGCTGTATGAAAAGCAAAGGCTTATTAAAGATGACGAGCATCCGGAATATACCCGACTGCAAAAAGAAATGTTTGAATTATCAAAAGGTTTGGAAAAACCTAATAATATCGAGAAGGTGAAAGACAAGAAATGACTTATTTTAAATTGTTAGACCCTAAACATAAAAACACGATAGTAAGAGCAGAGGGGAGCAGTCAGCAGAAATTTTGCAAAGGTAAAGGTTGGGTAGATAGCGGGATAATGATGCAATATTTCGCACCATATGACGATAACGACCTTTACAATATGTACGAGGAGATAACAGAGCAGGAAGCTATGGATTTAATAAACTAAAAACCACCTTACGCTATAACGGCAAGGTGGTTTTTTCATGCCGATTTTTAAGGAGGGCTTATGAAGGACAAAAAATATTGCCCGTACAATATACACATAGAGCAGGTTAATCAAAACCGCTATGAGTATGACGATAGCGGACATAACACCTTCCACGAGCATAAGTTGCTTGAAAGGCAAGCGCCTTCTCCGTGTAAGGGCAGTGAATGCGCCGCATGGCATCGCGGAAGATGCAGGCGTACGCAGTAAGGGAGTTGAACACAAATGAATATCAGGTCACTGCCGCCTTAACGGGCGGTTTTATTATATCTTAAAATAGGGGTGGTGGAAAATGTGGTAAGGTGTAAGTTTAAATGTACAAGCAAAAGTGTTTCTTCCGATGGAACAGCAAGCATATCAATGGAGCCTGTTTACTGTGGCTCAAAAGAAAATGAGGAGTTTTTCAAGTATACTCCGTGCGGTTCATTTCATTTCGGCACGATAAACGAAGAAGCTGCAAAGCGATTCGAAGAAGGTAAAGAGTATTACATTGACAGAACACAAAGAACACAAAAGAACCGTCCCCCTGTGTTCTCAAAAAGAACCGTCCCCCTGTGTTCTCCAAAAGAACCGTCACCTTGACAGTTTTGATTGGTTGTCAAACCCCCGTCCCCCTGACACCTAAATAACATTAAAAGAATTTTCTTTTTCATAGTAATCACCTTAATTTTAATCATTATACCAACTAAATACAGTTTTGTCAAATAAAACTTTACAAACATTGGTATTAGTGATATAATTTGTCAAATAAAACTTTACAAACATTGGTATTAGTGATATAATTTGTCTAATAAAGGAAAAATAATAAATTTTGTGGAGGGTGATTATATTATGGCATTAATTAAATGCCCTGGATGCAAAAGGGATGTTTCAAGTAATGCGGCGGCTTGCCCTAATTGTGGTGAACCAATTGACACATCTGTCAAATGTCCTAAATGCGGTAGTAAAAATACTAAACCGATTAGTGGAGCATCAAAAGCGGTATCGGTTGCAATGTGAGGAGTATTTGCTGCTAATAAGGTCATGAGTAAATATGAATGTATTAATTGTAAACATAAGTTTTAATTCTTATAAGAGCGGCGTTAAAACCGCTCTTTTATTGTATTTTTTGTCTCTGCACCACCAACAACATTTTTGACCTTAAAATTATTTCCCGTCCAGAAATCTTTCATTTGAATATTGTTGGCTGAAAAGGCGTTAAAATGAGTGTGGATAGTTATTTCACATAGCATATTTTTTCTAATTCGTCAATTTCTTTCTGAAATTTATTTTTTGCATAATGAAGAACACAGGGGGACGGTTCTTTTGTGTTGACAAATTAGCATAAAAATGGTAGAATTTCCTTGGGGTGATTGAAGAAAACACAAAGAAACCGTCCCCCTGTGTTCTGCCCCTGTGTTGCTGTTGGCTTTTTTGGGCTCTATATCAACTATTGGGTCAAATCCATAAAATCCAATTTAACTATCTGCTATCTTGCGACAAGATTTATCGGGTTCATACCGTCCTGCTTTAACATATAAATCTTAAACTGTTCGTCCTCATAATAAACGGTAAAGTCACCCTTTTCCGCCATGTAGTTTTCAAGCCAGAAGTATGCCTTCGCCTCTATTACCCTTCGTTTTTGCAGATTTGTGTAATACTCGTCGAGACCGCCCGTTATAGCGGGGAAGGGTTTTTGCGCATCCTCAATCGTGACGGGCTTTCGGGCGTTCAGCGGAATTTTTTCCACTAAAATAAACACATAATCGGTGGTAAAAACAAACTCGTCGCTCGGATATTCGATGGCCTTGGCGACAAACTCCCATAGATTGTAGTGCCATCCGTAGCCCATGCTGTACGAGTATTGCTCGACCGGTGAAACAATGGTCCAGTTAAGGGCGGGGAACTCCTCTTTAATTTTGTAATAGCTCATTGCCGCCTGGTCATATTCCGCCTGATATCCGCGCTCTATTTTGAAATTCTCGACATTAAAAAGGAGAAGAATTATATATATCCCGATAACAGAAACGATTGCGCGCCGGACAATTTTATTAATCGGTATGCGGTCTACAGTTGACATGAAAAATCCGTAGACCACAACGCTTACCAGCGCACAGAAGCTTCCCGCGCGGAGATATTCGATAAGATATAAAACGCCAAGCTGGGGCGCACGATACTGCGTATATAAAAACCCGCCGAATATCGCCACCGCGGCATAAATTTTCATATCGTCCCTAACACTTCGCTTATCGCTTAGGGCATACAGGAATACACATAAAACGAGGGTTGCCACAATACATATAATAAGAAGCAAAAGTGCGGAGTTTTCTTCGTTATACTGGAACATCTGCCCCCACCACCAAGCCGTTTGGGCAGGGGTGACATTTTTCTTTATAAACTCAATCGAGGCTGTGTGAAATTTCATTCCGCACATCAGCGCAACCAGTATGGGTAAAAAACCCACAAACCCCGCCCCGAACATATGAAGGGCGACGGCTGTAAAAGTCTTACCGTTTAAAAGTCGGCGAATATGTATCAGTGATACAAACGCATAGGCAATCGCAATAAATACTGCGGCGTAAAGGTGAATGAGAATCGAAAGCGCAAGTATTTCTGCGGCTATCAGAAGGTATTTTCTTTTATCCGTGCGAAAGTAAAGGTCAAGATAATAAACGCCGGGCAAAAGGAACATGCTTGCATACTCCTGAGGAAGAGCGGCGCGCTGGCGAATAATGTTGTTGGGAAGCTCGGTGCTTATTATGTAAACCGCAACGCAGACGAATGTAATAAAGCTGTTTTTGACATACTTTTTAAGTATAAAATAAATCGAAAACACAATCATACAGCTTGCAATCGGTCCGATAAAGCGTATAATTGACGAAGGGTCGACATAAAACAGCTTGTTCATAGCCGATATAATCGCTTCATAGCCATAGGGATAAATGCCGTCCTTGTATATCTCGTTAGCGCCTAAAAATTTAACCCATGCCAAATGGACATACGGGTCAAAATATCCGTAATAGCAGTATTTTATGGAATGTACAAAGCGGTCATACACACCGAACCCTGCGGGAATCAGCAGTAAAACCCCGTCAAACGGCACGGCGATAATATACAGCAGAAAATATTTGAATTTTTTCGTCAAAGACCGAAAAGCCGAAAGGATAATACCTAACAATTTGTTTAAATAATATTTAGAACCTTTCTCGGAAGCATCCAAAACCCTTGCTATTACAAATTCCTTTTCAATAGGCTCCATATGCGCGGACGAAGCCCTAAGGCGCAATACGAGAAAGACGACAAAAATCAGTGCAAGAGTAAGCGAAATTGTTTCATACGCCTTAAAAAGCGTGAGAAAATGTACCAGAGCAATAATTATAAGGTTGGAATGGATAAGAGGTATAAAGATTTTATCCGTCCAGCTGTCGGTATCCTTGTCGAAACGAATCAGTGCGGACGGAATGACAATGTATAAAAATGAAAATGCCAGTAAAACCTTGCACAAGCTAAACAAATCAAAGAATAGCGATCTCATTATTTCAGAACCTTTTCAAATAATATTTTGTCCCGATTTCTCTTGCGGAGCTTACTCAACAATACATTGGCGGACGCCAAAGTATATCTTGCTTCCGTCGTCATACTTGTCGAACGAAAGCTGGATATCGCCGTTGTCGTTTTTAAGCGAGATTTTGTAGTAATAGACCCCCGGTCCGAGTTTGTTTACGAAGAATTCATTTAATGTTGAGTCGTCAATCTGTTCAATTATACTGTTAAACTCAGGGTCATGCCCCAAAACGAAGTCGTAGTAAACTCCCCCGCCGATAAGGCTTACACCGTCCTGACATGAGAAATAATTTTTGTCGTCCCGCTCTAAAATCCCCGATGTAAATACCGGCATCGGCAGATAAAGCGAGTCGTAATATCTTTCAATGTTTTTTTGGGGTTCCCCCGCGATTCGTTCAATTTCCGCCTGAATTGTTGCGGGGTCGGCATTTATGTATCTTGAAACGGCTCTGTAATAACCGTTCAGCATTTCAAGAGTTGTATCCCTGTTAATTATACTTTTAAGCTCCTCAATCTTCCTCGTAAGAGCTTCAAGGTTTTGGGGATTGGAGATAAACTGCCTGTGAAGCTGTGAAACCCAGTAATTCGAAACTCCCGCCTGCCATGACGACAGCGGTGTCTGGAAATAACCCGTCTGACCGTAGTATCCCATTGAGGTAGCGTTGTCATACGGGAGAAAATACCAGGTCGGTGAATCGGAGGCGCTGTAAAGCATGAAGTTTTTTGCATTAGCATCAAGATTGCCCATGATAATGTTTACAGCCAGCCATGTAAGATAATTGTTTTTATTGAAATAACGCTCGATTACTCCGTCGCTGTTTAATTTGGGATTATTAATATCGTCCACCACGGTCAAAACCTTTTTGTGGTCGCTTCCGGCCTTTACTTCCAATATTTTATTAAAATTTTCCTTGGTATATCCCGGCTCGGCATCCGCCTCGAACGGCTCTTTAATTTTTATAAACTCAAAATACTGCGCTTTGTAAAGCATACCCTGGGGGTCAAGCCCGTGGCTTTTAAGGTAATCAGCATTCGCTTCCTCAACACCCGTGTAAAGACCGTAATCGACAAAACCTTTGTCGCCCGCGGATAAATCCTTAATATGCAGTGTTACAAACCTTGTGCGTGCACTAACCAGATTATCGATTTTTCTGAAATAATCAAACGCCAGCTTGTTCCTCATTTTTGTAAGGTCAAACGGGTTTTTGTTTAAATTGATGCTCCTGATTTCGTACAGTGAGTCAGACTCGCCATCAAGCGTAATGTTATATGAGTTTTGCTGCGGATCTTCCATAATATTTCCCGCAAGCTTCATTTTGGCGTTTGCGCCCGAAGCCCCATAGCCGAAAAGCCCTTCAAGAGGACGGCTTTCGTCGCCTTCCTGAAGCAGTATGCTTACCTCACCCTCTCCTCCGCTTGACGCAAGGTCGCGAAAGGAATTGCCGTCAGGCATAACCGTAGCATAGAGATGAATAACCTCCGTATCGCCCTCTTCGTCATATATCTTCGGATTGTCCCTAAGATCAGCTGAGGTTCTTGCTTTTTTCATAAACCACCAGTTGGGAATAAGTGCTTTGGGTATACCGCAGGAGGTTACGGCAAAGGCTGTTATCACAAAAAATACGGCAATATTAAAGTTTCTTATACTTTTTTTCATAATACCACCACTCCCGCACCCACTCCTACTTTAAAAAATATGTCGAAATAATACTACAAACGAATAATACCATTTACATATTTATGTGTCAAGGACCGATAAATACCATTTCTATGCCGTTTTTTACATTTGACCTCATTAACCTGCTTTTTTAAAAAGATTACTGATTTTATGAAATTTAACTAAATTGAGATTGTTAAAATTAGCATTATCATTCTTGCTATAACTCTACATTTAATATATAATTATAATAATAGTTATTATGAAGGAGGTAGTTTATCCATGGTAAGAACAGCCGGATTTAGATTTTTAAGCACTTTTATGGCTTTGTCAGTTTTGCTTACGGCATTTACATTTAATGTGCCTCTTACCGCAGCCGCAGAAGGCGAAAAGATTGAATGGCGCCCGATGGTCGGACGCCGGCAAGAGGATATGGGCGCCGAAAAGGCAAATTTCCCCGAACTGTATCCTAATGGCCGTTACGGAGGCGAGGGCTATCAGTGGATGCACGGCGGCGCCTTCCATGAAGACGGAACTGTAATGATGGGGCAGGACATGGGCTTTGTCCGAATAAGCACCGACTTCGGCAAAAGCTGGTTTACCCCCGAGAATAACGGTCTGTATATGCAGGAAGGCAATGCCTGCGCCATTGACCCTGCGGACTCAAATGTTATGTTCGTATCTTTGAGCGGCTCAACTCAGTATCAGCTTGTCCCCAGTTTCAAAGAAATCGAGGGTATTTACCGAACCGAGAACAAGGGCAAAAGCTGGACTATGGTAGCCAAGGTAGGACATTTTGCGATGGACAGGTATTTTAAAGACACCTTTGCCTGCTTCCCCATTTCCGGCGGAACTGTGCAGGATAGAATATGGCGTCTTGCCATCACAAGCACAAACGACATCGGCGACAGAGGTCTGTTTGTCTCTGACCCCGGCGGACTGAAATGGGAAAAGATTTGTGAGTTTCCCCTTGCTACATACGGCGACAGAATATATACTCTGAAGCAGCATCCCACAGACATAAACACCCTGTTTATGTCAACCTCCACGGGGCTTTTCAAGACCACAGACGGAGGCAAGACCTGGAACAAGGTTAGGCCCGATATGTTTAACGGTAAGGTTAACACTGTCTGGGTTGACCCGGACAATGCCCTTCATTTGCTGCTCAGCTTTACGCACAACGATGCCGCAAAGCGCGGCGTATATGAGTCCAACGACGGCGGCGAGACATGGACTAACATAATGAATGAAATTAACCCCGCCCAGATGGGCGTCGGCGCAAAAAACGCAGAGGGTAAGCGCATTATATATGTCCACAATTCGGTTGCCGGAGGAACCAAGGCGAAAATCCGAAATTTCTCCGGTCAATGGATGGACCATGAAATTCAGCCCGACAATCCCGAACCCTGGACGCAGACCAATATTACCGGTCGTCAACAGGCATTTTTCCTTCCTCACCCGACAATTCCCGACCTTGCGCTGGCTGTCGGCAATGCTTATTTCTGGCGCAGTGAGAGCACCGAGGGCAGGGTGTGGAAAAGCAGTTCGACAGGCTTTATTGCACCGCGCTTTTTCGATATGGGATTTAACGAGTCAAACTGGAAAGTTTTCGGCGTATCGCTTCAGGACGCGGGCAACTACTTTACCGAAAACGGCGGCGAATGGTTTGAACAGAATAACCCCGACCATTTGGTTCCGCGGATGAAACAGATTCACACAACCTGGACCGGTGGCGTTACCGTACACAGCATGATATGCCTGCCCGACCCGTGGCCGGCTAATGTGCCTCCGCCCGTTGACCCGAACGCCCCCGGCAGATATATCGTAGGCATAGGACCTAGCGGAGGAGCGGACTTTATATTAACCCGCGACAAGGGCAGGTCCGATTGGAGGGACTGGATCGAGCAGAAGGTTGATGTGGGCGGCGGAATTACAAACAGAATGACATTTTACAGCCGTCAGAACCCCAACATCGTATACGCGGGTCCCAACATCTCGATGGACGGCGGCAATACATGGACAATTAATCCAAAGAGAAAAACGGTTATCGGGATGTCTCATCTGAACGGCGATATTGTATATTCCTATTCTCAGCCCTCGAAGACCGAGTTTGCGCTTGAAAAATCCACCGACCGAGGTCAGACATGGAAGGAGATTTATAGGGTTGTTATTACCATTGATGACGCAGGTAAAGCCGAACCTCCCTTCTTCTTCAGCCCGACCAGCGATAAACATATCTTTACGGTTGACGGAAACAAGGATTTAATAATTATCAAAGAAGGCGATGACGGTGTGTGGACCGGCACAAGTTTAAGCCTGAAGCCATACTCAACCGTATTCCCTCCGGCATGGGGCGTTAAAAAGCTTGTTGCGGATTACCACGATCCGTATCTCGTTTATGTGCTTATGGCACACGGCGGAGCTCCCATGATTTACCGGGGACGGCTTAACAAGGATTTTACAGCCTGTGCGTGGGAGGATATTACCATGAACGCACCGCGCATTTATATGTCCGGTGCACTGTTCATCAACCCCATAACGGGTGACCTGATTTTCGGAAGCGGTAACGGTAATTTCGTCTTCCCGGCTCCCGACGACTGGCAGCACACAAATCCCGAAATGCGCGAGTACAAAAGAGCTCTTTGGAAAAACATGGCTCTGCCTATCCCGAATGGTTGGGACGGGTATGCCAAGGATGACAAGATAAACATCACCATTGACGGAAAGTTGCAGGCATTTGACCCGCCGGCAATGATTAGAAACGACCGTACAATGGTGCCTATGCGTGCGATATTTGAGATTATGGGCGCAACAGTTGACTGGGATGAAGCAACAAGCACGGTAACCGCAACCAAGGGCAATACCACAATAACCCTTACAATCGGAAGCACGGAGGCAAAGCTAAACGGTCAGCCTCTTACACTTGATGTGGCTCCGTTTACGCATAATGACCGCACAATGGTGCCTTTACGCTTTATTTCGGAATCATTGGGTGCGGCTGTGCAGTGGTCGGGAACAACAAATACGGTTATACTGGCATCCAACAAGCCGGACGATAAAATTCCCGCCGCAACGCCCATGCCCAGACCGGAATATAAGGAAGGCGACATAATAATCGAAGAATATGTTACGGTTGATGAAAAACCGCTTTCGGAGGTATATCCGATAGTAAGCGCAAAAGCTGATAAACCGGGGCAGAAATCCTTGGTGGTAACGAGTATGTTTGACAATGACCCCTCGACTAACTGGAGTACCGGTGAAGCTCCCTGCAATATTGACTTTGACCTTGGAAGCGAAAAGACGATTGACTGTGTTGCAATCGCCTGGGGCGGCGGAGACCAGCGTATTATGATTTTCTCACTGTCGGCCTCAACGGACGGCAAGACATTCACTCCGATCGCCGGCTTCCAGTCAAGTGGCTTCAATTCAGGTCTCGAAAGGTATGAGTTCCCGGCGAAAACCGCGCGTTATCTGAGGGTTACCGGCTATAAGAACACTAAAAACACATGGACCAATATTTCAGAGATTCAGATTGGTCGCAAATAGAGATAATATAAATTGAACACAGGCTGACGACATTAACAGGTGTCGTCAGCCTGTGTTTTACCTAATAAAAAAGTTTTGAACTTACTTTTAACAAAAATGTTGACATTTCCCACACTATACAGTATAATTAAGTTCTGATTCCTTGCGCATATATAAAGTATGCGCCAAAGTCCAAAAGGAGGTGTAAAAAATGGTTGAACATATCAACAAGTACGAAACGATTTTCGTCATCGACAAAGACAAAAGCGAGGAAGAGACAAACGAGATTGTTGAAAAGTTTAAATCACTCATCGCATCGGCAGGAGAGGTCGAAAGCGTTGATGTCTGGGGTAAACGCCGTCTTGCCTATCCGATAGATGATAAAAACGAAGGCTTTTATGTTCTTGTTAATTTCACAGCTAAACCCGATTTTCCGAAAGAGCTTGACAGGGTTTACGGAATTACCGACGGTATCATTCGTTCGATTATTGTCAGGAAAGACGAGGAATAAGGGGTGTCGTTATGCTTAACAAGGTTATTTTAATGGGGCGCTTAACAAAATCGCCGGATCTTAAATATACCACTTCAAATGTTCCGGTATGCTCGTTTTCACTGGCTGTGGACAGACGGTTTAAGAATGCGGAAGGTGAAAAGCAGACGGATTTTATCAATGTTGTCGCCTGGCGGCAATCCGCAGAGTTTATCTCTAAATACTTCGTTAAGGGTCAAATGATGAATGTGGTCGGAAGTCTTCAGACGAGAACCTGGGACGACAACAACGGCGTCAAGCACTATGCAACCGAGGTTGTTGTGGACGAGGTTAATTTCTGCGGTGACAGGCCCGGAGGCGGTGTAAATCCGCAAATACCACGGGATGATATCGAAAGCTCCGCCCAGCTTATGGGCAGCGGCTTTGAAACGGTCGATACCGACGACGACCTTCCGTTTTAATCGTTTAGTTCCAAAAACGCCGAAATAGATTCGGCAACTTTTAATCAACAATTCAAGGAGGTAATTATATAATGGCTGAAAAAAGCGACAGGCCTATGCGCAGAAAGGCGCGCAAAAAAAGCTGCCAATTCTGCATTGACAAGGTTGAGCACATCGATTACAAAGATGTTGCCAAGCTTCGCCGATTTTTAACCGAACGCGCAAAAATCGTTCCGAGGCGAATGAGCGGAAACTGCGCAAAGCATCAAAGGCAGATGACGCTTGCGATAAAGCGTGCAAGGCATGTTGCCCTGCTTCCGTTTACCACCGAATAAGGATTAGAAATAAGCGAATAAATAAACATTTACCTTCTATTGCAGAGTTAAAATCCGTGATAGAAGGTTTTAGTTTTTTATTTAGATGGAATTTGTCAGCACAATACGAAAACAGGGTGCGAAAGTATTTCGCACCCCGGTTTTTATATCAGCCTTCAAGTTTAAGAAGCATTTCCCACTTCTCATCAATATCCTTTTGGAACTTTTCAATCATCCACTCGTTGCCCTTTTTGAACATGTGCCTGAACCTTCCCTGAACCTTCAAAAATTCCTCAACGGGAAGTTTGTTCTTAGGCTTGTAATTAACCTTATACTTACCATTTTCAACCTCGAAAAGCGGCCATATACATGTGTCAACAGCAAGCTTGCAAATCTGCATAAGCATCGGAGTGTCATACCTCCAGCCCCTCGGGCAGGGAGCCATAACATTTAAGAATGCGGCGCCGGGGGTGTATATTGCCTTTTCGGCCTTCTCATGAAGGTCCTTGAAATTGCCGATCGGTGCCGACTGTGCAACATAGGGAATGTTATGATTAGCCATAATAAGCGTAAGGTCTTTTTTAAGCTGGGTCTTGCCGGGGATAACGCTCCCCGCAGGTGAGGTCGTCGTGTCGGCAAAGGTCGGCGTTGCGGACGAACGCTGAATACCCGTGTTCATGTATGCACCGTTGTCATAGCATACATAAACCATGTCATGCCCTCTTTCCATTGCGCCGGACAATGACTGAAGCCCTATATCATAGGTTCCGCCGTCGCCGCCGAAGGCGATAAATTTTATATCACCCTTTATTTTACCCTTTTTCTTCATTACATTGTATGCAGCCTCTGCGCCGGAAATCGTCGCACCCGCATTCTCGAATGCCGAGTGAATAAAGCTGTCCTTCCACGCCGTATAGGGGTAAAGACATGTCGAAACCTCAAGACATCCGGTCGCGCTTCCGATAACCGCATGGTCCTCAGGTTTTATCGCGCGCAAAATCGTGCGCACAACAACGGGAGCTCCGCAACCTGCGCACATTCTGTGACCGCCCGTAAGCCTTTCAGGGCGTTTAACCGCTTCCTTTAAATTATAAGCCATAATATCCTCCCCCTATTCTCTTACGCCGAAGTAGTTGTAAATCTCTCCGACGCTACCGGTCTTTGCTATGTCCGCAAGGCGCTCGTAAACCTTTTCGATATCATCAGTTTTAACATCCCGTCCGCCAAGCCCGTATATATAATTTATTACCTTAATTCCGTCCGCCCTGCCGTACAATGCACTTGTCACATCGGTGAAAAGCGGACCGCCCGCCGCGTTAAAGCTGTCACACTTGTCCAAAACCGCAAGAGCCTTAACCTTTTTCAGAGCCTTTACAATCTCGTCAACCGGGAAGGGGCGGTACACCCTTATTTTAATAAGCCCTGCCTTGACACCCTTTGCACGAAGGCTTTTTACAACCTCCTTTGCCGTTCCAGCGGTGGAGTTTATAACAACAATCGCAATTTCGGCATCCTCCATCATATATTCCTCGAAAAGGCCGTATTTTCTGCCCGTAAGCTTTTCAAACTCTGCGGCAACCTCCAAAATAACCTTTTTTGCGTTTTTCATTGCCTCGGCCTGAAGCCTCTTATGCTCGAAATAGTGGGAAACGCTGTCAAGCGGTCCCACCGAAATCGGGTTTTCACGGTCGTTAAGATAAAAGTCGGGATTGTACTCGCCGACGAAAGCCTTAACCTCGTCATCCTCCAAAAGCTCAATATTTTCAACCGCGTGTGATGTTATAAACCCGTCATAGCAATCCATAACGGGAAGCATTACATCGGGGTGCTCGCCTATTTTCACCGCCTGAATAAGGTTGTCATAAGCTTCCTGATTGTTTTCGCCGTAAAGCTGAATCCAGCCGGAGTCCCGCGCACCCATTGTATCCGAGTGGTCATTGTTAATGTTAATCGGCCCTGATAGCGCCCTGTTTACAGCCGCAAGCGTGACGGGAAGGCGCGAGGACGCCGCAATGTAAAGCATCTCCCACATAAGCGCAAGACCGTTTGCCGAGGTTGCGGTTATCGTTCTTGCACCCGCCGCCTGTGCGCCGATACATGCGCTCATTGCCGAATGTTCCGATTCTACGGGTATAAATTCGGTGTCAACCTTTCCGTCTGCGACAAAGGACGCAAAATACTGCGGAACCTCTGTGGAAGGCGTTATGGGAAAAGCGGCAACAACATCGGGGTTAATCTGCCGCATTGCAACCGCAACCGCTTCATTACCGCTTAATCTGTCTCTTTTAGCCATTGTTTCTCCTCCTTTAGTTTTCGGTCATCTCTATCGCATCGAACGGGCAAACCTGTGCGCATACGCCACAGCCCTTGCAGTGGTCAAAGTCAAACTCCGTACGCTTGCCCTCCGCATCAACCGGAATTGACGAATCCGGACATACGGGGAAGCAGAGCATGCACTGAGTACATTTTTCAACAATCCACACCGGCCTTATCGAGCGCCAGTCGCCGGTTTTAAACTTTTCGGCGTTGCCCGCCTCGGAAATTACTCCGCCGGGTGAAATTTCCTTCCATGTAACATCGCTGTCAAGGCTTAATTTTAATTTTCTTCTCATATCGACCGCACCTCCGTTACGCTTCTTCTTAAAGCAGCCATATTCCCCTCGATAACCTGGGGCTTTGAGGCGAATTTATGGGCATAGGATTCTTCCATGTCCTTTATAAAATCCTCAACGGGCATAACTTTGCTTACAACCACGACCGCCGCAAGCATGGGCGTATTGGGAAAATATTTGCCGAGACATTCCATGGAGATTTTCCTTGCGTCAATGGTGAAAATCCTTCCGCTGTATCCCTTCAACAAGGACTTAATCTCCTCAGGCGACTTCGTTGTATTGATAATAATCGCTCCGTCCTCTTTTAGACCCTTTGTAACATCAACGGATTCAAGAAGCGAGTCATCGACAACCACTACAAATTGCGGATTATATATATTACTGTGAACGGTAATTTTTTCGTCCGAAATTCTGTTGTATGCCGTTATGGGAGCCCCCATTCTCTCCGGTCCGTATTCGGGAAACCCCTGAACATACTTGCCGGTGTTAAAAGCAGCGTCGGCAAGCAGCAGCGAAGCCGTTTTGGCGCCCTGTCCGCCGCGACCGTGCCATCTGATTTCTACTGCATTAGACATCTTTGCTTTACCTCCTTAATTTGCAAATAAATTGCCAAACTTTATTCAAACCCAAATAATTATAACAATTACACCTTTAAAAGTCAAGAAAAAATAAACTTGACAATATCGACAAAAAATATTAAAATAATAATGTGTTATGTTATAATTAAAATGCGTTTCGGCGCGTAGCATTTCCCGAAACGCATCCTTCCGCCGCGGGTTAAGTTCGGCGGAGCGCGTAATTTTCCGTAAGTTAAAAAAGGGCTGTCGAATACTCATCCGAATACGGCGGCTAAAGTTCTTTATTTGTAATAGTATCTCCGCATACGGCGGGGATTTATGCGAAAAAATAAATAAGGGCGGGATTTATTTTTTGTAGTGCGTAAAATTACGCAGATTAAAGTACTATAACATGACTTAAAATATATTCAGGAGGTGTTACATATCGACACTATTGAAGTCATAATCCTTATTGTTGCTGTTGTTCTTATTATTGTTGCTGCGGCTGTTTCATTCCGTTTAGGAATTGCATATAGAACAAAAATTGCAGAAGCAGAAATCGGCGGGGCTGAAGAACAAGCTAAAAAAATAATAAGCGATGCCGAAAAAGCGGCCGAAAACAAAAGGCGTGAAGTGTTGCTTGAGGCAAAAGAAGACGCTATCCGGCAAAGAGCGGAGATAGAAAAGGAAATAAAAGAGCGTCGAATCGAAATGCAAAGACAGGAACGCAGAGTTCAGCAAAAAGAAGAAGCTATTGACCGTAAAATCGAAAATATCGAGAAAAAAGAAGAAAATCTTGCAAAAAAGAGCAGGGAGCTTGATGCAAAGCTTGAAGACATTGCGGGTACGCACCGCAAGCAAATTGAGCTTCTTGAAAAAATTTCGGGGTTTACCGCCGAAGAGGCAAAGGATTATTTGCTTAAAAAAATCGAAAACGAGGTTCGCCACGAAGCCGCAATTATGATTAAGGATATTGAGGATAAGGCGAAGGAAGATGCGGAAAAACGCTCAAAGGAAATCGTTGCCGGCGCTATACAGCGCTGTGCCGCCGACCACTCCGCCGAGGTTACCGTTTCGGTCGTTCCTCTTCCCAACGACGAGATGAAGGGTAGAATTATCGGGCGTGAGGGAAGGAATATTCGTGCGCTTGAAACACTTACGGGCATTGACCTTATTATCGACGATACACCTGAGGCGGTTATTCTGTCCGGCTTTGACCCGATAAGAAGAGAGGTTGCAAGGCTTACCCTTGAAAAACTTATCACGGACGGAAGAATTCATCCCGCCCGAATTGAGGAAACGGTTGAAAGAAGCCGCAAGGAAGTCGAAAACATCATAAAGCAGGAGGGTGAACATACAACCTTTGAAACAGGAGTTCACGGGCTTCATCCTGAAATTGTGCGACTTCTCGGAAAGCTTAAATACAGGACAAGCTATGGTCAGAATGTGTTAAATCACTCTATCGAAGTTTCGCATCTTGCGGGAATTATGGCAGGAGAGCTTGGTGCGGATATCGCCCTCGCAAAAAGAGCGGGCCTTTTGCACGACCTGGGTAAGGCGGTCGACCATGAGGTCGAGGGCTCCCATGTTACGATTGGCGCCGACCTTGCGAAAAAGTACAAAGAAAATGATGAAATTATTCATACCATTATGGCACACCACGGCGATGTTCAGCCTACTACGCTTGTTGCCTGTCTGGTTCAGGCGGCAGATTCAATCTCCGCCGCAAGACCCGGCGCAAGGCGTGAAAATATCGAAACATACATCAAGCGCCTTGAAAAGCTTGAGGAAATTGCTAGCTCCTTTACAGGGGTTGAGAAATCCTTTGCTATTCAGGCAGGGCGTGAGATTCGCATAATGGTTAAGCCGGAAAGCGTTACTGATGAAGAAACGGTTCTTCTCGCAAGGGATATAGTAAAGAAAATCGAGAGCGAAATGGAGTATCCCGGACAGATTAAGGTTAATGTAATCCGAGAGCTTCGTTCAATCGAATATGCAAAATAAAACAGCGGGAATCATCCGTGTTTAGCAAAATATGAATATGTTTAAAATGCAGACAGATTAAATCCGTCTGCATTTTTTATGAGGTTTATAAAGCTGTCAATTCTCCTGCGCAAAAAGCATTACTGTATCGTTTTAGCTTCGGTATTTGTAATGGCTTTACAATTGTCTATGCTGTCCCAAACCATTATTTTCACTGAATGTGTATCATCGGTTTGCTGAAAAACCGTTTCAAAATATGACAGAGTCTCATCCGACGGTATGACTTTCCAGGCTATCAATTTATTGTCGGCGTTATATAAGGCGCACAGAATGAAACAACCCGAAACCGCCTTATTCATCCTACAGCTTATAACCAACAAACCTTCCAAGGCTTGAACCGTGCTGTTTATTTCAAGCGCAACATTATCGGCATTTCCGATGGATGAAAAGTATAACAAATTATCCAAAGCGTATTTGTGCGCAACCGAATTTGTATATCCCTTAATAACCACATAGGGTGAATCAAAAAACGCATTTTCACCGATTTTCGCGACGGTTAGCGGGATTGTTATTTCAGTTAACTGGGCACAGCCCGAAAATGCGCACTGCCCGATCTCGGTTGTTGAGTTTGAAACAATAATACTTAAAACACTATTCCCTGAAAAAGCATGCCCCGCAATAAATCCGATGGTATCGGGGATTAAAACTTCATTCGCGCTTCCTTTATATTTTACCAAAACACCTTTGCCGACCGCAACAAAAGTTGACGGGTGGTTGGTAAGCCACGCGGTGCCCGTAAAAGCGTTATCACCGATTTTTGAGACGGTTTGTGGGATTATTACTGTGGTTAGCTTATCTAAATTATAGAAAGCTTCCTTTCCGATATAGTAAATACCGTCCGAGATAAATACTTTATCAAAATAATTATTGCCGCTTAAATAATTATCAGCTATCGCCCCGCTATTATTTGAAATAATCAGCGTTCCGGTGGTGGATCGGCTAAAGGCATTAATTCCGATCGTGACACTGTCGGGAACTGTTATAGTTTTTAACTCTTTACAACCATTAAACGCAGCGGGTTCTATTTGAGTGACGCTGTCGGGTACTGTAAATTCGGTGAGACCGAAACAAGTGTCAAACGCTGACTGTCGTATTGTTGTCACACCTTCCGGAATTGATATGCTTGTTAATAATCGGCAATCGGAGAATGCACCGTAGGGAATATTTGTGGTGTTGGTTATTGTAACCTTTTTAAGATTAGCAGGAATGTAATAGGTTGAATAATCGCCCAAACAATAATACTGATATGACAATGCTGAACCGTCATAGTATTGGCTTCCAAAGATATATCCAAACAGCGCATCGGGCGTTTCGTCCTTATTTACGGCCGCGCCGACAAACGGGAGCGTTATTTCGGTCAGACCACTACAACCAGAAAAAGCACTCATGCCAATACTGGAAACGCTGTCCGGTACAGTGATGTCGGTTAGACCGCTGCAACCCGCAAAAGCTTTATAGCTAATCTTGGTAACGCTGTTTGGTATTGTGATGCCGGTTAGACTGCTGCAATCCGCAAAAGTGTAATCTAAAATGCTTGTAACACCGTTTGGAATGGTAATGTTGCCGATTAGACCGCTGCAACCCAAAAAAGCGCCGTAGCCAATACCGGTAACGCTGTCCGGTATAGTGATACCCGTAAGGCCGCTACAGTTCCGAAAAGCTTCTTCTCCTATATATGTAACGCTGTTTGGTATTGTGATTTGGGTTAGGCCTGTACAGTTTGTAAAAGTGTTATTATCAATGCTTGTAACACCGTTTGGTATGGTAATGCTACCGGTTAGACCGCTGCAATCTTGAAAAGCACGACCGCCAATGCTTGTTACTGTGGTTGGAATAGTTATACCGGTAAGGCCGCTACATTCATAGAAAGCATAGCCGCCAATGCCTGAAACTGTGTTGTGTATAGTGATTTCCTTTAACATATTACATCTGGAAAATGCACCGTAGGGAATTTGAGTTGCGCTTACTATAGTGACATTTTTGAGATTTGCGGGAATATAATAGTACGCATATTGTGAGGAGCCGTAATACTGAAGTACCTGTGCCGAGCCGGTATATTCAATGCCTCCGAATATATAACCAAACACCGCATCGGCCGTTCCGTCCTTATTTGCGGCCGAGCCGACAAACGGCAGAGTTATTTCAGTCAGACCGCTACAACCTCCAAAAGCCTTGCTTCCGATACTGACAACGCTGTTCGGAACAGTGATGTCGGTTAGACCGCTACAACCCCAAAAAGCGAAATCACTAATGCTTGTAACACTGTTTGGGATAGTAATATTGCCGGTTAGACCGCTGCAACCCCAAAAAGCGCTATCACTAATGCTTGTAACCGTGTTGGGTATATTGATTTGAGTGAGACCTCTGCAGTCCATAAAAGTTTCACGACCAATGCTTGTAACACCGTTTGGAATGGTAATGCTGCCGGTTAGACCGCTGCAACCCCAAAAAGCACTATCACCAATGCTTGTAACTGTGCTCGGAATAGTAATACCGGTTAGACCGCTGCAGCAAAAGAATGCATCGCCACCGATACTTGTAACGGTATCGGGTATATTGATGCCCGTTAACATATTACAGTTGTAAAATGCACCGAAGGGAATTTGAGTTGCGTTGGTTATAGTGACATTTTTGAGATTTGCGGGTAAATAGTAGCGTGCATTTTGTATAATTGAGTAATACTGATATACCGATACCGAGCCGGTATATTCATTGCTTCCGAATATATAACCAAACAGCGCATCGGGTGTTCCGTCCAGATATGCGGCCGAACCGACAAACGGCAGGGTTATGCTGACAAGACCGCTGCAACCCGAAAAAGCGCCGCTTTCTATTTTTGTCACACTGCTCGGTACGGTTATGTTTGTCAAGCCGGAGCAACCCGAAAAAGCGCCGCCGGCTATGGCTATAACGGTATAGCCTTCTAAATTTTCAGGGATAGTGATTGATCCGGTTTGCCGCCGGGGAACAAGCGGTTATGGTTGCCGCGCCTTTATCTATGGTATAAGCAAAGATGTCGCCCCCCGGCGCGGCTCTTACCGAATTCTGATGGAATAAAAGCAATACGGCGATTAGAGATAAACCCAATAGTGAATAAACATACCTTTTCATACGGCATCCACATCCTCTGTTTTTAAAGTTTTTATTTTCACCGAAACAACACTGTCGCTATACAATTTACGAGATTATTATAATTTTCTTCAATCAATTCAATAAATATAACTCTATAAAGCCTATTGGATTTTATTTCCTTAATTTGCATTTATTTTATCATAAAAATTTTTTAATGTCTATAAAAATTTACATATATTTTATATTAAAATACAGCGAAAATATTGATTGGACCGGATAAGCCAAGCCGAACAGGATTGTAGGGCACGACGACCTCGGCGTGCTGTTTGTTAAATTTAAACCTTAAGTTCAGAAAGGAAAAAACCGCTTCGGACACTATTGCCCGAAGCGGTTTTTTAAACTATTTTAAGTGCTTTTCTTACAGGTTCGGATTTACACCGCCCTGATATCCCCAGCCTTTATAGCCGTATTTCGCCTTTAGCGCCTCAAAGGATTCAATTTTTACGGTTTGAACCGCATGTATTACATTTCCGTCTCCCATATAAATTCCCGCATGGCCGCTTGACGAGGTATTAAAATACACTATTGCGCCCTTGGGAATGTTATTGGATGAGGTGGATACACCCCACTTGCTCCATGCCTCATTGGCTGTTGATGCGTACCCCATTATTCCGGCCGCTTCAAAGGATATGCGGACAAATCTTTGGCAATATCCATAGTATGCGGTTGAGCCTAACAGGGATTTCGCTTTCGCTATTGCAATGTCGGAGGCCTTTTGTGACGGCTTGTCTGTCGGTTTCGGTGTCGGCTTCGGAGTTGCGGATGAAAACAGGTTTTTCCATGTCGTCTGTCCGACTATTCCGTCGCTTGCAATCCCCGCATTGCTCTGAAAGCTTTTAACCGCCGTCTCGGTGCCGTAACCGAAAATACCGTCAATGCTTACTCCAAATCCCCACTTCTGTTTAAGCAGGTATTGAAGCGCGGGGACACCCCTCCCCCTTGAGCCGTACCTTAATGTCAGTGTAAGCCTTTCAAGAGTAGCTCCGCCCGCAATTCCGTCGGGTGTAATGCCGGCTGCGCTTTGGAACGCCCGTATGGCGGCTACGCTTGCCGAACCGATTTTCCCGTCAACCGTAAGGTTAAAGCCATGGTCGTTGAGCAGGCTCTGTACCGCCGCCGCATCCGGTCCCGTGCTACCCAGCTTTACAATCGGGTACTCTGCCGCGAAAACCGCGGACGGCGCTGCTATAAGCGCTAAAGCGGTTAATGCGGCTGTTAGCATTCTGATTATCTTTCTCATACTTTCTCCCCCTTGAGAAAAACAACCTCCTGCGTAGATTATACAACAGCCGACAACCTATGTCAAAGCACGATTCTTACCATTCACGGAAGCTTTATACAGTATTGGTATGGTAGTAACACGGGGTAAAATCCGAACCTTCGCGGCAGTAAGGGATGAAAAAACCGTCTAAGCTGTCAACAACAGGCTAAAATAGTATACGCCATACAACCTGACTTTTAGATTGTACGGCGTTTGTTTAGACGGCTATCTCCTGCCCGTTTATCAATATTTTTGTGTTGTTATGTATTTTCACTTTATTCCCGATTATGTAACGGATATTTTCGGGTCCGCGGATATTTACGGTTATGCTTTGATTCTTTACCTCCCAGTTAATATCGATTCTTCCCAAAGGCGTCGGAATTGAGCCTCTTGCCCAACTAAGACCGCTTGTATCAAAATCAACCATTACTTCGCTGCAACCCGGTTTGGCTGGCCTTATGCCCAATACGAATGCGCTCAGAATATATGCCGGTGCGGCTGACCATGCATGGCAGCGGCTTCTCGTATTTTTAAATGTTTCCCAACAGGTGGTCGCATCCTCGCGCAGCATTTCATCCCAGCAGTCATCCATATAATTTAATATGGCCTCACCCGCAACACCCGCCTTAAATAAGGCTTCCAAATGAAAGAATGTCATAAAAGGGCTTCCTATCCATGCTTTCCCCTCGGATAAATCAGTGATGTATTTTTCAACGCGCTCTGTCCGTGTTTCATCGATACAATCGCACAAATACGCCATGATATTGGTCTGAATACTGTATATTTTTGATTTTTCTCCGTTTGAATGAATGCAGTCAAAGTACAGGCCCTTATCTTCATCCCACAAGTATTTGTTTATTGCCTTTTTGAGCTTGTTTGCAAAATCCGTAAGCCATATTTTTTCGGTATTCTTATTAAGCTGTTCGGCTATGTACGCAATATCCGTCAAAGCCTTATACAGCTCCATATTCTGATGTGATATCACACCCGCTCCGGGGGTGTCCATTTTTGCCCACTCAAGAAGGTTCCATGCATTGATTTGGAATAAGCCCTGTTCATTAATATAATAATTGCGGCAGTTTTCGGCAGTAACCATAAGGTGCGGGAACACTTCCGCCAACAATTCCTTGTCGCCTGTATATTCATAATATTCCCTGCACGCCATTATCCATAAGAATGACCATGCGGGTAAAATATTTCTGAAAGCCCCCGGTCCCTGTGATTCGGGCAATTTGCTCCTGAAAAGGGATTTTGGCGCAAGCTTTAAACAGCGTTTGACAATATCATAAGCGCCGAAGGCGTAATAATTAGCCAGGGATTCCGTTCTTGTGTCCCCAAGCCAGAAATTCTGCTCGTATGAGGGGCAGTCTACAAAGGTGTCCTCCATACATAGGCGTGTGGTGTGCTTGGACATCTCCCACAGTTCGTTCATCCTGCCGTTTGAGCATTTGAAACTTCCTAATTCGGCTACGGGATATGTATTGAGATTTGTGTGCAGGCGGTAAAAGCGCACAGCCCTGTTATAATTGCGCAGGGCGATGACTATATATCTAAACCCCCTTCTTATCACCGAGCGGTAGCTTTGCCTGCCCTCACGCGCTACATACCGCATGGTGTTAAACATTTTATTCATATATTCGGGCTCGCCGCCCTGCATTGCCTCTGTAAAGCAAAAATCTATAATCGTCCCCTTTGGCGCATCTATATCAAATTCAATATAGCCCGAAACCTCCCTGCCCATGTCAACGATTATTTCCGTATCGCCGCCACTACGCGGCTCTATTAAGCTAAAGCTGTCGTTGGGGATAATCATATTTTGCATATCATAAGATACGGGGCTTGCGGAAATAACATTTTGACAGATCATAATTGTCATAATATTTTCACTGCATACATGGTCGGAGGGTACATATTTTATGTAATCGGCAAAATCTTTCAGTTCGTATTCGCTTTCTATATCCCAAAATTTTTTATAATCGGCGTTTTCCTTATCAACGGAAAAATCAATATTTTCACCGATCTGCAAAATCGGTTTGCATTCAAAAGGCCCGACACAGATAAACCCGCCGTTTCCGCCGAGAGGCGAGCGAAAGCTTACGGGCGCCTCGGCTTCGATACACATATGCACAAGAATATCGCGGTAAATGCCGCTTATATCCATTATAAAAAGATTATCGCCTTTTTGAAGCGAAACCTCCACCGTGCAAGGCTCGGAATCGGGCTCGTACACTTGTCCGTTCAGCTTGAACCGCCCGAATATCCCCATCCATTTGAATATGGGGAAATGAATTTTAGCCCGCATATCCTCAGGCGACCGGATAACTGTGCAAAAATATCCGAGTATATTCTTTTTTACCCTGTCGTCAACCTCTCCGGTGAAAATCTCCTGCATATCCACGGAAACGACCTGGCCCACAGGCTTTACAATGCGCATTCCCTCAACCATTTTCGGATAAACGGGCTCGTCCCTCAAAAAAGGAATATCCCTCGGAACAGGCATACCCCACAGCTTAATACCGCACGCTCCGATTTCCCGGCTGTTTTCCCACGCCGTATCGTCATAGCAGGGTAAAGTCCAATCCCACAAAGAGTTATTCGCATTAAAAATCTCCATCCACGCTTGCGTCGGACTGATGCGCAACGAGTTTCTTTGATATCCGTCGTGCTCCTTGCATTTCCAGCTTCGGTCGGTACCGATCGTCTGTTTGCTTCCGCTACCGTAAACCAAATCAAGCTGCGCTATCATGCCGCCTCTTCCGAGGCAGTACTGCATTGTCGAGGTTCCGTAATGCGTTACGAAAACAGCAATACAGTTAACGCCCGTTGTCAACATATCCGTAAGGTTATATGTATCGTATGAAAGCTCAAAAGGCCAGCTTCTTACAGGGCCGTTGCCGATTCTTGCCCCGTTGACATACAATTCATAGCGGCTGTCCGCCGTAATATGCAGGCAGGCGCTTTGCGGCTTTTCGTTAATCGTTACATTCCTCCTGAAGCACAGCCATTTGTTTCTCGGCTTTTCCTCACCGCTGTCCCATATCCATTTTGCATGCCAATCCATAGTAATTTCTCCTTAATACCTTCCGTATTGTTCTACCGCCCACATATATACCAAGATGTTTTCTATCGGCGTTCCGCCCGCAACACTTCCGGCGGTACACTCCACAAGGCCGCCGTCACCGCCCACGGCTTCAATATCACGCTTTACAATATTTATGATTTCATCAGGCCCGCTGTTTCTTAAAGTAAACGGGGGCATCTGGCCCTCGATTACCGCCTTTGGCATTGCTTTTCTTATGTCGCCCGGATGAATATTGGGGCCGAAATTAACGGTGTTTACGCCAAGGTCGTTCAGTATACCCATTAAATGGCCCATATCGCTGTCGGAATGCTGACGCCTTTTGTGACATGGCTTCGGAGAAAATTCCTTAAACAGTTTTTCCAAAACAGGCGCGCAAAATCTTTCGTAATGCTTGGGCGGGAAAAGATAACAGTTGTCATCCGCTATGTTATAGCCATTTCTGTTATCCGTATTATCCGTAGCTTCCATAAGCACATTATGGTATTCTATAAGCTTGTGCGCCAAATACGCAAAAAATTCGTCCATTATCTCCGGCTCTTCCATAATAAAAATACAGGTGTTTTCCGTGCCGAGAATACTGGTTGCCATTGTTGCCGGTCCTCTGGAGCCGCCCCCGCCTAAACGCAGTTTTTTACCCGTTGTCTTCTCATACTGCTCTCTTGATTCCTGCCACCCTTCGGGGAAAGCCGCTTTTTTCATATCCAGCTTTTTATACTTATAAATAAGCGCCTTAACATCCTCAATATCCTTCACATCGGTCTCAAGCCACGGCGTACCGCCCTCCGAAAGCTCCCAATGTGCCCCCATAATGCACTCAAAACGCACGGGGTCTTTTTCGGGATAGATTTCCTCGTTTATAAAACGCCTGCCCAAAAGCCTTTCCATCTCGTCGTTGAAACGGGTATTAACCTCTCTGCGATAGGCCGCGTCATTGTAATATTTAAGTGTGGACGGCAGCTTCATGTACTCCAGCAAAAAATGGTCGTCAAGCCAAAAATTCATGGGAACTCTGGGCTTGTTTGTCGAAAACGGCTCAAAACACTTGCTGTTTTCTTCCCAAAAAGCTTTTACATCCATTTCATACATTTAAGATACTTCCTTTTGTAAAGATTTGTTAAGGCAGATAATGCCCAAGGTCACAGCTTCACTATTATGTCGCAACCGCCGCCCGTTATGCACCTTCCGCCGTCCTTTGTTACGATATATGTATCCTCAACGCCCACCATACCTATTCCCTCAATGCCCTTTTTCGGCTCCAACGCTATTACGGTGTTTTCGGTAAGAGGTTCGTTAAAGCCGTTTGCGATTACAGGCGTTTCGTCAACCTGAAGCCCCACTCCGTGACCTAAAAATTTAGCCTGTCTGTTTTTGAAGCCCATAAAATTTTCTTTGAAATTATCGTCAAGCCCTTCCATAACCTTGTTGTATATGTCCGAAGGAATACTCCCCGCCTTCAAAAAAGATGCGGTTTGTTTTTGCACATTAATACACCTTCGGTGTGCGGTCTCAACTTCGGCGGACGGCTTTGCGCCGAACATATACACCTGCGACTTGTCGGTGTGATAGCCCTCAACGCCGTAGGCAAAGTCGATAAAAACCAAATCCCCTTTTCTCAATAAACGCTCGCGACTTCCGACTGTGGGCACGGCGGCGCTCATTCCCTTCATACCCCCCGGACCGTCAAAGCTTGTGGGGTAAAGCGAGTTTTCGCCGAAACCTATCTGCCCGAAGGGCATCTCGGTCTGAAACATCCCGAAACGCACAACCCCCTGATGCCCGTGGGTTAACAGGGCTCGATAAAGCCTTCCCGTAAGCTCCGCCTCGCTTATACCCTCCTCTAAATACGAGGGTACTATGTTAACAAGAAAGTCGTTGTGAAGTCTTCCCGTGTGCTCCAAAAGCTCTGTTTCATACGGGCTTTTTACGGAGCGCACGCTCATAATGCTTTTTTCAATCGGGAGCAGCCGATCGAATGAGAAGTATTTTTCAAGCCTCTTTTGAGCACCTATTGTCATGGTTTCTGCTTCAATATATGTAGTTTTGCAGTCCCCGCCTATAATCGCCGCCGCATCCTTGTAGCTCGACATCGGGTAGATGCTGTCTAAGGGGCTTTCATCCCTTGCCCGCTCAAAACTTCTTCGGACGAAATACGCTGCGGTGCCGTCCTTTTTTATCACCAAAAGCCCGTCCTGCATGGTCCCCGTAAGATAGTACTGGTTAATTTTATTGATTATAAAGGCGGTGTCCCAATCGTTGCCGAGTGCGGAGCAAAGCGCGCTTAGCCTGTTTTCAAGTTCCTGCTTTGTTACCATTTCATACCTCCGAATCTTGTTAAACCTTTTGAGATTGATTTCGCAAGAGGTTTATAATATGGACATATTATATATGATTTTATACCAAAATTCAATTGGAATTAAAAAATACGAAAACTTATAATAAACAGTTGACATTTCGGAAAAAAAGAGTTATAATCTTTTCGCAGTGGGTGGGAATAATACTTTAATAATTGAGTTGGAGGTTTAATTGCCTTAGAAACAAAAGAAAAATTCAATACTGCCGGATTGTGTAAGGGTAGCACGACAGACTCTGACTCTGTTTGTCTGGGTTCAAATCCTAGTCCGGCAACCACAACATCAACGCTATGTTGATACTAAAAAGGCTTGATTTTAAGCCTTTTTCGCTTTTTGGAATATATTTTTGCATAACAATCGGATTCATGTGTGTTTGAGAGGACGATTTTTATATGTTGCTGCTTAAAAGAATAAGAATTAACTTTATACAAATAATTGCAATATGCTTTGCGGGCATTATACTGTTGGGCGCGATTTTTTTAGCGTTGCCCATTGCAAGCAAGGACGGAAATTCGCTTTCATTTATCGATGCTTTGTTTACTTCCACTACCGCTACCTGTGTAACAGGGCTTGTTGTGGTTGATACCTACACCCAATTCAGTCTGTTCGGTCAGATTGTAATTATATGTCTTATACAGCTCGGAGGCCTGGGTTTTATGACAGTTGCGACCCTCTTTTTAATGATGGCGCGAAGAAAAATCGGTCTTGCGGAGCGCGGGCTTTTGGCTGATTCGGTCAATGCCTTTCAAATAGGAGGCATCGTGCGGCTTGTTCGGCGGGTAATAATTTGTACCGTGATATTCGAAGGCATCGGCGCAATACTGCTGGCGATTCGCTTTAGTGCGCAGATGGGCGTATTGACAGGTATTTACTATGGGATATTTCATTCGATATCCGCCTTTTGCAATGCGGGGATTGACCTGATGGGAAGATATGCCCCATATACCTCGCTTATACCCTATCGAAGCGATATATTGGTCAATCTGACGATAATGGCGCTGATTGTAATCGGCGGTCTTGGTTTTGTGGTCTGGAATGATGTTATGGAGCACAGGCTCCGTTATGCCTACTATAAGCTTCATACCAAGATTGTACTGCTGTCGACAGCGGCTTTAATTTTTGCCGGCGCAATACTGTTTTATATAATGGAGTCCGGCAATACTCTTGCGGGAATGAGTTTTACGGACAAGGTAATGGTGTCGCTCTTCGGGTCGATTACGCCGAGAACAGCCGGCTTTAACACGGTGGATACCGCCTCGCTTTCCGAGGGCGGTTCGGTTTTGTCAATGCTTCTGATGCTAATCGGCGCATCCCCCGGTTCCACCGGCGGCGGAATTAAAACGACTACCGTAATGGTTATACTGCTTGCAACCATATCCTACATCAGAAATAATGATGACATAAATATTTTTCACAGAAGATTGGATGCCAGCATATTAAAGCGGTCTTACTGCAGTGCGACCATATACATTTTTCTGACGATTTTAGGCGTGTTTTTGCTTATCACTACCCAGGGACTGCCCATTAAGGATGCGGCCTTTGAGGTTCTTTCGGCAATAGGTACGGTCGGTTTATCTACGGGTATAACACGCGAATTAAATACAATGTCACGGATAATCATAATACTGTTGATGTATAGCGGGCGTGTGGGAAGCCTGACACTCGCAATGGCGATAATGGCACGCGTCAGCAAATCGAATACAAGAAATCCGGAGGAAAAGATTATTATCGGTTAGGGAGGAAGAGTATGAAAACGATTTTGGTTATCGGTATGGGCCGTTTCGGAAGACACCTTGCTACCAGACTGACGGAGTTTGGAAGCGAGGTTATGATTGTCGACAAAGAAGAGGACAAAATACAGGATTTGCTCCCCATTGTTACGCGCGCTCAAATCGGGGACTGTACGGATGAAAAAATGCTTGCCTCATTGGGGGTAGGTAATTTTGACACATGCTTTGTGTGTATCGGCGATGATTTTCAGGCATCACTCGAAATTACCTCCCTACTGAAGGATATGGGTGCGAAGTATGTGGTAGCAAAGGCCGACAGGGCGATTCACGAAAAGTTTTTGCTCCGAAACGGGGCTGACGAGGTCATTCACCCCGAACGGGACGCTGCGCTAAGGGCTGCAAACAAATATTCCGCCCGCAATGTATTCGATTATATTCAGCTTACAAGCGATTTTTCCATTTTTGAAATAGCGGCGCCGGAAAGCTGGGTGGGTAGAAGCATTAAACAAATAGGTGTTCGGTCAAAATATAATGTTAATATTATTGCAATAAAAAAGAATGAAGAAATTATACCGATTACCAATGTTGAATATGTTTTCAAGAAGGATGAGCATTTAATCGTTGCGGGAAATGCGAAAGCAAGCTCCCGTATGCTCAGCATTAAATAGGTGCTTCTGAAAAACGCACAGACCGCACAAAGACAAAAAAATCTTGACAATTTATATTTATGATACGGTAAATAATCAAAGTTCGCTATGCTTAGGTTGGAAAATTCGTTATAAACGAATTTTCCTTTTTATTTGTCTTTGTGCTATGAACAAACTTCACCTCTCGGCGTACCTCTGTACGCCTTCGGGCAAGGTAAAAGGCGGACTATGCCGCCTTTTACTTCAGTTTGTCCATTCTGCACTGTTTTTCAGCAGCCCCTGCCGATTAGAAAAACGCACAGACCGCACAAAGACAAAAAAATCTTGACAGTTTATGATACGGTAAGCAATCAAAGTTCGATAAACTATTGAATATCGCACAGATAGGGTAAGGCTTAAAAAAGCCTTATCCTTTTTATAGTCTTATTCGCTTTTGTCCGTCCCTTGTTTCCCTTACGACGATTCCGCTAAGGCCGATCAGCCCGATTATGTTGGGTATAAGCATAAGCCCGTTAAGGGCGTCCGACAGTTCCCACACAAGCTCAAGTTTTGCCGTTGCGCCCGCTATTATTGCCGATATAAAAACAAACAAATAAATTCGGGCGTATCGTTCGCCGCCGATATATTCAAGGCATTTTCTGCCGTAAAACGCCCATGCCAAAACAGACGAGAACGCAAAAAACAAAAGCGATACGGGGATTGTATAGCTTCCCAAACCGTCAATAACCGAATTAAACGCGCTGACCGTCAGCGCGGTTCCTGTAAGCCCCTCCGTCCATTTATCCGTGACAAGAATCGCAAAGGCCGTTATTGAACACATTACGATAGTATCGAAAAACACCTCAAAAATTCCCCAAAGCCCCTGGCGGAATGGATGATCGGTATCTGCCGAGGCGTGCGCTATGGATGCGCTTCCGAGCCCCGCTTCGTTTGTAAAAATCCCGCGTGCCGTTCCCTTCCTTATCGCCGCCGCAACCGTAGCTCCCATAAATCCGCCTGCCGGCGCCGAGGCCGTAAAGGCGCTTTTCATTATCAATGCGACGGCGGCAGGGATTTTTATTATATTGATAAGCAGTACGACAACAGCACTGAACATATAAAAAAGGGACATTAAAGGTACAACCGTTCCCGCAACGGCGGCAATTTTTTTAACTCCGCCCGCTACCGTAATTCCTACAAAAACCGCTAAAAACATACCGGTCAGTAGCGGCGGGATACCGAACGCCTCCTCCATAGCGGAGGATACCGAGTTCGACTGCGCCATATTCCCCGCTCCGAAGGAAGCCACAACACCTAAAAAAGCATAGATAAAAGCGAGATGTTTCATTTTAAGCCCTTCTCCGATATAAAACATCGGACCTCCTATCCATTCCCCTTTAGGGTTCTTCCTTCTGAATTTAATTGCAAGGACGATTTCGGCATATTTTGTCATCATTCCCACCAATGCCGAAACCCACATCCAGAAAATTGCCCCCGGCCCCGCGATGGTAAGGGCGGTTGCAACGCCCGCGATATTACCCGTGCCGATTGTTCCGGCAAGCGCGGTCGACAAAGCCTGAAACGGGGTTATTGCCCCCCTGTCCGCATCACCCGGAGTTTTTTTAAAGCATTTTGAAACAATTTCTTTTATTATCGCCTTAAGCTTAAAGATTTGCATAAACCCCGACCGTGCAGAAAAATAAAGACCTGTTCCCAAAAGGACGGTCAGCATAAACGGACTCCACACAAGCCCGTTAATCAGGGCAATGATTTTTTCGATAAACCCGACAGCACTGTTCATATATTTCTCCGATAATAATTGTTATAATGAAATATATGTAAAGAAATAAACTTATATTCGGGGCGGCATGATGTTTCACCTCCAAAAGCAAAAAACCGCACCCTTTTTGTCGGCGCGGCCTTAAAAACTTTATGTGCTATCTGATTTCACGGCTTACCTCGGTTATTTCCGCTTCGGTGTTTGCCTCGATAAAATTCAGGATACAATCCCATACGCTGTCGGGCGTCATTCCGTCAGAAAATACAAGGGCAATTGCAATAATAATTGTCTGATGAAGGTTCTGTGCATCAACCTCGGCGACGGAAACATTAAATTTGTTGCCGACCTTCGCGGTCAGGCTTTTGACCTCCATGCGTTTTTCCTTAAGTGAATGAATGTACGGCGCATACAGTTTTACCCTCATTACGCCAACGATCATATCGCCTCACCCCTTTGGTCTATGCGGTTACTCCTGAGGTTTATATTTCTCTATTATCCCGCTTTCGAGTATAATATCGCTTGCATGAAAAATATCCTTAAACTGTGCCGTATTGCTTACGGAGGTAATGGGGATAACCTGAAAAGGCTGGCATAAAAGATATGCAAGCGACAAAGCCTGAACGGAAAAGCCGGTCTTTTTACTTATCACGGCAAGCTCCTCATATATCCGCAGATTGCGTTCATTCAGATATGTATTTTTAAGCCTGTCGCTTAGACTGGGAAGGTCAGCGGACAAAATCTTTCCGTCCGTTATTTCGGGCTTAGCGCGGGATAGTTTGTCAAAGAATCCCCTTGCGGTAGCGGTATAGGGTATCAAAGGCGTTTTGGTTTCAAGGTGAAAACGATACTCCTCTGCACCCGTTCTTACTGTCGAAGGATCGGGGTCGGAATTAACATTTGCGCCCGCAAGGCTCCACTGATTGGACACAGCGGAAAATCCCGCATATCCCTTTCGGCGGGAGTATTCCTTCGCTGCAAAAAGTCTTTGGGCAGGGTAATTTGATGCACCGTAAAAGCGAATTTTGCCCTCACTTACCAGAGCTTCCATCAGGTCTATAATATACTCAACAGGCAGGTCGGGGTTGTCCCTGTGGAGCCAGTAAAAGTCAATCCGTGAAAGCCCGAGTGTCGCAAGGCTCTCGTCAAGATCGCGGCGTATATCGGCTTCGGTAACACGCGATACCGAAGGCGCTTCAAAGTCAAAATGCCCGCCCTTTGTGGCAACAACCACTTCTTTATAAGCATTTCTCGCTTTAAGCCATGCGCCGATAACCTGTTCGCTTTTATTGTCGCGGTCACTGCCCCAGCGTCCGTACACATTCGCAGTATCAATAAAATTCCCGCCGCCCTCTAAAAAAAGGTCTAAAATTTCAAACGATTCCTCTACACTTTTTGTAATACCGAAGGCGGTTGTGCCGAGACAAATATTTGAAACCTTCAAATCCGTATTATAAAGCAAGCATTTTTTCATATACACCCTCTGTTCTATTGGCTTTTCGGTGCAGTCATATAGCTTGATTTTGTTATTTCATATATTCATAATAACATAAACGGATAATACTTTCAACAGTCTTTAGATCGTCTTTCTTATCTTTCCGATTCCTATCAGTATGGCCGGTATAATAAAACAAGTTAAAATATTCATGGCAATCCCGATTTTTTCGGAAAATGCAGACAGCTCAAAATAACCGAGAGCAAAGTACAAAGAGAATACAAAAGCGAAGAGAAGTAAAGGTGAGGTCAGCGATTTGGTATCGGTCAAAGAAAAAACCGACTTTAAAACATTCTGAATAATAAATACAAAAAGCGAAATTATATAATAATCGGAAAAAACCCACATTGCGACAAGGACAGATTCCATTCTCTCAATTGTTTTAAGAACGGACGCGCTTTTTACCGCCGAAAAAAACGGAAGGGTTGACCGTTCTATAACGCTTGCATTGAATACACCTATAGTAAGTAAAACCAGCATAAGACCGATAACGGTCGAAAATGCGGTAGCCTGCAGGCCTATATATTTAATGTTTTCTTTATCATTCACATAGTCACCGAGAAAAAACGCATAGATAATATACCCCCATATCCCCAATACGGGGTAGGTACCCTTCAGAATCGGAATAAAATCATGATGCGTTACAGGGTATAGATTATTATAATCGATAGAATTAAACAAAAGTGCAAACAGTACAACAAATATAATTAAAAAAACGCTGAAAAAAACCTCCGCTAACCTTGCGAATGCTTCAAATCCTGCCTTAATCCCGAAAAATACAACAATAAGCAGGAGAGATGAAATAAGGGAAAGATTAGCACCGGGCTTAATGGAAACAATCAATCTTGACGCGTAATACCTTGTATACAGTGCAAGCAAAATCATAAGCCAGATCAGATAAATTATCATTATACATTTAGTTGTAATTTTCCCCACCGACTTTTCAAACAATTCGGAAAGGTTACTGCAATTTCCCTTATTAAATGCGGATTGAAGAAGATATAACATCGGTATGAAAATCAGTGCGGAAACCAAATAACTTATCCAACCCGCATGAGCTGCGTATTTTGCTGCAAGCGAAGGCGACAGGCGCACTATCGGCGAATAGATTGCGACAATACATATTATGAATAATTGCCTTGTAGAGATTTTTCCTCTTGCCGACAGCATACAATCACTCCTTAAAACCTAATAAATTAAGCAGTAAGCCCGCAAAGCTTCTTGACAGCGGGTCTTGATAATAATAAAAACCGATTGCCGCAACCATTACGGAGAGCACAGAATATATAATAATTTCTTTTTTCATATTTCGTTTGCGCATCGCCCATAAATCATATATTCCCAATGCAATTATAACAAAGAAAAAACCTGTCAATTTTGCTTTTCCTCCTTATAGCCGCTGGGGTAGCGAACATCAAAAGTATGATAAATCAGTGAATCAACCTCAACATTAAATTTAATCAAAGGAAAGATTTCATCCCAATTGTCTTTTATACTGTTCCACTTTAAAGGGTTTTTCCTTTTTACAACATCGCTGATACCCAAAAAATCCGCATTCATCTCCTGGGCTGTTTTGATAACATTCGTTATTTCCTGTTTTATTATCTCTGATTGCTTGGCTGCCATTTCTTCTGTTATTTGTTCCTTTGTTATATCAAGTCTTGATTGCTGCTCATTAATACTGCTTTTTACCTTTATTTCTATATCTACACTCTCCAGAGTATCGCCGTAAAACTTCGGCTTAATTTTAGTTTTTGCGTTTTCCACAATTAAAGCCACATAAAGCCCTGAGGGGTCCGTTACATTAAAAACCGTATAGTCGGCCTGATTTTTAATAAAATTGTATCCGTTCGCCAACTCCCAGTCAATATAACCTACAAGTTTAAAATCCTTTACAATCGCATAGCCGTAAACCTCAACATCGGTTTGAAGCTTTTTTTCCTGTTCGATTAAATCAAACTCATTATCAGCTTTACTAAGTGCAGGTATTGCTACCGCCGAATACGGATTGTCAAGATGCTTTTCAAGCTGAATTACCGACATTTCCTTTATTAAATGACTGTTAATAAACCCTTCGTTGCTCAAATTATCCAGGCGTTCCGAGATAGGAAGCTCTCCCTTGCTGCCCTGAGATAAAATATCATTCGCACTGCACCCTTTGGTTATAAAAACCTTGGCGTTAAGCCTTATCTCATATGTTCTCTCCAGAAAGTCATAGTATTTATAAAAGTCATCTTTAATTGCTTCTTCACCTAACAAAAAATAGTCCGCATGACCCAAAAAAATTATTTTATTATAGTGAGTCTGTAATTTTCTCATTGCATCGGTTAAGGTCAGCGCTTCACCCGTAAGAACGATGGACTTTGATTGTCCCTCCCCGCCTCCGCCGCCCGAGACGCCTGTCTGCTGCTTAATACTTGCCACTGTCATGGTAACATTGTTATCGGAATGAACCTCGCATTTATCTATACCGACAACTTTTACAAGCTCAAGGTCGGCTATTTCCGACCTAACGGGTAAAATATTACAACCTGTCAGGCCAAAAGCCAGTATAGCGGGAACAAGAATTTTATATATCAGTGTCAATTAAAAACAACCCCTTTATCCGTTTCGCTTTTTATTGGTGGTTTTTAAGTTTTCCGGTCTTGTTTTGTTAACAAAAAGCGGCGGTCTTATAACAGCATCACCGAATAAGCCTTTACCCTCCGTTGACGAAAACGGCGCCAAATAGGGTACTCCGAATGAATAAAGCGTGCTTTCGTGTATGAAAATAAGCAAGGTTCCCAGTGCCATTCCCAAAAGCCCTAATACCGAGGACAGCAATACCAAAAAAAACCTGCAAAGCCTGAGTGCGTTTGATAAATCCTGATTCGGCACAACAAATCCGCATATTGCGGTAAGAGCAACAACAATTACCACAACGGGTGATACTGCCCTTGCATTTACGGCGGCATCGCCCACTATGAGTGCGCCCACTATGGAAAGTGCCTGACCTATTGATCTCGGAAGCCTTAATCCTGCCTCCAGCAAAACTTCGAATGAACCCAGCATTATCAAAACCTCTATAAAGGTAGGGAAGGGCACGCCTTCCTTACTGCTGATTATTGATGTTGCAAGCGTTGACGGTATCATCTCCTGATGAAAGGTTGTTATCGAAATATACAATGAAGGCAAAAACACGGTTATGGTTGCGGTAAAATAGCGTAGAATCCTGATGGCGGAAGCTACTAAATAATTCTGTGCATAGTCCTCCGTTGCCCTATAAAACATCTCCATTGTAATAGGAACGGTGTATGCTATCGGAAGTCCGTCAATCAGAATTCCCGCCCTGCCTTCCAGTATGTTAAGGCAGAATGTATCAACTCTTTCCATATAAGTTGTCTGCGGAAAGGGAGTGAGTTTGTTGTCAATAATGTTCTCCTCTATCGCTTGCGCAAAAATTACTCCGTCAACATTTATACTCTGAAGTCTCTTTCGAAGCTCATTTACGATATTATTATTTGTAAGCCCGTCAATATAAATAATGGATACGGGAGTAACCGTCTGTCTGCCTACTGTTATCTGTTCGATTCTGAGCTTGGGTGTTCTTATTCGTCTGCGTACCAATGTTGTGTTGACAGTCAGTGATTCCACAAAGGATTCTTTTGAGCCTTTTACAACATTTTCACTTGACGGCTCGCCGACGGAACGCGTTTCATATCCCTTCACCTTGAACAAAACAGCTTTACATACATCGTCAAACACGATTGCCGCATTACCGCCAATAATCTTGCTTATACATTCATTCAAATCTTCCGATACCGTTATTTCGGTATGGTAGATTGAGCCGCTTAAAATACTATCTATTATATCCTCACTGTTATTTGCATCGGTAATAGACCTTTCCTGCAACAACGGCCTTAAAATGTCATCGTCAATCATTTTCAGATCAACCATGCCTTCGAAATAAAAAAGAACTGCTTTTGTACCCGATTTGTTGTTGATTGTAATGTCTTTTGTTATAAAATCCTTGCTTACCAAAAGCTCGGCTTTAATATTTTCGGAATTCAACGGACAAGCAGATTTGTTTTCCGTATTTTCCGGCAAGGTTCTTTTTTGCTTCATTAGTTTTTTAAACAATTATACTACACCCCACATTTGCATTATAAAGACAGTGTGCATGAACTTATACTATTTAGTTAATATTTCATATAATAGAATAAAAAATACATGGAAATAAAAAAAGTCATTGTCATAAAAATTTTTTATAGGGAAAAACTATTGCTGATAAAAATATGGAGGAGGAATCAAAATGTCTTTAATACCTTGGAATCCTTTCAGGGATATGGATAATATCTTCAGGGATACGAATAATTTTTTTGACTTTCCCTCAAAAATGTTTGGAGGGTTTTCATCTCCCCGTGTCGATGTGTACCAAACGGAAAACGATATGATAGTAAAAGCCGAAATACCCGGAGTTTCAAAGGAGGATCTAAACTTATATATTGATGATAATACCGTAAGATTAACGGGTCAGACAAAAAGGGAAAAAGAATTAAAAGATGAAAACGCTTATAAAACGGAACGGTATTACGGCAGCTTTTCAAGGACAATTCCGCTGCCTGTCGAAGTAAAATCCGAGCAGGCAAAGGCTGAATATAAGGATGGTGTGCTTTCTATCACGGTGCCGAAGGCAGAGCCTTCAAAATCAAGGAGCAGAAAAATTGATATTCAATAGGTAAAAGGCAGGCAGTCAGGGGTACTTTACAGCCTGCCTTTACATATCCTCATATAAACTTAAACGGACGGTAGTATTACCGCCCGTTTTATGTGTTTGTTATATTTATCGAATCATATTATCCGAAAAATCTGAAAAGGTTGAATGACAAAAACAGAGTTGCCATTATTGACGAAACAAGCGATACTACCGTAACCTGTGTGTTAATTGACGGTCCTGCGGTATCCTTGAAGGGGTCGCCCACGGTGTCACCTACAACTGCCGCCTTGTGCGCGTCGGAGCCTTTTCCTCCTTCATTCCCCGCTTCAACGAATTTTTTGGCATTGTCCCAGAGTCCGCCCGAGTTGGACATAAACAGTGCCAGAAGCAATCCGCTTACGATGTTACCCGTTAAAAATCCGCCTATCGCATGAACTCCGCCGATAAAGCCGACCAAAAGCGTTACGATAATTGACATAAGCCCCGCGGGTATAAGCTCTTTAAGCGCACCGGTCGTGGCGATGTCAATGCACTTTTCGTATTCGGGAACAACGCCCTTTTTGCCTTCTTTAAGCCCCAAAATCTCATTAAACTGCCTGTGAATTTCGGCAACCATCCGCTGTGCGTTTTTGTCAACGCCAAGCATAAGCATTGCGGAGAAAACCGCGGGTATTGCCGCACCAACAAGCAGACCGAAGAATACAAGGGGGTTCATAATGTCAAAGCCGGTTATCTTTTCAAGACCTTTTAGACCGGCGGCCGAGTTAACCTCACTCATAAACGCACCCAAAAGAGCAATAATCGTAAGTCCCGCCGCGCCGATCGCAAAGCCCTTTGTAACCGCTTTAACCGTATTTCCCGCGCTGTCAAGCTCATCTGTTATTTCCAAAACCTTATCGCCGAGGCCGCCCATTTCAGCAAGACCTCTTGCGTTGTCAACAATCGGGCCGTAAGCATCGTTTGAAATAATCATCCCGACGATTGAAAGCATTCCCATCGCCGCCATTGAAATACCGAACATTGCATATCCCTCTCCGATGGGAGCGCAGATATTGTATGCCAAAAGCGCCGACAAAGCTATTCCCGCCATTGAGGGAAGAACGCTTAAAAGACCGTAGGAAACGCCCGACAAAACAGTAAATGCGGGACCTGATTTTGATGCCTTTGCAACAAACTGCACCGGCTTTTTGTTGTCGTTTGTAAAATAGTCGCTTGCGATTCCGATTATTACGCCGACTAAAAGACCGATTGCAGTTGCGCCCCATATACGCCACTCAAATCCGAACAGCCATGTAGCCGCCGCAGTAAGTACCGCAAAAATCACAGTTGTTATATATGTGCTTCCGTTAAGCGCCTTTGTGGGATCACCCTTTTTACCCATGCGTGCGGAAAGAACCCCGATAGCGGAGGATAACAAACCGAGCGCCGCATAACAGAAAACCATTATGATATTTGAGGATTTGTCGGCTGTTGTTGTGCCCAGATTCATAGCCATTACAAGCGCCGCCGCCATAGCCGCAACATTAGAATCAAATAAATCCGCGCCCATTCCGGCAACATCACCGACATTGTCGCCGACATTGTCTGCGATAACGGCGGGATTTCTCGGGTCATCCTCAGGTATCCCAAGCTCAACCTTACCAACAAGGTCTGCGCTTACATCAGCCGTTTTTGTAAAAATACCGCCGCCCGCCTTTGCAAACAGCGCAAGCGAGCTTGCTCCGAAGCTGAAGCCCAAAACGGCAGTTGCATCGCCTGTAAGAGCGTATACGACAGTTACACCCAAAAGGCTTGTTCCTACAACCGCCATACCCATTACCGCCCCACCTCTGAAGCCGACTAAAAAGGAAGGTCTTATTCCCTTTTGCGCGGCCTCCGCCGCCTTCATGTTAGCAATGGTAGCAACCTCAATGCCGACCTTACCCGCAAGTGCGGAAAGAGCCGTACCTAAAATATAGGCTACTGCCATTGTAATGTTTTTCTTCATATCACCCGACCATATAGGTTCGGGAAGAAAAAGGAATATCAAAATCGCGATTACGCCCGCGAAACGGGCAAGGATAGCATATTCGCGCTTTAAAAATATATTAGATCCCTTTCTTATAAAGCCTCCTACCTCGGCAATACGCTTGTTGTCGGCCTGTTGCTTTTTAACCCATTGATAGAAAAAAAGAGCAACGCCGAAGGATAACAAGGATACCGCAATTGACAGGAGAAAAATACCGTTTTCACTGATTCTCATTTTAATCGCCCCTAATTAATAGATTTACCCATAGAAGTCAAAATCGGCATAATGACATATATGAGTATTTGCAGCTGCCGTTATACAGCCCTTAATTTGTCCGTTTTTCTCCGATTCCGGAATAAAACCACAAATTTACCCATGATATACTAAAGCAGCATAAATATAATATACTTGCGGATAAAAAAATTCAATATATAAAATTAACAATATTTCTGTGAATTTCCAAGTGCATTGATATACTATGACGAATACGGTATTTTTGTTACGGGTACAGGTCTTTTAAAAGGTAAGCCCGCCTTTGCGGCGGGCTTATCCTAATGCCATCCGTTTTTAATCAGAATAAATTAAACTTATGGGACAGCTTTTAAATTTATTTGTTATCGTTAAAATCCTTAGAACCTGCCTATAAGGCTCTGCTCATACGACTGAATCATTTTCTTTACCATGTTGCCGCCTATACGACCGGCATCACGGGAAGTGATATCGCCGTTGTATCCGGGCTTTAATGTTACGCCCACTTCGTTAGCAACCTCGAACTTAAATTTATCGAGTCCGTTTCTCGCTTCAGCTACCAATGATTGATTGTTGTTTGCCATCTTTGTTTCACCTCCTGTTTGTTACACTAATAATATTTGCAGAAGGCAAAAGAATATAGCAAGAAATAATTTGTCTAATTTCAAATTTTTAAATTAAGCATTTCTTATCGTCTGCTTTGAAGCTGAAGGAATACATCCTCCGGCGTTGCACCAGTTTCCTTCAGCGCAACGAGAAGATGAAAAATAAGGTCCGCAGCCTCATAGCTTATTTCCTCTTTCGAGCGGTTTTTTGCGGCAATAATTACCTCGGCCGCCTCCTCGCCCACTTTTTTGCATATTTTGTCTACACCTTTGTCAAAAAGATAGTTGGTATAGCTTCCTTCCTTGGGGTGTAGCGCTCTGTCGCATATAACATCAAAAATTTCATATAATACTGCGGGATCGGGAAGGCTTGATTTTACCTCTTCGCCTTCTAAATCGCGGTAAAAACACGAAAAATTGTTTGTGTGGCATGCGGAGCCTACCTGTTCTACTTTTAACAAAAGACAGTCGTTGTCACAATCGGTAAAAATTTCCTTAACATATTGAAAATGTCCGCTTTCCTCGCCCTTTACCCATAGCTTCCCCCTGCTTCGGCTGTAATATGTAGCCTTTCCCGTTTCCTTCGTAAGCCGCAGGCTTTCCTCATTCATATATGCCTGCATAAGCACGGTTTTTGTACGCCAGTCCTGCACAATTACGGGAATAAGTCCGTTTTCGTCATATTTTGGATCAATCATAATAACCCTCCGTTTTGCCGCCTTGATGGCACATTTTTTACAATTTATAGAAATTTACATTCGCACCGGAATATTGCGCGATGCAAGATATTTTTTCAACTCTGAAATTTCAAGCTCTCCGTAATGAAACAGCGATGCCGCCAAAACAGCGTCGACGCCGCCGTATTCTATGGCATCGAAAAAATGCTCCGGCTTACCCGCACCGCCCGATGCGATAACGGGAACATTCACAATGCCCGATATTGCCTTGTTAAGCTCGTTATCATAGCCTTTTTTAACCCCGTCGCAGTCCATGCTGGTAAGCAGAATCTCGCCCGCGCCGCGGCGGACACCGTCATAAACCCATTGCTCACAGTCTATTCCCGTATCCACACGCCCGCCGTTGAGATATACCGTCCAGCCGCTGCCGTTGCTTCTCCTTTTGGCATCAACCGCCAAAACGACACACTGGCTTCCGAATATATCCGCCGCCTCCGAAATAAGCTCCGGCCGCCTTATTGCCGCCGAGTTAACGGAGATTTTGTCCGCGCCCTCACGCAGGATATCGCGAAAATCCTCTACGGTTCTTATTCCTCCGCCTACGGTAAAGGGGATAAAAACCTGCTCGGCTACCCTCCGCACCATATCAAGTACTATGCTTCTTGAATCGCTTGAGGCAGTTATGTCGAGGAATACAAGCTCATCGGCGCCTGCCTTGTCATACTGTGCGGCGATTTCAACCGGGTCACCAGCGTCTTTAAGATTAACAAATTTAACTCCCTTTACAACGCGCCCGTCCTTTACATCAAGGCAGGGTATTATTCGCTTTGCAAGCATATTACATCCTCCAGCCTGACGCTTCCCGTATACAGGGCGCGCCCGATTATAACGCCCGCGACACCCGTGGGAATAAGCCTTTTTACATCATCGGCGCTTCCCACTCCGCCCGAAGCGATTACGATTATATTAACGCTTTTCGCCATTTCCTCCATTGCCGCAAAATTGGGGCCCGTAAGCATTCCGTCGGTGGCAATATCGGTATATATTATGGTTTTAACCCCGCAGTCCTCCATAATTTTCGCAAATTCCACCGACCTAAAGCCACTTACCTCCTCCCAGCCGCTAATTGCCACAAAGCCGTCCTTCGCATCGATTCCGACGGCTATTTTATCGCCGTATTTTGCGGTTGCATCCAAAACCAGCTTTCTGCTTTTTACGGCGCCCGTTCCGAGTATGACACGGCTTATACCTGTTGAAATAAGGTTTTCAATGTCGGATTGCGTTCTTACTCCTCCTCCGAGCTGAATGGGGATTTTGACCGATTTAACAATTTCTTCAACAGCTTTAAGGTTTACCGGTTTTCCCGCCCTTGCGCCGTCAAGGTCGACTATGTGAAGCCATTTAGCCCCGCTAGCCTCCCATCTTTTTGCCGTTTCGGCGGGAGATTCGCCGTATACGGTGCTTTGGTCGTACCGCCCCTGTGTAAGGCGCACGCACTTTCCGCCCAATATGTCAATCGCAGGATAAATCGTCATAATTTTTGGTCTCCGTTCCTTGATTTGATTATATCTTCGCAAAATTCTCAAGTATCCTAAGCCCGACGCCCCCGCTTTTTTCGGGGTGAAACTGGGTTGCGAAAAGGTTTTTGTACTCTACGGCAATTTCAAGCTCCGCCCCATAGCTGACCGTTGCGCTGACAACACCCTTGTCCCGCGCATCAAGGCAATAGGAGTGGACGAAATAGACATAGCTTTTGTTCTTCACGCCCTCAAAAAGCCTGCCTCCCCTTATATTGAGGCTGTTCCAGCCTATTTGCGGGATTTTCAGCCCGCAGTCGGGGATTTTTTTGATTCTCCCTTCAAGCATTCCAAGCCCCTCGCAGTCGCCCTCTTCGCTGTATTCAAAAAGAAGCTGAAGCCCGAGGCAAATACCCAAAAGCGGCGCAGAAACGCCCTTTATAGCCTCTGCAAGCCCTCTTTCGTGAAGCTTGTCCATTGAGTTTTTGAAGGAGCCGACTCCGGGCAGTATCAATTTTTCGGCATTTTTTATTTTGTCGGGATTGTCGGTAACCTCCGTTTTATATCCCAAAAAATTCAACGCCTTTTCGACACTTTTAAGATTCCCCGCGCCGTAGTCAATTATTGTTATCATTTTTTATTATCTCCCTTGCCCTGTCGACAATACCCATTATTCTTTCCTTCTCCATTTTAAGGCTAACCCTGTTTACAACAAGCCTTGCGGAGATATCGCATATCTCTTCGATAACGGCAAGACCGTTTTCCTTCAAGGTTTTTCCGCTTTCGACTATGTCGACGATAACCTCCGAAAGACCGCAAAGCGGGGCAAGCTCGACACTTCCGCTTAATTTTATTATTTCAATCGTCTGATTTTTTTTGGATGAAAAATAGTCCCTTGTAATGTTGGGGTATTTGGAGGCAACCTTTATAAAGCCGGTCGGAAGCGCCTTGTCCGCCCAACCGCAGACGCACATTTTGCATGCGCCGAATTTAAGGTCCAAAACCTCGTAAAGATTTTTACCCTCCTCCAAAATAGTGTCCTTACCCACAATTCCGATGTCAGCCGCGCCGTATTCGACATAGGTGGGAACATCCGTAGCCTTTACAAGCATAAATTTAAGCCTGTTTTTTTCGTCGGTGAATATCAGCTTTCTTGATTTTTCTTTTATTACCGGGCAGTCAAGCCCGATTTTACCGAAAAGCTCTGTCGAAAGCTCGGCAAGCCTGCCCTTGGCAAGCGCAATCGTCAGATATTTCATTTCCCCTCACCGCCCAACAGTTCCGAAACGGTCGTGGCAGTAGTCGTCCCGTCCACAAGATTTTTTATATCTATCACACCGTTTCCGCGAATTCGTACAATTCCGCCTATTCCCCTTCGGTTTGCATAATCCTCGATGTCGCCGCCGCCCGTCCAGACCTCAACGCAAAGTCCGTTTGACCGAAGCCCCTCGGCTATCTTAAACGCATCGCTTCTGTCGGTGTCATAGCATACAAGGGTATGCACAACAGGGAGTTCAAATTCCGCTTTCTGATAATTAAGGGCGGATATAACCCGTTCAATCCCTATGGCTACGCCGGTTGCGGGAATGCTCCTGCCGAACTCGCCTATAAGGTTGTCATACCTTCCGCCGCCGCAAACGGGGAAGCCCACGCCGTGCGTAAATCCCTTTACGATAACGCCGGTATAATAGTTAAGCCCCTTGACCATCCCAAGGTCAACCGATATGTATTTTTCAAAGCCGTAATCGACAAGAATTCCGTATATTTCTATTATGTTGTCCAATGCCGCCTTTGCCCTTGCGCCGAGGCTTTTGGTCTTTATTTTGTCTATTACCTCTATCCCGCCGAAAAGACTGGGAAGCTCTAAAATGAGTTCTTTAAGCTCGCTTTTTATTTTATAGCTGTCCGCAAGCTCACCCACGGCGACAAAGCTTTTCTGGTCTATAAGCTGGCGAATATGCTCAGTCGTTTCCTCGCAAAGCCCCGTCTGCTCCATAATACCTTTGAAAAACTCCGCCTGACCGATGTCTATCTGAAACTTTTCGAGCCCGCAGGACAAAAGAGCGCGGATGGTTGTCGCAATAACCTCCGCATCAGCTTCGGGCGAGCTTTGTCCGATAAGCTCAATCCCCGCCTGTGTAAACTCCTTCTGAACGGCGCCGGCAACCGAGCCCCCGTCACGGAATGCGCTTCCGACATAGCTAACCCTTTTCGGAAGGGGAACATCGGCATACCTTGTGGCGAAAACCCTCGCAATCGGAGTGGTAAGATCGGGACGCAGAACCAAAATCCTTCCCTGCCTGTCAAAAAATTTCATCATCGAGCTTTGGTCAAAATCGCCGAATTCATCGGCAAAGACATCGTAAAACTCAAAGGTCGGGGTCTGAACCTCAAAATATCCGCTTGCTTTATATGTTTGCATAATACAGCCTTCAACGCTTCTTTTGCGGGCACACTCATTCTCAAGAACATCAAGCGCACCTTCGGGCGTTTGAGTTTTCCATCTTCTCATATATAAAACCTCACTTTACTGTGGTAAACCACTAAAGTATTGTAACACAATTATTTTGTTATGTCAACCATATTAAACAAGCGTATTTTCAGGCTATGTCGTTATCGCCCTTAAAGTTCTTGAGTGGGCGTGGCAAATCGCCACTGCAAGAGCGTCGGCGGTATCGTCGGGTGTGGGAATCTCGCGAAGGGCAAGGATTGATTTCACCATCTGCTGAATCTGTATTTTTTCCGCCCTTCCATAGCCTGTAACCGCCTGTTTTACCTGAAGCGGCGTGTATTCAAAGACGGGTATGCCGCGGTTTGCGGCGGCAAGAATCAGCGTTCCCCTCGCCTGTCCGACCATGATTGCCGTTTTGATGTTTGTATTGAAAAAAAGCTCCTCCACGGCGACCTCGTCGGGCTTGTATTTCTCAATTATAAATGAAATATCGTCATACACTGCTTTAAGACGGGCGGGAATATCGGTATGCGCAGGAGAGTTAATCGAACCGTATTCAATTGTTTTAAACCTTTGTCCATCGTGCTCGATTATCCCGAAGCCGACGATTGCAAGCCCCGGGTCAATCCCCATAATTCGCATTATTCCTCACCCCGCTTTTGTTTATTTTCATTATTCTATCACATCGCACGGCTTTTGAAAAGGCATTGCGCGAAAAATAAATTTTTCACACAATGCCTTTTACTTTTATTTGTCTATTTGTTGCAATCGGGGCAAATTCCTTTAAATGCTATGTTGTAATCGGAAACGACAAAGTTTGTGTCTTTCTCAATCCTTTTTGCAAGTTCCCCCGGATAATCGTCATTTATATCCAAAACCAAACCGCAGCGAATACACTGTATATGGTGGTGGGGGTGAAGCCCGATGTCAAACCTGTCGGGCGAGTCGTTAAAGGATATTTTTTTCAGGGCTCCGTCATCCGACAGGAGTTTTAAGTTCCTGTAAACCGTTCCGAGGCTTATGCGGGGATAACTCCTTCTTATTTCCTCAAGTATATCCAGCGCAGTCGGGTGGTCAAGCCTTGACAGCGCATTTTTAATCATCTGTTTTTGAATACTGTGCCTTCTGTTCATCGTTTATCAATCCTTGCATATAATAATATTTATTAATTATTAGGAATCCGTACTATTATTATAGCCTGTCTTTATTGCTTTGTCAATATAAATATGTGTTGTTTTATGTCGCAAAAGAGCCTTTTACAGCAATACGGAGAGGTTATTTTTTCTTATTAATACGATTTTGTAACAATGCTTGATATAACCATTCCGAGGTGATATAATTTTATAGGATGGGGAAAGTATATTTACCCATACCGAAAACCCGCAAAGTGCGCTTTAGCGGACATATTTCCGCTTACCGCTTGCGGCGTGTTAAAGGAGGTATATTTAAGTGAAGGAAGGCTTTTTTAAGAAGATTTCACAAAGGTTTACGGCATTTCCCAAACGGATTATGGATACATTTTTGCGTTTCCCTTTAAGTATTCTTTGCGCGGTGGCGCTTTTCGCGGTTTCTGACCTTGAGGAGCATTTTGACCTTTTCAGTAATACGATATTTCAAAGGCTTGCGGTGGTTTTAGGCATCGGGATTGTGCTTTTTGCAGCGGGCGAGCTTTTGCTTGAAAGCCTGGGAGCAAAACGACTTAAATTCCGTATTATAACCGGCGCGGTGATTTATGTGGTTTTGCAGGGATATTATTTTGTTTTTCAGGGATTTGAGGGCAGCAGAGATGGCGCGCAGTTTGCGATGATTGCGGGTGCGGTTATTTTAATCGGATTGTTCGCGCTTAACACAAAAACCCATTCGGATTTTGAAAAAAACGCCGCAAGAATTATAACAAGGGTTGCATCCTCGGGCTTTTTCGCGGGTGTTTTGCTTTTGGGGCTTGTTGCGGTGGTCGGCGCAATCGACCTGCTTCTTACGGAAATGGACGAGAAGTGGTTTATAGAAATGGTTCAGATATGCTTTATCCTGTTTATGCCTACCATGCTTTTAATGGGTCTGCCTGAAAGGGATGACGGCGTTTCGTATCCCAAGCCTGTTTCGGCGCTTCTTACATATGTTATTCTTCCCGTCATTATGATATTTACCGTTGTGCTTTACGCTTATTACATAAAGCTTGCGGTTACGCGCTCCTTCCCCATCGGCGAGCTTGGGGGTGTTTCGCTTGCCTTCCTCGGGGCGTGTATTCCGACGCTTATACTTATAACGCCTTTTGAAAACCGCTTTTCAAGGGTTTTAAGGAATGTAATACCCTATGTTCTTATCCCCGTTATCGCCTTGCTGTTCTTTACGGCAATAAGGCAGATTGTACTGTTCGGGGTAACCCCTCCCCGCTACCTTGTTATTGTCGGCGGTTTTGTGGCGCTTGTAAGCACGGCGCTTATAAAAATCAGGGGCGGAAGGTTCCAGCGCATTGCGCTTGTTATAACCGCGGCGGCGCTTATTATATCCGCTTACGGGCCGCAGAGTGCATATGAAATGACCGAGGCAAGTCAGAATATGCGGTTTGAGCGGTTGCTTGTTAAAAACGATATGTTAAAGGACGGAAAGGTTGTTCCGAGCAGCAATATCTCCTCCGATGATAAAGAGGAGATAAAAGAGCTTGTACGGTATTGCGACCGCAACGATCTTGAAATGAAGGAATATGTGCCGAAGGATAATACCGCGCGCAAGGAGGCTTTCGGCTTTGACATAGATTCCTACAAGAGCAGGACGAAGTATTTTTATACCAATGAACGGGCTGTAAAGGTTTCGGGCTATGATTATATTATTGAAGACCTTTACAACAGCGTATCAATACCTGAACTTGATTTAAACATACCCAAAATGACTAAGGACGAAAATATTATAATTAAAATCGGAAATGAAACGGTGTGCGACATATCGAGGCAGGAAATCGGCAGAGAAATTTTGAAAAAGATTGATACAGAGAATGAAAAACAAAGCGCCGAAAGCATGACATATGATTATGAAAATGAGCGCATTAAAATAAGGCTTGCTTTCGGAAATATATCTTTAGACACTGATAACAGGGAAAATCCGTATGAATACGGTGATTTTACGCTTTTGTTAAAGGTCAAATAACGAAGGGTCGGAAAAGCTATGAAGATTAGGCTTGTTGCATGGATACTGGTTTTAAGCGCAGTCTTCTCCCTCTGTGCCTATGCGCAGGAGGAAAAAATCACTGTCCCGACCGAGGACATTTCAGAAAATGAAAAGCCTGCCGCCAAGGTTCAGGAGGACATTATAGCCTCGGTAAAGGCTAAACTTGACATACCCGAATATTACACGAACTTTTATACCAACACATCGCAGGACGACAGCTCAATAGTGCACTACCTTTCGTGGAGCGGCGACAGTAGTAACAAAAAGGACGGTGGCAATGTTTCGGTAAGGGTTGACGACAAGGGACGGATTATATATTACAGCCACTATGAGTACGGGAACTTTGAGGGCGACTATAAGCTGTCGAGCCTTGACTACAACGGGGCGGTCGATGTTGCCGACAATTACATTAAAAAGATATGCCCCGAATTTGCGCCGAGCGTCAGGGCGCACAGAGCCGAAAATTATATCGAGCGAAATTTCGCCTCATACTACATACGGTACAGCCGCTATGAAAACGGGGTTCCCTATTACAACAACTATATTTTAGCCGCCGTAAGCGCAAGAAGTAAAAAAGTTATCGAGCTTACGGTTAAGTGGGACGATATTGAAAAGTTCCCCTATCCCGACGGGATGATTTCCCCCGAAACCGCTAAAGAGGAGTATAAAAACAAGATAGGCATGAGACTTTCGTACTATAACAATTATGCGGGGGAAATTGTTTTGCAGCACGCCGCGGGAGGGGAAGGCACACGGTATATTAACGCATATACGGGCGAGATAACCGAAACCGGAATAAGCGGCGGGAGGTTCGCACCGCAAAGCGAGGGACAAAAAAAGCCCATAAGCTATCCCCACAGAGAATACATAAGCGACGAGCCGCAAGGTGTTTTCGGGTATGAGGAGCTTGAGCGGAGCGTAAGGGAACAGCTTAAAATAAGCGATAAATACGCAATAGGGCGAGCTGGCATGAGCAGGGACAAGGGCGGCAATTATTTTTGCAATATGCTTTTTGTTACGGCGGGGGAAAAAGGTCCTTCGGTTGAGATAAGCGTTGAAATAAACGCCTTAACAAAGGAAATAACCCAGTATAACAGCCGTGAGGAAATCACTGAGCTAAACATTACGAGCGGCGACGAAGCACTGTTAAAGGCCAAAGCGTTTGTTCAGAGGATTGCACCGAAAAAATTTGAATCCTGTATTCAAATTCCGGATCGGTTAATGAATACTCAGTCATCGGGCGACATCCACCTCTTTTTCTTTCCGAGGCTTGTAAACGGTCTAGAGTATGCTGACAACGGCATATCCGTCGGAGTTGACGGAATGACGGGGAAGGTTGTTTCATATACGCAGATCTGGAGCAGTGGCTTATTCCCGTCCGCAGCGGATACGGTATCAAAGGAGGCGGTGTATGATTCACTTTTCAACACCTCCGGATTTGAGCTTTCTTATGTTGCCGTTTCCAAATCGAAAATACCAAACCCCAAAAATCCTAATGATATTGAAATCAGGCTTGTATATGACTTTTTGCCGGGGCGGCCGCTTTTTGCGAACGCAAAGACGGGAGAGCTTTGCGGTATTGACGGAAAGCCGTATAAGGGAAATACAAGGGCAGAGTATTCGGATATCGGCGGTCATCCCTCCGAGATGCAGATAAAAACGCTTTTATCCTGCAGAATACTTGACGAAGGCGAGTTTTTCCGCCCCGACGAAAATATAACCCAGGCCGATTATCTTAAATGGATAATAAAGGCGAAAAACCAATATGCCCCCGAAAATACCGAGGATATTTACAACGAGCTTATATACGGCTATAATGTTTTAAGTGAGCAGGAGAGAGATGACGACGGAGAAATTACATTTGAAAACGCGATAAAATACCTTATACGCTATCTGGGCTATACCGATATAGCAGAGCTTCGTGATACCTACAAGACAAGGTTTGTTGACGAATTGGCGATAAACCCTCACCTTATAGGTTATGCCGCAATCGCACAGGGACTTCGAATAGTCAACGGAAACGCGTTTACGCCCAAAAGGATTGTGACGCGCGCAACGGCGGCCGAAATTATTTATAATTTAATCAGGGAATAATAGAATAATTCTCTTTTGTCTTACCGATAAACACGGTTTCAGGAGGCGTTACAAAAATAATGAGAACTAATCTTACACTGCTTACCGATTTTTATGAAATTACAATGGCTAACGGGTATCTTGAGCATGGAATAGGCGACAAAATCGCATATTTTGATATGTATTTCCGCCAGATTCCCGACGGCGGCGGCTATGCCATTATGGCGGGGGTAGAGCAGGTTGTAAGCTATCTTAAAAATCTTCGTTTTACAAAGGATGACATTGCCTTTTTGCGGTCAAAGGGCTGTTTCAGCGAGGCATTTTTAGAGTATCTTGCGGATTTTAAGTTTGTGTGCGATGTGTGGGCGATTGAGGAGGGGACTCCGATTTTCCCCAACGAGCCGCTTATTGTTGTGAGAGGCCCGATTATTCAGGCACAACTCATCGAAACCATGATTCTGCTTACTATAAACCACCAGTCGCTTATCGCCACAAAGGCAAACAGGATTGTGCGTGCGGCGGACGGCCGCTCGGTTATTGAGTTTGGCTCGCGCAGGGCACAGGGCTATGACGGCGCAATTTACGGTGCACGGGCGGCGTTTATAGGCGGGTGCGTGGGAACGGCGTGTACCATTGCGGAAAAGAAATTCAAAATTCCCGCGATGGGTACGATGGCGCACAGCTGGGTTCAGCTTTTCCCCGATGAGTATTCGGCGTTTTGTGCGTATGCCTCGGTATATTCCGACAGCTGTACGCTTTTGGTAGACACCTATAATGTCTTAAAAAGCGGTGTTCCCAATGCTATAAGGGTACACAGGGAAGTCCTTGAACCCATGGGAAAGCGCCTTAAAGGTATCAGAATAGACAGCGGAGATATAACATATCTTTCAAAGAAGGCGCGAAAAATGCTTGATGAGGCGGGGCTTGCCGACTGCAAAATAACTGCGTCAAACGCCTTGGACGAATATATAATCCGCGAAACGATTATGCAGGGGGCAAAGGTAGACGCCTTCGGCGTGGGAGAACGGCTTATAACCTCCAGGAGTGAGCCCGTTTTCGGCGGTGTTTACAAGCTTGTTGCCGTTGAGAGTAACGGGGGGATAATACCCAAAATAAAGCTTAGCGAAAATGTTTCGAAAATTACAAACCCCGGTTTCAAAAACCTGTTCCGCCTTTTTACAAAGGACGGCAAGGCCTTTGCCGATGTTATTACGCTTCATGACGAAGTGATAGATGAAACGAGGCCGTATACCATATTCCACCCCGAACATACTTGGAAAAAAAGCATTTTGAAGGAGTTTACAGTCGAGCCTCTGTTAAAGCGTATATTCGACAAGGGTAAATGTGTGTATAAACTCCCCTCACTTGCCGAGATACAAAAAACCTGCCGTGAGAAGGTCGGCAGGCTTTGGGACGAGGTTTTGCGTTTTGAAAATCCCCATGAATACTATGTTGATTTGTCCAAACCGCTTTGGGACCTAAAGCAGAAGCTTTTAAGAGAGCATAACCAAGCAAACACCGAATAATTCAAGGCTTAACAACCGCTTTTACTTTAAGTTAAAGGCGGTTTTTATTCTTTCCGTTTCGTATTCGCTGATTTTAACAATCTCACCGACCTGACGCGCGGATATAATTGCGTTTGCGCTGAATTCCGCAACCTCAAGCCTGTCAAATGCGTTTATAAGCGACTCCCCCGCCACGATTACACAGTCGTTTTCCACAAGAACAACGGGGGTTTGGGGGCTTATTTCCTTCGCAAACAGGGCAGGCTGTAAAAAGCTTGAGCCAAACGGGACCTTTGGGATATCCCGAAGCATAATATAGCTTTCGGGAATTATTTTAGAATCAAAATCGGTATCGCTTACCGCAAACGCCATAATGTTGGGCGGGTGGGCAATAATTATCGAATTGACCTCCGGATGGCGGGCATATATTTCGCGGTGAAGAATAACAGAACGGCTTGGGTTTTTCCCGCGCTCTTTTTTTCCATCCTCTATACGCACGATATCGTCAGGAGTTATGTACTTTCTATCCATTCCGTAGGGCGTTATAATAAACGCTCCGTCCGAAAGGCGTTCGGAGAAGGTGCCCTGCGTGCTTGTAAAAAGTCTTTGGTTGTATGAACGCTTTACAAGCTCACACATCTTCATACGCGCCTCGCGCTCTTCGCTCGAATAGCTTTTTGCTTCAAATTCCTCTAAAAGTGCGTTGTTTTTATTGCGCGAAATTTCGACATACTTTTCGGTAAGCGGCTTTATGTTCCCAAGCCGAAGTGCGTTTATTTCAAGCCTTGCGCAAAAGTCAAGCGTTTCAAATGCGTGAAATGCACTGAAAATATCCTTGTCCCCCACAACAACCCCGTGGTTTTCGAGCATAACAACATTGCTTCCGGTATCAAACATTTTTGCGATGTTTTCCCCAAGCTCTGCGCTTCCGGGGAGCTCATACTCCGCCATTTTTATATCACCGCAAATAATATCGGCGTTGGGTATAAGCCTTGTATGGGGTATTTTGCGTACAATGCTGAAGCTTAACAGCGCGGGCGGGTGGGCGTGCAAAACCGCCTTGATATCCGGCCTTCTTTTATACACGATACTGTGGAAGGGCCACTCGCTTGAAGGGCGGTGATTCCCCGTTATTTTGCCGTTTGCGGACACCCTTACCATATCGTTTCGGGTAAGAGAACCCTTGTCCACCCCCGCGGGAGTAATCCATATATCGCCGTTGTCGTCAAGTATGGAAAGATTCCCTCCCGATGTTGTCGTCATTCCGCAGGAATAAATCCTCTCCATAATGGTTACAAGCTGGTCGGCGGGGTGCATCAGCTCAAGTTTCATTTTGTTCATCTCCTTATCGGATATTCTACATTTTTGTTTTTGGTTTGTCAATGAAAAGAGGGATATTTTAAGAGTACAAAAGGGTTGACCAGTTTTCTTGTGTTGCTTATATGCGGTTGTTTTATATCCCGTATGCTTATATAATAATGCATAATACTAAAAAGAAAATGGTGATAGTTTATGATTACAGTAAAAATAGGTGAGCGGATTCGTGAACTTCGGAAAATAACTGGACTTAGTCAGGAAAAGTTCGCGCTTAAAATCGGTATGGACAGAACTTACTTCGCAAGTGTGGAGCTTGGCAAGCGAAATGTATCAATTATAAATCTTGAAAAGATAGCAAAGGGTTTAGAAGTCTCGCTTTCCCAATTATTTGAAGGGGTTGAGTAAAATAGAGAAAAGAAACAGAGCACAGGGTTGGAAACATGCAAAGCTTTCGGGGCATGAAAATGAAAAGCTGATAGAAAATTTAATAAAAGATAATAAGGGATTTCAAAAGCGTTTGCTTAAAAGAACATTCAAAGAAAATTGCCAAATAGCATCTATTTCCTTTGGCGGATTAAAAGAGACAAATGTTGAAGGCGTTTTAAGCGACTGTAAAACTAAATCGAAAACCGACATATACATAAATCTTAGTGACGGAACTAAATTAAATATTTCGATTAAAAAAAGCCTATGTGGTCAAGTATACCTTATTGGAGATATGCGTTTTATTAGAGGTTTTGAATTGCAATATAGCAAAAAAATACCCGATAGGGTTAAAAGGGCAATAAAATTATTTTGGGGGTCAGCCCCGGATGTTTTGTCAATAATAGATGAAATCGACGGTAAGCATAAGGTATATGAGGTTAGAAAACATAGATTAGTTGCTGAGTCACTTAAAAAATATGATAAAAACTTGTATGACGGGTTAATAGATTGGTTTAACGAAAATATTTGCGAAATAATCGATTTTTGTTTTTCGCGGGGCTTGGCTAAAAACGAAAATGATTGGGCAGATGTAATTTGGTATATCAATAAGTTAGGTGAAAATGATGTGGACGAATTATTTCCCATTAATGAAATATTTAAGGCAAAAAAGCCTCAAGCGGAATACGGAAAAGTTGGTGGGGGAACAACAATTCAGCTTCCTTTTGGATTTGTGCAATGGCATCAAGAACAAATGCAATTTCATCATAGTTATGAGAAAATTAAAGCATTGATTAAATGAAAAGGTGATATTTGTGCTACTTACATATGAACAACAATATCGAAGAGATATAGGATTTACAAATAAAACAGAATGCAAAAAATTTTTTAAAGGAAAGTCCGATGATGTATACATCAATTGGGAGCATATAAGTTTTTTAAACTCAAGATTAAGAGATATTTTTGTAAGAATTAATAACATTCTTGATGAAAATGTAAGAATAATTGATATTGAGGAATTTTTAGCGCAAGGCATTGATAGAAATTACGAAATTATAAGAAACGAAAATATTATTGCACGATTTAATAATCATGGTCGTCCGAGAGAAGAAGTATATTTTTCGTGGATGAGAGGATATTTAGCATGTAATATATTCAAACGATATATCGCAAGAATATTCAATATAGATGAGTATCTTCTTTTGGATATTGGGAATGATAATCTTAACAATATAGCACAGTTTGCAAGAACATCCACTGCAGATATTCAGTTTGAAAATGAAGAAGGAATAATTAATCTTGAAATACAGTCAGGGTTTACAGGAGTCAATGATATAAAAAAGCATAAATTTGAAGAAGCAATAAGAAAATTCTCTGAAGAACAAATAATATCTTATGTAATACACTTTGATGTTTTTAATGGTAAAGTTTCAGTAATCAATATAAGCAGAGCAAACATTAATAATATAAATTTTGTACCCAGGTCTACTATGGAAGGCCAACTTATTATGGAAATTCCAGATGAGTATTTTCGATATAGGCTTAACGAAAATCCAACAAATGATAGAATCGTTGTTCTTTAATCCAATAAAGAGAAAGCAAGTTTTGCTTTCTCTTTATTGCTGTTTATATTCAAACATTTTTTGCACTTGATTTGCGATATGAATCGATAACAAAGGGGGAACTGCGTTACCAATTTCCAGCCTTTTGGTGCTGTCGGAACCATAAAAAATATAATTATCAGGAAAACTCTGAAGCCTTGCGCCTTCTCTGATTGTCATTGCTCTTGAATCCCTTGGGTGAATACATCTTGAAGAAGACGGACATGCGAAATTTCTTGTAATTGTTGTAGATGGTCGTTTCCACCATAATTTTGCATAGGTGTTACCATATCCGCTTTTGGGTCGAATTTCTTCAGGCAAATCATTCTTGCTCTGCCCGTCTTTTAAAGTTTCCATGATTTTAATGAGATGAGCCCCATTATTGGGAGCATTATGTTCTGAAAGACTAATAGAATTTCTTACAAATTTCAAAAAATCATTATCTGGTAAACTTGCGTATTCGCAAGATGATTCACCACTTTTTAAAACAGGTAAGTCTTTTAAGGCGTCTTCCATATTAACAAAGGGAGTTTTCCCTTCACCGTGTGTTGTTTCTGGAAATTCGAAGCGCATATCACCTTTTATTCCTACTAAAAATACTCGTTCTCTCATTTGAGGCACACCAAATTCTACAGCATTTAAAACCTTATATTCCAATTTGTATCCTAATTCTTCAAATTCTTTCCTAATTTTTATAAATAACATTCCGTTATCCATACTTAAAATTCCAACAACATTTTCAAAAATAAATGCTTTAGGATTTAACATATGTAATAGGCGTTTGTATTGTTTAAATAGATTTGCCCTTTCGTCCATTCGCCTCTTACCTAAAGTAGAATAAGACTGACAGGGAGGACCACCGATTACCAAATCAATATTTCCACTTTTTACAATGTCTGAAAAGTCTTCTAATTCTACATCACAAATATCTTTGTTAATCATTTTTACATTAGGATAGTTTAAAGAATATGCTATTGCAATATCCTTTTCAATCTCATTAGCCGCTAATATTTCAAAAGCTATATTTTTTGAAAAACCATAGCTAAGTCCACCAACGCCTGAAAAAAGTTCAACCACACGAATTTTATCCCTCATCTTAAACACTCCAATTAAAGATATAAAACCCATAAGGTTTTATTTCTTTATTTGCATTTATTATACCATGAATATCATTCATCTACAATAGTTAAATTAACTGTAAATTTCATTAAATGTTTATTTAATATGGAGGCAAAAAAGGTATGGCAACAGCCCCCCGTTTTGCCCGCACAATTCGGGGGGTTATTTGCCGCACGACTTATACTGTCCGTAAAGTTTTATGTATGACGGATTAATCGTCGTTGTCTATAAACTCAATAAGCAAAAGAAAGCCTATCGCCAGAAGCAGGGGCAAATCTCTGTTTTCCTTGTCCTCCATCAGAAGAATAATTAAAAGTCCGATAAGAATTATGTCATCAATCCCGATATTCGCAAAAAAGTCATCATGCCGATCCCTTCGGTCAAACCTGCTTCCGCACTTATCGCATCTATCTTCCTTCTCCCTCTTTTGTTCGAGTTTATGAGGCTTTATCTCCTCCGCTACATATTCCTTTTTTATAGGATTTTCTTCAAACGGACTGTAGTATCTTTTATACATCGGGCATCCCTCCCAGTGACAGTTTTTTACCGATAAGCCTTGCGGTTACTTTTTTATGTTTTTAAGAAGGTAGGGGAGCTTACCGAGCGACATAATTTTAATCGCATGGTCAAGGTGAGCGCCCCGGTTTTTGCTGATATACGGTCTTAGCGCCGTAAGCAGATTAACGCGGGGGTCGTTATCCATCTGCATACTGTCCATAATTCTTGCAATCTTCATCATGGACTGTGAATTGAAAAGATTGGAGCCCGCACCGCCGGAAGCCGACGGAAGATGCCTTTCGCCGTTGTCGGACTGACCTCCCCCTGCGCTATGAATTATGTTTTCAAGTTCCTTTTGCCCCTCCTCGGTTGACAGCATATCCTTCAACTGACCTATCGCACGATCAATGCTTTCCGACATAATCTCACTTCCTATCTAAAAAATCATTAAGCTTTTTTATAAGCTCAGGGTTTTTGGTGATCTGACCTATAAGCTCTTCACGGGGCAGATCATTGTCGTCAACTGATGACAGCCGTTTCATAAGCTGACTTTTATCGATGCCTTTAAGCTTCTCCATAAGCTCCTGTCCCTCTTTTGTGTTTACTATTTTGCTGATTTGCTTAATGTTGTCCTTGCTCATATTTCTGATAAAACTATTAATATCCAAAGTCATACCCCCTTAAAAAATTACATTCCTTCTAATTTTAACGCCATACTATACTGTATGGCGTTAATGTTTGACTTATTCGAAAAACAGTATCAGAAATATTATGATGAAGAATAATATGTTGCTGTTGCATTTGTCGTTCCTGCACATAAAAACACCTCCTTATGCTTCATATTATGCAACTTATATAAAATAGGTGTTTTCAAAAAGCAAAACCCGTGGTATAATAGGTACAATTATGAAAATATTAATTATTTCCGACACACACGGAAGAATACAAAATGCGCTTTGCGCCATAAGTCGGGTTCGCCCGGAGCGTGTTTATCATCTTGGCGACACGACCGACGACGCCGGAGAAATCGGCTTGTATTTCCCCGATATTGAGGTATGTGCCGTAAAAGGGAACAACGACTTTTTCTCAAAGGCTCCCGACGATATTGTCGCAAGGATTGACGGGCTATTGTATTTTTTCACTCACGGTCATAAGTATGGCGTTAAAACAGGGCTTTACCGCCTTGCCGAAAGAGCGAAGGCGCTTGGGGCGGATATTGCGGTTTTCGGGCATACCCACAGACTGTTTGACGGAAGCATAAACGGAGTAAGACTTCTTAATCCGTCCTCGTCGGGATACATAGTAATTGACAATAACCAAACAGAGGTGAATAAATATTGATTCTTGTAATTGATGTGGGCAATACAAATATAAGCCTGGGTATCTATGACGGTGATACACTTGTATCAAGCTGGCGCATGGTTACGATAAACGACCGAACCTCCGACGAGACGGGGCTTTTAATCCTTCAGTTTTTTTCAAGCGCCGGAATTTCCAAGGAGAATATCGAGGATGTCATAATATCTTCCGTTGTGCCGCCCGTTATGTATGCTTTGGAGCTTGCAATCAGAAAGTATATCGCAAAAGAGCCGATAATCGTAACTGCCGAAACAAAAACAGGGATTAAAATACTGTATGACAACCCGCTTGAGGTCGGCGCCGACAGGATTGTCAACGCTGTGGCGGCGCTTGCGCTTTACGGCGGTCCGGTTATAATAGTGGATTTCGGAACCGCTACAACATTCTGCGCAGTAAATGAGAAGGGCGAATATTTGGGCGGGGTTATATGCCCCGGCATAAAGATATCTATGGATGCGCTTTTCGCAAAGGCGGCAAAGCTTCCGAGGGTTGAAATTGCCAGACCGCAAAGAATAATCGGCAAAAACACCGTTGAGAGCATGCAGTCGGGTGCTGTTTACGGATATGCGGGGCAGGTTGACTATATCGTCGGAAAAATGAAAGCCGAAATGGGCGGCTCGGCGAAGGTTGTTGCAACGGGCGGACTTGCACGGCTTATTGCGAGCGAAACAAAGTGTATTGACGAGATAAACAAAAAGCTGACGCTTGAGGGACTTAAAATAATTTATTATATGAACCGAAACAATTGATTTTCGCCATTTTTTTTGATATAATTATTTGGTACATACTGTGCGTATGCCGCCGTTTTGATTACGGCGATGTGCGCCGTAGTTAAAACATATTTTGGAGGTTGTGAAATGGCAAAGGAAAAGGTTGTTCTCGCCTATTCGGGCGGGCTTGATACTTCGATAATTATTCCGTGGCTTAAGGAAAACTATGACTACGAGGTTATCGCTGTTTGCGGTAATGTCGGTCAGGGCAAGGAGACTGTGGGGCTTGAGGAAAAGGCGTTAAAAACAGGCGCATCAAAGCTTTACATAGAGGATATTCGCGAGGAGTATGTAACCGATTTTATCTTCCCGACCCTAAAAGCCCATGCCGTTTATGAGGGGAAGTACCTTTTGGGAACCTCCCATGCAAGACCGGTTATAGCAAAAAAGCTTGTTGAGATAGCCATGCGCGAGGGTGCGGTTGCTATATGCCACGGTGCGACGGGGAAGGGTAACGACCAGGTTCGCTTTGAGCTTGCCGTAAAGGCGCTTGCGCCGCACCTTAAAATTATCGCACCCTGGAGGATATGGGATATAAAGTCAAGGGATGATGCAATAGACTATGCGATGGCGAGGGGAATACCGATTCCCGTTACCAAAAAAGATAATTACAGCATGGACAGGAACCTCTGGCACCTTTCGCATGAGGGAAGCGACCTTGAGGATCCCTGGAACGAGCCGAATCTTGACAGTCTATTAAAGCTTATAGTACCGCCCGAAAAAGCACCCGATACACCGACATATGTCGAGCTTGAGTTTGAGGCGGGAATTCCGATAAAGTTAAACGGCATTAAAAAGGCGCCCGTCGAACTTATAGAGGAGCTTAACGAAATTGCGGGCGCAAACGGCATCGGCATTGACGATATAGTCGAAAACCGTCTTGTAGGAATGAAAAGCCGCGGCGTTTATGAAACACCGGCCGGAACAGTTTTATACGCCGCACACAGAGAGCTTGAATATCTTTGCCTTGACAGGCAGACGCTTCACTATAAAGAGCAGGTTGCCATAAAATTTGCGGAGCTTGTCTATGACGGAAACTGGTTTACACCTCTTAGGGAGGCTCTTTCCGCCTTTGTCGATGAAACGCAGAAAACCGTTACAGGCACGGTAAGGCTTAAGCTTTACAAGGGGCGCTGTACTCCGGCGGGCGCAAAATCCCCTTATTCGCTTTACAGCGAGGAGATTGCGACATTCGGGCGTGACGAGGTTTACAACCAAAAGGATTCGGAGGGTTTTATCAATCTTTTCGGGCTTCCCCTGAAGGTCAGGGCTATGATGCTCGAAAGGAACAAGAAAGGAAAATGATATTTATATGAAGCTATGGGGCGGCAGGTTTTCAAAATCCACGGACAAGTCGGTTGACAGCTTTAATTCGTCAATCGGCTTTGATGCGCGCATGTACCGACAGGACATAAACGGAAGCATTGCCCACTGTGAAATGCTCGGCAAACAGGGGATTATACCGAAGTCCGATGCCGACCTTATTATAAAGACGCTCGGTGAGATTCTGTCCGACATCGAGGACGGGTTAATTGAGTTTTCCATAGAGGCCGAGGACATACATATGAATATCGAAAAGCTTTTAATCGAAAGAATCGGCGATATCGGAAAACGCCTTCACACAGGCAGAAGCCGAAATGACCAGGTCGCTCTCGATTTAAGGCTTTATCTTAGGGACGAATGTGAAAAGATTCGCAGTCATATAAAGGATTTCAACAATGTTTTAATTGAGCTTGCCGAAGCGAATATCGGCGTTGTTATGCCGGGCTATACACACCTTCAAAAGGCTCAGCCCATTCTTTTTTCGCATCACCTTATGGCATATTTTGAGATGCTTTGCCGCGATAGTGAGCGTCTTTTGCAGTGTATTGAAAGAATGAATGTTTCGCCGCTGGGGAGCGGCGCGCTTGCGGGGACAACCTATCCGCTTGACAGGGAATTCGCGGCGGCGGCGCTCGGAATGAAGGGTATTACGCAAAACAGCCTTGACGGTGTTTCCGACAGGGATTTTGCGATTGAGGTTTGTTTTGTAATGAGTATGATTATGATGCACCTTTCAAGGCTTGCGGAGGAAATTATTCTTTGGTCGAGCGGTGAGTTCGGTTTTGTTGAGCTTGATGACGCTTTCTCGACCGGAAGCAGTATTATGCCGCAAAAGAAAAACCCCGATATTGCCGAGCTTGCAAGGGGTAAAACAGGCCGTGTTTACGGAGATTTGATTGCACTCTTAACTGTTATGAAGGGTCTTCCCCTCGCATACAACAAGGATATGCAAGAGGACAAGGAGCAGGTCTTTGACGCTGTTGACACAGTTTCGGCTACTCTTCCTGTGTTTGCGAAAATGCTCTCCACAATGAAGGTTAACAAAAGCAACATGCGAAAAGCCGCTGCCGAAGGCTTTACCAACGCAACCGATGCCGCGGATTACCTTGTTAAAAAAGGTCTTCCGTTTAGGGATGCGCATAAGGTGATTGGCGAAATGGTCGCATTTTGCACGGCGGAAAACAGAACCATCGAAAGCCTTTCCCTCGATGAATTTAAAGGATTTTGCCCGCTTTTTGGGGATGATATATATAATGCCGTTTCGCTTGAAAACTGTGTAAATCTTCGGGATATTCCCGGAGGGACCTCTTTAAATCAGGTTAAATCCGCTATAAAAAATGCAAAGCGAAGAAACTCTTTGTTATATCCGACGATACGATAAAATGACAGAAAATTATTCGGAGGGGAAGAATATGAAGTCAATCTTTTCAAAATTGCTGTTTGCAACTTTAATCTTAATTCTTACAGGCTGCAGCAGGCCGGGTGCGGATGACTTTATATCCATACCCACACCGTCACCCACACCAACCAAAACGGAAGAGAAAACCCCTGTGACAAGACCTAATCCTGTTGTAACCATAGAAATGGAAAACGGCGAAAAAATCGTGGTGGAGCTTTTCCCCGATGTCGCCTTTAATACGGTTTGTAATTTTATCTCGCTTGTAAAAAAAGGCTTTTTCAACGGTCTTACCTTCCACCGTGTCATACCGAACTTTATTATTCAGGGGGGAGACCCCGACGGGGTCGGCACGGGAGGACCCGGATACACAATAAGGGGTGAGTTTGCCTCAAACGGAATTACAAACAATCTAAACCATGTAAGAGGCGTAATTTCAATGGCGCGTACCGCCGATAATTATAACAGCGCGGGGAGTCAGTTTTTTATCGTGGTAAAGGATGCTATGAACCTTGACAACGGATATGCCGCCTTCGGATTTGTAAGGGACGGTATGGATGTGGTTGATAAAATTTCATTGTGCGAAAAAGACAGTAGCTATAAGCCCGTATATCCGCAGGTTATGAAAAAGGTTACCGTTGAGACCTTTGGATATGTATACCCCGAACCTGAAATAATACAACAAAGTCCGAATATAAAGCAGTAAAAAGAGGCTGTATCGATACAGTCTTTTTTGTTTTGTCAATACCTTACGCCTTTTATATGTACAAACCGCAATTTTTTATACTGATAGCTTGAAAGCGGTCTGTTGTCGGCGTTGAAGGTGTGGGCGGCAATGAGGATGTTATTCACCGTCGGAACCTCGCCGGTATGGACGATTACCGGCGTATGCGCAAAGGTAATACCGTCAAATGATATCTGGACAATGTCGCCCGGTTCTATGTTGCTTACATCCGTTTCCTCCCCGAAGGGGCCGATGCCCTCATTTTTCACAAGAAAATTATAAATGTACAAAACCCCCGTCCATGACGGGCTTCTTCTGTTTATTCCGTAATAATACCAGCCTGTGTTGGGAGTTGGGTTCATTACACCGCTTCCCGCATATATGACCTGGGAAGCAAAATTGGTGCAGTCCCCGCCTATTGCGGTAAAATCGTAATAGGCGGGGTTCCTGTCAAAAGCCCATCTGTGAGCGTATGAAACCGCCTTGTTCCTGTTATAATCCTTTATTCTCAAGCTATACCTTCTCCCCTAAAAAACGCAATATTTGCATAGCGGTGCGTAGCGATTTTTATTATTGTATTCATCCGCAAGCGAAAAAGACACTGATTTTGCTATTGAAAAAAAATATTATTTATAGTACAATGTAATCTGCGGAAAAAACCGGGGAGGTAGAGGCAATGAGTTTAGGCGAGCTTGTGAAAATTTCAAATTTCTACGGTAGAAACGAAGACTTTGTCCTTGCGGGCGGGGGCAACACCTCGTATAAGGATAAGGATTTTCTTTATATAAAAGGGTCGGGCACATCCTTAGCGACGATTACCGAGGACGGATTTGTCAAAATGAACAGGAAAAGGCTTAGCGAAATATGGGATAAAACCTATCCCGAAACCTCGGACGAGAGGGAGAGCCTTGTTCTTGCGGACCTTATGGCGGCAAGAGAGAATGACGACAAAAGGCCGAGTGTGGAGACTCTTTTGCACGACCTGTTCCCGCAAAGCTATGTTGTACATACCCACCCCGCGCTTATTAACGGGCTTACCTGTTCGGTGCGGGGGGAGACTGCGGCAGAGGAGCTTTTCGGCGGCGATGCGATATGGATACCCCCGACAATGCCGGGATATGTTCTTGCGCGTGCGGTAAGGGAAAAAATTGAGGAACAAAAAAGCAAGGGAAAGCGTATGGATATTGTGTTTTTGGCTAACCACGGCGTTTTTGCGGCTGGTAATTCACCCGATGAAATAAAAAGCCTTATGTGTATGATATTCGATAAAATTATATCGAAAATATCAAGAAAGCCTGATTTTTCACCTGTTCCAAAGGACTTTTCCGATGTTTTGAGCAATCTTAAAAATATTATCGACGCACAGTCCGTATTGTTTGAGTGTAACCGTGAGATACAAAGCTATGTCGAAAGCAGAGAGCGGTTTAATAAGGTTTACTCCGCCTTTACGCCCGACCACATGGTATATTATAAGCACAAGGCAATGTTTGTCGGGAAAAACGAAAACTTAAAAGAAGCGCTTGAGAGTTTTACAAGCAGTTACGGGTTTAAGCCTAAAATAGTCGCGTTTGAAGGGCTTGGGGTTTTTGCGTGTGACGAAAGCGAAAAAGCCGCCCTGACGGATTTAATGCTTTTTAAAGACACGGTCAAAATCGCGGTATATTCCGAAAGCTTCGGCGGCGGCGTGTTTATGCCCGATTGGCTTATAGATTTTATTGCAAACTGGGAAGCTGAAAGTTACAGAAAAAGTCAGAGTAAATAAAAAAGGAGGTTGTATTATGGAATCGATAGTAAAAAGCTATGAGCTGGCTAGGGAACAGTATGCGTCCATCGGTGTTGACACCGACAAGGCGATAGAAGAACTTGAAAAAATCAGTATTTCACTGCACTGCTGGCAGGGTGACGATGTCGGCGGCTTTGAAGGCGGCACTGAGCTTACGGGCGGTATTCAGACGACCGGAAACTATCCGGGAAAGGCAACAAACGGCGATGAGCTTCGCGCCGATATGGAAAAGGTTTTTTCACTCGTTCCAGGTAAAAACAAGGTAAACATTCATGCGTTATATGCGGAAACAGAGGGTAAGAAGGTTGACAGGGACGAGCTTTTGCCGAAGCATTTTGAAAAATGGGTTGCGTGGGCAAAGGATTTGGGGATAGGGCTTGACTTTAATCCCACATATTTTTCACACCCTTTAAGTGACGACGGTTTTACCTTAAGCCACTCCGACGAAAAAATCAGGCAGTTTTGGATTGACCACGGCATTGCCTGTCGTAATATAAGCGAATATTTCGGGAAGGAGCTTGGCATAACCTCCGCAATGAATATCTGGGTTCCCGACGGATACAAGGACATCCCCGTGGACAGGTATGCACCGAGAGTGCGCCTTGCGGACAGTCTTGATAAAATATTAGCCCGCAAAATAGATAAAAAATATCATATTGACTCGGTTGAAAGCAAACTTTTCGGAATAGGCTCCGAAAGCTATGTTGTCGGAAGCCATGAATTTTATATGGGCTATGCCGTAAAGAATAAGACGGCGCTTACCTTCGACACGGGGCATTTCCACCCGACGGAAACCGTGTCAAATAAGATTTCTTCGCTCTTTTTGTATATTAATAATATGGTTTTACATGTAAGCCGCCCCGTGCGCTGGGACAGCGACCATGTCGTGATATTTGACGATGAGCTTCAGTCAATCGCGCAGGAGCTTGTAAGAGGCGGATTTTTGGACAGAACCTTTATCGCCCTTGATTATTTTGATGCAAGCATAAACAGGATTGCCGCATGGGTAATCGGCGCAAGAAATACTCAGAAGGCGCTTTTGGCTGCGCTTTTGGAACCAACGGCAAAGCTTAAAAAGGCTGAGCTTGATGGTGACCTTACAACGCGCCTTGCTCTTTTGGAGGAGCTTAAGGGTTATCCTTATCCCGCGGTATGGGATTACTATTGCGAGAAAAGCAGTGTTCCCGTTCGGGAAAAATGGCTTATTGATGTTAAAAAATATGAAGCCGATGTGCTTTCAAAAAGATAAAGTGTAATAAAAAGGTGCTGTATCACAAGGCGGAACGGTCAAGACCCGTCCGAAATCCGCTGTTGTGATACAGCACCTTTTTTAATGCCTTTTTTATTTGGTATAAATGAGTATAGCATCCCTTAAAAATTCCGCTGCGCCCGGTCCGACCCTGTTGTAATAGGCGGCAAAGCGTTCGTCCGATACATACATTTGCGCAAGACCTGCGTGCGCCTCCTTGGTATAGCCGTCCCAGTAAAACGAAAGCCATTGCCTGTGCAAATCCGCCGCCTTTTGTGCGGTTTCGTCGGACGGATCCCCCTCTTCCATCGCCGTTTTCAGCGTTTTCAGAACCTCTTTTTCAAGTGCCGACAGCCGCTCATATTGCTCGGGTGTAAGGCTTTTTAGCTTTTTTTCGGAGGCCTTTACGGCTTCAGCGCCGTATTTTTCCCTTATTTCTTTTCCGTACTTTTTGTTGTTGTCGTCAATTAACTTTTGCTTAAACCCCTCGAATTTCTCCCTGTCATTCATTGTTTTACCTCCTCGCTTTGCACTTATGGTTTTTTCAACATTGGCGATAAGCGTATCAAGAGTTTCCCTGCGCCCTATAAGCTCCCTCCTGTGCGCCTCAAGTGCGGCAACGGAATCAAAATCCGGCGAACTTATAATCTCTTTTATGGTACTTAAGCCGACTCCGAGCTCTCTGTAAAACATTATCTGCTGAAGGGTGTCAACCTCCCGAGCACCATATATTCGGTAGCCCGATGTGTTTATCCTTGCCGGCTTTAAAAGACCTGTTTCATCATAATAACGCAGTGTTCTTGTGCTTATCCCCGCCATTTGCCCCAGCTTTTTTATTGTGTATTCCATTGTCACCGCCTCCCGTAAGTCTATTATAAACCTTAACGCAGCGTTAATGTCAAGCATTTTATTTTTGAAAAATTATTATCCTGAAAAAGGTCTATTGACAAGCCGCGGACTTTTTCGTACAATACCGCTATGGAGGTAAGACGAATGGCAAAAAGACTGATGCCCGATTTTTATGCCGAGCATGCCCTTTCGGTTGCGCCGCTTCTTTTGGGGAAGCTTCTTGTAAGAAGGCTTGACGATGGCACTGTTCTAAAATACAGAATAACCGAAACAGAGGCATACTGCGGGGAGGAGGACACCGCCTGTCACGCAAGGGCGGGAAGGACGGAGAGAACCCGCGTTTTGTACGAAAGAGGCGGGGTTTCGTATGTCTATTTATGCTATGGTATTCACAGCCTCTTAAATGTCGTAACGGGGGCGGAGGGTGACCCGCAGGCCGTTTTAATCCGCGGTGTTGAGGGCTTTGACGGTCCGGGAAAACTTACAAAGGCAATGGATATCGACAGAAAACTTAACGCCGTTGACCTTACCGTTTCGGACAGCCTATGGATTGAGGACGACGGCTTTGTTCCACAGTATAAGACCTCAAAAAGAATCGGCATAGACTATGCCACAGAACCCTATAAAAGCGCGCCATGGAGATTTTTTACAGAATGAAAAAAGCCCGACAAGCGCACTCAAAAGCGTTGTTGTCGGGCTTTTGTTACGATTTTTAATTTGACTTATTCTTCGGGAGTTTCTTCTCCGAGGACGACCTTAACCGTCATAACCTTATCATCACGGATTATCGTAAGCTCCATCGTTTCCCCCGCTTTGTGGGTATCTCTTATTTTGTTAATCTCGTCGACAGTTCTTACATCCTTGCCGTCCGCCTTTGTAATTATATCCGCAATCTTTATTCCCGCTCTTTCCGCACCGGAAAACGGCGAAACCTCAAGTACATAAAGCCCTTCGGGAAGATTGTAACGCTTTGCGGTTTGTGCATTTATTTCACGAAGTCCAAGCCCAATAATCGGTCTTCCCTTGACATATCCGTTTTCTAACAGCTCATTTACTATCGGCATAGCGATATCTATGGGAATCGCAAAGCCCATTCCCTCATAACCGGTCGCGCCTATCTTTATGGTGTTTATTCCGATAACCTGTCCGTACTTATTTACAAGCGCACCTCCGCTGTTACCCGGATTTATCGCCGCATCGGTTTGGATAAGTGTATACTGCCTGCCGTTTACATTCATTGTGCGGTTAAGTGCGCTTATAACACCCGCCGTCACCGAGCCTGCAAACTCCAGCCCGCCGGGATTTCCTATTGCAACGGCAACCTCGCCCACTTCAAGCGCGGACGACTGACCGAGCTCTGCTACGGGAAGGTTGGTTTCCTCTATCTTAATGACAGCAAGGTCTGTTTTGACATCCTTGCCTATAAGCTTTGCGTCATATTCCTTTCCGCTGTTTAAAACAACCTTAACGGAGGAGGCATTCTCTATTACATGCTGGTTTGTTATGATGTATCCGTCAGACCTTATGATAAAGCCAGAACCGCCGCCCTCCTGCTCCTGCATTGCGCCGAAAAAGGTCGGTCTTTGAACTTTGCTTACAACACCGACAACCGACGGACCTGCTTTTTTTGCAATGTCCACAATTGACATCTCGCTTGTGAAAAGTCCGACGGCCGAAGCGCCGCTCGGTGTGGGCGACTGAGAAATATACGGTGTTTGACCGAACCCGCTTTGTTTGTATTCTACAAATGCTGTTGCGCCGCCGAAGATTATGGTGCCCGCAAACATTCCGGCAACAACCGCCGCAGTATATCTGAAGAGATTTCCTCTTTTCTTTCGGGTCAGCATCCTTTTTTCCTTATAAAGCGGTTGTAGCGCGGGATAGGCTACATTCCTTTCATAATCGTCCTTGTTCCACTCATAGCGGGTGGCATTAGGCTCATCATCGACTATTTTGGCATCCTCGTAAATTGTCTTTTCTTTTTTTTCTTCAAATTCGTCAAACATAGTACATACCTCCTTTGTTGCATTGCTGTTTTATATAATTATAATAACGCATAAAAATTTATTTTTTATGAACAAATTGTAAATTATTTCTGAAAAAAACGGCGCACCCTCATTTAACGGTCGGAAGTGTAAAGGTAAATTTAGTGTAATTCGGCTTGTTGTCAAGGATTATCTCCTCACCATGCTGGTTTATAATGCTTTTAACTATAAAAAGCCCAAGCCCCGTTCCGTTGCCAGCTTCCGTCCTTGATTTATCGGCTTTATAAAACCTGTCCCATACATACGGACTGTCGCTTTCGGCTATTCCCTCGCCCGTATTGCCTACGGAAATCCGCGTCTTTGCCCCGTCTGTTACTACCGATATATCGATTTTTCCTTCCGGTTCAACAAACTTAACCGCATTGTCCATAAGATTCATTATAACTCTGTATATCTCGTTTTCATCGGCATGGACAAAGGCGCTTTCACCCTCAAACTCAAAGTTTACGCCAACCTTCTTTGCCTCCGTCCTCGACTGAAAGGACAAAATCACAACCCTTATCATCTCTATTATGTCAAATGAGGTCTTTTTAAGCTCAACCTTGTTTTCCTCGTATTTGGAAATGTCCAAAAAGGTGCTCACAAGCCTTGAAAGGCGTTTGGTTTCATTTAAAACTATCGTAAGGTATTCGTCCTGTCTTTCCTTCGGAACGGTTCCGTCCAGAATTCCCTCTATAAATCCGCTTATCGTAGTCATCGGCGTGCGAAGATCATGCGACACATTCCCGATAAAAGCCGTCCTTACCTTTTCGTGGTTTTCAACCGATTCCGCCATTGTATTAAACGCAGCTCCAAGCTCTGCAAGCTCGGCTATATTGCTAATTTCCACCCGTCTTTTATAGTTGCCCCGCGCAATGTCGTGGGCGGCTCTTCCCAAAGCCCTTATCGGCTTTGTTATACCCTTTGACATGAAAAACGAAAGAATAAACGCCAGCAATGACGAAATCAGTATCGATACGGCCAGCATGGTAAAAAGGGTATGCCTGTCTTTATACACATCGGGAACGGGTGAGTTTAAAAATACCGCGCCGTAAACCTTTCCGCCGGTTTGTACGGGTACCGCAACGGTAAAGGTTTTCTCGCCGAAAATACTGTTGTAGGGGCCGATTTTAGCTGTTTCATCGCCCTCCATTACGCTCTCAAAGCCCTTTAGGCTAAGCGAGTCGGTCGTTATATACTTTCTTGTATGAGTGGAATAATTGATAATCTTACCGTTTTTATCCGTAATGATAATAAACGACTGTGAGCTTTGGGCAATAAGATCAAGATTAAATACATAAAAATTTTCAAGCTGGGGGCCGTAATTTCGCGAAAGCATAAGGGTAAGCTCGCTTATCCTTCTTGCGCTTTGAAGCAGCGCGTTGGTTTTTGTCGAGATAATATAACGGTCCAAAAGCACCGTATGTACAATGCCCATAACAAAAGCGCACACAAGAATTATGGAAAGGCTAAGCCACATTAGCGGAGCAAATATGCTTCTTTTCACGCTACATCACCTCGAATTTATAGCCTATCCCCCATACGGTTTTAAGCTCCCACATACTGCTTGCGCCCTCGATTTTCTCCCTTATACGCTTTACATGCACATCCACCGTTCTGGTGTCGCCGCAAAACTCAAAGCCCCAGACCTCATTTAGCAGCTGATTGCGCGAAAACGCCCTGTTGGGATTGGATGCGAGAAAATGGAGAAGCTCAAGCTCCTTCGGCGGGATTTCAACGCCCTTCCCGTTTACCAAAAGCTCATGATTCACTACATCGATTTTAAGATTCTCGTATTCAACAACGCTTCTCGGATGGTCGCTTTCGGCATCGTACCTTCTTAAAACCGCCTTTATTCTTGCAATAAGCTCCTTCATCTCAAAGGGCTTTACCATATAGTCGTCCGCACCAAGCTCAAGCCCCATGACCTTGTCATAGGTTTCACCCTTTGCCGTAAGCATTATAATAGGCACATTGGATATATTCCGGATATTCCTGCAAACCTGCCACCCGTCATTCCCCGGCAGCATTATGTCAAGTATGATTACCGAGGGCGAGTGGGCGGCAAAAAGCTCCATCGCCTTTACACCGTTGTGGGCGATTAAAACCTCATACCCTTCCTTTGTAAGATAAAGCCGCAAAAGTTCGCAAATATTAACATCGTCGTCAACCGCCAGTATCTTTGTACCCCCCAATGCTAACCCTCCTTTCAATAAAGCGTTCGGGTGCGTAGCACCTTCCCGAACGCATCCGCTGTGAGCGAAGGCGGAATTCATTTCCGCCAAAGCGTGAAATTACGCAGGTCTGCGTAATTTCCTATAAGCCAAAAACGCCTGCGGCAAATCTCCTCCCTACGGAGGGGCGCCGCAAAGCTTACTGCATAAAACAGGCTTTTTTATAAAACCTCATATCCCGCTTCGGTTATTGCATCCTTGATTTCATCCAGGCCTGTTCCCGTAGTGTCGTAATCCACCGTAACGGTACCGTCGTCAAGGCTTACGCTTACCAAGGACACTCCCGGCAAAGCATCAAGCGCGCTCTTTACCGCCCCGACACAGTGAGAACAGCTCATCCCTTCAACCTTTAAATTTGCCGTTTCCATTGACATATAATCATTCCTTATTGATTTATGATTTAATTACTGCTGTGCGTTTTTCCGCAAGGCAGAAATTCGCACGGGCATAAATTCAATATAATATCACAAAGCGATATTATATATTGATATTATATAATATTTTCCCCATTTTATCAATATATATTATTGTACATACGGATTGATTGGAGGGTATTATATGTGTGGAATTGCGGGATTCGCAGATTTCGAAAATAATGTTTCAAAAGAGCACGAAATTTTAAACGCAATGAACGAAGCTCTGGCGCACAGAGGACCCGATGCCTCGGGAATATGGCTTTGCAAGGAAGCGGCAATAGCCCACAAAAGGCTTGCGGTCATTGACCCCGTGGGCGGTGTTCAGCCAATGATACGAAGCATGGGAAGGCACAAATACATCATTACCTACAACGGTGAACTGTATAATACAAAAGAGCTGAAATACGAGCTTGAGCATTTAGGGCATGTTTTCACCACCGAATCGGACACCGAGGTTGTTCTTGCGGCATATATACAGTGGAAGGAGGGTTGCCTGTCGCGTCTTAACGGCATATTCGCCTTTGGTGTGTGGAGTGAAAAGGATAAGTCCTTATTCCTTGCCCGCGACCGCTTCGGCGTCAAGCCTCTGTTTTATACGCAAGTGGGTAGCTGTCTGATTTTCGGCTCCGAAATCAAGGCGCTCCTCGCACACCCCTCGGTAGATGCCGCTGTTGACAATGTCGGAATTGCCGAGGTTTTTGGGCTCGGCCCCTGCCGCACACCCGGAGTGGGCGTGTTTAAGGATATATACGAGCTTAAGCCCGCGCACTATATGCGCTTTAACGCAAAAGGGCTTTCGATAAAGCGATACTGGGAATTTGTAAGCGAGGAGCATACGGACAGCCTTGCGAATACTGCGGAAAAGGTAAGGTATCTGGTGAGGGACTCCATTACAAGACAGCTTGTGTCGGATGTTCCGCTTTGTACGCTTTTGTCGGGCGGACTTGACTCAAGCGCAATAACCGCTATTGCCGCCGGTCAATATGCCTTTGAGAGAGGAGAGCGGATAGATACATACTCATTCGAATTTAAGGACGACGACAGGTTTTTCAGAAAGAATATTTTTCAGCCCGACTCGGATAAAAAGTGGGTTGAAAGAATGTGTGCCGACATTTCGTCGCGCCACAGAACCCTTGTTGCGGACACCGACATCATTATAAACGCTTTGGAGGATTCCGTTTGTGCGCGCGACCTTCCCGGAATGGCGGATATTGATTCTTCGCTTCTTTACTATTGTAAGCAGATTAAAAAGCGGCACACAGTTGCTCTGTCGGGCGAGTGTGCGGACGAGATTTTCGGAGGTTATCCCTGGTTTCACTCGCAAAAGGCGTTTGAGACCCCGATGTTCCCCTGGCAGTACTCAACGGATGAACGCTCCAAAATCCTAAACTCCGATATGGCGTTTTATGCCGACATAGACGGCTATGTTGCAAGGCGATATTTTGAGACGATTGAGAAAACTCCCCGACTTTCCGGAGAAAACGGCCACGAAGCAAGGCGCAGAGAGATTTTTTACCTTAATATAACCTGGTTTATGACCCAGCTTTTAGAGCGCAAGGACAGAATGAGCATGGCAAGCGGGCTTGAAATTAGGGTTCCGTTTTGCGACCACAGGCTTGCGGAGTATGTCTGGAACATACCGTGGAATATGAAAACGCTCGGCGGAAGGGAAAAGGGCATACTGCGCCTTACGCTTAAGGGAATACTCCCCGACGATGTTATAGAGCGCAAAAAAAGCCCCTACCCCAAAACACACAACCCAAGCTATGAGGCAAAGGTTAAGGAGATTCTTACCGAAATTCTAAATGACAGTACCTCTCCGATTTTAGAGATAGTGGACAAAAACCAGATTGAGCGGCTTATGGAACAGCCGAGCGATATTTCCTCACCCTTCTTCGGCCAGCTTATGAGTGCGCCGCAGCTTTTCGGCTATCTTATTCAGGTTAATATGTGGCTGAAAAAATATAAGATTTCAATTCGGTAATACAATAATCAAATTCAAAAAAACCGCAGGGAATGATAATTCACTCCCCGCGGTCTTTTTTATATTTTTATATGGCTTAATACATCATATTTTTATCCATTTCCTGTTTAAGCTCTTGTATTATTTCAGGATTTTCAGCCTTATACATAAGCGTCTGGTTGAGCATTTCCGCCGCCTGCGCACGGGTCATTCTCGCATACGGTCTTACCGTTCCGTCCGCATAACCCCGCAAAAGTCCATATCCCGTCATATTTTTGATATATGTCACGCCCCACTGCGGTACAAGATACATATCCGTATAGTCCGGATTCCCCACGCTTACGACATCGGGCTTGATTGTGTTGTTCAGCATTGCGATTGCTTCAAGGCGCGTAAGTCTGTCATTGGCCCGAAGATACAGCTTGCCGTCCTCCTCAGAGCCCTTTATTATTCCCGCATCATACGCCGCCTTTGCCTGGAGATTCATCCATGCGGGCGTTTCCTGAGCATCCGCAAAGGGTGAGGATATTTCGGAATAAGGCGACACATCAAGTCCGAGGGCGGACACAAGATAAAGTATGAAATCGCCTCTCGTAAGTTCGCTTTCGGGATAGAAAAAGTTTCTCGCGCCTATCTTAAAGCCCCGAATAACATTTATATCCGCAAGCTTAATCGCCGATGTTTCGCCCCAGTGACCTATCATATCCTCATACCTGAAGGAGTATTGGGTCGGTGCGGGGCTCGGTGATGTTTCCGCGGTCGGCGAAGGAGAAGGCGATGCCTCATCGGTCGGCGAAGGAGAAGGTGACTCCTCGCCCGGAGTTTCCGTCGGGGAGGGTTCGGGGCTTTCTTCGCCGTTTTCTGTAATCGTTACCGAAACGGTTGCTGTTTTTACGCCGTAGGTTTCATTTGCCGCGGAAAATACAAATGAGTCATCGCCGACCTGGTCCGTAAACGGAGTATAGGTAAAATCACCAGTCATTGAATCCGTTATGGTCACCTCTCCCTTTGTCGGCGGCGTTTCTATTGCAAAAACGACTATCTCAACACCGGGCACGGTGCTGTTAAGCGAGCCTTCCCTCGGCGTGTTTTTTAATACAGTCAGCATACCGTCCAAAGCGGTAAACTCATCTGCATTATGTGTAACAGTGGTTTCGATGGAAGGAGGCTCCTTCGGCTTGCGGTTAAAGTTAAATATTGAGAAAATACTGAATTTCGGCTTTTCACTTACGGAACCGACAAATTTTGCATCAGTTGAAAAAGCCACGGTGTTGAAAACAAGCAAAAATACTATTACTATACTGATTTTTTTAATATAACCCATTTTTTTCATCTCCTATCAGTAATATTTTCTCTATTTTGCCGCAGTATATACAGACAAAAAATTAGAAAAAATTTCATACTTCGCAGAAGATGAGCTTATATGATTATCCATTATCGCATTTTAGCAACCGGATATATTCTGCCGCATTGCTAAAACTACAATCCAAAAAAGACCACACCAACGGCGCAGCCTTCGGGTTAGGTTCTCCAATGTCTTACATTAAACAGTCCTTATACAGGACGGTTCTTTTATCCCAAGCTCCCCGTAAGGAATGGAAAAAACGATAATTCCGCTTGCGTATGGAGCGATTTCGTATTGCTGATAATATACATTCAGAGTATTTTCGGTTAAATTGAAATTTTGTGTGGAAAAGTTTTCGGCAATAAGCTTTTTGTAGTCGTCAAAATAGATTCCCGGCGTGCTTTCCATATCCTCCTCCGCCATTGCCTGAATTTTTCTTATAATAATTTTGCGGTAATCGGTATTGTTTCCGAAAAGAGCCGCCATTCTGATTCTCTGACCGGTCTGCAGGTTCCAGTTGTCCGATGTGCGGATTGTGTTTCCGTGCGCACCGCCCGTATATTCATACTTATCAAAGAATGTACTTAAGGTGCATTTATCGTTAAGGGTTACCGTATACTTCATAACCGCCTCATAAGCATTGAAGGGAAAACCGTTTTCAACAGACGCCTTGTATTGCTCTATCGCATTGGGAAGAAGCGTCGCCGCCGCATATCTGTAATAATTTTTTGCATAGTTTTTATAATGAAGGTTTATGCGGGTTTGGATTGCGGAGCCGTGCTCTAATATTATGCTCGGATATTCAATATCAATGTTAAGCATAACGACATTATTATGTTTAAAGCTTCTATTTACCTTCAAAGTGGAAATTTCGGCTTTAATGTCGAAATTATTCATTGAATATCACCTCCTATACCATAATATGCAAGGGGGCGCGATTTCGACATAAATATTTTGTTTTGTAAGGTCGGGCGCAGGGCGCTATACGCCGAGACGCCTTATCATATTTATTTTTATTGTATGATTCAGAAGGTAGTTGAAATTTGATAGTAACTTCCGACCTGGTATTTTAAAATATATTAGGATAGTGAGACGAAAAATTTGTATAAAATCATAAAATTTTTACTATCTTTTTGTGTAAAAAAATGTTGAAAAATATCGAAAGATATGTTAAATTTTTAATAATCTTGGTTAGTTTTATGATTATGCAATTAGTCTGCACAAATAAAGTGCTATCTGCTTAACTATGCGTTCAAACAAATATATAATTTAAAGTTTTTTATTCTTTTATATGGGAGTATATGGATAATATTAAATTTGGTATTCAGGCTTTTTGTACTCTTTTTCGGTTTGCAATATAGATTCATTAGTAGTTTTAGAAGGTTATGCCACTTTATCATTCAACTTGAACACTTGTTTTCACATGGACATGTTTAATCTCTTATAATGTTTCTTCTACATTTAGGTTTTTTCACACAGACTTCACAAAACTGCATTTGTAACAGTGCAAAAATCCAATTGCCCTGCTGATCACATATTGTTATAAAACATATGACGGCATGTGTATTTTGTTGCAAAATGGGGCATTTAAGACGGAGACATCTGCTTTTGCCGGTGTATCTGCATTTTCTGTTTGTTTCAGACCGAATTGGTTTGAATATTTTAAACTTTTTAAGGGGGAGTTATTTTGAAAACGAAGACATTTATCAGACTGACATGCGCAATACTGATTTTTGCAATGTTGTTGACAACAGGGATGTTGCAGGTGTTAGCGGTCGATGCTGACAAAGTCGAATGGCGGCCGATAATCAACCGCTTTGTTGGCGAATACGGGGCCCAAATGGCGGATAACCCGAGGCTTTATGCCGAGGGTATGTACGGCGGCGACGGATTTCAGTATATCCAAGGCGCCGCAGTAGGCACCGACGGCACTATACTTATGGGGCAGGATATGGGCTCTGCGCGTGTCAGTATTGATTTTGGAAAAACATGGTACACGCCTGCCAATTTAGGTAACACTATGCATCAAGCAGTCTCTTGCGCAATTGACCCAGCTGATTCAAACATAATGTTTATTGCGATGAACGGAAGCGCTAAAATACCCAATGTAGGCAACCATGAGGGTATCTACCGTTCAAACGACAGAGGACAAAGCTGGACTCTTGTTAAAAAAATTACAGATTTGACCACCGAACGGTTTTACCATGCCAATTTTGCTTGCTATCCCACAACGGGCGGCTCGCCGGAAACCCGTATCTGGCGGTTTGTAAGCTCAAGCGATAACAGCGATAATGGCCACATCTATACTTCAACTGACGGCGGTGTGACATGGGACGACGGAGTGACTATGTCAGATACCACCTATGGTGAGGAAAAGTACTGCTTGGTGCAGGATCCGACTACCAGCAATACACTGTTTATGGGAACCATTTTAGGTCTGTTCAAAACTACAAACGGTGGAACCGGCTGGACCAAGATGTATGCAACTTCTCTTGCAGGAGAAGTTCATTCGTTCTGGATTGACCCGGATGCTCCCACCCATTACTATGCCAGCGTAACAACCACAGACACTGCAAAACAAGGGCTTTGGTATTACAACAGTACAAGCTGGAGCCGCAAACTGAGCGGTATCAATCCAAACAACTTTGCGATGGGCGCAAAGGACGCTAACGGCAAGCGGATGATTTATGTTCATAATCAGGACGGAACCACCCCGAGGATACGGCAATTAGACGAGACGACGTGGCTTTCGTCCTTTGATATCAATAGAACCGACGACGATGCTTGGGTTCAGAAGTCCCTTTCGGGCCAGGATCAAAACGTATTCCTGCCGCACCCCACCATTCCGGATGCATGCATTTCTCACGGCAACGCATACTGGTGGCGCAGTGAGGGAAGTGAGGGCTATACTTGGGATGTCAGCTCGGCTAATTTCCAAGGACCTGCCTACCATGGTATGTCATTCGACCCCGACGACTGAAAGAAGTTCGATGTCTCTTGCCAGGATGTGGGAACTGTATCTACCGACTACGGAAGCGACTTTATTTCCTACAGCAATATCAGCAGTGACCAGTGGAACGCTATGAAAGCGAAATACTCTGACTGCAATGTGCGTTCAGGTCGTAATATTGCCCATATACCTGCGCTTCCGTGGCCAACAGGGATGCCTGCACCGGCAAATAGCAATGTGCCAGGCAGGCGCATCCTAAGCCTTGGCGGAATTACGCATCAGTTCATATTTACGCAGGATGCGGGGCAATCTTCATGGGTTGACCGGATCAGCGGTACTGTTGCCACCGGCGGCGATGGCGTTAAGCGCGAATTTGTCGATTACAGCAGACAGAATTACAATATAGTATATGCCGGACCGAATGTTTCGACAAACGGCGGTGGGTCCTGGGGAGTTACCGCCAATCAGTATCCGGTTATCGCTATGTCACACTTAAACGGCGATATCGTATATACAGTTGTGAAATCCGAAGATACATATACTGTTAAAAAATCAACCAACCGTGGTGCTTCATGGTTAGCTACCAATGTCTATAGCCATACCAATTCTACTAATATTGCAGATATCAGGAATAAGGTGTGGGTAGACCCGAACAACGACAACCAGGTGTATACTTGTACTGCCAATGGTGATTTAATTCTGAGAAAATGGAACGGCAGTTCGTGGAGTACCACCAACACTAATCTAAGATCTAGATACGGCACCCTCCCGCCGGGTTGGGAAGTGATAAAGGCTTGCGTAGACTACAGCGATTCACAACTTATATATGCTTTAATAAATGTTGCCGGGGCCCCCACCATATTTAGGGGAACCTGGGACGCTGGTTTTACTACCTGTTCATGGGAGGACATAACCTATAACGCACCGCGCATTTCGTGGTCTACAAATCTTTTTGTATCTCCGGTTACAGGCGATGTTATTCTTGGAAGCGGCAACGGAAACTTTGTATTCCCCGCTCCTGCAAGCTGGAAGCACAGCGATATTAATAAGCGCCAGTACAAAAGCGCACTGTGGAATAACCAGCCCAAGCCTATCCCGGGCGACTTGGTGAATGAGAACTTTAACAAATTATCAACTGGCAGCACGCCTGCGGGCTGGACATTGAGCGGGACCGGAACAGTAACAGTGCAAAATATGCCGAGCGTTTCAGACAAGAGTATGAGGCTTCATGATACAGGCTCAGGCACCTCGATAACAGCATATAAGAACTTTGCACCCCAGACGGATACCATTACGACTGAATTTAAATTAAGGTTTTCGGCTGTGGGGAATGCTGCGGGCTTGGAGCTGAGGGACAGCGCAGGTAACACAGCAGTAAATATTAAAACCATGAATAACGGAAGCCTTACCTATAGGAATTCTGCCGGGAATTGGGTTTACATTCAGACATACAGCGCTAATACCTGGTACACCATTAGGGTTATAGCAAGTCCTGCAACAGATACATGCAGCATCTATATCGATGATGTATTAGTTAAGAAAGATGTAGACTTTAACACTGCAGTGTCGTCAATTAGTGACGTGAGGTTTGTATCAGGCGCCAACTTCGTCGGCGACATGTATATAGATGATCCGCGTGTAATCACAGGCGGATATATCATGGACAAGGATTTCAACGCCGAAACATCAGGCAGCGCGCCCGCAGGGTGGACGGTTGATGGAGATGTGAAGATTAATAATACGCCGAGTTCGACTAACAAGAGTATTAAGCTGAATGATACCGTCGCAACCGCCGTGACAGCAAGTCGGGCAATTGGCACACAAACCGGTATAGTAACGGCTGAATATGCATTTATGGTGCCCACAGCTGTAGATTGGGCAGGTATTCATCTGGAGGACAGCGCTGCTGTTGGCGGAGTGATACTTAAAACCAAGGGCGGACAAATTACCTATAAGAATTCGTCGGGTACTTGGATTAATCTTAAGCCATACACCGCAAACACCTGGTACAGTATTAAGGTTGTAGCCGATGTAGCTACGAATACATTCGATGTATATATTGACGGTGAGAAACTTGCAGCCGATGTACAATTCACAGCGGCAGTAGACCATATAAGCGCAGTGAAATTTACAACCGGTACATCACAAACTACACCTCTTTTCATTGATAATGTAATGATTTCGGTACCGCAATGATGCTATTAATACAAACGCTGGCAGTAAAAATTAAATAAGGGGCGGGAGCATTTCATCGTGAAATGCTCCCGTTTTTTGTGTTGAAATGAGAATATTTGTGCATCCAATGGCGAAAGGGCGCAAAGTTTTTTATCTTGCATAATTTGTTGAAATTATGTATAATATATTCCAAAGGTTGGTGATAGTGTGATCGCCAGTATTAAGAGCAGCGGATTGACGGGTCTGGAAGGGTACATAGTCGATGTTGAGGTAGATATATCCATGGGCTTACCTGCCTTTGACATAGTCGGGCTTCCCGATGTTGCGGTGCGCGAGAGTAAAGAGCGTGTCCGCGCGGCTGTAAAAAACAGCGGTTTTGACTTTCCCTCAAGGCGTATAACGGTTAATCTTGCCCCTGCGGACAAAAAGAAGGAAGGTCCCGCTTATGACCTTCCCATCTCTATGGGTATTTTGCTTGCAACCGAACAGATAGCACAGGATTTAAGCGAATTTATGATTTTAGGCGAGCTTTCGCTTGACGGAACTCTCCGTCCGGTAAACGGAGTTTTACCGATGGTTATGTGCGCAGCCGAGCAGGGCATAAAAAAAGTAATAATACCGCGTGAAAACATTGATGAGGCCGCCGTTGTGACGGGAGTTGATGTTTTCGGCGCGGGTACTTTATATGATATTGTAAAGCATTTAAGAGGGGACGAGCCTATTCTGCCGCACAAAATTGACCCTCTTTCGCTTTTTGATGCAATGTCGGGATATCCCGTTGATTTTTCCGATGTAAAGGGACAGCAGGGCGCAAAGCGTGCGGTTGAGGTCGCTGTTGCGGGCGGGCATAATATTATCATGATCGGCTCTCCGGGAAGCGGAAAGTCGATGATTGCCCAAAGAATTCCCACAATACTGCCCGACCTCACATTTTCGGAGGCTCTTGAAATTACAAAAATTCACTCCATAGCGGGTATTCTTCCGACGGGGAAGGCGCTTATCACAACCCGCCCCTTCAGAAGTCCGCATCACAGCATTTCCGCCCCCGGTCTTGCGGGCGGAGGAACCTTTCCCCGACCCGGAGAGATAAGCCTTGCTCACAACGGGGTTTTGTTTTTGGACGAGCTTCCCGAATTCGGCAGGGATGTTCTTGAGGTAATGCGTCAGCCCCTTGAGGACGGCGTGGTGACCATTTCAAGGGTAAACGGAACCGTTACATATCCGTCGAAGATTATCTTTGTCGCCTCCATGAACCCGTGTGGGTGCGGGAACAAAACAACAAAAACACTGAATCCCCAGTAGAAATCAGTATTGTAGAGAACAATAGCAAGGAAATTGTCATTAAGATCTCTAAGAAAAAGAACAAATAGAATAACAAAAGAAAGAGGTGTCAAGGTGAAGAAGTATTTGAGTTTTCTGCTGGCATTATTTATAATTTTTAGTTTATCAGCATGTGAAAGTGAAACTCCAAAAGAAACAGTTTCCAAGAATGAAGTAGTTGAGGTGGTAGAGACACCAACACCAACTTCAACTCCTACACAGACTCCTACTCCAACACCTACACCTATTTCTCTTAAAGATCTTAAAGTCCATTTTCTAGATGTTGGACAGGCTGACAGCATTTTTGTTGAATTGCCAAACAATGAGTCAATGTTAATTGATGCCGGTAAAAATGGTAGTGGTTCAACAGTTGTAAGTTATATAAAAGGTTTAGGTTTTACAACTATTGATTATCTTATAGGAACACACCCACATGAAGATCATATTGGTGGGTTGGATGATGTTATAAACTCTCTCAAAATAAACAATATCTATATGCCAAAGGTATCTCATACATCTAAAACCTTTGAAGATGTTTTAACTGCTATCAAGAACAATAACTTAACAGTCAAGACAGCAAAAGCAGGAGTCAGTATTTTAGATCTTGAAGATCTTAAAGTAAATATTATTGCTCCTATCTCTGGATCATACAAGGATCTAAATGATTATAGTACTGTTATCAAATTAACTTATAAGAACAATTCATTTCTTTTAGCAGGTGATGCAGAAAGTGTCTCTGAAAATGAAATGATTAATTCGGGTGAAGATCTTAAAGCAGACTTATTGAAAGTGGGACACCATGGATCCTCAAGTTCTACAACAAGATCTTTTTTAAATAAGGTAAACCCTAAATATTCTGTTATATCTGTTGGTAAAGGTAATTCATATGGACACCCATCAAGTCAGACATTGGCAACTCTTAATGAATACAATGTTGAAATATACAGGACAGATGAAGCAGGAACTATTATTGCTACTTCTGATGGAAATAATATTACTTTAAATAAAAACAAATCTACCATTAAAGCAAATGCTCCACCACCTGCTGCTAAATCAACAGAATCTTCTTCAACTAATACACAAGTTCAAGAGCAAAACAATGTAGAAACAACTGTTTATATAACTAACTCCGGTAAGAAATATCATTCAAGTGGTTGTCAATATTTAAGCAAATCAAAAATATCTATTGACTTAAAAAAAGCAAAAAATCAAGGGTACACTGCTTGTAGCAAATGTAGTCCCCCAAGATAAAGGAGAGTATTATGAAACTTACAATAGACAGATTTGAAGGCAATTTTGCTGTATGTGAGACTGAAACAAGGGAAATGGTTAATATACCTTTATTGGTTCTTCCGGGGGCAGTAGAGGGTGATATTATCAATATTGTAATAGATAAATCAGAGACAGAACAACAAAGAAAAAAGATAGAAAAACTGATGAATGATGTTTGGGAAGACTAAAAATGAGGGTTAAAACTCCCTCATTTTTTTATTCCCTAAAATGGGGTACTATACACCCTATAGTACTGTAAAAAATGTTTTAAAAGAAATAAAAAGAATAAAATAGAAATAAATTGCAAGCTCACCTGACAGCATATACGCATTTGAACCTGTAATATATACATCCACATTATCCTTGACAAAAAGACTATCCACAGCCTTTTCATAGTTCTTGCAATTTTGTACTTCATCAATAAAAACATAAGTATAGCCATCTTTATATAGTCATGCCTTTATATAATCATAAAGACCTCTATAATTCAATAGGTTTTCATATTCTAATTCTTCAAGATTGATAGATATAATTTGTTTTGGGCTAACACCGGTTTCTAATAACCAATCAATATATAACTTGAACAGCGTAGATTTCCCACAACGTCTGACACCCTCCACAACCTTAATAAGTTGTTTTTCACGCCAACTTTTTAACCATTCCAAATAGTCGTGCCTTTTCACAAGTTTTTGTTTAGTCATATCTTCACCCACTTTCTTTAATAAATATAACATAACTTATGAAAAAACTTTTTGGGTTATATCCTATAAAAAATATCCTAAAATAACTGGTAAGTTCATTTAAGACATATTATTTTACACTGACACAAAAAATACAACATAAACATTTAATATCATTACACTTTTTACAACCAAACTAAAAGTAATGATCGCATTACAGAACATATTTTTGTATTATTCCGATAATTTTATATAATAATATCAGATTGAAGTTATTTTATGTTTATCACGGAAAAAAAGCCACATAACAATAGAATTTCAGACAGAAGAACTCGTGTTTTATGTGCCGATGGTAAAATTATCGCTACATGCTTGTTTTGTTGATTCCGAGTCTGTTAAGCTTAAAATCTCTCAGAAAAAAATAGCCCAAAATACTTGTAAGCTCATTTAAGACATGATATGATCATTTGGAAACTATGAAATGTTGTACTCTGTATTTCGGAAAGGGTGACTAAATAATGAGTAAAATTCCTACGGGGTTTTCTGATGAAAAAGAAATTGATGCAAAAAGCAAAATAAAGGCATATTCCCTTTTCGACAACTCCTTACTTGACACAATAGAAGTTGGCACATTCAAAGGGTTACAGCAAATTCATAATTATTTATTTTTTGGGCTATATGATTTTGCCGGACAAATCCGCACACTGAATATTTCAAAAGGTGGCTTCTGTTTTGCTCCGGTTCAGTTTTTAGATAATACTCTAAAAATGATCGAAAAAATGTCTGAAAACACCTTTACTGAAATTGTTGACAAATATGTAGAAATGAATATTGCCCATCCATTTATGGAGGGCAACGGCAGAAGCACACGCATTTGGCTTGATCTGATTTTGAAAAAGAACCTAAAATTGTGTGTAGATTGGAGCAAAGTTGGCAAGAAAGAATATTTTGATGCCATGTGCGAAAGCCCAATGAATTCTCGTAAAATAAAGGCATTATTACAAAACGCTCTGACAGATAAAATTTCTGACCGTGAAGTATTTAGACGCGGGATAGACTACTCCTATTACTATGAACAGGAAAATTGAAATATAATAAAAGAAAGAACCCTTAAAATCTGTTGATTTCAAGGGTTCTTTGAGTAAAACTTGTGTTATTACCAGAGTGGGTATAATTGTTAGGTTCGGCACCTTACTATTCAGAAATGATGGTTGGCTTTTTTAATAATACAAACAAATAAAAACCTATATAAACTAATATAAACAAATATAAACAGATATAAATGAATTATAATAACTTAAAACTTTACAAAACCACTTGAAATTGCAGCAATTTTGTGATATAATTTTTACTAGTCTACTTATACACATTTGGACTATATGCTGGAGAGGTGCAAAATGAACATTACTAGAAATAATGAAAATATAAACCAAGCTGAATGCTGGATAGGCGTTGAAGAAGCGGCAAAGTTCTTAAATGTAAAGCCGGCAACAGTCCGCGACTGGATAAAAAAAGGCAAAGGGATTCCTACGCAAAAAATTGGGAAGCAATGGAAATTCAAATGCTCGGAACTTGATGCTTGGGTGAAAAGTGGTAAGAGCGCACTATAAGATTGTGAGGAATCGGAGATGAAAGTATTGTCATTATTCTGCGGGTGCGGAGGTCTCGATATGGGATTCGCAAACGCAGGTTACGATATAGTTTGGGCTAATGATATAGATAAATATGCTTGCCAAACTTATGCGACCAATTTTGGTAATCATGTTATTGAGGGTGATATCTTTAAGATTAATCTTGAAGATCTTCCTACTTTCGATATATTAATAGGTGGTTTCCCCTGTCAGCCATTTAGTATGATGGGCGAGAAACGCGGTTTTGATGACGCACGTGGAACTCTATTTTTTAGGATAGCAGAAATAATAAAGCATAAAATTGATATTTGTCAAAAGCCGAAGGTGATTGTTTTAGAAAATGTTCGAACCCTAATGACACACGATAAAGGAAGAACCTTTGCAACAATTAAAAGAATTTTGGAAGAGGACTTAAACTATCGTGTTTTCTATAAAATTCTCAATTCTGCGGACTATGGAATACCTCAAACTCGAAACAGAACCTATATTGTATGCTTTGATAATAGGAATATTGATTTTAATTTCCCAAAGGCAGAAAAACTTAATCTGACACTTCAAGACCTTCTGGAAGAAAATGTGGAGGACAAGTATTTTTTATCTGACAAAATCCTCCCCACGATACTATCCGACGGAACTGGCGGATATAAAGCAAAATCGGAGATTGATTTAAGAATAGCACGACCCCTTTGTGCAACTATGGCTAAGATGCATAGGGCTTGCCAAGATAATTATGTTACACAGAATGGCAGAGTTAGAAGGCTCACGCCGAGAGAATGTGCTCGCCTTCAAGGCTTTAGTGATTCATTTATTATTCCTGTCTCAGATTCACAAGCGTATAAGCAATTTGGAAATGCTGTAACAGTTAATGTTGCTTTTGCAGTTGCAAACCAGATTAAGGAGGCTTTAGAAAAGGCTGGTGAATGGGCATGAATGATAAGGGGTTTAATACAGATATTATAGAGATAAAGGAAGTTTTAACTGCTTACGGTACTCCATCTAAAAGGGGGGCTTTTTCTCTGCCAATTTCGAGAATGACAGAGAAAATTGATGAGGACTTTTTATGTCAAAGAGGCAAAGCAATATTGTCTACGTTTAATTCAGATACTCAATTTGCCATTCTTGTTGGGCAACTGGCGGAGAAATGCGAAGCCGAAGATTGCGAAAACTGTCCAATTCGAAAATACTGTAATTACTACATAAACAGGCGGCGTGATTCAGCACAAAACGATTCAATCAAGATGATTGACCTTTTTTGTGGCGCTGGCGGTTTGTCATTAGGCTTTTCACAGGAAGGATTTGTTGCAGTCCTCGCAAATGATATTGAGGATTGCTGTGTGGATACATATTCACATAACCATCCGGAAATTCCTAGATCTCGAATCGTTAAAGGTGATATAAACGATATGATAAAAAATCTAGATTCGTACTTGGGTTCAGAGAAAGTTTCCATTATTGTTGGCGGTCCGCCGTGTCAAGGGTTCAGTATGGCAAATCGACAACGACTAATAGATGATCCTCGTAACCACCTTTATCGAAGCTATGTTGAGGTTGTTAAAAGAGTTTGTCCCCCGTTCTTTGTTATGGAAAATGTAAAAGGTATGTTAAGGGTTGCAGAACAAGTGATTGAGGATTTTGAGAGTATCGGTTATTCTGTTTCAGCTCGCATTTTGAATGCTAAGGATTTTGGCGTTCCACAAAACAGAGAGCGACTCATTTATATTGGCAATCGGGTTGGAATTGATAATAATATCATCTTTAAGGAAATAACGGCAAGTTCCAATTCGTTTGGGTCTTATATTCTCCAAGATGCTTTATTTGGGCTAAAACCACTCATTGCATCTCGTTATAGAAATACTACAGAGCAGTCCTCAGAAGAGTCCGGTGGAAAAATTGCTCGTGGTTCTGGTAAAACAAATGCATATATTGATTTAATAAACCAGGGGCGAATTGTACCAATTGTTTATAATCATAAGGCCCGATATAACAATGATAGAGATATTGAAATTTTTAGAAGGCTAAATCCAGGAGACCGTTCTGATGACCCCAAAATTGCTGATATCATGCCGTATAAAAGAAGGAACAATATTTTCAAGGACAAGTATTTTAAGCTTGAGCCAACTAAAGTATGTAAAACTATTACAGCACATATGAAATTCGACTGTAATATGTATATTCATCCAACTCAACCGCGTGGTCTCACGCCCCGGGAAGCAGCTAGAGTACAGTCATTTCCCGATGATTATTATTTCCGCGGAGCGTATACAAAGACATATATGCAAATTGGGAATTCGGTTCCTCCACTTTTAGGAAGATCCATTGCCCATATTATTAAGAAATACTTGAGAGGTGAGTAATTATGGAATTTAATGAGGCTATACAGATCGTATGTTCGACTTTAGCCGCTACAGGAACAGTTGTATCGGCAGATGATTACGACGGCATTATTGTCAAAAAGTTAGTAGCATCCAACACACTTGATGATGAACGAACAACAAATCAAACCCATATTGCTATTACAGGAAGCCAGATGGATATCTTTCCATATCTTCGTTCTGAAGGATATCTTACTGGAAACGAGGATGTACCCGAAGAGGACTTGAAGAAATACTTTGTTGGTAAAATTCCTGTTGATTTATACTCAAGCAATATCGAGTACTTAAGCGGTGGAGAAGAAACTGGGATTGTGTTTCAGAACGGAAAGCGCCGGACGAACACCTCTATTGTTCGTAGTAAACGCCGTGAACAAGCCGATCAAATTCAAGTATCATTATTGAGTTTTGATGGCCCCGATTTTGTAACATTTCGTCAATTGCTACACATTGGTACATATATGGTTATTCTTAAGAAGAAGAATGCTTTGCTTTATGACTTTTTCGGTGTCATTCCAAACAGAGCTATTGATGGCGACGGTGATCTTCAGAGTATAAACAACCAATTGTTTATTCGCCCAACAAACACTGCAGTTGATATTGCCGAGTTAACAACTATTCACGAAAACGATGATGTTAATACTACAATAGCTGTGGGTGGCTGTAATAAAATATTTTATGGTGCCCCTGGTTGTGGCAAGAGCCGCTATGTTTCTGATATGCTTGCTAATGCAAACGTATCCAACGACAACATTGTACGCGTTACATTCCATCCAGAGTATTCCAACGTTGATTTTCTTGGCCAGATTCTTCCGACTGTGGAATCGGATCAAGAAGGAAATGACATTGTTAAGTACACATTCAATCCTGGCTCATTTTCAATTGCCTTGTTAAAGGCCTACAACTCCACGAGTATGGTTTATCTTATCATCGAAGAAATAAATCGTGGAAATGCTGCAGCAATTTTTGGCGATATGTTCCAACTTCTCGACCGAGTTCGTGATGTATCCAGCGCAAAATATAGTGCAAGTGAATACCCGATAAACAATCCTAATATGCAGAAGTATTTGATTGAACGTGTGCAAAGTCAAGAAATAAGAGATCAATTGCAGAATGGCATTTATATTCCAAGCAATCTTACCATCTTTGCAACAATGAACTCAAGTGATCAAAATGTATTTACACTTGATACAGCATTCAAGCGTAGATGGAACTTTGAGCAAATAAGCAATGACATCACCCGCGATACAGAACACTCATATAAGGGTATGTTCATCCCAGGAACAGATATCACTTGGGAGACATTCTTAACAAAGATAAACGACAAAATTCTCGATTACAAGATTCATACTCAAACAAATGAGGATAAGCGTCTTGGAAAATACTTTGTAACGCAGGACTGCCTAACAGCAGAGGGTAAGAACATTGCCGATGTGCAAGATGAGGCAATGGCTTTTGCTTATAAAGTGCTTGAGTACTTGTGGAATGATGTTTGTAAAATTGGACGAGAAGATTGGTTTGATACAGAAAAATACAGAACACTTGAGGAACTAATATCCGCTTTCATCGCACCGAAAAACGGAAGCACCCCTCTTTCTGTGTTCCAAAATATAAGTTTTTGAGTGATTGATTATGAAGATAGAGAACCTAAAGCAAGTACCTGCAACTGGTAAGATGGGTCAACAGTTTATTGGCATTAAGATTTCTAAGAATCAAATTGAATTCCACTATCCTGAAACATATCAACTGTCCGAGGACGACAAAGGACTCCGAAAAGATATCCTTGCCATATTGAGAACGGTTTCTCTTGCTAAAACAAAGACGAGTGATATGTCATCATATAACACATGGCATAGCAATGAAAATGTATTTCCTCTTGGAGCTTTTTTATGGATAATAAATGACTATCTAACTTACGGCAGATATGTAAACCGAGAAAAGAATTATGAGCGTGGCCCAAAAGGCAAAATTGACTGGAAGCGGACTATGCGTTCCAATCCAATCATTTCTAAAGGCAATGTTATTTATAAAGATATTATTTCCGAAAAGAAAATGCAAAAAGATAACCTTATTACGGAAATATACTTCTTTTGCGTTCAAAAAGCCATTGACTCAATCGGGTGGTTGTATGGAATATCATTTGATTCGGACGGCGTCGATTACAACAAATTATATAATAAAAACAAGTACCTCCGTGCTATCAACAACGAGTTGACGCACACCTTTGATGACCAAAAGAAAATTCGCCTTCAGAACATGAAAAACATCATTGTTGGTCTTGACGATGAAATGGTAAATTCACGCGAGATGGTCTATGGTGTAGACAGCTACGATTATGTCTTTGAGAAAATGGTTGATTCTATGTTTTCAAACGTGGGCAATGTTGGAGATTTTTACCCAAAGGCAGATTGGTATCTTGTTCTCTTGCCAAAGCCTGTTCCTTCATCAAGCCTCCGACCCGATACCGTAATTGTAAAAACTAATTCTAAAACAACAAATAAGAATGTATATATCATTGATGCTAAATATTACCGTTATGGCACAACATTCAAACCAAGTGATCTGCCAGAAACAACAAGTATTCAAAAGCAGATTACATATGGTGAGTATATAAAAGCCGCAAAGCAAGGACTTTATGACCGCGTTTATAGTGCATTTGTTCTCCCATACTCAAAAGAAAATAATATGCACAAAACACTTTTTTGTAACAATATTGAATTTGTTGGGGTCGGCAGAGCAAGGTGGTTCGTAGAAGATAAGGCTGAAGATTCCGCAAATAGGAATATCGCTGCTATTCTCATCGACACAAAATTCTTAGTCAACAATTGGGTAAAGAAAAATGAGGACAACATAGATGCTCTTATCCGGCTCATAGAGTCAAACATCGGGGGTGCTAGTCATGAATGATATCAATGAACTAATTAGGATTATTGATTCTCTAAGTGGTGTGGCAACATCCGAAGCTATAGTTAAGGAATACTGCAAGGAACACTGTATGGTGATCCAACCACATTTCAAGAGAATAGTCGAAAAAACTCTTTCTGAAAAAAAGAAATCAATAAGGCGTAATAACGCCAATGGCGGATGGGAGTTAACAAAGGTTGACACAGTGGAGTATCTCTATGTTGCGGAAAACCAATATTTTAATACCATCCGTGACGCGATGCTTCAAGTCTTTCGCAAAAGCGTACCTCTATCACAGGGATATTTCAAAGTAGACGAGGATCATATGGCATGGTTTCCTCAACCAAATAATGACAACTGGGAGAACATACTTTCCGAGGACGGAAAGTATTGGTTTGAAAAGCCAAAAGATGAGTCTTCAGAGTACAAACCAGACTTCAAACTCCGGTATGTTTTTGCTCGCGAAGATAGCGGTTACCGTTTTACCGGGCTTTACAAGTTTAGTGGCGTAAATAAAGATCAAACCAGAATTTATGAGCTTATTGATGATAAAGTAAGGCTCATAAAACCACGCCCGTATTTGATTGTCTGCCGCGTTGCCTATATGAAGTATTATGATGGCATTACAGGAGACGATGTTCCCGTAAATGGTGGAAGTTTTGTAACCGAGAACAATGATGCCTATGAGAAAAATAACTTCCATCGTTACGAGGATGGAAACTGTTATATCTTTATTGAAACAAAGTACAAAAGCGGACATATATCTGATAACAATTTTGCAAAGGCAATTACTATAGAGCAGATTGATCCTTTATATAAAGGCAAAGATTCCATAACTGGCGTGAGGGTTGTGCTGATGGCTTTTAGTCCAATCAAGAAGAAAAATGTCGTTGTTGGCTGGTATGATAACGCTACTGTTTTCCGTAATAGAATAGTTGAACCCGATAAAACCTACATGATGAAGTGCTCTTTTTCGGATGCTCATCTAATCCCAGAAGCAAATCGTTCCTTTGAAGTCCCAAGAGCACAGGGGAACGATTTCGGAATCGGACAAAGCAATTTTTGGTACATACAGAAATCCGAGGCTGCAAGAACATATGAAGACAGTCTGATAGAATACATTGATTCATTATATTCTTAAGCACAAGGGAATAACTACTGCACGAAAAAGATGGTTGTAATAATCAAACAGAGTTTTTGGGCTATATTAGATCTTTGGTTTTGTGGCATAATTTGCAATAAAAGGAGAATTTGAATATGAAAAAGATACTTTGTATAGTAGGAATAGCACTTTTGGTACTGCTGACAAGCATAAATTCTTTGGCTGCTTCTGTTGAAACTGAATACGAGGTTTCTCCAATCCAAGTTGCGGTAGACGGTAAAGTTATAGACTTTCCTGATCAGAAACCTGTTTTAGTGAATGACAGAACTTATGTTCCTATCAGATTTTTGGCAGAAGCATTAGGTTGTGAAGTTACGTGGGAAGAAAAGTTAGAAAGAGTAGACATCATAAGTGGTTTACAACCAAAGTTCACTGTTACTCCAAGTTACACTTCAATAAATGATAAGCTAGAACCTACTGATTTAATCACAAAAATAACTTATCATTTAAAAATTGGCAAATCTCAAATAGTTGTTGCTAGAAGTGAAAGTGGAAGGAATGGTGGTTTAATTGGGAATAACCCTAATGGAGATAAAATGACAGAATTTATTGTCATAGAAATCCCTAATGAACCATTCCTTTTAAATGACAGAACAATGCTACCAGTTAGATTTGTAGCAGAAGCATTAGGTGCTTTTGTTTATTATGATTCTACTGATGGTGGTACTGCCAATATTATCACTCAACACTTTGATGATGTGGAAAACCACAGTGTATTATCAACACAAATTGCCCCATATGTAGCAGAAGAAGTTAATAAATTGCGTGCTGAACAAGGTTTAAATCCAATTTCTATTAGTCCAGTACTGGTTGATGCCGCTACTTGGAAGGCTAATGAAATGGCAACAAAAAAATACTATGACCATGAGAACAAAGGTTATCCTGGAACTAGAACGGCAGGTCATTTCTTTGGTTTGTATCGAACAGGATACTACCCTTTCCAATCATCAGCAGTAGCAGAAAATATTCAGTTATCAAGCATAAACACTTATTTTGGTGAATTTGGTTGGCATAAAGATAATCATCCTAATCATGATGACAAACTTTATAATGAACTTAAGAAAGATTGGGGTTTTAAAATTATTGATTTATTTGTCAAAGGGAATGCTATAATACCAGACAAAATGTATACTCCTAGTGACATAATAATGCATCTATGCGAAGATACCTACAGAGAAATTGCAATAACAGATATTTATTTTTGGAAAAATTCACCTGGTCATTATAGAAATATGATGGGAAAAGACCATGTATCTATGGGTTATGGTATAACAAATGGAACAGGAACTTATGCCGGTCCATATTCTGTTCAGATTTTCTCGAATATAAAATAATTTCCCAAATTACATGATTTCTAATTTGCTACAAATATATAATATAGATATAATAAATAAAACAAAAAAGCATAATAAAATATAAACTTTTAACCTGCCAAAATTAGCGGCAGGTTTTTTGTTTAAAAAAAAGGGGTTTATAATTTCTCATTTAAAATAATAATATAATCAATTCTCACTAAAGACAACAATCCGACTTTTGTCGGTTTATATAGATATTTCCTTTGAAAGGTGTGGTTATTATGTAGATAGAATGCGAATAAATTTCTTTCTTTATGTGAAGAACATGTCCTCATAAATACGAATCTGCAATAGATTCGTATTTATTTTTTGCAATAAAATTGACCGCCAAGATAGCGGTCAATCGGTTTTAAGCGAATTCCGGGACAAGTCCAAAACTTATCTTTAGTTTTTCATCAGCCCTTGGTTTTAGTTTGCTTGGCAGTTCCCCTACGCGTTCTCTGAGCTGAGACTTATTGACTGTAAGTACCTGTTCAAAAAGAACCGTAGACTCCTTTGGCAAAACTCCTCTTAATGTCAGATGAGTTGGTAAACTTCTTTTTATTTGGCTGGTAATGGGAATGACTAATAATATTGGGCTATATTCACACGCCACACGATTCGAGAAAATAATACATGGGCGTACTCCGGATTGGATGTTTCCTTTCGGCTCTCCTAAATCTACATAAAAGATATCGTATTTTTTACATTCTGTCATTTGTAAAACTCCTTTCTTAATTTTTTCACTTATCATCTTATATAATTTTCAATAATTACCTTTAAAAATCAGAAAGCCCGCCAAAAATGACGGACTTTCAATTGCCAAAGAAAGATAAAAATTACGACAAAACCAATTTAAGGAGTTTAAAGAGAATCAATCTTCAAAAATTTCTTTGATTTTCTCTTTAATATACTGCTCCGCATCCCCATCGGGCAGATTTGAGTTAGCAATAGTCATTTGCAGATCATATAAAAGTTCTGAGATTTCACATAGGTCCAGCATGGTAATAGGATGCTCCAACTCTGTTTCTACTTGAAAATGATTAACCACTTTACCGCTGATGTTGTTTTGCGGAATCAAGGCAATGTTAAGGTTTTTAAAAATCATTTTTCGATGTTCAAACTCCATAAACATATCATATTGCCCGAGACTTCCTTCAAAATCTCGTTCAGCTATAATGGTTATTTTCAGCTTGGTTGTTATTTTAAGCACCTCCTAACATCGAGAACACAATGTTATTCTGTATATTCTCTGCCTTTATACGATGGTGGCCGATACGGAATATCCTGCTCTCTCCTTCGATTAGTAATGAAATTTCTCGGTAGAAATTCTCGGCTATCCTGTTAAAGATCTCTAGCATATAACCACATCCTCTCTTTTGAAATTTGATTACAATATTTATTTTTAGAGAAAATCTTAAAGTCCTTTTATTGGGCTTCAAACGGAATATTTTTAATAATGTGGTTTAGTATATTAGAGGTCTTTTGACAGCTAATTCGCGTGGTTGGCTTAATAATCTTTTTTGTCAATTCGTAAAACCTTGCCGTAACCGCCTTTATTTCTGCGTTTTCGGCGGGAAATATGTAATACCTGCCCTCATAACTCACACAGGCAATATTTGCAATGTCGGGGAAAGATAATGCGCATTCGCAATAGTTTTTAAAGAGATGCTTGGGAAGATAACAAACAAAAAGTTCTTTTTTCATATTTACATCACCATCCTTTTGATTATGTTTTATACGAAAAAGGGCTTTTCCCTTGTCTGCATAAAGAATATATTGGTTCGTTTCATATTTCCATTAAGATGCGTGGGTGATTTTCACATCATCAACGCATCTTTTTTTGTGAAATAAATCCTGAAATAAATGCCGAAATAAATCCTACTATAAGTGAGTGGTAGCGAACGAAAAAAATTAATTTAATGAGAAAATTAGTAAATGCGCAGAAAAATTAGTCTTAAAATCAAAACTGCCCTAAGCGGGGGTAAAATAGCCCAAAACTGCCAAAAATCAATGATGAGTCCATGATGAATAATGTTTAATGATACGTTGGTAAATTTCCTAATTTTAATAAGGTTTGCTTGTATTCAAGGGTTTTATTTGAAGAAAATCTTATAATATTACCCTGTAATATTTATTAATAACAGATATTTTTATTTATTAAGTGATAACATCATATAATCTTAAATATTATTTTCAATTATTAAATAATATCCATTGATAAATGATAATTTCTTTTGATAAGTGGCTGACAAAAGCGTATTTGTACGTTATAATCCGAGGTGAAAGGAGAAATATTTTTATGAATAAAAAATATCCGCAAAAAAATCCTGAAAGTGAAGTTGAATTTGCTTTTATGGCAATTAAAGATACTTTCTCAATGATTTTTAATCTTATATTTTGGATAGGTGTTGCCTATATTATTTTTTTCAGTGCAGTTAATTACCCGCTTTTTGACGAGTTGTACATCAAACCCTTTGAAATGTTCTTGAAGAGTTTAAGGTGGTGATGATTTGTTAGGGCTATTATGTAGATGGGACGGAAACCAAAATAACGAAATAGATTGCAGAAGGGCATTTAGTATAACAGAACCGAAAAACACCTATGCCCAACTTATTAATAATTTTTCAAATCCTAATGATGCTGATTCTCTGTTTAATGGCAATGGCCTTGGTAATATGGGAGAATCTTTCGCTATAAAAAACTTTGCCGAACTAAAAAGTTTTTTGAAATCTGATAATGAAACGGAATGTATATTTATATTTAATCGCAAAAAACAACAATGGAGTTGTTTGAGTAAGAATATGATTGTTTTTCTGTAAATTATAGCCTGTCCTTTTTGGGCTATATAAGTAGGGAGATGTAAAAAGCCGGCTTAACTTGATGTTATGCCGGCTTTGCTGCGTTTTATAGTGAAAGTTATACTTTGGACAAAGTAAGATATTTACTTGCTTCAATCTTCATTTCCGTCATTGGTGCTATTTTAAGAGATCTTAAAATATCCTGTGGGATTGTGATCATACCAAGTTCATTTATTTTTACTTTTCGATTGAAACTGTTAGATATAACAATCTTATCTCCGTTAATTTCAATTCCTGTTATCATTGCGAGGTCATATATTCTTCCAAGATAGGCAGGCACTATAATTCTGCCCAATTCATCAACGGTTCTCACAACCTGAAGATTGGCCTGTTGCTGTTTTTGGGTTAAAGGTATAACTATCCTGTCATTATCAATCCTATAATCCACATTGTAGTAAACAGTATCTACCACATTATCTTGTGAACGGTCGCCATCAACACATATTTTTGTTCTTTCGCTTTCAACAGTTTTCCTCTCGTCGGTCATAAGCAGCTTTGAACGGCAAATATCCTGACCAATAAGAATTCTATTGGGCATGATCTTTAACCGATCGTAAACAATCGAATATCCAAGTGATTTTGATATAATTATTCCTTCATCATTGAAATCTAACTCTGCAGTTGCGCCTTCAACGAAATTTAATTGTTCCATTTGAGTTGGTGTCAGCAGTAGCCTGCCTAAATTATCAATCTTTCCGGAAATTATTATCTTTTTTGTGTTTTCGCCCATATAAAATCCTCCCATAAACCTATAATATCTTCTATTATAATGCTAATACTTGCAATAGTCAACAATGTAATAATTGTGTTGCTCTGTTCAAATTTTATATTCAGAGGATATAATTATTATAAGGTGGGTGATGGTGTGTATAAGATTGCTTGTATTGGTAATAGAATACGTGAACGTAGATTAAAATTAAACTTAACACTAGAGAACTTAGCGGAAAAGACAGACTTAACACAGAACTTTATAGGTAACATTGAACGTGGGAATGATAACCCAAGTCTTGAAACATTGATAAAAATTGCAAATGCCTTAGCTGTCAATGCTGATTACCTTTGTCAAGATTGCATTGAAAATGCTGAAGCTAAAGAGTATGACTACTACATAAAAGAAACAATAGATAGAATGACAAATATGTCGGAGAAACAAAAGGAATTAGTCATACAAAGTATAGACGCCCTAATGCATTTTTCCGATGCAAACTAAAAACAATTCTTCTTACTCTATTTGCCGTTATATTTTTAAATAATATTTTATTCTGATTCCTGCTCTTTATAGGGCAGGTTTTTTTAGCCCAAAAGATCTTAAAGTCTTCTATGCTAAAGATCTTAAAGCGTAAAACCTCATTCTTTATGCCTTTCTCCAAGATGTTCATCAATTGCGGCAGATGCAGCACAAGGATTTATTGCTCTTTTATCTAAAACATATAATAACCAAAAACGATAGTTTATGGGCTTTGCAAAAGATATGCTAAAAACAGGCTTTATATGGGTATTTTATTAACCAAAACTTATACCAAAAACAAATCCCCATTAGGCTACCTTTTTGGAAATAATACATTAGAAAGGAAGATTTGGATGCTATTCGGTTACGCAAGATGTTCCACTCAAAGCCAAAATCTTGACCGTCAGATAGATATGTTATCTGACTGTGATCAGATTTTTTCGGAGCATTTTACTGGTACAAAAGCAAACAGACCGGAATGGGACAGATTAAAGAGCATGCTCCGGGCAGGGGATACTTTAAAAATCGAATCGCTAAGCAGGTTGGGTCGTTCAATGAAAGATCTTATGCAAACAATCTCGTTTCTGCAGGAACAAGGGGTCAATTTAATATCGTGTAAAGAAAACATTGACTTAAGTACGCCAACCGGGCGACTTTGTTTAAATATTCTAAGTTCTTTAGCGGAATTTGAACGTGACACTATTGCACAGCGCACTCAAGAAGGACTCGCGTCGGCACGAAGTAGGGGCAGATATGGCGGTCGCCCAAAGAAAAACCCCAGAGATGTCGATCGTGCCATCAGAATGTATGAAGCGAAGTCCCACAGCCTTAAAGAAATCAAAGATTTGACAGGAATTCCGGCTACCACCTTATATCGATACGCAAAAAGAGACCAATAAAGGTCTCTTTTTCAAATCCTGTGTTCGCTTTAAGATCTTTTGAAGAAAAAATGTTGTTTTTTCACCTTCAGTAAACCCAAATATAAAAGCAGCTTAAAAGGAGCCCATATGCTTGGAAGAAGTTATAAAAAGAGTCTTGTGAAAATTATTTATTTTAAAGGGTATTAATCTAATTTCACTAATATATAATATAGATCTTTCCACAACCCCCGGAATAATATGCTTAAATATTTGGGCAAGTTTTTCCGAATTTGAGTGAGAATATATTATGTAAAATCTCACTCATTAAAAGAAATGAAAGATCTAACAGGGAGTTCCGGCTACCACCTTATATCAATACACAAAAAGAGACTTCAATGACGGTCTCTTTTTAAAATCCTGTATTCGCTTTAAGATCTTTTGAAGAAAAAATGTTGTTTTGGCTCCTTCAGTAAATCCGAGTATAAGAATTGAATAAAAGTGAGTCCATAATATGTTTTTGGGGCAAAAAAATATCCTGTGATTATTCTTTTAGTAATAACCGGAAAATCCTGCATTTTAATTTTTTATATATCCTGACCATTTAAAAATGCATTAAAATACAAAATATGATTTAATAATTTAATTGCAGATAGTGACAACATTTTGAATTTGTTGTATAATAAACATAATTAAAATAAGATAATATGTTTTGAAAAAAAGGGGGGTAATGCAAATGAGCAGTAAAAAATTTATTATTGAGGATTTTAATGTTGATTTTGAGAAAAAAACGATAATTTCGTGCCCTTCAGGACACGAACCTATAGTGAGTTTTGACGGTTCATTAAAAGATTATATAAATTATGAAATCATTGATTATTTCACATTTAAAGATAGTGCCTTAGGTGTTAAATTACTAAATCAATGTATGAACATTTATATGAACTACCCATTTACAATTAATGGAGAATGCATGTTTGATCGGTGTGTTACATCTGAAATTGATAATGATACCTTTGGATTCCTTCTTGTTAGAAAACATGACGAGAAAATTGCATCTACTTTTGTTTTCTTTGATTACGTTAGGATGCAAAAAATCGACGATGGAATTGAAATTTTATATCGCAGTGCTGATTTATGTACCGAAACGTATATTCCAGGTTCAGTTAAGCTTAAAGATAACAAAAATGAGATTAGTATTATAGGGGACAAAAATTTAGTAAATTTAAGAAAGGGTCTATTTGAAAAATTCTTCGAGAATCTTGATGATGCTTTGTTAGAAAAAAATTATATTAGATTTTGCGAAACACTAACTAATGAATTAATGGCGAATATTGATAATTCCAAAGAAATAGAAAAGCTTATAAAAAAAGTGCTTTTAAGTGAGGAAATCTGGATCCACAATAATAGTAAATTAATCAATAACTCTTTTAAAATGGCAAAATTACTATTTGAGTCACTGTGTGTAAATTTAAATTCTTATAGCAATAATTTGAAGTGCATTATTATAAAATCTTGGTGTTATTGCTTAAAGAACATTGACACTATATTTTCTTCCAATGGGGAATATCTCTATCCTTATGTTGTTATAAAAGCTACTAATGATGATATTATAGAAATAAAAGTTGAAGAAACAAAAGAAAACAACAAAGGCAACCAGGTTTTTGAAATCATAAACTACTAAAATATTTTAGTAAAGGAAAGCTCTAAAAACAAGACTCTAAACAAAATATGTTGTATCATATTCATTAAAAGGGACTTTTTTCAAAGGCTCAAAAAAATCGACTAATGATAATGTAACAATCATAACTATTAATACCGAATCACATTTTGCCTTCATTAGGCGGCTACATTCGATAGTCGCTTTTTTGTGTCTTTGGCGATAATAAATATTATTTTGATTACTATTTTGGGCTAAAAATAATTACATTTTTTACATTTTTTTATTCTAAATTATAGTGGTTTTAAGTGTAACAGTCCGCTTGGCGACTTTGAAATGGCAGGATTTCCAACCAATTTACCGCCGTTTTTTATATCACAGCTTGCAAAAATCGGTGTTACAGCGCAGGAACATTCAAAAAAATGCGTTATAGATAAGTTTATAAAGTTTAATATAGATGTTCATCCATACTTTATGTTTTTCAGAACGAATGATATTTTAATACAAGATGGAAATGTGCTTTTTGATAAAAAGTTAGATATGCTGACGCTTCAAAAGCGACTTCGTGATGTCTTTTTCTTTTGTTTAGATGCTGATTATGATGAAGGATTAAAGGATTTATCCGCAATGGAGCGTTATTATATTTTCTCTAATAACCGTTTGGACTTGCCAAATTTTCAGTTTGCAAGCACCTTTAACATAACTCCGAATAAAGTCCCTGGTGACGATATGCACATTTTCAGAATACAAAAGGATATGAAAGCAGAAGAAATTCTGAATTGCTCTGACGCAAGCGAAATTGTTACTCCTAATGAATTATCGCAGGAAATGATAGATTATGCAAAAAAGCAGAAGATAAAAATGACGGAGGGCTTTGAAGTATGCGACGTTGAAAGCATTGCTTATTTGGAATTTTTTAAACTACTTGAATACAACTTTATGGCTCGAAAATGCCATAATTGCGACAGATATTTTATATTTAAAGGCAACTATGACAACAAATATTGTTCCCGAAAATACTACGGCAACCGCACCTGTCAGCAGATAGGAGCTGATAAGGACTACACCGAAAGGGTGAAAAATAGTCCCGTCTGGAAAGCACAAAAACGTGCGTACAAGCGAATGCACGCACGCTTTAAAAGCGGTAATCTGACAAAAACACAGTTTGATAAATGGAATAAAAAGTCCGTTTTCTGTCGTGACAGGGCTCTTGAACACCCTGAAGCTGAACAGGACTTTATATCTTGGTGCGATAAAAAAGGTACCAATTTTGAGAGGATCATGGCGTTTAATATTATTAAAGCCCCACTTATTAAACACCTTATCAAAAAGTATATTAATCTGTTTATTTAGGTATTTTTAAAATTTTCAATTAACTTTTGAAGTTGATACTTTGAAAGATTAAGAAAAATATGATAAGTGTCGCTATTGCTACTAGACATATATATTTGAGATATCATTTCATTGTTATAAATAATTTTTAGATATGCTTCGTTGTCTTGCATTGAATTATCTGTAGCAGAGGATAATTTTTCTTTACCATTGCTGTTTAAAGTTAAGGATAAGTAATATGCCGAGTAGTTTATATCATATTCCATTGATACCGATTTAAAGTGTTCATTATGCAACACAATATAGTTATCTTTATCCATTAGATAAAAACTCTGTGAATAAGATCTCATTTCAGCGGTAAAAAGAGGCCTTCCATTCTTGCCGTCGCAAATAATACAATCAAAGACAGTACCACTTTTTTGTTCCAATATTGGACAGGGTAACGCATTGAATAGCATCTGTTTAATATTTTCAGCATCGGCAAATTCTGAATAATTAGGTATATCATCCACAATGCCTAAAAGCCTGCCTTGCTTTATATACCCTTCAGGGTATCCGCCCTGCTTTTCAGCTAACGGCAAATAACCCAGAGAAGCAACAATTATCTTTATTGCCTCCCCATATGTTACATAATTATCGGGATAAAAGTATTTATTTCCATCACCTTGTACTATTCCGTAACTTCGTGCTATCGCAATATATGGCGCAGCCCAATGCTCCCATGTAACGTCTTTAAAAACATAAAAATTACTTAAATTGTAATTATCAGTAGGTGCTTCAATCCCCATAAATTGTACTATCACCTTAACCATTTCAGCTCTTGTTATTTGTTTTGCAGATGAATTGTCGAATATAATCCCCATATCTGTTAGCCTATTTATATAACCAGATGCAGCCGCATGATAAGTTAGAATATTTATAGAAACGACAAACACAAATATTAATACAATGCAGTGGCGAAAGGTTGGAGCTTTTTTCATATTAACCGTTCCCCCTTAAAAGTATTCGATAAGTTTCGGCGGCAGCTCCCTCACCTTTTCAACCGTCATGTCTGTGTGAATATATTGATACAGCATTTTAGCAACCGCCTCTCGTGGTGCCGCATCATTCCACGAATATGACATTCCTTGGGGGTTTACTTTTGCATCATGTGCAAGTGTGCTGATGCCGCCCGCGGGGTAATTTTCAATATAATCGTCGGTAAATCCTATTGCCCTTAGTATAATTGTCATAGCCTGTGTATAGGTTACACATTCGTCAGGTTTAAAGGTTTTTTCATCATATCCATTAATAAGTCCTCTGTTTACCGCCGCAGCTATTGCATCCTTTGCCCAATGGCCTTGCACATCATCAAAGATGATACTTCCTTCTTCATTTTCCCAGCCTTCAACCCTTTGAAGTAAGGAGACAAATTCCGCTCTGGTTGCGGTATCCCACAGCCTTAAATCACCACTTTCATATCCCTTTAGTACACCTTTTTCAACCAAAAAATCAGCCTCGGGCGCAGGCTCCTTTCGGGTCAGCATATCATCACTTCGGGTTTCAGGATTGTCCGACAATTCTACCGAATACCAATTTTCACCTAAGCCGACAATTAACTGCCCCCTCCTAAATTCTAACCTGTCAAACATGGGCTCTATAATAAGATTTCCCTTTTCGTCAAGCAGACCGTGTTTATAATCATTGTAATTATCGGTAGATAATTCGAACATACCATTTCCCAGCGGATAAATTCCATTGATAGGGATATCCCATTTTGGCTCTATTAAATATGTTCCGTCACTTTTCACCACGCCCACAAGACCTTTTAGCTTTACACCAAAGTAGCTCTCATCCTCCGAAAGATTAGAAAAATCTTCATATATGGGCTCGGAAATTATTGTGCCGCTCTTATCCATTAACCCGTATTTATAGTTTTCTTTAATATAAATAACACTTTTTCCACTACCATAACCTGATGCATCCCATTCCTTGTTGCCTATTTGTTTTCCGTTTTCGTCAAAAAAGGTTACCTTGTTGCTTTTTTGAGCATAAAAAGTGCCTATCAGCGGATTTGCAAAATCGTAGTCGTAACGAATACTATCATATTCAAAGGGTATGATTATCTCATCATTAATGTTGACAACACCCTGTTTATCATTTTGTTTTGCGATTATGCAATTCGTGTGGTACATTACTATGTTATCATATTTACCATTACTTATCATATTGCCACTTCTGTCAAATATAAAACCTTTACCGTCTTTATTGTAATAAAAATACTCACCCAAACGATCGGCATACATCATTTCTGGCTGTAGTGGCATAAGCTCGTTTCCCTGATTATCAATGTATGTATAACCAAAATCCCTTCCTACCTGTGCAATATCGTGTTCAAATGCATGGATTGCAAAATCATATTTAGGCTCAATCATCATATTTCCATGTCCGTCTAAATAACCGTATTTATCGTTAGTATCAAGAACTCGGACTTGTTCTGAATTAATCAGAATTTCCTTCCAAATAGGCTCCCAAATTATCTTTCCATGTTTGTCCATAATGCCCCACAAACCATCTTTTTTAACACCTGCAACATAGGTTTGGTGGTATTCATTGTTATGGTTCCATTGCACTTCGTCCCACTGCGGCTATATAATCATATTTCCATCTAAATCCTTAATTCCTGTTTTGCCATTTTCCTGAAACCGCAAAAAACCGTCGCCCCACGGGTCGTATTTTACCTTTTCTATTACAGTAAAGTTGGGATGGTTTGGCAGCTCTGCCGCAAATACCGTTGACGTACACAATATTACTATTGTCAATATACTGGTTAATATTTTCATGTTTTTAACCTCCTTTAATTCCCCAAAAAAGTTTGCATCTCCGGCCTTGGCTCGCATATTTTTTCCGCCGTCATATCAGTGTGTAAATAATTATATAAAACCTTTGCTATATATTCCCTTGTTGCGCTTTCGTGCCTATAATAATTTCCCTCAGGTGCAATTTTAGCACGATATGCCAAATAATGCACATCGTATTCTCCCGCAATAACCGGCATTACTTCTTTTATGTATTCATCCGAAACGCCTAACAAACGAAGCGTAATCAAAAACACTTGATTCATTGTTATGCTGTCATCAGGACGGAAAGTACCATCGCCGTAACCGTTTAATAAGCCTTCTTTTGCCGCCATGATGATATAATTTTTCGCCCAATGCTGATTAATATCGGTGAAAGAACTTGTATTAGCTGCAACATCCCATTTCTCAAGCCGTGCAAGCATGGTTACAAATTCCGCACGCGTAACTGTATCATAAAGTCTTAAATCATCACTGCCATCACCAGTTAGTATTCCAAGTGAAACGAGATAATCCGCTTCCGTTGACTTGATTAACGATGTATCTTTTTCAATAATTTTAATCGGTTCTTCTGCAAGAGAGGCTTCAAACAGCTTATCGCCTTTCCCTAATATTAATGAATTGTTCTCAATCATCATATAACCATAAAGCGGCTCTATCACAATGTTTCCCTGCCTATCCATAAGTCCGTATTTGCCGTTTTCTTTTATTAAAAGCGTATTCCCGTCAAGGAAGTTCGACATATTATCCCAGCCAAACTTTCCGATTGGGTTTCCCTCTATATCAAAATATCCAAATTTTCCGTCCTTGATTGCAACCCAGACGCCGTCCTCAGCTTTAAAATTATATAGTAAAATTATTTGCTGATACTCAAGCGGAATTATAATTTCTTTATTGATATTAATAACACCTTGCAGACTGTTATTTCCAACTGTAACTGCATCCTTTGAAGTCATAGAGAAATAGTCATACTCACCTTCGAAAACTATATTTCCTTTCAAATCCAAAACGGTAACTTTATTCCCTATTTTATAATGGTAAAACTCACCTTTTGAATCATTGCACAGCATTTCGGGTTGCAGGGGCATCATTTCGTTGCCCGCCATATCAATTACGGTGTAGCCAAAATCCCTGCCTACCACGGCAAACCCATTAGAAAAACCAATATCCGCATAGTCGTACTTAGGTTCTACTATCATATTTCCCACAGCATCCAGATAACCGTATTTGTCATTTGCGTCCAAAATTCTGATTTGATTCCGATTAACAAACACCTGCTTGTATTGTGGTTCAATAATTACATTTCCATTTTTATCAATCAATCCCCATTTGCCGTTCTTTTTAACTGAATATGCCGAAAACGAAGGATCTATAATTCCATAATCATCCCATTTATCCAAATATGGCATTATTGATTTTACGACAGCTTCATTTTCTGCTCCTGCATATGGGTCTTGTGCCGCTGCATTTATAATAAGCATTGCTGCGGTAATAATTGCGCACAATATTTTTTTCACCTTCCGCACCCTCCTAATAAATTAAAATATAGTTTTCCTTTGAGCCTTCGGCAACTGTTATGTTCACGTCATAATCATTGTTTTTTTCAAGACCGGTAATTGAATAATAATTGTTCTGTGAAAGTGAAAAGCCTATGTTTGAAACAGCTCTGCCGGTTGATTTGTCAACAACGATTACACTTATGTAATCTGTTAAATCACTTTTTCCATAAAGGTTCACAGTTCCCGAATCGTCTGTTGTTACTGTTCTTGTATCACTTTTTGTAATATATCCATAACTATTTTTTAGCGGAATTAAAGTGCCTTCAGATTGAGCCTTTCCCTCTGCCGCAAGGTACTCCTTCATATGCTCTACCTTAGTTCCCGGAAGCACTCTATAGGAGTTAGCCGACACAATTCCTGCATTTTCGCTTTCGGGACGAATAGCTTGCGTCGGCGGAGTTGCAACCGGTGCTTGGGAGGTTGTGGGAATTGTTGTCGAAGACGGTGTTTCCTCCGGAGGTTGGGTTTCTTCATTTTCTGTCTCCGTTACAGCTATAACAGAACCTTCTTCTATATTTAGGGAATTATTTTCCTTATCTTCTCCTTTTATTTTCACTTCAATTCCACTTTCGGAACTTTCAACATATGTTTTATCGTTTTGTTTGTTATCAGTATCAGGATTTTCAACACTAAAATTTTGTGCGCCTGTTAAACAAACTACTCCTACCATTGCAATAATTACTGTTGCAATAATGCTGCCTATTATTTTAGGTTTTTTAAATTTCAATATTCTTTTAACTCTTCGAGTAATGTTTTTACTTTCGTCCGCCATGCCAAGTAGATTAAGTGTCATCTTTGACGATGAAAAGTTTTCAACAACTGCAAGCAAGGCTTTGCCATAATCCTTATATTCTGCATTATCTAAATAAGACAAGGATTTTTCGTCTGCGGCAAGCTCCATATCACGTCTGATTTTTTTAAAGCAATACCATATAATGGGGTTAAACCAATGTATCGATTGAAAAACTAACAAAGTATAGTTTATGAAAATATCTCTGTGTTTATAATGTGAAAGCTCATGCAGGAGAATATACTCAATTTCCTTGTCTGAAAGGCTTTCTATTGATTTAGAAACAAGTATTTTAGGCTTCACCATGCCAAACAAGGAGGGAGATTGAATATAACCTTGCATAATTAATTCTATATCTTTTTTGATGCTCATTTTATCTTTGCAGTGATTAAAGATATTCAAAATCCTTTCGTTAGCAGGTAATCTGTTATTTAGCTTTCTTGAAAGTAAGATATTTGCAATTTCAAACCAAATCAGCATTAAAACACAGCCAAACAGCCACACAAAGGGAACTGCATCTTTTGGCTTTGGTATACTCCTTGAAAGGGTCGGCACTTCATTTGAACCATGGGATTGCTGCAAAGAATATGTGCGAGAGTTATTACTGATATCAGTTGTAGCTTGCTGTATAATTACTGGAGGCTTTACTACATTGAATAAACTTATACCGCTTTTGGGTCCGAAGGGTACAATTAGTTTAAAAAGCAATACTACCCACAACAAATAATTCCACTTTGCTGAAAGTTTATGCCCTACAAACATCCTGATAGTCATAATAACAATAGCAACAATGCTTGCGTAAATGGAGGTTGTAATTACTAACTTAAACAACGTACCTAAGTTCATTTTTCGTCCCCCTCAAGTATGTTTTTCAAAGACTCTATTTGTTCCTTAGATAAACTTCGCTCCTTTACAAAGCTCGCAAGCATAAGGCTTAGAGACCCATCATACATTTTTTGCAAGAATGAGTTGTTAGCATCCCTTATATATTCATCTTTAGAAACAAGGGCAGAATAAACAAAAGCTTTGCCTGTTAGTTTCTCTGCCTTTATCGCCCCCTTTGCCACAAGTCTGGTAATTAAAGTTTGAATTGTTTTAGGCTTCCAATCACTTTCCTTTGAAACTTCACCAACAATTTGCGCACTTGTGCATTGCCCATTTTCCCACAAAACCTTCATAACACTGCTTTCCGCATCGGATATTTGAGGTATTTTCTTTGACATTATAAAACAGCTCCTTAGATTACGCTTGTAAGTTATATGGATATATTACATCAGTAATCCTGTTTTGTCAAGTGTTTTTTTAAAAAAATAACTGCTGACATTCAAAAATATGTCAACAGTTAAATATTTAATATTTAAATTAATGTTAATCCAATATTTATATAGCCGTCATTTACCTCTTTAAAAACGTCTGACAACACCTTTATTAAAAGAAGATATATGAGAATTTACTTGTGATTCTACGCTAATTAACATATGAAATGGAAGTTAGCACGCCCCTACGGTTACAACTATGATTATTTTCGTCATCTCTTTAAGCACGAGATAGGCTTATCTCCACAAAACTATTTAATTAAAAAAACGTTAGAAAATGCGAAGAAAATACTTCGGTAAACATTACAGAAACTTTTTATACTTGTGGATTTATAAACTATGTGCAGCTTTCTATGATGTTTTAAAAATTAGTGGTGAAGCCCCTTTTGGATATAGAAAAGAAAGCTCTAAGAGGTGGTAAAGCATCATTGGCAGTTGAAATTTTTAGGGTAATTCTTATAACGAGCACTGCTTGATTTTACGCGCTACCTGACTGCCCACTTTAATTATTCAGGATGTAATGATAACTGCCTGCAATTCATCCGAAAAGGTCATTTGCATGCCGTGAATTTTTACAATGTCTCTCAGAGAGACATAAACTCGCCAATCTATCATTATAGGCGCAACTACCAGCTCTACTGCACTTCCGTTACGATAAGCTGCCTGGCTTCCAGGATAGAAAACACTTGTGATATCATCCTTTTTCACGGTAAGCGATTGTACCCCGCCATCCCATACAACCTCCGCATCCAAAACCTCGGAGATCATACGCGCTGATATCATAATGCGACCATCTCTAATTATGGGAGGGGTGTTATATTGAATTTCTGTATCGCCAACAAAGACTCGAACAGTGCCCCCATAAATAAATTCTGACAGAGCCACAGGAGCCAATGGCTGCATCGTTGCCAATCCATCCCACATTGTAGCCTTAACCATGTCTGCATTTGTGGGTATAGCAATATTTACAATCATATCTCCGCCTTGTGTTATTGTTTCGAACTTCATATTAAGCAACTTACCACCACTATAAACCGCGACAATCACTACTGCATCACTTTGCCATAGACTGATTAAATTTACTATTACTCTATTATTTATTGCATCAGGTGTAATGTTAATTATATCTGCCCGCTGCATACCGCCGACGTTTTTCAGCACGGGAAATTTACCGGCTACTATATTCCAAGCATCTTCGCTCCACCCCATCGTATCAATCCAAAATAATGTGGTCAAGGCGGTTTGTGCCGTCAAATCTGCGCCGTCTGCTTTCTCATTCCCGATATCAAGAGGGGTTTTATCAATCCATTCCTTATTGGAGGCAATCTTTGCCACCATACCACCCCAAGCATGATTTCCGAACAGCTCAGCATCGTCTGCGCATCCTGTTATACGTCCAATAAAATCGCTGCCTTTCACGTTTTGATTAAGCGCGACGCAACTCTCCACGCTACCACCATTAACAACACCAGCCACACCACCGATACCAGTCCCACTGCCATAAACATCACATATAGAATAACAATTTGTTAATCTTCCGTCTTGGTAAAGAACCTCGCCCGCAACACCGCCAACAGAACCTCTGCCACTGACTGTACCAATAGCGTAGCAGTTTTCCACACTACCCAACGCAGCACCAGTTACGCCACCAACTGCCGTATTTGTACTTCCAATTGAGCCGCCTCTTACCAAACTCACCGCGCCTACAAAATAGCAGTTAGCCAGAGTGCCACTACCAACACAGCCTATTACACCGCCGACATTGAAAAAACCTTTGACCGTACCTATGGCATAGCAATTCATCACACTGCCACGATTATTAATCACTCCCGCCACGCCACCGACATTGTGATTGCCAGTGATATCTACTTCATCTAATCCGAGGTTTTTTATTGTGCCGCCGTAAACATCTCCAAACACTCCGACATTATCAAGGAGTTCATCATTGATATAAAGTCCTGTAATTATGTGGTTGTTTCCATCCAATTTGCCTCTGAAGTAATAATCAAGTTTTCCAATTGGAATCCAACCTCTGCCATCGTTCCAGCCTTTGCCGTATGCGGAAAGGTCAATGTTTGAAGTGAGTTTATATTGTTTATCATTGTAATCACCGCTACCCTCATTCACTTTATAAGCCAAATAAGCAAGCTGTGCCGCTGTGCTGATGTAGTAAATGTCATCGTTCTCATAAGGATTAATATGAAAAGGATCAGTGACTTCCTCAAAAATATGATTTATAGGAAGAGTAAAATTTATATCTTTGAGAATGTCATCTGCAGATATGCCTACTCCATCTACATTATGATCTCCTTCGTCAAGGGGAAATTTGAGTTGGTCATTAACCATTATCTCCATGCCGTCAAAAGCGCGATTATAGTATAATGAGCAATCATTATTGTTGATTCCTACTATGCGTCCTGTAGTTGAACTTGTGCCTTTTATGCTAAGGTTAATTGCAACGCAACCTACAACACTGGCTCCTATATTGCCATAATTGAGCCAACCCGTAATTCCACCTACATAGTCGGCAGAACCGATGACACTGCCTGTAGCGTAACAGACGATGATATTTCCTCCGGTAACAGCGCCAGATACACCTCCTATGTAACTTGAGCCTCTGACATTTACTGCAGTATAACAGTTAATTATACTGCTGCTTTCGCTGGTTACATATCCTACTATTCCACCCACCGATTCATAACCGTTTACTGTTCCTGTGACATAACAGTTTGATAACTCATTATCAGCGCCACTTACGCGCCCTGCTACACCGCCAACAAGACTATTGGCATCAACATTTACGTCTATCAGTCTCAAGTTTTTAACAGTCCCACAATTGATATAACCAAAGAGTCCTGCAAGATCAAGGTTATTATCACTTATATAAAGACCACTAATCGTATGGTTATTACCCTCAAAAAAACCTCTAAACGGGATGCCTAACATTCCTATCGGCATCCAGCCTTTTCCATAACTCCAGTTTTCACCATAGTCAGAGAGGTCTATATCGGCAGTTAGTGTGATAAATTTCCCGTAGAAATTATCTGTTCCGTCATTGACAAGCTGTGCCAGACCTGCCAGTTGGTCGGGAGTGCTTATTTCAAATTCTGTTTCTGAGGAATCAAGCGCAATAGCGTCATAATACCAACTTGTGTCTGGTTCTCCTTCCGATGCACTTGCTGTCAAGAAGGTAGTTTCAAACGTTGCCCCCGTTATCATTACCATAACCGCTAATATTATCGATAAAATTTTAATTAAATATTTATCCATAGAGCATCCTACCTTTCATTATACATAAATCCACATTTATACAATACTACAAAACCCAAGAAATTACAAGTGAAAGTTTTGATTCTTTTACTTGTAACTTTAATCAACCTCCAATCGCCCGTAATATGTACAACCCAGTTTTTCATATCCATATAATACGACAAAAAACAAGTGGTGGTAGCATATACAGCCACTGCTGCAAGTTTGCGAATTGCGCCATTATCTCATACAGAATAATGGATGGCATCTACACAGGATATAGTGAAGAAAGAGGACGGTTTTGCCATTCTTCAATTTGCGATAATATTTTATCAGTTACATCAGAAATAAATCCTTCTGATGCTTCAAACCCATAAATCTCGTCTCTTCAATGCCACTTGAATATCCTCTGCTGTTTCAATTTCGTACTCCTCAAGTAACTGATGAATAATGTTGCGCTTACCTTCTGTCATTTGTACTTTGGGTATTGGTTTCTTTTCTTTTGCCATAATTTAAGGCCTCCTATGATTTTTAATTTTATCATAGAAGACCTTAAATATTACTATTTACAGAAATCTTTTCACGACTCAAATCATTCGGCAAAAACCTTGCCTATTTTGCGAAAAGGTATATTATGCTAAATTGTATTAAATAGTAGGTGCAAAGACAACAAACCCTTGAAATCACTGGATTTCAGGGGTTTGTACTTTTTCAAAATTTAAGATTAAAAATTTATTTATTTGTCGTAAAATCTTAATTTTGGGGCGACAATTTTTACGACAAATATTTTTGACCTCTATGGTGCAATATGGACCACAATAGACTTATATGGACTATATATATCTGCCAATAGAAAATTATAGATATGAAAAAGGACGACCATTATAGTCGCCCAAAATCATTTTAACAGTCATAATCAATAATATTATATCCATAACGGCTATACATTGTTTTCTTTCGATAATGATTATATTTAAATAAAAAGGTTTCTGTTATGATTTGACTAAACAATAAAGAACATGTACTATGCTTGATAATGCTGTTGATACGTTATAATTGTTCTTTTGTTTAGATAAAACAGACCCCAATTATAACTATGTAATTTAATAGTTATAATTGGGGTCTATTTTCTCAAATTGTCTTTTAAATAGCAGTAGCGCAGCAAATATTATGAGAGGAAAACCAAAGTTTCAACCGCAGCATCCCTCGTATGAGAGGAGCTTTGAATATGAAACGAACCGACTTTTTAAATGCATTGGGCAATGCATCGCCCATTTGCCTATCAAATCACAATAAAATCATAACATTAAATAACATAGAATCTCTTAATGGCACACATGAATTGCATTATATTCCAAACTTAGGCGGAAAAAAGGCTGATGAAATTACACAATTTAAAACCTTTTTCATTGATTTAGATAGCGGAAAGGACAAAAATGGTGATTATTTCCCACTATCTAAGGTTTCTGAGTATAAGGAGCAAAAACAAAAGCAGTTAGAAAAGTTTCCTATATATCCGTCTGCTGTTATTGAAACCCGAAACGGGCTACAGGTTTATTGGTTTATTGGAGAACCCATAAGCAGAGAGAACTGGCAACGAATTGAGAACGCTCTTATTGCCTATTTTAACGCAGATATAAAAGTAAAATCTCCTGCTAATCAGATGCGGCTACCTGATACTTTTTGGGTAAAAGATAAAAACAATCCATTTTACTGTAAAATTATATCCTTACATAAAAGATCCTATTCTGAAAAAGATTTTGACTTTCTGGATATCGAAAAAATATCTTCAATTAAATTAAATCCTGAGAAGTTCAAAAAAATCCTGACCAGTAAAACATTTTATAATTATCAGGATTTATTTGACCATATCACAAAAGAAGTGGACTTATTTCAGTACCTTAGAGATTTTTATGATTTAGAAGCCCAAAACATTAACAGTTTCAAATGTATAGCACATAATGACAACAACCCATCGGCAAGTGTGTTTAAAAGCAAAGATGGAATTTGGCTGTATTCTTGCCGTGCCACCAGTTGTGATTTTAAAATAGGTAACATAATACAAGTGGTTCAGCATTTAAGTAAATTACCCCGACATTTGGCAATACAAAAAATCTGCTCTGATTTAGGTTTGGAATTTACGGAAGATGCAGAGCAGAAAAGAATACTTGAAGATAATCTTAAGGTAATAAAAGATGACATTAAATATTCACACCCCAAGCTCTATTCTGTTATATATAGGTATATTCCTACTTTGACAGTTCTGCATTATCTGGCAATGGACAACCTTGTCTATGCAAATAATGAAGATGAATTCCTGTTTACCGGCTCTACAAGGTACCTTGCCAGAATGCTTGGCAGGCATGATAAAAAACGTACCGGAGAAGATTTATCTTTTCTATCTCTTGCAAAAATGCTTAAAAAAGTTGATATTGAAAGTGATACTGTGCCAGGCAGATACCGAGATATGGTAATGAGACTCAAAAGAGAAAACGAACGCTATATTAATACATATTCTATTCCTGCTTATACCCTTGAACATCTTAGAAAGTGCGAAGATTTTGCCAATGTCATAATTGAAAAGGGCATTCGAAAAATAGAGTTTTGCTATGCAACAGTTGCAAATGCATTTGGTTCTGAATTAGCAGACGAGATTTTCCCGCAGGCAAAGAATACTGTTTGCAAAGACCTTGATATGAATTTATATAATGTGGTTGAAAACCTAATAGCCCAAAAATCCTATGTTACCGAAAAGATCATAAGAGAGTATTATAAGGAGCATCACATGCATTGGCCCGAGAAAACTTTCATTTGCCAAATGCCTATTATTATCACTAAACTTGGACTCATTAAGATTCGAACAAATAAAAAGTTAAAGGAGCAGTACGGTATTATATCAAGCGGTTATCCTAATATTTTCATAAAGAAAGAAACAGCGTTGGCAAATTAATCGCCAACGCTGTTTCTTTCTATATTCTATCCTCATATTTCCTAACTAAATCTTTTAAATCCTGCCGAAACGCATTTTTTTGTTCCTGTGTAATAAAATTTAAAAAAGTAAAGTTAAGGGCAATTGCATCAATAAATAATTTTCTGCAAGTATCAAGATTCAATTTAAACATGCGATTTGGTATATCTGCTTCTTCCAAATGCGCACTATCCAGAAGCGCAAGTATGTTCCTGTATAATTCTTTATCATAACTATACAATGGAATTTTGTGTACTTCATCACCCTCACTATCATCACCATTATCATCCATCATTCCTAACATTTCAAAGACACTATTTACCCCAAATTTAGATAATAGTTCGTAAGTTTCCAATCTGGGATTTTTATCTCCGCCCGTTTCATTTAGTTTTGACGTATAAATAAGTATAAAGAGTATGGAAAAATCTATCAATTTCTTTTCTTCTGCCAATTTTGCCTTTTCGGCTATTTCTTCATTGGTCAATTCGAAATTAACAAACCATTCCGGCGGTTCCCCCAAATAAACTGTTCTAAGGGGTTCTGCTTTTTCTTTTATCCTCTGCCTTACTGCTTGCTCATCAGACGCATTGTCGATAACTGCATCAATCTCATCAATATACACAACATTCTTTTCTTTATAGGCACTTTTTCTTTTTAAGTGCTTATTTTGGTTTACTGTTTCGATAATTTTTTCCCAATCACTCGTAGAATATAGCTCTTCTACATATGTTTTTAGGTCGAGCGTCATAGGAACCGGTTGGATTTGTATGAAAATTGCTTGTAGCCATGCTTGAGTTTGTGCTTTCTTTTTAGGAGAAGATATTATGAACTCTCTCAAATGAGTTCTTGTAAATTTGTAAAAATCTTCTTTATCGAATTCATCACCATTAGATTTATTCTCTCTACTCTTTGTCTTGCGATAGAACAATTCAAAAAGATCCATAAGCGTCTGATGTGTGATTGAGTCAACAGTGTTATTCTCATAGTTGTTGTACCAAGAAGGGGCTTTGCCCAGCTGATCCGTAATGTCTCTTGTCGTTAATCCGGCAGTTGTTCTTAACTTTTTCAAAAATTCAGACAATTCTTTCGTCAATGTATATCTTGCCATATTACTCACCTCATTTTTATTATAACCATTTTGTTCATAAATGTCAACATTAATATTAAAAATACACTTCAAAACAGCCAATAACGCACCGTTTTTACGAATTATGTTCTAAATAAATAAATATTGTTCTAAAAAAATAAAAAAATTGTTGACTAATATAAAAATCCATGCTATAATATTTTTAGAACAAGATTTCACAATATAGAACAATTTGCATGAATTATTGTTATATTGACTGAAAGTTTCACTAATATAGAAAACAAATCAAAAATTATTGGACTAATTATGTTCGCTATGCAGAAAGCAAAACAGAAAGGGGGTTATTCAAGTGAATCAAAAAAATAATACTGTAGAATCATTACCGACATTTCTTACTTCCAAAGACTTGATGAACTTATTGGGTGTGTGCAAAACAACAGCATATGCACTTTGCAATAATGAGCTTGCTTCAGCCACTACGTTTCTTGCAGGCCGATACAGAATCAAAAGTGATAAATGCTTAGAAATCTTAGATAGCCTAACCCTTGCTAAAGTATCTTGAAAAAATTCTTATGGAAAGGGGGTAGCAAATTATGGCAAGGAATAAAAAAGGACGAAACCCAAACTGCACAGGATCTATAACAAAAAGAAAAGACGGTCTTTACGAATGTAAAATCACTGTTCCGGGTAATGGGGATGGAAAAAAACCAAGAATATCTAAATATTTTAAAACGAAAAAGGAAGCAGAATTGTTTAAGGCGCAGGTGTCAAGAGATATTGCAGCAGGTCAATATGTACACTCAGACATCCCAGTAGGTGAATTTCTAAAAGAATGGTACGACAACTACACAGTCAATATAAGGCCATCCACTCGAACAAATTACAAGAGTTATATTGAAAACACTATTATTCCTATTTTGGGGAAAGAGCCTTTAGCGAAATTAACAGTTGGCAGTGTTCAGCGGTTTTTCAACAATATAAAGCAAAGCGGGAGTTTGAAAAACAAAGGTGCACCATTGTCTGACAAAACAGTTAAAAACATATATGCAATGTTTAATCAGGCAATGAATCAAGCGGTCAATAATGATCTTTGTAAAAAAAATGTTTTGGCAGGGGTAGTTCTTCCAAAATCTGATCCCAAAAAGGAAATGAGAGTACTATCCAAAGACGAACGAGCGAAACTGATTTCTGTATTGGACAATATTGAGGAAATTACCGCTTTAAAAAACAAAGAAGAAAGGGCTAAAAAATCCAGTGTCAGATACAACGAAGATAGTTTCGGCTATAGGTATATCATATTTGTATCACTTTACACAGGCGCACGTATTGGAGAGGTTTTAGCATTAGAATGGTCTGATATTGATTTCGAAAATAAATCAATCACAATAAATAAATCATTTAACAGAGTTTATGACTTTGACAATGATACGGGGAACAAGACAAAACTTGAATGTGGTGCGACTAAGACCTATAGCGGCAATAGAAAAATTCCTATGAATGATAGGTTAGCCCAAAAACTTTTGGAATATAAGGCATTGCAGGAGAACTTAAAGGAAGTATTGGTTGATACCTATGACGACAGAGGCTATTTATTTACTAACCAATATGGCAACCGCATTGAAAGCAGAACAATACAGGACTTCTTTAAAAAACTTTTGAAATTCGCTGACATTGAAGACGCAAATCTGCATAGTCTCAGACATACATTTGCGACACAATGGTTGGAGCTTGGCAAAGACGTAAAAACACTCAGCAGAATTTTGGGCCACAGCAATATTACAATTACCCTTGACTTATATGTTCATTCATTGCATGAACACCAAGCAAATCAGATAGCAGATTTCGATTATTAGAGGATAGACGCAGGCGGTAGGAAATCCCCTGCTGCCTGCACAAAATTTTTCCCAATGAAAGGAGGAGTTTCAATTAAATTGTAAAGGAGAAGTTAGGGGAAAACCTCATCCTTTATACTATATAACAACCCCAAAAATTTATTATAGAAAGGGGTTTCAAATATGAAAACTAATACTATTTCACAGGGTGATTGCCTACAAATGCTTAAAATGCTTCCGGACGACTCAGTCGACGCTATCGTCACAGATATACCGTATTTATTAAATGTAACGAAGCGTAAGCACAGTAATCTGACAAAATATCAGGAGGAACTTGAATCTATGTCGAATGGCATACCTAACGAGGTTTTAGACGAAATGATTCGTGTTTGCAAAACCGGTAAAATGCGTATATTTTGCAGCATGAAGCAAATTCCAATTTTGGGTAATCACTTTAAAGGTAAGGGTCTCCATACTAAGCCAATACCATGGCATAAAACTAATATCTCTCCATTATGTGGCAACACCTATCCTCCTGACACGGAACATATCCTTTGTGTCAGTAAAAACAAAGAAGATATCCCTGATAAATTATATCATACAGGTACAAATCGAAAAGACAAAAAAATATGGGGGCACCCCACTATAAAGCCCCAAAGTATTATTGAGGATTTAATAATCCAAATTTCAAAACCAGGAGATTTAGTTTTAGATCCCTATATGGGTTCCGGCACTACTGCCATTGCCTGTATAGCGACCGGACGCGACTTTATAGGTGCCGAAATAGACAAGGCGTATTATGACATTTGTATGGATAGGATAAATACTACGCTGGCCGAACAAAAAATTGAATTGGACTCTGTTGATATAAGTGTGAGGTTAAACACAGTTCACAATCAATCTTACGTTGAGAATATTAAACACATTCCCGACGCCAGCATTGATATGGCAATTCTTGATATGGATCGTGTAGCAATTATAGAAGAAACAGAATCAAATGACACAAAAGTCTCGATTGAAACACTGGAAGAGCTTATCAGGATTATGAAAAAAATCAATATTTATGTTTGGTGCAGCGACGAAGAACTTCTAGGAATAATGAACTTTTTCATTGAAAAAGGGTGTAATTATAACCTCTTATATTGGCATAAAATGGGGGACAATTTGGATGTTTCTACAAAATATCTTCTTTATTTTAGACAAAGAGGCGTGCCTTTGGGCGGAAGTTTCAAGACCAAGAGGACATACCATATAACCGATTTGCGGACCGAACATATGGAAAGTTGGAACGATCCCGACATTAAGCCTTTGAAAATGACTGAAAATATTATTATTAATTCTTCCAAGGAAAATGACATTATATTAGATTGTACCGCAGGTTCAGGAACGGTAGAAGTGGCGTGTATCAATCAAAACAGAAATTATATTGCTTTTGAGGAAAGTAAGGATCTTTATGACACGGCAAACAGAAGAATCGCTGAAAAGTTAGAAAGTGATAAACCTAAGTATGATTGTGAGGTTGTCTGTTTCTCCGAGATAGACAAACACGCTATCCAATCATACACTGCCATTCACAATGTGTCGCCGGAGAAAAATTTGGGCGATATAACAAAGGTATCCCTTGATAACATACCTGAACTATCCTGCCTTGTAGGAGGCAGCCCCTACCAAGATTTTAGTGTATCGGGGAACCCGGAAAGTGCTTTGTGGACGTGCAATAGTTGCGGACACAAGTACAATCCTTTGATTGTAGATTACACGGAAAGAAATTTTTGTCCCGAGTGTCATACACAAGATATAGAAAAGACCCATTCGTCATTTTTAGTGCATTGGTTAGAGATTTTACGCAATAAAAACCCTAAATTTATGGTTTATGAAAACGTAAAGGCCCTTACAACAATATTTAAGGATACTTTTGATTCATTTAAGCAAGAAATCGAAAGTTATGGCTATAACGTATATGACAAAGTTCTGAATTGCAAAGATTATGGAATTCCGCAAAACTGCGAACGAGTTTTTCTCATAGCAATCAGAAAAGATCTTGATAATCGCAAATTTGTTTTTCCAGAGGCTCTGCCCCGAACAAGAACTGTCAGTGATTTTTTGGAAGATTGTTCAGAATTGTTTGCAAACACAGACCAAAATATCTTGATTGACGAATCTATAATGCCCTCCGTTAAGAGAAATGTTGAGAGAGACGCTGAAAAAATTATTGCATCCGATCAAAACATTTTCAGAATGGAATGCACTGCGTCTTTTCAGCACAATAGAGTAGGCGTCAAATGTGTTCCTGCATTATGCGCAGTATGTTCAGGTTCTCTTGTTTTACAAACCCTTTCCACACCTAACGGGGACAAGCACTATATTAAAAAAATGTCGCCCAAAGAAGCATTTCGGTTTATGGGCTTTGACGACACGGATTATGAAAAGGCAGCGGCCGTTGTATGCAAAAGTTCTCTTTATAAGCAGGCCGGCAATTCAACGCCTGTAAATGTTTTATATGCTATTTTGAAAAATTTGTTTAAAGAAATGCCATATTTGTTCGAAGATTTGAAACTTGGACACTTTTTCTCAGGTATCGGCTCATTTGAGAAAGCATTCGAAAAACTTATAACTGAAGTCAACGCCGAAACCGATACTCAAGAATTTATGGCTGCATAATTCTACAAAAACAGAATGTCCGGGCGGGGTTCTGCTCGCCCGGTAAGGAGGTGGTGCTTATGAGCGTCAAACTATCAATTTGTTTTATAGGGATAACCACATTGATAGCTATTCTAACCCTTACCGCCCGTTTTATACAAAATAAAAAAATATAAATTCTTTTACACATTAAGGCGGTATATGTGTGCAAAAGGTAGAAAGGAATGAAGATTATGGGTTTAGACATGTATATGTTTCGAGTGAAAAAGGGAACGGAAAAATATTTGAAGGACAACAAAATGGGAGAATTATTTATTTCTTTTTTTACTCCTTTTAATATCAGACCATATAAATTTGATATGCCACATTGTAAAAATGTTGATAAGTATTTCAAGGAGCTTGCTTATTGGCGTAAAGCAAATGCCATTCATAACTGGTTTGTAAAAAACGTACAGGCGGGTGTTGACGACAGCGAGCCGTATCCTGTATTAAGAGAACAATTAACCGATCTGTTGAACACTTGCAAAACTGTGCTGGACTGCTCCGAACTTTTACCACCTTGTATGCTTTTTGTTGATCCTAATAAAGCATATAATCAACTTATTAAGGATCCGACAGTTGCAAGAGAATTGTTGCCTACTCTTGACGGTTATTTTTTTGGAAGTACAGAGTATGACAGTAATTATGTTTATGATATAGAAAAAACTATTAAATTTGTTACTGAGATTTTAGACAAAGTTGATTTTGAAAATAATACCGTATTTTACAACTCATGGAGTTAGACTTTAGGATCAACATTTTAATCTGCTTTTATTATTACACGAAGTTTGTAAAGGGATAACCTCGCGTGTATGTTTTCTAACCCTTACCGCCTAAGATTTCAAGTCCTTATATGTTGTTCTGGCGGTAGACCACCATATAAGGCAAGAGATAGGGAAGAACTGATCAGCTTCCTGAGGGCACGCGTGTCTTTCTCATAAATATTTTATGAGGAGGATGTCCAATGAGTACTAATTATAATTTTAAAACTGTAGGTTATTCTGAAATAGACAAATTCGCAATCAAATCTTATTCTGCAATTCATAATATTTCCGAGGATAAAAATTGGGGAGATATTACCCAAATATATCCTGAAAATCTTCCCGATATTACGTTTCTTGCCGGTGGAAGTCCCTGCCAAGATTTTAGTATCGGCGGCAAAAAGAAGGGCACTTTATGGAGCTGTAAATCCTGTGGGAATGAATACAATCCTCTGACGGTTGATTACACCAAACGAAGATTATGCCCACTATGCGGGTCGGAAGATATAGAAAAAACCCGCTCGTCATTATTGGTTCATTTGTTAGAAATATTGCAAGAGAAAATGCCTGAAGTGTTCTTTTATGAAAACGTGAAAAACCTTGTCAGCAAAACATTTAAGAAAACCTTTGATTTGTTCACAAACGAAATAGAGAACTATGGATACAATGTTTATTACAAAGTTATGAATGCCAAAGATTATGGCATTCCGCAAAACAGGGAAAGAGTTCTTGTGGTGGCAATCAGAAAAGATCTTGACAACCATAACTTTGTGTTCCCGGGGGCTATTTCCCAAGGTAAGACTATAAATGACCTTTTGGAAGATTGTTCTGCGCTGTTTGAAAATACAGACCAAAACATTCTGATTGATCCTACAATTTCACCGTATATAATGCCTGCTTTGAGACGAGACGCAGAGGATATTGTAAGATCAGATAAAAATATTTTTTATATGAAATGCAAAAGCGGTTTTCAAGATCATTCGGTGGGAATTAAATATTCTCCTACATTGAGGGCAATGAACGCCAGCACATTGGTATTGCAAACTCACCAAACTCCAACGGGAGAAAAATTCTTTATAAAAAGACTTACACCAAAAGAAGCATTCCGGTTTATGGGTTTTGACGATATAGACTATGCGAAAGCTGCAGCGGTTGTAAGTAAAAATCAAATCTATAAGCAGGCAGGCAATTCAATTGCAGTTAATGTTGTATATGCCGTTTTGAAGAATTTATTTGAGGCAATGCCATATTTGTTTGAAAATATAAAATTCGGACACTTTTTCTCGGGCATAGGCGCATTTGAAAAAGCATTTGAAAAAATTATGGCTGAGATAAATCAAATAGAAATGGCCCAAAACCAAAAGGCAGCCTAAAATAAATATCTAAAACTACTTTGTTTTATGCCAATGAATTTTATAAAGTTATCGCTTAACCACAAATAGTCAGCTATAACCGTGTTCTATAGGGATAACCACGAATAGTAGTATTTAACCCTTACCGCCCGTATTATACGAAAATAAAATAAAAGACCCTTTGTACACAAAGGCGGTATCTGTGCTCAAAGGGCAGGAAGCGAGTATAAAAATGAGAGCTAATAATATTAAAAAATATATGGACTGGGAAATTAAAGTACAGTTAACTTATTCAAACGGCCAAAAGTGGCAAGATACAATAAGCGGTATTGGTTTTGTAGAACCTATCGGAGATAATCTAAATGAAACATTGCGTGAATGCAAAGACGTTTTAGAGCAAAAAATCTACAGTGAATTTGACCATATATACCCTGGAATGGAAGCCAAAATAATAAGTTGTAAAGTTAAATATATCCCTTTCTCAAATGCACGAAAACGAGCAGAACGGCTTTTTAAGGAAGGAAAACTGGAAAAGGAAATCGCCGAGCATTTCGGACTAAACTTAAAGTATCTGGACAACCAGGTGGATTGAAGTAATACTTCTACTAACAAACAATATGTTTGTAAATAACGTATGTTTCGATACAGAACAAAATAAAATGATTGGAGATTATTGAAATGAATTATAATAAAATTAGAAAAAACTGTACGGCATATAGATTTGATCTTGGGCATAACTGGAAAAGGTTTTTAAATGAACCTAAAAATGATTGTGACAAGAAAGTATATGAAGAATTAATTAATCAAAAAATTGACCTATTCTTTCACTCTAATTTTATATTAGTGAAAGGAGGTCATTTTTTTATGAATGATAATGATTTTAGATTTAAGTTAAATATTGACTCTGTTGATAATGATAAAAAACCTGATAATATACAAGAGACTTATGTTATGATTTTAAAGATGTTCAACAAATACTGCAGAGCTGTAAGAACTCTGTTCTTCAAAAGCTTCCAGATAACGAAATCTTGAATATTCATCAATGGCGGTGTATTGGTAAAATTTTTGACCTTGTGCATCACCAACTATACAAGCAGTAGGTACAACTTTAACATCAATTTGAACTCTTTGACCCGGATAAAGCATTTTCTCATAAGGTTTAGGTATATATTTTGGATTAGGCGGTTTAACCGCCATCTGTCCTTGCTTTACCAAAATTCTGTAAAGCCCTGTAACAGAACGTGCATACCCACGCTGCATCAGCTTTACCCAAAAGACAACCAGTCCTGCATTCATGTTGTGCTTTCTCATGTCAGCAATCAGCTTTAATTCCTCTGGAGTATGTTGATTTGGGTGGCTGTGCGGGCGGCGGGAACGGTCGGAAAGAGACTTAAGAGTACCATCATAACGCTTTTGCCAACGATAGATGTATTGCCTGTTGGTTTTATACTTGATCGCAGCTTTTGTTACACCATATTTTTGAGAATATTTAATTAGGGATTGCCGAAACAGCATAGTTTGTGTTATTGTTTTCATAGCGGATAGATAACCTCCTGTGCAAGTTTTGTTGTGGTGACTCAACTTTAACACATTAAGTTTCTATTCGCTATTCTTTTTTTGACCGTAATAATTTGTTTTGAGTTTATCTCGTAACAAATTATTGCGGAATGTAACACATCTATTGTAAACCTACATTAAGATCTTTTTTTATTTTTCTTAGATATTGAAGTTTCCAATTTTTTGTGATACAATTAAAATAATAATGTTCTAATGAGGTATCAATCATGGCACAAGATCTAATGAGGGCTGTTGCCTATGTAAGAGTGAGTAAACTTTTAGAAGATAAACTTTCAGATAAGATGCAAGAAAATGAAATAAAGAACTTCTGTAAAAGACATAACTACAAAGTTGTAAAGGTTTTTACAGACTTAGATTTGTCAGGCAGTGAAACAGAAAAAAGAACTGCCTTTAATGATATGTTCAAATACATAGAAGATAAAAAAGATACACTTGAAAAAGTAGATGCTGTTGTGTGCTATAATTTGAGCAGATTTAGTAGGTCTATATCAGATACCAACATTTATATGTCAAGACTAAAAGAAGTCCTAGAATGTGATTTTTTAAGTGTTAAAGAAGATTATCTCAACACTGCTGATCCTGAACTTAGTCCATTTCTACTAAGTATTACTGCCAGTTTTGCCAGCCTTGAGCGGAGTAGATTAATCGGAATAATTTCTAATTCAAATATTAATAGAGCAAAATTGGGAGGCAGATACACTAATGGTGGACTCCCCAATTATGGCTATTCTAAGGATGGAAAGAATGTTGTTATAAATGAAACAGAAGCAGAAGTTGTAAGATTGATTTTTGATCTATATACAAATAAAGGTTATTCCATAAGAGGTATTACACAATATCTAAACCGCCGGGATGACATTATAGTTGGTAGAACTGATTATGATGTTTCTAAATATAGAAAAGATCCTTTCTTAAATGAATTGGGAACAGAAGTTATATGGAATACAAGCAAGATAACAAGGGTATTAAAAAACCCAAGTCTGTTTGGTATAGCATGTACAAATAGAAGATACAGAACAAAGTCAAGAAATGGGAATATCACTCATAAAGAAAACCCACCTGAGAAGTGGGTGTTCAGTAATAACTTTAAGATCTTAAATCTTAATGAAGAAGATTTTTGGAGTTCTGATTTTGAAATAATACAACATGACTTCGATCCTATCATAGATCTTGATACTTTCATTAAGGCTCAAAAGAAATTAAAACTGAACAACAAACCAGAACCAAGGAGAATCTCTTCCCCTTATCTTTTAAGTGGTCTTTTAATGTGTGCCTGTGGAAGAAGAATGAATGGCAGAAAAGATGAAAGGGACAGCAAGAGAACATATTACTATTATTATTGTAATAATGCCAAGGTCAGTGGTGTTTGTAATTCAAAGAATGTCAGTTGTGATATTGTTGATAGATATGTATTTGAACAATTGAGTGGATCTTTTGTTATAGATTACATAATTCAGTTAGATAGGAAGATCCATGAAGATCTTAAAGCAAGAGAACAAGAAAGAGCAGAGAGACTTGAAGAAATAAATAAACTTATTGCTGCTAATAATAAGAAAATTGAAAACTTTGTAAAAAGTATTTCTCTTACTGAAGATCTTGAAACACAGAAAATGTTTATAAAAGAAATAGAAAAACTGAAAAAGGGAAATAAAACAGCAGCAAATAGTGCTGTGGAAATAGAACTTGAAGAGAATACAGAACTTGCCGAAAGAGAAAGAATTGTAAAGATCTTTAAGACTATGAATGGGAAATTATTTGACTCTGTTTCCTTTGAGAAAAAAAGAGAGTTCTTTCAAAAGTTTATTAAAAGAGTAGTTTATACTGATAAAGAAAATATAGATATTTATATTAAGTTTACTAAAAAAACAATAAGAAAAGTAGGAGGAGTAGTGGTCGATGAGTGATAAAAACAAGGCAAACAAAGGGGAAGAAGATGTTTGTGGTTTTGTAGATGAACTCATGCAGATGCGGTTACTACGGCGACCCTAAGAGGGAGTGCACCTGTACTCCTCCTCAAATTTCAAAGTATATGGGTAAGATTAGCGGACCCCTGTTTGACAGGATTGATATTCATATTGAGGTTCCGTCCGTGGAGTATGCAGACTTGGAAAGAACGGAGCCTTCTGAGTCGAGCGAGGTCATCAGGGCGAGGGTTAACAGGGCGCGCAGGATTCAGGTGGAAAGATACAAGGACGAGGGCATATTCTCCAACGCCCGCCTTTCGTCATCAAAAATAAGGAAATACTGCCCGCTGGGTGCGGAGGAAAAAAGCCTTCTAAAGGCCGCGTTTGACAACCTCGGTCTTTCCGCAAGAGCGCATGACAGGATACTGCGTGTTGCGCGAACGATAGCCGATCTTGCGGGGGAGGAAGCGATAAATCAAAGCCACATTGCGGAGGCGATTCAGTACAGAAGCCTTGACCGCAGGTATCGGATATAAATAAACAAGCATGCAAAGGGAAGGAATGTCACAGGGATATGCTTAATATAGTATTAGTAGAGCCGGAAATCCCACAAAACACGGGTAATATCGCAAGAACCTGTGCGGCAACGGGTGCGAGGCTTCATCTTGTTAAACCCATGGGCTTTGAGGTTGACGATGCAAAGCTTAAACGCGCAGGGCTTGATTACTGGTGGCTTGTCGATATAACATATTATGATTGTCTTGATGCGTTTTTTGACGCTCACAAGGATGACAGCTTATTTTTTTTAACTACAAAGGCGGGGCGGATATACAGCGATATAGCATACCCCGATGAGGCATACATTGTTTTCGGTAAGGAAACGAAGGGGCTTAGCGAAAAGCTTTTGCGCGAAAACTACGAAAAATGCGTAAGAATACCGATGGTGGACGATGCGAGAAGCCTTAACCTGTCCAACGCCGTCGCAATAACGGCTTATGAATATTATAGACAAAAGGATTTTTCAGGACTTAAAAGAGGAGGGTTTTTAAGTGCAGAAGGTTAAGATTATAACTGACAGTGCAAGCGACCTGCCGAATGAGTATTTTGAGAAATACAACATATCAATGCTCCCGATGGGAATAGTAATTGACGACAAGACTTATCTCGACAGGGTTGAGCTTGGCGCAGACGAGTTTTTTGAGATTATGAGGAATAATCCGAAAAGCCTGCCGACAACCGTTATGCCTTCGGTGGAAACGATTGAGGCTGAATTCACAAAAAATCTTGATACCTATGAAAACCAGATATATGTGAGCATCTCCTCAAAGGGAAGCGGCGCATACGGCATTGCAAAGATTGTTAAGGAGCAGATTGAGGAGAGGCTCGGTAAGCCCTCGAACATTACCATAATCGACAGCCTTTCGTATTCCGTCGGATACGCCATTGTGGTGAAGGAAATGGCAAGGCTTGCTTATGAGGGTGCGGATTACAAGACGGTTATGAACTATTACGAAAACCGCAGGAAAAAAATTGATGTTCTTATGGTTGTTGATGACCTTATGCATCTTAAGCGCGGGGGCAGAATAAAGCCGACCGTGGCGTATGTCGGCGAGATGCTCGGAATCAAGCCGCTTCTGACCATAAAGGACGGTCTTATAGACAGCTTCGGCAAAGCACGGGGCAAGCGCAGGGCAATGGAGAAAATGGCCGAAATATTGATAAGCAAAGCCGGCAAGCCTGAGGAAACGGAGATATGGATTGTCCACACCAACGCACAAGATGATGCCGAGGAGTTCAAAAAGATAGTAGAGGAAGGCATAACCCCGAAGGAGATTACAATCAGTCAGCTTGGAGCTTGTATAGGGGTACATATGGGCGAGGGGCTTATCGGAGTAATTTACGATACCGCATAGAAGTTTTTAATAAGGTGTTCGTGTGTGAAGTGATTTCACGAACGCATTTTTTCACCGAGGCGTTATAGGTTTTTGAATCGGAGGCGGATTTTTTGAAAATTCTTATGGTCTTAATGGCTCTTGACATCGGCGGCGCGGAAACCCATGTGGTAGAGCTCTCAAAGGAGCTTGCACGGCGGGGTCATGAGATTACCGTCGCATCCAACGGCGGGGTGTTTGAGGACGAGCTTTCGCAGGCGGGAATACGACATATCCGCCTTCCGCTTAACAGCAGACGGATTAAAAGCATGTATAAATCATATATCGGGCTAAAAAAGCTTATTAAAGATGAAGGCTTTGACATCGTTCACGCCCATGCGAGAATTCCCGCATTTATCTGCGGATTGCTCCGGCGCCGTCTTAAATTCCGTTTTATCACAACCGCTCACTGGGTTTTCAAAACAGGTATAATTCTAAATCGTATAACCAACTGGGGCGAGCGCACGATTGCGGTAAGCGATGATATAAAAAGCTATTTAATAAAAAATTATAAAATACCCCAAAACCAGATAACCGTAACCATAAACGGCATAGACACCGACAAGTTTTCCCCCGCCGACAGGTCCGATACTTCCTCGGCAAGGGTTGTATATGTCAGCCGGATGGATGCCGACAGAAGCGCGGTTGCCTTCAGCCTTGTCGGGCTTACTCCCCGCCTTTATGAGAGGTACCCGAATTTTGAGCTTGTGATAGTCGGCGGCGGCGACGACTTTGACAGGCTTTCCAAAGCGGCAAAAAGATGTAATTCAAAGCTCGGTAAAAGCGTAATTAAAACCGTCGGCGCAAGGACGGATATCAATAAATTTGTGGCGACGGCGGATGTTTTTGTCGGCGTGTCAAGGGCGGCGCTTGAGGCAATGTCGGCGGCAAAGCCCATCATTATCGCGGGAAACGAGGGGTATATCGGACTTTTTGATGAGGACAAGCTTGAAGACGGTATTGAAACGAATTTTTGCTGTCGCGGTCTTGCTATGCCGACGGATGAGTTTCTATACAAGGATTTAACCGCCGCACTTGATATGACCCCGCAAATGCGGGCAGAGATGGGCAGATATAACAGAAGCGTAATACTCGACCTTTACTCGCAAAAGCGAATGGCGGACGACTGCGAAGCGGCGTATGCCGACCTTCTTTCAATTGACTGCGCCAGACCGCTCGATATTATAATTTCAGGCTATTACGGCTATAAGAACTCCGGCGACGACTCGCTTTTATACGCAATGATAAATAACCTTAGCAGAATTAAGCCGAGCATCAGCATAACCGTTCTTTCACATAAGCCCGACGAAACAAAAAGACTTTACGGGGTCAGGAGCGTTCACAGGTTTAATCTGTTCAGAATTTTAGCGGATATGAGGCGCGCAAAGCTTTTGATAAGCGGAGGCGGTAGCCTCGTTCAGGATGTAACAAGCACAAAATCCCTCTATTACTACCTGTTTATTATCCGTGCAGCGAAAAAGCTGGGAATGCGCGTTATGGTATACGCAAGCGGGATAGGCCCCATAAGCAGCAAAAACAACAGAAAACTTGCGGGGAGAGTGCTTAACGGAGTTGACCTTATCACCCTTCGCGAGCCTGCCTCGTACGACGAGCTTAAGTCGCTTAATGTCACTATGCCGAAGATTTATATAACGACCGACCCTGCGTTTTCGCTTGAAAAGGCGGGGGACGAAATAATTGACGGGATTTACGACAAGCAGGGGCTTGACAAAAACGAAAGCTATTTTGCGGTAAGTGTCCGCCCGTGGAAAAAATCCGCCCCCGATTTTGAGGACAGTCTTGCGGCGCTTTGTGACTATATATCCCAGAAATATAATATGAAGCCCCTTTTTATTCCCATGCAGCAGGGCGTTGATACGGAGGCTAATCTTCGAATTGCGAAAAAAATGAAGTGTGAAAGCAAGATTCTTCAGGGCTCCTACTCCGTTTATGAGCTTCTGGGGATTATAGGCAGAACAAAGCTTGTAATAGGCATGCGCCTTCATTTCCTCATATACGGTGCGGTTGGCAGCATACCTGTTTTCGGGCTTTCGTATGACCCCAAGGTTGATTCAATGCTCTCATATCTGGGTCAGCAGTTTAAGGAGAATGTGGAATCCCCAAGCCTTGAAAGAATGAAAAAAAATGTTGATGAAATTATGAATAATCAAAATGATATTAAAGCCTCGCTTTGCAATGCGGTTGTGTCCATGCGCGAAAAGACCAACCTTGATACGGAATATGCGGCGATGCTTTTGAGAAATTAGGGAAGGAATGACTTTATCGCATAATTAAAGCACCTACCGTTTGGCAGGTGCTATAATTCTATTTGATGTTAGGCTTTTTCGCCTTTTGTTTCTTTTTTCTGAAGGATTGCTCCGACTATGAATACAACCGCAAATGCAAATGATACAATTGACCATATCTGCAAGTCGGAATAACCGCCGACATTTACAATGCCTATTATTCCGCCGATTAAATAAAAGCCTCCGGCTGTTGCCGCGCCGCCTCTGGATTTCTTTGCCGCCACCGCGATTACGCCGGCAATCAGCATACAAAGCGCAAGGAAAAACCCTGCCGAGCCGCTCATCTCGTTGTTTTCCTCAAGAGCATTTCCCAAACCTGCGGCACAGGACTGAAAAGCTATTACCGCAAACAAAACAATGGAAATAATGCCGATAATCATTCTTGTTGTTTTCATAAACTATCACCTTTCATTTGTATTTTTTAAACTTTATTTTAGCTCCTTTTTCATATTACCATAATTTGGTAATGATTGTCAACAATAATTTTTAAAATTCTATAAATTACAGTCTTTTTTCGCTTTGGTATTGCATATTAAAAAGAATAAAAAATTTTATGAAAAATTTGCTTAAAACGGCTTGACATACATAATATAGTATTGTATAATTATTATTGCCACTAAATATAGTGGTAATTGAAGTCAGTTTTGCATACGGGCTTGGTCTGTTTTTAATATTTGTCAAAGGAATTATCACAAAAAACGACACATTCCGCACTGTCCGCGTTTTCGGGGGCGGTCTGTTTTGTCGTCAGCTTTGACTAAGTCGGTATGTTGCTTTTTCTAAGAAAGCACTGTTTGGTGATTAAATCGGTGTTTACCGAAAAATCCGAGCTGGAAAGGAAGGGACCTGTTAGTATGGATACCATTATCAAGCGTGATGGGCGTGTGGCGCCGTTTCGAATCGAAAAGATTGCCGATGCATTAATGAAGGCGTTTGAGGCAAGCGGTTCCAAAAGGGATTATAAGTATGCGATGGAGCTTGCCAGAAGGGTTGAAGCCAAAATAATCGAGGCTAATATTGATGCGCCGACGGTTGAGCAGGTTCAGGACTTTGTTGAAAGCGTGCTTATTGAAAGAGGGCATGTCCGCACAGCAAAGCAATATATTCTTTACCGTGCCGAGCGTACGCGTGTGCGCGAGATGAATACACGCCTTATGAAAATTTATGACGACATTACCTTTAAGGCCTCAAAGGACAGCGATATCAAGCGCGAAAACGCCAATGTCAACGGCGATACCGCTATGGGTACAATGCTTAAATACGGCTCCGAGGGTGCCAAGCAGTTTTTTGATATGTTTGTTCTTAAGCCCGAACATTCCGAGGCGCACAGAAACGGTGACATTCACATTCACGACCTTGATTTTCTTACAATGACCACAACCTGCTGTCAGATTGACCTTATCAAGCTTTTCAAGGACGGCTTTTGCACGGGTCACGGTGTTTTGAGAGAGCCTAACGACATTGCAAGCTATGCCGCTTTGGCGTGTATTGCTATACAGTCGAATCAAAACGACCAGCACGGCGGGCAGAGTGTTCCGAACTTTGATTACAGTATGGCTTTGGGAGTAGCCAAAACATACAGAAGAAAATACCGGCACAACCTTTCAAAATCGTTGGAGCTTTTGGGCGGTGTTGAGATTGACGACACCAGGCTTAAGGAAATTCAAAACAGGCTTATTGACAAGGGCTTAACCCTTCGCATGGAGGAGTATAAAAAATATTGCGATGCGGAGTGTGCGGAGCTTGTTGCTTTGGGTATCGACAAGGCTCTTATTAAGAAGTGCCAGAAGTATTCGCTCGAAAAATCGCTTGTCGAAACCGACAGGGCGACATATCAGGCGATGGAGGCGCTTGTGCACAACCTTAACACCATGCACTCGCGCGCAGGGGCGCAGACTCCTTTTTCCTCCATTAACTACGGAATGGATACATCCCCCGAAGGCAGAATGGCTATTAAAAATATTCTGCTTGCGGAGGAGGCGGGGCTCGGCGGCGGCGAAACCCCCATATTCCCCATTCACATTTTCCGCGTAAAAGAGGGAATAAACTATAACCCCGAGGACCCGAACTATGACCTTTTTAAGCTTGCAATGAAGGTCAGCGCAAAGCGCCTTTTCCCGAATTTTTCGTTCCAGGATGCGCCATACAATATAAAATACTACAAGCCGGGGCACCCTGAAACCGAAATTGCCTATATGGGCTGTCGCACAAGGGTTATAGGTAATGTTTACGACCCGACCCGCGAGATATCCTTCAGCAGAGGCAACTTAAGCTTTACCTCGATAAACCTTCCGAGGATAGCGATTAAAGCAAAGGGAAGCGTTGACTGGTTTTTTGAAGAGCTTGACAGGAAGATAGATCTTTGCATAGCCCAGCTTTTGGAGCGCTTTGAAATACAGGCGTCAAAAAAGGTTAAGAACTATCCCTTCCTTATGGGTGAAGGCGTGTGGCTTGACAGCGAAAAGCTCGGACCCGAGGATGAGGTCAGGGAGATTCTGAAGCATGGAACTCTTACCGTGGGCTTTATCGGTCTTGCGGAGGCTTTGAAGGCGCTTGTGGGAAGCCACCACGGCGAAAGCGAGCAGGCGCAGAATTTAGGGCTTGACATAGTCGCTCATATGAGAGACCGAATGGACAGGGAGAGCAAAGCAAGGAATATGAATTTTACCCTTATCGCAACGCCCGCCGAGGGGCTTTCGGGCAGGTTTGTCAATATTGACAGAAAGCTTTTCGGCGTAATTGAGGGCATTACCGACAGGGATTACTACACCAACAGCTTTCATGTTCCCGTGTACTACAAGATAAACGCCTTCGACAAAATAAAAATCGAGGCTCCTTATCACGCACTAACAAATGCGGGACATATAACCTATGTCGAGTTTGACGGCGATGCCGCGAAAAACCTTTCCGCCTTTGAAAAGGTTATACGCGCAATGCATGACGCGGGTGTGGGCTACGGAAGCATAAACCACCCCGTTGACCGCGACCCCGTTTGCGGATACAACGGAGTTATCGGCGACACCTGTCCGAAATGCGGGCGTGAGGAGGGCGATATCAAATTCGAGAGAATCAGAAGGATTACCGGTTATCTCGTCGGAACCCTTGAACGCTTTAACAATGCAAAGCTTTCAGAGGTAAGAGACAGGATAACGCACAAAACAGAGGGATGAGAATGATTAGAGTATCAGGGATTGTTCCCGAATCTATTGTCGATGGTCCCGGAATAAGATATACGGTTTTTACGCAGGGCTGTCATCACGACTGCCCCGGTTGTCACAACCCCCAAACGCATGATGCAAACGGCGGCTATGATATCAGTATCGAAGAAATATTAAAGGATATTGATAAAAACCCTTTGCTCGACGGTATTACCCTGACCGGCGGCGAGCCTTTGTTGCAGGCGGAAAAGCTTGTTCCCCTTGCTAAGGCCGTTAAGGAAAGAGGGCTTTCCGTAGTGACATACAGCGGATATACCTTTGAGGAGATACAAAACAACGATGCCTTTTTAAAGCTTATGAAATATACCGATATACTTGTGGACGGAAGGTATGAAAAGGACTTGCGAAGCCTCGACTTGCTTTTTCGGGGCTCGTCAAACCAGCGCATTATCGATGTTCAAAGCTCTCTAAAGCAGGGCAAGCCGATTTTATACGAATTTGATGAATAGTCTTGACATATTACAAATCTTGGTGTAATATTATAAAAAAGAACTATATATCTGCAGGCATAAGCCGGGCCATTGATTGGCAGCGGGATTAAACCCGCGGGACTTACTCAGTTCCGCGGGTTTTGTAACATTATATGCGGCATCGCATTGGGGGTGTATCAAATGCACAGTGAGGAAAGAGGCTCCATAATTAACAGGGCGTCATTTATTTCAATTGCGGTAAACGGCTTGCTTTCAATAGTCAAGCTTTTAACCGGCGTATTCGCATACAGTCAGGCAATGATTTCCGACGGTGTTGACTCGCTCGGTGATGTTTTGATGTCTCTTATCGTGATTACCGGCGTTAATATCGGGAAGAAAAGCAAGGACAAAAACCATCACTACGGGCATGAAAAAATCGAGAGCATTGCCTCTTTATTTTTGTCCGCAATTCTTCTCATTACCGCCGTGGGCATAGGTGTCAGGGCAATCGGAAGCATAAACGGCGTCATTGCGGGCGAGGAAATACCCGCGCCGAGGGTTTTTGCTCTTGTGGTCGCACTGATATCCGTCGTCTCAAAGGAGGCATTGTTCCGCTTTGCAAAAAGGACTGCGGAAAATACAAAAAGCACTGCGCTTATGGCAGAGGCATGGAATTTCAGGGGTGATGCGCTTGCATCAATCGGAGCCCTTATAGGCATAGGCGGAGCTATTTTAGGCGTTAGGATTCTTGACCCGATAGTGTCGATCATTATTGCGTTGTTTATCGTAAGAGTTTCGGTTAAAATAGGCATTACCGGTATAAATGAGGTTACCGACCATGCCGCCGATGAAGAAACGGAAAAAAAGATTTTTGACACAATAGCCGCCGTAAATGGGGTTTGGTTTGTTGACGGGCTTAAAACCCGCCTCCACGGCAGCAGTCTTATTGTGGATGTGGAGATTGCGGTAAACGGACAGATCTCTGTTGAGGACGCGCATATCATTGCCGATAGAGTCAGCGACGCGGTATATGCCTGCGATGAGGGCGTGAAGGACTGTATGGTGCATGTGAATCCGTACACACAAAAAGACGACTCAAAGCAATAACGGCAACAACAAAAGATGGTACGATTAAGGAATAGTGCTGGGCTTGCTGAAAAACCTCTTTTTTTTCAGTTCAGCCTGCTTGACAAAGCATACCGCATATATTAAAATAACTACTGTACGCGCCCGTAGCTCAGTCGGATAGAGTGGCAGACTTCGAATCTGTTCGTCGGGGGTTCGAGTCCCTCCGGGCGTGCCAGTCAGTAAAACCGCTGATTAGTCAATGCTTACAAGGCTGAACGGTGGTTTTTGTTTTGTCTTTTTACTCCCTGCAAATGCAAAAACATACATTTATTATCATTTTTAACGTGCCAAACATGTGCCAGATGTGCCAAAGGTGTGCCAAATTTTCATATAAAAAAAGAGGGTTAAACACCCTCTTTAATCATACAACCCTGCCCTATAATGCACAAGAAATATCCGTATCATTTCCAACGTCAAATTTAATTCGCCTTTTTCGTTACCCTTTAAATATCCATTGTCAACTAAATGCTGTAAACACTCATTGCAATCGTCTGCAATTTTCGCTGTGTTTTCGTCTATATAATTATAAATCATTTTAACACTCCTTTTCTTCCCGCCTATCATTTCATCTAATGGAAAATATTTTCCTGGGCAAGCTGTTGCCATAAAGTCTTTGTGACCGCCAATTTTACGGATATAAGGCAGTTTAGACTTAACATATGTAATTATATCAATACCTGCGTTAAACTGTTCATCGGGCATAGAAACAGGCTTGCTGTGATAGTCGCCTTGAAAGCCGATTGATATTACTGTGCTGTTTTGTTTGTCAACTCCTGCACCTTGATTAAATCCTCTGCCCTCGTAAATTGTGCCGTCAAAGGCTACCCAAAAGTTATAACCAATTGCTGACCAGCCTTGATTTATATGCCCCCTCTCAATCGTCTTTATATCTGCGTTCGTCGCCATGTGATGCAAGGCAAGACCTATCACCTTAGAGGGTATCAATGGTGTAAGTCTACCCTTTATAATTTGATTGGGGATTTTATGAATTTTCATCATTATCACCCTTTTTGAGTTGCTTCAATATCTGCATTAGTCTATCAGGATACGGCACTCCCATACGCCCTGTGTTTTCAATAATGGATATGCCTTCGTTTGCTATATAGTAGCCTATAACCCATGCCCTAACTTCAAAACCTAAATATGTGCCGATAAGATGAGCCAAAGCAACCACAATCAGCGTGCCGACTTTTTTAGCAATGCCTCTGCCGCCTATTTCGGAGGACAATTCTTTGTTTATAATAGCTGATATAACGCCTGTTGCGTAGTCGATTGTTATTAGAGCAAGCAATATACCAAGTGCCAAATCCACACCCCCGAATAAGTAAGTTGTCAATGCTGTTATACTTGCGCCAAACCATTTTAAAACAAATGATAATTTATCCATCTATATCGCCCTCGCTTTCGTCATCTGTTTCACCCACTATATCGTCTTCCCGCCCCTCAAACGCCTGCGCCCTCGGGCCGGTTTGGGCTCCTCAACCACAGCTGGTAGGGTCGAGTGGTTCTTCCCCAGTTGATAGCCAAAAGACCCGCAGAGAGTCATTAGTATAGCTACTAACAACACTACTAATTAAGCACTTATCTACGGCGTCGTGCTTTAATGCACACACAGCCTGTTGGTTTTCCATTTGTCATTCCCCCTCAATTATCCACACGGTTGTACCG
>MWCQ01000003.1 GCA_002070105.1 Firmicutes bacterium ADurb.Bin193 | reverse complement strand
CAGTTGGGAGAGCGTATCCGGCACATCTTCGTAGAGAAGTTCCACGCCTTCAAAGTCGCCGCAGCGGACAAGCCCACGAGCCTCTGCCAGATCCGGAAGATGGTTCTGGGGCAGGTTCTGCATCTGTATAATGCGTCCAGCCCAACGACCGGTCCTGTTGGCACCGTAGAACTGAAACATTCCACGAGCACGACCATCGGCGCAGACTGCCTTTTCCATCGCCTGATACTTCTTGACGGACGATTTGGCCAGCTGCTGCCGGAGAAGGAGAACCTTCTGGAGCTCTGCCGGAGCGGTTTTGAGCATTTCAGCGACTTCCTTCTTTCCAAGAGAATCCACCTCCAGCCCGTTGTCTGAAAGCCACTGCTTCATCTGCTGCACGGAGTTGGGGTTATCCAAAGCGGTCAAATTCTTCATGGCAGCGGTGAGCTCCGCACGGGAGCGGGTGTCCATAGCGATGGCCTGACGAACCAGATCCATATCGAGGGCGACACCTCTGTCGTTGATTTCTTGATCGAGGTGGTATTGCTCCCAGACCGCTTCCGGCACAGGGAACTTGGCGAGCTTTTCCTGAATGGACATTTCGACCTCGACATCACGGATGTTGTACCGCTTGAACGAGGCCCACTTATCCGGAGCATTTTCCGGCAGATTACGAGTCCGACCACCGTTGGCCTTCGTCGGCGCACAGGGCTGGCAGAAATACTTGATGAGCTCTTTGCCTTCGGTCAGCTTTTGCTTGCCGAGACCCAGCACGGCACCGACGCCTTCCAACGAAAGCGGCAAGCCCATGTAAGCGGACCAGATCATGGTGCATTTCCATGAGGCCGGATCGAGGTAGTTGCCGACGGTGTCTTCCGGGATGCTGTAGTAGGCATTATCAAAACCGCCGTGATCCCGGAGCCAGCGGGAAAGGCATATCCTCTCGAATTGAGCATTGAATGCCCACTTCGTCACATCATCGTTTGTCAGTGCAGCGATGACCTCCGGAGGGATCGTTTCGCCACATGCAAGATCGACCACCTGTACGGGGCCGCCGTCTGTGGAATACCCGAAGAGAAGAATGTCGAAATCTGTCGCCTCGGTGTATTTGTAGACGCCGCACTTGGCAAGGTCCACGCTGCTATAGGTTTCAATATCAATACTGAGTGTTTTCATATACACTGGTCCTTTCCCAAGCCTGAAAGGGGTGGCAGGATTGCTCCCACCACCCGCAGGCCGGAGATTACTTTCTGTCGAGTTCCTTCATACGGCTTCGTGATACTCAACCTCACGAAGGGCACGGTCCTTTTCGAGCTGCTGACGCTCGGCCTCCCACGCCGCATTGCGCTTTTCACGTTTGCGGTCGTCGATGGTGTCGATGATGGACCTGACGATCCAGAATACGGCCAGAACCAGATAGAAGGACAGAAGCAGGATGCAAAGAATCGTAGTAGCATTCATGGTGCGTACCTCCTTAAGACAGGAAATCTTCATCCGCATCGGTGGAGAAGTCAGACGCTGCGCTGGCCTTGCCGCCGAGGGGTTCGCCGTCACGGATCTTCTGCAGGTTGTTAAGCCCACAAGCGATGCCCTTGTTGCCGTTGCTGTTGAAAGCGTAGAAGTTGATGCTGGCACGACCGTACACGCCGGAGTAAACCTCGGAGCGGGTCAGGATCGGATTGCAGTCAGCATCCACGATGCCGGGAGCCGTAGCGGAGTTGGCGTTGATGAAGTAGCTGTTAGCATAAGCCGGATCATCCGGACGCTCGGTGTCGCCGTCACGAAGAGGCGTCTTGATAGCGGTCAGAGGCGGTACGGTGCGACCGTTGCCCTTGAGCTTGGCCTGACCTTCCTCGTAGGCTGCCTGAATTGCCGCCTTGATCTTCTGAACAGTCACGGTGTCAGTCTTCGGAATGATGAGGCTGACGCTGAACTTCGGGGTGCCGCCGTTAATGGACTTGGCCTCCCAGACATTGGCATAGGACCAGCGGGTCTCCTTGCCGGTGATAACCTTCATGGGGTTTGCGAGTTTAGTAGAATTTGACATATTAGTTGTCCTCCTTGAAATCATCAATAATGGTTGTCATTGCCGGTCTCTTATCGCTGTCCGGCACCAGCGTGGGTTTGCCTTGAGGCTTGGTAATCAGGCCTCCAAGGATGTCGTTGAACTGTTTCTTTCCGAGAAGCGAGGTCATGGCGGTGACGCCGAGAATCTTGTGTTCGTAGGGGTCATACCCGGCAGCGGTCACGGCTGCGATGACAGCGTTCTCGTCTGTGTACTTGCGGTTGGAGCGGCCCTCGACCAGCTTATAGCCGGACCACTGTTTACCGCTGATGGCTGCCTGAAGCGCATAGTCCTTGATGTCAGAGGCCCAAGCGATCAGCTCGTCGATGCGACCGAGGATTTCTTCGACCTCTTCATCCGTGAGCAAAGGCGGCTGCCTGAACTCAAACTTGGCAAGCTCCATGTTGGCATTGGCCCTTTCCCGGCAGTCAGCCTTTGCCTTGCAGAACTGACACCATTCGCCGCAGCGGTATTCGCCGTCTCCGTTGAAGGCAAGCTCTGCAGTAGGAGCCAGAACCTGATCGGCCCATTCATAGAGCGTTTCCTTCGGAATGGTGAAGGTGCTGACGTTGGAGCGTCTGGGCTGGTAGATCGTCATGCTGACGGTGTCGATGTCGTAGATGCAATCGAACAGCTCCAGCGCACCGAGGGCGTACAGCTTCATTTGCGGATTTTCTTCAGCCTCGACCAAAACGCCTCTGCCGTGCTTGTAGTCCACGATGTGCAGCGTTCCGTCTGCGATGATGACGCAGTCACCGGTGCCGAAGCCCTCCTCGACGTACTTGGAGTAGTCGAGTCGCTGTTCAATCAAGACCACCGGGTCCGGGCAGGTCTTCTTGGCCTCCTCGACCAGTTCCATCACGAAGGCCGCATAGCCATTGGCGCATTCCTCCATTTCGGAGTTGTACCAAGAGAGGTCTTCGGTTGGGTCCTTGGTCTCCATGCCGAGTGCCGTTCTGAGTTTGAACTCACAGAGGGCGTGGGCATCGGTACCCTCGGCTGCAAAATCACTGCCCTTGTCGTCGTAGCCCTCACAGAGCCTTGCCGAAGGTGGGCAGTTGAGCCACCTGTGCGAACTCGATGCGGAGAGAAGTGCGTGATTAGCCATCGCCCAGCACCTCCGCATCGGCTACCAGAGCCTTGTAACTGGCCGGGTCCACCTCGGAGAGCTTCTTGGCACCGTACTTCAGGAGAAGGTCACGGATCTGAGCAGTGAAGCCATCACGGGACTTTTCAGCCAGAATCGCTCTGACCTCTTCGAGCGTGAGAGCCTTTTCCGGGGCAGGAGCTTCTTCCGGAGTGTCGCTGGAACCGCCGAAGGCCTCGGTCAGCCAGTTGGCGATGCCATTAATAGAAGATGCAATATCCCGTAACTCTCGGATGGTCGCTTCCATTTCGCTCATTTTGCTCATCGTTTTTCCCTCCTTCCTGAGATTGACTTGTCTGGTCGAGCTGGATCAGCTTCCTTGCCAGACGCTTTGACACTACGCTGATTGCCGTAAGCACACCGATAAGCTCTTCGTCGGTTACGGCTTTGGTGGATCTGGACTCACTCATTGGCGGTTCCTCCTTTCTGAGGACCTGTGTTGTTTTGCTGTCCTCAGTACCCACTGGAGGGAAACCTGTGTTTTGAACGAAAAAATCCGGAATAATTTTTGACCGCCGCAGAATTATTTCCACGGCGGCCACTTAGGGGTATTAGATGAAGTCCTTAAGGGCTTCACGCAGGATGGAGAACACCTTGTTCTTCTGGTAGTTGATGGTCGACTGGCGTTTGCCCATATCGGCAGCAATTTCACGCTCCGTCTTGCCCTGCATGATGAGCTCACAAATGCGTCTGCCGTCCGGGTCAAGGCGATTCAGCTCGTCGTACAAAGCGTCGAGCAGCTCTTTATCCATAAGGATGGATTCTGCCGTGGGTGCGTCATCTGCCAGAGTGTCGCCAAGAGTAAGTTCGTCATCCTCACCGCCGATTGGGGTATCGATGGAGACTTTCTTACCGGCAGCATAGAACGGGCAGCCGGGGCAAACACCGTCGCACTTCCAAAGCTGGGCCTTGGTGCAGCGGCACTCGCCGTTTTTCTGGGCATGGTAGCGGGTGTTCCAGATGGGCTGGTAATATGCCTTGTAAACTTCCTCGCTGACCTCGATGGGGTTCCCGTCGACCGGGATAAAGTACTTCTTTGCTTCGTTTGACATGAAAATTTCCTCCGTTCGATTTGCTTGGAACGGAGGAAACCTTCATGGTCAGCTGCAAAATGGGTATAGAAATCCAACCACAGTCCCGACGGAGATTTCTCCGTTCCGGTCTGCAGCTTCCTTATCCAGTAGGCAGCTGTTCGTATTAACTTGTCCCATCAGGCGGCACTGGATCATCCGTGGCCAGCGGACGTACTGCTTGAGGGTGTGAGCGTTCACTCACAGGTACTATTTTATTGAGATTTCGGATTTTCACGAGGAAGTGGGACTTCCGGTTCCGATGGCCGAAAAAGCCTGTAAAATAGGCAAAAAAAGAAGGCCCTCATGTCTCGAAAGACATAAGAGCCTTGATAAATCAGGGTTTTATACCGGAAGTGCGACTTCCGAATTATTTTTCAGGAGCAGTCATTTTGTTCCCGTTTTTAGGTAATTGCTGTGGAATTCCGGCATCCTGTAGCTTTTCGTTCCACATGAAGATGTTTTCCATGTGGTGGTGTTCTATCAGGTACCGATAAATGAGGTGCTCATCCTTGGCGGTCATAATGTTGAAACCAGCCTTGAGGATTAAATCGTATGAGAAAGCTGGTTGCAGATTCAGCCCGATGCAAAGAGCAAGTACGCTTTGTAAGGTGATGTTGGAATCCTTCTTTTTTCGATAGTCTTGAATCATGCGAGAGCTGATGCCTGTACGTTCTTCCATCTTCTCGTTGGTGTATCCACGACGTTTGATATGATAGTCAAGGGTCCCACAAAATGATGAAGGAACTTCAGCAAGGATATCTGCGACCCGCTTTGCTTCTGCTGCGATGGCAGCCATTTCACGGGCACGTTTCTGAACGTCTTCATTCTTGCCTTCTCTCGGATTGAAGCTGGCTTCGACAAAACTCTTTGAATCGGCATCTCTACAAAGAAAGCATATGCGGTAGAAGGAGTCATCGTATTGGGTACTGACTCGTGTAGTGCGGTCGAATACCAAACAGCACTCATCGACATGTTCTAAAGCGTAGTCGGTAAGGGCTGGTTCAGAATCCTCCACAATGCTTACATATTGAGGATCATTAATGACGAGCAGACCGCCAGCGTGGATAAAACGTCTCGCTGCAATATCCTCAGATAGGTCTGGGTTAAGCAGGGACTGAATTATGACATTGTTGCGGTCGATAACAAAGGTTTGACCTTTTTTAAGACTACCTTTTTTGAAAGAAAACGGCGGGTAGTTCTTGCCATCAACATAGTTGAAAACACCGGCGGCTTGCTCAAAGCCGAGCTCAACAGCACGGATTTTTGCAGCTGTGGTTGAAACCTTGAAATAGTCAGCAAACTCACTAATGGCAAGTTCCATGACGTATCCGTCACGGAGACGGCCCTTGTAGGCCCTGTGAAGCCTGTTTAATATTTCGGAGAGCTTTGCTTTGCCGGTTTTTGCCGGGATCAGAATCTTGGGAGCCAGCGCATTGGCTTGCCACTCCATCCATGATAGCTCATCTTCAAGCTGGTTGGCTTTCTTCTTATACTCCTCGACAACGGCACATGATATTGCCTGAATTTCGGGATTCAGGAGCTTCTGAAGCTCGAAGAACTTATAATGCTTGTCCCAATGAACACATTCGTGAATGACGGTGTTGTTCGTTGAACCGATGTTACGCATGAAAAAGACATCGGGGTTGACAAGGATAGTTCCGGGGCAAATGGAACGCTCGGCTGTCTCCGTGCATGCCTTATTTGCAAATACCTCGACGTTAGCGTCATTGAAATATGTACGTCCAAAGATGCCATCTGGCAACGGTGCATGATAAACGGTTAGCCCCATGTTATCAACGATTTCTTCGATGGGGAGGGGCATCGGTTCCTCTAACGCACGAGGGCAGTATTTTTCGAGGAATCGCTCGGCATGTTTATCGAGGTCTTTAGCATAAATGTAAGGGACTAAGTACTTGGTAAGCGCATCTTCTGCCCGGAATAGTTCTCTTGAATATTCGGATGCATATCCGATTCTGACTTGCTGGAGTCCATTTCTCAAAGTTGCGGCAAAAGGTATCGAGAGCCAGCACTCAGTTAAATCGCTTTCGTAGTCACGTCGGCCCCGTCCAGAGATCTCAATTTCCGCACGAACAGTAACCTTGCATTCAATCTTGTCCGTATCGGACTCGTGGAAATTGACTCCCATGATTTTGAAATCACTCAATTCCACATAGGAAGGGTCCGGTACAGCAGAAGTCGACAGATCCATGCGACCTTGATTGTTGTAGAGGTATGATTTAATTTTGCTGAAAAGTTGGTTATAGTACACGTCCTCAAGATAGGCCGAAAACGTATCATACTTCTTTGACAAGACATACCCTCCTAACTGGAAATGAATTGAGCTCACATATTATACCACATCTACGATGAAATTTCAACCACATTCAGTGTAAATTCGAGCGTTTTCAGAGAAAACCTCTTGTATTTTACACACTTCCGTGATATAATATCTTAGTCAAGCTCTGAAACAGGCTTTTTTAGATTTATGGAAGGGAGATCCCGATGGAAGTCAGTTACAAAAAATTATGGAAGATTCTGATAGATAAAGATATGAAAAAGAAGGATTTACTTGCTACGGCTGGCATCAGCTGGGCCTCCGTTACGAAACTGTCCAAGGGAGAAACCGTGAGCATGGAAGTCTTAATGAAAATCTGTAAAGCGTTAGACTGCAATATCGGAGATATTATGGACCTGATTCCGGAGGAGGAAGCAAGTAGTGAGCAGCAGTGAAGAAATAATCGGTCACGCTAATCCACATACGATTAAGAAGTTCGAGCTAATCGAAAAGTATGTAGAGGCGTGGGCACATAAGTTACTCCAAAATCAATACTGCTCTGGACTTGTTTTTATTGATTGCATGTCCAACAGCGGAGAATATGTGGACGATGACGGAAAGCAGGTGTTCGGTACGCCGGTCCGTGTTGCCAAGTATCTCCGGAATGTTGCGGGTCAGTATCCGTATAAGCAGATTGACCTGTTTTTTAGCGATCTGTGCGCTGCCAGAACAGAGCATCTAAAAGGCTTGATGCCGAATGACAGTCGCAATTTTCATGTGCATATTACGACCGAGGACGGAAATGAGCTGGCCAAGCGTTTAGGCCAGACAATGTCTAACAAGAAGCACTACCTGCTTGTTTATGATCCGTATGAGGCCACTATTGACTGGAATGCGATCATGCCGTTCATCAATAACTGGAGTGAGGTCATTCTTAACCACATGGTTTCAGATTCCATGAGGGCTGTAAAGATGGTCAAGAAGGATGAAGCCAGAAGCAAATATGAACAGACGTATTTGATGGATCTGGAGAATCTTATCCCTTACGGAAGCGATAAAAAAGCGTACGAAAAACGCATCGAGGACATCATCAAAGCCCTGCACCGCAACAGTAACTATCAGTACTATATTGCGGCTTTCCCGTTCTTCAATGAGAAAAATGCGATTGTTTACAATTTGATTCACTGCACGAGCAACATTAAAGGATTCAGGTTATACAAACAGTCTGCGTGGCAGACATTTGGCGGCAAATCGTCAACGAAGAATACGCATGGCTTAGAAAATCAGCTGATGCTCGATTTTGAGGGCATGGGAAGGCCAAAGACTCATACCGATGAGTTCTGCTTCTACATAAAAGACATCGCTGAATACCTGCAGAAGTCGTTCAACGGAAGGACAGACGTCCCGCTGAACGATGTATGGGCTCTTCTCGATAGTCATCCGGTTTTTCCTTCCGATGGATTCAGGCCTCAGATAAAGAATGAACTGAAACAAAACCACGGTGCCAGCGTGAGCCGAAGCACCATAAGTTTTGTGGATAGGAGCTGATCCGATGAAGAAGGTTAAAGGTTACATCGAAAGAAAAACCATGCTCTACAAAACCGGTGTAGAGTATGGCGACTATACGATGAATCATATTCAGGGCTGCGCTCATGGCTGCAAATATCCCTGTTACGCTTTCATGATGAAGAAGCGTTTCGGACAAATAAAATCCTACGAGGAGTGGCTGGAGCCCTATCTGGTGTCAAACACGCTTGAGCTGCTGGATAAAGAAATTCCTCGGCTGAAGGAAAAAATCAAATCTGTGCAGTTGTGTTTTTCAACGGACCCGTTTATGTATCAGTATCCCGAAATACAGAAGATGAGCTTGGCGTCGATCAAAAAGCTCAATGAAGCTGGGATAAAGTGCTCTGTTCTTACAAAGGGTATTTTGCCGATTGAGCTGGCGGAGCTCTCAGAAGAAAACGAGTATGGCATCACACTGATTACCACGAATGAGGCGTTTCGGAAGCGTATGGAACCGGGGTCCGCACCGTGGAAAAAGCGGCTTGCAGCACTAAGGGCTTTACACGACGCCGGATGCAAAACGTGGGTAAGCATTGAGCCATTCCCGACACCCAACATCGTCAGACAAGACTTGCGGGTGTTGCTGGAGGAAGTAAGCTTCGTCGACCGGATTATATTTGGTCGAATGAATTACAGCACCGAAGTTACTGCTTATACGCAACACAAGCAGTTCTTCAATGACAGGGCTGCAGAGGTAATAGCGTTCTGTAATGAGCGTGGTATCAGTTACCACATCAAGGATGGAACGATAACTGAATAAGAGATACACAAAAAGGACCTGCTGTGTGTCAGCAGGCTGTATCTCTCTATAGAAGCAGGAAGGATGTCGCTATGCAATTTTATGAAGGGTTTTCTGATGGAACTTTTGAAATGGCTGACGATTGGTTAGTTGAATGCATTTTATGTGGGCATCGGTACCGGATTGATCGCCGTTCTCTGCATATTTCTGTTATGAAACAGGGCGATATTTTTGAACACTATTTCTGGACCGAACTCACTTGTAGGGAATGCGGTGAAAAACTATTGATTCGCACTAAGGTCTACAGCAACGAAAATGGCGATTTCATTAGAGAAGATCATGAATGCGATGCCGTTGATTTCATCGAGCCACCGGAAATTCGTTTGGTGAATCATCCGAGGTTTAAGAATAATTCGGGACGTCCAATAAGGACACATATTAAGAATCCATATTTAGGAGGAGGAAGCAGAATGAGAGAAATAGAGATATGGGCCGATAGCTTTCATGAAGGGGTATGGTGTTGTGACAACATCTGTGCCTACTTGGAGAGTCTGGGCTACTCTTTTGATAGCGATTATCTGAACGGTTTTATTCCGCACTATGTAATTAAAAAGGATGGCGAACAACTCCTCGATCTTATTGTGTACGGATCATATAAATCATGGAATCCAATGCCGTCAAAGATTAAAGAGTTGATTGGCTGGGGAAAGCCTGACTTTGTTGCTTACGATGCTCAGAACAACCAGATTCTGTTTGCGGTTGAGGAAACCGCTGCTACACCAACCGGTAATCAAGCTATGCAAAGATGTGAACGGCAGTATGGAAGTGCACATCTCCGGATTCCGTACTGGTATTTCGTATCAGAATATGGTGAGCATGTTGATGGCGGAGTTAGAAGAGATAATATCTGGCCTTCTATTGCCGCAATTAAACTCACACTTATCAAAAAGACGCCGTGCCTTGTTTTGCATTATTCCGATATTGATAATGTTGAGGATTACAATTCGGGAAATGGGCTGGGATTGTTGTTCTCGTCCTTATCACAAATTATCGATAATTATATTATTGGAAGACCAATACTGGATCAAACTGAAGAGCTGCTCGCAAGACAATACCAAGAGATGTTACTGTTTATCTCATCCCAGTGGGAAAATGTAATTGACTTTATTCCGTCAGAGGGCTTGTTGCATCAGGATGAGACGGCAAAAGCTATAGCTCGATTTGCTTTAGGTAATGAGACCCCTGAAGATGAACAGCTAAAAGCAGAGGTTCTCGTTTGGCCATTGACGACAGGGGTACCAAGCCATGTGCTAAGACAGCAGCAAGGAAGAAATCTGATTAAATATGATGCGTTGGCAGCCCTGCTGGAGCAAGATATTTCGCTCGATAAATGCTATATACTCTCAAACAATGCTGGCTCTGGAAAACCCACGACAAGAGAGAAAATATCTGGATGGATTAATGAACAAGCAGCTCTGTTTGCTTCGAGTGCGCCGTTAAATCCTCCTGCTGTTTTTACAATGAAAATTGAGGATTTCCCGGAAACTGACAACGGGAATATTCATGTGACGACTTCTAAGAATATTGTTTACTTATACGACAAATGGTCGGATCTGAGAGAAGCGATTGAAGAAGCCTACCCTCGTTTGCGTGGCAAGTTAAACGATATTCCGGATGAAAAGCCTGTGTTCCTGTATGTTAGCAATTCACTCAAACCGGGACGCTTGTTTGGGGACCCCTTTACAGGACAATTATCAGCATATTCGACCTGTTTCGGAAAGTTTGATACACGGGATCGAGCGGTGATTGCATATTTCCCTCATCAAGTACATACTCAAGCATTTGGAAGAAATGGACGGATTACTCGAAATAAAGGAACAACACTATATACCGAATTGACCGATTACCTCATTTTCAATGCTGGGGTAGCTGTGTCATTAAGGAATGAGGAGGTACTTTAAATGAGGAACATCAATAGGCTGAATGAAGAGATAGCACGTTGGGCTTTTGAAATAATCTACAAGAATAATACTTCGTGGAAAATCGCATTCACGAACCCAACGGCAGGACCTTGGAAAACAATAAAAGCTCCATCCAAAAGCAACGGTCAAGAAGGAGAAGTCTATCGTTTTATTCTCGAAGAAGATCGTCCTGACATCATTATGTACAATGATGAACTTGAAACGGTCATAATCATTGAGGCAAAAGACAGCCTTGAAAAACTGCTTGAAAGAGAGCAGGCCAGAAAAAGTGCTGCGGTGGTAGTGAAATTGGCCAATATCCTCGGATCAAAAGGCGACAATCCATTTTGGAGAGGAAGAGAAAATTATAAAGTCGTACTTGGCCTTCTGTGGGGAAGCACAGATTATCCTGAAAATGATACAGAAAAGAATCGCCTATATGACCATTACCATGATTTGGTAAAGGATGAAGATGTCGTTTTCAGCAGCATTATAGTTGGTGTTGAAACGCTCTATAGATCTGGAAACTTGCGTTGCACTGCGTTTTACAAGAGTTATGATGCAAGGAATTCTTCCTTGGGGGATCAGATTATTGAGACCCTGATGGAATAACGCCATACGACTTGACTTTTCTGATTATTTATGGAATATAGTACTGACGTCCGATGCATAGCGCAGCCAGTTTTGATGCATTGCGACGCCAATAACGAACATAGCGGAGGACCTTGATGGAAACATTTTTCTATGAGTACCCGAACCCTGTTGATAACAGGAGTGCCGGTATTGAAATACGAAAAGAACACGAAATGAGTGAAGATGAGCTGTTTTTGCTTAAACAGGCTGGTCTTGATTCGTATGCACCTTTAGAAGCGTGGACTGCTCTGGGAACGAACGCTCAGATTAGCTATTCGACCCACGGAATCTTTAGGTACTTTGGTAAGTTCCCCTCAACTATTGCGGCCCATTTTATCATGCAGTATACCGACGAATATGACATGGTTATGGACCCAATGGCAGGAAGCGGGACTACCGTATTAGAGGCGATGCTTGCCAATAGGAATTGTAGATCTTATGATGTTAATCCTTTGGCTGTGTTGCTTCAGAGAGTTAAAACGACGCATATAGATGAAGATAAGCTGCTTGCTGAATTGCATCGAATTTGTGATAACTATGCGCCGCTATCGGTAGAACAATTTGACTGGCAGCCAGTTGGTATCCGAGATGTGGATCACTGGTTTTTGAAAGAAACGCAAGACTCGATCAGAGGCCTTGTTTACCTTATTAATCAGATTGAAGACGAAAATATCAAGGATTTCTATAGCATATGCCTTGCTTCATCTATTCGACCCGTATCGAGAGCTACTACTCAACAAGGAAGATTATTCTTAGATGTCGTTACCGCAAAAGAGGATTGTTTAGACACGTTTGTTAAAAAGGCGCAGAAAGCAATTAAAGCTGTTTCTTCCTTGCCTGAATCGAAATCAACCATTGATATTGCTGAGCACGATGCCAGTGCTCCATTCTCGTTTGGTCCAACGAATAAGCTCATTATTGTACACCCGCCGTACTTCAATTCCTATAAGTACAGTTCCGTTAACTCTTTAGAGCTTTCATGGATGAGAATTAACCATGCGGAGGTGAGAAAGAGCGAAGTAAGAGAGTTCTTCAAAGTTGGCAAAGCCGAAAACATTATTCATTATGTTGAGGATATGAGATCCACGCTAAACAACATTGTAGCCACATTGTCGCCGGACGGAGTCATGGGCTTAATGATAGGTGATACGATTATCAAGGGAGAGTACATTCAAGCAACGAAAATGCTGCTTGAAAAGTTCCTCTCAGATAATCCTTCTATAACGGTGGAAAAAGTTGTACTAAGGGTACCGAAGTATACAGAGGCTTCTTGGACAGCCAGTCAGCGGAGAACAAGCGACAAAGTTGGTGTGAGCTTAAACGACTTTATTATAGTGTTTAGGAGGAATGGATAATGGCTTTTGATATTGGCTTCATTAAAGCCGAAACACATACTCCTGAATACTTAATGCATAAGTATTGGGCTCGAAAACCCCATAATGTTATTAGCGAGTGTATTTCTTCTCTTACCTCAGAAGGAGATACCATTGTTGATCCGTTTTGTGGTAGCGGGGTCACCATACGAGAAGGGGCTTTAATTGGGAGAAAAAGCTATGGGTTTGACTTGAATCCTGCTGCGGTTTTGATTAGTTCGGTTCTAATTGATCCCCCTGATCCAGATGAGTTCGTCGCCGTTTTTGAGCAGATATTAGAACAGGCTTATACTAAATATGGCCATTTATATAAAACAGCAGATGGGAATACCATAAAATACCTGTCACACAGGATCATTTCAAAGTGTGAGTGCGGCACCGTATTAAAGCAAGACGACTGTAAAAAAGAAGGTAAAAAACTCTTGTGCCCCGTTTGCGGAAAAACAGTCCGTTTCAACCTTGAGCGTCTCGTTGACACAGAGGTTTTTAACATCTCTGTTGAAAACGACAAGAACTATACTCCTACTGATTCGGAACTTGTAAAGCAAAAAGAACTATCATCATTTAGAGATGATAGCGTTGATACGGCTGCTTTTAATTTTGAATTCCCTGAAAATCGGCGCATCCTTTCATTCAACGGTATAACCACTGCATCTTTCTTTACTGACAGGAATTTCTGCATTCTTTCCTATCTTGCAGATAATATCTGGAAGATTGAAGATGAAAAAATAAGGAACTGCGCTTTATTGCTTCTTACTGCATCAGTTGCACAGTGTTCACGACTTATTGCGAGTAGAAACAATCTTTCTACCGGTGGTCCAGCGTGGAGCGTTCCGGGATTCTGGATTCCACAGGAGCATCTTGAAACAAATCCGTTTGTTCACTTTAAAGCTCGTTTGTCGAAGTTTAAAAAGGCCTTAGTAGCCCTCTCGCAAACTCCTATCAATGCTGAAGCTAAAATCATTCACGGGAATTCATTGGAGCTATTGAATCGCAACGAATACTCTGATCTTAAGGCGGATCTAATCTTTTTAGATCCTCCCTATGGGGATAGCGTTCCATATACAGAGTTCTCGAATATTTGGAATAGCTTTCTCAAGGATATTCCTTGTTCCGATGAAGATATCAGCGTAAGTGACAGAATGGACAAATCGGCCTCATGGGAGAATTATTCCCAAAAGCTTGATGAGTATATGTGTTGCTTTACTCGGCATTTGACAGAAACGGGTAAACTTCTTATTACATTCAATAACAACGACATGAGGGCTTGGACGGCTCTGATTGCTGCGCTTCAAAACAATGGGTTTGTCTGTGAAAGCGTCTTTTATCAAATACCTGCTGTTATTTCCTCAAAGGCGCAAATGTCGATCAATTCCAGCTATATTAGTGACGTGTATTCTGTCTACACTCTTAACACGGAGGTCAAAGTATCAAAGGATTTATCTCCTGTGCTGTCACATCTGTGTTTTGTCGCTAATTCACGAGAAGGAAGAATCGCCAAAACTATACTTGATAGAGAATTTATCATCGCATGGCTCAAAAATAATATGGATTATCGGCTGCTTGCAGATAAGGATTCTATTATTAGTTCCATTTTTGATTATGACAAGAAGGCAGGGATGTACATCATCAAGGATGGATACAAGAAAAAGACGAAACTTCTGAAAAATGCCGTCGTTGAATCCATGAACAAGATTTTAGAAACTGGTACTTTTTCGCTTTTAGATTGTTATTTGAAGGCAAGCGAAATGTGTGAACAGTATGGGACAATGGAACTTGGCGAATTCAAAGAGTATATTTCGGACTTTGCTATAGATGACGGCAAAGTATACGGCTATACACAGCTAACGTTGTTTTAGTTAGATTCTGGTCTGGAATTCGTTTCAAGCGAGGAATGATGCATATGATGTGGTTAATCAGAGCTGGACGTAATTCAATATATTACGATGCAATACTGGAATCTCAGAGGGTATTTCTTCCGTGGGATGGATATCATTATGACTTTAAGGCCATAAAGACAAAGGAAGAACTCCGACTTGCTGTTGGTAATGAGAAGTGCACAGATAATAGAACTTCTGTTGCAACTTGGGTTGGACAGATTCTCGATTTCGTTCAGAAGATTCAAATTGGCGATTATGTCCTAATCCCTTCAAAGGGAAGCCATACGTATGTCCTTGCCACAGTTACCGGAGATTACGAATACAACGCAGATCAAAACGAGTGTCTTCAGCACAGCCGATCCATAAAAGTGCTCATAAAGGATTTCCCTCGAGATGCGTTATCTCAACAAATACAGTATTCACTCGGTGCATTTAGAACGGTGTTTCGAGTCAAGTATGAAGATGAAATATTGCGCTCTATAGAAAAATGGCAGCGCATCTCGAAGTGAATAAGAATAATCCCGGACTTGTTTGTGGATTAAGTAGGAGGAATAGCATGCCGAGAAGTAAAACAATCAAGCTTTTTTTAATGGATGGCGAACCGAGCGGAAGAATCAAGTGTTCTCTTGCCAACTGGACCGGAATTGCATATAAGGTTCCTCGTACTGCGTTGGATAAATGTAAGGACTTAGATATTCTCAAACAAAGCGGAGTCTACTTCCTGTTCGGCACCGATAAATCTGATAATGCTGTTGTGTATATAGGTCAGGCCGGAGTGCGTAAAAATGGAAAAGGCCTTCTGCTCCGAATCCAAGAACCGCATACCTCTATTGATTATTGGACTGAAGCCATTATGTTCACAACGACGAATAATTCATTTGGTCCGACTGAGATAAGCTACCTTGAAAATCGGTTCTGCAATATGGCTGTTCAGGCCGGACGGTATTCTGTGAAAAACGGAAATGACCCAAATCCCGGAAACATCACAGAGGAAACCGAAAGCGAACTTGAAGAGTTCATTGACTATGCAAAGATCGTAATGGGAACGCTTGGCCATAGAGTTTTTGAGCCTTTTGCACCTGCTCCGGAAGCAGAGAATGATGAGCCGGTCCTTTATCTGGAGTATGGAAAAGGAAAGGCTTCTGGTAAAAGAACCAGCGAAGGTTTCGTGGTCTTCAAAGGAAGCGCAATTAATCCGACTGTTACAAAGAGTTGCCCTGAAAGAGCGATAAAAGATCGAAATAAGTACGCCGACAAGATTGATAAAAACGGCATTCTTATATCAGACGTTTTATTCTCAAGTCCGTCATCTGCAGCTGGTTTTGTCGGCGGGGCATCTTTGAGCGGTAATGCCCTCTGGAAGGATTCAAATGGAAAAACGCTGAAGGAATTGCTTTAGGCTGATTGAACCTTTTAATTATTCCACACTTTTTAATTATTCCTCCGACCGCCGGTTTTGAGGGGTAAGTTCCGAAGACCACAGAACCGGCCAGCGGCAATCGAATAAACAGAAAAAGGGCTTCCGAAGCTCTGCTGTAGAACACAGCAGAACCTCGAAAGCCCTTTATTTCAAGCCTTTTTCAGCACTTATGTGCCAGAGAAGGCTTTTTCTGTTTGTATCAAAGACAGCGTCTTTATAGACCCGACCTCCGGCTCCGGCTCATTACTTATCAATATTGGTAAAAGCGTTGCAAAATATATGGGCAACAGCGATAAAATTAAATACTACGCACAGGAGCTTAAGGAAAACACCTATAACCTTACTCGTATGAATCTTATTATGCGAGGAATTAACCATTATAACATAGTTACCCGTAACGGAGATACATTGGAGGATGACTGGCCTTACTTTGAAGAAAGTGATCCTATTGGAACATATAACCCTCTTTATGTTGATGCGGTGGTTTCAAATCCACCCTATTCTCAGCATTGGAATCCTTCCGACAAGGAATCCGATCCTCGTTATAAAGACTATGGCCTTGCACCAAAAGGCAAAGCAGACTATGCATTTCTGCTTCATGATCTCTATCATGTCAAGCCTGACGGTATTATGACGATTGTATTACCTCATGGCGTTCTGTTCCGTGGCGGTGAGGAAGGTGAAATTCGCAAGAACCTGATTGAGAATAATAAGATTGATGCCATCATTGGCCTTCCTGCAAATATTTTTTTTGGTACGGGCATTCCTACAATTATCATGGTACTTAAACAGAAGCGCAGCAATACCGATGTACTTATTATTGACGCATCAAAAGGATTTGAAAAGGCAGGTAAGAATAACAAATTACGAGCCTGCGATATAAAACGGATTGTGGATGTGGTGACACAGCGCATTTCCGTAGAGAAATTCTCAAGGGTAGTATCCCGCGATGAAATCCGTAAGAATGATTATAACCTCAATATTCCACGTTATGTGGATTCCTCCGAAAAGCCGGAAAGCTGGGATATTTATACCTCTATGTTCGGTGGTATTCCTGCAAGCGAAGTGGATGAGCTGGCAGCATACTGGTCAGCGTTTCCGAACCTAAAAAAGGCACTCTTTGCTGATGATTCTGCCGCTTATTGGCATTTTAATACAGATGATATTAAAAATGCGGTTATCGAGCATACCGACATTCAGTCCTTTGAGCAGAAATTTAAAACTGCTTTCGAGGGCTTTGAGGAATTCCTGTATAATGAATTGATTGCGGGAATGGAAAGTATTAACGTTTCAAGGAAAGAAAATGAACTTGCCGAAAAGATTTTTGAGAGTCTTGATGGCATTCCCCTTGTAGATAAATATGAAGCGTATCAGATACTGGATGACGCATGGCTAAACATTGCCGTTGATCTTGAAATAATCCAGACGGAGGGATTTGAATCCACCAAAAAGGTCGATCCTAATATGATTGTCAAGAAAAAGGACGGCAAGGATATTGAAGTGCAGGACGGATGGGTAGGCAGGGTGATTCCTTTTGAACTTGTTCAGGAGAGGTTCTTGCACGATGCTCTTGCACAGCAGAAAGCAAACGAAAACAGACTTGCTGAAATTGCCTCTGAATATGAATCCCTGCTGGATGAATTGCCTGAAGAAGAAAAAGATAAGGATTTTGTAAATGATGATAAAACGGCGTTTGTTCCTGCTGCCGTTAAAAAGGCAATCAAGGAAAATGAAGTCGAGCCGGAAGTTTTGGAGATACTAAAAAAATATGATGCTTTAAACACAGAAGAAAAAACTCTAAAGAAAAAGGTGAAAGAAGAAGCGGCTGAGCTTCAAATGAAAACCAAAAAGGCAATTGAAGAACTGACAGATAATCAGGTAAAAGAGTTGCTTAAACTAAAATGGATTACACCTATTCTTTCAGGTCTTTTTGAGTTGCCTAAAAAAATTGTGAACGAATTTGTTTTAAAGCTTAATGCGCTGGCAAAGAAGTATGAGACTACATTCTTTGAGGTGGAAGAACAGATTCGCGAAACGGAATCATCCCTTTGTGCTATGTTAGATGAATTAACCGGCAATGAATTTGACATGAAGGGTATTGCGGAGCTCAAAAAGCTTCTTGGAGGTGAATAAGTATGTCTGAAACAGCGAGAAAACCGGCTATTCGATTCGCCGGATTTACTGAAGCTTGGGAACAGCGTAAGTTGGGGGAACTTGGTGAAATTATTACAGGTTCAACTCCATCAACACAGGTTCAAGCATACTATTCTGACGATGGAATACCTTGGGTTACACCCACGGATATTTCTGAGAATATTACCTTTAACACTGCTAAACGTTTAAGTGAAGAAGGGCAAAAAGTTGCTCGCGTTGTTCCTCAAAATACAGTTTTAGTAACAAGTATTGCCAGTATAGGAAAGAACACGATGCTAGGTACTACGGGCAGTTTTAACCAGCAGATTAACGGATTAGTACCGAATGAAAAAGAAAACTTTCCATATTTTTTACTTTCAGAAAGTGCATTATGGTCTGAAAAAATGAAAAGTTCAGCTGCAGCCGGAACTATGCAGATAATAAATAAAACAGAGTTTTCTGAATTAAAAACTTTTGTTCCTTCTTTGAAGGAACAAACTAAAATCGGTACCTTTTTCCGCAACCTCGACAACCTTATCGCCCTTCATCAGCGTAAGTATGACAAATTAAAAAACATCAAAAAATCTTGTCTTGAAAAAATGTTTCCAAAAAACGGAAGCAATGTCCCTAAAATTCGTTTTAAGGGATTTACTGAAGCTTGGGAACAGCGTAAGTTGGGGGAACTTGGTGAAATTATTACAGGTTCAACTCCATCAACACAGGTTCAAGCATACTATTCTGACGATGGAATACCTTGGGTTACACCCACGGATATTTCTGAGAATATTACCTTTAACACTGCTAAACGTTTAAGTGAAGAAGGGCAAAAAGTTGCTCGCGTTGTTCCTCAAAATACAGTTTTAGTAACAAGTATTGCCAGTATAGGAAAGAACACGATGCTAGGTACTACGGGCAGTTTTAACCAGCAGATTAACGGATTAGTACCGAATGAAAAAGAAAACTTTCCATATTTTTTACTTTCAGAAAGTGCATTATGGTCTGAAAAAATGAAAAGTTCAGCTGCAGCCGGAACTATGCAGATAATAAATAAAACAGAGTTTTCTGAATTAAAAACTTTTGTTCCTTCTTTGAAGGAACAAACTAAAATCGGTACCTTTTTCCGCAACCTCGACAACCTTATCGCCCTTCATCAGCGTAAGTTGGAAAAGTTGCAAAATTTTAAAAAAGCATGTCTTGAAAAGATGTTTGTTTGACAGAAAGGAGTTAGTTTATGGCATTAGAAAATAAACTGGGTATTACGGATCCTGCCGAACTTGCCCGTGCGGAAGAAAAAATCAGCAAAAAAAAGGCTTTGGAACTTTTTGAAACCGGCCTTTTGGACACTTTCCCGGTCGGAACCTTTGAAGGACTTGCGATGATCCACAGGTATTTGTTTGAAGAAATTTATGATTTTGCCGGGAAAATACGTGATGTGAACATTGCAAAGGGCAATTTTCGCTTTGCGCCGGTGATGTATCTGAAGGCGGCACTGGATAACATTGAAAAAATGCCGCAATCCACTTTCGATGAAATAATCGAGAAGTATGTCGAAATGAATATTGCCCATCCCTTCCGTGAGGGTAACGGCAGAAGTACTCGTATTTGGCTGGATGCAATTCTAAAAAAAGAACTCAAAATGGTCATTGACTGGAGCAAGGTCGAGAAGGAAGATTATCTTCTTGCAATGGAGCGCAGCCCAATTAAAGATGTAGAAATCAAGGTGCTTTTGAAAGCCGCCTTGACGGATAAAATCAATGACCGCGAGGTCTATATTAAAGGCATTGACGCAAGCTATCATTATGAGGGATACAATGTCTATAAAACGGAAAATATCAGAGACGAAAAGTAAAGGAGCGGTATGATGGCATTTACAAAAGAATCCGAATTTGAAGATGCGCTCATAAAATTGCTGACGGATTCCTGCGGATGGGAGCCTGAGGTTTTGGAATACAAAACTGAAAAAGAGTTATTGCAAAACTGGGCCAATATTCTTTTTGAGAACAACCGTAGCATTGACCGTCTGAATGATTACCCACTGACAGAAGGAGAAATGCGGCAGATACTTACACAGATTGAAGTACTTAAAACTCCGCTAAAACTCAATGGATTTATCAACGGCAAAACCGTATCAATTATTCGTGACAATCCGGACGATAAAGCCCATTTTGGCAAGGAGGTCAGCTTAAAAATCTATGACCGGCAGGAAATTGCCGCTGGACAAAGCCGTTATCAGATTGCAAGGCAACCAAAATTTACGGCCAAGTCAAGTATTCTGCCTGATAGACGAGGCGACTTTATGCTGCTGATTAACGGAATGCCGCTTATACATGTGGAACTGAAAAGAAGTGGTATCCCTGTGTCGCAGGCATATAATCAGATTGAAAAGTATGCTCATGAAGGTGTGTTTACGGGGTTGTTTTCACTGGTGCAAGTATTTGTTGCCATGAATCCTGAAGAGGCTTTATATTTTGCCAATCCCGGACCGGACGGCAAATTTAACACAGATTTTTATTTTCATTGGGCGGATTTTAACAATGAACCGATAAATGACTGGAAGATGGTTGCTTATACATTATTGTCCATTCCTATGGCTCATCAGCTCATCGGTTTTTATACCGTTGCAGATAATTCTGACGGTGTTTTAAAAGTTATGCGTTCGTACCAATATTACGCAGCTAACAAGATTTCCGATACAGTTGCCAAACACAAGTGGGAAAGTGGAAATCAGCTCGGCGGCTATGTCTGGCATACAACAGGTTCAGGCAAAACTATGACATCCTTCAAGTCCGCTCAACTTATTGCTAACTCAAAGGATGCCGATAAAGTGGTGTTTCTCATTGACCGCATAGAGCTTGGCACACAAAGCGCAAATGAATATCGTGGTTTTGCGGATGAAACAGATTCTATTCAGGAAACTGAAGACACCGCTGTTTTAATTGCAAAACTGAAAAGCAACGATCCTGCAAACACTTTGATAGTTACTTCAATTCAGAAAATGAGTAATATCAAAAATGATACTGAAGGACAATTGAAAAAAAGCGATCTTGATTTAATTTGTGAAAAACGAATTGTGTTTATTGTTGACGAATGCCATCGCTCTACTTTTGGGGAGATGATGGGCGTAATAAAGCAAACCTTCCCCAAAGCGCTGTTTTTTGGCTTTACCGGAACGCCGATTCATATTGAAAATGAGAAAAAAGGTTGCACGACCGCAGATGTTTTTGGTAACGAGTTGCACCGTTACAGCATAGCTGACGGTATTCGTGACAAGAATGTATTAGGTTTTGACCCGGATAAAGTTCTGACCTTTAAGGAAAGTGATATGCGACGGGCGGTTGCCTTGGGTATGGCAAAGGCTTCATCGGTAGATGAAGTTTTCAAAGATCCTAAAAAGAAAAAAATTTATTATAAATACATAAATGATGTGCCAATGGCCGGTTACTATCAAACTGACGGAACATATGTTAAAGGTATTGAAGATTTTCTTCTGGATAATGGGCAGTATCGCACTGAAGAACATCAAAAAATGGTAGTTCGGGATATTATTGATAACTGGATTGTTATCAGTCATAATCATAAGTTCCACGGCTTGTTCGCAACTTCCAGCATTCCAGAAGCAGTGCAGTATTATAAGCGGTTCAAGGAAGAGGCGCCTCATCTTAAAGTAACTGCCCTTTTTGATCCGAGCATTGATAATAATGGCACAGGCATTGAAAAAGAAGACGCCTTACTTGAGATCATTTCCGATTATAATAAGCTCTATGGGCAGACCTTTACAATTTCTACATACGGAAAAATGAAAAAGGATATTCAGGCTCGACTGGCACACAAAAAGCCTTATGAAAGGATTGATAATAAGCCCGAAGAAAAGATTGACCTATTGATTGTTGTAGATCAAATGCTTACCGGATATGATTCCAAATGGATTAATGTTTTGTATCTTGACAAGGTAATACGCTATGAAAATATAATTCAGGCGTTTTCCAGAACAAATCGCCTCTTTGGTCCGGATAAGCCTTTTGGTACTATCAAATATTATCGTGCGCCATATACAATGGAACGTAATATTGATGCAGCGGTAAAACTATATTCCGGGGATAAGCCGCTTGGAATGTTTGCAATAAAGCTTGACAAAAATCTTGAAAATATGAATGCGATATTCGTACAAATAAAAAATCTGTTTGAGCAGTCAAGAATATTTAACTTTGAAAAGTTGCCGGAGAATATACCGGAACGAAAACAGTTTGCAAAGCTGTTTAAGCAGTTCAATGAATATCTTGAAGCTGCCAAGGTCCAAGGATTTGTGTGGGATAAATTAGAATATTCTTTCGCTGATAAGGCAACGGGAGAAGTTAAGAAAATTGTTTTGCTTCTTGATGAGAAAGAATATAAAATCCTTGCTTTGCGTTACAAAGAGCTGTTTTCTGAAGGGACGGGCGGTTCGAAAGAAGATTCGCCTTACGACTTGGCGGGGTATCTTACCACGATCAACACAGAAGAAATCGATGCCGATTACATGAATTCCCGCTTTGAAAAGTATAAAAAGGCGCTAACAAACGGTAGTGATGAAGATGTCAAAAGTGCAAGAGATGAGTTACATAAAACTTTTGCCACATTGACACAGGAAGAACAAAAATATGCAAACATTTTCCTACATGATCTTCAGACGGGTGATGTTAGTGTTGAATCCGGCAAGACATTGAGAGATTATATCAACGAATATATGCAACGGGCAAAGGATGATCAAATCCATAAGCTCTCTGTAGCGCTTGGTCTGGATGAGCAGCAGCTAAGAAAAATGATGGACCTTAAAGTGGATGATGCCACTATCAATGAATACGGACGACTTGACAATCTGAAAGCAACTGTTGATAAGACAAAGGCAAAAGCATATTTTGAAGCTGTTGAGGGCAATTCTATTCCCATGTTCAGAGTTAACAACAAAGTTGATGAGTTGCTTAGAAATTTTATAATAAATGGTGGTTATGAGATAGATATACTAGATCAACAATGACATGAAACATCGGTTTCAAGGGAGTCAAGGAAAACCTTGGCTCTTTTCTCTTGCTTGGGAACAGCGTAAGCTAAATGAGCTGGCATTATTCAATCCAAAAGCTGAGCTGCCGGATGTATTTGAGTATGTCGATCTGGAGTCAGTAGTTGGCACAGAGATGCTTTCGCACCGAACTGAAGCGAAAGCGACAGCACCATCAAGAGCGCAGCGCTTAGCTCAGACAGGAGATCTTTTTTATCAGACGGTTAGGCCATATCAGAAAAACAATTATTTATTTGAAAAGCCTGATAAACACTATGTTTTTTCAACGGGGTACGCACAAATGCGTCCTCTCGTAGACGGAAGATTCTTACTCTGTCTTGTTCAGAACGAAGGATTCGTGAAAGTTGTTTTGGATAATTGTACCGGTACAAGCTATCCCGCAATTAACTCTAATGATTTAGCACAGATTGAAGTTTACTCGCCGAGTAATCCACAGGAGCAGAAGCAAATTGGCGATTTCTTCAAATATATAGACAATCTTATCACCCTTCATCAGCGTGAGCAAATAATAATCAAACAGGAGGTTAAAAATGCTAAGCAAAACAAAACCAGACGATTTATTTAGTGATTATTATGCTCAATGGATTAAGGTGTATAAGGAGGGGGCAGTTCGTAAAGTGACAATGGATAAGTATTTAATGACACATTCGTGGCTCGAGAAACTCATTCCTAACCTGAAATTATGCGAACTCAACAGAATCACTTATCAGCAAATGCTAAATGATTACGCACGTTATCACGAACGACAGACGACCATGGATTTTCATCATCAACTCAAAGGTGCGATTCAGGACGCGGTAGATGATGGATTAGTGGAAAGGGATCCAACAAGAAAGGCAATCATTAAGGGAAAGCAACCTTGTCCCAAAAAGACAAAATACTTGAATCAGTACGAACTTCATACCCTAATTAAATCGTTAAACTTAAAAGATGAGATTAATTGGGACTGGTTTATATTGTTAATTGCAAAAACCGGAATGAGGTTTTCCGAAGCATTGGCACTTACACCGCGGGATTTTGATTTTGCACATCAGTCTTTGTCGATAAGTAAAACTTGGGATTATAAAGGTAATGGAGGGTTTCAGCCTACCAAGAATAAATCATCTGTAAGAAAAATCCAAATGGATTGGCAGACGGTTATTCAGTTTTCAGAACTTGTAAAAAATCTTCCTGCGGATAATCCTATCTTTATAAAAAATAATCGCGAGGTTTATAACTCAACGGTTAACGATATCCTTGAAAGACATTGTAAGAAAGCGAAAATACCAGTTATTTCAGTACATGGTTTGCGACATACACATGCATCACTTTTGTTGTTTGCTGGTGTCTCGATTGCAAGTGTAGCAAGACGCTTGGGACACGCGAGCATTACGACAACACAAAAGACATATATACATATTATTCAGGAACTTGAGAATCAAGACGTTGATCTTGTTATGAGGTCTTTATCAGGCTTATCTTAATCTTATCACATCTATCTCACTGCTCACGCTGATGAAAGTGATAAGTTTTGAAACAGATGTACTATCCCAAAGGCATTATTGAATCTACCAATGTGGTGGTTTTCAATAGTGCCTTTTTAAATTCGCTCCCTTTTGATAGTTTTTCGGGATATACAGCACTTATGTAACATTTGCTGCTCAAATTTATTACCATTACTATTCTAGTTAGGCAAGTTTATGTGTTATTATATAAAAAATTAATTTGAGTTTTAAGGAGGTGATGCCTATGATTGCTGATACAAATAATCATAATTGAATAATATAAAGGGGGAAACAAAATGATCGGTATTGAGCAATACCAAAAAATTCAGGAATATAAAGAGCTTGGTTTAACACGTACAAAAACTTCAAAGGTGTTGGGAATCACCTACAGTTCTGTTTGTAAGTACTGGAGCATGAGCAAAGAAGATTACGCAAAAGCGGCTGAGCAGGAAAGGCATCATATGGATAATTACCGCCAGTACATATTGGAGCAATTGAAGTTATGCCCACAAATTCGAGATACTAACATCTATCTAAAATTAACGGAAGCTTTTCCGGATTTGCAAGTTAAACGTGCTACCTTCTACCGCTACATGAAAGCCTTAAGAGAACAGCATGGGTATCAGCGTACGAGGACAATCTCTCCAAGAGAAGTGTTGCCTCCGGGATATGAGGCACAGGCGGACTTCGGACAATATAAACTTAAAGATATGTATGGACGGATTGTACGGGTATATTTCTTCTGTATGGTTTTAAGTTACAGCAGAATGAAATTTGTATACTTTTCGCCTGATCCATTCACAACAAAAAAGGCTATCAAAGCCCACAATTATGCTTTTAAATACTTCGGAGGGAGACCGCAGACAATCCTATATGATCTTGATAGGGTATATATCGTCAGCGAAAATTTAGGAAATATCATATTTGTGCCGGAATTTGAAGAATATGTGAGGCGCGTAGGTTACAGCGTTTCGCTATGCAGGCCGAGGGATCCCCAAAGCAAAGGGAAGATAGAAGAAGTTGTCGGATATGTGAAGCAAAGTTTTCTGGAAGGCAGAATCTATACCGGAATTGACAGCCTTAACAGTGCCGCTCTTGCATGGTTGGATAGAGAAGGCAACGGTAGAATACATACCATTACGAAGAAAATACCCCGAGAAATGTTTATGGAAGAACAAAAGCATTTAATTCATGTTAAGCCATACTTTGAGGTATCAAGCACTGTAGCATCTTTTGATACAAGCGGAGTTATTAGGTATAAAGGGAACCGGTATCAGGTAGATGTAGGAATTATGGATGCACATAAACGTATTCGTATTGAAGATGATGGCGAGATTATCCTGTTCTATGATACGGAAACCAATGAATTATTGGCAAAGTATCCCGCAACAGAAGAAACCGGCCAATTGTTTAAGGCTGAAGAAAGTAATATAGAGAACAGAGTTTCGCTTGCTCTTATAAAACAATATTTTGCAGGACATGAAATTGCATTGGAATTTATTCAACGGATGGAACAGGAACGACCAAAATATTTTAATACCCATTGTATTCGCTTAAATCGTATGACGAAGTTTTACACCATGGAGCAATTGCTGGAAGGGATACAATACTGCATAAAAAGTAATCGCTGTAATGCATATGAGCTTTTGGCTTATCTTATGTATAAGCATGGCGAGCACATAGCGAGAAAGTTTTTGCCGACACAACAGTACTTTAACCACTTAACACGATGTAAAGAAATAAGGAGGGAAATTGATGGCTGATATAACAGAAATCCGAGAGCTGGCTCAAAGGCTGAATCTATGGAATGTTGCGAAGGGACACATAGATTTAAATGATGAGAGATTATCCAATCTCGATTATCTTAAGATGGTCTTAGAAAAAGAACTGGAGCTACGAGTCAGACAAAAACATATAAAGATGAGAAAGGCAAGCAAGCTTCCAAACAAAGTATTTGATGAGTCCAATTTAAACAAAGGTTTGAAATGGCAGATAAAACAGCTATACCAATTAACGTGGGTTGACGAGGAACAAAACATAATCTTGCTGGGTAAATGCGGGACAGGCAAAACAAGCCTTGCGGTTCAGCTTGGAGAGAGGGCTATTAACAATGGATATAAAACCTACTATGTTCCCTTTGAAACATTTATATCCGTAGCAGAAGAAAAAGATACGTACACCAAAGCAGAGACAACTTTTTCTTATATGAAAGAATGTGACTTAATTATTATCGATGATGTATTCTATGTTGAACCTACCAGAGCAGAGCTGCAATCATTTTATCGAGCGATTTCATTTCTGAATGAAACCAGAAGTATAATTTTTATTACCAATCGTGAAATATCTGCGTGGATAGATGCAGTAGAGGACAAGCACCTTTGCCAGACACTACTCGACAGGGTAATGGTCAATTGTCAGATTGTTCGTTTGACAGATAGATAAATTTAATAGTTCACCTTTTTTCTAAGGGTATATATCTCAATTTGAAAACAATGCCGCAAACGGCTTAAAATATATGCAAAAAATCTCACGAAATTCAAAGAAGTGATAAGTTTTAGAGATTTTTTGCAAGTTTAGGGGTAGGGGGGCTAAATTTCTACCATCTTTCACCCCAGATCGGGCGCGGGGCTTCGCGTGAGAAATCGCGGTTTCAAGAGGGTGTGGTGGTTTTTACGGAAGGAAGGTGTGGCATGCAGGCAGCAAGTATGAAACGTTTGTATGGCACTGCAACAATAAATTTACGAAAAGAAAATATTGCACAACTCCGACCTTAAAAGAAAACGCAATCAAAAAGGCGTTTGTTGAAGCCTTCAACAGCATCGTAGACAATAAAGACGAGATTATCGAAAACTACAACCTTATACTAGACGCCATAACCGATGACAGCGCCTATGTGATGCAACTGGAAGAACTCGACAAACAATGCGAAGAGATCAATGTCCTCATAGAAAGGCTTATTTCAGCCAATGCACAGACTATAATCGATAAAAAGGATTATGATGAAAAATATAATGAATATGTAAAACGCCATGAGAAGCTGCAACAGCAGCAGGAACAGGTAATTTCAAAAATAAACAAATGTGCGGCCAAGAGGCTGCAGATTACAGGGTTTTTAAAGGAACTGCAAAAACACCAAAACCCGCTCGACCAATTTGATGACATGGTGTGGCAGGCAGTTATAAATGTTGTGAAGGTGATTTCCGAAGATAAGGTACTGTTCATATTTCGGGATGGCACAGAGCTTATGCGGAATATAGATTGCGAGGTAAAAAGTCATGCAAAAAAGAAATGTCCAAGTAACAGCAAATAATAAACTTCCGTGGCGGAAAAAGAGGGTTTGCGCCTATGTCAGGGTATCCACAAAACACGATTTGCAAATAAACTCTTTGGAAAATCAAATAGAATATTACACCCGGTACATATTAAGAAATTCAAATTATGAGTTTTGCGGTGTATATTCGGATACCGGTGTGTCAGGTTTGAGCGAAAGCCGCCCCGGACTTAATGAAATGCTTAAGAAGGCATATAACGGCGAAATAGATTTGATTATTACAAAGTCAATTTCCCGTTTTGCCAGAAACACTATTTTTCTTTTAACAACAATTCGGAAATTAAGAGAGGCCGGAGTGGATGTGCATTTTGAAAAAGAGAATATAACAAGCTTTTCATTTCATCTGACGAAGGATTTATGATTTCTGTATTGGTATCCTTTTTGCGCACACCACAGTAATTTGACTAACATTGACTTAATTATTTGTTCATGTTATAATTATCCATATAATGTAGGATTTTATACATTTATAATATATGACCATAAAATTGTCAATGCTTAATTGTGTAATATATTTAGATGGGAGGTGTTAATAGGTGTAATGGTTAATACACTACATCTTGTTAGGCTACTGTATCCCGAGGAAAAGCAGCAATATAGAAGTTAAAAGGAGGCTTCTGAAATGAGAAATAAGGAGAATAAAAAAAGTAAGCTTGAAAAATTTGTGGCTATATTCATTGGCATTATAGTATTTGGTTTATTCACTGCAGGATATGCAATGGAATTTTTCAAAAATATTATTATTCCAATCATTGATGATTTTAGGGCAAATTCACCATCAATATCTTTAGACAATATAGTCACTGAAAACGGCGATATTATAAACCCAAAGGATTTAGGAATACGAATAACGGAAGCGTATTATTTGCCGAAAGATGGCGATGATAAAATCGCTTTGTCAATTGTATACCCTGATGATGAGGCCGTTAATGCATTAACCTCTACTCAAGAAGTTGGCAGAGTTGAAAATATCAGCGTTACAACCAATGAAGAAACAAACGAAATTACATCAGTAATTATAAATAGTCCTATAAAAACCATTTCTCCTCTAACATTTATCGATACGAAAACCGGAAATGATTATATTGGTATCAGCAATAAATTTGTTGATGTGAAATTTAGAGATGCAACTTTGAAATGTAAAATTATCGATGGCAAACCATATGATGATAGCGGGAAAATACTTCAATATATTATTACGCTTGGGAAAATTGCTCCTAGTGGAGAAAGCAAAACTGTAAATTCAAGCGAACACAGTGATTTCCCTGATTCATCTGACCCGCTTCATACATACCTCCATTTCCCCGCGAGAAAAACAGAAAATGGTTTTATGGCATCTTTTCCAAATGGATACACTGTTGAGGATTTGGCTAAATACGGCTACATAACCTGGACTACCATTGGCGTGAGGGATGATTATGACCTTAAAACGGATGGTGAAATTGTGCTGCCTGAGGATTTCCTTCCTGCAATATACTTGAAAATCCCGAATAGCGAGCTTGAAAAAGGCACGAATGAAACTCAAAAGGTCGAACATCCCAATTTTAATGATGTTTATAAACCAATTGAGGGTAGCACAAATATACCGCCAAATGGCAACAACATACCAGAAAATGTTTGGGATAAAATCAAGGATAAATTGAAAAAGTGATGCTTGAAAATTAAATGTAGTTTATATATAATGGAGGGCAGAATAAATGAGATATATAAACAGAATGTTGGCTTTAATTATCGGAATTACATTATTCTCTACAATATTGCCGATTGGCGTGTTTGCGAGTGACGAAGAGGTTTTGATTCAGCTTAATGAAAGTAAAATTGCTGATGCCTCAAAAGATGTTGTGGAATCAAGCGAAATAATTACGTTAGAAGGAAATGAAATAGAATTATATAATTCGGTTACATACATAGAAAATCCGAATTTTGCAGTAAAATCTGTTATTCTAAAGAATGCGGCGGGTATTGTTACCAACAATATTACGGCAAATGGAACACTCTACCAAATTATCGTGACGAAAAAAGTGTCCGATGTGACTCCTGCAAAGATGATTGCCGCAGTTTACGATGGCACTGGTAAACTTGTTAAAATGTCGGTTGAAGCAATAAGCGGGACAGGCAGTATTAATTCCGACTCCACTTACACTCTGAATATGCAGTTTGATTCGGTTGTTACTGGACACAAGCTTAAAATTATGATTTAGGATGATATGGACACATTGACGCCTTTCGCCACGCCTTATGACAGTAATATTATTATGCTTGATACTATATACAATAATACGATCCAAACGAGCGGACAGCTGCACAGTTACGATTTTACTGTTCCGCAAGATGGTAATTATGAAATTTCTGTCCCTACTGGGACAGGGATGAGCGGAAGCCTTTACCATAGCAGTAATCCAACTATCGCATTTGCAACTAAAAATAATATGTCGTCTACAAATAAACTCTCGGCATATTTGTCAAGGAATGAAGTATACACCCTTAAGTTAACCAGCACAACAATAGGCGTATATAGTTTTATGATTGCGGTTTCAACCGACGACAGTACGGTAACAGCACTTTCTTTGACAACATCAGCTACTGCCAATATTGCGTATGTTGGAGGTTATGCTTATTATAAGTTTACGCCAACGGAAACAGCTACATATTTTATTGAACTTTCCGGAAACATTTTACCTTTTGGAACAATACTTGACAGTGATAACAACATATTGGTTTATGAGGATAACTTAGAATATAAAAAGGATGTAACTATAGCGCAAACCTTGACTTCAGGACAGACATATTACATAAAAATAGGCTCTAAAGCTCGTCAAACGGGTACTGCAAGCGTATATATTAAGAAAGTAAAAGTTACAACAAGCGGAACAAATTCTGTTTCCTTTTCCGGAAAACTTGGCACGACAAGCAGTAAAAAAGTAGGCATTTCCATTTATGACCAAGTAGGAACATTAGTTAATGTTGGGCAGGTAAACACGGCATCAGGTGGAACTTTCTCGTACAGCTTGACCCTGCCACTTTCCGATAAAGGTTATCAGTATGTTATCAACCAAGCAGATAGCAGAATTCCTGTTTGCGGTACATTTGGAAGCGAAGCAATCATTAATAAAATCGAAGCTACAGTTGCCGAGAATATTCCACCGGCCGCTACTGTATCAAGTACATTCAGCCGTAATAATTTGGCGGCTAACGCTACGTTTGGTGCAGATTTCACGATTAAAAACAACGACTCTACAAATTCTCAGGAAATATTTGTGGATTTCATTCTTTACAATTCGAGCGGAGAAATCGTCCGTTCATGCGGGATGGGATATGTATACGCACCAAACCAGCAACAGGTACAGCATACTGAAATGCAATTACCATCCAATGTGAACGGGCATACGCTTAAAATCTTTATTTGGCAGGGTTCCAGTGTTTACAACAGCAGTCATATTCCGTTATCTACATCTTACAGCGTTACTACTTCGGGTATAAGTACCCTTATCATTTCCAAGCGGCGATTTGGATGAAGAAAAGGATGATGCAACTGAGGTAACATCAGACAGTGAGTCAATTGATATTGACGAATCTATCACCGAGACGTACCAAGAAAAAAGAGATACATATCAAGCAGAAGTAGAAGGTTTGAATATTGTGACAGCGGGTTTAGGCGGACTCGATCAAATTGATATGAATTATCAGGTGACACACGACGGAAAGAACACAGGTGGTGTGTTGAAATACGGGACTAACAATGTAAAGGTATTCTTCAAAAACAAAACCTCCTCAACCATTACCTTTGAACCTCTTGTTCTATGGGGAGAATATGATAGTATTGGGGAATTGCAAACTACATACTTCCAGTGGTGTGATCCTGTAACCGTTGCTGCAAAAGGTCAGAACGGAGATGTTCTTATTATTGATTATAAGGTAAAAGCTCCAAACGGAACAGACTTCGCATGTGCTTATTGGGCAATAAACAGCAACTATGATTATGTTTGCTTAAATCCAATTGCTATGCGTGTTGACGGATTGTATCAAGGGCAAGCGACTCCATTGTTTTTTCAAGAAGCTGGTGGTGGCAAGTACATTTATTGCAATAACAGAGAGGGGATAACAAGAGCAGATTTAGCAGATGGCAATAACCCTTACGGTCCAAGATTGCTCATGCATGAAAAAGGCCTGGGTAATGGGGAATACGAGATGATGGTTTCTCATAACAACAATACATCTATGGGAATAGATTTGCAAGATGGGTCTGATATTTACTATGATAATAGTTTCCCAATTTACGTGGATGTACAATTCTATGATCCGTATGGTACAGCAACAATCGAGATAGAATCAGCGGCATTTTATATACCTACAGGAAAAGTGGACCCGTATTCTGGCGAACCCATGAGTTATGCTTGCATTCAAGCGTATGCAAATTATAGCAAAATGACAATTTATGATTTGACAATAAACAATCCCTACACTCCACAACCTGTTTTGCGCACCAAAAACTCAACCACAAAATATATACATAACTTTTCGGAAAATGCTTCACTTTGGGCGGGGGATGTGTTTACCAGCGGAGTGTATACCTCTGTACCAAACGCACATGTTATGTACATGGTACTAAAATTCAAAATAGTAAATTCAAAAGGTATAGAGGTTAACATTGCTGCAGTAAAAGATAATGGAGGCGGATTAAGCAATCGTTTTAGTGATTATAGAGCGGGAGAAGACCCGAATGTCAAAGCACCATATTATAAGGATTATCAATATAAGGGGATTGCGAACACTTTACCATTGGTTGAAACAAGGCTGATTATGGCATTTAATGATGATAATTCTTATAATTCAAGATTGCCTGTTATCGTATTTAACGAGTTTGAACGTGGTGGTGTGAAGGTTGATTGGTGGAAAACTCAAATTAACCCTCAAAATGACAGGTATTATGCTGATCATGGAGCGCAATCTGATATTTTAAAATTTAGGTATAATGATCCTACAAAATATGAGGCATATGGAAATTCATTTAGCGGGGCAAAAGATGGCACGTGGAAGTTTGATGTATTCCATAGCGATACATTTCGGTATCCGAATTATCGTAGTTCAACCAGTGACCCGAATTTTGTTCTGCCGCGACCCAATCTTATATACAATCCAGCTCAAGGATTTTATAACGGAAGCAGTAATGTCTTTGATTCTTCCAACCTAGCTAATTATGGGGTGATCACAAGGTACAATTACGAGGTTTATAATTATAGCGAATACCAACGTTTTATTAATTTCAATTTAGAAACGAGTTCAAATAATGTAATAGTCCTTAGAAACCCAAGTGACCCTGAAGGAAACTATATTGCTATGTATAAGGGTGAAAATTCCTCAAAGGTATTGGATACGTTCTTTTTTACTTCTGCCGAAGGAGTTGGAGGATATAATGGCGTAGGAATAATTGTAGATATTATCCTACCCACAGGCAACGCCGGTGGAATGGAAAATTCCATTGTAGTTTATTAAGTTGGAGGAGATAGATATGAAAAAGTTAATAATCACGTGGTTAATTATCGGGGTATATTTTGCCTGCACTTCTGTGCATGCTTTTACGGGAGATCTTAGTTATACCATAGCGAGGGAGTCTGCCTCCGCTGTATTTGACTGCGCATATAACGGCATTATATATGTAGCGGTTGGGGAAAAAGGTTTTATTGCCGTATCTGAGGATTTGACAAATTGGACCGAAGTTTCTAATGTGTGTTATTCGGACATAAATAAAATATTATGGGATGGAAGTCAATTTGTTTTTATCAGCAATTACAATGTTTATCGTTCATATGACGGATACAATTGGACTGGGCAGTCATGCAAATATTCGGCAGGGAATGATTTCGCTTTTATAAACGGTAAATATCTGGTAAGGAATGAGGAGGGCACACTTCCTATGGTAAGTGTGACTGTTGGCTTAACATCTGATTTTAATGATTTTGAGGAAATTGCAATCAACCCCGAGGGTGTAAGCCTTATCAATGCGTTTGCACCTCAAATATATGTTTTGAATGATATTTATTTTGCGCTTGGGAGAACAAAAAACATACTATGGTCACAGGATATGAAAACTTGGAATATTATGCCGCTGCTGAACAACGAGGAGGATACTACCCGTAAGCGATTACTGTTTACATACAGCAATGGGGAATATATACTATATTTTTACGAAAGAAACACATTGGTTCGTTATGTAATCGATTCCTTGGAAAATGGGAACTGGTCAAAAACTATAGTTGACATATCGGGTGCGGATAAGGATGCAACTTTACTTCATGCGGGTGGTAAATTCTACTATTTTATAAATTATAACGCATACGCCTCGAATGATGGCATTAATTTTGAGCGTATGACTTTGCCTTCTAAAGGCTATGTAGGTGTAGCTTTATTGGTAAACGACAAAATAGTTGATTTTAGTAAAGGGGCTATTTGCTGGTACGACGCAGAAACTGGCAACTGGTTAGAAAATGACGGCATTGCACAAAATATACATCAAGAGCCTTTTGTTGAAAACTTGTACTGGACTGGTAAAGAATATATACGAAGAAACCTTGAAACGGGAATTATCGAAATGACAACGGACAAGGTGCATTTTTACGATTCGGGAATAACGGCTGAGAATTACCAAGCATTTTGGGAAAGATACGCTTACAAAATACAGTGGACAGGAAAGCATTATCTTGTGACTGCTGAATACGGCGGTAATAAAATTTGGCTTTATGATGAATTGTTAAATCTTGTTGATGAACATACCTTTGATGGAGATATAATGGATTTAGCATTTTCAAATGAGACATATTATGTGCGTCTTGGAAGTGTCGCTAATAAAGTGGCTTTTGCTGGTGTATATTCCTCCAGAAACTTTAAGGATTGGTCATTAGAGAAAAATCTTATCGAAGCACCGAAGAGCAATGGAAAGAGCACAATATTAACAGAGCGTGAATATACAGGACTTCAAACATATATATCACAAACCGATGTAACCCGCGTCATGTATGAAGTGAACAATTTAAATTTTGCTGAAATAGCATATGAAACTAAAACTACGATACCAAACATACAAGTTATTGGCGATATGTATGTAAAGCGAACGGTTGACAGCAATGGAAATTTATCATTCGGATTTTCTAACGATGGCGTGTATTTTGTTGAAATACCCATACAAGGTGATTTTGCTTTTTTAGCCAATACTATGTATAACGGTACTGATAAAATGTTTTACATTTTGGGTGATAAAATTATATACAATCAATCCGGATGGTATATCACTTTTGACATTAATGAGATTAGAAATGCAATAAATATTGAAAACCCGACATATGTAAGGGTTGGCGATAAGATTCTCGGGTTTGATACACCACCGGTTATTGAAAATGACCGAACACTTGTGCCGCTACGCTTTATATTTGAAACATTAGGCGCGGAAGTGGATTGGGATGGAGAGACACAAAGAGCATTGGTGAAAGGCTCAAATAATAGCATTATGTTTTCTATTAATGATACAAATGCAAGGGTTAACGGTCAGATAAAACAGATGGATGTTCCCGCTCGCCTTATCGACAGCAAAACAATGGTGCCGTTGCGTTTTTTGTCGGAAGAGCTTGGCTTTACTGTTAGTTGGGATGAGGAAAATAGAATAGCAACAATTAGTGAGTAATTTTATAATAAACAAAAAAATCAATATTATTAACAAAGCGTGTAAAAATATGCTTTTACCGTAGCAAGCTATTATAAAGATGTGCATGGAAAGATTGGCGAGTAATCTCCCTTGCTTCTAAAAGTTCATGCCATATTTGATTTTTCAATAGTGTTTACTAAATGTCAAATGCTTTAATTTTAGTAATGACAATTATAAATAATATGAATTATTTATAAATAAAATGATGGTATAGGTCGGGTCTTCGCTTTGCAATGTACTTGCACCCATTTCAAAAAAATGCACCCATCTTTGTAATGGGTGCATTTGTATTAAAGCTGACCATCTTTGCCAAAAGAAAGTCCTCGCCGACGGTGGGGACTTTCTTTTGGTTTATACATTCAAGGATTTGAACTTGTCCTGCGACTTTTTGCGAAGCAAAAAGCGCGAGCCGCGCAAGCGGGCAAATCCTGGTGGCGACCCGAAACAGTTTTCATTCAGCAGTTGTCAATAGAAAAACGGTTTAATGCCGTTTTTCTGCTGTTGTAGGGCACGACGACCCCGGCGTGCCGGTTTTGCTATATACCGCCGAATTTGTTCGGCAGCTTTTTTGTGTTGTTATAATCTGCAATTTATGCTACAATTGTGTTGCCGGTTATATGTTAAAATTGAGGTGATTGTTTTGCTTGATAAAATGATAGATAGCAGGAAGTTAATGCCGATATGGAATCCGCAAGATAAAGATTGGAACGAAAGAAGAAGTGAAATAATTAATATTCTTTGTAACGAAGAATATGGTTTTTTGCCTCCTAAGCCCGAAAAGCTGTCGTGGGAGGTTGTGGAGGAGGATAATCGCTTTTGCGCGGGTAAAGCGCCTTTGAAAAAGGTATTGCTGAAGGCCGACTTTAAAAGCGGTAGTTTTTTTTTTCCGATTTGTGTTTGCATTCCGAAAGCACAAAAGAAATACCCTTTTTTTGTACATATTAATTTCAGAGATAATGTGCCGGATAAGTATATGCCGTCAGAAGAAATCTGCGATAACGGTTTTGCTGTGCTGTCATTTTGCTATAAGGATGTTACATCCGATGATAATGATTTTTCCAACGGATTAGCGGGTATTATATATAACGGAAAAGCAAGAAAGGACAACGATAGCGGGAAAATAGCGATGTGGTCATGGGCGGCTTCGCGCGTTATGGATTATGCACAAACCTTAACAGAGCTCGATTTAACAAGAGCCACGATAGTCGGACATTCAAGATTGGGAAAAACCTCGCTTTTAACAGGGGCTACTGACGAAAGATTTTCATGTGCCATTTCAAATGAATCAGGTTGCAGCGGCGCGGCAATTTCCAGAGGCAAGCAAGGAGAAACAATAAAAAATATTTGCAATCGTTTCCCGTACTGGTTTTGCGATAATTATAAAAAGTATATTGATAAAGAGTTTGATATGCCATTTGATCAGCATTTTTTATTAGCGGCCATTGCCCCCCGAAAGGTTTATGTCGCAAGTGCCGAGGAAGATTTGTGGGCGGACCCTGTATCCGAATTTTTATCGTGTGTCGCCGCAAGTGAGGTTTTTGAAAAAATGGGTTTGGACGGTCTTATACATAATGATAATTTGCCGGAAGCAGGCGAAGTTTTTCACAAAGGAAATATAGGATACCATTTAAGGGCAGGGCTTCACTTTTTCAGCAGAGAAGATTGGCTTCATTTTATTGAATTTCTGAAACAAAAGTAAGCCGAATCTATTTAAGACAAATACACAGTTGTCGATAAAAACGGCCGAGTGCCGTTTTTTTGCTGTATATGGGTATATTCCCCCGCATGTCTCCCTTTTGCAGATATAAAATTAGTCCATTTACCGATTGATTGTCTTGGCGAAATATGGTATGATTGAGTTAAGCATTGGTAAGAAAACCTTTTATTGGGATAATAACCCCGTAATATGGGGTAAACTATATGTATCCTGCTTTTTTGCCAAAAAAGCTGTCAATATATTTTGAAGGAATATAGAAAACAAAAAGGGAGGAGGATATAATGTCGGAAAAGAAGATTGATCTTACAAAAACCGTATATGAATTGTGCAGTGAAAACCCTGCCGTCGTAGACATTCTGGCGGAATTAGGGTTTACCGACATTACAAAGCCGGGGATGCTTCAAACCGCAGGGCGGTTTATGACCATTCCCAAGGGTGCGTCTCTGCGGCGCATTGACATTTCGCTGATTCGGCAGGCGTTTGCCGAACGGGGATATGAATTGGTGGAGGGAGGAAACGAACATGAGTGAGTATATCAACAATCGCGAATATCGTAAGAATACGCTGAAAAGTATTCTGACCCAGCTGCATGAGGGCAAAACGGTTGACGAGGTTAAAGGCCAGTTTGCACAGGTTTTTGAAGGTGTTTCCGCCGAGGAGATATCTCAGGCGGAACAGGCTCTTATTCAAGGCGGCCTGCCTGTTACCGAGGTTCAGAGGCTTTGCGATGTGCACGCGGAGGTGTTTAAGGGTTCCATTGAGGAAATACACCGCCCCGTCGATCTCTCCGAAATTCCCGGCCACCCCGTAAACATCCTTAAGCGGGAAAACCAGGCCATTCAAGACTTAATCACACAGCTTCGAACTTTACTTTCAGACGATAACCGTACAGCCTTTGTGCAAGGGCTGGACAAGCTGTATCTCGGCGTGGATATTCACTACAAAAAGAAGGAAAACCTTATGTTTCCCTATATGGAGCAGTACGGCATTACCGCCCCGCCCAAAGTGATGTGGGGGGTTGACGACGAAATCCGCGAAATGTTGAAAGCTTTAAAAGATGCACCCGAAGGGGATCTGCGCCAAAAGGCGGAGGAGGCATTTACCAAGGCTTTGGATATGATTTTTAAGGAAGAAAATATTCTTCTTCCCATCCTTTTGGAGAATTTGACCCAGGACGAGTGGAAAAACATAGCGGACGAAAGCATAGAATTCGGCTACTGCCTGATTGACCGCGTTCCGCAGTGGAAATCGGGCCAACCCGCATCGGAGCAAACAACACGGTCCGCCGAAGGCGCAAAAGAGGGAGTAATAAATCTTCCCACCGGTATATTCACCCTAAAAGAGCTGGAGTGCGTGCTCAATACGCTGCCCGTAGATATTTCCTTTGTCGGAAAGGATGATACGGTACGATACTTTTCGCAAAACAATGAGCGTATCTTTCCGAGAACGCCGTCGGTAATCGGGCGCAATATATCAAACTGCCATCCGCCCGCAAGCGTGCATGTCGTTGAAAAACTGGTAAACGATTTTAAAAGCGGCGTAAAGACCAGCGAGGATTTTTGGATTCGTATGGGGAATAAATATGTTTTGATACGGTATTTTGCAGTACATGATACAAACGGCGAGTATTTGGGCGTTTTGGAAGTCACCCAGAATATCGCGCCAATACAGAATATCAAAGGGGAAAAGAGAATGTTGTCCGATTGATACGGACTGCGCAGGCAATAGGAGTGTACTAGTTGCTAGTTACTAGTTGCTAGTCGTTAGCAGAAAAACGGCTAAATGCCGTTTTTTTGCTGTTGTTGGGGTCGTTGCTCCCGACAAAACGATGTTTTTCGATTGAGTTATAAAATAGCATTATGCCTTCACAAACATCATATATTATACAAAGAATGTTATACTAATTTGCTTATAAGGTACAAGTTAAAATTAGTATCGGGGGGGATTATATGAAATTTATTTTTTCAAAAAGGGTTACAAAGCTATGTGCTGCTTTTATCTGTTTTTTTGTGGCCGGTGTGATTCTACTGAATATACTCGGATATTTTTTAAATCTGAAATATGTAAGCGTACTGCCGTCGATTGCAGAGGCCGATAAATATGAAATAAGAAGCCAGCTTCTTATTTCGGCAATAAGCGAAGTGGGTGTTTGCCGTCCCGAAAAAGCAATAGAGGTGTGGGCCGAGGGACTGAAAACACGAAGCGCCGCCCTTCAATACGCTGTTATGACCGAAGCGTTGAAAGATGAGTATGCTATGCAGCTGGAGAAAATATTTCCGAACTGGGTAACAGGCATATCCAGTCCGTGGGTCAGCGGCTATGAAATAATTAAAACCGAGAAAACCGAGGATGACGGTTATATATTCTATCTTGTTTTCAATACCGAAACATCTGCCGGCCCCGCAGATAGTTATAAGGCAATAATAACTGTCGTTAAAAGCAATGACTTTTGGCAGATATCGCAGATATACACGGATGAAGGTCTGTACCCATATACCGGCTACGAGTCTTTTATAGTGTAAACCCCAAAAAAGGCTATGTAAATCCCAAGCGAATTTACATTGCCTTTTTTCTGCCTGTTCAGATTTTCCCAAATCTTTTGGGTTGTTGTTATTTTTTTCGGGTGTTCCTCTCTATTTCAAGCTGAAGCAAAATTTTTTCGGATTGGGCGTAAAAAAACAGCCAAAAAGCCATCCCCACCGTCATTCCGCTGAGAACCGAGGCAATTAAAAAAACGATCTCACCCTTGAAATAGACATAACCCCCAAAGGCTCCCCCCACAACGCTGATTAAAAGGAAAAGCCATGCAAAAAACTTGAAAAGCCCGATTAAAAAGCTTAAAACAGGATACTTGTCATATTCGGCGGCAAAGCTGTTGTCAAACTCACGCGGCGGGCTAATTTCCTTCTGCGTCTTTTCGGCAACGGGCCTTTTGTTATATGACTCGGTTGTTGCGGTTTTCGAAGGCTCGCTTTCGCCGGTGATTTCAGACTCCATAAGGCGCGTTAAAGTGTATGTATGCTCTTTAAGCTTTCTGTTTGTAGTCTCGGCAAGAAGCACTTTAAGGTCCTCCATGGTGTAGTCAGCCTTTTTGTCCTGCGCATTGTTTATAATCCGTATTATATCCTCGTCGCTCAAATCCTTTATATTTGCAATAGCCAATACACGCCCCTCCTCATGCTTAGGCATAAGAGAGGCGAGCTCCCTTATGCCTAACGCCATAAATTCCAAACGCATGGCAGAGGAGTCACCGCCATAGTGATAACTCCTCTAAAAATCTTTCTCGTTTTCTCTTCGCTTTTTGAAAGCTTTATTAGTTTTTGGTAATGTAAACCGCCTGCTCCTTATCATTCCAATCAACCTTGCATCCAAACGACTCGCTTACAAAGCGAACGGGAACAAGAGTGCGCCCGTCAACCAGAACAGGAGGGCTGTCAAGCGTATATGTCTGTGAAGTCCCGCTTACTTCCGGATTGTTTACGAATGCAAATGTGTTGTCGATTTGAATGAATATGAAGATCATCTTATCTTCCTTTGTTTTGCTCATTGCGGTTATGGTTTGTGTCGATTCTTCATAATGTACCGTCGCACCCAGCTTTTCAAAAATAAAACGCATGGGAACCATAACCCTGTCGTTGATCATCTGCGGCTGAACATCGAACACAAGCTTTTCCCCGTTAATATAAACCGGAATATCCCCTTGTGAACTTACAGCCCCGGAGCAAAGCACCAAAACCACCAAAACCACAGCAAAAATCTTTTTCATTTTCATTTCTCCTCTCGCGGTCCGCCTTTAAGCGCATAAAAAGCAGCTTTAAAGGCTTGCCCAAATATTTTTATTGCTTTGTATTACAATCAAAATCTTCGTCAATATCCTCATGCTCGGTCCGTGCAAGTCCGACTATCTTTATGCCGTCGTCAAATCTCATCATTGTAACGCCCTGCGTAACCCGCCCGAATCGGTTAATACCCTTTGCCGCCATTCTTATAATCGTACCTTCAGAGGTTATAAGCATTATGTCGTCCTTGTCAGTAACAACCTTAATTCCCGCAACCGCGCCGGTTTTTTCGGTTATATTATAGGTATAGACACCCTTTCCGCCTCTTCTCTGAACCTTGTACTCATCTAAGCAGGTCCTCTTTCCGAAACCGTTTTCCGAAACCACAAGAAGATCACCTCCCTCGCGGCATACGCTCATTCCTATAACATAGTCGTCGCGGCTTAGCCTTATTCCTCTAACGCCCTTTGCAACCCTCCCCATCGGGCGAACATCCTTTTCATTAAAGCGAATCGCCATTCCGCGGTGAGTTCCGATAATTACATCACAGTTTCCGGTTGTAAGCTTAACGCGTATAAGCTCATCATCATCGGCAAGGTCTATTGCCCTGATTCCTCCCTTTCTGGAGGTGTCATATTCCATAAGAGGAGTTTTCTTAATCGTACCGTTTTTCGTCATCATAACGAGGAACTTGTCCTCCTCGAACTTTTTAACAGGTATTACGGCGGTAATCTTTTCGCCCTGCTCAAGCATAAGCAGGTTGACAATCGCCGTTCCTTTTGCGGTTCTTCCCGCTTCGGGTACCTGATATGCCTTTAACCTGTACATCCTTCCCCTGTCCGTAAAGAACAGAAGAAGGTCATGTGTGGAGCAGGTAAAGAGGGTTTCGACAAAATCCTCCTCACGGGTCTGAAGCCCGATAATACCCTTGCCGCCGCGCTTTTGCTCTTTATAGGTATCGCACGGCAGGCGCTTAACATAGCCGAAATGGGTCATTGTAAAGACATTTTGCTCCTCTTCGATTAAATCCTCTATGTCAATATTGTTGTAATCCTCGGTTATCTCGGTACGCCTCTCGTCGCCGAATTTGTCCCTTATCGCCAAAAGTTCCTCTCTTACTATGGACAAAACCATTTTTTCGCTTTGAAGAACCTCGGCGTAATAGTGTATTTTACTCACAAGCTCGTCATACTCGGCATCGATTTTCTCGCGCTCGATTCCGGAAAGGCGGGCAAGACGCATATCCAAAATCGCCTGCGCCTGGATATCGGTAAGCCCGAATTTCTCCATAAGGTCTGTCTTTGCGGTGTTGTAGCTTTTTCGTATTGTGCTTATTACCTCGTCAATGTTGTCAAGCGCAATCCTAAGCCCTTCGAGTATGTGCGCCCTGTCCTCGGCTTTCTTTTTGTCAAACTTCGTTCGTCTTATGATAACTTCCTTCTGGAAGTCTATATAATTATCCAGAACCTCGCGGAGGTTGAGGGTTTTCGGCTCGTTGTTTACAAGCGCAAGCATAATAATGCCGAAGCTTTCCTGCAACTGTGTATGTTTGTAGAGATTGTTAAGAACTATAGTGGGATTAGCATCCCGCTTAATCTCGATTACAATCCTCATTCCGTCCCTGTCCGACTCGTCCCGAAGGTCTGAAATACCCTCAACCTTCTTTTCGTGGACAAGCTCGGCTATTCTCTCGATAAGCCTTGCCTTGTTGACCTGATAGGGTATTTCGGTAACGATAATCCTGTTTTTCGTTTCGCTTACCGCTTCGATTTCGGCACGGGCACGCATAATAACCTTGCCCCGCCCCGTTGTATATGCGCTTCTTATTCCGTCCCGCCCAAGTATAAGCCCCGCGGTGGGGAAATCAGGCCCTTTTATGTGGGTCATAAGCTCTTCAATTGTAATGTCGGGGTCGTCAATCGTTGCTATTATGCCGTTTATAACCTCGGTAAGATTGTGCGGCGGAATATTCGTCGCCATTCCGACGGCAATTCCCGAAGAACCGTTTACAAGAAGGTTGGGAAAGCGTGACGGCAGAACGGTGGGCTCCATCCACTGCTCGTCATAGTTGGGCATCATGTCAACCGTTTCTTTTTCAATATCGGTAAGCATCTCGACCGAAAGACGGCTCATCCTCGCCTCGGTATAGCGGTAGGCGGCGGCGGAGTCGCCGTCGACAGAACCGAAGTTACCGTGCCCGTCTATAAGAGGGTACCGAAGCGAAAAGTCCTGCGCCATACGCACAAGGCTGTCATAAACTGCGGCGTCACCGTGAGGGTGGTACTTACCCAAAACATCACCGACGGTTGCCGCGCACTTTTTATACGGCTTGTCGGGAGTGTAGCCCGCCTCGTACATGGTATAGAGAATACGCCTGTGAACAGGCTTAAGCCCGTCGCGCACATCGGGCAGTGCGCGCCCGACAATAACGCTCATGGCGTAATCTATATACGATTTTTTCATTTCCTTCACAAGCTGAACCGGAATTATTTTTTGGTTCTCGAAATTATCCATCTTTTGTTGCCTTTCTTATGTTTTTTAATGTGAATTTTATATATCCAGATTGCTTACATGCCTTGCATTGCTCTCGATAAACTCACGCCTTGGCTCAACCCTGTCGCCCATAAGAATGGTAAAAATCTCGTCGGCGGCAACGGCGTCCTCCATCTCCACCTTCAGTATTGTTCTTGTTGCGGGGTCCATAGTCGTTTCCCAAAGCTGGGTCGGATTCATTTCACCGAGACCTTTATATCTTTGTATCTTTGCGCCCTGCCCGACCTCTTCGAGTATCTTTGCAAGCTCTTTATCGCTGTAAGCGTATCTTTCGGTTTTGCCCTTTTCTATCTTGTAAAGCGGCGGTTGTGCTATATATACATTCCCGTTTTCTATAAGCGGCCTCATAAAGCGGAAGAAGAAGGTTAAAAGCAGTGTTCTTATATGTGCCCCGTCGACATCGGCATCCGCCATGATTATTATTTTTCCGTACCTAAGCCTTGAAACATCAAAATCCTCGCCAAACCCTGCGCCCAGTGCGGTTATGACGGGCATTAGCTTGTCGTTGCCGTAAACCTTGTCAATCCTCGCCTTTTCCACATTAAGCATCTTACCCCAAAGCGGCAGTATCGCCTGGAACGATCTGTCGCGTCCCTGCTTCGCGCTGCCGCCTGCAGAATCTCCCTCAACAATATAAATTTCGGTGTTGGCAGGGTCCTTATCCGAACAGTCGGCAAGTTTTCCCGGAAGCGAAGTGTTTTCAAGCGCACTTTTGCGCCTTGTCATCTCCCTCGCGCGCTTAGCCGCCTCCCTTGCCCTTGACGCAGTCATTGCCTTATCTATAACCGTCCGTGCAACCGCAGGGTTTTCCTCCAAAAACGCCTCAAGTTTTTCACCTATTGTTGCTTCGACAAGACCTCTGACCTCACTGTTGCCCAGCTTTGTCTTGGTCTGTCCCTCAAACTGCGCCTCGCGAACCTTAACGCTTATAACAGTGGTTAGACCTTCGCGGACATCTTCTCCGCTTAAGTTTTTATCGCTATCCTTAAGAACATTTATCTTTCTGGCATAGTCGTTTATAACCCTTGTGAGAGCGGTTTTAAATCCCGTTTCATGCGTTCCGCCCTCGGTTGTGTGGATATTGTTGCAAAAACTTACAATATTTTCGTTATACCCGTCGTTGTACTGCAATGCAATCTCTACAATAGCATCGTCCTTTTCGCCGGAGAGATATATAACATCCCTGTGCAACGCCTCACGGTTGCGGTTTATATACTCAACGAAGGAGCGTATTCCGCCCTCGTAGCAAAGCTCTTTTATTTTCTCCTCCTCGGCGCGCTTGTCCTCAAGCACGATTTTAAGCCCGGCGTTTAAAAATGCTTGCTCGCGAAGACGCGACAGCAGGGTGTCAAAATCAAACTCAAGTGTTTCAAAGATCTGATAATCGGACTTAAAGGTGATTTTTGTGCCCCTAAGCTGCGTTTCGCCCACAACAACAAGAGGCCCTGTCGCCTTACCCCTCTCAAATCTTTGCCGATAAATATTCTTTTCGTCATAAACTTCAACCTCTAAATACTCCGACAGCGCATTAACAACCGAAGCCCCCACGCCGTGAAGCCCGCCGGAAACCTTATATCCCTCTCCGCCGAACTTTCCGCCCGCATGAAGCATTGTAAAAACAACCTCAACGGCGGGGACTCCCATTTTAGGATGTATGCCTGTGGGGATACCTCTGCCGTTGTCGGTGACGGTAATGCTGTTGTCACCGTTTATCACAACCGTAATAAGGTCACAATAACCTGCAAGCGCCTCATCAATGGCGTTGTCAACGATTTCATATACAAGATGGTGGAGACCTCTTTCCTCTGTTGAGCCGATATACATACCGGGGCGCTTTCTTACCGCCTCAAGGCCTTCTAAAACCTGTATTTGATTTTCGTCATAATTGTTTTTGATTATGTCGGACATAGTAAGCTCCATTCCGCCGCAACCGCCCGTCACGGCACAATAATGATTTTAACTAATTCTAAACTAATCCTTGTTTCTTATTTATATTTTTTCCGCCCGTTTTTGCAATGTGGCGGTGGAAATCTGGGATATATAGACCTCTTTTTCGCCGTTTCTTTCGCAAATCACGGCGGACTTCGGAAGCTCGTCCGAAACATTTACGACAATGCTTCCCTTTTGGGCGTTTTTCAGAAAGTCCCTTGTTTTTTTTGAAACGGTGGATGTTTCAAGGTCTATAATGGCTACTATTCTCTTTGAGTTTATTACAACATTTTCGCCCAAATGAAGGTACATTTAAGCCCTCACATCCCTTATGTTGATAATTTTTGCGCCAAAGCAGTCAAAAGGCTCCGTACAGGTTATAATAACCTGCGAATCTTTGATTCCGTTTAAAATATAGCTCTGCCTGTGTGCGTCAAGCTCAGACATAACATCGTCAAGTAAAAGCACGGGAGGCTCACCGGTATTTTCCCTTATAAGCGAAACCTCGCTCATTTTAACGGAAAGCACTGCTGTTCTTTGCTGACCCTGGGAGGCATAAACCCTTGCCTCGTTTTTATCGATAAATATTTCAAAATCATCTCTGTGAGGGCCGACAAGTGAAATGCCGAATCGTTTTTCGCGTTCATCATTCTTTTCAATTTCACAGCGAAACCGGTTCAAAATTGATTCTTTGCTTGAAAAGTCATCAACGCCTGCGCCGCAGGAGTATTTTATTTCAAAATCCTCTTTGCATATATCCCGATGTATTTCGGCCGCTTTTTTTCCGATTGAGTCAATATAGCTTTTTCTAAACCATATAACCTCTGTTCCGAGCTCGGCAAGCTTTTCGTTCCACACCCAAAGCGCCTTGCTATCGGGCTTGTCCTTTAATAGCCTGTTTTTTTGCTCCAAAACCTTTATATACTGGGTCAGCGCATTAAAGTACTTTTTGCTGATCTGGCATATCCCAACATCCATCATGCGCCGCCTCTCCCTCGGAGCGCCTTTTATAAGCCTTAAATCCTCAGGGCAGAACATAACCGCATTTAAAAAACCCATAAGCTCGCTTGTCTTGTCAATCGCAACGCCGTTAATCCTTATTTGCTTTTTTTTGTCCTTAAAAAGCGTAATTTCGCCTGTGTTGTCCCTTCCCCTTGAGTAAAAGGCCGCAAAAACCTTTGCGCATTTACAGCCGAAACTTATCATTTCGTTTTCCTTAACAAAGCGGTGTGAGCGTGCGGCGGACATAAGGAACAGCGCTTCGAGAATATTTGTCTTTCCGCTTGCGTTTGCGCCATATATAATATTTACGCCCCTGTCAAACATAACCGAGGCATTTTTATAGCCGCGAAAATTCACAAGCCGAATTTCGTCAACCCACATTTATTTCATGCTCCCTAAAAAAGACGGTATCACCTTTTTTTATTTTCCGCCCGCGGCGAAACTCAACCTCTCCGTTGACAAAAACCTCTCCCGCCAAAACGAGCTGTTTCGCCTCGCCTCCGCTTACGACAAGATTTGTAAGCTTCAAAAGCTGGTCAAGCTTTATAGACTCTCCTGTTATCTCAATCCGTATATCATTCGTCATACATCCATCGATACATCCGTCCTCAGCCTTACGGGAAGAACGATAAACTTAAAGTCGTCACCCTCATACGGAGTGATAAGGCAGGGGTTAATCGGGCCGATAAAATCAAGGTTTACCCTATCTCCCTCCGCCGCCTTCAGGGCTTCAAGAAGGTATTTGTTGTTAAATCCTATTTCAATGTCCGCTCCCGTCATTTCAACGGGAACAACCTCATCAACCGCGCCTGCGCCTGTTTCGCAAAGAATTCTTATCTCTCCGCCGGAAATTTTCATAATCAAAGGACTTTTATTAATCTCATTGGTTATAATTATAGACGCCCTGTCAACAGCCTCTATAAGCGACTTTAAATCAGCGGTTATTTTTGTTTTGAATTCTGTCGGAATAATCTTTTTATACTCAATAAAGTCACCTTCCAAAAGCCTTGAGGTGAAAACAACATTGTCAAACTCAAACCTTACATTCTTTTGTGAGCACTTAATAATAATCTTATCGTCACGGTCAACAATAATGTTGTTAAGTTCTCTTAATGTCTTTGCAGGAATGACAAGGGATACATCACCGAAATATCCGCTTACGCTACTTTCCTCCGTTACAACCTTTTTAAGAGCAAGCCTGAATCCGTCCACAGCCACCATATTTACATTATTGCCCGATGCCTCTAAAAGGCAACCGGTCAAAATAAGCTTTGCCTCGTTGGTACCGACAGCGAATATGGTATGTCTTATAAGGCTTTTAAATTCTCTTTGCGACAGAACAATGTCAAATTCCGTTTCAAACTTAGGAATTTCGGGAAACTCCTCGGCATTTATTCCGTTAAGTTTTATCTCGGAATTTCCGCATTTTATCGAAACGGCGTTGTTCGGAAGCATTTTTACCGTAATGGTGTCACCGGTCATTTTTCTTACAGCCGTTCCGAAGAGATTTGAGTTTACGACAACCTTTCCGGGTGCGGAAACATCCGCTGCAATCACACATTCAATACCGATTTCCAAATCGTTGCCGGTAAGTACAACCCTGCCTTCACTTGCTTTAATAAGAATACCCTCCAAAACGGGAAGGGTAGAGCGTGAAGCCACGGCCTTCTGAACGATTCCGACTGCATCGGTTACGGCAACTCTGTCACATACAAAATTCATTTTATAATCCCCTTTCATGCAAAGCAATAGCAATAGATATATTTTTTTAGGAATACCAATAATAAGTGTTGTTCATCCTGTGGAAAAGCCGTGACATCCGTATGGTACCGGGCTTTAAGGTTGTGTTATTATCTGTGGATTTCGGGCCCTGTTATAAACAGTTTTCACAGGGAAAGCAGTGCCCGTTTTTTTACCCACAAGCTTCAACAGGAAGCATCATGTTGATAGTGATAATTCTGTGGAAAGCCGGTGGATTTACAAAGGTTTGTCCGTCAGCCCTCGCTGCTCTTTATATTTTTTATAAGGTCGTTTATCGTTCTCATTGAATCAAGATCCTTTTGCATAATGCTTTTAATTTTCTTTATTGAATGCATGACCGTGGAATGATCGCGCCCGCCGAACTCCTTGCCGATTTCCGGCAGGGAAAGCTGGGTAAGCTCTCTGCATATATACATTGCAATCTGGCGCGGATATGTATATTCCTTGTCCCGCTTGTTGCTTTTAATCTCGTCATCTTTTAAGTTGAAATAGTTTTCAACCTGCTTTATTATGTAGTCCGCGTCAATTTTCCTCTTGTGTGACGATGAAAAATAATCATTTAAAATCCTGTTTGCGGTGTCAAGCTCTATATCCTTCTTGCTGATTTCGCTGTAGGCCACGATAGTGCGTATTGCACCCTCAAGCTCACGAATATTGCTTTTAACCTGCTGTGCCACAAGATCAAAAATTTCATCGGGAATGGAAACCTTTGCGCTTTTTACCTTTGACTGAAGTATGGCTATGCGCGTCTCATAATCTGGCGGCTTGATGTCGGCCATAAGCCCTCCGGACAACCGTGTGCGAAGCCTTTCTTCAAGAGGATAAATATCCTTCGGCGGTCGGTCGGATGTCATCATAATTTGTTTGTTGTTGCCTACAAGCTCGTTAAAGGTGTGGAAAAATGCCTCCTGAGTCCCGTCCTTTCCCGCAAAAAACTGAATATCATCAAGTAGAAGAACATCAATCGTGCGGAATTTTTCGCGAAAAGCCTTGCTCGTTTCATTCCTGATGGATTCAATAAAGCTGTTCATAAACTTTTCGGAGGTTACATACATAACATTTGCAACGGGATTTTTCTCTAAAATCGCATTCCCCACGGCGTGAAGAAGATGTGTCTTTCCAAGACCGCTTCCTCCGTATATCAAAAGAGGGTTGTATGAATCGCTGACCGGACCTGCGGTAATGTTGTAGGCGGCAGCGCAGGCAAATTCGTTGTTTTTTCCGACTATAAAGTTTTCAAAGGTGAATTTGGGGTTTAAAACGCTCTCTCCTCTGATAGCGGAGACCTTTTCCTTTTCTTTTTTCGCTTCTTCATCCTCGGTTATGATTTCAAGTTCCATAGCAGAACCGTTTGCAATGGCAACGGCATCAACAATAATATCGCGGTACATCTCAAGCATGTCCCTGTAAATATCATGGTTTACGGAGAGCACAAAGGTATTTTTTGTAATGTCCGATGGACGCACCTTAGTAAAAGCTGTTGCAAAACCTGTTGAAGAAACATTTTTTTTAATGTAAGGCAATGCGTCTTCCCAAAGCTCGGAAGCTGTCTTCATTTTTTAAATCATCTGCCTTTCTGGCATATTGTAATAAAAGTAATAAAACCGCTAACGCATCAGAGCGTAGGTCTGACGGCGAAAAAACAAAAGCAATAAAGCCGATGGAGCATATATCAATCGCCATTGCTTTACGGATTTGGATATTCGGGTGCTTACCATACCGGACGATAATGCATGCAGAGAAAGACATTCATCCTGTTGTAAAATGGTATTATAAGGTAAAGTCCGGGGAGTAAGCAATACACACTTATATGCCTGTCCATTATACCAAAAAACAAACGATTTTTCAAGCATTTTGAGTTATTTTTTACTCCTTTAACAAAAAAATCGGCCGAGGCTGTTTTTTACCTTGAAATATTAAATTTTTAGGCGAAAAATCACAAGCCGCCAGACCGCAGGGAAAAATTAAAAAAGTGCCGTCGGCACTTTTTTAATCAATAGTATATAATAGCGAAAAATCATTTGATTTCCGCTTTTTTGCGGAATCAGTCCGTCTTCGCTTACGCTCACCGCACGAGCGTAAGCGAAGATTTATATAAACAGGGTGTCTGTTGCAACGCTATATTAACCGATACCTTTCATTTCAAGTCTTAATTTATCCGAAATCATTGCGATAAATTCGCTGTTGGTAGGCTTGCCTTTGTTTTGGTTGATGGTAAAGCCGAAAAGATTGTTAAGCGTTTCCGTATCGCCTCTGTCCCAGGCGACCTCTATTGCATGGCGTATGGCGCGCTCAACGCGGCTTGACGAAGTGTTGTGTTTTTTTGCTACGGTGGGATAAAGCTGTTTGGTAATGGAGTTTATAAGGTCTGTATCTTTAAGAACAAGCATAATCGCTTCCCTAAGATAAGTATATCCTTTGATATGTGCCGGAACGCCTATTTCATGAATAATGGTTGTAACGGTTTTTTCGATATCGGGAGATACTCTTTTCATAATTCCCGGAGACCTGAAGGAAGGGCGCCCCGCATTGTCGTTTATCATTCCCTGCGAAAAAGAGCTTTGTACGGCTCTTCCGAACTGTGCTGGCCCTACGGGAATTGTGCCCATAGCTGAGTATGAATCAAGCTCCGGCGTTTCCATAACCATTCGAACCTTAACAACGATTTCTTCGGCGCTCATTCTTCGGGACATTATATAATCCGCGCCAAGCTTGCTTGCATTTATTACAAAATCGTCGGAAAGACTTCCGCTTATCATAATAATCTTTACCCTTTCTTTTATACCCGACTCGCAAAGCTTGGAAAGAACACCGAGACCGTCCAAAAACGGCATAACATTATCAAGAAGCAAAACATCGGGGTTTTTGCTTTCGACAAGCTCTAAAGTTACAAGCCCATCGGAAGCGATTCCTACAAGCTCAATATCGGGAACGGTAGCGATATAATCCTTCATTATTCTGCAAAAATCCCTACTGTCGTCTGCTATTGCCAACCTTATTTTATCCATCATCAATCCTCCTAAAATTTGGTAATTTGTCAACTGTCAGCATTATACTACTTTACGAAAAATATTTCAAGTATTTTTTGTAAAATATTCACATTTGTCTGATTTGCACAAATTTTTAGTCGATAATTGTATCGTTTAACATAAGGTCTATGAATGTCGCATAACCTCTTGTCGGGTCGTTGATGAACACATGCGTTACCGCGCCGACAAGAAGCCCGTTCTGAAGAATCGGACTACCGCTCATACCCTGTACTATGCCTCCGGTTTTTTTAAGAAGTTTTTCATCGGTTATTTTTATAATCATACCCTTGTTGTTTACCGAGTTTTTCATTATTTTTTGGATCTCTATCGCATACTCTTCAACCCTCTCGTTTTCGATTCCGGATAAAATTGTTGCGTGTCCTGTTTTTATCTGAGACCGCATTGCGGTCGGAATCGGCTTTTTTGGGTACTCAATGCCGCTTATTTTACCATATACACCTGTTTCACGGTTTTCCAAAACATTGCCGATTGTTTTTGACAGCGAAAAGATACCCTTAAGCTCGCCGGGCGAACCTTTTAAACCCTTTTTAACTCCTACAATCCTCGAAAGAATAACATCGCCCCCGTCGGCGGGAATAATCTTGCCTGTATCAACATCTGTTATTCCGTGACCGAGCGCGCCGAAAGTATTGTTTTTGGGATTTATGAATGTTATCGTCCCTATTCCTGAGGTGCTGTCGCGAACCCATGCACCTATTCTGTAAGCATTGTCTTCTTTTGAGAATTCGGGCGTTACCGAAAGCAAGTGAACCGCATTGGCCCGTACAACCTCAAGCTTTGCGCTTTTTCCGTTTAAGGAGTTTATTTCCCCGGAAAAGCCTGAAATATTGCTTACCCTAACGCCGTTAACGCTTTTTATTATGTCGCCTTCCTTTAATCCGCCGATTTTTGCGGGGCAAATCTTCTTTCCGTCCGCAAGGCGAAAATCCGAAAACCCTACAACCATAACACCGTCGACGCTGATTCGTATCCCCACGGTATTGCCGCACGGGATAAGCTCTGTTTTTTCTACTGTGTTAACCTGTACGGTCTTAAGCGGCAAGAAGCCGAAAAGCTTAAGCTGAATACCCTGTGTATCTTTAGATGCCTGAACAAGCGGCGGGAAATCGTATACCTCACCCTCCTGAAGCGTAACACTTTTTGGTATAGTAAAATAAATATTGAATATAAAAACAATAGTTAAAAAAACCGACAGAGAGAGAAGTTTTTTTCTTTTTGTCATTTTACCTGCACCCCCTTGTTCTTATAATGTTCCTTTCGGGGGTTCGGTATTCTGTTAAATAATATAAGGCAGAGCTATATATTACTGACTATTACAAATCATCCAAGCTGACAAATGTATAACCCTTTTCTCTTGCGAAACTGATAATTTCAGACAATGCTTCGGTATTTTCTTCCGATACGGCATGGAGCAGAATGATACATCCTCCGTGCAGGTATTTTGTTACTTTGTTGAACGCGTTTTGCTTTGTGTTGCCGTTTTTGACCCAGTCGACATAGGCGTTACTCCAAAGAATCGTTTTATACCCCATTTTTTGAGAGATCGCAAGTGTTCTTTCGCTGAATTCGCCCTTTGGAGGGCGCAGATATTTCATATTAAGACTTGTAAGACTAAAGAAACCGTCGTTTAGCGAGCTTATTTCCTCCATTAGCTTTTTATCCGACAAAACCTCCGGCATGCTCGGATGATTTCGTGTGTGATTACCGACAATATGTCCTTCGTTTACCATTCTCAAAACAAGCTCTTTTTGCGTTTTTAAATAGGAACCGGTTATAAAAAACGCAGCAGTAACATTTTCCTTTTTTAAAATATCAAGAATACGCGCTGTCATACCGTTTTCGTAGCCTTCGTCAAAGGTAAGATACAGCTTTTTCGAGGCGGTATCTCCGGTGTAAAAACCGTCGTATTTTTTTAAAAGCTCACTCCACTGTGAAGGAACCTCGGGGCACTTCCCTTCAATTTTTTTGAAACCCCACTGAATTTTGCTGTTTTTGTAGCCCGCCCCTTGAATCACTTCGGTTTCGTGGGTAGAAAAGCAACCGCATAACAATGATATAAAAGCAATAATTAAAAATATTTTCAAAGTTGAATTTTTCATGATAAACCTCCCCGTTATTATTATTGGCTTTTAACGGGGAAACGGAGCAAGTAAATTTTGGATAATATTGTTGTTACCTTCAAAAATCCCGCTACGCGTAAATATTCAGTTGTTGTTAATGCTTATTTTCACCTCCACAACCTTACCGAGTATACTTACATTTACCTCGTTAATATCAATAATTCGAACTTTATGTATCGGGTTTGAGCTGCTTGGCATCAAGGTTATGGTTTTGTTTGTCGTAAAAATTTTTTAATCGATGCTTCCTGTCCCTCTATTAAAACAACACCGATTTCTCCGTTTTGAACATGATTTTGTTTTCTTACGATAACTATATCCCCCTCGCAGATTCTTTTGTTGTTCATGCTGTCATCCTTAACATAAAGCCCAAAATAATCACCCTTGCCGATATATTCGCTGCTCAGGTCCGTATATCCGATAATGTATTTTTCGCAAATCAACGGCTCGTTGGAAACAATAGTGCTTAAAATAGGAATAAGATGATTATTTGCAATAAGATATGTGTGAAAATTTTCGCAACCGGCGGTTTTCTCCATATTAAACAAGTCATCCAAAGAAGTGTTGTATAGCCTTGCAAATTTGCTAAGCATCTCTCCCTTGGGTGCTCGAATTCCTTTTTCATAGTTTGAAAGCGTGGATTTAGCAATACCAAGCTGTTTAGCCACAAAAGTCGCAGACAGTTTTTTTTGAAGACGAAGTGATCTCAATTTATCCGATAAATTCATTTTTTTCACCTCCGCTCTATATTATACATATAATTTTCGAAAAACACAAGTTACAATTACATTATTTGAGAAAATATGACAAAATAATCAAAAACGTGTTGACAAAACGCAAAAAGAGTGTATAATTTAATTATAAGTTTTCAATTCGTGAACGAAAGGTAGGGTGTTAAAATGCTAACTGTCGAAGATATACATAAGGATGGAGATACAAATAACAGGATTATCGAATTGGAAAAAAGTCTTATGAGCGACAAGGAGTATTTAAAGCTTGCCGACGAAAATTATAATGCGCTAAAATGTTTAAAATGTGCTGTAAATAAAGAAAACTGGCTTATTCTAGACGATTATATCTGCACCAAAAATGCAGAGAGTGAATATATAATGAATTATTTTTACATAAACGGAATAAAGGACGGAAAAAGAATTTATAGCTAAAGGTTTAAAGACTTTGAAGATTATAACAATACTTAATAAGCGGGCAATGCCCGCTGTTTTAACTTATAGGAAATTATAAAAAAATGCATAATTTCGGCGCCTTTTGTGAAAACAGAATTCGCCCGAGCTTTGCGCCCAAAACTTAATTTTTAGCAAAGTTGCACAAAATTTGTGCAATTTTGCTTTTTTGAGAAAATGGTATTCGCCTGTGTTTTCCGCCGAAACACTTTCCAATTAATATATGTTTTTGAATTAAGAAACAAACGCCTCAAAAAGGGGCGTTTGTTTCAAGAAGCAGTTTTGTATACTTTTTGACTTTGTAATAAAAGCCGCTTCACTTAGCAGTTTGATCCTCGGACATCGCCGAAATTGTTGCAGAATATCAGCAAGAAAAGAATGATAAACCATAAAATTGTGTCATCACCATCGAAGCAGTTACATCCGCCGAATAATGCCATATGTTTCAACTCCTTTTTAAATGTTTGGGTCCTTCAGTAATATATTATGAATCTTGACATTTTTTGGTTACACTGTTGCTAAATTTTTTGTTTTGTAGTAAAATATCCATATAAAACGGAAACAACAAATATAATTAGATGCACATGCGAGTTGCGCGTCTTTAGAGCTGCATGGAAAACATGCAAAAGGAGGAGTCCGATTTGTCGGAGTTAAAGGTTCTGGTCTTAACCGTTACTGCGGGGCAGGGCCATCATCAGACGGCTATGGCAATATCCGATTATTTTTCGGACAGGAATGTCGAGTGCCGGATTCTTGATGTAATAGAGTATGTTGACCCTGCGTTTAAGGAGATTGTGTCGAGGGGATATTTAGTGTCCACGAAGCATATTCCCCTTGCCTACGGAGGGTTTTACGCACTTGCGGAAAAAAACGAAAAGAACAGGGAAAAGTTTATGTCCCGACTTGCCTCTGCGCTGATGGGGCGCAAGCTTATAAAGTATCTTGAGGATTACAAGCCCGATGTCGTAATTTCGACCCATGTTTTCGCTGCCCAGGTAATAACCGGAATAAAGCAGTATAACGGGCTAAAAATAGGGATAGTGACAGATTTTACGATACATCCCTACTGGGAGGAAACGGAGCTTGACTTTTATGTCACCGCGTCGGAGCTTTTGACCCTTCAGGCGGAGAAAAAGGGAATTTCGCCCGACAAAATATTGCCTATCGGAATTCCGATTCACAAAAAGTTTGCCGAAAAGATTTCGAAAAGCGAGGCAAGAGCGAGGCTTGGAATAGAGGATAAGACTACTATTTTGGTCATGGGCGGAAGCATGGGCTACGGAAACATTGCAAAGCACATTAAGCGGATGGATAAGCTTAATGTCGATTTTCAGATTATATGTGTTTGCGGTACAAACGCCCGTGCGAAAAGGAGTATAGATAAAATTGTCACAAACCGAAAAATATATAACCACGGCTATGTGGACAATGTGGATATAATGATGGACGCGGCTGACATTCTGGTTACAAAGCCCGGCGGACTTACCGTTTCGGAGGCGCTCGCAAAATGCCTTCCGATGATTCTGGTAAACCCTATTCCCGGTCAGGAGGAGCGCAATACAGAATTTCTTTTGAACAACGGAATCGCAATGAAAATGACAAGAACCTGTCCTGTTGATGTGTGTCTTTATCAGATGCTAATGAATAACTGGCGGTATAATCTGTCCCGTGAGGTTGTAAAGTATATGGGTAAGCCTCACGCCGCCCAGAAGTTAGGAGAATTTGTAATCAATTATGCAAAAGATGGAACTGCCTGAGCATGTCGAAGAGGCAATGCGGATGCTTGAAGCCAACGGATATGATGCGTTTGTCGTGGGCGGTGCGGTAAGGGATACTCTTATGGGAGCCGAACCCCTTGATTGGGATGTCGCAACAGACGCTCTTCCCGATCGGGTTAAAACAATTTTCAAAAAGCATTTTGATTCGGGGATAAAACACGGTACGGTGACGGTGTTTATAAAAAGCTTGCCGATAGAGATAACAACCTATCGCACGGAAGGAGATTATAAGGATTACAGGCGGCCGGAAACGGTCAGCTTCACCACGAATCTGTATGACGACCTTATCCGGCGCGATTTTACGATAAATGCCCTTGCATACAATCACAGGTTCGGCTTTATTGATTTGTGTCATGGTATAAATGACCTTGAAAAAAGGGTTTTGCGCTGCATCGGGGATGCAAACGAGCGCTTTGGCGAGGATGCCCTTCGCATACTCCGTGCGCTTCGCTTTGCGGCAACGCTTAACTTCGGGATAGAGGACAAGACATATATAGCGATTTGTAACAACAAAGAGCTTTTGCGCAACATAAGCTATGAGCGTATAGCGGGCGAGCTTACAAAGCTTATTATGGCGGACAACAGAATTGAAATGCTTTTCGAAACAGGCGTGGGGGAAATAATTCTTCCCGAGGTTTCAAGGTGCTTTTCGGTGTGGCAAAATACCCCTAATCATATTTTTGATGTGGGCTTGCACACTATTGAGACGGTTTACAATGTCCCAAAAACGCCGATACTGCGTTATGCCGCGCTTTTGCACGATGTCGGAAAGCCCGACACAAAGCGGACGGACATACACGGAATACATACCTTTCCGAAACATGATATTGTTTCTGCTGAATTGGCACGAGAGATTCTTATCCGACTTAAGATGCCGAGGAAATTAATAAATGCCGTAACGGGACTTATCAGAATGCACCGCATTAAGATTAAGCCTACCGAAACGGCGGTAAAAAGGGTTATATCAAGCCTTAAAGATGTTGATTTTAAAGACCTTTTGACATTACAAAGGGGCGACATTATTGCGCAAAATCCCAAGTATGCTCAGCAACGGATCGAAGAGCTTGACAGGCTTTGGGATATCTATTGCGAGGTATTGCGAAAAAATGAGCCTGTAAGGCTTAAAGACCTTGCCGTTAACGGTAATGATATGAAGGCGATAGGTTTAAGAAGCAGCGAAATAGGAAGAACCCTCCGTATGTTGCTTTCCAAAGTCATTAAGAATCCGGAGCTTAATAAAAAGGAAATTCTTATGGAAATAGCGTCAAAATACGAAAAATGCAAAAATTAGTCGAACGGTTTTTGTTGTAAAATAATGGCAATTATTCTATAATGTTGCTTGAAGGAGTGATATTATGGAATACCAAAAGCTGATAAACGCTTCAACAATTATAGAATCGGTGTTGGAGACGGATGTCAATAGGCCACGCGAGGATAAGGAAATTATGAAATACATAGAAAAGCTATATAATGACCTTTTGTGCTTTTGCCGTATTGTCAACCAAAAATAGAACCTGACCGTACGGTCTTTTGTAAACATAAAAAATATTCGTGAATCCGCAATTTTCATTATGTGAATTGCGGATTTTTTTGTTTGGTAGAGTTTTTAATTTGTCCGGCGTTAATTACGCAAATAACTTTTCAAGAAAAAATCTTGTAAATAACGCTTTCGTGTGGTATTATGGTGATGTTATGTAGGGAGTGAAAATTTTGACTAAACGGCGGAGGGAACATATTATATGATAAATTTCGAGTTTGCCAACAGAGTTTCGGACCTCCACGGGTCTGCCATAAGGGCGGCGTTTAAAGCGCTTTCCCGTCCGGGCATGATATCATTGGCGGGCGGAATGCCCGACCCTAAAACATACCCAAACCGAGAGCTTTCGGAGATTGCCGCAAGGATACTGGCCGAAAAGGGCGTAACCGCGCTTCAGTACGGCATAACCGAGGGGTATGCTCCGCTTTTGGAAAAAACGAGGGCGCGCCTTAAAAATGCGGGTATAGGCAACGATAAAGACTCTCTTATTATTACAAGCGGCGGACAGCAGGCGATTGAGCTTGTTACAAAATCCCTGATAAACGAGGGCGACGGCGTTGCCTGTGAAAATCCAAGCTTTATAGGCGCATTAAATGCTTTTCGTTCTTACGGCGCAAGGCTTTATTCCGTTACCGTGGAGGAGGACGGAATGGATATAGAGGCTTTGGATAAAACCCTTTCACAAAACAAAAACATTAAATTTATATATACAATCCCCACATTTCAGAATCCTTCGGGTATTACGATGTCGCTTGATAAGCGGAAAAGGCTTTTGGCGGTTGCTAAAAAGCATGATGTGTTTATACTTGAGGACAGCCCGTATTGGGAGCTTCGCTTTGCGGGTGAAAATGTGCCTTCAATAAAATCCATGGACGAGGACAACAGGGTTTTATATGTGGGTTCCTACTCAAAGACGGTGTCGCCGGGGCTTCGTGTCGGCTTTCTTTTGGGCAATGAAGACCTTGTTGAAAAGGCGGTTGTGTGCAAGCAGGTTTCGGATGTTCACACATCGGTTCTTCCCCAGATGATGATAGACGAATTCCTTTCAAAATACGATATAGACGAGCGCATTAAGGCAAGCGCGGCAATAAACGGAAAAAAATGCGCCTTTATGCACGAATGTATGGACAGGTATTTCCCCGACAGCGTGTCGAGGACGCACCCCGAAGGCGGTCTGTTTTTGTGGTGTGACCTTGGCGGCGATGCGGACAGCAGCGCTTTTGCGGCCGCCTGCCTTGATAAGAATGTTGCGATTGTGCCGGGTGCTTCGGCAATGCCCGACCCGACCCAAAAGACAAGCGCTTTCCGCCTCAATTTTTCGATGGCATCGGAGGCGGAGATAGAAACCGGAATTAAAGCGTTAGGAGAGATTATAAAAGGCTATGGAAGATAAAAAAACGATTTTCAGCGGTGTTCAGTCAAGCGGGTTTTTAACATTGGGGAATTATATAGGGGCGCTGCGAAACTGGGCAAAGCTTCAGTATGATTATAACTGTCTTTTCAGCGTGGTTGACCTTCATTCGATAACGGTTCGGCAAGTCCCTGCCGAGCTTAAAAGGCGTGCGCTTGAAATATTAAAGCTTTATATCGCAAGCGGAATAGACCCCGAAAAAAACATTTTGTTTTTCCAAAGCCATGTTCCCCAGCACGCAGAGCTTGCATGGGTTTTAGGTTGCTACACATATATGGGTGAGCTTTCGAGGATGACTCAGTTTAAGGATAAAAGCACGCGGCATGCCGATAATATCAACAGCGGGCTTTTCACCTATCCCATACTTATGGCGGCCGATATTCTTTTATATCAAACCGATTTGGTTCCGGTGGGAAGCGATCAGAAACAGCATCTGGAGCTTGCCCGCGACATTGCCATTCGTTTTAACGGCATTTACGGCGATGTGTTTACCGTTCCCGAACCCTATATCGGAGAGGTCGGCGCAAGGGTTATGAGCCTTCAGGATCCTACCAAAAAGATGAGTAAGTCGGATGAAAATCCCAACAGCTATATCGCAATGCTTGACGACACCGACACGATAATTCGAAAAATTAAAAGGGCTGTGACCGACAGTGAGGGTGAAATCGTTTTCAGAGAGGGCAAAGACGGAATCAACAATCTTCTTACCATATACGGCGCGGTGACGGACAAGACTATTCCCGAGGTCGAAAAAGAGTTTTCGGGCCGTGGCTACGGTGAGTTTAAAGCGGCGGTCGGCGAAGCCGTGGCTGACTGTCTGCGTCCGGTCAGACAGCGGTTTGACGAGCTTTCGAAAAACAAGGATTATGTTGAAAAAACTTACAAAGAGGGCGCAAAAAGGGCCGAATATCTTGCGGCAAAAACCTTGCGTAAGGTTTACAAAAAAATCGGCTTTATCGAAAGATAAAATCATTATAAAAAGGGAAGTGCTTTAGGGAATGGAATATGATTTACTCAGGCTTTTATTCACAATTCTGGTTGCGTTTTTGGTATCCTTCGCCTCAACACCGATTGTAAAAAGCCTTGCACCTCGAATAGGCGCAATGGACATACCGAAGGACGACCGAAGAATGCACAAAACTCCCTTGCCCCGCATAGGCGGACTTGCCATATTTTACGGCTTTATTGTTGCTATCCTGTGCTTTTGCGACATTAACCGAAGCATAAGGGGTATGCTTTTGGGAAGCGTAATAATAGTAGCGCTCGGCATTTTGGACGATGTTGTGGGCGTTAAGGCGTTTCCGAAGCTAATCGTCCAGATTTTTGCGGCGACGGTTGCGGTATTGCACGGCATTGAAATCACCTATTTCACGAATCCGCATATGCTAAGCGAAAAACCGTATATTGCGCTCGGAATTTGGTCTGTTCCCGCAACGATTTTATGGATAGTTATCGTTACCAATGCGGTAAATCTTATAGACGGGCTTGACGGGCTTGCCGCCGGCGTTTCGTCAATATCCTGTATATCCCTTTTTGCCATATCGCTTATGACAAGAGAAACAAACATTTCGATTGTGACTGCGGCGGTTGCGGGCGCGGCGTTCGGCTTTTTGCCCTACAACCTTCACCCTGCGAAGATTATAATGGGCGATACCGGTGCAACCTTTTTGGGATATATACTTGCGTGCGTCAGTATAATGGGCCTTTTCAAGGGCTATGCGGTTATATCCTTTGCAGTACCGTTTTTAATACTCGGAATACCGATTTTTGACACGCTTTTTGCCATTGTAAGAAGGCTTTTGAAAAAGCAGTCACCCATGTCCGCGGACAGAGGGCATCTTCATCACCGGCTTATAGATATGGGCTTTGACCAGAGGCAGGCGGTAACAATTCTCTGCATAGCAAGCGGACTTTTGTCAATGAGCGCCGTCGTTCTTATGGTAAGCGGCGCAACAAGGGCGATTATACTGATTTTTTCGGTTGTTCTGCTTGTCTGGGCAGGCGTTGGGCTTTTGAACAAAAAAAATGAAGAAGTCGGTAAGGATACCGAATAGATATAACAGAGCACACAATATATAACTCGGCGGGTATATGCCCGCCGAGTTGAAACGCGTTATGACGAGAAAATATTTCTGAAACAGAAAAATTATCAGTCCGTTGGCGTTATAAAGCCCTATGCCGGTGCATAGCGGCGGAGGAGAGATTGACGATGAAAAGAATTAAGGTTATGACGGTTTTCGGTACAAGACCGGAGGCTATAAAAATGGCGCCGCTTGCTTTGGAGCTAAAAAAACACCCTGAAATAGACGACATGGTCTGTGTAACGGCGCAGCACAGGGAAATGCTTGATCAGGTTCTTGACATTTTTAACATTACGCCTGATTTTGACCTTGATATTATGAAGGCAAGGCAGACCCTTAATGGGATAACAACCCGCGCGCTTGAAGGGCTTGACAGGGTTTTAAGCAAGGCGAAGCCGGATATTGTGCTTGTTCACGGCGATACGACCACAACCTTTGTCGGCGCGCTTGCGGCATTTTATAATAAGATTGAGGTGGGGCATGTCGAGGCGGGACTGCGCACATTCGATAAGTATTCGCCCTATCCCGAAGAAATAAACAGGCGACTTACCGGCCAGCTTGCCGACCTTCACTTTGCTCCGACCGAAAACAACAGAAAAAATCTCTTAAACGAGAATGTTCCCCCAGACAATATTTTTATAACCGGAAACACGGTTATTGATGCTCTAAAAACCACGGTACAAAAGGACTATAATCTCTGCGACAGCATGGCAGACGCTTATAAAAGCGGAAAAAGGGTTATAATCGTAACGGCGCACAGGCGCGAGAACCTCGGAGAGCCGCTTAAAAATATATGCAGGGCATTAAAGCGAATTGCTGCTGATTTTGAGGATGTGGAGATTGTCTATCCCATTCACCCCAACCCTGCCGTTAGGGAGACTGCCTATGAAATACTTGGCAACACGGCGGGGATACGCCTTATTGACCCTGTCGGCGTTCGTGATTTGCACAATGCGATAGACCGCTGTTTTATAGTTATGACGGATTCCGGCGGGCTTCAGGAGGAGGCCCCCTCGCTAGGCAAGCCTGTACTGGTTATGCGCAACGAAACCGAAAGACCGGAGGCTGTTCGGGCGGGCACTGTAAAAATCGCGGGGGTTGACGAGGACAACATATATAATATGGCACACACCCTTTTGACAAACTCCGAAGAATACGCAAAAATGGCGCATGCTGTAAACCCTTACGGCGACGGCGAGGCATCGAGAAGAACGGTTGAAGCCATTTTATACCATTTCGGAATGGGCAAAAGACCGCAGGATTTTATGATTTAACTAAAAAACTAAGAGGTGTAAATATTGATAATAAAAGCGCCCGCAAAGATTAATCCCGCTCTTGACATAGTCGGGAAAAGGCCCGACGGCTATCACAGTCTGGAAATGATAATGCAGACGATAGCCTTATATGATGAAATAGAAATAACAAAGGCGGAAAAAATTGAGGTTTATACGGATTCCCCCTTTGTTCCGAACGATGAGCGAAATATTGCATACCGTGCGGCGCAGGCGTTTTTTACGGCAACCGCTATAAAGGGCGGCGCAAAAATTGTAATACATAAAAACATACCCGTCGGGGCAGGTCTTGCGGGAGGAAGCGCCGATGCGGCGGCGGTTTTAAATGGTCTTAATGGTCTTTATGGGGCGGAGCTTTCAAAAGAGAGGCTTGAAAAAATCGGCGTAACCCTCGGCGCCGATGTGCCGTTTTTCTTCACGGGCGGAACCTGCGTGGCAAAAGGGCTGGGAGAGGTTTTAACCCCTATTGTTCCGGCGCTTAAAGGCTTTGCGGTAATCGTAAAACCCTCCTTTTTCGTAAGCACCAAATGGGGGTATCAAAACTTTATACAAAGCGAAGTAAAAATCAGGCCCGATATAGACCGTGCGGTTTCTGCAATCCGAAATGGTGACCTTAACGAGCTTGGCGCAAATATGATAAATGTTCTTGAAAGCGTTACGGCAAAAAAGTATCCGCGCATAGAGGAGATAAAAAAGGACCTTTTGAAAAACGGGGCGAAGGGCGCGGTAATGAGCGGAAGCGGCTCTGCCGTTTTCGGACTGTTTGAAGATGAAAAGTCCGCACATCTCTGTGCGGACAAGATAAAGCGTAATAATGAGGCGGTTTTTGTTGTACCGCTTATATGATAGAAGTACTATCCGCTAACACAAGGTTAACGGATAGGTTTAATACAATTTTTAATTAAAGGGGGATTACTTCCCCCCTATTATTTTTTTATTCATATATGGCACCAAAACATCGGGTATTGTAATTGTCCCGTCCTCGTTTTGGAAGTTTTCCATAATACAGGCGACCGTGCGCCCCACGGCGACGCCGCTTCCGTTTAAGGTGTGGACAAGCTCCGCCTTCGCGCCCTGCTCCCGCCTGAAGCGGATTCCCGCGCGTCTTGCCTGAAAATCCTCAAAGTTACTGCAGCTGCTTATTTCCACATACCTTCCGTAGCTGGGCATCCAGACCTCGATATCATAAGTCATTGCGCTTGAAAAGCCCATGTCCCCGCTGCAAAGCCTTACAACACGATAGGGAAGCTTCAAAAGCTGCAAAACCCTTTCGGCATCCGCCGTAAGGGATTCAAGCTCACTGTATGAATCCTCAGGGCGGCAAAACTTTACAAGCTCAACCTTATTAAACTGGTGCTGACGGATAATCCCGCGCGTGTCCCTTCCCGCCGAGCCTGCCTCCGCCCTGAAACAAGCTGAATATGCGCAGTATTTAATGGGAAGTACGCTGTCACTTAAAATCTCGTCGCGGTGCATGTTTGTAACGGGAACCTCAGCCGTGGGAATAAGAAAATAATCCGTATTGGCAACCTTAAACGCGTCCTCCTCGAATTTGGGAAGCTGACCAGTGCCCTGCATGGAATTCCTATGTACCATAAAGGGCGGAAAAACCTCCGTATAACCGTTTTGAGTGTGTGTGTCAAGAAAGAAATTTATAACAGCCCTCTCCAATTTAGCGCCGTCACCCCTGTAAAATGTAAAGCGTGTTCCCGTAACCTTTGCTGCGGTTGCGGCATCTAAAATCCCAAGGCTTTCGCCGAGTTCCCAATGGGTTTTAGGCTCAAAAGAAAACTTTGTAGGCTCGCCCCATTTTCTTATTTCTTCATTGTCCTCGTCGCTTGCACCCGTTTTAACCCTTTCGCTCGGAATGTTCGGAAGTGAAAGCAAAATTCTTTCGAGCTCCGCATCAAGTTCTCTCAACTTTTCGTCGATAACCTTAACCTTGTCGGAAATCTCCTTCATATCGGCAAAAACCGAAGAAACATCCTTGCCCTCTTTTTTAAGAGCCGGAATGCTTTTTGACACGGCGTTCTGATGTGCCTTAAGGCCTTCCGCCTCTACCAGAAGCTCACGCCGCCGTTTGTCCGTCTCCAAAAATTCGTCAAGGCTGTATTTCCCGCCCCGCCTTGAAAGCGCATTCATAACCGCCTCCGGATTACTCCTGATTAATTTAATGTCTAACATTTTCCCGTCTCCTTTTACCCTTGTAGTTTATAGCCCTTTTTGATAAGTTTGTCCGAAAGCCAGTCATAAAGCTGCCTGCCTTGCTCCGATAAAATAAGGGCGTTAACATTTTGAAGCGTATTCCTGCTCTCGGCATATCTTCCTTTGTTAAATAAAAGCTCTGCCTCAAGAAGAAACTCGGTCGCCTCGCTCGTCTGCTTTGCGCTTATGCTTTCGGCCTCGGCGGACTGCGCCTCTCCCTCCAGGGTCTTGATTCTGTCATTGGCTTTGCCAAGACTTTCTTTAAGGGCTTCGTTTTCTTTTATAAGGTCCGTAATGCTTTTTTGTACGGTCTGATTAAAAGCCTGCTGTTCACTTTGCTGTGTAAGCGTCTCGCTCGGCGAAAGCCTTGACTGTGACAAAGACGATATAAGGATAAGCAAAACAGCCGCCGAAAAAAGCAGAACACTGTAAAGCCAGATAAACTTTGTTTTTTCCTTCATGGTTATCCTCCGTTAAAATGTTCTTTTAAGGGAACATTTCCGTATTTAATATTTTACCCTCTGCTGCACAATATATTCAAATGATAATGCATATTGAGCGTGGCACAAAAGCCCGTTTAGAGCAATTTTCGACACTCCCTAAATGACAACAAACCTTAATTTTTGATAATATCAATGATTCTGTCCAAATCCTCGTTGGAAAAATACTGAATTTCGATTTTGCCCTTGCCCTTGCTATGTCGTATTTTAACCCTCGTTCCGATAAATTGCGACAGGTCATCCTCCAAAACAGAAATGTATGTTTTTAGATCAAAGCCGGACAAATTGGAGGAAAAAGATGAAGAATGGGCTTTGATATCCTTCCTTTTTTGCTTTTCAAAGGATTTTACATATTCTTCGGCCTCTCTTACGCTTAATTTTTTTGAAACTATGTGCTGCGATAAGCGAAGCTGCTTTTCGGCGCCCGAAACCGAAAGAACAACCTTTGCATGACCGGTTGACAAAAGCCCATCGGCAACCATTTTCACAACCTCGGCGGGAAGGGAAAGAAGTCTGAGCGAATTGGCTATCGAACTTCTGCTCTTGCCGACGCGCTCGCTTATTTTTTCTTGTGTCATTCCGAATTTGTCCATCAACGACTTATAGCCGGTCGCCTCTTCTATGGGGTTTAAGTCCTGGCGCTGAAGGTTTTCGATGAGAGAAACCTCAAAAACCTTTAATTCGTCATAATCCCGCACAATCGCCGGAATTGCTTTAAGTCCTGCAAGCTTTGCGGCGCGCCATCTACGCTCTCCCGCTATTATTTGATATCTTTCGCCGCTTTTCACCACTAAAATCGGTTGAATAACCCCGTGAGTCGCAATAGAATCCGCAAGCTCGGCAAGCTGTGTCTTGTCAAAATGCTTCCTCGGCTGGTCCCTGCGCGGTTCGATGTCAATAATGTTCAGCTCCGTGGCGCCGCTTGAATCCGGATTTTCTTCATATCCGGGAATAAGAGTGTCAAGCCCGCGACCGAGACCCTTTTTACCCAACGCCATTGCAAACGCCTCCAATCCTTTCAATAAGTTCCTCAGCCAGGGCGCGATAACACATTGCGCCGCGGCTGTTAGTATCGTACGCTATAATCGGCTCACCGAAGCTCGGCGCTTCGGAAAGACGCACATTCCTCGGAATAATGGTTGAGCAAACTTTATGAGGCAAAGCTCTTTTAACCTCTTCGACCACTTCAATCGACAGGTTGGTTCTTGCATCAAACATGGTCAGAAGCGCACCCTCAATATCCAAATCGGGATTTATGCTTTTTCTTACCGAACGAATAGTTGCGGTAAGCTGTGAAAGTCCTTCAAGCGCATAATACTCACATTGTATGGGGATAAGAACCGTGTTTGCGGCCGCAAGAGCATTAAGTGTAAGAAACCCAAGCGAAGGAGGGCAGTCTATTATAACAAAATCATAATCATCCCTAACGGCTTTCAAAGCATTTTTAAGCCTGAATTCACGACCCTGGACGGACACAAGCTCGATTTCCGCACCCGCAAGATGAATACTTGATGAGCAGATATCAAGATTATCCCAGGCTGTATGTACAACAGCCTTTTTTATATCCGTTCCGTTGATAAGAACATCATAAACGGTAAAACCGACGGTTTTTCTGTCTATCCCAAGCCCGCTTGTAGTGTTCCCCTGCGGGTCAATGTCTATAATCAGAACGCGCTTGCCCTTTTCCGCAAGACAGGCAGAGGCGTTTACGGCAGTAGTGGTTTTTCCGACACCGCCCTTCTGATTTGCAACTGCGATAACTTTCATTTGGTCACCTCATTTATCGGCATTTATCAGTATAAGCTAATTATACCATATTCATGAAAAAAAACAACATAAAAATTTTAATAAAATGTTCCACGTGGAACATTAGTGCGAAGCAAAATAAACACCTGCGGTTTTAAGGGCTTTTCTTAATAAGATATAGTAAAAAGCCTTTGTTTGTGCAAAATGTAAGTTTTTGGACGCGCGGGAATTGCGGCTTTGCTTTTTGCTTCTTGACAATGGTTTGCGGTTTGTTTACAATAAATACGGATGGATGAAGGAATGGCGGCTGTGCAAGATTCAATGAAACGGGGTGAAAACGGTGGCCTTTGACGGGATTGTATTGTCGTGTGTTAAAAGGGAACTCGAAAACGCTTTGACGGGAGGCAGAATTGACAAAATTACCCAGCCCGAAAGAGACGAAATAAATATATTAATAAGAAGCGAAGGCGAAAACCGCCGCCTTTTAATAAGCGCAAGCTCTTCAAGCCCAAGGATACATCTTACAGGGGTGCAAAAGGAGAGCCCCCAAAAGGCCCCGATGTTTTGTATGCTTCTTCGCAAGCATCTTTTGGGCGGAAAGATAACGGGCTTTGAACAACCGGACTTTGAGCGCGTAATTATAATAAAAATCGAAGGCTATGACGAACTCGGCGATCTTTCGGAAAAAAAGCTTGCGGTGGAAATAATGGGGCGGCACAGCAACATTATTCTTGTCGACGGACAGGGCAGGGTTTTGGGAAGCGTAAAGCATGTTGACTTTACGGTGTCGAGTGTCCGTCAGGTTTTGCCTGGCATGGCATACGAAATGCCCCCGTCACAAAACAAAGTATGCCCCATTGGTATATCGGCGGACAGTATTTACCCCCTTATATGCGTCGCGGACATTCCTGCCGACAAATTCCTGCTTGATACATTTACGGGTGTGGGGCCGCTGAACGCAAGGGAAATAGCGTATTGCTCACTTGGCGATGTATCTTATGACATATCTTCTCTTAATAAGGAAGAAAAAATCAGATTTGCGAATGATATTGAAAGCTTTTTCGCCAAAATATCTCACGGCGAATACTGCCCTGTGCTTTTGTTCAAGGGTCAAAACAAGGTTTGGGATTTTAATTCCGTCGACATAAGTCAGTATGAAGGCAAGATAACCGTAGAAAAAAGGGAAACGCTTTGGTCTGCGCTTGACGAATTTTACGAAACACGCGACCGTTCCGAGAGAATGAGTCAGAAATCGTCGGGGTTACTGAAATTTGTCGACAACAATATAGCAAGATGTCAAAAAAAGATTGCTCTTCAACAACAAAAGATTAAGGACAGCGAAAACAGAGAGAAATACAGGATATACGGCGATTTGCTTGTCACAAATCTTCATAATATCGAGGAAAAGGCGCAGAGCGCGGAAGTTGAAAACTTTTTTGACGATATGAAAATTACAAAAATACCTCTTTTGCCGGAGCTTTCGCCCTCCCAAAACGCGCAAAGGTATTACTCGCTGTATCGGAAGGCGAAAAATGCGGAAAAAATGTCAAAAGAACAGATGAAGCTGACCGAGGACGAGCTTTTATACCTCGAAAGCGTTAGGGAAAGCATACAGAGGGCGGAAAGCATACATGACCTAAGGGAGATACAAAACGAGCTGTTTTCGCAGGGCTATAAAACCGGAGAGGCAAGCACTTCAAAGGGAGGAAAGGAAAAGCCTGCGGAGCCTCACAAATTTATCGTTGACGGATTTGATATATATATCGGAAGAAACAACCTTCAAAATGACCGTCTTACACTTAAGGAGGCACGGGCTTTTGACCTTTGGTTTCATGTGAAAAACTTTCCGGGAAGTCACACCATTCTTAAAACCGACGGCAGGACCCCTTCGGACGACACCATTGTCAAGGTTGCAAAGGCAGCGGCATATTTCAGCAAGGCAAAGGAATCGGCAAATGTGCCGGTGGACTACACCGTGGTAAAAAATGTAAAGAAACCGAGCGGGGCAAAGCCGGGGATGGTAATATACGATAATTATAACACAGTTTATGTGACCCCAGAAAAGCCTTGAAAAACAAGGAACAATGTCGGTTTTGCGCGTTGGAATTATGCGCTTTGCTACTCTTTTGCAAGAGATATGTAACTTTATTGCTTTTATGATATTATTTCCAGAGAATTTTTAAAAAGCCTTGACACCAACTTTAAAAAATATTAAAATGTAGTGGTATAAAATTCATTAAAGGGGATGCGGCTTTATGGCGGTTAAGTATATATTTGTGACGGGCGGAGTAGTATCCGGCATCGGCAAAGGCATAACGGCGGCATCGCTTGGCAGGTTGTTAAAGGCACGAGGGCTCAGGGTGACAATGCAAAAATTCGATCCTTACATAAACATGGACCCCGGTACTATGAGCCCGTATCAGCACGGTGAGGTTTTTGTCACGGACGACGGTGCGGAAAGCGATTTGGACCTTGGGCATTATGAGCGTTTTATTGATGAAAATTTAAGCGCCTACTGCAACAAGACAACGGGTAAGATATACTGGAGCGTTATCATGAAGGAGCGCAGGGGCGATTATCTTGGGGGAACCGTTCAGGTAATCCCTCATATAACCAACGAAATTATCGAAAGCGTATATGAGGTAGGAAAAGCACAGGAAACAGATATAGTAATAACCGAAATCGGCGGAACGGTGGGCGATATAGAAAGCCTGCCTTTTTTAGAGGCCATCAGGCAGGTTGCGATAAATGTGGGGCGCGAAAACTGCGTTTTTGTGCATGTTACGCTTATTCCATACCTCGAAAAGTCGGGCGAGCAAAAGTCAAAGCCGACTCAGCACAGTGTTAAGGACCTTTTGGGGCTTGGAATTCAGCCCGATATTATTGTCTGCCGGACATCCATGCATTTGCCTAAGGAGCTTCGCGACAAGCTTGCGCTGTTTTGCAATGTGCCCGTGGAATGCATTATTGAAAACCTTGACGCTCAGAGCCTGTATGAGGTTCCCCTGATGCTTGAGCTTGAGGGCTTTGCGGATGTTGTGTGCAAAAAGCTTCATTTGAACTGTAAATGTCCCGACCTTGCGGAGTGGTCGGGGATTGTCGAAAAACATAAAACCCTTAGGGGTGAGGTTAAGATTGCGCTTGTCGGAAAGTATGTGACATTGCACGACGCATACATAAGTATAGTAGAATCTCTTACACATGCGGGCATTGCCCACGGAGTAAATGTTGTTGTTGACTGGATTAATTCGGACTATGTCACGGCGGACAACGCCGCCGAGCTTCTTTCGGAGGCCGGCGGAATACTTGTTCCCGGCGGCTTTGGCGACAGAGGCATTGAAGGTAAGATACAGGCTGTCAGGTATGCCAGAGAAAATAAAATCCCGTTTTTCGGGATTTGTCTGGGAATGCAGCTTGCGGTTGTCGAATTTGCACGGAATGTAGCAGGGCTTGAGGGTGCGCACAGCTCTGAGCTTGACCCGTCAACCCCCTACCCCGTAATAGATCTTATGCCGGAACAGAAGAATGTAGAGGACAAGGGCGGAACAATGCGCCTTGGACAGTATATGTGCAATCTTATTGAAGGAACCAAGTCCGCGGCGGCTTACGGAACGCTCAAAATCGGCGAGAGGCACCGCCACAGATATGAGGTTAACAACGACTTTATAGATGCGCTTGTAGAGAAGGGACTTAAAATAGCGGGGAAATCACCTGACGGAAAGCTTGTGGAAATTGTGGAATATGATGATAATCCATGGTTTGTGGGGGTACAGTTCCACCCTGAATTCAAATCGCGCCCCAACAGACCGCATCCGCTTTTCCGTGATTTTATAGGTACTGTGGTAAAATGCAGCAGGAAATAGCGTTCCAATTGGAAAATTACCGTATTGTTTCATAGTTTTACATTTCTATTACAATGCTTGACGATGCAAATAACAGGTGGTATAATCATAACAGTATCAGACGGATTATCGGCATTTTTATTATTGTTTAGCAAAGAAAAAACTTACATATGATAACCGTGCCGGTTTTCCAGCCAAGTAAGCGTATACGGATGAAGGGGCCGTGTCGCTTAACTAACCTAATCTCTTCGAAAAAAATTAAAATTATTATAAGGGAGGATTTTTCATGAAAAATCTCAAAAAAGCATTAGCACTTGTTGTTTCCTTAACAATGTTAATGGGTACGGTTGTTTTTGCCGGCACATTTTCAGATGTTCAGGATTCGCATGCTTATGCTGAAGCAATCGAACTGGGCGTAGCTCTCAAGCTTTACACAGGCTATGAAGACGGATCATTCAAGCCTGAAGGCGACATTACAAGGGCTGAATTTGCCGCGATTGTAGTAAGAATGTTAGGTCAGGAAGACCAGGCTGAAGGCGCAAAGGGCGCAACAAAGTTTACCGATGTAGCTTCGACTGATTGGGCTGCAGGCTACATTAATATCGCATCAAGCCTCGGAATAATAAACGGCTACGGCGATGGAACATTCGGACCGAACGACAATGTTACCTATGAGCAGGCAGTTAAAATGGTTGTTGTTGCGTTAGGTTACGAGCTTGCCGCTGGCGGAAACTATCCTGTTGGCTACCTTACCATAGCTCAGCAGAACGGTATCACAACCGGCGTTAAGGGCGTAAACGGCGTTAAAATGAACAGAGGTCAGGTTGCTCAGTTGGTATACAATGCACTTGATGTGCCGATTATGGAACAAACAGGTTTCGGAACCTTTGTTGATTATGTAATCAACGACGGTTCGGGCGACACCTACAGAAAAACTCTTATGACCGAAAAGCTTGGCGTAGTTAAGCTTGCCGTTTCGGTTAACGAATCATATGAGCTTAGCAATGCAAAGAAGGCTAACCTCGTTAAGGTTACTATTGACAAGGCTTATGGCAACAAGTATGCTGATGAGGACTATGATGATGACAGGGAACTCGCAGCCGGCAAGGGTCTTGAAATAGATGTCGGAACCACAAACCTTAAGAGCTTTTTGGGAACAAAGGCTGTTGTCTACATGGCTTACGACGAAAATTCAGACGATAAGCCTGTTGCTCTCTATACTACCAAGTATACCGGAACTACTGACGAAATTACAATTGCAAGAAGCAATATAGATGACATCACTACAGACGATACAACTATCAGTAGTAACACCGTGTTTAAGGTTAAGTATTACGAAACAAACAATGCTACAAAAACAAGCACATTTAAAATCAGGAATAATGCGAATGTATACATCAACGGATACAAGGATGACTCCAATGCATCGGTTAAAACCTTGATTAAAGCAGCCTATGGCGTTATCAGATTTGTGCTTGAAGATACCGATGATGACGAAGTTGATTATGACAAAATATTTATCACAAGCTATAAGCATATGGTAGTTGACAGTGTTAATGTTTCAACCGGAAGAGCAAAAGGAAAAGAAGGCGACATAACAACAATAATATTTGACAAGGATGACGACAGATACAGCACAACACTTGTTGACAAATCCGGCAAGCCCGTTGAATGGTCATCGGTTAAAGAAAATGATGTTATCGCTATTCAAGAGAGAAGAGGCGACAGAACAGTCAGTGTTTGCACACTGCTTAGGGATGTTGTTACAGGCGAAATTACAGAATCAAGAGATATAAGCGTAACTGATTTTAACCCGGATCCGAATGGAAAGATATACACCATAGGCGGTAAAGACTACAAGGTTAATCCTTATTATGCGGATTCAAAGATTAAACTCGGCGCTGAAGGAACCTTCTATCTTGATATCGCAGGCAGAATCGTATACTTTGACGGAATAACAACAGCAAAGAGCGACTATGCATTTATCATAGCGGCAGGTGAGGCCGGAACTCTTGATAAGGTTACTCAGATCAAGATGATTACCTTTAAGGGCGAGGTTAAAACCTTTGAGGTTGCTTCAAAAGTTAATGTATCCTACACAGACGGAACAACTTATGAAGAAAACGAACAAGTAAATGATGAAGATCTTCTTGACGATACAAAACCGTATGCATTGAAAGATAACAGCAACAATACAATCAAACAGCTTGTTACCTTCGGTCTTAACTCCTCAGGCAAGATCAACAAGTTGGTATTCCCGAACACACTTGAAACCGGCAAAGCTGATACCGATTATCTTACACTGTACAAGACGGATACAAGTGCGACCTACGACCTTGATAAGAAGAAATTCACCATCGACGGAACAAGTGTATACTTTGATGATTTAACAATTATTTTGCAGGCTCCCGGAACTGATGATGAAGACGACTATAAGATTATTCCGCTTAGCGCGCTTGTTGAAGATGCAGCAGCTTGGGATAATGTTTCGGCATATGATGTTAATTCCGACAAGGTTGCTTCATTAATCCTTGTTGAATCTGATGTCGATCTTACAAGCGGAGCTACAGGCATAGCAATGGTAATCAGCAAGTCTTCCAAGAAGAATGACAGCGGCGTCACCGTTCAGAAGCTTACCGCTATTCAGAACAACAAGACGGTTGAGCTGCTTGGAGACTCCAACTCAATATTCAATTCTATTAGCACAGGCGATATAATAGTTCCGCAATTCAACAGCAAAAATGAAGTTAATGGATTTGAAGTAATAGCCTCCATAGACTTGGATTCAGAAGGCAAAGTTACAGGAAATATTACTGAGGCGCCGGGCTTTGATGATGGAGTTTACGTGAAAGGCGACAACAGGTATACATTCAGCAAGGTTATAGGTAAGAAAGGCAGCAGAATCGAGCTCGAAATTGGTGAAGACCTTATAATTAAGGGAGATGTAAGCATCTATGCATATATCGAATCCGGTAACGGAGCGGCTAACAAAGCGGTTATACCTGCTTTAGGTTATGATGTATTCGATATAGATGATGGTGTATACTACGATGCTTCCTACGACGAAATTGCTCCCGTATATGTTCTGTATCGTGAGTACGACGAAGAATTGAAAGAAGTTGTATTCTTCCTGTTCGACGAGAGATAGGATTAAAACGGGAAAAAGGAAACACGAACTTTAACAAAAACTAAAAGTTTTATCGGCGCACTCCATACGGGGTGCGCCGGTTTTTGCGGTTAGAAAGAAATCCCCGGCTGTGTAGGGGGATAGCCATGTACTTTGTCAATTCTTATGTTCTCCTGTGAATTGACTCTGTCATTCTGAGGCAACGCCGAAGAATCTTTAGGTTCCTTCGCTTAGGATGACAGGCACCAAAAAATTTTTATGAATTGTATCTGTATTATGTTATTTAGAGTTCATGGGTTTGTCGTGATTGCTGTTACCACAACACTTGACAAAATCTTAAAAATAAAGTAAAATGAAAGCAATGATAAAGCAGAAGATATACGGGCTATGAGTGTTCGGCAATCTTTATGCTTAAAGGAAAAATCATAAAAAGAAAGGAAAATCAAGGTGAACAATTTACTGACAAAATGGTTCAAGACTCCTTACCTGGAAGCGGTAATAATGATTTTCGCGGTGATACTTTCCTACATAGCACTAACAATAATCGCGGCCTTGGAGAAGGGCGAGGTTGTGGGAATGCCAACGATGACAATGGTGTTGTGGCTTCTCGCTTTTTTTCTGATTAGCACAGCGATTGCGCTTGTCGCAGTTATCTGCGGCATAGGCGGCGGAGTTATTTTCACACCTATTATGCTTGCGTTTACGGGTGTTGACAGCGTTGTTATCCGTGCGGCCGGTCTTATCGTTGCGATGTTCAGCGGTCTTATATCCACGGGGATATTCTTAAAGCAGGGCATTGGCAATTTAAAGCTTTGCGTGACCGTTACGGTAAGTCAGGGTATAGGCGCATTGTTCGGCGCGTGGGGCGCGATTGCTCTTGCACAAATAAAGGGTAGTGACCCCTACATAAGGATTGCCTTAGGCGTTGTTCTGACTGCTATCGGCATATATTATATGGTGGGCGGTAAAAAAATAGACTGGCCCATAGTAAAGAAGGTTGACAGATTTACAAAAATGCTAAAGCTTGAACAGCCGTTTTTCGAGGAATCCGAATCACGCGTTGTTGAGTATAAAATAAAAAACATTCTTCCGGGGCTCGGAATCGCTATTTTTATAGGCGCTCTGGGCGGCTTTTTCGGAATGGGAGCGGGATGGGCGATAACGCCTATGCAAAATCTTGTGCTTGGCATTCCGCTTAAGGTTGCCGCCGCTAACAGCGGTATAATTTTGGGTATGGTTGATTGTATTGCTGTCTGGCCTTACATTTTGACAGGTGCGATTATTCCGCTTTTCGCTCTTCCGTGGCTTGCGGGACAGGTTGTGGGCGGATACTTCGGCTCATACCTTCTTGTAAAAATCAGGGCAAGCCTTGTAAGACAGATTTTAATCGGAATTATGTTTTTTACAAGCTTCGGCTTGTTTACAAACGGCTTTGAAAAACTTAAACTTATACCGAAAGTGCCGCCGGAGGCATCCTTGGTTGTATTTTTGTTAATGATAGTTTTTGTTATTGCAATGGCGTACATCTCAAAACGCAAAGAATCGAAGGGAGGTATACAGGCATGAATGAAAATGAAAGACCTTTAATTCCAAAATCTCAGCTTATATTCGGGGCGTTTGTTCACTGGATAACGATTGCCTCCTGCATTTTGTCGCTTTTCGCGCCTGTTGTGATGCTTCTTGCTCCTAAGGCAACCCTTATGAATCAAAATTTGCTTTTTGGCGCAATCTTTTCGGGAGAAACTCCCAAAGAGATATGGGCAAGACTGCCCGGCGGCTTCCCCGGAGGGCATTTTTACCTTAATAATATATTAACAGGCGACGGACTGGGCCAGTTCGCCATTGCCTTGGGCTGCAGTGTTTCCGTCTGGGCGCTTATTGCCGCCATCATAATGTTTATTAAGGAAAAGAATTATCTGTTTGTCGGCATAAGTCTGTTTGTAATGCTGCTGACAGTTTTTGCGATGTCAGGGTTTGTCAATATAGAATAAAACGCAAAAATCCAATGTAAAGAGGGCAAAGATACGGCAATGTCTAAAATTTCAAGCTATTTTCCGATTATAGAAACGGTAAGAACCTATAAAAAGAGCTACATAAAATACGATATAACAGCGGCCCTTTCAACGCTTGTGGTAAGTATACCCCAGTGTATGGCGTGCGCGCTTATTATCGGGATACCGCCCGTATACGGGCTTTATACTGCGGTTATTGCAATTATCGCATCCTCGCTTTTCAGCAGCTCGCAGTATCTTATAACGGGTCCCACAAACGCAATAGGGCTTTTAATCGTCGGAAGCATAGCAAAGTTTCTGCCTGAAGGAACCGAATTTTTGAGTGAACGGTTTTACATGATGCTGTTTTTTCTGACTCTTATGGTCGGTCTAATTCAGTTTTTGATGGGCGTTTTGAACTTCGGTAAGATTCTTGACTATGTTTCTCACTCTGTTATGGTAGGGTTTATGACGGGCGCGGGCATACTTATAGCAATAGGTCAGCTTCCGCCGTTCTTCGGCCTTAAAATTGAAGATTTTAGCGAGATGATAGCCTTTGAGAAGGTTTGGGAGGTAATAAGGCACCTTCCCCGGACAAACATATATGCGCTTGTGATATCGGGCGGAACGGTGCTGTTTATACTGGCTATGAAAAGGTTTTTCCCAAAACTTCCCGCCCCTTTTCTTGCAATAATTATTATGGGCGTTGGTGTTGTCGTATTCGGGCTTGAAGGAAGGGTTGCGCTTACTCAAAAATTTGAATCCGCGCTTCCTGCCTTTACACTGCTTGATTTTAGTCTGTTTTTGAACAGGAATTTATGGGCCGCAAGTATTCCCGTGGCTATTGTCGGGCTTGTTGAGGCGGTTAGTATTTCAAAGGCGCTTTCGCTTAAAACAGGTGAGAAGGTTGACTTTAATCAGGAGTTTCGCGCGCAGGGAATTTCGAATATCGCCGCGTCGTTCTTTAAAGGGATTGTATCGTCAGGCTCTTTTTCGAAGACGGCGACAAACTATATCGGCGGCGCAAGGACAAGGGTGTCGGCTCTGCTTACCGGCGTATTTTTAGCAATTACACTGTTTTTCTTTTCGTCTTATGCTCAATATATTCCGACTCCGGCGCTTGCGGGGGTCATGATGGTTATTGCATATAACCTTATTGAATATGATGAGATAAAAAGACAGGCGAAAATCGGCGGCGCAGACAGCATTGTTATTTTTGCCACCTTGATTTCCACGCTTATTTTTGAGCTTGATATAGCTGTTTATATCGGCGTAATAATCTCGATTGTCATTTATCTTAAAAACACCAACAGTGCAACAACAAAAATTCTGGTTCCGTCCATCAACAACAAGGGCCGGTTCAAAGAACGCGACATGGACTGGATTGACAGCCATAGTACGAAAATTCTGGTTGTTCAGTTTGAGGGGAATCTGTATTTCGGACAGGCAAACGACATAAGCAAAAAGCTTGAAAAGATAAGTGACCGTGCGTGCGGCTTTGTGCTTCGGTTAAAGGGCGTTACGGATATTGACAGTACCGTTTTGGAGGTTTTAAAGTCGTATTTGGAGACTGCACATGCCAACAAAAAAATGGTTGTTCTGTCGGGATTAAATACCGAGATTTATGACAAAATGAAAGCGGGCGGAATTATCGATATTATCGGCGAGGAAAATATCGTTATGGCAAAGGATTATGTTTTAGAGGCGTCAAATATTGCCGTTGATATGATTGTTGAAAAGCTGAATATCGACAAGTCATGCGAAAAAATCTCATGCAGCGATACAGCCGATTAAATAATACGGACTTTGCCGAAAAAGCAAGGTCCGTTTTTTAATGTGTTAAGAAAGGAAGGGCATAACAAAGCTTGGTATGTTTGTTATGCACAAAGCAATGGAAAAAAAGGTTGCGACAAAAATTATTGTGATTATTACCGTAGCTTGCTTGTACATTATTTTTCTTAATGTGTTCGGAGTGTACTGCCCCATAAGATGGGCTACGGGGATCCCTTGCCCTGCCTGCGGAATGACGAGAAGCTTTTTAAGTCTTTTAAAGCTTGATTTTATCGGTTCGTTTTATTATCATCCCCTTGCCCCTACCTTGCCGTTTTTGCTGTGGGCGATTTTGTTCGGAAAAAACAGGCTTAAGGCGGCTGTGATTTATTTGGTAGGGTTTTTGTTTTTTATGGTTTATATTATCAGGCTTTGGACGGGGCAAATACCGCTTTGACAATAACCGATAAATATTGACAATTTTCACCGAATAGAATATAATAAATGCAATTAAAGTAATAAAGCCTTAACGGCTTTATCCCAATGCATTTATTGAAACCGTGTGAAGCAATTCGATTACGAATTGCACTTGTGTTATAATAAAATAAAAAGGGTGGGGGTAAAAAGATGGATGCGAATAAACTGGATATGTTCATGATGTCAAACAGCAAGTTTTTTCCGGAAGAAAAACTGATGTTTTTGAAGGAGAAGCTTGCGGCAATGGATGATTCGAGGTTTTCAACAATTTCCATGGTAGAGTTTAAGGACCCTACGACAATGCTTCTTGTTTCGGTTTTTTTGGGATCACTTGGGATAGACCGCTTTATGCTCGGTGATACGGCAATGGGCATACTTAAGCTTCTTACGGTAGGGCTTTGCGGTATACTTACCATAGTTGACTGGTTTATTATTTCGAACAGGACAAAAGAGCTTAATTTTATGAAAATCATGTCGCTTATATAGGCTAAATTGAAAAGTCTCGTTTTTCGGCGGATTGCTTTAAATAATGCTTTAATATACAAAAAACCCTTGATGTGAAAAGCTTTTGCATCAGGGGTTTTTCATAAAGCAATATGGAAGTTACAAAATTAAAGTGTCAAACTAATTTTTTCTAAATGATTTTTGGCTAAAAATCAAAATTTTTTCACCTATTTATGATAACTCTCTCCGCTAATAATCTTAAACGCACGGTATATCTGCTCTAAAAGCATTACACGCATAAGGCGGTGGGGGAAGGTCAATTTTGAAAACGAAAGCTTAAGCTCACCCGCATTTTTAACCCTGTCGCCAAGCCCGTTTGAGCCGCCTATAACAAAGGTTATATGACCCCTGCCGCTAACGGCGCAGTCCGAAATAAACCCCGCAAGGTCTTCGCTTGACATTTGCTTTCCCTCAACACAAAGAGGCACGCATACGCCCCTTAATCTGGGCAGTATAAGAGCCTCCTCTTTTTGCACCGAATTTTTATCATCGGGAAAATCCGAAACCTCGGATATTTTAAGATTACAATACCTTGAAAGGCGTTTTATGTACTCCGAAACCGCCTTGTTATAATAGTCCTCTTTAATTTTTCCGACCGCGATTATTTCAACGGTAATCACAGCCCTGCCACCTTACCCGCACAGTATCGGGGTGCGACGCTCATTAAAACATCACGCCCGGTCTTTATTCCGCTTTGCCCCAAAATTCTCTCAACCGTCTTAAACGCAATGCTTTCGGAGTTGTTTTCAATGCTTAAATGCCCCAGTATTATTTCCTTTGTACCGCTTTTTACAAGGCTGGCCGCAAGCTCACCCGCGTCGTCGTTGCAAAGATGCCCGTGCTGTCCGCCTATTCTTTTCTTTAAATAATACGGGTAGGGCCCGTTTACAAGCATATCGCGGTCATGATTAGCCTCAAGAATAACAAGGTCACAGCCTAAAACGGCATTTATAACACTTTCGCTTACAAAGCCGATGTCGGTTGCAACCGCAACCTTTTTAGTGCCTAGCTCAAAACGGTATCCGGTCGGAAGGTTCGCATCATGTGGAATATCAAATGGGATAACATTTATTTCACCTATGCAAAAAGACTTGTTGCCATCAAATGTGAATCTGTTTTTATGCTCAATCCTTCCGATTGACATTCCGCTCCATGTTCCCCTGCTGGCGATAATGGGGATGTTAAACTTTCTTGACATAACCCCGACACCGCTGGTGTGGTCGGAATGTTCATGGGTTACGAGAATAAAGTCTATATCACACGGGTCGGCATCTATGCTTTGAAGACAGGCAATCGCCTGTCTTCCCGTTATTCCGCAGTCTATTAAAACGGTCGTACCGTTATGCGACAAAAAAATACAATTACCGCTGCTGCCGCTTGAAAGGGTGCAAATCCTTGTCATATCACTTCTCCCACTATATCTGTTTCTTCGCTTTCGCGGCGCACTATCTGGGCGCCCAATGCTCTGAGTTTTTGCTCGAGGTTTTCATAGCCGCGGTCGATATGCCGAAGCTCATGAATTTCCGTCATTCCTTTTGCCATAAGAGCGGCAATAACCATGCTTGCTCCTGCGCGAAGGTCGGTTGCCTTAACAGGCGCACCTGAAAGGCTTTCAACGCCTTCGATTACCGCAACCTTTCCGTCAACATTGATTTTTGCGCCAAAACGCCGAAGCTCATCTATATATTGAAACCGATTGTCCCAAACATTTTCGGTAATAATTGATGTCCCCTGTGCGACACTTAAAAGTGCTACTATCTGAGGCTGAAGGTCGGTGGGAAAACCGGGGTAGGGAAGAGTTTTTATGTTGGCCTTTTGCAAGGGCAGATTCCTTGTAACGCGGATACTGTCGTCATATTCCTCGACGACGGCATTCATCTCTACAAGCTTTGCGCTTATGCTTTCAAGATGCTTGGGGATTACATTCCTGACAACTATATCCCCTGCTGTTGCGGCGGCGGCAATCATAAATGTTCCCGCCTCTATCTGGTCGGGTATTATTGTGTATGTGCCGCCCGTCATTTTTTCAACACCCTTAATTTTTATAATATCGGTTCCGGCGCCCTTAACATTCGCGCCCATCGCATTCAAAAAGTTTGCGACATCAACGACATGGGGCTCCTTTGCGGCATTTTCGATAATGGTTGTTCCCTCGGCGCGTACGGCGGCAAGCATAATGTTTATCGTCGCGCCAACACTTACGAGGTCGAGGAAGATTTGAGCGGAATTGAGTTTTGTGGCGTGTGCCTCGACAATGCCCTTGTCGATGTTGACCTTTGCGCCGAGCGCCTCAAAGCCCTTTATGTGCATATCAATCGGGCGGGTTCCGAAATTACACCCTCCCGGAGGCGGAACCTCAGCATGATTAAAGCGCCCTAAAAGCGCGCCGATAAGGTAATATGAAGCCCTTAATTTCCTCACCATATCATGAGGCGGAGAAAAGCCCTTAAGCTTTTCGCAGTTAATTTCAAGGGTATGTTTGTCGGTAAATTTCACCTTTGCACCCAGATATTTCAAAAGGTCGACAATTACGGTAACATCGTCAATGGAAGGAATATTTTCAATTCTGCATGTTCCTTCGACAAGAATGGTGGCGGGGATAACTGCAACAGCGGCATTTTTGGCGCCGCTTATAAATACATCTCCAACAAGTCGTTTTCCGCCAATAATCACAAATTTATCCAAACATACTCACCCTTAACCAATTTAATAGTGAAATACACATTTTAACTTCCGTGTGCGTTTAGGTAATGCCAAAAAAACGCATGGGTAATAGATTACTCTTTGATTATTATACCATAAAAGCGAAGCGCATTATGGTATAATTGCACATCGCCGTTTCCGAGCGATTTTTTGCGAGGAAAATTTAGGCGGTGCAATAAATTCCACGCGGAGCGTATAATAATCACTTGTGATTATTATACCATGGTTTGCTTAAATATACAACATTTTTCAAAAAATCCTTTAAAAAATGCGAAAAATTTTTACTGTATAACAACGCCCTTCAAATGCAATAATATATGTGTAAACAAGTCTAAATAAAGGAGTTGTGGTAATGGACGGTTTTGCATTGGTACTGGTTATTATCGGTGCGCTTAACTGGGGCTCGATTGGAATATTCGGCATCGACCTTGTTGCGACGATATTCGGAGGACAAACAGCCGCAATAAGCAGGATTATCTACACATTAATTGGGCTTTGCGGGTTGTGGTCGATAACACTACTGTTTAGAGACAGGGAAAAAACTGTTGTAAAGGACAAGATGTAAAAAATGTTTAGGCAGGCAATAAGGTCCTGCCTTTACATATTAAGGAGCGTATGGTATAATAAACGCAAGCGTTTATTATACGCTCCGCGAGGAATTTATCGCGCCGCCGAAATTTTCCTCGCATAAATTGCGCGGAAACGGCGATGCGCAATTATACCATAATGCGCTTCGCTTTTATGGTATAATAAACGCACGCGATTTATTATACCATATTTCCGCACGAAATTTTCGGCGAAATTCGTCATAAGTTAATCATACGGAGGTCGATGATCTTTGAAAGTAAGGACACGGTTTGCGCCAAGCCCCACGGGATATATGCATATCGGTAACCTTCGCACCGCTCTTTACGCGTACCTGATAACAAAGTCGCAGGGCGGCGACTTTATACTGCGAATTGAGGACACCGACAGGGAGAGGTATGTTGAGGGTGCGGTTGATATGATTTACAAAACTCTGCGCGAAACGGGGCTTATATGGGACGAGGGTCCCGATATTGGCGGCGATTACGGTCCTTATGTTCAAAGCCAGCGCAAAGAAATATATAAAAAATATGCCGAAAAACTTGTGGCTTTGGGCGGGGCGTATTACTGCTTCTGTAAAAAAGAAAGGCTTGACGAGGTGAGGCAAAAGCAGGAGGCACAAAAGCTTACTCCCAGATATGACGGCTTTTGCAGTAATCTATCGCATGAGGAGGTTTTGAAAAAACTCGAATCGGGCGAGCCGTGGGTCATACGCCAGAGAGTGCCGAAAAGCGGGACAACCTCGTTTGATGATGTGGTTTTCGGGACGATTACCGTGCCGAACGATTCGCTTGACGACGGTATACTGCTTAAATCGGACGGACTTCCGACATATAACTTTGCCAATGTTGTAGATGATCATCTTATGGGCATTACACATATCGTAAGGGGGAGCGAGTACCTTTCGTCAACACCGAAGTACAATCTTTTATACAACGCATTCGGCTGGGACATTCCCGTCTACATACACTGCAGTCCCGTTATGCGTGACCACAGCCGCAAGCTTTCAAAGCGTGACGGCGACGCATCGTACGAGGATTTTATAAAAAAGGGTTATCTTAAAGAGGCGGTTATCAATTATATCGCTCTTTTGGGCTGGAGTCCGAGGGGCGAGAGGGAAAAGTATACTTTAAACGAGCTTGTGAATGAATTCGACATAAAGGGAATCAGCAAGTCCTCCGCAATATTTGACGAGGCAAAGCTTGCGTGGCTTAACGGAGAGTATATAAGGGAACTTTCTCAGAAGGAGTTTTACGAAAAAGCGATAGGGTATATAAACCTCGCCGTTAAAAATGACAGGGTGGATAAATTCAAGATAAGCGAGCTTTTGCAAAAGAGATGTGAGAGGCTTAGCGACATTCCCGGGCAGATTGACTTTTTTGATAAAATGCCCGAATATGATATAGAGCTTTTCACGCACAAAAAAATGAAAACCGACCCTGCGATTGCAAAGACATCGCTTTTGGAAATCCTTCCGGTTTTGGAGGGCGTCTCCGACTGGAGCGAAGGCGGTATTGATGAAGCGCTTAAGGCGCTTGTCGAAAGGCTTGGCATAAAAACGGGACAGCTTCTGTATCCGCTTAGGATTGCGCTTTCGGGTAAGGCCGTTACCCCCGGCGGCGGCACCGAGATTGCCGTAATTCTCGGAAAAGAAGAAACGCTTTTAAGGGTTAAAAAGGCAATAGAAAAATTGGCATAGCCTGTTTCCTAAGGCGCTTATTTAATTTTTTCAAAGCTATTGACACGGACTTTTTAATACTATATTATAAAGCGTGGGAGGTACGGAAAATGTATTTGTTAGGGATAGACATAGGAACATCCGGCACAAAGTCGGTGCTGTTTAACGAGGACGGCAATGCGGTCGCAAGCGACCTTCAGGAGTATCCCCTGTATCAGCCCCAAAACGGCTGGGCGGAGCAGGACCCTGAGGACTGGTGGGCGGCGGTTTGCGCTTCGATTAAAAATGTAATTGCGAAAAGCGGAATATCGGACATAAAGGGCGTCGGGCTTTCGGGGCAGATGCACGGGCTTGTTATGCTCGACAAGGATGATAGAGTAATAAGAAAGTCAATAATCTGGTGCGACCAGCGAACAGGGCGCGAATGTGATGAAATCACCGATATAATCGGTGAAAAGCGGCTTATTGAAATAACCGCAAATCCTGCGCTTACAGGATTTACGGCGTCTAAAATAAGGTGGGTTCAGAACAACGAGCCCGAAAATTATGAAAAAGCAGCAAAAATTATGCTTCCGAAGGACTACATAAGATATATGCTTACGGGCGAATTTGCTACGGAGGTATCGGACGGAAGCGGAATGCAGCTTATGGACATAGCCAAAAGGCAGTGGAGCGGGGAGGTTTTGCAAAAGCTAGGCATAGACAGAAGCCTTCTCGGAGAGATGTACGAGTCGCAGGAACCTACGGGCAGGGTGACCCGTCGCGCCGCGGAGCTTACGGGTCTTCCCGAAGGAACCGTTGTAGTCGGCGGTGCGGGCGACCAGGCGGCAAGTGCGGTCGGCAACGGTATAGTAAAAAGCGGCATAGTGTCGTCGACGATAGGCACATCGGGCGTGGTTTTTGCGAGCATGGACAAAATAAGCATAGACCCTAAGGGCAGGGTTCATACCTTCTGCCATGCCGTTCCGAACATGTGGCATGTTATGGGCGTTACACAGGGTGCAGGGCTTTCGCTTAAATGGTTCAGGGACAATTTCTGCCGTGAGGAAATAAGTGTTGCGGACAGTATGCAAACCGACCCCTATGTTCTTATGGATAAAATAGCGGAAACAGTTCCTCCTCTTTGTGACGGAGTTATATATCTTCCCTATCTTATGGGAGAGAGAACTCCCCACCTCGACCCCTATGCAAGAGGCGTTTTCTTCGGACTTTCGGCAAAGCACACAAAGGCACATCTTCTCCGCGCGGTGCTGGAGGGCGTTGCGTTCAGCCTTAAAGACTGCCTTGAAATTATACGCGAAATGGGAATCGAGGCAAGTCAGGTAAGGGCGTCGGGAGGCGGAGGAAGAAGTGCGATTTGGCGCCGTATGCAGGCGGATCTGTTCGGCGCCGATGTCGTTACCACAACCTCGTCCGAGGGCGGCGCGCTCGGCGTTGCGATACTCGCGGGCGTCGGCACGGGAGTATACAATAGTGTTGCCGAGGCTTGCGAGTTGATTATAAAGATTAAAAAGGTCGAAAAAGCAGGGGAAGCTGACTACACAAAGAATTACAAAAAGTACAAAAAAATCTACGAGTCGCTTAAAGATATTTTTAAGGAGGTATAAGAGATGGAATATTTCAAGGGAATAGGCAAAATTAAGTATGAGGGCGCACAAACGGACAATCCGTTTGCGTTTCGGCACTACAACCCCGATGAGGTTGTGGGCGGAAAGAAAATGAAGGACCATTTAAGGTTTGCGGTTGCGTACTGGCACACCTATCAGGCGAGGGGCGCGGACCCGTTTGGTTCGGGAACCGCGATAAGACCGTGGGACGGGATAACCGACCCGATGTCGCTTGCGAAAGCGAAGATGGAGGCGAATTTTGAGTTTTGCGAAAAGCTTCAGGTTCCGTTTTTCTGCTTCCATGACAGGGATATTACGCCCGAAGCGGACACTCTTGCCCAGACCAACAAAAACCTTGACGAAATAGTCAGCTTTATTAAGGAGCTTATGAAGACAAGCGAAGTTCGTGTGCTGTGGGGTACGGCGAACGCTTTTAACAATCCCCGCTATGTTCACGGCGCGGCAACCTCATGTAATGCCGATGTTTTTGCGTTTGCGGCGGCGCAGGTTAAAAAGGCAATGGAGGTAACGAAGGAGCTTGGCGGACAGAACTATGTGTTCTGGGGCGGCAGAGAGGGTTATGAAACCCTTCTCAACACCGATTTAAAGCTTGAGCTTGATAATTTTGCGCGCTTTTTGCATATGGCTGTGGACTATGCGAAGGAAATCGGCTTTACGGGTCAGTTCCTTATAGAGCCCAAGCCGAAGGAGCCGACCAAGCACCAGTACGACTTTGATACGGCTACGGTTATCGGGTTTTTAAAGACATACGGGCTTGACAAGCACTTCAAAATGAATATTGAGGCAAACCATGCGACGCTTGCGGCGCACACCTTCCAGCATGAGCTTGCAATGGCAAGGATAAACGGTATGTTCGGAAGCGTTGACGCAAACCAGGGCGATATGCTCCTCGGTTGGGATACGGATCAGTTCCCGACCAATATCTACGACACAACCCTTGCAATGTATGAAACGCTTAAGGCGGGCGGCTTTACAACGGGCGGACTTAACTTTGACTCAAAGGTCAGAAGGGCCTCCTTTGAGCCTGACGATCTTTTCCTTGCACACATTGCCGGAATGGACACCTTTGCGTGGGGTCTTAAAATAGCGCATAAAATGCTTTCGGACGGAAAGCTTGAGGACGCTGTTGCAAAGAGGTATGAAAGCTACAAATCAGGCATAGGCGCAGACATCGTGGCGGGCAAGGCGGACTTTAAGTCGCTTGAAAAATACGCTCTTGCAAATGACAAGATTGTAAACAAATCGGGAAGGCAAGAGCTTTTGGAGAACATATTAAACGGATATATCTACGGTTAGACCGAAACTAATTTAATACTATATGAAAAAGGATTGATACAATGAAATTCGGTTATTTTGATGATGCGGCAAAGGAATATGTAATAACCACACCCAAAACACCCTACCCGTGGATTAACTATATGGGCTGTGAAAATTATTTTTCCATGGTTTCAAACACCGCAGGCGGCTATTGCTTTTACAAGGATGCCCGCTTAAGGCGGATAACAAGGTATCGTTATAACAATATTCCCGCCGATACAAACGGAAGATATTTTTATGTAAATGACGGCGGCGATATTTGGTCGCCCTCGTGGAAGCCCGTAAAGGCCGAGCTTTCGTTTTACGAATGCAGGCACGGTATGGGCTACACCTCGATAACGGGCGAGAGAAACGGCGTAAGCGTTAATCAGCTAATGTTTGTGCCCATCAGTTTTGACTGCGAGGTTCACAAAATCACGATTAAAAACACATCGGGCGCTAAGAAGAGCATAAAGCTTTTCTCGTTCGTTGAGTTTTGTTTGTGGAACGCCTATGATGATATGACAAATTATCAGAGGAACTTAAGCACCGGTGAGGTTGAAATTGAGGGAAGCGTGATTTATCACAAGACGGAGTACAGAGAACGCCGGAATCACTACGCCTTTTACGGTACCAACGCAAAAATTGCGGGGTATGACACCGACCGTGACACATTCCTCGGCTTTTACAATGGCGTTGACTCCCCCGATGTACCCAAAAACGGCACATCCAAAAATTCCGTGGCAAGCGGATGGTATCCGATAGCTTCCCACTGCATTGAGGTTGAGCTTTTACCCGGCGAGGAGAAAACATATGTTTTCGTCCTCGGCTATATTGAAAACGACGACAACGAAAAGTGGGAAAAGCCGGGCGTAATCAACAAGTCAAAAGCAAAGGCTGTAATGGCTAAATTCGACACCGCAGAAAAGGCGGATAAGGCATACCAAAATCTTAAGGATTACTGGAACAACCTTCTTTCTACCTATAAGGTTGAAGGCGTTGACGAAAGACTTGCAAGAATGGTTAATGTTTGGAACCAGTACCAGTGCATGGTTACCTTTAATATGTCGCGAAGCGCATCATATTTTGAAACCGGCATAGGCAGGGGCATGGGCTTTAGGGATTCCAATCAGGACCTTCTCGGCTTTGTGCATCTTGTACCCGACAGGGCGAGGGAGAGGATTTTGGACATAGCCTCCACCCAGTTTAAGGACGGAGGGGCATATCATCAGTATCAGCCGCTTACCAAAAAGGGCAACTTTGAAATGGGCGGAGGATTCAACGACGACCCGCTGTGGCTTATCTGCAGTGTTGCGGCGTATATAAAGGAAACGGGCGATTTCGGGATTTTGGACGAGCAGGTTCCCTATGACTGCAACCCTGACATTAAGGGTAGCCTGTTTGAGCATCTGACGGCTTCGTTCTTTCATGTAATAAACAATCTCGGTCCGCACGGGCTTCCGCTTATCGGAAGGGCGGACTGGAATGACTGCCTAAACCTCAATTGCTTCTCGACCGAGCCCAATGAGTCTTATCAGACCTGCGGAAACAAAGAGGGAAAGGTTGCGGAATCAATATTTATAGCCGGACTGTTCGTATACACGGGCAGGGATTATGTTGAGATTTGCAAAAGGCGCGGCCTGAAGGACGAGGCCGAAAAGGCGCAAAAACATATAGACGATATGATACGGACAACGCTTAAGTACGGCTATGACGGAGAGTGGTTCTTAAGGGCGTATGACAGCTTCGGCGATAAGGTCGGAAGCCGCGAGTGCGAGGAGGGGCAGATTTATATCGAGCCTCAGGGAATGTGTGTTATGGCCGAAATAGGCAAGGATAACGGTATGGCGCAAAAAGCACTTGACAGCGTTAAGGAAAGGCTTGAAACCAAATACGGCATAATACTGCAAACGCCGGCTTATTCAAAATATTATTTAAACCTCGGCGAAATTTCGTCATATCCCCCGGGCTACAAGGAAAATGCGGGGATATTCTGCCACAACAACCCGTGGATTATGATTGCCGAAACCGTTATGGGAAATGGCGACCACGCGTTTGAGCTATACTCAAAAATCGCTCCGTCTTATCTTGAGGAAATAAGCGAGATTCATAGGCTTGAACCTTATGTCTACGCGCAAATGATTGCGGGAAGGGACGCCGTAAGGTTCGGCGAGGCTAAAAATTCATGGCTTACCGGTACGGCTTCATGGAACTTTGTTGCAATATCTCAGGCGATTCTCGGAATCAAGCCCGATTTTGACGGTCTTCGCATTGACCCGTGTATTCCGAAGAGCTGGAAGGGTTACAGAATCAACAGAGTTTTCAGAAACAGCACTTATAATATAGACATAAAGAATCCAAACGGCGTGTGCCGCGGAGTGAAGTCGGTCGAGGTTGACGGAAAGAGCATAGAGGGCAATATACTTCCGATTTTCAATGACGGAAAAACACATAATGTAACTGTTGTTTTGGGCTGATAAATGTAAGGTTAAACAGGGGCTTATAAATAAGCCTCTGTTTTTTGTTTATTCGGATAATTAAGTTGTAGAAAAAATTTTTAAAAAAGGTATTGTATTTTAATAACAATGGTGTTATAATATAGATAAAGGTCAAAGAAAGTCAAAGTCAAAAAGTGTCGAAAGGCGGCGTTAACCGATGAAAATCAGTGAGGTAATAGAGCAATTTATAAAAAATATGCTTATGCAGGCGGACGGCGCGACGATAGACCTTCAGCGCAACGAGCTTGCAAATCAGCTTGGCTGTGTTCCGTCACAGATAAACTATGTTATTTCAAAGCGCTTTACCACCGAGCATGGTTATCTTGTGGAAAGCAGGCGCGGCGGAGGGGGATATATCCGGATAACAAAAATGCCCCTATCAAAAGCCGGGTATATTATGCATATTGTAAACAGCATAGGCTCATCGGTAACCGCGGGCGAAGCGGCGGTCTTTGTCGGAAACTGCGGAGAAAACGGAATTATGACCCCGCGCGAGGAAGGGATAATACTCTCGGCGGTGGGCGACAGCTCGCTTCTTAATATCGAACAGCCGCACAGGGATATTCTCCGCGCAAAAATCTTAAAGAATATGCTTTTGAATTTAGGGTAAAATGGACAATTGCGAAATGTGTTTTTCGGAAGGGTCATGACTCTGCACTACACTGCAATCACAGTATGTAACCGTATTCATTCTCGCAGGGAACGGTCTTAAACAATATGCTATTTCGCAATTATCTTATCAGGTTAAAAGAAAGGGTGAATTATTATGTTATGTCAAAACTGCAGTAAAAAACATGCCACGGTACATTTTGTCAAAATAATAAACGGAGTGAAAACGGAGATGCACCTCTGCGAAAAGTGCGCACCCATGGCGCAGCAGGAGTTCCCTTCGATTGAAAGCTTTGATATTAAGGTAAGTGATATTATAAACAGCTTTTTCGGAGGAAGCATAGGTCTGCTGTCGGGAAAATGCGATACCTGCAACACTACCTTTAATATGTTTTCCCAGACGGGGAAGCTGGGCTGCCCCGATTGCTACGATGCGTTCTGGGATAAGCTTCAGGACCCGCTCCGTCGCATACACGGCGGAGTCCGCCATACGGGTAAGATTCCTAAGAGGACAGGGGGTAAGACGGTAGGACTTGAAAAACTAAAGGAAGATCTTAAAAACGCCATCGCAAGAGAGGATTTTGAAAACGCGGCGATTATACGCGATGAGATAAGAAGGCTTGAGGGAGGGAAGTAAAAATGAAATGGTATCTCGATTCGGGCAACGAGGGCGATGTGGTAATAAGCTCCCGCATACGCCTTGCCCGAAACATAAAGGGCTTTCCCTTTGCAAATCTTCTGACAGATGAGCAAAGCAAAAAAATTCTTGCACTTATAAAGGATGCCGCAACGGGGCTTAACCTTAGATATCTGTCAATGGCGTCCATGCCCGAAGTAAACCGAAGAATGCTTGTCGAGCGGCACATCATAAGCCCCGAAATGCTTAGAAACACGCAAAGACGCGCCGTGCTTTTATCGGATGACGAACAGATAAGCGTTTTGCTCGGTGAGGAGGACCATATCAGAATTCAGTGCATGACGGCGGGGCTTGACCTTTGGAGGGCGCTTGATTTGGCGAACAAGGTTGACGATGTTTTGGAGGAAAAACTTGATTACGGCTTTGACCCCCGTTACGGCTATAAAACCTGTTGCCCCACAAACACGGGAACAGGGCTTCGCGCATCCTGTATGCTTCACCTTCCCGCCCTCACGGCAAGCGGGTATATAGAAACTCTTTTGTCATCGGCGGCAAAGCTTGGTATGACGGTGCGGGGGCTTTACGGCGAGGGAAGCGGAGCAGGGGGTAATATGTATCAGATTTCTAATCAGATAACCCTCGGCATAAGCGAGAGTGAGTCGGTAAAAAGGCTTGAAGACCTTGTAAAGGTTGTAATTGAAAAAGAGCGGGGAATGAGGGACACGCTAAGACGTGAAAACGACGACAAACTCGTTGACATGGTAAGCCGCTCGGCGGGAATCTTAAAAAGCGCCTGCCTTTTATCGTCGGAGGAGGCATATAACCTACTTTCTGATGTCAGGCTTGGAATAAATATGGGAATAATCAAGGACATACCGATTGAGGCGGTTAATGAACTTACTATAACAACAGGTGTTGCGCACATAGCCGAATTATGCTCTGAGGATACCCCGAGCAGTCGTGACAAAAAGCGTGCGGAGATTGTAAAGAAAAGGCTGATAAAACACTGAGCAATTGTTGCGTTAAATCGGTATTTTATCAAGAAAGGAATGATAATTTATGGCATACAACAACAGATTTACCGAGCGTGCGGAAAAGGCGCTCCAGCTTGCGCACAGGGCGGCGGAGCAGATGGGGCACGACTATATAGGTAGCGAGCACATCCTTCTCGGCCTTGTTCGAGAGGGAACCGGCGTGGCGGCGAAGGCGCTTTCCTCTGCCGGCGTAACCGAGGACAAGGTTATCAGCAAAACAGAGGAGCTTGTCGGGGCGGATTACACCAAAACCGATGTTAAAATAGGCGGAATGACGCCCAGAACAAAGCGTATTTTAGAGCTAAGCTGGGTTGAGGCGCAGCGGTTGGGCCACAGCTATATAGGAACGGAGCATATTCTTATGGGGCTTTTAAGCGAAGGCGACAGCGTTGCGATTCGGATACTTTTTGAGCTTGGAGTTGAAGCGCAAAAGCTTTATGACGAGCTTTCGAAGTTTTTCGGTCAGGACAGTATCCCCCACGCCCAGGGCCTCAGAGGAGCAGAGCCGTCAAAGGTTACCCACACCCCGACGATAGACCAGTTTAGCCGCGACCTTACGGATCTTGCCCGAAATTCCAAAATAGACCCTGTAATCGGCAGGATAAAGGAAATTGACAGGGTTATTCAGATTTTGTCGCGCAGGACAAAAAATAATCCCTGCCTAATCGGTGAGCCGGGTGTCGGAAAAACGGCGATTGCCGAGGGGCTTGCCCAAAAAATCGTTGACGGGAATATTCCCGAAATATTAAAGGGCAAAAGGGTTTTGTCCTTAGACCTTTCGTCAATGGTAGCGGGGACAAAATACAGGGGCGAATTTGAAGAACGCCTCAAAAAGGCGCTAGACGAGGTCAGAAAATCCGGAAATATAATTCTTTTCATAGACGAGCTTCATACCCTTATCGGCGCAGGCGCAGCAGAGGGTGCGATAGATGCGGCGAATATACTAAAGCCGTCATTGGCAAGGGGCGAAATACAAGTAATCGGCGCAACTACGCTGGACGAATACAGAAAACATATCGAAAAGGACGCCGCACTTGAAAGGCGGTTCCAGCCCATAACCGTGGACGAGCCGACTAAGGACGAGGCGGTCGAAATACTGAAGGGGCTTCGCGACAAGTACGAGGCACACCACAAGGTCAAGATAACCGACGAGGCTATTGAAGCGGCGGTAACCCTTTCCACACGCTATATTCCCGACAGGTTCCTTCCGGACAAGGCGATAGACCTTATAGATGAGGCGTCATCAAAAGCAAGACTTAAAAACTATATTGCCCCGCCCGACATGAAGAAGCTTGAGGAAAAGATAGCAAAAATCAGCAACGACAAGGAGGCCGCCGTGCAAAATCAGGATTTTGAAAAGGCGGCAACTCTTCGGGACGAGGAAAGAAGGCTTAAACAGGAACTTGAGCGTGAGAAGGAAAAGTGGATAGACAAACAGCAAAAGGCAACCCTCTCAATCGGCAAGGAGGAAATTGCGCGGATTGTGGCAAGCTGGACGGGAATACCGGTTCAGACCTTGGAGGAGGAGGAGTCGAAGCGGCTTTTGAAAATGGAGGAAATCCTGCACAACAGAGTGATAGGTCAGGACGAGGCGGTTACCTCTGTTTCAAAGGCGGTAAGGCGGGCAAGGGTAGGGCTTAAAGATCCAAAACGCCCCATGGGCTCATTCATATTCCTCGGGCCGACGGGTGTGGGAAAGACCGAGCTTTCAAAGGCACTTGCGGAAGCGATGTTCGGCGATGAGGATTCGATGCTGCGCTTTGACATGAGCGAGTATATGGAGAAGCATACCGTTTCCCGACTTGTAGGTTCTCCTCCGGGTTATGTCGGCTATGACGAGGGCGGTCAGCTTACCGAGCAGATAAGGCGCAAGCCCTATTCGGTTGTTTTGTTTGACGAAATTGAAAAGGCTCACCCCGATGTGTTTAATATTCTTCTGCAAATTCTCGAGGACGGTATACTGACCGACGCGCAGGGCAGAAGGGTTGACTTTCGCAACAGTATTATAATAATGACATCAAATGTCGGAGCAAGGGATTTGTTTGAGAGAAGACAGCTTGGCTTTTCCGAGAGCAATGCGGCAAAGGACTATGAATCAACGAAGGCAAAGCTTATGACGGAGCTTAAGAGGGTTTTCAAGCCGGAATTTTTAAACAGGGTTGACGATATTATTGTATTCCATACCCTTACGGATGAAGAGATAAAGAAAATCTGTGAAAAAATGCTTATAACTTTGGGAAAACGCCTTGAGTCCGCGGGAATAAAAATATCATATTCTAAGGATGTGCTTAACCTTCTTGCAAAAGAGGGATTTGACCCGTCATACGGAGCAAGACCTCTCAGAAGGGCTATACAGAGCAAAGTAGAGGACTTTCTTGCCGAGCAGATGTTGGACGGAAAGGTTAAGGAGGGCTCAAGCGTAAGGCTTGGCGTTAAGGACGGAGCTATTGTTGTGGAATAATTTTATTAAATCTTTTCACGGTTCGCAAAAAACGACCCCCGAAATTTTCGGGGGTCGTTTGGCTTTATATAAATCTCCCGCAAAAATTTGAAAATTGTGTGGAACATAACCTGATTATATGGTATAATATCTGCGATGTAGATTTATTGCGTTGCCTAATTTTTCCTCAAAAAATTTCGGAAACGGCGATTCGTAATTAAGCGCTTTAATTGAAAGGGAGTGCGGATATGAAAATCGGGATAATTGTTTTTTCCCGGACGGGGAACACTCTGTCTGTTGCGCAAAGGCTTAAAACTTTTCTTTCGGATTCGGGTAAGGATGCGGAAATCAGACGCGTACAGGCGGAGGTTGACAAAGCCGGCGCTGTCCGCCTTGTTGAAGAGCCCGAAACAAGCTCGTTTGATGCGGTAATTTTCGCCGCCCCTGTACACGCATTTTCTCTGTGTCCTCAAATGAAGGCGTATATGTCGAAAATAAAAACTCTTGAAGGCAAAAGGACTGCCTGCTTTACCACACAGTTTTTCCCGTTTTCATGGATGGGCGGAAGCAATGCGACGGGGCAGATGGCAAGGATTATTAAGGAAAAGGGCGGAATCGTTTTCGCAAAGGGGAACATAAACTGGTCGGGAAGTCGCCGTGAGGGTCAGATAGAAAGCCTTATCAAAAGGTTTGCGGATATTTAACGAATAAACTCGGCTATAAACGCATAGGATTACGGAAGGTGATAAAATGGGTATGCTTATGAAAAAAGCATTAAGGCTTACGGGGCTTCATATTACGGGAATTGCGATTACCTTCTTTTTTATGATTGCGTTGGGTTGGGTGATAAGAAAATGGGGATTTGTCGCTTTTTCGGTTGTTACGGCGGTTTTTTATTGCAGCCTATTTTATTCGGAGGGCTGGAACTGGGGTCGAAGCGAAGGGAAAAGCTTCAGTCAGGTAAAGCCAAGCCTGCTTCGAGTAGTGAAGTCCTCGTCCGTTTTGGTAGGGGTGTGCCTTATCTTTGCTTGCATTGCCGCAGTCAGGTTATTAAATAATCCCCTTTTCGACTTTATAATAAGAATCTGGTATATGCCGTTTTTGGGATTTTATAAAAAAACCGAAGATATAAGCGTTGCCGAAATTATTTTGTCGGGCATGGCAGCGCCGCTTACGGTTATGATAGCTTATCTTATGGGGTGGAAAAACTTTTCGGTTTTAGACAGGCTTGCGGCGCTGAAAAAGCAGATGAATGAGCAAAAAAGCTCAAAAGAATAAAAGGACACGGGGAGGATAATATATTGAAAGTATTAGTAACGGGCGGTACGGGCTATATCGGAAGCCATACCTGTATAGAGCTTTTGGAGAGGGGCTATGAGCTTGTCGTTTTTGACAGCCTTGTAAACTCAAGCGAAAAGGTTGTGGATATCGTTAAGAGCATTACGGGCAAGGATTTTAAGTTTTACAAATGCGATATGCTCGACGCCGACGGATTGGAGCAGATATTTGAGGACAACAAATTTGACTCGGTTGTACATTTTGCAGGGCTTAAGGCAGTGGGCGAGTCGGTTGAAATGCCTGTTAAATATTATACCAACAATATTTGCGGCACCCTTAATTTGCTTCGGCTTATGGAAAAATACGAAGTGAGAAATATTGTGTTTTCCTCCTCCGCAACAGTGTACGGCGATGTTAAAACCGTGCCGATATCCGAGGATTTTCCGCTTTCCGCCACAAACCCGTACGGCGGAACAAAGCTTATGATTGAAAACATATTAAAGGATTTATTTGTTTCGGACAACAGGTTTTCCGTATCAATCCTTCGCTATTTCAACCCCATCGGCGCGCACATAAGCGGAAGGCTGGGCGAAAATCCGAGGGGAATACCCAACAATCTAATGCCGTATATAACCCAGGTGGCAATAGGGAAGCTTGACTACCTCAGGGTTTTCGGGGACACCTATCCCACAAGGGACGGAACGGGAGTGCGTGATTATATCCATGTGGTTGACCTTGCAATCGGACATATAAAGGCGCTCGAAAAAAAGACAGGGATACCCGGTGTGCATATCTACAACCTCGGTACGGGCATAGGCTACTCGGTTTTGGAGATTCTTCATACAATGGAGGAAGTCTGCAAAAAAAAGATACCTTACAGGATTGTAAGCCCCCGCGCGGGTGACATTGCGCAGTGCTATGCTGATGCAAGCAAGGCGCTTTTAGAGCTTGGCTGGAAGGCTGAGCGCGGGTTAAAGCAAATGTGCGAGGATTCGTGGCGTTGGCAGAGCATGAACCCAAACGGCCTTGAATAATAAAGAGTGCAAAAGTCTGTTTTACGAGAAGCATTTGCATTGCTGTTGTCGGTTTTTTCGATTATTGACATAAAAACAGACGAAAAAACATAAAAGAATAAAGCGTAAGACCGCCTCATACAATGTTATGGGGTGGTTTTTTGTGTTTATGGTTTGGAAAAAGACTGATATTATGATCGGGTGTCTTTTTCTTTCCGTCATGTGGATGACCTATGTCGCACTGACCACCGTTGCGCCCGCAAGCATTCCCTTTGCAACAAATACACTGGTAATCGATGCGGGGCACGGCGGACTGGACGGAGGCTCACAGGGAGAAAGCGGCGTTTTGGAAAAGGATTTAAACCTGTCCGTTGCTTTTTTCTTAAAGGAAATTGCCGAGGCTGACGGAATGAATGTAATTATGACCCGAACTGAGGATAAATCCCTCCACACAACCGAGAGCTCAAGAATAAGGGTTCAAAAAAGGTCTGACCTTGAGTACCGCAAAAAAATTTTGAACGAAAGCGGAGCAATGGCGTTTATAAGCATACATATGAATAAATTCGAACAAAGCAAATACAGGGGCGCTCAGGTTTTTTACGCAGGCAACGACAGAAGCAAAATTTTAGGTGAATGTATACAGCAGGCGCTGATTGACGGGCTTAACGACGGCAACACAAGAGTAGCAAAAAGAGCGCCGGCGAGTGTTTATATCTTTAAAAACACGGTGTGGACTGCGGTAATGGTTGAGTGCGGATTTTTGTCAAACCCGGAGGAGGAGGCCCTGCTTTGCCAGGAGGAGTATCAAAAACGGCTTGCACAGCATATATACGAGGGCTTTAAGTTATATTTGACAAAAATATAAATTAATGCTAACATATATATACCGCAATAATGTGCGGCGGGTTTAACAGAATAAAAACGGGGAGCCTAAGATGGCTGAGAGGAAGCGCACGCTTCGACCCGCGAACCTGATACGGATAATGCCGGCGTAGGGATAATAATCAGCTTATTAAGCTTATTAAACCATATACGCTAACCGCATATGGTTTTTTGTTTGAATTATTAATCACAAAAAATAATTGCGGGATTTATGGGAATTTCAATATAATGCCGCAAGGAGCAGGAGGTGAAAAAATGGTTGAGGCAAGCATTGCCATACAGGTTCTTCCCGCAGTGCAGGGTGAGGAGATTATCCGTATTGTGGACAAGGTTATAGCCTATATTAAATCGACCGGGCTTGAGGTTTTTGTCGGGCCCTTCGAAACAACCGTAGAGGGGGATTTTGATACCCTTATGGAGATTGTGAAAAAATGCCAGCTTATATGTATCGAAGAGGGGGCTCCGTCCGTAATGAGCTATGTAAAAATAGCGTATAATCCGAAGGGAGTGTGGAGCATTGAAAAAAAGGTACGAAAGCATCATAGCTAATATCTATCCCGCATCTTTATGCCTGCTTTTGCTTGCGGTGTGGCAGGCTGTATCGTCGTCGGGGCTTGTGCCCGGGTATCTTCTTCCCTCGCCGACAAGGGTTATTTCGGCTCTGCTTATCTCCGCGCCCGAGCTTGCGGGGCATACATGGATTACGCTGTTTGAGGGGCTTTCGGGACTTTTGATAGGTGTTGCCGCGGCTTTTTTAATAGCCGTCTTAATGGACAGGTTCATATTTTTTTACAGGTCGGTTTATCCGCTGCTCATAATATCTCAAACCGTGCCCATTGTGGCGATTGCGCCGCTTTTGGTGCTTTGGATGGGCTACGGAATTGCGCCGAAGATTACGCTTGTTGCGCTGATGTGCTTTTTTCCCGTTGCGGTGGGGCTTCTTGACGGCTTCAAAAGTGCTGACGAGGATGCGTTAACCCTTCTTCGGGCAATGGGAGCTTCAAGGCTTCAGATTTATACTCATATTAAGCTTCCCTCATCGCTCGGCGGGTTTTTTGCGGGACTGAAAATTTCCGCCTCCTATGCGGTCGTCGGGGCGGTTATATCCGAATGGCTCGGCGGAAACGAGGGTCTTGGCGTATACATGACAAGGGTGAGGAAATCATACGCCTATGACAAAATGTTCGCGGTTATAGTTTTGGTAAGCATTTTAAGCCTTGTTCTTATAAGGCTTGTAAAAACAATACAAAAATATTCTATGCCCTGGGAGGATAATTAAAATGAAAAGATTTTTATTGCTGTTTGTGACACTTTGTTTTGCACTTTCGGGCTGTTTTGTTGTCAAGCCCCCCGAAAATCCGGAGCTTAAAAAGGTTACGGTTGTTTTGGACTGGATTCCCAACACCAACCACACGGGAATGTATCTTGCAAAGGATTTGGGCTATTATGCGGAGGTGGGGCTTGATGTTGAAATTATCCAGCCTCCCGAGGACGGCGCGGTAGCTTTAGTTGCGGGCGGAAAGGCGGATTTCGGCGTAAGCTTTCAGGAGGAAATTGCCTTTGCGCTTGATGCGGACGAGCCCATGCCCGTAACGGCGGTCGCGGCAATTCTGCAGCACAACACTTCCGGAATTATCTCTCTTAAGGATAAGGGGATAACAAGTCCGAAGGGGCTTGAGGGGAAAAAATATGCGACATGGGATATGCCCGTTGAAAAGGCAATACTGAAAAGCGTGATTGAAAGCGACGGCGGAAGCTTTGACAAGGTTAAAATGATTCCTTCCACCGTTACGGATGTCATTACGGCTTTGCAGACAAATGTCGATGCGGTGTGGATATACTACGGCTGGGACGGCGTTGCGGCAGAGGTTAAGGGGCTTGACACAAACTACTTTGATTTCAGAAGCATAAATCCCGTGCTTGATTTTTACACACCCATACTGATTTCGGGTAACGATTTTCTAAAAAACAACGGTGAAACGGCTAAAAAATTCCTTGCCGCCACGGCAAAGGGGTATGAATACGCGGTTGCGAATCCCAAGGAGGCGGCAGAGTGTCTTGTCAGAAACGCACCTGAAACGGATTTGGAGATCGCAATTAAAAGTCAGGAGTTTTTAAGCGGCGAGTATATTGCCGAGGCTGAAAAATGGGGCGTTATAGACCCCGAAAGATGGAGCGGCTTTTACACCTGGCTTTTTGAGCGGGGGCTTACTAAAAAATTACTCGGAACAGCAGGCTTTACAAATGAGTATTTAAAATAAATGGCTATATGCAAAAAGGGGGAGTTATACTTGAGCATACTGACCGCAGAGAGTATAACCGTAAACTATTTCGGCAAGCCGGTTATCGAAGATGTATCGCTTTATCTTAAAAAAAGAGAGCTTGTCTGCCTTGTAGGCGCAAGCGGTGTGGGTAAAAGCACGCTTTTTAATGTCCTGTCGGGTACTTTGGCGCCCGACGGCGGAAGGGTTATGCTAAACGGCAGGGATATAACCGCGCGGGCGGGCGAGGTTAGCTATATGCAGCAAAAGGACCTTCTTCTTCCCTTCAAAACGGTCATAGACAATGTTGCCCTCCCCCTTGTAATACGGGGCGAGCCGAAAAAATCGGCGCGGGAAAAAGCGCAAAAATATGCCGCCCGCTTCGGAATAAGCGGGTATGAAAGCACATACCCGAACCGCCTTTCGGGAGGAATGAGGCAGAGGGCGGCGCTTTTGCGCACCTATCTTTTTGAAAAAGAGGTTATTTTGCTGGACGAGCCTTTTTCTGCGCTCGATGCGATAACAAGGGCAAAGATGCAAAGCTGGTACCTTGATGTTTCGGACGAGCTTGGGCTTTCTGCGCTCTTTATAACGCACGACATAGACGAAGCTGTTTTTCTGTCCGACAGGGTTTATATAATGACGGGGAATCCGGGACGGATTACAAGCGAGATAAAAATAGATGTAAAAAAGCCGAGGGATACATCATTTATTACGGACGAGCGATTTGTTGAATACAAAAGAAAAATATTGGACATACTAAAAAACGACAATTATTTTAATTCTCGTGGGGTATAATATCCGCGAGAGGTGGTATGATGAAACTGGAAAAAACGGGCGGGATTTTAATTGTCCGACTTGACGGAGAGCTTGACCATCACTATGCGACAAAGATACGCGAGGCTGTGGACGGCGCGGTTATGGTCGGTGATGTCAGAAAGATTATTTTTGATTTTACGGGTGTGGGCTTTATGGACAGCTCAGGCATAGGCACGCTTATGGGTCGTTACAAGCTTATGCAGACCCTCGGCGGAAGCGTGGGAGTCTTTGGAATATCGCCCAGGCTGGACAAGCTTTTGTCAATGTCGGGAATAAAAAAGATTATTTCGATTTACAATAGTGAAAAAGAAGCGGTAGGGGGAGTGAGCTGATGCAGTATTCAAACGAGATGAAAATTATTTTTCCCAACAAGTCATCGAATGAGGGCTTTGCAAGAGTGGCGGTTGCCGCTTTTGCCGCCCAGCTTGACCTAACCGTTGAGGAAATGTCGGATATTAAAACGGCGGTGTCGGAGGCGGTTACAAACGCAATCGTACACGGCTATGAAAATCTTAAAGGGTACATAACGGTTGAATGTAAAATACTTGACAACACCATAGAAATCACCGTAAACGACAGCGGCCACGGCATTGCCGATGTAGAAAAGGCGCGCCAACCGCTTTACACCTCCCGTCCGGAGCTTGAACGAAGCGGAATGGGCTTTACGGTTATGGAAACTTTTATGGACGAAGTATCCGTAACCTCCGCACTCGGCGTCGGAACTACGGTTACAATGAAAAAAAGAATATCCCCCAAGGAGTAAGCAAAATATGCTTTTACCATTAAAGAAAGGAAAGCATTAAAATGGAGACGGATATTTTTTTTAACATAGAGCTGGCAAAAAAAGGAAACAAAGAGGCGCAGGCCATAGTCGTTGAGGAAAATACGGGGCTTGTATGGAGCATTGTTAAAAGATTTTTGGGCAGGGGACACGAAGCGGAGGATTTGTTTCAGATTGGCTGTATAGGGCTTATAAAGGCGATTCAAAAATTCGACCGTTCCTTTAATGTAAGGTTTTCAACCTATGCCGTCCCGATGATAATGGGGGAGATAAAACGGTTTATCAGAGATGACGGCATAATTAAGGTAAGCCGAAGCCTCAAGGAACTTGCGGCAAAAGCAAAGGCTGTGCGGGAAAATTTTATAAAAACTCATGGCAGGGAGCCTTCGGTTTATGAAATAGCAGACACTCTGGGAGTGGATAAAACCGAGCTTATTATGGCTTTGGATTCGTCGTGTGCGCCGGAGTCGCTCAGCGGTGTTCAAAGCGGCGACGACAGAGAGCTTATCGAAAAAATTGACGGCGAAATCGATGCGGAAGCGGAGATAACCGACCGCCTTGCGCTTAAAGAGGCGCTGTCGGAACTTAAGCCGCGAGAACGCCAGATAATAATATTAAGGTATTTCAGGCAAAAAACTCAGATGCAGGTCGCCGCAATGCTGGGAATCTCACAGGTTCAGGTTTCAAGAATAGAAAAAAGGGTTTTGCTGGAAATGCGAAAAAAAATAAGCGTGTCAAATTGAATATAAATTCGCAATTTGAATATAATATCTTTGAAATTTAGTCAGAATCTAATTTTGCCAAGATAAAAGGGAGAGTATTTATGAAAAAAGACTATACAAATCAGGAATACACCGATTACATCGAAAAGAAATCTCCGAAATCAAACACAATAAGGGACACGGCTCTTGCGTTTGTAATTGGCGGGCTTATATGTATGATTGCGGAGGGTATAGCCGACTATATGCGTTATAGGGGTGTTTCCGAGGAAATCATAAAGTCTGCTCTTCCGATTGTAATGGTTGGGCTCGGTGCGTTTTTCACGGGTCTTGGTCTTTACGAAAAGCTTGCAAAATACGGCGGAGCGGGGACGATAGTTCCGATAACCGGCTTTGCGAATGCCGTTGTTTCGCCCGCAATAGAGTTTAAAACAGAAGGACATGTCATGGGAATAGGAGCTAAAATGTTTATAATCGCAGGCCCCGTAATCGTATTCGGTACAATCGCATCAATCGCCGTAGGGCTTTTCTACTACTTTTTCGGATAACAAAGGCACGACGAAAATCCGTAGTATCATATTGTTTTGTTAAGTATTATGCTTATGTAATATAAAAGCTTGCCCCGTAATATAATATACGGGGTGATTTTTATGGGACAATATATATTTGCGTACGCTGTGGGGGCAATGCTTCTTGTTATTGCGCTGTTTTTGCTTGCACGGCCGATTAAGTGGATGTTTAAGCTTATTATAAACTCCGTTTTGGGCTGTATAGGGCTTATAGCGTTTAACCTTATCGGAGGTCTTTTCGGGCTTTACATTGGCGTAAACCTTGCGACCTCGGTTACGGTGGGGGTTTTAGGGCTTCCGGGGCTTGCGCTGCTTTTGTTTTTACAGTATATTGTTTAAATTCCGCTTTTTAGTGTGACAGGCAGAAATATTACAAAGAGTTTACATAAAATGTGCAAATAATCCGAGATTTAACAAGTTATTAACAAAAAAAAGCCTTATTTTATTGTTATCCACAGAGTTTTGCACTTTATCCACAGGTATATTATGTTTCCCGTTTGGCATTTATAGTGAAATTTTATATTGATTTATATATAAAAATAGTCTATAATATATTAAGATATTATAGATTTTGTTTTTGTGTGAGGGGATAGTTTACTGCCATGAAAATTCGCAGATGGAACCAGACGGATAAGGCTGAAAAGGATTTAGTCCTGAAAAGGGCGGAGCTTGACATTACCGAATACATGGATACAGCGCGGTCGGTTGCGGACGATGTCCGAAAAAACGGTGACAGCGCGGTTTTTTCTTATACCGAAAAATTTGACGGAGTAAAACTGAAAAGCCTTAAGGTAACGCCGGAGGAAATTGAAACCGGCGCAAACCGCGTTGACCCGACGCTAAAAGAGGCTATTCTATACGCGGCGGGGAATATAAAAAGGTTCCATGAAAAGCAACTTCCCGAAGATATGTGGTTTACCGAGGTGGACAAGGGTCTTATGGTGGGCGAAAAGACTACGCCCATTGTTGATGTATGCCTTTATGTGCCGAGAGGAAAGGGGAGCTTTCCTTCCGTTTTGCTGATGCTTGGGATACCCGCAAAGGTTGCGGGAGTGAAAAATATAAGGGTTACCACTCCGCCCAACGAAAACGGCGATGTGGATGATGCCATTTTGGCGGCGGCAAAGACAGCGGGGATAACCGAAATATACAAGGCGGGCGGAATACAGGCGGTTGCGGCGGCGGCGTTCGGAACGGAGACGATTCCGAAATCGCATAAAATCATAGGGCCGGGCAATGCCTATGTAACGGCGGCTAAACGCGTGCTTGCCAATTACATAGACACGGGTCTTCCCGCAGGGCCGTCCGAGGCAATAATACTCTGCGACGAAAAGGCGGACCCCCATAAGGTTGCGCTTGACTGGATGATAGAGGCAGAGCACGGGCCCGACAGTGCCTCACTACTTGTTACACATTCACGGGAGCTTGTCGATAAGGTTATACCAATCGTAAACTCTCAGCTTGAAAAGCTGTCGGAAAAGCGCAGAAGCTTTATAAGCACAAATCTTGATACCTACGGCGGCGTGATACTTACCGAAAGTCTGGAGGAATCCATTGCCTTCGTAAACGAGTATGCGCCGGAGCACATGGAGGTTATGACGGAAAAGCCCTTTGATATACTTCCCATGATTAAAAATGCGGGCGAGATACTTTTGGGCGACTATACACCCGTAACTCTTTGCAACTACCTTTTGGGCCCCAACGCAATTCTTCCCACGGGAGGTTTTGCGAAAACATACTCAAGCGTGTCGGTGTTTGACTTTCTAAAGCGTTCGTCAATCGGCTATGCGACAAAGGCGGGCTTTGAGGCTGTAAGGGAAAAGGCGGGGAATTTTGCGGCATCGGAAGGGTTTGATGCCCACGCCCTTGCGGTAAGGGAAAGGTAGGCAGGGATAAAGAAAGGAATGATTTAATGATTACGGTTAAGCGCGAAACAACTGAATCAAAAATTACGATAACGCTTGAAGGTCCGCCCGTTAAGGCGGAGTATCGCACCGCAATAAATACGCCCATGCCCTTTCTTTCCCACATGATAGAGCATATCGTATGGCGCAGCGGCCTTAATATAGGCGTTGACATTAAGCTTGATAAATTCGACCTTGCCCATGTTGTGTGCGAGGATGCGGGAATGGCTGTCGGAAGGGCGGTTTTGCAGTATATCGAAAAAAAACGTAAAAAGGGTATGACGGGCTATGGCTCCGGAGTAGGCATAATCGATGAGGCGAGGGCGCTTGCGGCGATAAGTTTCGAAAGCCGTGCATTGCTCGTTTTTGATACCGCCGTTAAAATACCCGCCTCCACCGAAAAAACCAACAGTGAGGATTTGTCCACTTTTCTTGACGGCTTTGCACAGGGCGCAAACTGCACGCTCCATGTTTCGATAGAGCGCGGCAAAAACGGACATCATATCTGGGAGGCGGCATACAGGGCAGTCGGGATTGCGCTCGGAAACGCCGTTGCACAGGACGCCGCAAGGGCGAATATGACATCGGGCGTTGCGGGTAAGATTAATTACACTGTCGAATAAAACGGCGCTGATGGAGTCTTGTTATAATGAAAAAACTCTCGGATATTCTTTCAAAATATGAAATATTGCTATTTGATATGGACGGTGTCATCACAAGCGAAAAACGGTATTGGGATGCCGCCGCCCTTACGGTTTATGAGTATTTGAACCCTGACTTGGACCCTGCAAAAACAGGGGCCCGAGCGATTTACGATAAAGTGACCTGCGGGGGTAAAACCGTTACATACCTTAAAGAAGCGGGCGTAAACTCCAACTGGGACACGGCGTATGTTATTCTTTCAGCGGCAAAAATTCTCGGTGTAAAGGACGATTTTAAGGCGGTTTACGACTATATCTCCGATCTTTCAATGGGTGCGCTTGAGATGTACGCGCATTTCGGCAAAAACAGTCCTTTCGGTGAGCGCGGCGGGCAGGGGTATCAGCGAATTGTCGATGTGTTTCAGGAGTGGTATTTGGGAAGCGAGCTTTACGAAAAAGCATGGCAAAAGCCTGCGGGGGAAAAAACAAAAAAGGGGCTTATATGGTTTGAAGAGCCTATTGTACCGTTAAAAACGCTTACCAAGGTTTTGAAAACCCTTTGCGAAGCGGGGCTTTCTTTGGGTATAGGAACGGGAAGGGTTCGGTATGAAATCGACTATCCTCTAAAAAAATGGGATATTGAAAAATATTTCGACGAAAATCGGATTGTCACATACACAGAGATTATAAATGCCGAAAAAAGCATGCCCGGCAAAACGCTTACAAAGCCACACCCCTTTATGTTTATAAAGGGTATGACGGGTCTAAAATATGATAATTACAGGATAATAGGCGGCGATTATGACAAAGCTCTTGCAAAAAAGACGCTTGTGATTGGCGATGCGGGAGCAGACATTCTTGCGGCGCAGGGTGGCGGAATGGACTTTGCTGCCGTTTTGACGGGTATTTCGGGTCAAAGGGCGAGGCGCTATTTTGAACAAATGGGCGCAACGCATATTTTAAATGACATTTCCGAATTAATAAAATAGAATGAAGGTCTTAAAATATGGACAATATAAGGGTTGAAGCACCGCTTACAAAGGCGGCGGCGCGCTCTTTGAGGGCGGGTGACAGTGTTTTAATAAGCGGAACAATCTATACCGCAAGGGATGCCGCACACAAAAGAATGGTGGAAAGCGGAGAAATTCCGTTTGACATACAAAATGCGGTAATCTACTATACCGGTCCCGCTCCCGCAAGAGAAGGCCGGGTTATCGGCCCGTGCGGGCCGACGACTAGCGGGCGTATGGATGCCTATGCTCCCGTTCTTATTGCGAAGGGCATGACCGCAATGATTGGCAAGGGTGAGCGAAACGCTGAGGTTATAAACGCTATGAAGGAGCATACTGCGGTGTATTTCGGCGCGATAGGCGGCGCGGGTGCGCTGATTTCAAAATGCGTCAAATCGGCAGAGGTCATAGCCTATGACGATTTGGGCACCGAGGCGGTTATGAGGCTTGAGGTTGTTGATTTTCCCGCAGTTGTGCTTATAGATTCGTACGGCAACAGCATATAACTATATCTGAATATCTGCCGAAACAAGTCGGCGAAGGAGAGATGAAGGATGAAGGTAACCAAGGATACGATTATTATGGATGTTTTAAGAATGGACATGGGAACGGCACGGTTTTTCATGGATATCGGAATGCACTGCATCGGCTGTCCCTCCGCAAGCGGAGAATCCATTGAACAGGCTTGTGAGGTTCACGGTGCGGACCCCGACGAGCTTGTAGACAAAATAAACGAGTATTTAGAGGGGAAACAATAAGACAAAGCACAATCCATACCAATCAAAAAAAGTGCCTAACCCCGCCTGAAAAACGGCGGGGTAGTGGCCCTCTTGAATTTACATATCGGACCTTACAGGTCTGATGTTAGGAGGAAGTTAATTGTCAACGACAGTACTTATAGGTGCGCAATGGGGCGACGAGGGTAAGGGTAAGATAACCGACATATTGGCGCAAAAGGCGCAGGTCGTGGTTCGTTCCCAGGGCGGAAACAATGCGGGGCATACGGTTGAGGTCGATGGCACGGTGTATAAGCTTCATCTTCTGCCGTCGGGGATTTTGAACCCGCAAACGCTTTGTATTGTGGGAAACGGGGTTGTAATAGACCCGAAGGTAATGCTCGGCGAGATTGAGCAAATGCAATCAAAAGGGATCTCCGTTAAAAATCTTAAAATAGATGCCAGGGCGCATGTTATTATGCCCTATCATATCGAGCTTGACGGTCTTTCCGAATCCTTCAGGGGCAAAGGCGAAATAGGGACGACAAAGAGGGGAATAGGCCCCTGTTACATGGATAAGGCCGAGCGTTCGGGCATCAGAATGTGGGATTTAATAAATCCCGTGACCTTTGAACAAAAGGTTAGGGAAAATGTCATCCTGAAAAACAAAATAATCGAGCTTGTTTACGGCGGAAAACCCGTTTCGGCAGATGAGATAATCACAGAGTACAGTGAATACGCAAAGGCGCTTGCGCCCTATGTGACGGACACTACCCCGATTTTATACAATGCGATAAAGGAGGGAAAGGAGGTTCTTTTCGAGGGCGCTCAGGGAACTTTGTTAGACCTTGACTTGGGTACATACCCCTATGTGACATCGTCCCACCCGGTATCGGGCGGTGCCTGCATAGGCGCCGGAGTAGGGCCGACACTGATAGATGACTGCATCGGCGTTGCGAAGGCGTACACCACGCGCGTGGGCAAGGGGCCGTTCCCCACAGAGCTTTTTGACAAAACTGGCGATGCAATCAGGAAAAAGGGCAACGAGTTCGGAACCACCACGGGCCGTCCGAGAAGATGCGGCTGGTTTGATGCGGTTATATTAGGATATTCCGTAAGAACAAGCGGGCTTACAAAGATAGTTATAAACAAGCTCGACACCCTTTCCGACATTGGGCCTCTTAAAATCTGCACAGGCTATAAAAAGGGCGGCGAAATCATTACCGAATTCCCCGCAGACCTTTCAGAGCTTGCGCTCTGCACTCCGGTTTATGAGGAGCTTGAGGGCTGGAGCGGTGACATTTCTGGTGTAAGAAGCTTTAACGAGCTTCCTCAAAATGCAAAGAACTATATAAAGCGGATTGAGGAGCTTTGCGGTGTCAGGGTATGGATGGTCGGCATAGGGCCCGGAAGGGACCAGAATATTTTAATCGAGGCTTAATTGCGATAAAACAGAAAGGATGGTCACATGGCTACCAAAAAGAAGGAAGAAAAACAGCAGCTGACATATAAGGGCAAGCCGCTTTTAAGGCGAGGCAATCTGATTTATTACGGAAATCCTGAGGACAAGTACATTGTTATGATGACTGTTTTGGAATCAACAAAGATTATTGACCTTGATGTTTCATCATTGGTTTCCGTTCAGCTTCAGACAAACGCCGCACCCGGCAAGGAAAAGGTTATAAAAAAAGCGGAGCGCGACGGCCTTTACTCCGCACTTGACCTTGGCGAGTTTTGGCTTACGGAGGCTTTGTCGTCTTAAAATCTTGTTCATAAATTATTTACAACTGCCCTTTTAGCCTTTAATAATGCGGCTTTGGGGGTGGTTGTTTTTGCTTTTTTTACAAACATATTACAAAAATGTTTGACTTATCCCGTCGTTTTGTATATAATAATAAAGAAAAAGAATTTTTACGGAAGAAAAACCAAGGGAGTGATGGCGTGGGTTTATCTAAAAAGCTTTTGCGTTTATTCTTCGTTACGGCGGGTGTATTGCTGTTTTGGACAGCAGCCGCAAGCGCAGACACGGCGCTTGTGAAGGCCAACGGAGGACTGAATTTAAGGACAGGTCCGGGAACAAATCACAGTATTATATGCACTATACCGAATGGAACCATTATTACCGTTGACGGTGTCCAGGACGGATGGATAAAGGCTACATACAACGGAAAAAACGGCTTTGTGAGTGCGCAATATGTTACAATCAGAAAGGAAGCAACCGACCGTTCGGGCGTTGAGGTTAACAGACAGGGCAATCCTACGGGTGTCGAAGTCGTAGAGTATGCAAAAAAATATTTAGGTTATAAATACAGATACGGCGGAAGTTCTCCGAGTACGGGCTTTGACTGTTCCGGCTTTACATCATATGTATACAAGCAGTTCGGCTATACATTAAACAGGACGGCTGCGGGACAGACCCAAAACGGCGTAGCGGTATCGTTTGACGACATTATGCCCGGTGACCTTTTGATTTTTTCCAATGCGAAGCAGACCTACGGGCATGTGGGAATATATGCGGGAGACGGCTGGTTTATACACTCGGTTCAGACGGGGACTCCCGTCAGCATGACAGGGCTTTGGACAACAAACTACGGACGGCGTCTGAAGGTTGTAAGAAGGATTATTAACTGAAATATATAAAAAATTGCGCACCGCATAAAGCGGTGCGTTTTTTGTGTGACTCTTTCCATATTGTTGGGGTAAGCCTAAAAATTTTTGCTCTTACCCTGTCTTTCTGAGGCAACGCCGAAGAATCGTTAAAATTCTTTACTTCTTTTTGGATGACAAGCACGCCGAAATTTATGTATTCGCAAAACAAATAAAAGGACGGGCTATATTTAATCGTCTTTTGGTATGAAATTTTGCCCCTAAACCTATTGAGAAAACCGAAACTATCTGATATAATATATATTGTAAATTTCATTGAAAATTTTAAACGAAAGGATAAATGCCCTCGTCACAAGAGAGGGCGCAGGTAGTGAAAATGAAAAGAATTTTGGCTTTATTTATTGTTACGGTACTGCTTTTAACGGGTTGCGGCTTTTTGAAACAGAATAAGGCTCCGACGCCGGCGGACCTTCCGAAGCTTATAGAAAAGGCAAACTCAACCACCGACAAGGAGGAAAGGGAAAAGCTTTTGGCCGAGATTCAGGTTCTTCTTGAATCCATGGAAAAGAACGCCCCCAAGGAATAATAATCATGCCCCCGTGTATATTACGGGGGCATGTTTCATATATCAGATAAATCTTTTACCATTATCTTCGTGATTTATTTATTCATCCCCTAAAATGCTGTCGATTAAAGCCATTTTATCATCGGAAAAGTCGCTGTTGTCAAGGGCTTTTACATTGTCGGCTATCTGCTTTGGACTGCTTGCACCGATTAAAACGCTTGTAAGCCTTCCCGCCTTAAGCGCCCATGCAAGTGCCATCTGCGCCATGGACTGCCCTCTCGCCTTAGCGATTTCGTTAAGCCTTTTAACCTTACTTATTATTTCCCCGGTAATACGGTCGGGCTTTAAAAATCCGATGCCTTTATCCGCGCGCGAACCCTTGGGGATTCCGTGCAGGTACCTGTCGGTCAGAATACCCTGATCCAAGGGAGAAAAGGCGATTTTTCCGATTCCCTCTTTTTCAAGGACATCGATAAGTCCGTTTTCAAGATTTCTCGTAAACATATTATATTTCATCTGATGAATCAGGCACGGTACGCCGAGGTTTTTAAGTATTTTTGACGCCGTTTCCGTCTGTTCGGGACCGTAATTTGATATACCCGCATACAAAGCCATGCCCTGCTTGACGGCGGTTGCCAAAGCGCCCATGGTCTCCTCCAAAGGAGTGTCGGGGTCGGGACGGTGAGAGTAAAAAATATCAACATATTCAAGCCCAAGCCTTTTAAGAGAGCTGTCGAGCGAGGAAAGCAGGTATTTTCGGCTTCCCCAGTCACCGTACGGACCGTTCCAGTGCTTATAACCCGCTTTTGTGGAAACGACAATCTCATTGCGGCAATCCTTTAATACAGTTTTTAGAATCTTCCCGAAATTCTCCTCTGCGCTTCCCGGTACGGGGCCGTAGTTGTTGGCAAGGTCAAAATGCGTGATTCCGAGGTTGAAGGCTGTTTCGACCATCTCGACCATATTGTCAAAAGAGTCTGCGCTTCCGAAATTATGCCAAAGACCGAGCGAAACGGCGGGAAGCAAAAGCCCGCTCCGTCCGCATCGGTTGTACTTCATGTTTTTATAGCGGTTGTTGTCATTGGGTATTATCATCAATACTCACCCTTATCAGAAACATATTTTTCAAGCTCTCCGATGTGAAGCCTAATCTGTTGCATTGTGTCACGGTCGCGAACGGTCACACAGCCGTCATTTTCCGTTTCAAAGTCAATCGTAATGCAAAGGGGCGTTCCGATTTCGTCCTGCCTTCTGTATCTTTTTCCTATGCTTCCCGCGTCGTCATATTCGCACATAAATTTTTTGGAAAGCATTGTATATATCTCCTGCGCCTTGTCGCCAAGCTTTTTCGAAAGCGGAAGCACGGCGGCTTTTATGGGAGCAAGCGTGGGGTGAAGCCGAAGGACAACGCGCATATCGCCGTCGCCGAGGTCCTCCTCGTCATAGGCATCTATAAGAAAGGCAAGCGTAACGCGGTCTGCGCCGAGTGACGGCTCTATAACATAGGGTATATATTTCTCGTTTGTCACAGGGTCAAGATACTCAAAATTCTCACCCGAGTGGGTGGCGTGCGCCTTAAGGTCAAAATCAGTTCTGTCGGCAATCCCCCAAAGTTCGCCCCAGCCGAACGGGAAAAGAAATTCAAAGTCGGTCGTGGCGTTGGAATAGTGCGAAAGCTCCTCGGGGCTGTGGTCACGCAGGCGGAGGTTTTCCTCTTTCATGCCGAGGTTTATAAGCCAGCTTTTGCAAAAATCCTTCCAATAAGCAAACCATTCAAGGTCAGTACCGGGCTTGCAGAAAAACTCAAGCTCCATCTGTTCAAACTCGCGAGTCCGGAATGTAAAGTTGCCGGGAGTTATTTCGTTTCTGAAGGATTTTCCGATCTGTCCGACCCCGAAAGGCACTTTTTTTCGGGTTGTACGCTGAATATTCTTAAAGTTGACGAAAATGCCCTGCGCTGTTTCGGGACGAAGATAAATCTCGTCCTTTGCGTCCTCCGTAACGCCCTGAAAAGTTTTGAACATAAGGTTAAACTTTCTTATATCGGTAAAATTATGCCCTCCGCAGTCGGGGCAGGCAACATTGTTGTCCTTAATATAAGACATCATCTGCTCGTCCGTCCACCCGTCGGCGCTGACCCCAAGGCTTTCAATAAGCTTATCGGCTCGGTGGCGGGTTTTACAGTCCTTGCAGTCCATAAGGGGGTCGGCAAAACCGCCGACATGACCTGAGGCAACCCAGGTCTGAGGGTTCATAAGTATTGCAGAGTCGAGCCCGACATTATAAGGGCTTTCCTGAACAAACTTTTTCCACCAGGCACGCTTAATGTTGTTTTTAAGCTCGGTGCCGAGCGGTCCGTAATCCCAGGTATTCGCAAGCCCGCCGTAAATCTCCGAGCCGGAATATACAAAGCCCCTGCCCTTGCAAAGCGCGACGATTTTGTCCATGGTTTTTTCTGTGTTTAACATAATATTTCTCCCGTCATTATTATGATTTTCAGCCCCGGCGCAAATGAATTTCGCCTTCTGTAATGCTTTATTTTATATTATCGTCAATTTTAGGCAAAATGTCAATAGTCGGCTTGTTCGGCGGATAATGCAAGGCAATATTCCGCATAATAAGAAAAACGGCGAAAAGCGAAGGAACATCGAGAAAAGTATGCGGTTTGCGCCGATAAACGAATTTTTCGGCAGTTGATGAACGATATATTCGTAGTGTAAAATAAATAGCATTCTGTAATTGTTTGTCGGGGTTTAGCGCAGTTTGGTAGCGCACTTGGTTTGGGACCAAGGGGCCACAGGTTCAAATCCTGTAACCCCGACCAAAACGAAAAGTCTTATGCAATAGCATGAGGCTTTTCGTTTTGTATTTTTATTTCTTATTTCTTCATTTTTCTTTTTTCTTTAAAAAGGCTTTTCGAAATAAGAAATAAAAAAGAAAAAAGAAGAATTATGGTTGCTTTTCGCAAGCGAAAAGCTTTTTAATGAATTTAAGAAATTCTTAATAGCTGCAAAAGTTGTGAAGGTGTGGCTTATTTTTTCTTCTTTCGTTCTCCGTTTTTCTTCAATCAATCTTTTTCAAGATAAAAATTATGTGTTATTAATAAGCTGTTATGCGGTGTTTTTTGTTGTTGTCATTATACATAAAGACTTTGGATGAAACGACTTGTTTATTATTGAATGTGCTTATAATCAAAAGGCGAGAAATGCAACCTATTTCCGCTTTTTATTGACAAAACCCTTCTTATATTATAAAATAATAATAGGGTAACTGTAATCATAATATAGATAGTAATATAATGTTATAGATTACTCATAATCATTCCTTTTCTGCTATTATTTTTACATATTACTTGTTATTTGCTATTGCTTAAAAATCTTACGGCGGTTTCACTGAAATTAAATTATGGGAAAGATGCTCCACCGGATTTACAAGCGATATCATACTATAACAAAGATGATACCGCTACTGTTGTTGACTTTAAATGAATGTTTTTCAGGCCTTTAAATACATCCGGCTTGCAATACGACGGCTTACTATATTATTGGAGGAAAATGAAAAGTGAAAAGGCGAAACTCATTAAAACGCACAATATCCTGACAATTAGGATTTTCTCTGACGGTATCCATGTTTTTAGGTTTTGCTCCGTTATCTGAAGATTATCGGTCACGGGAATAGTATAGAAACGGCTAAAATATGGTTTAACCTTATGGAGGTTGTAATAGGAAACAGATAATGCCTGCGTTGTTTTTGCGCAGGAAGCATGCATAAAATCGGTTGTAAATAGGATTGTATAGGTAACACGATTTGTGTTTTTTGCACTACTCTTTTAGACAGTCGGTTATGTTACAGTTAAAGGGAGGTTTTGGCGAGCTTCACTGAAAAAACTGTATTTCAGTGGATCGGTAAATGGTTTTAAGGAGAAGATTTATGAAAAAGGGGTTGTTTTCTCGGCTTTTGTGTGCAGCTTTGGTTTTTATGACGGTTACAAACGGTGGAATAGTATTTAAAGTACAGCAATCTTCCGCTGCGGGCGAGAAGATTGAGTGGCGTCCGCTTATTAATCGTAAGCAGGCTGAATTTGGCGCGGACAAGGTTGACTATCCGCAGTATTACACAAAGGGTAAATACGGCGGAGAGGGCTATCAATATATACACGGTGCTGCAATACATCCGGACGGGACCGTGCTAATGGGACAGGATATGGGCTCCGCACGGGTAAGTACGGATTTCGGGAAAACATGGTATTCCCCTCCGAACATCGGCAATCCTCTGTACGGCGGAAATGCCTGTGCAATAGACCCTGCGGATTCAAATGTGATGTTTATCGCAATGTCATCAAACAATCTGAAACAGGCGGTGCCCCAGCTTTTGAATCTTGAGGGCATTTATCGCTCGGATAACAAGGGACAGAGCTGGACGCTTGTTCAGGCGATTCCAGACATTACATATACAAGCGGCTATAGGTTTTACAAGGATACCTTTGCATGCTATCCGATTTCGGGCGGCTCAAGTGATGAGCGTATCTGGCGCTTTGCAACCTCCGACCAGGACGGAGGGCCCGGCTCGTTTTGGGAATCCAAGAACGGAGGCAGGACATGGACAAAGGTAACAAACCTTGCAAACGGTACATACGGACCTAAGTATGATTTGGACCAGCACCCCACACAGGTTAACACTCTGTACATGTGTACTAAAACGGGGCTTTGGCGCACTACTGACGGGGGTAAAAACTGGACGGAGCTGTTTGCATCGAAAATTCAGGGTTCTCCCCGCTCGCTGTGGATTGACCCCGATGATCCGAACCACATGATTGTAAGCGTAACCAGCAACACTACCTCACAGCGCGGCATCTGGGAGACAACAAACGGGGGCACAAGCTGGAACAACATAATGAATGCGATAAATCCCGGTCAGGCAGCTGTCGGGGCGAAAAATGCTCAGGGCAAGCGGATGATATATGTCCACAACGATGATAGCACCGGTTCTCCGAGGATCAGAAATTTTTCGGGTAACTGGATTACTCCCACCATACAAGCGGCAAATCCTGAGGTATGGAATCAGCAATCTATTACAGGGAGTATGCAGTGCGTATTTCTTCCCCACCCTACCGAGCCTGATGTGTGTCTTGTTCACGGCAGGAACTACTGGTGGCGAAGTGAGGGCACCGAAGGTAGGACCTGGGTACCCAGCAATACGAATTATTTCGGATTCTCCATAAACGGCGTACACTTTGACGACGAAAACTGGAGAATAATGGACATGGCTACACAGGACAGCGGAACCACCTGCAGCACAACAGGCGGTGACTGGTTTACCTTAAGTAATATAACAGGCAAGGGAACAGGCCAACAATGGGATAGAATGATAAAACAGGTCGGCGCTGATAAAGTAAAAGCCCGTTCAGGGCGTGATATTGTCCGGCTTTCCGACCCGTGGCCTTCTAATGTTCCGCCACCCGCAAACTCAAAAGTTCCCGGCAGACGAATTTTAAGTCTCGGCGGCAGCGCTGCGCATTTTATCTTTACTCAGGATAAGGGTCAGACCACATGGAATGACTGGATAGGGAAGGCTACAAATGTGGGCGGCAACGGAGTCAACCGGGATCATGTTTTTTTCAGCAGGCAAAACCCCAATGTTGTCTATACCGGTCCGAATGTTTCAACCGACGGGGGTACTACCTGGACGATAAATAACGGAAGCAGAAGAGTTGCCGCTATGTCTTATATAAACGGTGACACAATATATTCGGTTAATGAAGCAAAGCCCAACTATCATATTATGAGATCTACCAACCAGGGCAGTAGCTGGAGCACAATTTTTACTACTACATGGAGAATATTAGATAACGGTTCAAACGGAAAGATTTTTACAGGCCCCAACAGCGATAAGCGCCTTTACACAGTCAGTGAGGAAGGCGATGTATACCTCCTTAAAGAAAGCGGCGGGACCTGGAGCGGTAAAAATCTTAATCTTTCCGGCTCTTACGGCAGTAAAAACCCCGGCTGGGTTGTCGAATTCATACGCGTGGATTACAGCGATCCGAGGCTTATATATGCGCTTGTTGATGTGGCGGGTGCGCCGACCGTGTGGCGCGGGCGTTTGAACGAAAGCTTTACGGCGTGCACATGGGAGGATATAAGCGCAAATGCGCCGAGAATTTCAATGTCGTCAAAGATTTTTGTCCATCCGGTTACGGGCGATTTGCTTTTAGGCTCGGGCTGCGGAAACTTTGTTTATCCCGCGCCTGATGACTGGGAGCATAAGGATCCCGCAAAGCGCCAGTACAAGCGGGCGCTGTGGCTCAATCTGCCCAAGCCTATTCCGAATGACGGAAGCATACTTGAGGAGGAAGAGAAGGAACCGCTCCCAAGCAATATAACAGGAATTATAACCGAAGTTGGTCCCTATAAAGAAGAGAACATTGCATCAAATATGATTGACGGGGACTTTAATACATATTACAATACAAATGTCCTGGGAGCATACATACAGTATGACTTGGGAAGCGTAAAGGATGTAAATTATATTGCGCTATCGTGGTACGGTTCCGCAAGCGACAGGAAATATAAATTCAAATTACAGGGCTCAAAGGACGGAAACAATTTCACCGACATAACGGGCAACCTATTAAGCGCCGGTCTTGCAAAAGGGAATTATGAATTTTTCAAATTCCGCACCCAAAACATCCGCTATATCAGATATATTTGTAAAGGAAACACATCTACAGGGGTTAGTTCATTCAAATTTACCGATATATGCGAGGTTTCGATAGGCTTTATGCCTCTTGAGCTGTCCGTTGAAAGTGTTCGCTTTACGCTGAAGGACGCAGTGGGAGGAGACCGAGACATAACGCAGACAGGCTTACAAAGCGGGAATATAAAGACAGACATAACGGTTAAAAACACAAATGAAACCTTCCCCACTCCCGTAAGGGTCGGGGTTGCGGTATACTATAAGGGAAAGCTTGTCGGAATAAAGGTTACGGACAAGGAAGATATTCCCTCGGAAGGTCAGCTTGAGCTTTCCTTAACCACGAATGTTACGGTTTCGCAGGGACAGTCCGTTGCGGATTATAGGGTAAAGGTTTTCGTATGGGACAGTCTGTCGGAGATTCAGCCCGCGGCAGAGGTTATAACTTTCTCTTCTTCAGGCGTAACGGGGTTATAGCCTTTTACTAAAATTTAAGCAAAATACATAGGAGGCAATCAATTGAAAAAGCGAAATATTCTTCTAATTACAAGTGACCAACAGCGTTGGGATACAGTGGGCTATATGAACGACAAAATAAAAACGCCCAATCTTGACAAGCTCTTAAAGAAGGGGATTGCATTTGAAAGGGCATACACCTGCAACCCCGTTTGTACGCCCACAAGAGTGTCTATTCTGACGGGGCATTATCCGTCAAAGCACGGTTGTTATACAATCGGAACAGGGCTTGAAGATGATTATCCCACAACGATTCCGAAGATTCTCGGCGAAAACGGATATTTCACAAGTCTGATCGGTAAGGCTCATTTTAAGCCTTGCCTTACGGAAGGCGGCTTTGAATCATTGCCGAGCATTTTAGACAGAGATTTTTACCGAAACTGGTCAGGTCCCTATTTCGGCTTTGAGTATTGCCAGCTTGTCATAGGGCATTCCTGCGAGATCCTTGCTTCGGGAATGCACTATGGTCTGTGGCTTGAGGAACAGGGGCTTGATGTGTCAAAATATTTCGGAAACAACAAATATACGGATTTCGGAACATGGGATCTGCCCCAGGAATATTCCAATTCAAAGTGGACGGCGGACTTAACCATTAAGGCGGTTGAAATGGCGCAGGAAAAGGATAAACCGTTCTTCATCTGGTCAAGTTTTGAAGACCCGCACAACCCCTGTTTCGTACCCGAACCGTGGGCAAGCATGTATAATAAGGAGGATATGCCTGTTTACGGACTTCGTGAGGGTGAGCTTGAGGGTAAGCCTCCGTTCTATTCAACCATTGTCGAGAAAAAACCCGATACCGGCTATGCCTGTGATGACCTTGACTTTGGTGAGAAGGACTGGCACTGTATTTCTCCGCTTCCTTTTATGGATGATGAGAAAAAGCGTGATATAATGACAAAATACTATGGCATGGTAAGCCAGATGGACCACCATATCGGAAGAATAGTGGATTATCTTGAGGAAAAAGGGCTTATGGAGGATACCATAATTGTGTTTACGACAGACCACGGGGATTATATGGGGAACCACGGTCTTTGGTGGAAGGGTCTGCCTGCGTATGAGGATGTTCAAAAAATCCCGTTCCTTGTCGTACATCCCGATTGTAAAACGCCCAACCAAAGAAGCACGGCTCTTCAAAGCATAGTAGATTTGGGGGCAACATTTTTAAGCTTTGCGGGCGTAAAGCCTCCCGTGGGCTTGCAGGGAGTTAATCAGGAAAATGCCTGGATAGATGCAAAAAACAGTCAAAGGGATTGGGCAATGGTCGAATTCAGACCGTCTCAAAGCTCGTTCATGCAAAAGACATTTATTACGGAAAGGTATAAGCTTGTTGTCTATCACAACAGGGAATACGGGGAATTGTATGACCTCCATGACGACCCCGACCAGCTTCGCAATCTATGGGATAACCCGCAGTATGCCGATGTAAAGTTTTTGCTTTTCCGGCGTTTTATATCCGCTGAAATGGAAAAGGACGGAGAGCTTTGTGAGCGGACATCACCGGCTTAATAAATGCTTATTGAACACAATTTCGCAACAAATTGACGATATTGTTCTTGTTTTGTATAATTATTGGAGGATAAAATGTGAAAAGAAGACGGTATTTAAGATTGCTGTGCGCAGTATTGGTTATGACAGTACTGCTGACGGGCGGACTGCCGTTCGTACAACAGGCAACTTTTGCGGCCGGCGAGAAAATAGAGTGGCGTCCTATGCTTGGGCGCAGGGACTTTATGTTGGGCGCCGATAAGGCTGATTATCCCGACCTTTACATCAAGGGTATTTACGGAGGCGAGGGCTACCAGTACATACAGGGTGCAACCGTAGGCTCGGACGGCACAGTTCTGATGGGTCAGGATATGGGCACAACCCGCACCCGCTCCTGCAAGCGGAGTAAGTATTCTTCCTGCTAATACTACTTTGAAGGAAAAATACACTATTGTAAGTGCTGAAACAAGCAGCCCCGGCCACAATGGTCTTCCTGCCGAGAATTTGTTTGACGGGGATTTAGCAACAAACTGGGCAAATAAAGAAATTGGTGTGACTATAACCCATGACCTCGGAAGTGAAAAGAAGGTTGACTGTATAGCAATATCATGGAGCGGCAACAATTCAAGAAAATACACCTTTGATCTTGAAGTGCCGGTAAACGGGACGGACTTTACACCTATAGCGACAAGCCTTGAGAGCACCGGAACGGCAGCAAAAAACAATTCTAAGGAGTATTATGCAATACCCGAACAAAGCCTCCGCTATATCAGGATTGTAAATAAGGGAAATACCAAAAATACCTTTATAAATATTTATGAGGCTGAAATAGGGCACAGATAAATGTTTTAAAGCAATACTTGAATTATTTTCATCGCACCACAGCGCACTTTTGGCGGCAATATTCAATTTTTAAGGTATAGACAAAAGGCAAACTTTTGTTTATCATAATATTATTAAATTTGGAGGGAAAGTCATGAAAAAACACAATTTTATCAAAATGCTATGCATTGCAACTGTTTTCACAATGCTATTGTCTTTCGGTGCGATCTTTGCGGATGATCCGATTAAGGTCGTGATTGACGGCACATCGTACACCTTTGACCCCGCACCCATCCTTGTAAATGACCGTACTATGGTACCCATGCGTTATATTTTCGAGATTATGGGCGCAACCGTATCGTGGGAGGAAGCTACCGAAACTGTAACGGCTGTTAAGGGCAGCACAACAATAGTTCTTCAAATCGGAAGCGTTAATGCAACGGTAAACGGTGCTCAAAAGGTATTGGACGCACCCGCGATGCTGTATCAGGACAGGACAATGGTTCCGCTAAGGTTTGTTTCAGAGTCGCTCGGCGCCGATGTGCAGTGGGTAGAGGCAACAAGCACGGTTGTAATAACGACCAAAAAGCCTGAGCCGACACCTACGCCTACGCCGACACCCACACCTACACCTACACCTACACCTACACCCACACCCACACCGACAACAACGCCCGATTCGTCAAGTGGTTCGATTATAACCGACTTTGTTGCACTGGACGGCTTTGGTTCAATGTGGTCAGTAGCGAGCAACATTCAGGAAGGTGATGTTTTCTACGGAGACAGGGATTTTGTTTTAACCACAGTACCCGACACTGTAAAGGGTGCGGATTGGATTAAGACCGCAAATGACTCCAAAAACTCCGGTGGCACAGTAGCAACCTTTAAGATTACTGCGGATGCCGATGTATATATTGCGCACACCGATATGGACCCGTCCAAGCCTGAATGGATGAGCGGCTATACCGACACCGGAGAGGATATTTTGGCGACGCTTAATAAAGAGGTTACATTCAGTCTTTACAAAAAATCATTTACGGCCGGAAGCACAATAGAGCTTGGCGAAAACAGTAACAATAACCAAATGTATTTAGTTATTGTGAAGAAAAAGTAAAAAGTATGACAATTGTGATCGGGTTGAAGTAAGAATCAACGAGGTAAAATCGAGCATAACATTTGATTTTGAAGGGGCAGAGGCTACTGCCCCTTCAAATCGGTGTTTTATCAAAAAAATCGCATCTGGGCGGGATTTTATTCGCTATTAAGACAAACTATAGCTAACGCAAAATATTATGATCTTTAAAATAAAGCTGAATAATAAATTGATGGAGTGAGCGAATTTGGTAAGGCTTTTTGAAAGTTATAAAAACCGAAAGACTAACTTTTTAGACGGAATGTGGAAAATGAAAGCGGACCCGGAAAAGGTGGGTGTCAGCGAAAAATGGTATGAAAGCCTGCCGAACGAGTGTAAGGATACTTGTGTTCCTTCCTGCTGGAATAATGAACTGGGATTGTATCATTATGAAGGCATTATGTGGTATTTCAAAAAGTTTACCGCAGGCGGAAATGTGAATCTTATTTTCCATGCGGTAACGGGACAGGCAGAGGTTTATGTTGACGGCGTACATATCGGCGGACATTATGGCGGATGGACAGGGTTTAATTTTATTTTAAGCGGTCTGAAAGCCGGAGAGCATTTTCTTGCCGTTTCCGTTGACAACACGCATGACAACATGAACACCATTCCGCTTGCAGAGGTGGACTGGTTTCATTACGGCGGAATCCACCGAAGCGTAGAGGTTCAGGAACTTCGGAATTTGTGGGTCGATGATTTTAAGATAGACTATAAACTTAACGATGCTTTTACATCTGCCGAAATCGGAGTTAAGGTGAGCATAAACGGTGTTGCCGATAAACTGCAAAAGCCAGTTGTAAATGTATATATGGAGGATAATCTGATATATACGCATGAGCTTGACAAAAATAATCCGTTAAAGGAAATAAGCTTTAGCGGGTATTCGATAGATAATATAAAGCTTTGGGATATTTTTAAGCCGAATTTGTACTATTTCAGAGCAGAAATAACAGACGGCGGCGTTGTTGTCGACGATATGATTGACCGCACAGGCTTCAGGCATATAAAGGCGGAGAATAAAAAAATTCTGCTTAATGGCAAGGAAATATACATTAAGGGCGTTAATCGGCATGAGGACCACCCCGACTGGGGCTTTGCCGTTCCGCTTAATTTGATGAGAAAGGATATAGCCATAATAAAAAACCTTGGCTGTAATTCTATCAGGGGTTCTCACTATCCCAATTCAAAGCTGTTTCTTGACTGCCTTGATGAGGAAGGCTTGCTTTTCTGGGAAGAAATACCCATGTGGGGATATCCGGAAGAGCCTTTGCAAAATCCTCTGATTATGGAAAGAGGCCTTATGATGATTGAGGAAATGGTTATAAGGGACTATCACCACCCCTCAATCATTTTCTGGAGCGTTCACAATGAAATTGCGACGAATACTCAGGCGGCGTTTGATATTACAAAGTCGTTTGTTGAAAAGGTCAGAAGTCTTGATAAAAGCCGGCTTGTTTCCTATGCAAGCAATCACCCCTTGTGTGATATTTGTTATTCGCTTGTCGATGTTATAAGCATTAATAAGTATTTCGGATGGTATCACGGCGAGGCCTCATCATGGTTTAGATTTTTTGAAAACCTGAAGGAATATGTAAATAGCCTTAACCTAGGACATTTGCCGATTCTTATGACGGAGTTCGGCGGCGGGGGAATAGCCGGTGTGTGCTCGTTTGAGAATCAAAAATGGTCTGAAAACTATCAGGCAGAGCTTATAGGCTATGAACTGGAGCTGTTCCATAATACTCCCGGTGTAGTCGGCTCGTATATATGGCAGTATTGCGACACACGGACGCCAAAGGAAAATGAAATGAAAAGGCCCAGAAGTTTTAACAACAAGGGAATTGTAAATGAATACAGAAATCCGAAAATGGCATATTGGAGCGCAAAAAAGATTTATAATTCTTTTTAGTAAAACAGGATAAAGTATAAAAAAATTTACTTTTTTGGAGGTTACACTATGAAATCGAAAGTATTTTTCAGATGTATTTGCACAGCTTTGGTTATGACACTACTGCTTACAAGCGGTTTGGTACTGCCGCAACAGGAGGCTTTTGCGGCGGGCGAGAAAATTGAGTGGCGTCCGATGCTTGGGCGGGCAGACTTTCAATTGGGCGCCGATAAGGCCGATTACCCCGAGCTTTACAGCAAGGGTATTTACGGCGGCGAGGGCTACCAGTATATACAGGGAGCAACGGTAGGCTCGGACGGTACAATTCTAATGGGTCAGGATATGGGCGCGGCACGCGTAAGCGACGATTTCGGCAAGACATGGTATACACCCGTGAGCACCGGGCTTCAGGGGTTCCAGGCGCAGTCCTGTGCAATCGACCCGGCAGACTCAAATGTAATGATGATCTGTATGCTGACAGGTTCGGTAAAACAGATTTTCCCCAGTTTAAAGCCGCTTGAAGGAGTGTGGCGCTCAACCGACAAAGGGCAAAACTGGTCTCAGGTTTTGTCATTTCCGGCGGTTAATTTAAGGGTAATGCAGGATAATTTTGCATGCTATCCCATAACGGGAGGAGATCCGGACACCCGTGTATGGCGGTTTGCGGCATCCGCACAGCAACAGGCTAACGGGGGCTTCTTCACCTCAAACGACGGTGGAAAGACATGGACCAAGGTCTGCGAATTGTCCTTTGATACATACAAGGACAAATATGATCTTGATCAGCATCCGACTGAAAAGGATACGCTTTATATGTCTACCGCTTCAGGAGTTTGGGTAACAAAGGACGGCGGTAAAACCTGGACACAGCCGTGGAAAGCCCAGATAGATGGTGGGGTTCGTGCTCTGTGGGTTGACCCGGATGATACAAATCACATAATTGTGAGCGTAGAAAGTGCTGCTGCGGAAAAGCAGGGTGTTTGGGAAACCGCCGACGGTGGCGCTTCGTGGAATAATATTTTAAAGATTAATCCCGGACATATGGCGGTCGGTGCTAAAAATGCAGACGGAAAAAGGATGATTTATGTCCATAATGCCGTCGGTAAAGAAAGCCCGATGATCCGCAATTTTGACGGACAATGGGTTAAGGCTACGCTTAAAGCCGACAACCCCACGGTATGGAATCAGCAGGGAATGACCGGAGTAAAGCAGGCATGCTTTATTGCACACCCCACGCAGCCCGACTCGGCAATCGCCCATGGGCGTAACTATTGGTGGAGGAGCGAAGGAAACGGCGGCACGGTGTGGAAGAGCAGCTCCACAAACTTTTTCGGACCTATTTTCTATGATATGAACTTTGATGAAAATGACTGGAAAAGAATAGATATCTCCTGTCAGGATGCCGGCAACTTCTATACGGTAAACGGAGGCGATTCGTTTAATTACAGTCAGATAACCGATCAACAATGGACAAGAATGAAGGCGGTAACAAAAATGGGTAGCCGTACCATCCGTGCAATTGTAAGACTGCCCGACCCGTGGCCGAAGGACGCACCGCCGCCCGCAAGCCCCGACTTGCCCGGAAGGTGTATTGCTACAATTAGTGACAACTCCGGCGGCCCTGAGTTTATAATTACGCAAAATAAGGGGCAGACCACATGGAACGAGTGGATTGAAAAAGACCCCGGTGTTGGCGGCGGTGCCATTAACCGCGATTATGTTTGCTACAGCAAGTCAAACCCGAATATAGTATATGCGGGACCCAATATATCTTTTGACGGAGGCACCACATGGACATATAATAAGGCAAAGACAGATGTTATTACAACATCCCAGGTAAGCGACACGATATATACGGTTACAAAGCCTTCGAATAACGAGTATGTTATAAAAAAGAGTACCGATCACGGTGAAACATGGAAGGAAATTTACCACCTTAAGGTAAGAGTAATGGGTTATCCCGCAGAGCTTGGTCTGGTGTTTGTTGACCCGACTACCGACAAGCGAATATATACCGTTGACCCCGACAGGGATGCTCTTTTACTTAAAGAAAAACCCGATGGCACATGGGAGCAGATTAAGCTGAATCTTCTTGCCGAGTACAAAAAATTCCCCATCAAGTATGAAACGCTGATGGTTGAAAAAATTATTGTTGACAGCAGCGACCCGAAACTTCTTCACGCTCTTGTCAATATCGGCGGCGGGCCGATTGTATGGCGCGGCAGAATGAATGACGACTTTACGGCCTGCACATGGGAAGACATTACCATGAATGCTCCCCGTGTTCTGCAATCCCCAAGGCTGTATCAGCACCCTGTTACAGGTGATATAATTTTGGGATCGGGCAACGGAAACTTTGTATTCCCCGCGCCCGACGACTGGCAGCATAAGGACCCCGAAAAGCGCCAGTACAAGCGTGCGCTGTGGCTTAATATGCCCCTGCCAATTCCGAACGGTTGGGATTCATATGTTGCACCTGCTCCGACTCAGGCACCGGTTGACCGCGGTGCAATAAAGGTAGAGATAGACGGAAAGGAATATACCTTTGACCCTGCACCAATGCTTGTAAATGACAGAACAATGGTGCCTATGCGTTATATATTCGAGATTATGGGCGCAACCGTATCGTGGGAGGAGGCAACCGAAACGGTAACAGCGGTTAAGGACGATACAACAATAGTACTTCAAATCGGAAACACCGAGGCAACCGTAAACGGTGCTAAAAAGATATTGGATGTACCCGCAATGCTGCATCAGGACAGGACAATGGTACCGCTTCGGTTTATATCAGAGTCGCTCGGCGCAGATGTACAGTGGATAGAGGTAAACAATATGGTTGTAATAACGACCAAAAAGGCTACACCTACACCGACATCTGCACCGACAACACCGGCTCCGTCAGGTGCTTCGATTATAACCGACTTTGTTGCAATGGACGGCTTTGGTTCAATGTGGTCAGTAGCAAGCAACATTCAGGAGGGTGATGTTTTCTACGGAGACAGGGATTTTGTTTTAAACACAGTACCCGACACTGTAAAGGGTGCGGATTGGATTAAGACCGCAAATGACTCCAAAAACTCCGGTGGCACAGTAGCAACCTTTAAGATTACTGCGGATGCCGATGTATATATTGCGCACACCGATATGGACCCGTCCAAGCCTGAATGGATGAGCGGCTATACCGACACCGGAGAGGATATTTTGGCGACGCTTAATAAAGAGGTTACATTCAGTCTTTACAAAAAATCATTTACGGCCGGAAGCACAATAGAGCTTGGCGAAAACAGTAACAATAACCAAATGTATTTAGTTATTGTGAAGAAAAAGTAAAAAGTATGACAATTGTGATCGGGTTGAAGTAAGAATCAACTTTGGTTTCAGACACAAGATTAATCTTTTGTTTGTTAAAATAATATAATTATTATAGGAGGGGAAGTTATGAAAAAACTCTCTTTTGTAAGATTGCTATGCATGGCAACGGCTATTGCAACACTATTGTCCTTCGGAACGATTTTTGCAGATGATGCAATCAAGGTAGAGATTGACGGTACATTGTACACCTTTGACCCCGCACCCATCCTTATAAATGACCGTACAATGGTACCTATGCGTTATATTTTTGAGATTATGGGAGCAACCGTATCTTGGGAGGAGGCAACCGAAACGGTAACAGCGGTTAAGGACGATACAACAATAGTACTTCAAATCGGAAACACCGAGGCAACCGTAAACGGTGCTAAAAAGATATTGGATGTACCCGCAATGCTGCATCAGGATAGGACGATGGTACCTCTCCGGTTCATTTCCGAGTCGCTCGGCGCAGATGTACAGTGGATAGAGGCAAGCAACAAGGTTGTAATAACGACCAAAAAGCCTGAGCCGACACCTACACCTACGCCGACACCTACACCCACACCGACAGCAGCACCTACTCCTGCCGCCGGTGTAGAGATCCTTCCTGCTACTACAGTTATGAAGGAAAAATACACTATTTCAGCGGTTGAAACAAGCGCTCCCGGCGCAAATGGAACTCAAGCTGAAAGTCTGTATGACGGTAGCACGGAAACACAATTTTCCTACGGAAGCCCGGGAATAACCATAACCTTCGACCTCGGAAGCGTAAAGCCGGTTGACTGTGTTGTAATTTCTTTTGCAAAAGCTAATTCAAGAAAATATAATTTTGATCTTGAGGGTTCTGTAAACGGAACAGACTTTACAATTATCGGAAGCATTGTAAGCAGTGGTGCTTCAGCGGAACTAAGGGGTTATGAGTATTACGGCTTTGCAGAACAAAGCATCCGCTATATAAGGCTTACCGGAAACGGCAACAACGAAAACTCATGGACAACTATATTTGAGCTTGGAATCGGAAAGAGATAGTTATTTGAATATTTTAAAAGGGGCAAAAGTTTTGCCCCTTTTATATTGCAATATACTTTATTATGAGATATAATTAAGACAATTATACATGATAAAAGGAGTCGGTTTATATGAGTAAAAACGGGAAACTGTGCTTTGGAGTAGTCGGAACGGGGAGCATAGGCAAGATTCATCTGCAACAACTGTCCATGATTCCTGATGAGGTTATTATTTCAGCCGTAACGGATGTTTTTGAGCCTTCGGCACAGAAGGTCGCAGCGGAATTTAATGTGCCTCGTGTATGCAAAACATATACCGAGATGCTTGAGGACAAGGATATTGATGCGGTTATTATTGCGGTGCCCAATAAATATCATGCGCCTATTGCAATTGATGCATTAAAGGCGGGGAAGCATATTATGCTTGAAAAGCCTATGGCATTTGATGTCCGGTCGGCAAAGGATATAGTAAGGGCACAGAAGGAGTATAAAAAAATTGTTATGGTTCCGCATCAGATGAGGTGGAACTGGCTTTCCCGGGAAATTAAACAGAATGTAGAAGCCGGCGAGCTTGGCAGGATTTACTATGCCAAGACGGGATGGCTCAGAAGAAAGGGAATCCCCGGCTGGGGTTCTGCCTTTACCCGAAAAGAAGAGTCGGGCGGCGGCGCTTTAATTGATATCGGCGTACATATGATTGACCTTGCTCTGTATCTTATGGGGAATCCGAAGCCCGTATCGGTTTTCGGTTCGACATACGCTGAGCTCGGACAAAACAAAATAGGGCTCGGAACATGGGGAACTCGCGACATGAGCGGGTGGTTTGATGTTGACGACCTTGCTACCGCGCTTATAAGAATGGAGGACGGAAGCATGCTTTCGCTTGAAGTAAGCTGGGCTATGCACGGTGATATAGGTGAAAGCAACCCTTGGCTTTATCTGTTCGGAACCGAAGGCGGCGCGCAAATGACGGAAAACGAGGGAAAGTTTTACACCGAAGGGTTTGACCGCTCCATTACCGTTGATATCGAAAAGCCCGACAACACCGAAGATAGCAGAGCTGCAATGCTCAGACATTTTATCGATTGCGTGCGCGAAGGGAAGGAAAGCATTTCAAATCAGATGACAGGGCTTACAAACAATCTTATTTTGGATGCAATATATCAGTCCTCGCAAACAAAGCGTGAGGTAATTTTAGACTGGAATCTGTAACGCCATTAAGATATCCCCCGCTTCGTCGAAACGCGCAAAGGAAAGAAAAAATTTCTACAATCGAATTTTTTTCAATTGATGGCATAGAAAAACAACAAGAAAAAAACAAGAGAATGCTTTTTTGACCTTCTTTAACAGGCAAAGCTTCTCTTGTTTTTTTGAATAATAGATTTTTTAAAAATTAAGTCGAAATTTTTTGTTTGTTTTTATGATGACATTAAACGCCATAGGTATTGCATTTAATAAAAACTTATGATAGAATTTTTATAGGAAAATGCAAAAATTATGCACAAATAAAGAATAGGAGATGTTAAAATGATTTCAGCAAAGGATATTGCAAAAATGATTGACCATTCACTGTTAAGGTCGGAGCTTACTACACAAAATGTTATAGACGGCTGTCGCCTTGCAAAGGAGTATGATGTAGCTACGGTATGTGTAAAGCCTTCGGATGCTGCGCTTGCTAAAAAAGAGCTGGAAGGCAGTAATGTTCTTACAACCACCGTTATAGGTTTTCCCCACGGTTCAAACAAAACCGCGGTAAAGGTTTTTGAGGCAGAGGAAGCGATTAAGGACGGCTGTGTTGAATTGGACATGGTGCTGAATATCGGCAGGCTTTTGTCGGGCGATTTTGATTATGTTGAAAAGGATATAAAAGCCGTGGTTGATGTGGCTCACAAACATAATGTAATAGTAAAGGTTATTCTTGAAAACTGCTATCTTACCGATGAATTGAAAAAAGAGGCCTGCATAATATGCGAAAGGGCAGGCGCCGATTATGTTAAAACCTCGACAGGTTTCGGAACCGGCGGCGCTACCATTGACGACCTTAAGCTTATGAGGGCAACCTGCAGTAAGAATGTAAAGGTCAAGGCCGCGGGCGGTGTAAGGACGCTGGATGCGGCGCTTGAAGTAAGGGCAGCCGGTGCGACAAGGTTCGGAGCAACAGCAACGGCAGCTATCGTTGACGAAGCAAGGGCAAGGGAAAAGGCCGGGACATTAAAATAAACAATAATCTGACCTCAACGCAAATATCGCCCCTATATGCAATAAAGCATTAGGGGCGTATAAATTGTTATTAAATCGGTTTAATTTTAGCGCTAAGCTATGTTTTTAATCTGAATAATGTGAAATGGTGTGATATTTAAATGAAAAAAATAAATGCGGGAATAATCGGAGTGGGCTTTATAGGTGTTGCTCATATTGAGGCGCTTCGGAGGCTTAGCAATGTTAATGTCGTGGCGATAGCAGATGACGAAAGCGTTGTTAAAGCTAAAGCGGAGCAACTCGGAGTCGATACATATTACAGTGACTGGCAACAGCTTATAAACAGCAAGGATATTGACTGCGTACATATATGCACGCCCAACCATCTTCATTACATGATGGCTAAGGCGGCATTGAGTGCGGGCAAGCATGTCGTATGCGAAAAGCCTCTGACCACAAACAAGAGTGAAACCGAGGAGCTTGTTGCGCTTGCGGAGCAAAAGGGACTTGTTAACGCCGTCAATTTTAATGTAAGATTTTATCCGCTGGTTCAGCAGATTAAAGCCGCGATTGAAAACGGCGATATGGGTCGTATTTTTTCTGTTCACGGGTCATACCTTCAGGACTGGCTGTTTTATGATACGGACTATAATTGGAGGCTTGAGCCTGAAACGGCGGGCGAGTCGAGGGCTGTTGCGGATATCGGTTCGCACTGGATGGATCTTATAGAGTTTATTACGGGGCTTCGTGCCACAGAGGTTTTTGCGGATTTCGCAACCTTCCACAAAACAAGAAAGAAGCCCTTAAAACCCATTGAAACCTATGCGGGTAAGCTTTTAAAGCCTGAGGATTATAAAGAGGTTCCGATAAATACCGAGGATTACGCTACCGTAATATTCAGGTTTGACAACGGCGCAAGGGGCGCTCTTACAGTAAGCCAGGTATGTGCGGGAAGAAAGAACAGGATAACCTTTGAAATCGCAGGCTCGAAAAAAGCAGCGGCATGGACATCCGAAAGCCCCAACGAGGTTTGGATAGGCAAGAGAGACGGCGCAAACGAATTGCTGATTAGGGACCCTTCACTTGTATATCCCGGCTCAAGAGAGCTTATAGACTATCCCGGGGGGCATAACGAAGGCTTCCCCGATACATTTAAGCAGAATTTCAAAAAGATATACGGCGTTATTTCCGGCGAAAAAACCGTAAAGGAATACCCCGAATTTTCCGCAGGTCTTAGAGGAATATCCCTTTGCGAAAAAATCGTTCAAAGCAATAAGACCGACTCTTGGGTAAAGATATAACTAATTGTAAAGGAGATGCGTAAAATGAAACTCGGTTTTGTAAGCGCGATTTTGGCGGATTTAAGTTTTGAAGAGGTTATAACCTTTGCATCCGACAACGGTTTTTCATGTGTTGAGTTTCTTTGCTGGCCGGTAGGTAAGGCGGAAAGAAGATATGCGGGCGTAACCCATATTGATGTAGCCAGAGCGGACGATAACACAATAAAGTACATAAAAGACTTTACAAAGGAAAAGGGCGTTGAAATATCTGCGCTCGGCTACTACCCCAACCCGCTTGACCCCGATCCCGAAAAGAGAGAGTTTTACGCAGAGCATATAAAAAAGGTCATAAAAACGGCGAGCAGGCTTGGGCTGAAAACCATGAACACCTTTGTCGGAAGGGACAAAAACAAGTCCGTTGAGGAAAACCTTAAGATGTTCAAAGAGGTATGGGCGCCTATCGTTAAGTACGCCGAGGAAAACAATGTTCAAATAGGTATTGAAAACTGCCCCATGCTCTTTACAAACGACGAATGGCCGGGCGGGTGTAATCTTGCGACAACTCCGGCTATCTGGAGGCAGATGTTTGAGATAATACCGAGCAAAAACTTTGGACTTAATTATGACCCGTCTCATCTTTTGTGGCAACAGATTGATTATATAAAGCCGCTTTATGAGTTTAAGGACAGGATATTCCATATCCACATTAAAGACTGCAAGATATTCAAAGATAAGCTTAATGAGTGCGGAATTATGGCTGTACCTCTTGCATATCACTCACCCAAGCTTCCGGGCTTCGGCGATATTAAATGGGGCAAGTTTATTTCGGCGCTTACCGACATAAGATACAGCGGCTGTACCGTAATCGAGGTTGAGGACAAGGCGTTTGAAGATACACTTGACGACAGAAAGAAATCACTACTTTTAAGCAAAAAGTATATGAGCCAGTTTATTATATAATAACCTGTATGATTGGAGTTATATGATGACTAAAGATAGGGTAAACGATTTTCTGAAAAAGTATAAGATGGACTATGCGGGAATTGATATGGAAAAATCCTGCGATTTGTTTTTGTCCGATATGGAAAAGGGGCTTGCGGGGCAAAAAAGCTCGCTTAAAATGATTCCCACATATATCAGCATGGATAAGGATATTCCCGTGGGCGAAAAGGTTATTGTTATGGACGCCGGCGGCACGAATTTTCGGGTTGCGACGGTGTACTTTGACAGTGACAAAAAGCCGGTTATAGAGGATTTTCAAAAGTACCCCATGCCCGGCACCGAAGGCGAAATCGGCACCGATGAGTTTTTTGACACGATTTGCAGGTATTTAGGGCCCGTGCTTGAAAAAAGCAACAAAATCGGCTTTTGTTTTTCATACCCCACAGAGATACTGCCAAATAAAGACGGAAAGCTTATATCTTTTTGCAAGGAGGTCCGCGTAAGGGGTGCCGAAGGGATGCTTGTGGGCAAAAGCCTTCTGGATGCATTGAAAAACAAGGGGCATACGGAAGATAAAAGCATTGTTTTGCTTAATGATACGGTAGCAACGCTTTTGGGCGGAAGGGCCGCATATCCCGACAGGGTTTTTGACAGCTATATCGGCTTTATACTCGGCACGGGCACAAACACCTGTTATGTCGAGGCAAACAAAAATATTAAAAAATCGCCCGAAATATCGGCATCGCAAGGCGCAATGCTTATAAACATCGAGTCGGGGGCTTATGACAAGGCGGAAAGAGGCATAATCGACGCCGAGTTCGATAAAAGCACCGTTAACCCCGACCGGTATAAGTTCGAAAAAATGATTTCCGGCGGGTACCAGGGCGGGCTTATGCTTACGGTATTTAAGAAAGCGGCGGCCGACGACCTCTTCGGCGGAAAATTCACCGAAGGCATAAGGAAGATTTCAGAGCTTTCCTCAAAAGCAATCGACGATTTTCTTTACTATCCCTTTGGTGATAATGCTCTGGCAAGGATTTGCGACCGAAACGACAGGCTTGTTTTGTACTATTTAATAGATGCAATGCTTGAAAGGGCGGCAAAGCTTGTTGCGGTTAATATATCGGCGGTTGTTATGAAAACAGGGAAGGGGACCGACCCGTCAATGCCTGTGTGTGTTGCGGCAGAGGGGACGACCTTTTATAAGTCAAAGCTGCTGCGGGGTAAGCTTGACTATTACATAAGAACATTCTTAAATGATAAAAAGGGTACATACTGCGAATTTGTTCAGGCGGACAGTGCAACCCTTATCGGAACGGCTATTGCGGCGCTTCTTAATTAGAATGCGAAGGATAGAATTATAAACAGCGACAGCCCAATATTATACTTTCGGAGGTTTATAATGATAAAAAAGGAAATGTTTAAAGATCCCCCATCCGTATACAGAAGCGCCCCATTCTGGTCGCTTAACGGAAAGCTGGAGCAAGGCGAGCTTCGCAGGCAGCTTCGGGAATTCAAAAAACAGGGCATGGGCGGCGCATTTTTACATCCGCGCCTTGGAATGATTACAGAATATTTAAGCGGCGATTACTTTGATGCAATCGGGCATTGTATAGATGAATGTGAAGCCCAGGACATGAAAGCTTGGTTATATGACGAAGACCAATATCCGAGCGGCAACGCCGGAGGAAGGGTTGTGGGCGAAAACAAGGATTTCGGTCAGCGGCTTATCGTTTCAAAAATATGCGATGCCGCCGATTCGATAAGCACGGACGATCTTTTGGCAATGTTTTTGCTAAAGGATAATTCTTATGAGCGGATTGTATCAAATATTCCTCCCAAATCGGGAAAGCTGTTTTGTCTGTATACCGTTTTTGCGCCAAATTCGGCGAGGTTTAACAACAACCCTCATGTTGATATCTGCAACAAGGATGCTATTGACAGTTTTATTAAAATTACCCATGACAAGTATTACGAAAGGTTTAAATCTTCCTTCGGGAAAAGTATTCCCGCGATTTTTACGGACGAACCGAGTTTTACACCCCGTCACGAACACTCGCTTCCGTGGACTCCCGCACTACCCGAAAGGTTTATAAAAAAGAATAATTATGATTTGATTGACCGCCTTCCGGAGTTGTTTTTCAATATGGGTGACTATGTCAAAACGCGGTTTGATTACTGGGATCTTCTTTTGTCAATGTCTGTTGAGGCATATTCAAAAAATATTTATGACTGGTGCTGTGAAAAAGGCATTGCATTTACGGGGCATTACTGGGAGCATAGATTCCCCATGCCTATTCATACGGCTTCCGTTATGCCGCATTATGAATACATGCAGATTCCGGGTATTGATATGCTTTATGTAAACAACCCAGGCGGGGTGCAATACGGCAATGATTTTATTGTCAAGGAGGCATCTTCGGTTGCCAATCAGATGGGACACGAAAGGGTTCTTTCGGAAACCTACGGAGGTTCGGGGTGGAGCCTTAATTTTGCTGACCAAAAAAAGGTTGTTGATTGGCAGCTTGCCCTCGGAATAAATCTTTTCTGTCAGCATTTGTCGCATTATACCCTGACCGGTTACAGAAAGCGGGACTATCCGTTGTCATTTTTGGACCATCAGCCGTGGTGGAAAAATTATCGGCTTGTCGGCGATTATATCGGGCGGATGTCCTATGCGCTGTCGCAGGGGAAATACTGTGCCGATGTGCTTGTTCTTCATCCGTCCTCGTCTACATGGACGGCATTTACGCCGTATGAGCCCTTGGATAAGCTTGAGGCGGTCGGAAATTCCGTAAAGGAGCTTGTTAAAAACCTTGATCGCCTTCAGATTACCTTTGACCTTGGGGATGATGTAATTATTTCAAAACACGCCCATGTAAGCGGAAAAATACTTACGGTCGGGCGGATGGATTATTCCGTGGTTATAATTCCTCAAACCGAGGTTATAAGAGGGCGGGTTTTAGAGCTTTTAAAGGAGTTTTCCGCAAACGGCGGAGTAATTATAACAACTGGCAATACGCCAACACTTTTGGACGGTGTATTTTCACAGGAGGTCTGTGATTTCTTTAGCGGAAAAGCTATCATAAAAGTTGAAAACACAAAATCCGCTCTTGACACGGCGCTTAAAGATATACCGATTACCCGTGTTCGTCTTTCGGAGAAGGAAAACAAGGATTTGTCCGACATATATGTCCATGTCCGCGCGCAGGAAAGTATAAAAACGGTTTTTATCTGCAACCTTAATCCGAACCAAAGCGTTAATCTTTCAATGCCTATTGAAAAGCCCTGCTTTGTTGAAAGACTTAACGCCGAAACTGGTGAAAGCACGGCTTGTGAAATAATAAAGGACGGTAACGGATACTGTATATCTTTTGGACTTTCTGAGCTCGGTTCTGTGCTTTTTATGCTAAATGAGGACCAGGAGGCAAGGCTTGGTAGGGAAGAAGCTGCCCCCGCCGCCGACAAGACGGTCAGTCTTTCGGACTGGTCGGTACGCCTTTTGGATAAAAATGCGCTTAATCTGCAATTTTGCAGGGCTTCACTAAATGGCGCACCCTATGAAGAAATAAACGATGTTCTTGCCGTGGAGGACAGCTTTAAGGAGAGGCTGGGCTTTGGAGGCAATATCTTTTTTATCCGCCAGCCCTATATGTATCCGCAGGAGGAAAGGGAAAAAACCGCAAAGGTAAAGATTGAATATCCTTTCACGGTGCATGAGCTTCCCGAAGGCGAAATTATGCTTGCTTCAGAGCGCCCCGATGTTTTTTCGGTTTACATAAACAATCAAAAGGTTGAGCCCACGGGGGACTTCTACAAGGACAGAGCATTCGCGCTTTACGATATAAAACCCTATGTCGAAAAGGGTGAGAATACGGTCAGGCTTGAAACCGACAAATACGGAATTTTAGTAAATCTTGAAAGCGTTTATATCGTAGGTGATTTCAGCCTTGCGAAAAACGGTAAAAGTTTTTCCATACAAAAGCCGAAAAGCCTTAAACCGGGGAACATTGCAGATCAGGGTTGTCCGTATTATTCTGGTCTTATAAACTATACCGCCGAGTTTGATATTCGGGATGATTTTAGCATGGCAAAGTTTTCGTTTGAGCGATTCGACGGGGTTACGGCAGAGGTATTCGTAAACGGAAGGCCGGTGCGAACAATCGGGTGGAAGCCTTACAGTGCGGACATTACCCCGTACCTTAAAAAGGGCAAGAATGTAATAGAAATTGAAATAGCCAACTCGCTTCAAAATCTTTTGGGACCCTTTGATGCTACTGCCAACCTTAACCTGACCGGTCCCAACGCATTTTATGCAAAAGAGCATACCCGGTTTGTACCTGCGGGCTTTTATGGCAAGGCAGTGCTGCAGCTTTGGAAAAAGTAGAGTGGGTATATTATAGCTTTTTGAGGGGAGAAGGAAGAATGTCAGTAGAAAACAAATCAAAAAAAAGCGTGAAGGTAATACAAACCGCGCGTGATACGGGTGACAGGCTTACTCAAAAAGATGATGTATATTTTGAAAAAGCGACCAGTGACATTGAAAGATTTCTTATAAATGTCTATGAGGATGTCACCTTTCAGGAAATAGAAGGCTTTGGCGGGGCATTTACCGAGGCGGCATCCACAACCCTTGACAAAATGAGTCCCGACAAAAGAGCGGAAATTTTAAATGCCTATTTTAACCCTAAGACAGGCTTGGGTTATAATATGTGCCGGACTCATATCAACAGCTGTGACTTTTCGCTCGGGAATTATGCTTATACCGAGGTTGAGGGCGATGTAAATTTAGAGCATTTCACCATCGAAAGGGACAGAAAATCTCTTATACCCTTTATAAAAGACGCGATGGCGGTTGAGGGCGCGGATTTCAGGCTTTTCGCATCCCCGTGGAGCCCTCCGGCATGGATGAAAACCACGGGTGAAATGAACCATGGCGGCAAGATTAAGGACGAATACCGAGAGGCATGGGCAAAATACTACGCAAGATATATAAAGGAATATGATTCCGAGGGAATAAAAATATGGGGACTTACCGTGCAGAATGAGCCTATTGCGGTGCAAAGGTGGGATTCCTGCATCTACACCGCAGAGGAGGAGCGGGATTTTGTTCGCGATTACCTTGGGCCAACCCTGGAAAAAGAGGGGCTTGGCGATGTAAAGCTTATGATTTGGGATCAGAACAAAGAGCGGATTTATGAAAGAGCGAAGATAGCGCTTACAGACCCTGAGGCTGCAAAATATATATGGGGGGTCGCCTTTCACTGGTATTCGGGCGACCATTTTGAGGCGCTTTCGGCGGTCAACAGAATGTTCCCCGACATAAAGATGATGCTTACGGAAGCGTGTCAGGAAAGAAGCAAGCCGACCGACATGTGGACCGCTGCCGAAAAGTACGGCCATGACATTATAGGGAACCTGAACAACTGGGCGTGCGGTTGGGTGGACTGGAACCTGTTACTTAATGTAATGGGCGGTCCCAACCATGTGGGAAACTATTGTGATGCCCCCATAATTGCCGATACAGAAAAAAATGAAGTAATCTATAACGGCTCATACTACTATATGGGACACTTTAGTAAATATATCCGCCCCGGTGCAAAAAGGATAGCCTCCACAAAATACACCGACAAGATTGAGACAACCGCATTTTTGAATACCGACGGCAGGATAGCGGTTGTTGTGCTTAATAAAAGCGACGAAGAAGTATTCTTCCGTTTAAGGTACCACGATGAGAGGGTTCCGTTAAAAAGCCTTCCTCATTCAATAATGACATTAGTATTCGATGCGTAAAATTTGTATGTTATATCAATAAAAGGGAGCGATTTTTTTAATGCGAAAGTTCGGATTGCAGCTTTATTCAGTCCGTGATCTTATTAATAAGGATTTTTTCGGAACGCTTGAGGAGGTTGCAAGGATAGGCTATACCGCTGTTGAGTTTGCGGGGTATAATAATATTCCCGCGAAAGAAATGAAAAAGAAACTTGACGATTTGAATCTTGTCGGATTGTCCTCGCATGTTAAAATAAATGACTTGCAAGCCGATTTAGACAAGGAGATTGAGTATTTATGTGAGCTTGGCGCAAAATATATGATTTGCGCGTGGTCGAATGCTCGAACTGTCGAGACCGCTAAAAAAACTGCGGAATTGCTGAATGTAATGGGTGAAAAGATTACAAAGGCGGGGTTTATATTCGCTTATCACAACCATGATCATGAATTTACATTGGATGAGGGAAGGTATCCTCTTGATGTATTGTTTGAAAACACCAATCCCGAATATGTGAAGCACCAACCCGATGTATTCTGGCTTGTGCGTGCGGGGATTGACCCCGTCGATTATATAAGGGAAAATGCTTATAGATGCCCCACTATCCATCTTCGTCAGATGGACAATATGGAAAATCAACAAAACACAGAAGCGGGAAACGGAGTTATTGATTTAAAGAAAATTATCGAGCTTGCACCGGAGGCGGATTTTATCTACGAGCAGGAATGCCCTGAGGGAACAGGCATAGAAAGCGTAAGAAAGTCGTTTGAGGCGCTTATCCGTTTGTAAACCGACAACAAAACATGCAAGAGGCAATACGCTTTAACCTTATAAATATGGAGGAAATCCTATGAAAAGCAAAAGCCTTAAACTAACTGTCACTATTACGGTCTTTTGTTGTATGCTGATTTCACTTTTCGCATTTTACGACATTGCGGCAGAGAACAGCTATGGAAAACACATAATTTTATCGGTGTCAACAAGCGTAAAAGCCGACAAGGCGGCACTTGTGCCTGAAAATATGACGGACGGGGATTTGACAACAAATTGGTCCACCGGAAAAACCGAAGTCCAAATCACATTTGATTTGGGAGCAGAAAAAAATGTAGACTATATTGCGGTTGCATGGGCAAACGGAGCGGCACGCAGATATGGCTTTGACCTTTTATGTTCATCCGACGGCAAAGACTTTAGCCTCTTATTAAGCGGCGAGAGTAGCGGCACAACTAATGATTTGGAGATTTATGAGTTTCCGATGCAAACCGCGAGGTACTTAAAACTGATAGGTAAAGGCAATAATCAAAACAGCTGGACCAATATCTTTGAGGTTGAAACAGGTATTCTTTACCCTTCCGCTATCTCCCAAAGACCTGAGAGGACAATAAGGATTCTTGTCGGAAGCTCCGATGCGTATATAGACAATACCAAAACAAAAATTGACCCCGAAAATCACAATGTTAAGCCGGTTATTACGGACGGCAGAACTATGGTGCCTTTAAGATTTATTGCCGAGAGCTTTGGCGCGAAGGTCGGCTATGACGATGCGACGGCCGGCATTACGGTTACGCTTGCGGACAAAACCGTTGCAATGACAGTGGGGAGCAGCTGCTATAAGATTAACGGCGCAACGAGCGAGCTTGATGTTCCACCGCGGATACAGGAGGACAGAACGCTTATACCCATTCGCGCGGTTGCAGAGGCATTTGATAAAAAAGTTTTTTGGGATGACAGGGGACTTATTTTGATAAGTGACAAAGAGAGCAGTTTTGATCCGTCGACCGATGAGGCTTTGATAAACGAATACATCAATGGCTTTACTGTTTACGAAAGGGTTGCCCTTGACAATCGGACATCTTTGTTCGGCTATTTCGGCACAAGCCCCGAAAGCCCCGACGGAAGCAAAATAGTTTATGTGGCGTATGACGAAGACCCCGGCAAAAAGTCAAAGACATCCGGAGAGCTGTATATTTGCAACGCCGACCTTACAAACCATGTGAAGATACGGGATATATACAATGCCGGCTGGCACAACGGAGTCAGTGCGATATGGCTTGATAATAACACCATAGCATATAATGACAGAGCGGACGGCGATAGCGTTCCTTCCACATATATTATAAACACAAACGGGGAGCTTCTGTACGACCCGATAGAGGGCGTGGTAGGTCACGGCGAGATTTATGACAGGACTCTGCCTCTGTTGGTGGATATAATTCATTACCCGAACGGGAGCAAGCTTGGACCAAACGGTGTTTATACTTTTAAAGACGGGGTTATAACTCAGATAATTGACATGGAGAGGGATATTAAACCGCTCAGCAATATTTTTAATGATGCGGTCAACGCCAAAAACTGGACTTTGACCCATGCACAGATGAACAGAAGCGGAACGCACCTCGCAATAAGGATAACCACCACGACAAACACCAATTATCTTATAACCTTCAAAACCGACGGCACGGACATTAAAAATTTCGGCACGAATCCCCTGCACTGGCAGTGGTATGACGATGATACTTTTTTCGGTGTTCACCAGGCTAAAATTGGAGGCAGGCCCGGCAACGGCATGGTAGAGCACTGGGACGGGGATGCCGATTTCATAGCACAGCTTGGGGGAAAAGGAAACCATGTAAGTATGTCCTACGACAGAGAGTATATTGCCACCGACAACATTTATCAGTCTAATCCTGTTGTTGTATGGCTGTATAAAAAGGGCAGCGCTAAGCCTCTTGCTACTCTTATGACCGAACCTGCGGGCACGGTATGGAGTATGAGTGTCCATGTCAATCCGTCCTTTTCGCGTGACGGAAAGAAGGTTTATTTTAATAAGCCTGTCGGCAATAAGGTTCAGGCCTACTGTGCGGATATATCCCGATTTATCGACAAATAGTATTTTTAAGTTTATTCAAATATAAAAACAACGAAAGATGCCGATTGCGGCATCTTTTGTTGTTAAAACTTAAGCACAAGCTTACAGATTAAAGGATTTTGTGTATATATACTCAATATCTTCTACGGTCATATTGCCGGGGGTATAATTCATAACGCTGTGTTTTATTACGCCTTCGCTGTAGCTTTTTGCTTCGGCGGCGGTGATTTCGCCGCTCGGCTTCATAAGGTCAGACATGATCCTGCAAAAGTCGTCAACCCCGCCTATGTTCATTGCACAAATACAGTCGTTAACCTTTTTTACGCCCAGTCTTTCAAGAACCCTTAAATATTCCCCGAACATAAGCCCGTTTGCCCGACCGTGGGGAATATTTTTGTAGTATGTCAGGGGATACCCCATCTTGTGAAGAGCGGTAGTCTTGGTTTGAGAGATAACGATTCCGCTTATCATTGAGGCGTACAAAAGATCCTCTCTGTCTTTTTTTGAAAGCCTGCCGTTTAGGTACGGAAGCTTTTTACCTATAATCTTTATTGCCTCAAGCGCAATAAAATCGCTTAAATCGGTCGAATAATTGGATAAATATCCCTCCACAGCGTGGCTAAGGGCATCTATGGCGGTGTTTACGGTGTCCGCCACTCCGAGCGCCTCGGTATATTTCGCATCCAAAAACGCTGTTTTAGGGAAAAGGTCATATTTGGCTATGCTTACCTTGGTTTCATCCTCATTGTCCGTCAAAATGGAGTATTGAGTGACCTCGCTTCCCGTACCCGCAGTTGTGGGGATTGCGATTATCGGAAGGGCAAAAGAGAAATTTCCGCCCAAAAGGTCTTTTCGGCTTAAGCCGTGGTATGCGGCGGCAATCGCCTTTCCGGCATCAAGCGGTGAACCTCCGCCGCAGGCTATAATGAAATCCGCCCCGAACTCTCTTGCGAAGACGCCGCCCTCTAAAACAGTTTCAACAGAAGGATTGTTTTCGATTTTGTCAAAAAGAGTGTATGTGACACCGGCTTTATTTAAGGCATCCTCAATGTCAAAAAGCGCACCGCTTTTTCTTGCGGAGCTTCGCCCCGTAACAATGACGGCGCGTTTACCGAGCTTTGAAAATTCACTGTAGTTTTCGACAACGCACCCGTCACCAGAAATAACCTTAACGGGCATAAAAAATGTTTCCATAATTTCATCCGCCTTTCATATTGTCAAAGAATATTATATCATAGGTGCAAGCCGTAAGTCGGCTTGTTTCACACCGATTCAATAAATGCAACGGGATAAAGCCGATAAGGCTTTATTACATTACTGCATTTATTATATCACCTTTGGCAAAAAAACTCAACACAGCCCATGTATGTGTTGACATTTATGGCGCGGTTTTATATAATTAGTGATATTAAACAAGCCGAAATGACTGATATAAATAATCAAAAAGGGCTTGTAAGTCCCCTATTCATTTTCAATACAGGAGCTGATTTCGTGAAAGACATGGAAACAAAATACAACCCGAAGCAGGTTGAGGACAGAATATACAAAGGCTGGGAGGAGGGCGGATATTTTCGTGCGGCGCCAAACCCCGATAAAAAGCCCTTTACAATAGTAATCCCCCCGCCCAATGTGACGGGTCAGCTTCATATGGGTCATGCCCTTGACGAAACGCTTCAGGATATTTTAATCCGCTATCACAGAATGAAGGGTGAGGAGGCCCTGTGGCTTCCGGGGACCGACCATGCGGGAATAGCCACACAGATAAAGGTTGAGGAAGTGCTTCGTACCGAGGATGGCAAATCACGGCACGACCTTGGGCGCGAAAAATTTTTAGAGCGTGTCTGGGAGTGGAAGGAAAAATACGGCGACAGGATTATAAATCAGCTTAAAAAGCTCGGAAGCTCATGCGATTGGGACAGAGAGCGTTTTACAATGGACGAGCGTTATTCAAAGGCGGTCAGGGAGGTTTTTGTAAGCCTGTATGAAAAGGGTCTCATATACAGGGGCAACAGGATTATTAACTGGTGTCCGAGCTGTGCCACTGCGCTGTCCGATACGGAGGTTGACTATTCGGAACAGGAGGGGCATTTCTGGCATATTAAATATCCCGCTAAGGACAGCGATGAGTATGTAATAGTTGCCACAACACGCCCCGAAACAATGCTGGGCGACACAGCGGTTGCGGTGCACCCCGACGACGAAAGGTATTCCCATCTTGTGGGGAAAACGCTTATACTGCCTCTTGTAAACCGTGAGATTCCCGTTATCGCAGACGAATATGTCGAAAAGGATTTCGGAACCGGTGCGGTTAAGATTACCCCCGCGCACGACCCCAACGATTTTGAGGTAGGCCTGCGCCATAATTTAGAGCAAGTTAAGGTTATGAATGACGATGCAACCATTAACAGCTTTGGCGGAAAATATGAGGGAATGGACAGATATGCCGCAAGAAAGCAGATTATAGCCGACCTTTCGGAGCTTGGTCTTCTTGTGAAAATCGAGGAGCATACACACAATGTTGGGCAGTGCTACCGCTGCGGCACAACCGTTGAGCCGATAACCTCAAAACAGTGGTTCGTTAAAATGAAACCGCTTGCCGGGCCTGCGCTCGAGGTCGTCAAAAACGGCAGGGTAAAATTTGTTCCCGAACGCTTTTCGAAGATATATACAAACTGGATGGAGAATGTTCACGACTGGTGCGTATCCCGCCAGCTTTGGTGGGGGCACAGAATTCCCGCCTTCTACTGCGAAAAGTGCGGATATACGGCCGTAAGCCGCGAGGACATTACGGCATGCCCAAAGTGCGGCGGCGCGGTAAGACGGGAGGAGGATGTCTTAGACACATGGTTTTCGTCGGCGCTTTGGCCCTTTGCAACGCTGGGCTGGCCCGATAAAAACGAGGATTATGACTATTTCTACCCCACAAGCGTTCTTGTAACGGGGTATGACATTATATTTTTCTGGGTTGCCCGAATGGTGTTTTCGGGAGTGGAGCATACGGGCAAGGAGCCCTTCCACACCGTTTTTATACACGGCATAGTCCGTGACGGTCAGGGCAGGAAGATGAGCAAGTCGCTCGGCAACGGAATAGACCCGCTTGAAATAATAGAGCTTTACGGGGCGGATGCGCTTCGCTTTACTCTTGCGACGGGCAATTCACCCGGAAACGATATGCGCTTTTACACCGAAAGGGTGGAGGCAAGCAGGAATTTTGCCAATAAAATCTGGAACGCCTCACGATTTGTTCTTTTAAACCTTGACGATAAGGTGAGCGGAAAGCTTCCCGAAGTTTTAGAGCTTGAGGACAAGTGGATTTTGACAAAGCTTAATCTTCTTATAAGAGAGGTTACGGAAAACCTTGAGAAGTACGAGCTTGGCATAGCCGTGCAAAAGCTTTACGACTTTATATGGGACGAGTTTTGCGACTGGTATATAGAGCTTTCGAAGCCGAGGCTCGGCAAGGAGGGAAGCCCTCAAAATATTCTTGTCTATGTTTTGTCGGATATTTTAAAGCTTCTCCACCCGTTTATGCCGTTTATCACAGAGGAGATATATTCATATCTTCCGAACAATAGTAGGAGCATAATGATAGAAAAATGGCCAGAATTTAAAAAGGAGCTTGATTTCCCCGCCGAAGCAGGGCAGACCGAGCTTATTAAAAGCGCGATAAAAGCGGTAAGGAACCTCAGGGCTGAGATGAATGTTCCTCCGTCTAAAAAGGCAAGGCTTGTTGTGGTGACGGACGATACGGATACCTTTACAAAGGGTGCGCCGTTTTTCAAAAAGCTTGCATGGGCAAGCGATGTTACCGTAACGGTTGACAGGGGCGAGATACCCGAAAATGCCCTGTCGCTTGTTGTTGAGGGCGCAGAGATTTTTATGCCGCATGGTGACCTTGTTGATATTGAAAAGGAAATTGCAAGGCTTAGGGGGGAGGAAGCCCGCTTAATTGATGAAATAAAGCGGGTTGACACCAAGCTTTCAAACGAGGGCTTTGTTAAAAAGGCGCCGCCCGCCGTAGTTGAGCAGGAGCGTGAAAAGGGCGAAAAATACAGAGAAATGCTTGAAAAGGTAAGGGCGGGGTTGAAAAATTTAATATGAACTATGAACAGGCAATGGAATTTATAAGGGGCCGACTGAAATACGGCTCAAGGCCGGGGCTTGAAACGACCAGAGAGCTTTTGCATCGGCTCGGCAACCCGCAGGAAAGGCTTAAATTCATCCATGTAGCGGGGACGAACGGCAAGGGTTCGACCTCCTCTTTTATTGCAAACACTCTGATTGAAAGCGGATACAAAACAGGGATTTATATTTCTCCTTTTGTAAACGCCTTTACCGAGAGAATACAGGTTAATAATGTTCAGATAACTAAAGACGAGCTTGCGTGCCATGCCCAAAGGGTAGCGGAGGTTTTGGACGATTCACTCTGTCCGACCGAGTTTGAGGTTGTTACCGCAATAGGCTTTCTTCGCTTTTTGGATAAGAAATGCGATTATGTGGTGCTTGAGGTGGGGCTTGGCGGGCGGTTTGATGCGACGAATGTAATTCCGCCTCCGATTGTGGCGGTCATTACAAGCATTAGCATAGACCACACCGAGCTTTTGGGCGATACGGTCAGTCAGATTGCCTTTGAAAAGAGCGGAATAATAAAAAGCGGCTGTGCCCTTGCCGTATACCCCGACAATCCCCCCGAAGCGATGGAGGTTATCAAAAAAACCGCCGAAGAAAAGGGCGTCGCCGTTGAAACGGCGGATAAGGCTGACATAAAAGTATTAAGGACAAGTATTGGGGGTACGGTGTTCTCATACATGGGCGAGGAGTATGCCTTATCCATGCTGGGTAAGCATCAGGTTTATAATGCCGTTACGGCGATTTGCGCTCTGAAACTGCTCAAACTGGATTTGAAAATTAAAGAGGGACTTAAAAAGACATTTTTCAAAGGGCGGCTTGAAATTGTATCAAAAGACCCAATGATTATAGTAGACGGCGCGCATAATTTTTCGGGAGTTACGGCGCTTTCCCTCGCGCTTTCGGACTATTTTCCGAAAAACGATATTATATTAGTAATGGGAATGTTGCGTGATAAGGAGTATGAAAAGTGTATACGCGCCATTTCGCCCCTTTCAAAACTATTTATTGCAACCATGCCCGACAATCCGAGGGCGCTTAGTGCCGAGGAACTTATGAAAACGGCAAAGAGGTATACAAAAAACGCCGTTGCGGTAGCCGACCGTCAACAAGCGGTGGACTATGCGAAAAGCATTGCCAAACAAGGTGATGTAATATGCGTCTGCGGCTCTTTATACCTTATCGGCGGAATTGAATATTAATACTTTGTTCACAACACAAACACATTTTTCTGTTAATGTTAAAGGGGAGGCTATAAAACTCTGTAAGCTGTGGAGCAGATTGATTTGAAAGGACCTTATAAACTAACCCTTCGGAAGAATTGATTGCGCCGCTGCAGGGCGGCTCAAAGGGAGCATTTTTATGAAGAAAAAAACCATACTTGTCGTCGATGACGAGAGCAGAATGAGAAAGCTTATCCGTGATTTTCTTTTGACGAAGGAATTTGATGTTATAGAGGCACAAAACGGCGAGCAGGCGATTGATATATTCACGGGCGGGCAAAAGATTGACCTTGTTATTCTTGATGTAATGATGCCCGGTCTTGACGGCTGGGCAGTATGCCGTGAGATCAGGCAGATTTCCACGGTTCCTATAATGATGCTTACCGCAAGGGGCGACGAGCGGGACGAGCTTTTAGGCTTTGAGCTCGGCGCGGATGAATACATATCAAAGCCCTTCAGCCCCAAAGTGCTTGTCGCAAGGGTTGAGGCGCTTTTAAGGCGCGCGACCGTTTATGAGGGAAAGACGACAGAGTATGACGGACTTGTGCTTGACCGTGCGGGGCACAGCGTAAGGGTTGACGGAAAGCCCGTAAACTTTACGGTTAAAGAATTTGAGCTTTTGGAGTATCTGATTGAGAACGAGGGAATTGCCCTGTCAAGGGATAAAATTTTAAACAATGTATGGGCGTATGATTACTTTGGCGATGCGAGGACGGTTGACACACATATCAAAAAAGTAAGGAGCAAGCTTGGCTCCAAGGGTTGCTACATAAAAACCGTATGGGGAATGGGTTATAAATTCGAGGTGGGGGAATGAAAAATTCCATACGAATTAAGTTTCTAATAATACTCTCCGCATTTGCGGCGGGGATAGTCCTTTTCTATATTATCCTCAACAGTGTAGCTTTTGAGGCGTTTCATCTTTACTATAAAAAGGATCTTTTGATAAAAACATATACAACAATAAATAGCCTTTACAACGAAAACGCAAGTGATATGGCTGTCAGGCTTGATCGCCTTGACATTAACCGAAGCCTGAACATAGCGGTATTAGACGGCGATACCCTGGTTTACGGCAGGGTTAACAGACCGAACAGGCAAAACCCAAGGCAGATGTGGCTGAATCAATCCTCTCCGGGGATTCTGGGCAGGGATTCCGATGTACTTCATGACGACGGAAAAAGCGTTATAACAAGAAGGTATGACAGGGTTTTGCAGTCATACCATATAGTACTTACCGCAACGCTTGACAACGGGTATTCGCTTTTTATAAGAACGCCGATAGAGTCGATAACCGAAAGCGTAAAAATCACCAACAGGTTTATACTTGCGGTGGGGGCGATTGCCCTTTTAATCGGTGCGGTTATTGCGTTTTTACTGTCGCGAAGCCTGACAAAGCCGATTTTAAAGCTCTCGGCTATTGCGGGCGAGATGGCTCACCTAAATTTTAATGTTAAGTATGATGTAAAGGGCAAGGACGAGATTAACGATCTGGGTAAAAGCATCAATATACTTTCCGAGAGGCTTGAAGAAACGATTTCCGACCTGAAAACCGCAAATGCCGAGTTGTGCCGCGATATTGAAACAAAAACGCGAATTGACGAGATGAGGCGTGAGTTTTTCTCCAATGTTTCGCATGAGCTTAAAACGCCTATTTCTCTTATTCAGGGTTATGCGGAGGGGCTTTCGGACAATATCGCCGCGGACGAGAAAAGCCGAAATTATTACTGTGATGTAATTGTAGACGAAAGCAGAAAAATGGGGGATATGGTTAAAAAGCTTATGACCCTTATGCAGATTGAGTCGGGGCAAGACCCCCTTACAATACGGAGGTTTGAAATTACCTCTATGATTAGGTCGATTATCGAAAAAAATAAAATCGTTCTGGAATCAAAGGGCATAAAGGTAATTTCAAATACAGCCGGCAGGGTTTTCGTGTGGGGCGACGAGTTTTTGGTTGAGGATGTTCTTGTCAACTACTTTTCAAATGCAATAAACCATGCAGGCGGCGAAAAAATTGTGGAATTTAATGTTGACAACCGAGGGGGCGTTGTCAGGATTGAAGTTTTCAATACGGGCGATAACATACCCGAACAAGACCTTGATAAAATCTGGCAAAGCTTTTACAAGGTGGATAAGGCAAGAACACGCGAATACGGCGGAAGCGGGATAGGACTTGCGGTTGTTTCGGCTATAATGAAGGCGATGGGTAAGCCGTACGGAGTCCGGAATGTCATCGGCGGGGTTAAGTTTTATATAGAGCTTGACAGTGCCGACGCCGAACAGGATTAATAAAAATTTCATCTTTTTTTCACAAAATCAACACATTTTCTGTATAGAATAGACTTAGAAGGCATATATTGGTTTTTACTCCGGATGAGCGGCAGCAAAAAGGGCTGTCATAATGATTCATATTTCAATTGGTAACAAAACGAGATAGGAGGAAGATATAATGAAAGTTAAGGTATCAAAGCTAATCGCTCTTTTTCTTACTGCGGTTATGATTCTGGCATCGTTTACCGTATTGGGTGATGAGGCAACAAAGCCGATAAGAGAAAGGGTAAAAGCTGCGGCAATGGTTAAGGCAGGCCCGAAGCTGACAGACGAGCAAAAAGCTGAAATGAAGGCAAAAAGACTTGAAGCCCTTAAAGAGAATCTTGATAAAAGGGTTGCCGAAGGAAAGCTGACACAGGAACAGGCAGACGAGATATATGCAAACGCAGAGGAAGGAAAATTCCCGTTTGGCAAAAGAGAACCTTTAACGGAAGAACAAAAAGCCGAAATGAAGGCAAAAAGGCTTGAGACCCTTAAGGAGAATCTTGATAAAAGGGTTGCCGAGGGAAAGCTGACACAGGAACAGGCAGACGAGATATATGCAAAGGCGGAGGAAGGCAAATTCCCGCCCGTTCGTATTCGTAAGGGAAGGGAACCTCTAACAGAGGAACAAAAAGCCGAAATGAAGGCAAAAAGGCTTGAGACCCTTAAAGAAAATCTTGATAAAAGGGTTGCCGAGGGAAAGCTGACACAGGAACAGGCAGACGAGATATACGCAAAGGCGGAGGAAGGAAAATTCCCGCCCGTTCGCATGCATAAGGAAAGGAAACCTTTAACAGAAGAACAAAAAGCCGAAATGAAAAGCAAAACCGGTGAAAGAGTAAAGGGCGGCAAGGGACCGATGAAGAAAATAGGGCCGCGTAATGGTGGCATGATTCGCCCAAAGAAGGCAGCGCTAGAAAAGGCTACTGCTTTAAAGGTATAAGTAATCAGAAATTGGAATATATAACAAAAAACCCGCTTATAGGCGGGTTTTTCGTATATAATACGAGCAAGTCTATAAGCCGAGTTCTGTATTTGACGGCCATCTATCTAGGCGGTACATTTCTGCACCGCTCAAGCCACCCGTCGGGGCATATGCCGGGCCGGCGCCCCTGTCGGTGTTGCTGCGGGTGGGGTTTACATGGCCGGTCAGTCGCCTGACCGCCGGTGAGCTTTTACCTCGCCTTTCCACCTGTACCGCAAAAAGCGGTAGTCTATTTCTGTTGCACTATCCTTGGAGTCGCCTCCACCGGGAGTTACCCGGCACCCTTGCCCTTCGCAGCTCGGACTTTCCTCGTGGGGAAAACTCCCCCCGCGACCGTCTGACTTACTCGTAATATGTTGTTTTTCTTTGTGAAACCATTATCTCAATATCCTTAAACTCTTTTCGGAGAAAATCGCGGACAACCTCACAAACAATAGTTTCAGTTTCGAAATGCCCCGCTTCGATAAGGCATAAACCCGTTTCATGCGCAAGCTGTTCATCGCTGTATTTTGCCTCACCCGTTACAAGAGCGTCACAGCCCTCGTCATTAGCCGTATTTATCATAAACGCGCCCGAGCCCGAGCATACCGCAACGCGGGTTATAATTCTGTTTTTATCTCCGACACGCTTAATTACGGTGCTGTTTAACTTTTCACCTACATATTTCGTAAACGCCTCAAGTGTCTGCGGCGTAATTTCGCCTGTCCTTGAGCTTGCAACCCCGTCGGGCGTAAAAATCTTTCGAATGTTTATAAGCCCGATTTTCTGTGCCAAAACATCGTTTACACCGCCGTCGGCGCTGTCAAGGTTGGTGTGAGCGGCAAGCATTGATATGTCGTTTTTAATGAGGGTTTTAATCACCCTGCCCTCGGCGGTTTCGTCGGTAATCCTGTTTACCGGCTTTAAAAGAATGGGATGATGGGTAATTACAAGATCAGCGTTTTTTGCCGCCGCCTCGGCTGCGGTTTGGCTGTCCATGTCAAGCGCAACAAGAATACGGCGCACCACTTTGTCGTGGCTTCCGACAAGAAGGCCGACATTATCCCACTCGCCTGCAAGCGCTGGCGGAGCAAAAACCTTCATTTTTTCGGCAATATCACGAACGGTAGTCATCTAGAACCTCCAAAAGCTGTTTTTTAAGGCTTATAAACTGCTCTCTTTTTTCAAGCTCGCCCACGCTGTTTCCCATGTTGTCAATGGAAATGTCAAGCGCAGCAATGCGCTTTCCTATATACTCGCCCAAAAGCGGGTCCTTCTTTTCCACAAGGCGCTTGCCGACATAGAAGTAAATGTCATCCTCAATAATTTCTTCTCCTGTTCGTACCGCCATTATATTATACAGCTTTTGTCCCTCTTTTGCAATAGCTTCGTCAGTAATGGCAAAACCTTTCTCCGACAAAAAGCGGCGCACATCCATGACCATCGTCATAGGCTGAATAACAACAAGCCTTGCACTTCGAGCGACCTTTTCGCCCGCCGTTAGAATATCACAGATGACCTTTCCGCCCATTCCGGCTATGACAATAACATCGGCACAGTCTATCGGCTCAAGCCCATAGCCCGTGACGACCGAAATTCTGTCCTCAAGTCCATGCCTCTTAATGTTGCGAAGGGCGATTTTGGCGGGCCCCGCGGCAATATCGGATGCAACCGCACGCTTTATAACGCCCTTTTCTATAAGGTGTATCGGTATGTATGCGTGGTCGGTTCCTATATCCGCAAGACATTCGCAGGGCGGCACAAAGGAAGCCGTCACCTCAAGGCGGGGGGGTAGGTTCATATGTATTACCGCTCCTTTTTTTTGGAGTAATAAAGGGCTTGAAAAAAGACATAATTAGAGCGTACCGTCTTCTGTACGCCCGTTTTGAATAGTCATTAATTGTTCAGCGGTTTTAATCCAAATAGTCCTTTAGTTTTTTGCTTCTGCTTGGGTGGCGAAGCTTTCGGAGTGCCTTTGCTTCAATCTGGCGAATACGCTCACGGGTAACCTGAAACTCCTTGCCAACCTCCTCAAGCGTCCTTGCCCGCCCGTCGTCAAGCCCGAATCTAAGGCGCAAAACCTTTTCCTCACGGGGTGTCAGGGTTGAAAGAACATCCACAAGCTGCTCCTTCAAAAGAGAGAAGGAAGCCGCCTCCGCAGGTGCGGGTGCATCGTCGTCGGGAATGAAATCTCCGAGGTGACTGTCGTCCTCCTCGCCTATCGGAGTTTCAAGAGAAACAGGCTCCTGCGCAATTTTCTGAATTTCCCTGACCTTGTCAACGGTCATTCTCATTTCTTTGGCTATTTCTTCGGGAAGCGGGTCACGCCCAAGCTCCTGAAGAAGCTGACGCGAAACACGGATAAGCTTGTTTATCGTTTCAACCATGTGTACGGGAATTCTTATGGTTCTTGCCTGGTCGGCTATGGCGCGGGTTATCGCCTGCCTTATCCACCAGGTTGCGTATGTGCTGAATTTATAGCCCTTTTGATAATCGAATTTTTCAACAGCTTTAATAAGGCCGAGGTTGCCCTCCTGTATAAGGTCAAGAAACAGCATACCCCTTCCCACATACCTTTTTGCAATGCTCACCACAAGCCTCAGATTAGCTTCGGCAAGGCGGCGGCGAGCCTCAATATCGCCCGTTGACATAAGCTGGGCAAGGTTTGTTTCTTCCTCCGGACTTAAAAGAGGAACCTTTCCGATTTCTTTAAGGTACATCCTGACAGGGTCGTCAAGAGCAATCCCCTCGGGGATTGTAAGGTCAATTTCCTCCTCGACAAGTTTAAGCTCCTCAAGCTCCTCCTCAATATCGCCGGTAATTTCGATTCCTAAATTCTCTACATTCTCGTAAACTTTTTCTATCTGGTCGGGGTCAAGCTCTATTTCTTCAAGCGTGTCCATAATTTCCTTATAGGTAAGCATTCCTTTTTTCTTGCCGCGCTCTATAAGGTCTTTTATAACCTGTTTTTTGTTCTCTACACTATTCATTGGTCCCGACCTCCTTTCTCAAGCATTTTTCCATCTCACAAATTCTCTGCTCCTGTGAAACATCGGAGCTTGTTGCGGTTTCAAAGAGCTTTTTAACCATACGCTCGCGAATTATAAGGCGTATAAGCTCCTTTGCCGCAAGCGGCTTGTCCTCAATGTTCTGATCGTCATGCAAAATCCGGGCGGCACACGCCGCGTCCTCGGTCTGTGACACAATAAGACGGGCATCGGGTTCGCCCCCGCTTGCACGGATTGACAGAATTAAATTAAAAAGCGTACGATTAACGCCCTCTTCAAAGTCAGAGCTGTCAAGCTGACTCCCCGCAGCTTCGGAAACAGTGGCATCGGCGCACATAAGACACAAAAGAAGCCTTTGTGCGCGAACTATGTTTTCCTTTTTCGGGTCAGAGGTTTTCAGTGAGCCGACCGGGGCAACACCCCTGAACGCGCCTGCACGGGTCCTGCGCTCGTTTGCTATATTTAAGCGGTCAATCTCGCTTAAAATGCTTGAAGCTGAAATCCCAGTTTCCGAGGCGAGCCTGTTTACATAAATCTCGCGCTCGACAGGGCTTTTAATTTTAGCGAACTCTGTGGCAAGGGAATTAATATATTTTACCTTGTCCTCGGTATTGTCCAGATTATATTGTTCTTGAAGTTTGGATATTTTATACTCTATTTGAAGTTTTGCACTGTTTATAAGCGCCCTGAATGCGCCTGCGCCGTGTTTTTTAATATATTCATCGGGGTCCTTTGCGCCGGGGACGGTAAGGACACGGACAACAACATCCTCCTCGCAAAGAAGCTCAATCGCCCTTTTGGTGGCGTTCTGCCCGGCCTCGTCACTGTCATACGCGATAATAACCTCACTCTTGCGGCGCTTTATTATCCTTGCCTGTTCGGGCGTAAGAGAGGTTCCGAGCGTTGCAACGGCAGAGTCGATGCCGTGCTGATGAAGGCTTATGACATCCATATACCCTTCGACAAGAATAAGAAAATCGTCCTTGGTATTTTTCGCAAGGTTAAGTCCGAAAAGATTATAGCTTTTTGAAAACGCAACGGTTTCGGGAGAGTTTAGGTATTTCGGAGTGGTGTCGTCCATAACCCTTCCGCCGAAGCCCACGATATTTTTCCGCATATCTATAATGGGGAACATAAGGCGGTTTCTGAATCTATCGTATATATGACCGCTGTCGTTTCGGACAGCCATTCCGCTTTGTACTATTTCCTCATCATCAAAGCCGTTGTCGCGAAGATGTGCCAAAAGCCTGTTCCCTTCGGGCGCAAAGCCGATTCCGAATCTGCTGATTGTTTTTTGCGAAAGCCCGCGCGAGGCAATATAATCCGATGCGGCCTTGCCCTCGTCGGCCAAAAGACATTCATAAAAAAACCTTCCGCTGACCGAGTTTATTTTATATATGGTCTGGCGGAGCTTTTCCCTTTCTCCCTCGACCGCTCCGCTGGGCTCGGGTATTGCAAGTCCCGCCTGATCGCTTAAATATTTTACCGCCTCGACAAAGTCAAGATTTTCCGCCAGCATAATGAAGTTGACTATGGTTCCGCCCCTCTGGCACCCGAAGCAAAAGAAAAGCTGCTTGTCCGGCGACACGGTAAAAGAGGGCGTTTTTTCCTTATGAAAGGGGCAAAGCCCTTTCATCGAGCTACCGCTTCGCTTTAGCTTTACATAGCGCGACACGGTATCCACAATATCGTTTCTGTCCATAACCTCCTGCAAAAATGACTCAGGGAAAATTTGCGACATAGTAACTCCCTTTCAAAAATATTACCTTAAGCAGAGCAAATCAAAGATGAGTTCGTATTTGATTAACTCTGCTTACTCTAAATTCGACATATTCCACAAAAATCCTTCTTGCAATTTCAGGTAGTCCTAAACGCAAGGCAAGAGCACCTGCTTTTCAGCACTCCGTTTACGCGCCGGCTCTATCTAATCTGCCCATTTTACAGGATTATAATACCTGCCACGAGCGCGGAACAAAAAGCTCGCTGTACCTGTAAACGGCGTATCTGTCGGACATTCCCGCAATATAGTCGCATACCCTGCGGTCGATATCGTCGGTATCGACACCCGGAGGAAGTTCGTCGGGGTGGCTTTTAAAATACTCATAGAGTCTGCGGATAATGCCCTTTGCTTTATCCTCTTCGGCTTTTGCTTTGGAACCGATGTAAACATTGTCGGTCAAAAAGCTGCGAAGCTCCATCATAGCCTTAAAAACACCGGGCTCCATCGAAACGACGGGCTTGTCCATGCTTTCACTTATAATGGACAAAATCATGGTATTTATACGCTCACTGTGCTCTTTTCCGAGAATTTCTATGCAATTTCGGGGAAGCTCGTCCGCTTTTAGAATATTACCCCTTATAGCATCGTCTATGTCGTGGTTTATGTATGCTATCCTGTCGGCATACTTTAAGACCGCTCCTTCAAGCGTGCTTGCAAGATTGTCGCCCGTATGGTTTGCAATACCGTCAACAACCTCATAGGTAAGGTTAAGCCCCGTACCGTTTTCGAGAATCTTTACAATTCGCACACTCTGCTCATAGTGCTTAAATCCGTAGGGGCAAATTTCGTCCAAAACTTCCTCGCCCGAATGGCCGAAGGGGGTATGTCCAAGGTCATGCCCCAATGCCATTGCCTCAACCAAATCCTCGTTAAGATTGAGTGCGCGGGCAATCGTTCGCCCGATCTGAGCGACCTCAAGCGTGTGGGTCAGGCGTGTTCGGTAGTGGTCACCTTCGGGAGTAATGAAAACCTGTGTCTTGTGCTTTAGACGGCGGAAAGCCTTGCTGTGCGTTATTCTGTCACGGTCACGCTGAAATTCCGTCCGTATATCGCAAAGGGGCTGGGGGTTGTCCCTGCCCCTCGTGTTTTTTGATAAAGCGGCATATTTGCTGAGGTACTGCTCTTCCCGCTTTTCGGTAATCTCCCTTAAAAGCATATCAGTCCCCTCCCATTATACGGAGTGCAAGAGCTTCGCATCTCGAAAGCGCATAATCGTCCTTTTCCGAGGGCTGCTGCGAGCTTACTCCGAGATGCCCCGCATCAAATTGAGAATGACCCGTTCCCAAAACCGTCATGCCTTGCACAAGCGCCATTGCGTGCATTGCCGAAAGGGTGGCCTCCTGCCCGCCGAAGCGGGATGCACCCACGGCGATAAAGCCGCACGGCTTGCCGATTAAGGCCATTTCTGCCCGCAGTCGCCTCGATTTGTCAAACAGTGCTTTAAGCTGGGCGCTCATGCTTCCGAAATAGACAGGGCTTCCCATAACGATAGTATCCGCCCGTTTCATTTTCTCAAAGGAATCCTCAAGTGCAGTCCCCTTATAGCAAACACCGCTGCACGGGGTTGAGCAGACCGTGCAAAACGGCGTCTTTGCCGAGCTTACGACTGCGGGGACATCGATAATCTCGGTTTTTGCGCCGAGCTCCTCACATTTTTCGAAAACCTTTTCAATAAGAAATCTCACATTGGAATTCTTTCTGGGACTGCCGTTCAATCCGACTATGTACAACAAAACCAACTCCTTTTTCGCATCCCGTAAAAGGCTTCTGCCAAAAGTGTGCCTTATTATTGACCGGGACATATAGATATATATTTAAAGTATACTCTCAAAATTACAAATGGATAGGGCTGTTGCAAAATAGTGCAGAATGGACAAACTGAAGTAAAAGGCGGCAAATTCCGCCTTTTACCTTGCCCGAAGGCGTACAGAGGTACGCCGAAAGGTTAAGTTTGTTCACAGCACAAAGACTAATTAAAGTGATAATTTTATTTCGTAGATATTCTAACCTGAATTTAACGAACTTTACTCATTTGATATATCATAAACTGAAACATATAAGGTTTTTTCGTCTTTATGCAATCTGTGCATTTTTCAACAGCCCCCGCAGCCTGCCGATAAACCGACTTAATTAACCTCTATTATGCCGTAGTTTTTATCATTTCTTTTATAGACGATGCTTGTTTTTCCGTTTACATCGCTTCTGAAGACGAAAAAGCTGTGCCCCAAAAGGTTCATCTGCAAAATAGCCTCCTCGGCGCTCATGGGCTTGGTTTCAAACATCTTTGTTCTTACGACATTAAACTCCTTTTCCTCCTCGACAGTATCCTGATCCTGTGTGGGCATGTATGCAAGCGAGCCTTCTTTAAGGCGCTTTTCAAGCCTTGTTTTATGCTTTCTTATCTGATGCTCGATTGAATCAACGATTTTGTCTATCGTACTGTACATATCGTTTGTTGTTTCCTCCGAGCGGTAAATCATGTTCTGTGAAAAGATTGTCGCCTCAACCTTCTGCCTGTCCTTTTCAACCGACATCGTTATTTTTGCCTCGGCGTCATCGTTGAAAAACTTATCAAGCTTTGCATACTTTTTTTCCGCATACGACTTTAATCCCTTCGTAATCTCAAGCTTTCTTCCGATAATTGTTGTCTTCATAGCAATCCCTCCGTTTATATTATTGCACTTGCGTGTCGCGTAGCATGACAGCCGATGTTGACAGCCACGGGAAGCCCCGCAATGTGTGTAGGGTATGTCAGTATATTTACACCCAAAGCCGTTGTATTGCCGCCCCAGCCCATAGGCCCTATTCCGAGAGCATTGATCCTTTTTAAAAGTTCGGCCTCAAGCGAGGCGTAGTATTCGTCGTCATTTTTATTGTCAACGGGGATGAGGAGAGCTTTTTTTGAAAGATATGCCGCCTTTTCCATTGTCCCGCCTATACCCACGCCTACAACAACCGGCGGGCAGGGGTTCCCGCCTCCGCTTTTAACCGTTTCGACTATGAAATCCAAAACGCCCTTTTCGCCGTCCGACGGCTTAAGCATTTTAACCGCACTCATATTTTCGCTTCCGAAGCCCTTGGGGGCAACCGTAATTTCAATTTTATCGCCTTCGGTAAGCTCAAGGTGTATGACGGCGGGCGCATTGTCGCCCGTGTTTATCCTTTTTAATGGGTCACAAACTACGGATTTTCTTAAAAAGCCGCTTCCATAGCCTTCACGAACGCCGTCGTTTATTGCATCCTCAAGTCTTCCGTCAATATATACCTCCCGTCCGAGCTTTACAAAAACAACGGCCATTCCCGTATCCTGACACATTGATATTCCCTCGGTTTTGGCGATTTCGGCATTTTCAAGCAGCTTTGAAAACACATCCCTCGCACGAGGGGAGGATTCTTCCTTCAGGCCTTTTTCAAGCGCGGCCTTTATATCCGGACATAGGTAGCGGTTTGCATCAATGCAAAGCCTTGCCACCGTGTCCGTTATTGTTTTCACATCAATATTTCTCATCGTAATCACAACCCGTCTTACAAAAAGCAACCGATACCGTCGGCACTTCGGTCATAAGAGCCCTTTTTGTGTTTTAGATTTCCGTATTATATATTCGACATATATAGTCGAAATTCCTACCTGAAATTTTATCGGACCTAATTCATAAAGGTCCATGAATCAAACCACTTTAATACGCCCGATATATACCGCGGGCTAACGGGTGTTCCGGTTATAACGGGATAAAACATAATAAACAGTCCCACACAAATTGCGCAGTAGGCATAAACAGTCCTCATCTTCAGACTTTTGTTTTCAAGCATATATTTAATCCCGCAGGCGATTGCCAGAACCAAAAACGGCACGCAGGCAAAGTAGTGGTAAATAAACAAAACACGCTTAATCGGAATCCAGGGCACAAGCTGGGACAGATATGCGATAAGAATAAACACAGCCGCCCTGCTTTTTCTTACTATCCCCAGATATATACATCCGAATATGGCGGCAAGTCCTCCCCACCACACCGCAGGGTTTCCGAAGGATGAGATGCTTGATATAATGTTTTGTGTTTTAAGCTCCGCATCAATATACGCCCACAGAGGCCGCTTGTCGACAATCCACTCGTACCATTCGGAGGAGTATGGGTGGGGGTCCGTGACATTGCTGTGGTAATCAAGCATATATTTCTGGTTCTGAATCACATACCCCACAGGTGTTCTGGAGTGAAGGTCATACCGTATCTGCGGAAGGTATGAGGCGAAGTACACAGCCGCGGGAATCAGCACAAAAAACACAATACACCACAAAATCGTCCCAATAAGTTTTTTGTTGAAGTCAGGATATTTATGACCTTCAAAGAACGCCCTTATCCAAACGATAAGCATTATTCCGGCAAGCCCAAGCGCTGAGTAAAGGCAAATCCACTTTGTAGCGGCGCCGATTCCGAAGAATATTCCGCAAAGCGCAAGGGGAATCAGTCCTTTTTTTAGGGACTCCCTGTTAAAATCTATATTATAGTATTCCCAAATAAAGTAGTACATAAGCATTATAAAAAATACGGCATAGCTGTCTACGGTTGCAAGCCTCGTCTGGGAATAGTGCATAAAGTCGAAGGCGAAAATAATTGTGGCAATCGCCGAAATATCCGTGCGCCTCACAAACTTTTTACACATCAGGTAAAAAAGCGGAACCATCAAAACGCCGAAAAGCGTGCCCATAAAGCGCCAGCCGAACGGAGTCATGCCAAACATCATAATACCCACCGACATAATCAGCTTGCCCAAAGGGGGGTGGGTCGTTTCGTAGGGAGCGAGGCGATGGAGTATCTCATACGCTGTCCTCGGATGGTAAATCTCGTCAAAGTAAGTGCCGTTCATGTAAGAAGGCTTTTTGACTACGGCGTCCTGCTCGTCAAACGCTTCGGGCAGGGTGGTATGCGCCACTGCAAAAAGCCTTTCGCCGTCCTGAGAAAAAATCCCGACCTCGCCGAAGGATAGGGACGGGTCGTTAGAAGAAAATCTTAAATAGCGCGCCGAGGTATTCTTTGACGCCCTGTTCCACATAAAAACCGAGGAGTGTTTAAGCGTCGAATATTCCTCCCATATCACTCCGTCGTCGGATTGTTCTATTAAATACTCACCGGAGCCGATCCCGAGATACATCATAATACTGCCGATATCCTGCGGCTTTCCCAAGTCGGCAACAAAGCCGTCGCCTATCTTCGAAAAAGTCTGCGGCACCTTGGTATCACCGAGTCCGGTAAAGGCAACAACACCGTAAATGAGGGTTATCGCCGTCATAATTATTATATCAAGCCTGACGAGCTTTGCCGTCCCAGTCCCCTCGGATTGAACAACAGCCTTTTGCCCCCTGACATCGGAGCGGGGCAGAAAAATATCACGCGCAAGGTATAAAGACCATATAAGTGCCGCAATATGTATAAGAGATGACAGAACAATTATGCCCTTATGTATGTCCCCGCTGGTTATGTTGCTTAAAAAGACATCACCGACATTAAGATAGTGCGCCGAGGCCTGAACGATAAGAAGGAAAATCAGCCTTTTATCCTTTACAAACACATAGGTAAGCCCCAAAAAGAAAAGCGCGGGGAACAAATAACGCTCATGCATTTTCACGCCTATTGTAAACATAACGGTAATAATCAGATATGCGGTGTAAAAAATCTTTGCCCTGTCCTTCGCCTTAAAGTAAAACCATGCCGAGAATGCCACGGTTACCCCTATGGCAATGTATGACCATACGGATATGGGGAAAAACAGGAATTTTCTGCTGATGTCAGCCCAGTTATAGCCGAAAAAGGCGAAAAGGTTATAGGCATTAATCGTGGCATACGGATATGATGAAAGGGTTTTAGAGTATTTGTCGATAAGCCACATAAAGTTAAAGCCGCGCGTAAAGGGGAGCGCAACGGCAATAACGGTTGCGGCGGCGATAAGAATACTTTTGCCGATCATTTTCCAGTCAGCCGTTTCAAGATAGGTAAAAAGATATACCGGTGCAACCATAAGGGACTGCGGCTTTATAAGAACACTGAAGGTATATAAAAACGCCGCCATAAGGAATCTCTTTTTATAGATACACAAAAGCGACAGCGCAATGAACAGTGAGAAAACAGAGTCAATCTGCCCCCAGATTGCAGAGTTTATTATAATCGCGGGGCACAAAACCATAATTGCGGTAAGCGTTAGGGAAGCTTTTTTCGTCTGGTTTTCAGCCGCGGCCTTATAAAGCACCAGTCCAAACACCGCATCGGCAACCATGGCGGGAAGCTTTATAAGAGATGTGAAATACTTTAGTTCCTCCGCAAGATTAAACAGCTTTGCAATCTTTCCGATCACATACAAAAAGAGCATATAGCCCGGAGGATAATCAGCAAAATAATCGGGTGCGTAAAAATCACGCGTACCGACAGCCGCAAGCCTTAAAGCCCAGCTTTTGAAACAGCTTATATCAGTTAAGTGGCCCTCGACGGATGTGGAAATAATAAAACGAAAGACCAATGCAAAAGCTAAAAGAAGGTAGACATCGGTATTTCGTTTTATATTTTTTTTGCTGTCCTTTTCGTATAATAAGCTGTAAATAAGAGCGAAAAATATCAGGTAAATTGCAAGAGTAAGATAAATCGTTTGCATACCATCATCCCCCATTGCATTATAGTCGGTTGTTGTATTCAGTATAGCATAAAACGATATCAAGGGCAAGGAAAAAAATAACATTATTTTTCGCTTCATAAAGAATAACGCACCGCCTCTCCCGCCAAACAGAGCGGAAGAAGCGGTGCGTATAGGCTTTTTGTTTTTGGTTAAAGCCGAATAAATCAGGATTTGTTTTCCTTTTCCGAAAAGACCTTCATCATTATCTTAATCATAAAATAGAACAGAATGAGTACTGTAAATACCCCTAAAAGACCGTACCCCATCAGCTTTAATCCGACATCAAAATATTCCATATACCTTTACCAGCCTTTCCGCTCACATGGTTATTGATTATATTCCGCCCCGCCGGTGAGCAACGAAGGGGGGACATACCAAAGTTTAACGACATGCTTATCCTAAATCAGCTTCAAAAGCCACGGAACCAGTGCGAGCACCATACCGCCGGCGACAACCGAGCCAAGCTGTCCCGAAACATTTGCACTTACCGCAGGCATAAGAATAAAGTTGTACGGGTCCTCCTCCTTGGCAAGCCGTTGAACAATCCTTGCACTCATGGGGAACGCCGAGATACCCGCCGCACCTACCATTGGGTTAATCTTTGTCTTGCTGAACAGGTTAAGAAGCTTGGCGAAGAGTACCCCCCCCGCCGTGTCGAAAATGAATGCGACAAGACCCAACGCCATAATGGCAACCGTTTTAATTGTTAAAAACGCGGAGTAGTGCATGCTTGCGCCTATTGTAATACCCAGAAGCAGTGTGACAAGACTTGCAAGCTCGTTTTGCGCCGCCTTGGAAAGCCTTTCAAGTACAAGGCACTCTCGAAGGAGATTTCCGAACATCAAAAGTCCGATTAGAGGAACGCTGATCGGTGCTATTATACCGGATATAACGGTAATGAGTATCGGGAACAGAATAAGAACAATACGGGGGATTTTAACATCCCTGTTTTCCATTCTTATCATACGCTCTTTTTTCGTGGTTAAAGCCTTAATAACCGGAGGCTGTATAATCGGTACAAGCGACATATACGAATAGGCCGCAACCGTAATCGGGCCTAAAAGTCCGGGCGCAAAGCGCGATGCCACGAATATCGAGGTCGGACCGTCCGCCGCGCCGATAATGCCTATGGACGCCGCCTCTTTAAGGTCAAAGCCGAAAAGCAGTGCCGCCAGAACTGTAAAGAAAATACCGAACTGCGCCGCCGCGCCGAAGAAAATCATCTTAGGGTTTTGCAAAAGCGGTGTAAAGTCAATCATGGCACCTATGCCCACGAAGATAAGCACAGGGAAAACCTCGGTCATAATACCGACATTAAAGAAATGCTGAAGGACGCCCGGCTCCATATGCGTTCCGGTTCCGTCTAAGAATTCCCACACCGTGCGAAGGGGAAGGTTTACGAGTATGGCGCCGAACCCGATCGGTAATAAAAGCATCGGCTCATAATCCTTCTTTATTGCAAGATAAATAAGAATACCGCCGATAAGATACATAAGAAGGTACTGCCACCAGTGGGCGCCAAGGTCGATTACGCCCTGAAAAAGCTCCTGCATGTTATAACATCTCCCTTTTGATTTGAACTTATAGAAACTTGCGCATCTGCGCAATTTTACGCTTTAAGCGGAACAAATCCGCCTGGAGCGTTATTCATTAAAATAACTGACCGCGCTTTGTTGCTAAACGGCATGGTCAAAAAGCTTTGTGCTTTAAGCTTTAATAATTGCTTTTGACATTCTACTATAACACAACCGAAAAATCAATAGTTTTTGTCAAATCACCTTAAATGCCCGTGCCAAAAAAGCGAACGGTTTTCAGGTTCTTTTTGTGGCTTTTGCCGTTGCCTGACCCAAAGGCGGATGCAGGGGGCGGGTACGCCGGTTTTCGGCAGGAGTCGGAATCACTGCCCTAAATCGGATTCATTCCGACCAAAACGCGATTTACCTATGCTTAAGTAGAAAAACCCCTCCGGCAAAAGCCGGAGGGGCATAAAGTGAGTTACAGGAGGTTGAATTCTAAATTTGTTATTCCTTTATGATTACTATTTCAACTACCTCGCCCTTATAGATTCTCAGGAATACTTTTCGTGCGTCGCCTTCGTCATACTTTGTGATATAGCTTGAGTCAACAACGGTTACCTGTGAACTTGACGGCTTGGTGTAATCATAGCTGTAAACCTTTGCATTCTCAATGTTGTAGTTTGTCTCTGCCATGTTGCTTGTTACAACATTGATTGAGTTTGTGAACTTCTTGGAAACCGTACCTATAACCGTCTCCATCTCTGTTCCTTCATATGCCTTGTAAATCTCGATATCATCGTTTGCCCTGTCTCTTGAGTCGAACAGAACGGTTACCTTTTCAATCTCGCCGCGAACATTCTTCTTGTACTGAATGATATCACCGGCTGAAAGCTTCGTTCCGTCTTCTCTTACAAGAGTTGCTGTATCCTGTGCAAGGAGCTCAATCGTGGTGCCGTTTTCGAGAGCGTAAAGCTTGTCAACGGTTACCCTGTCAGCGTTCTGCGCGGAGCTTACCTTCGATACAACGGCTATGGCCGATTCCGCATTTGTTTCGCCTGTGCTGTCTTTAACCAGAATTATTTTAGCCGTTAAGTCTTCGCTGAGGTCATAAATCTCTACACTGTAGCTTGTCTTGTCAACGAACATATCCATTGTCCTTACCGCAAAGTTGTCTGTGTCCGTTTCACCCTCAGGAATATCAAATACGATTGTGCCTGAGTTTACATTGAAGTTACCAAGCTTCTTAGAGGCGCTCTTGTATTCAAGGCTATCTGATGCATAGTCGCGTGAGAAGGTGTTTTTAACCGGCAGACCTGTTCCGTTATCCATTGCTGTATTGATAAGGGTGATCTCGCCTGCTGAGTTTGTCTCAAAGGTTATAAGCTGAGGAGTTACTTCATCGTTGCCCTCGCCCTTTATCATCTCAAGTGCCTGTTCGCCGGTCAGGCTTGATGTGTTGTTAACCTTAACCTTTGAAGCAGCCTTAAAGATTTTTGTTTCGCCAAGCTGGTTAAACAGCTTGAACTCAAGTGTCTTGTTTATTGTTCCCGCCATCTCGGCGTCAACAAGGTAAGCATAGTTGCTTCCTACTACCGTTTTTGTGTCAACCGCTGCAATTCGTCCTTCGATATCAAGGTAGAAAGTTCCCTCGTCGTCAAGGTAGATTTCAGGCTGGTTTGCATCGATATAGTTCTTAGCTATTTCATAAAGAGCTCCGCCTATCATTCTCTTCTCGCCGTCAATTTCCTCGACCTTACCAACTACGGCTTTGTCGGAAACTACAACATTGATTACGGTTGCTTCGGCAGGATTAGCATTATCCATTGCTACTGAAAGTACATCCCATTCCTTAAGGTCCGCAAGACCTATCTTCTCACCGTTCTTTGTTATTGAGAACTTAACCGACTTGTCCTCAGGGTCAAGTGTAAGTGAAAGCAGGTTGTACTTGTCGTTTACACGGTGGCTTACAAGAGAAACCTCGTCAACAACCAAGTTCCTGTACTCTGTTACGAATACATAGTTGTATTCATCAGTCCTTGTTGTGTCAAGAAGAGTTACGCTTCCCGATTCAAGGTCATTAAGATTTGAAAGGTCATAATCGCTTGTAGCAACACCGTTGTAGAATACCTTGGCATCAGCTGTTATAGTTGCTTTTTTGGCATTCTTGTCGGTGTCTTTGTTTTCCCAGTACTCAAGTGTCTTATCCTCGTCTGCATCACCGGTTAAAACTTTAATGTTTGCCGCCGGAACTTTAAGCTCGTCATTTTTGTTTGCGTTGTTTCTTACAAGGATAAGCTCAGGATCTTCGTTTTCGCCGTTGTCCTTAACATAGTAGATTACATTTCTTGCAAGGAAGTCAGCGGCATTCGTCTTACCTGTCTTGTAGGTTACTGTTTCGCCGTTGTCGCCAAGAATGTTTACCTCGTCTTCACGAAGCGAGGATGGTCCTGTAAGAGATGATACATAGTTTGCTGTAATCTGACCATAGTTTTTGGTTACATCAAGCTTTTCGGTCAGGATCTGCTTGTCAACAACCTCATAGGTCTCGTTTACGCCAAAGCTTGTCTTTTCCATCATGTTTATTGTCAAGCTGTTTGCAGCCATTATCGCAACCGTACCTCTTGTTGTCGCAACATCAGAACCTGTTGATACTACGCCGTTTTTAAGAAGTCCGATCTGTCCCGCAACAACGGTGTACCCTGTCGGGAATCCGCCTGCGGACATAGCGCTGGGCTCATAACCGAGAATACGAACGATAACCGTAATAGCCTCGGCATAGGTTATTTTGTCGTCGGGACGGAATGTTCCGACATCGTCACCTATTACATAGCCCTGTTGAGCCGCTACATTGATAAATCCTGTTGCCCAGTGACCCTCAACAACATCGGGGAATTTTGTCGTTCCCATTGAGGATTCTGCTACCTCTGCAAGTCCTGCAAGGTATACTGCGATTTTTGCAAACTCTGAACGGAGAATTCCGTCCTGAAGTCTGAACGCGCCTGTTTCGGCGTCGCCGACCATAATGTCAAGAGCCCTTAAGAGCTCAACCGGTTCTTCGTACTTTGTGCCGACAACATCCGCAGGAAGCGGCGAAGCGCTTACGAATGAAGTCAAAAGTCCGAATACCATTGTGCAAGCGATAGCAATTGCACTGATACGCTTAAATCTGCTCATTGTTTTTTTCCTCCTTAGAAATTTGGTTTTGGTTAATCCCGTTTTTTCCCGTACTCTGCTGCACTGCTCAAAAAACCCGTTCACCTCCTGTTTTTTTCGGGGGAGGGGGTATTGCTCCTCACAAAACCCTGCCTTCCTCCTTATATAATGCCGTTCCGCTGAACATAGTACCTGCGGAGATGTTTACATAATCTCCTGCTATCCAGTATTATGTCAACCACGCTTTCTATATTACAGTAATTCACCAACGGATTCAAGCCTAAATTTTTTCCACTTTTGGAATAATAGTTGTTGAAATATGGAGTATTGTGTGGTATTATAGGAATATGAGTTATTATGCTTGCACACAGAAGGATTCGGCAGGTGTTTTTGCCAAATAAGATTTATAGCGGAGGGATAATGATGAACTTAAAAGGTTTTATCGCAACAACTCTTGCGGTGGTAATGCTCATCGGAACAGTGACGATTGTACATGCGGGGACATTTCCCGATGTACTGCTGAGACATTCATGGGCTGAACCTTATATCGAAGAGATGGTCGACAGAGGTCTTTTGAAAGGCTATACCGATGGAACATTTAAGCCCGACAATCCCATAAGTAAGCTTGAGGCTGTAATTCTTTCTGCGAGGATACTCGGCGTTAATAATGAAGAAAATGCTGATTTTGTGGATGCAGCCTTGGCGGCTTATGAAAAAGAGCTTTCGGGCTATGATACTCCGTATAAAAGGGAAGCGGCGTATCTTCTTTACTGGAATGCGCTTAAGGTTTCGGAGCTTGCCGATTACATAGGAAAAGATGTAAGAAACACAGCAATGAAAAGATTTGAGGTTGCGGTCCTATTAACCAAAGTTATGGGCGGCGAGGATGAGGCTCTGAGCAACACAATGGTCGTCCTCGACTATACCGATGACAGTCAGATTCCCGCGGCTTCAAAGGCGTATGTAAAGTATGTGAGTGAAAGCGGAATTATGAAGGGCATGGAAAAAGACCTTTTTATGCCGCTGTATGAGGTAACCCGTGCCATGATGGCGACGATGATGTACCGTGCCGAGGAGGCGATGGGGATTGATGCCTTCAATGTTGTCGTAAGTTCCGTTTCGGCAGGATCAAATAGGTTTTTCGCAAGGGTTGACGGCGCGGGCAGGGATGAAGAGTTTATCCTTACTCCGTCCGCAATAATAAATATTGACGGCAAAAAGGGCTCACTTAATGATATAAAGACGGGCGATGAAATGCGTGTTTATTATCAGGGTGAAAAGATAAGGCTCGTTGAGACTCTGACCTCAAGGCGCAGTGAGGAAAAATCGGGTGTGATAGGTGCGATTGCCAACAATTCCGGTATTAAAAGCATTTCGATAACCCCCACGGGCTCGCTGGAGGAAACTCTGGTTCCGTATGTTCTTGCGGACAACTGCTCAATTCTTATTGACAATAAGGATTCGGCATTTACCGATCTTAGAAACAATTATTATGTAAAGCTTGGCATAAAGGGCGGAAAGGTCATAAGTATTGTTGCCGAAACCAAGGAGATTACGGTTTACGGTACGATAACCGAGGTTAAAACATCCGGGGACATACCCGCGGTTATAGTAAAGCTCGATAACGACAGTTATGAAACCTATGAGTTTTTGGCAAATGCGATTATTACCAGAAACGGCGCAGTAGATGAGTATAGAAACCTTGGAGTGGGGGACAGGGTTGAGATTGTCCTGTCTGCAGGAAGAGTTAAAAGACTTGCCGCCACAAGCATCAACAAAACGATCGAGGGTACGATAGAAGAGATTGTGATTTCGTCCTCACCTTCGATAACCATAAGCTCCGGTGGGGTTACCACAAAATGCACCGTGGTTGCGGGGACAAAGTTTATTATTGACGACACCGAAGGCACCATTTATGATATCAGGCTCGGCGCGAAGGCGAAAATAGACCTGAAGAGCGATAATATAGACAATATCACCGTATCAAAAACAATCATTCCCTCACAGATAACCGGTATTGTAACTGCGGTTAACACCGCGAACAATGTTCTTGTTATAAACGCGGTTGATCCCGCAACAGGTGAAACGATGCCCACAACCGTTATTGTTAAGTCAAATGTAAACATTATTGACAACACAACCACAAAGGTTTCAACACTCAAGGGCTTAACGGCGGGCAGGGCGATTATTGCTCTCGGAGCGATTGATAATTACGGGACATACTCGGTAAACACCATAATTATCACACAGTAAAGGTGGGATATAAATGAAATTTATCGAGGATTTTAAAAAGTTTGCCTTTAAGGGAAATGTGCTTGATATGGCAGTCGGCATAATCATCGGCGGCGCGTTCGGAAAAATTGTGTCGTCGGTGGTAAACGATATTATAATGCCTATTTTCGGAATAATACTCGGGGGAATAAACTTCAGGGACTTAAAATGGGTTATAACTCCCGCAACGGGCGAAACCCCCGAGCTTGCGCTGACATACGGAATGTTTATACAGTCGGTTGTTGATTTTATAATCATTGCCGCATCAATCTTTATATTTATAAGGATTATCGGGAAGCTTATACGCAAGAAGGAAAAGGAGGAGGCCACCCCCGAAAGAGACAAAGGGGTTGTTATCCTTGAGGAAATACGGGATTTGTTAAAAGACAAAAAGTAACGGAAAAGTAAAAGGGTGCAACGGCTGAAACCGTTGCACCCCTTAAGTTTATCCGGCTCTATATACTCCCTAAGAACTTAAGTGCAAAGTGTGACATTATTTCGGCGCCTATTGAAATACACCGCTCGTCCACATCAAAATCAGACGAGTGAAGCGGTCTTATTGCCCCGCCGAGCTGTACATAGCAAGAGGGAACCCGCTCTGCAAAATAAGAAAAATCGTCGCCTACCATTTGAGACTTTTCCTGATATATAATATTTTCCCTGCCGATTACCGCCTCGGCAGCCTTAATAAACATATCAGTCATATCCGCATCATTTTCACCGGGCGGGTACAAAAAGCGGTAGTCAACCTCCGCCTTGCCGCCGAGTGAGGTTGCAACCTCATCCGATATACTTAAAATCATCTCATAAAGCCTTTGTCGTGTTGCTTTGTCAAGCGCCCTTGCCGTCCCCATAAGTAGTGCCGTGTCGGGAATAATGTTTTCCCCCGTACCGCTTTGAAAGGCGCATATAGATACAACCGAAGGCATGTCAAGTCTTATATTGTTAAGCCTTGTGGCTATGCGCGAGCCTATTTCCACAGGGTTTACACAGCTTTCGGGCGAGGCGCCGTGCCCTCCCCTGCCCGTTATTCTGATGTGAAAATGGTCGGGCGATGCGGTAACACAGCCCTTCTTAATTCCTATCGATCCCAAAGGAAGTTCGGAAATATGAAAAGCCGCCGCGCCGTCGACGCGGGGGTTTTCCATAACGCCCGCCTCAATCATGGGGAGCGCGCCGCCGATTGATTCCTCGGCGGGCTGAAACACAAGCTTAATATTTCCCGGGAAATTGCCCCTGGTTTCTGAGAGAATGCCTGCCGCGCCCAAAAGCACGGCGGTATGCACATCATGTCCGCAGGCGTGCATTGCCCCGTTGCGAAGGGAGGCATATTCGCACTCTGCGGTTTCCTGCATGGGAAGCGCATCAATATCCGCGCGAAGAAGAAGGGTCTTTCCGTCGCCCTTTCCGCGTATCAGCCCCACGACACCCGTTTTTGCAACGCCCCGTGTAACCTCAACCCCTGATTTTTCAAGATACTCTGCAATAAGATTTGAGGTTTCATACTCCGAAAAACCGAGTTCGGGATTCATATGCAGGCGGCGCCGCAACTGTATAAGCTCTTTTTCCTTTTCGGCAGTTATCTTAAACAATAAAAGCAACTCCTTTATATAGGCTGAACTGAAAAACCTCATCTTTCAGCAAGTCCTATCTACTATTATAGTGGTTTTTAGCGTGATGTCAATACGCACCATATCAGTACAAAGAAAACTTTTATGTTGCTTAAATACAAAAGCGGATATATAATGTAAGGGTATGAGATGCGATTATTGTTGCATAACGGAGGTAACAATATGGCGGGAAAGCTTTTTATAGTGGGAACACCGATAGGTAATATGGATGATATAACGATAAGGGCACTTGAAGCCCTTAAAAACGCCGACCTTATTGCCGCAGAGGACACAAGGCGAACGGGAATACTTTTAAACAGGTTTAATATAAAGGTTCCGCTTACAAGCTATTATGAGCATAAAAAACGCGAAAAGGGCGAATATGTAATAAAAAAACTAAAGGAAGGCAAAAATGTCGCACTGGTATCCGATGCGGGGATGCCCGCAATCTCCGACCCGGGTGAAGATTTGGTTAAGCTCTGCATAGAAAACGGTATAGAGTTTACCGTGATTCCCGGCCCCACGGCTTTTGTGACGGCGCTTGTGGCATCGGGGCTTCCGACCTCTAATTTTTGCTTTGAGGGCTTTTTGACGGTAAAAAAAACGGGAAGGCTTGCGCGGCTTGAGGAAATAAAAAATGACAAGAGAACGCTGGTTTTTTATGAAGCGCCACACAAACTTGACAGAACGCTGAAGGATATTTTGGCGGTTTTGGGAGACAGGCGCGCCGCCGCCTGCCGTGAGCTTACAAAAAAGCATGAAGAGGTCATAAGGGGAACTGTTTCAAGTCTTATAACCCACTTTTCCGAAACCGGGCCGAAGGGTGAGTTCGTTTTGGTTGTGGAGGGACTTGTAAAGGAAGAGGAGAAGGAATTTTCAATGACCGTAAGCGAGCATATTGATATGCTTATCTCGGAGGGAATGGACAAAAAAGAGGCGGTAAAAACAGCGGCGAAACAAAGAAACCTCCCGAAGCGCGAGGTATATAACGCCTATGTTGGCGAAGGCGGGGAAGACTGACATGAAATGAGGAAATTAAACTATAAAAGTTTCTTTTGTAATATTGACACCGCATGCGACACCATGTTATAATATAAACAGATGAAGTGATGTTATTGGGTAAATGGGATAAACTAATACGAGATATTCTAAGTGAAAATAAAAACTTGCGTTTTGACGATTTATCAAAAGCGCTTATCAAAATGGGATATAAGGAATATCAGCCTAAAAGTGGGGGCAGTCACTATACTTACAGGAAAGAAAAGTGTATGCCAATTACATTACCGAAGCAGCAGCCAATGAACAAAGCATATATTGAATTAGTTAGTAATGCGGTTAAGCAGTATTTAGAAACGGAGGGTTAGTTATGAATAAAGATTTACAATACTATATGAACTTAAACTACAAAGTAGAAGTCATTGAAGATAAAGCCGAAGGCGGCTATGCATTATCCTGCCCTGAGTTACCCGGATTATTTACTTGTGCAGATAGTATTGAGGAAGGCTTCAGATTGTTAGGCGATGCAAAAAAAGCATGGTTTGAGGCATGCTTGGAAGATGGGATACCAATCCCCGAACCTATAAACGCAGAAAATTACAGCGGACAGTTTAAGCTTAGGATACCAAAGACATTACACAAAACTCTTGCGGAGCGCTCTAAAGAGGAAGGAATTTCAATGAATCAATACTGCTTATACCTTTTAAGCGGCGGAGTAAGGCAGCAACATCACAATAAAAAATAAGTTTAATAATATTCAATTAATCTAACAATTGATTTTCATAATTATTAATAGCAGACCTATTCTGCAACTTTGTTAAAATTAAAATATGCCACACGGCTAATGATTAGCTATGTGGCATATATTTTTGTGTTTTGTGAGTACAATGTGCTGTGCCCGCGGTTTAAAAAAGTTTGTGCCGATGAGCAAGTTTGTCATTCTGAGCGTAGCGAAGATTCTTAATGCGATTATGCTATTCCCGTTATTACCAGATAATTTTTTCCGCGGCGGATTTAATCCTGCTTAGGATTTCCTCCGCGCCCTCCTTTGTTTTATGATATATCAGGTAATAATTCTTTATTTTCGGCTCGGTTCCCGATGGGCGCACGGCAAAATTGGTGCCGCCCTCAAGCTCAAAAATAAGAACATCCGATTCGGGAAGACCCGTGGGGCTTTGCTCACCGCTTTTAAGGTCATACCGAAGCCCCGCTTTATAGTCGCGGATCGCCAAAACATTGAGGCCGCCGATTTCCTTAGGCATTTTGTCCCTTAAATCCTTCATTATTCCGTTTATTTTTTCAAGACCGTCAATCCCGTCCATAAAAACACACACGGTGTCCTCCAAAAACCATCCGTATTCTTTGTATAAATCTTGGGTTACATCAAAAAGGGTTTTCCCCTTTTCGGCATAGTGAGCCGCCATTTCGGCTACCAGCATGCTTGCCACGATTCCGTCCTTGTCGCGGGCGTGGGTCCCCGCAAGATAGCCGTAGCTTTCCTCAAAGCCAAATACATATTCGTATTTGCCTTCCTTCTCAAACTCATGTATTTTCTCACCGATAAATTTAAAGCCGGTAAGGGTTTCGAAATATGTCGCACCAAACCTTTTGCAAACGGCTTTCGTAAGACCTGTGGATACAACCGTCGAAACGACCGCCGCATTTTTCGGAAGGGTACCCATGCTGCTTTTTGAAGAGAGAATATAGTGGGCAAGAATTGCGCCGAGCTGATTGCCCGAAATATGGGTATACTCCCCGTCAGATGTCCTAACAAGCGTGCCGACCCTGTCCGCGTCGGGGTCCGTGGCAATAATAATGTCGGCATCTTCTTTTTTCGCAAGCTCCAAAGCCATGTCATAACATTCAATGTTTTCGGGGTTGGGCGATTTTACCGTTGAAAACTCACTGTCGGGAAGCTCCTGCTCCTTTACAACCAAAACATTTCTAAAGCCCACTTTATTCAGAATCTCCCTTACAGGCTTGTTGCCCGTCCCGTGAAGAGGGGTGTAGACAATCTTGAATTTATCCGCCATTCGAGCTATGGAATCGGTGTTTATCGCTTGCTTGTAAACCGCGTTTATAAATGCCTCGTCAACTTCCCGCCCGATTATTTTAACAAGACCTTTTTGCATCGCTTCATCTTTTGCCATCGTCGGCACGGGGAAAAGAGGTGTTGCGTTTATAATCTCCAAAACCGCATCGGAAATATGGGGCGGAAGCTGACCCCCGTCCTCCCAATAAACCTTATAGCCGTTGTAGTTCGGAGGGTTGTGCGATGCGGTTATATTTATTCCCGCAATCGCCCCTAAATGCCTTACCGTAAACGAAAGCTCGGGCGTGGGGCGAAGGGCGTCAAAAAGGTATGCAGATATTCCGTTGGCCGCAAAAACCAAAGCCGCCTCAAGGGCAAAATAATCTGATAAACGGCGGCAGTCGTATGCGATCGCAACGCCTCTTTTTTTTGCATCATCTCCGCCGAATTTTAAGATATACTCCGCAATCCCCCGGGTTATCCTTCTTACAACATGCTTGTTCATTCTGTTTGTACCCGCTCCGATTATACCTCTTAATCCGGCGGTTCCGAACTCAAGATGCCTGTAAAACCTGTCCTTTATTTCCGAATCGTTCCCCTTAAGCCCAATAAGCTCTCTTTTTTCATCGTCGTCTACATATTCGCTTGAAAGCCATTTTTCATACTCATCTAAGTAATCTGCCAATTCGTGCCAACCCCCAAATTCGCCGTGCGGCGGCGCAAAAGAATAAAAAATGTTACTATATCTATCCTACGCTTGGAAGGGTGTTTAAGATTTTTCCGCATGATGTCGCAAAAATCCTGTATTCCTTACCCGCGATTGTAGCCTTTACCATATAAAGATTGCTTTTAGCCATGGTTTTTTCGATAGAGGTTATCTCAGCTTCGGGATAAAGCCTTAACACAGCGTTTTCAAGCTCCGAAACATTAAGGCAAACCCTTTTCTTCCGTAAATAGAACGCTACTCCGGTTCCGACGGCGGCAACGGTCGCAAGCACCAAAGCCGCTTTTGCTTTTTTGAACATTATTTTCCCTCCCCGGGCATCTAAAAAAACATCAGCAAAATTTGCCCCGATATATTCCATACTTTTTATTATCAAATTTTATATTCGTTTTATTCGTGGCATATAATGGCACGAATAAAAAATATAAAACAGACACACATCATTAAGCGGGATAAATAATGTCATACTTTATCATACTATAACACATTATTCCTTAACTTGCAATATTTGCGTTTTTCGCTTTCTGCTAAAATTATTCCGTGTTTTAGACAAAATTTTTGATTTTTTGACAAAACAGCAGATACCAAAATAAGAAGTATTAAGTAATAGGTTAATGAAAAAACTATTAGTGTCTTTTGTAGTTTAAACGGTTGTTTGCACTGTACCACCCAAACATATTTTATTAGGAATAAAACGATTGACATATGTGACAATAAATATTATAATTCCTTTGGAGGTGAGATTATGGACGCGGACCCTTTGAGAACAAAAACAAAATATATGGCGGCCATAATCTTATTTGCGACCGCCTGTTAAGGAGGTCAAGCCAATGACAGGTATTTACAAAATGGTCGGTTCTGCTTTGTCGGTATCCGATAGTATAGCGGACGACTGCTGGATTAACCTTGTAAACCCTTCGGATGAAGAAATCGATAATGTATCGCGACTTTTATCCGTAGACACAGGTGTTTTAAGGGCGGCTCTTGACGAGGAGGAAACCTCCCGTGTTGAAACAGAGAATGGGAACACCCTCATTATAGTCGACATTCCCTTTGCACAGAAGCACAACAACCTGTTTACCTATGAAACCGTTCCCCTCGGAATTATAACCACCGAAAAGAACATTATAACCGTATGCCTGAAGGAAACGGCGACAATAAGGGATTTTGTGGAGGGTAAGGTAAAAAATGTCCACATAAATCTTAAAACAAGGTTTATTCTGCAAATGCTCTACAAAATAGCCACACAGTATCTTTTTTATCTTAAACAGATTGACAAAATAAGCAATTATATAGAGAAACAGCTTCATGCTTCGATGAAGAACAAGGAGCTTATTCAGCTTCTCGACCTTGAAAAGAGCCTTGTATTTTTTTCGACCTCATTAAAAGCGAACGAGGTGACACTTGAAAAGATTTTGAGGGGCAAGGTAATAAAGCTTTATGAGGAGGATCAGGACCTTTTGGAGGATGTTTTGATTGAGATTAAGCAGGCGATAGAGATGTCAACCATATACAGCAACATTTTAAGCGGAACGATGGACGCCTTTGCCTCGGTTATTTCGAACAACCTTAATATAGTTATGAAAACCCTTACGGTTGTTACAATTTTAATGGCAATACCCACGATGATAGCAAGCTTTTACGGAATGAATGTAGACGGAATACCCGCACCGCATTTCTGGTTTGTTGTTTTGCTTTCTGTTGCAGCTGCGGGGCTTTTCGGGTTATACTTCTTCAAAAAGAAAATGTTTTAGAAGATATACGAATTAAAAGAGGGGTGTTTCTAAGCCCCTCTTTTTGTTTTACCGCTTAACCGATTCGTAATTATAAATTAATTTTCTTAACGGTGTACTTAAACTCGATAACATCGCCTTTTTTAACCTTATATGCGCCGCAGCCCCTTTTCGGGAACTCTCCGTTTACGCTGTAAAGCCAGCCGCTTTGCGCACCCATATCAAACTCGTAAAGATTGTCTATTCCCTTTATGTAAACGCCTGTACCAACTCCAGAATATTCGGTCTGTATACGCTTTTCCCTCGTAACCTTCATAAGAATGTCAAATACGGTTTGCCCCTCGGTGAATGTAGCTTCGGTAGGGGGAAGAATCTGCCTTTCTCCGTCACCGATAATTGATATTTTAACGGTATTTTGCTCCGGAACACTGCTTTGCGTAGTGGCGGGGCTTTTGCTTTCGCTCTGAAAAGCCTGTTGGTTTAAGGTGCTTTGGGGCATGGACGGTGAAATACCGGTTTTAGGTGTCGGAGTCGCCTTAATCGTGTCGGGTGCTTCACTTGGCACAGGCGATTCGGATATTACGGGCGGCACAAGTGAGGGTGAGGGAGTGGGCGAAAGATCGGCTCCACTCCCTCTGCAAGCGGATAAAGCCGCCGCAATACATATAGAAAGGATAATAATTTTAATAATAAATAATTTTTTCATATATTAGAATCCTCTGCTTAAAAATATATTGACTTATTTTGAGAAGTATCTCTCATAAAGCCTTACCATAACGGTTGCCGCCATTTCACGCGTTACGCCGGATTTGGGGTCGAATTTACCTTCATATCCCGTAATAATGGCGTTTGCGCTTACCTTTCTTACGGAAGATAATGCCCACGGGGAAATTTGGTCGCCGTCGTCAAAATCTATGTCAGACTCACCAAGCGAAACCGCGCGGCATATTATTACCGCCATTTCCTCTCTTGTGATGGTGCCTTCGGGGCGGAAGGTTCCGTCATCGTAGCCTGTGATAAATCCCGCACCGCTCGCCGCGCAGACATATTCGTAATACCATTTGTCTTTTTCCACATCGGTAAAGTTTACTTCGGCTCCGCTTTCGGTCTTTTTCAAAAGCCTCATAAGAATTGCGGTAAACTCCGCCCTTGTTATGTTGTCCCTGGGTCTGAATCGGTTGTTGTCATTACCCTGCATAATATTGTACTGCTTTGCCTTTACAACCGAGTTTTCCGCCCAATCGGATATTTCATTGCCGTCGAGGAACAGGTCTTTTGCCTTTGGCTCGGAAACTGGCGTGGGGGTAGGAGTCGGAGTCGGCGTGGGACTTGGCGAGGGGGAAAGCATGCTTATTGCGGGAATGGAGAAATAGGTTCCTCTGCGCCCTCCGCCGTTATCATCATTGTCCTCTTCTTTGTCATCGTCCTCAGGCTCAGGCGGGGGCGGGTCAGCCTTTTTGACATTTATCTCAAATTCGGAAATACGCACGATTGCCGGATAGCTTCCTTCCTGCTCCTTTGATATACTAACCTTGTAGGTTCCGCTCTGGTCAATATCGTCTATGACTGCTTTACCGTCTGAGTCGGTAACATAAGTCTTTTCCCCGACCATTACATTAACGCCTTCAATCGGGACGGTAATATTTTTGTTTGTCTCCCAGTCGAAGTATTCGCTCGTCAGGGTAAAGGTTATGTCTGCCTTTGCCTTGAGGGTATCGGGCGAAATTGTGTATTTCGGGAAAAGTGTTTTTGGCGGGAAACTTCCGTAGTAAAGGACAATTTCGTCTCCGTCTTCGATGTCATAATCCGCTATGCCGACGCTTGCGGGAGTACAGTTTACCGCAAACTGCCAGCCGTCAAAATCCTTGAAAGTATTTTCTTCCTCGCCGTTTATCGAGGAGACATACTTTCCGAAGATGGTATCCGTTATAACATATTCAATGTTTTCTCTTTCAAGAATTTCAATGATTGCATCCGCCGCCTTGGGCCTGACATAAGTTACGCTGACGCTGTCGTTTAATATTGTTTCGGAAATACCTTCAATGCGGACATTGGAAGTAACCGTTTTCACTTCAAGGCTTGACCATGTGCTTTTTTTGTTTACAATGTCATTAAGGGCGATAAGCGCTTGAACGGTGGCGTATAAGTTATATTCGGGGTCCTCCGCCAAAAATTTAAATGAGCCGTCCTCCAGAGCGAATGTAAGCAGCGCGTCAACCATTGTTTTACCGTTTTTTTTCCATTTGGAAGAAAAAACATTCTCTCCCACGGCGACAAGCCCCGAGATAACCGTTGCGATGGTGTTGGAATTTTCAGCCCCCCAGCTTGAAAATCCGCCACTCTCACACTGGATGCCTATTAAAAAATCCACTGCGTCTTTTATAGCCGCGTTTACGCCGCTTTTCCCTTTGTGCTTTGAAAGCGCAACAAGCGCCATTGCGGTCATATCGGGGTCGGAGGTTTCGGCATAATCGTTGTAGCCCCCGTCAGGTTTTTTCAAACTGATAAGAAAGGCAATCGCTTTTTGGACATCGTAGGGCTCTTTTACAGTATCAAGCGCAATCATCGCCCATACATGCTGATTTGCCAGTTCACTGAATCCGCCGCTATCGGGGTCCTGAAATGCCGCAAGGCGCTCCACGGAATTGCCTGTCACCTCATCGGTAATGCGGCGTGGGTCGCCGCCCAGGGCAAGAACCCCTAAAATAAAGCCCGCATAGTCCGTAGGCAGTGACTTTTCGTCAAGGATTTTCTTATAAATAGCCTCGATATTGCGCACTCCGTCGTCGACCTCAATCCCCGCGCCCTTCAGAGCGCAAGCATCCCAAAAGGATATAATTGCTGGCTCCTGGGACAGAAAGTCAAGCGTTGCATTTCTTGCCTGCTCCACATCCGGGTCGGCCTGCACCGGCGGAATAACAAGGCAAAAGATTAGGATTAGCGCCACAAAAAATTTGCTGTTTTTGAACATAAAAAAGCCTCCTTGAAAATTAGCGACAAGCAGGCAGCCGCGCAGAATTTCTGCGCAGAATATAATGCCGCCTCTATCACTCGTAGAGTTTACCGGCAAGGGCTGCAAAGCGGGCATTCCGACTATACGGCAGCGGGACTGTGAGGGAATCGAGATAAACTCATCACCCTTCTTCCCCCGTCATTGCGCCTTGGGTATTTTATTGTACTGTGCGGGGAGAAACCGTTAGCTTTTACATAAGCATGCAGGCTTTCCCCGACGACGACAATTATATCATAAGTGCTTTAGCTTTTCAATATATATTTACAAGAATATCCGGTATACCCCTAAAAATGTATTGATTTACATATTTCGCTTGACATAAAATCCGATATGGTATAATATTAATAATACTCATTCGATTTTATAAATAAAATAAATTATGGCTTTAGTTATACAAAGATACAAAAATAATACTGTGAGGTGACAAAAATGAATAAGGAAAACAGTATAAATCCGAAGGAACATTCGGAGAATTTTATAAATGAATTTTTAGAGCGTATAAAGGCCAATCTGCTTATCGACCCAAGCCTGTATGAAACATACAATGTTAAAAGAGGGCTTAGAAACAAGGACAACACAGGCGTTTTGGTCGGGCTTACCGTAATCGGTGAGGTTCACGGCTATATATTCGATGAAAACGAAAAGGTGGATGTTCACGGAAGGCTTAGCTATCGGGGCATTGATGTTGCAGATATTGTGCGTGCCTGCATAAGCGAAAACCGTTTCGGTTTTGAAGAGGTTATATATCTTCTTCTTTTGGGCGAGCTTCCGACAAAAGAAAGACTTGACGAATTTTCCAAATATCTTTCGGGATTTAGGGATTTACCCGGGAACTTTACGGAGGATATGATTTTGAAGGCGCCCAGCAGGGATATAATGAACAAACTTGCCAGAAGCGTGCTTGCGCTTTACTCCTATGATGACAATCCCGATGACATATCGCCCTACAATCTTATCCGTCAGGCGATTGAGCTTATTGCAAGGTTCCCCACAATGATTGCATACGCACATCAGGCAAAAGCGCATTACTATGACGGAAAAAGCCTTTTTATACATTCAAGCAACCCAAAGCTTTCCATTGCGGAAAACTTCCTTTACATGATGCGTCCCGACAACAAGTTTACGCAGGAGGAGGCGCATATTCTCGACCTTTGCCTGATTTTGCACGCAGAGCATGGCGGAGGCAACAACTCCGCGTTTACGACCCATGTTGTTTCCTCGTCTGGTACGGATACATACTCTGCAATATCGGCGGCGATAGGCTCGCTTAAAGGACCGAAGCACGGCGGCGCAAATAATCGGGTTATCGGTATGATGGATGAGATTAAAACAAATGTGAAAAACTGGAAGGACGAAAATGAAGTCGGCGCTTATATAGCGAAAATTATAAACAAAGAGGCTTACGACAGGTCGGGGCTTGTGTACGGCTTCGGTCATGCGGTTTATACGCTGTCCGACCCGAGAACGGCGCTTTTGAAAGAGAACGCAAGGGGGCTTGCCGAAAAGAAGGGGCGCCTTGACGAGTTTGAGCTTTATGATTTGATAGAGCGACTTGTTCCCAAGCTTTTCGCAGAGCTTAAACACACCGACAGACCTATTCCAGCAAATGTTGATTTTTACAGCGGCTTTGTTTACAGTCTTCTGGATATACCGCCCGACCTTTACACCCCTCTTTTTGCAATGTCGAGGGTTGTGGGCTGGTGCGCGCACCGAATTGAAGAGGTTTTGACAAACACAAGGATTATTCGTCCGGCGTATAAAAGCGTTTCAAAGCGAAGACCCTATACGCCTATAAATGAGAGATAGGTAAAGGTTTCATCGAATAAGTATTTACCTTTAAAATGTATATAAAATACCTCCTTTGGGAATAATATCCTCAGGAGGTGTTTTTATGAAGATAAAAACAAAATTAATAAAACTTTTCACAAACAGAGGGGTTTACATACTCCTTATACTCTTGGTTGGGATTCTGAGTGTGATGGGATATGTAACAAACCTGAAAAATGTAAAAACCCGCATAGCCGATACTCAGTCCTTAAGCGTGGTCTACGAGCCGGCAGACGAGGAGGTTGAATTATCCGATACCCCGACGGCTTTACGGGAGGAAAATGAGCAGGCCTCTGCAGGTGCGGTTGCCTCGGCAGCAGCCGATGAGCCCGAAAAAGTTGTATTTATGCTTCCGCTTCAGGGAGAGCTTGGGGCGGAGTATTCGGGCGACGAGCTTGTATTCAGCCAGACAATGCAGGACTGGCGCGTTCACAAGGGGATCGATATAAGAGGCAATGTGGGAACACAGGTTAAAGCGGCGGCGGACGGTGTTGTAACAAATGTGTTCGGGGACGAGATGATGGGCGCAACGGTTGTAATACAGCATGTCGGCGGAATCGAAACGGTATACAGCAACCTCCAAATAGAGGTTATCGCCGAGCTTGGGCAGAAGGTTAAAAAGGGCGATGTCATAGGCGGTGTGGGGACGACGGCAGCCTCCGAAATAGTTGAGCCTCCTCATTTGCATTTTGAAATGAAAAAAGACGGTATCCATGTAAACCCTTTTGACTTCATAAGCTGAATTAGATTTATAAAGCTTCCGTATATTGATTATGTAATGCCTCTGTGGTATAATGCCACAGAGGTGCTTGATTTTATGGAAGAGAAATTTAAGCTGTATCGTGAGCTTCTCCTTTCGTGGAACGAAAAAATGAATCTGACCGCAATAACGGACCCCGACGAAATATGGACAAAGCACTTTTCCGACAGCCTTTCCTGCGCACCGTTTATTCCCAACGGCGCAAGCGTTGTCGATGTGGGAACGGGCGCGGGCTTTCCCGGACTTCCGCTTAAAATTGCACGCCCCGATATAAAGCTTACCCTGATGGACTCGCTAAGCAAAAGGATAAGGTTTTTGGAGGAGGTAATTTCAAGGCTTGATGCCGACGCTCGCTGTGTTCATATAAGGGCGGAGGACGCGGGAAGAAAGCCCGAATTTCGCGAGGTCTTTGATATTGCCGTAAGCCGTGCGGTTGCAAATATGACCATTCTTGCGGAGTACTGCCTGCCTCTTGTAAAAATAGGGGGCCTTATGCTTGCAATGAAGGGTAGCAATATTGAGGAAGAGCTTCAAAACGCAAGCGATTTAATCGGGAAACTCGGCGGGAAGGTTTTACGGATACACCGATATACAATAGAAGGAACAGACATAGCCCACAGCATAGTTATTATAGAAAAGACGGAAAAAACCCCTTCGCAATACCCGCGAAGCACGAAGAAAATACTAAAATAAAATATTATAGTATTATAATAGAGAAAAAATGTTGACATATATTTAAACTTGTGATATATTATAATTCGCTCCGTAAAAGGTGTTTTTTTATGTTGCAATTATTTATTTTGGAGGTTTATTAACATGAGGGTAAAGATAACGCTTGCCTGCACGGAATGCAAACAGAGAAATTACGACACAATGAAAAATAAAAAGAATACCCCTGACCGTATCGAGATGAACAAATACTGCAGGTTTTGCAGAAAACATACTCCACATAAGGAAACAAAATAACTATCGGTTCGTTCTTTGGGAGGCGGGTATATTCCACGCCTCGCAATAACGCATATGCGTTATAATAACAAGGTCTTGGAGGTTTTTATGAGCGGGAAAAAGAAGATTAACCCATTTGCGGGTATCGTAAAGTATTTTAAGGAAGTCCGCGCAGAGCTTAAAAAGGTCGTTTGGCCTACGCTTAAACAGATTCAGAACAATACCCTGATCGTTATTATATGCCTTGTGTTTGTCGGCATAATTATCGGTATTCTTGATGTCGGCTTCAAATCGACCCTGGGCGTTGTTGTAAATCAGGCAAGAAGCGGCGAGCAGGCTATTCCGGAGTTTTCGGACGAGTTTGAAATTCCTGATGAAGCTACTGTTCCGGACGAGGTCGAAGTTCCTGACGGCGTACTTCCTCAGGAACAGGGAGCGCAGTCAAATGAGCAGTAAGGCAAAGTGGTATGTAGTGCATACCTATTCGGGCTATGAAAACAAGGTTAAGGTTAACCTTGAAAAGACAATAGAAAACAGGGGAATGCAGGACCTCATTTTTGACATTCAGATTCCGCTTGAAGAGGTTGTCGAAATTAAGGACGATAAAAAACGCACGGTTATGCGCAAAAAATTCCCCGGATATGTCATTGTTAAAATGATTATGACCGCTGAAACATGGTATGTGGTCAGGAATACGAGGGGTGTTACCGGCTTTGTCGGGCCTGCCTCAAAGCCTGTTCCGCTTACCGATGAGGAAATCGAAGCTATGGGCATTGAGCGCCAGACAATAGTTTTAAACTTTGCTCTGGGCGACAGCGTTAAGATAAAAAGCGGCCCGCTTGAAAATTTTGTGGGCGTTGTTGACGAAATAAATATGGAAAAGAAGAAAATAAGGGTAATCGTTTCCATGTTTGAGCGTGAAACCCCGGTAGAGCTTGAGTTTAATCAGGTTGAGGTTTTGGTCTGATTGTATAATTCCGCTTTTGCGGTTTTATAGTGGGAGGGGAAGGTACAGCCCCGTTTGTACCACAGAAATACCGGTTTTATAAAGGCCGGTATAAAGTTAGGAGGTGTACTGAAAATGGCTCAAAAAATAGCAGGCTATATAAAGCTTCAGATAGCTGCGGGGAAAGCTAATCCCGCGCCGCCGGTTGGTCCCGCACTGGGTCAGCACGGTGTTAATATCATGGACTTTTGCAAGCAGTTCAATGAAAGAACGAAAAAGGACGAAGGCCTTGTTATTCCGGTTGTAATAACAGTTTACGCAGACAGGTCCTTCTCGTTTGTCACAAAAACTCCGCCTGCCGCAGTTCTTATCAAGAAGGCGTGCAAAATCGAGAGCGGGAGCGGTGTTCCCAACAAAACCAAGGTTGCCGTTATAAGCAAGGCAGATTTGCGTGCAATTGCAGAGCTCAAAATGCCCGACCTTAATGCTGCATCGGTTGAAGCGGCTATGGCTATGATTGCGGGGACCGCAAGAAGCATGGGCGTAACCGTCGAGCAGTAAATGACTCAATAATTTCGTGGGAGGGACAATGTCCCGTCTGACCACAAGGAGGTTTAATAATGTTTAGAGGTAAAAAGTATCAAGAAAGCGTTAAGCTTATTGATAAATCACGCCTTTACGACCCGTCCGAGGCTATGGCTCTTATTGACAAGACGGCTAAAGCAAAGTTTGACGAGACGGTTGAGGCGCATATACGACTGGGTGTTGACTCAAGGCATGCTGACCAGCAGGTCCGCGGTGCGGTTGTTCTGCCACACGGAACGGGAAAAACCGTCAGGGTTCTTGTGTTTGCTAAGGGCGACAAGGCAACGGAGGCGGAGCAGGCGGGCGCGGATTTCGTCGGCGCCGAAGAGCTTATTCCCAAAATTCAGAACGAAAACTGGTTTGAATATGATGTTGTTGTCGCTACTCCCGACATGATGGGCGTTGTGGGAAGGCTTGGTAAAATCCTCGGCCCCAAGGGCTTAATGCCAAACCCCAAGGCGGGTACCGTTACAATGGATGTTGCAAAGGCTATTCAGGATATTAAAGCCGGTAAAATCGAATATCGTTTGGATAAAACGAATATTATCCACTGCCCCATCGGCAAGATTTCATTCGGGAGCGAAAAGCTTATCGAAAATTTCAACACCCTTCTCGGCGCAATTATCAAGGATAAACCCGCCGCCGCAAAGGGTCAGTATCTGAAAAGCGTTACTATTTCCGCAACAATGGGCCCCGGAATTAAGATAAATCCCGCAAGAATTTCGGGATAGGGCTTGACAGATTGGCAGAATAGTGTTAAAATAACTTTTGCATCCATAGACTCAGGTTAGGCTTTGCGCCTTGTAAATCCTGACGAGGAAATGCGTAATTATTCATAACTGTATTGTATGATTTTTTACGGGTTCTTCGTATGTCTCTATGCGAAGGACCCTTTTAATTACAGGAAATTACGCAAAAAAGGAATAGCTTTTATCTTATTCCTCAAGACGGGTGTTGGATGCTGGTATTTCAAGGTGAATTTTAGGAGGTGAAATAAAAGTCTATGCCAAGTGAAAAGGTTTTGCAACAGAATAAAGAAAAGGTGGCGGCTATAGCCGAGCGTCTTAAAACCTCTGCGGCGGGCGTGCTTATCGACTATCGCGGTCTGACGGTTGAGGAGGATACAAACCTTCGTAACGAATTTCGCAAGGCGGGCGTTGAGTACAGGGTTGTCAAAAACACTCTTACCAACTTTGCCGCAAAGGAAGCGGGGCTTGACGGGCTTGAGCCTGTTTTACACGGACCGACCTCGCTTGCCACTCACGAAACCGATTTAATCGCTCCTGCGAAGGTAATCGTTGAGTTCGCGAAAAAGCACCAGGTTGTTGAAATAAAATCGGGGTTTGTCGAGGGCAGGGTTGTTTCGGTCGATGAGGTTAAAAAGCTTGCTAATCTTCCGTCTAAAGAAGAGTTTATTGCAAGTGTTCTCCGCGGATTCAACGCACCTATATCCGGACTTGTCAATGTCTTAAACGGAAACATACGCGGTCTGGTATGCGCACTTAGCGCAATAGCTGAAAAGAAGTAAAAAATTATCGAAATTAATATTTAGGAGGATAAATAATTATGGCTAGTGAAAAAGTAACGAAACTGATTGAAGATGTAAAGGCTCTTACCGTATTGGAATTGTCTGAACTTGTAAAGGCACTTGAGGAAGAATTCGGCGTGTCCGCTGCCGCTCCGGTTGCGGTTGCTGCCGCTCCCGCTAACGGAGGCGCTGCTGCCGCTGCAGAGGAGAAAACGGAATTTGATGTAATACTTGCTTCGGCAGGCGCAGAGAAAATCAAGGTTATAAAGGTTGTTCGTGAGCTTACGGGTCTTGGGCTCAAAGAAGCTAAGGACCTTGTTGACGGCGCACCCAAGCCCGTTAAAGAAGGCGTTGACAAGGCTGCCGCTGACGAAATTAAGGCAAAGCTTGAAGAAGTCGGTGCAACTGTCGAAATTAAATAATCTACCTAAAACGAAAGACCGTCCTTTTGGGATGGTCTTTTTTTTTGTGTGTTGTAAGCCGACAAGCTGTAAATTTAATTTTCTTGCATTATTTTGGCTTTTATTCTATAATTTTTATAAGGGATTCTTTATTATGCAACCATCAAAAAAGAGTTATGTGTACTCCAATGGTTGAAAGGAGCGGATAATATGGAAAGGCTTGTTTATTTTGACGGGGCAATGGGTACGATGCTTCAAAAAAGCGGACTTAAAGCAGGCGGGATGCCCGAAATTCTTAATATTACAAATCCTGGTCTGATAACGGATATTCACAGGCAGTACGCCGAGGCGGGCTGCGATATTATTAAGACAAACACCTTCGGGGCGAACTCTCTTAAGCTGAAGGACTATACTGTTGGCGAGGTTGTGTCGGCGGCGGTTGAAAATGCCCGCGCGGCGGCGGACGGAAGGCTTGTCGCCCTTGATATCGGGCCGACGGGCAAGCTTTTGGAGCCGATGGGCGAGCTTTCATTTAAGAGGGCTTATGAAGTTTTCGGCGAAATCGTGCGCGCAGGTGCTACGGATGCCGATTTAATCCTCATAGAAACCATGAGCGACACATACGAACTAAAGGCAGCGGTTTTGGCGGCGAAGGGGAACTCCTCGCTTCCCGTATACGCAACGGTAACAGTGGACGAGGCGGGTAGGCTTCTTACGGGTGCTGATATTTTGTCGGTCGTAGCTTTGTTGGAGGGGCTTGGGGTTGATGCGCTTGGGATAAACTGCGGGCTTGGGCCGAAGCAGATTAAGGGGCTTTTTAAAACAATGCGCGATTATGCAAGCATTCCCGTTATAATAAATCCTAATGCGGGGCTTCCGAAGGTCGGCGAAGACGGTATGACTTATTACGAGGTCGGTCCTGAGGAGTTTGCGGAGGATATGCTGGAAATTGCATCGTCGGGCGCAAATATTATAGGCGGATGTTGCGGAACAACCCCCGAACATATTGCAAGGATGGTTGAGAAAACCAGGCATTTAATGCAAAAGCCCCTAAACCCGAAGGGACAGACCGTTGTGTCCTCTTATGCCGGCGCGGTTATTTTCGATGAAAAGCCGATTATAATAGGCGGGCGTATTAACCCGAATGTTAACGATTCGGTCAGGAACGCTCTTTCGGAGGGCGATATGGATACTATTACGGACGAGGCAATGGAACAGGCGGACGCGGGCGCAGATATCGTTGCCGTAAATGTGGCAATTCCCGATATTAATGAGGAGGAAGCAATGACGGAGGCTGTAAAAAGCCTTCAACAGTTTACACGCCTTCCGCTTATGATAGAAAGCGAAAGCCCTTCGGTTTTGGAGGGCGCCCTGCGCCTTTACAACGGAAAGGCGCTTATATCCTGCGTAAGCGGGAAAAAAGAGAGTATGAACACCGTTTTCCCGCTTGTTAAAAAGTACGGCGGCGTTGTCATAGCACTTGCGCTTGATGAAAACGGAATACCCCCTACGGCGGAGGGAAGGCTTGAAACAGCCGAAAAAATTATTAAAAACGCTATTGAGCGGGGTATCGACAAAAAGGACATAATAATTGATGTCTGCGCCGGAGCGGGGAACCCGGATGAAGGGCTTAAGGCTTTGAAACTGATTAGGGAGAGGCTTGGCGTTAAGACCGTTTTGGGTATATCAAAAACTGATATAATAAATGCGGATTTTCTTAAAGAGGCCGTTAATAGCGGGCTTTGCGCCGCAGTTGTCGACCCGTGCAATGATGAAATAATGGAGGCGTTTAGCTTATAAAAAGTATTTAACTTTGGGGGGAAAGGAGGGGGATACATGCTTGCCTTACTGTATAAAAACAAGGCTTTCGTTGCCGCATGCTATGTTCTTTTCGGCTTTACCATGCTTATGCTTTGCGGTGGTATCCTCCTTATAAATTGTATCAGGACAGCCCCCAAGCTGAATATAGAGGAGCTTTCGCTTGACTTTACATCGTTTATATATGCGACAGCGCCACAGGGGCAGGGTGAAGAAATACTCATAAAGCTTCATGACGGCAAGAACAGGGTTTGGGTTTCGCTATCCGATATTCCGTCCGATATGCAAAACGCGATTATTTCAATTGAGGATAAAAGGTATTGGCGACACAACGGCATTGATATAAAAAGAACCTTGCATGCCGCTTTTGACTATATCTTTCGAGGGGAAACATCCTTCGGAGGGAGCACGATTACACAACAGCTTGTGAAAAATCTTACGCAAAACGACGAAATTACGGTAAAGCGAAAGATACAGGAAATGTGGCTTGCCTTCAGGCTTGAGAGGCAGATCGGAAAGCAAAGGGTTTTGGAGCTTTATCTCAACACCGTTTTTTTCGGAGAGGGCGCTTACGGAGTTCAGGCGGCGGCATACAGCTATTTCGGCAAGGATGTGTCGGAGCTGTCGCTTGCGCAGGCGGCATCTATTGCGGGGATTACACAGCTTCCGCAAAGGTATAATCCCTTTATTAACGAGAATGAAAACAGGATTAAAAAAGAGATTGTTCTGTCCGAAATGCTGAAGAACGGATACATAAGCCGTGAGGAGTATGACAATGCGATTTCCGAGGTTTTAACATTTACAAAGGAGTCACAGCAGAGGGATTACAACAAATGCGGCTATTTTATAGACCAGGTTGTTGCCGATGTAATGGACGACCTTCAAAACAAAAAGGGGTACACAAGGGCAATGGCGTCAAAGCTGATATATACCGGAGGGCTGAAAATTTACGCTACGGTTGATATGGGCGTTCAGGAGGCTTTGGAAAAGGTTTTTGCCGATGATAAAAATTTTCCCGATGACGCCTCGGGTGATAAGACCAATGCCGCAATGATTGTTATCGACCCGTATTCGGGCGAGGTGAAGGGGATTGTCGGCGGACGGGGCGAGAAAAAGGGTATGCTTACGCTTAACAGGGCGACACAGACCGTACGCCAGCCCGGTTCGTCAATTAAGCCGATTTCGGTTTATGCGCCTGCCATAGACCATGCGATTATAACGCCGAAATCTGTTTTGACCGACGCACCGTATACTGTGGGCGGGTGGACACCCCGAAACTGGTACAAGGGCTATCGCGGCAGCGTAACGGTACAAAAAGCCGTCGAGCAGTCCATAAATGTTGTTGCGGTTAAGGTTTTGGCGCTTGTGGGCATTGAGCGTTCATTTTCTTTTCTTGAAAATAATTTGGGTATTACCACACTTGCCGATAAGGAAATTCGGGACGGAAAGGAGTACAGCGACAAAAATTACAGCTCGCTTGCTCTCGGCGGGCTTACTGACGGAGTAACCGTGCAGGAGATGGCGGCGGCGTATGTGCCTTTTATAAACAGGGGTATTTATATTAAGCCGCACACCTATTCAAAGGTAGTGGCACACAGCGGCGAGGTGATATTCGACAATCGACAAAACCCCGAATCCCATGTTGCGATAAGGGAACAGGCCGCTTATTATATGACACAGATGCTGTCCGCCGCCGTAAAAAGCGGTACGGGCACTGCCGCGCGGCTTTCCGTCAAGATGCCTGCGGCGGGGAAAACAGGAACAACCTCTGACGACAAGGACAGATGGTTTGTGGGTTATACTCCCTACTATGTAGGTGCGGTATGGTTCGGGTATGACACTCCAAAGCCGATGGAGCGGCTTCTTGCGGGGCGGCCCAATCCCGCGGCGGTTATATGGAAAAAGGCTATGGATATAATCCACCGCGACCTGCCGTACAGGGATTTTCCTGATGTTTCGTGGAGCAGGCGCGATGAAAACAGAGGAACCATTACCTTCCCGGACAAAAGGATTTATGAAGGCGAGCTTAAAGACGGCAAAGCAGAGGGCTACGGGGTTATGATTTATCCCAACGGCGACAGGTATTGCGGATATTTTTCGGGGAATATGCGTGAGGGTGAGGGCATTTTGCTGTGTGCAACCGGCAACAGCTATAAGGGAGAGTTCAGAAATGACGAAATAAACGGCTTCGGGACATATCTCTGGCAAAACGGCGACAGGTATACGGGACAGTTTAAAGACGGAAAGTTTAACGGAGAAGGAACATTTGAGTGGATAAGCGGAAACTCATATACAGGGCAGTGGCTTAACGAAAAATTTCACGGATTCGGAACCTTCAGATGGGCAAGCGGCGAAGTTATGTCGGGTCAGTGGTATGAGGGGGATTATATAGGGGAGTAACCCGTATTAAAAACAAAAAATGCAAAAGAGAGCTTTCGGAACCAGCCCTTCCAGCTCTCTTTGCTTGGAGTAAAAATATTAAATATTAGGGATTAGCTTTCTTATAACATTGTTTTGAGTGTCTGAAATATAAACACAGCCGTTTTCGTCAACCTCCACACCCTTTGGATGGTTAAGCCTTATCGATGTTGCGGCTCCGCTGTTTGCGGCGGTTCCGCCGTAGCCGTCGCCCGCGATTGAAACAATCTTGCCCGACGACTTTATTACCTTTCTGATTCTGTGGTTCTGGCTGTCCGCTATATAGATGTTGCCCGCAGCGTCAACCGCAACATCATGCGGGAAGAAAAGTGCGGCAGAGGTTGCAGTGCCGTAGTCTCCGATTCCGTCAGCTGTAGCACTGTTTGTCGGAAGACGGTCGCTGCCCGCAACGGTTGTAATAATACCTGTGGAAAGGTTAATTTTTCTTATTCGGTGATTATGCGTGTCGGCGATGTACAGGTTTCCCTCACTGTCTGTGGCAAGTCCCATAGGTCTGTTAAGCCTTGCGTCTGTTGCCTTGCCGCCGTCGCCCGAAAATGCGCCGACGCCGGGCTGTCCCGCTATGTTTATTATCTCGCCGTTTTTGGTTATTTTTCTTATAATATGATTGTTGGTATCGGCGACATAGATATTTCCAAAACTGTCAACGGCTATACCCTGAGGAGTGTTGAACTTTGCGTTTAGGGCAACTCCCCCTCCGTCCGAGTACCCGCCCGCGGAACCGATTTCCAAAACGCCCGCAACGGTTTTAAGGTTCCCGTTTTCGTCTATCATTCTTACTATGTGGTGGTCGGTATCCAAAAAGTAAAGCAAATTGCATGAGCTTACCGCTACCGCCATGGGCTCATACATTCCCTGCCCGTAAGCGGGTCCCGTATAGTCCGATGATGTGTAACCGTTTTCAATTCCGTTACCCGTAACGGTTGTCATTGAGCCGTTTGAAACCTTTCTTACCGCGCCGTTTCTCTCGTCTGCTATGTAAAGGCTTCCGTTTGCATCAATCGCAAGACCTCTGGGGTGATAAAGCTCTGCATCGGTTGCCGAGGCGTGTGTTCTCGGCGACATGCTTCCGTTATCCCCGTTAAAGCCCGCTATTCCCGTTCCCGCAAAGGTTTCTGCGGTGTATTGTAAAGAGCTGAATATCGGGTCGGAAGGGTCACCGGGGTCCGGACTGCATGTAGGTTCGGGAGTCGGTGTAGGCTCTTCCGAAGGGGTCGGTGTCGGTGTGGGCTCTTCCGAAGGTTCGGGAGTCGGTGTAGGTTCTTCGGAAGGTTCGGGAGTTGTTGTTGGCTCTTCCGAAGGTTCGGGAGTCGGTGTAGGCTCTTCCGAAGGAGTCGGTGTCGGTGTGGGTTCTTCCGAAGGTTCGGGAGTTGGTGTCGGCTCTTCCGAAGGTGTTAGTGTTGGTGATGGTGTGGGAGTAGGCTCAATCCCGAAGTCGGGAATGCAAAGCGTTTTCTTACTGTAGTCAATATCGGCATGACCCGTTATATCAAGGCTGTTACCTACCATAACGCCTGTGACAAGTGCCGACGATGTTATATAGATATGGGCATTCGGTGCATACACAATACCGGTTATCTGTGCTTCGTTGGCAATGCTGACCGCGTCACCCGTTGCTACGATGTTGCCGTTTATTTTCGAACCGCCGAAAAGGAAGGATATATTCCCCTGCTCCATATATATATTGCCGTTTAAAACAATGTAATTGCTGATATTCACATCGCCTTTTTTTACGAGTATATGAACTCTGTCGCTGTTACCGTATTCGTTGAATTTAAACGAGCCTGTAATGCTGATGCTTTCGTTAACAAATATGTAAAGATCTCCCGACCCGTCAAGGTTAATATACCCGCCCGAAAGAGTAAGATAGTCGGTGGTTATTATTATATCCGAGCTTCCGGTATCAATCGTTATACCGCCGCTTATTGTCAGGCTGTCATACCTTGTACTTTGTGAAATGGTAACAGCGGGGTACCACGGGCAGACAAGCGTTCCGCCGTAATTGTTTATGACAGGGGTTGAAGGAAAGCTCGGTACGGGCGCACTGTACGCAATACTGTCAAATGAAACGGTTCCCATTTTAATCTGTGAACTTTCGCAAAGGGCTATCATCGCATCGTGTTTATGATACAGAGTGCCGTCGATTATATTTGAATCGTCGAATACGGTAAGACTTATATTTCCCTCCGCCGAAAGCGCGTCCCCGTTAATTGCGCCTGTTCCGCTTAAGCTGATGCCCTTTTTTATGTAGGCTGCATAATCGGAATAGTGATTCGAAATTTCATGTTCGGCAAACGCCGCGGCATTGATAAACAAGATGCTCAAAACTAAAGTTGAAGCTACAAAAGACTTGAGTGCCCTCCTCATATAAACCCTCCCTGCTTAATACCATTTATTACATGCTTATTCTAATTCATTGTCAAAAAAATTCAACAAAAATGTAAGAAACGGGATTTATAATGTAATTTTTAGGCTGCTTTCCGGTTAAAACCGCATAAAAAACGGCTGTATTTTCTTCAATGAAAATACAGCCGTTTTAATCTAATATGCCTTTTGTGAAAATTCGGTGCTAATTATTAAGTGTTACCACCGTTTTATAAACTCTGTTTTTATCCTCGTTTTCGTTGGCGGAGTCGTCATGCGCCCTAATAACAAAGTAATACAGGGTGTCGGATTCAAGCCCCGTTATCGTCGCATCAAAGGGAAAAGAGTCCTTGCCCGTGCCGTTTTTGTAAGCCGCTCCGACCCGCGGAAGCAAAGGAACCTTTGTTGCCTTTTCAAGATTGGGGTCGGCATCGAAGTCAAAGGGAGTTTTCTGATAGTAAGCGCAATACTTTACGGGATTTTCATCAAGGGCAACATCCCAGCAAAGCGTAACGCTGTTTTTGCCGCCTGTGGCAGACTGCACTCCCACGCGGGGTTCGGGTATGCCCGCGGGCCAGACATTGTCTGCGTTCCATGTACTGCTCCATGCGGGAGGAGAAAAATCACTATCATTAATAAAGGGCTTTGCAAAGCTGTTGACAAGAGTAACCCACCCGTTTGTAATATACGGAATAAAACCGAATTTTTTATAAAGCTCAATTTCCTCCTGCAAAAGCGCCAACCCTGTTTGTGATTTTCCCAAAAGCGTGTCGGAGGAGATGATATCGGAAGGACCCTCGGCATAGCTCAGTCCGAGGACGGTAAATCCGTCGGGGCGGCTTGCCTCCGCAGCTATTTTCGGTGCATAATAATTGCTGTTGTCCGCAAAAAACAAGGGATTAAACGCCGCGCTTGACGACGAATCCAGCCTGAAGCTTTCAAACATAAGATAATCTATGTATGGTCTTGTATTGTATTTGTAGTGTCCAAGGTTGGGGTTAAAGAAAAACAGCCCCCTGTTTTGAACAATAATTTTGTCGGGATAGTCGTTTCTTAGCCTTTTTATAAAATCCAAAAACCCCGGCGCCGTCCATTCAAACTCACTCTGATTAAAGCTTGAGGCATCGGTGTATGAGTTCGGAGCACAGGTGTCGATGGTATCAAGGAAAACACCGTCACAGCCCAAACCCCTTCCGTAATCCAGGGTAAGAATTTCGCGAAGTCCGTACACTCCGTCGATTGAATCGAATGTCATGGCCGAGAGGGCATCATACCACGCAGGGTCGCCGGCGTTAACGAATGCCCCGTTGAATGCTCTGTTAAAATCGGGGTTTCCGTCAAAATCGTTGTCGTCAAGGTAATATGAGGCAAAGCCGCCGCCCGACATAACACCCTTTGGGCCTATTCCTGCAAGATTAGGATTACCGTTCGGGAATACGCCGCGCGGGTCAACCCTTGGACCTGTTTTATCTCCCGTAAAACGCGGGTCGTCCCGCATCTGCTGTGGTGTCATTCCTGTTGTTCTTGTGTCCTCACCTATTGAGATATAACCGATAACCTTTACATCATCCGACGGGTCGTCGGGGTTAATACCCTGCTGAATCCGCATAATCTGATTGCGCTCAAGCCTCGCCTGAGAGGGGTGAAGTATAACGATTTTATATGTTTTTGCGGTTTCTATGATTCCCTCGTCAAGCGACCCGTAGTAAACCATATAGGGCGCCCGAATTTGAGTTTTGAACATTGCGAGGATAAGCCCGACCTCCTCACTTCCCTGTGCAATGCCCGAAACAGAGTCGCCTATTATGATAAGCCCCCTGTCGTAAAACACATTTTTGCCGAGAACATCCTCGGCAAGCCTTCTTATCGGAATAAATGCCCTGTCACCGACAAGAGATGCGCCGACATCCAACGGAACAACCTTTTCATTGATAATCATACTGTCCGAATTAACGGGAAGCAAAACGCTTTTACTGCCTGTTTTGACCGACACGATCCGGGTGTGTTCGTCCCAGTCCACCGCCGCGCCGAAGCTTTCGGCAACAAACCTTACGGGGACAAGTGTCCTTCCCTCCGATACAAAGGGGGCGGTATAAGGATTTTGCGAGTCGACCGGAACCTCCGACATATTTACAAAAGCCTTAGGGCTTCCGATTTTCAAAACAACGCTTTGCTCCATAATCCCGTAAATGTCAGCCTCACCCGTTACTTTAAAACCCGAAAAGCAAAGCATAATTGCAAGCGTGAATATGACTGCTTTTTTCATCAGTATCCCTCCTGCCGAATTTTGTAAACGGTACAAAGGAATTATTTTAACCTTAACATATTTAATTCTATCCTATTTTATAAAAAAAGACAACAGCCGTTTTTGCACAAAACAATAAAAAACGAAAAAAAGTTACATTAATTACTTGATTTTTGGGTTGTAATTGTATATAATGCTATGATAGGGAATAGTGTAAAATGCTGAATAAAAATTGTCGGGAGTAATGTTATGAAAATTGCGATATGTGATAGCGATGCTTATTATATCGATTTACTGAAAAACATTATAAACACCGGTAATAAAAGTTATATGGATATTAGAATTACGGTTTTTGGCAGACCGGAGGAGCTTGCGGTCGCACATGAAAAGAAGGGCGCAAGGTTCGACATTGTTTTTTTAGATATAAAAGACGAGAGCGTAAACGGAATAGAAGCGGCAAGAAGGATAAGGAATGTTGACAGCAGTGTTTTGATTATTTTAACCTCGCAGAGCATGGATTTCGTTTTTGAAGGGTATGAGGTTGATGCTTTCCGCTATATTATGAAGCCTTATACGGAGGAAAAGATAAGCAGGGAATATAACAAGGCGTTTCGGCAACTCTTTGCGGGCGAAAAAAGGTACACCATACATACCAAGTCGAATATTATAACATGTAACATTGACGATATACTCTATCTTGAAAGCATAAAAAGACAGGTCTGTGCCGTAACGACAAACGGAAGGATGTATTTTTACTCCAAGCTTTCAATCGAGGAGGAAAAGCTTAAGCAGTACGGATTTGTCAGGGTGCACCAGGGCTTTCTTGTTCACATGGGGCATATAAGGACAATCGTGGAAAACAATATATATCTCACCGACAACACGATAATACCCATAAGCAAAAGCCGCAAGAAGGAAGCGCTCGCATGTTATACCAAGTATCTTATTGATTATAACGGAATTTAGTCAGGACAAAATAAGAATTATTGCGATTTCTTGCGAAATGACAAGTACCGAATTGTTTTTGGTTAAAATATTACATTTATTAAGCTGAATGTTACAAAACTCTTCTTAATTGCATATATATATTTTATAATGAAAACACAGAAGAAAAATGGGTTTTTCTACATATTATAGGAATTTCTCGAAAAATGAGAAATCAGGCGCTTTGTCGAAAATGGATTCCGCCTCGGATATTGGGAAGGTGTTTGCACCTTAAATGCTTTGCATTAGCTTGTGGGAAAGGGAGTGAATTTGTATGAATAGCATCAGAATTCCGACTAAAGCAATCGGCCTTAAAAAATCTGAAGTCAATGCGTATATAGCCGAGCTTGTCAAATCCCACAAAAGCAAACTTAATGAATTGCTTCAAGAGAAAAAAATTCTTGAAAGAACCAAATATAAGCTCCTTCTTGAAATTGACGACATGAAGGAGGGCGAAACGGTTTACGAGGATGTGTATGAAACGCCTGAGTTTAATCCGGACGAGGAAGCCGTGGCGGCGGCCGATGCAAATGTACACAAAACCATAACGCTTATTAATGAACTTGCGGACCAGAAGATTGAGAGCATGATAAACAGGGCTAATGCGCAGATTGCCGATTATGATGCTGTTTTGGAGTCCTTGCAAAATGAGATTGATACAAATAAGGAAAAAATCGAACAGCTTCTTATGGAGGTTATAAACTACCTGAAGACAAATATAGATGAGGTTTTCTCCGAGAGCACCAAAAAACCTGATAAAAAAGCCCCGAACAGGGAGAAGGTTGTATCCTTCGCTGACAAAAAAATCTCCGGGCCAAAAACCAACCTTACCGTTGTGCCGAAGGATATTGAAACAAATATTATCACAAGCTTAAAGTCGTACAGCGACATGAAAACCGATTTTAATGACCATATATCCGCCGTGCTTAGCAAGGAAGGGGCAAAAGGTGCGGTACTGCTTGTTGAGATTAACAATCTTTTTATAGCCAATTATTTTACCCAGACCTCGCAGGAAGATGTTGTGATGAGCGGGGTAATAAAAAAGATAAACGAGCTTCCTTACAATCTGTATACCGAAAGGCTGTCTTATGACCAGATAGGTATTATATATGACGGGGTCAGTGACATAGTTGCGGTATCTGAGCTTGCGACGGTTGTGCTGGAGCAGATTCAAACGGATATCGGTCAGGACGGCAGAAGAAAGGCAGAGCTTTCGGCTAATATCGGGATAGCGCTGTATCCTCACAATGCACAGGACAGCAAAACAATAATGAACTGTGCCGGAATAGCTCTTTACAAGTCGAAGGAAAAAGGCAAGGGCTGTTATGAGTTTATTAATGAAGAACTTATTTATGAAATAAAGCTTTCGAATGATTTTAGACATGACATAATAAAGGCAATGGAAAAGGACGAACTTGAGCTTTTTTATCAGCCGCTGTTTTCGGCCTCGGACAATACGCTTTCTGGTTTTGAGGCTTTGTTAAGGTGGAGAAACGAGAAATATGACAGAATACCGATAGTGCAGATTATAAAGACGGCGGAAAAAGAAGGGCTTATTTCGGATGTTGGCGCCTATATATTTAAAAAGGCTTGTCTGTTTGCCAATAGGATAAAGGAAAAAAGCGGGCGCAGGATTATTGTTTCGGTTAATTTTTCAAATTCCCAGATAGAAAAAAAGGATTTTCTTGATACGATAAAAGAAATTATTAATGAAACGGGGGCAGACCCGCATTATATCGGGTTTGAGGTTACGGAATCCTGCTTTACGGATTGCTTCAGCGAAAACTGCCTTAAAATGCAGCAGTTAAAGGATATGGGCATAACCATAATGATAGATGATTTCGGTACGGGATATTCAACGCTTTCATATCTTTTAAGGCTTCCCGTATCTGTTGTAAAAATTGACAAAACATTTCTTGATGATATTATAACAAGTGAAAGGAATGCTAATTTCATAAGATCCATCATAAGCATAACACATGATTTGGGACTTAAGATTGTTGCCGAGGGAGTTGAGAACGAAAAGCAGAGAGCAATGCTTAAGGAGATGAGTTGTGACTATTTCCAGGGATATTACCTTTCAAGACCCGTAAGCGAAAGGGAAACGTTTGCTTATCTGTAAGTGTATGGTATTAAAGCACCGCAAAACAATTTCGGTATTTGTCGGAGTAATTAAAGTGTAGGCGGGGTGAATTAAATCCTGATGAAAAAACTAAAATTGGTTGTTATCTGCCTTTTGGCATTATTCGCTTTTTCATCGGGGGCATATGCGCAATATTCCAACAGCTATATTGAACAGGCGAAGGTATTTTATGAGTTAAGACTTTACATGGGGACGAATGCAAACCGTTTTGAGCCTAGCTTGGAAGAGTTTCTCGACAGGGAAACAGCGGCTGTTTTTCTTATAAGACTTATCGGACAGGCGAAAAGAGCGACTAACATGTCCGACTATCAGATTAACATTGCTCTGAATCCCTATACCGATAAGGATACGGTTTCGATATGGGCAAGGTCGTATGTCGCACTGGCGGCAAAGCTTGGTTTGTTTCCCGATATTACGGGGAATTCACTTATGCCCAAAAGGCTTATTGACGGGAAAACCTTTGCGGGAATGCTTTTAAAGTGCTTAAAGCATGAGATTCCCGAAGAATTCCTGTCGATTTCGGCATATATCAATTCATATCTCGGAGGGATTTCGCCGAGTGATGCAAAATATGTAAACGATAAAATTCTTACCAAAAACGACATGATAGGTATTGTGTGGGAGTCACTTGATGTAAAGCTTCCGCACGGAGCCACATTTTTGGAGTATGTAGTGGAAGCAAACGATATACAGCAATCGGTGCTTACCCGCGCGGACTTCAGGTACTCAAACGATATGCTGATTCCTCCCGCTTTCAGAGTATCTTCTCTTTACAACAGGGAGGCAAACATACATATGCACGACGGTACATTGTTCATCGGGCAGAGCGAGTACGGCATACCCAACGGTTACGGCATAGTGAACTATCCCGACGGTAGCGTTTATGAAGGTTATGTTTTAAACGGAAAGCGTGAGGGCGAAGGAAGGTTTTTGCGCAGCGACGGTTTTGTGTATACGGGCGGCTGGAGCAATGACAACATGAACGGCCGGGGGGAAATGATATGGTCGAACGGCGACCATTACACGGGCGATATCGTTGACGGTTCATTCCAGGGCAAGGGTACTATGGTATGGGCAAACGGAGACACATACACCGGCGAATGGTGGGCAAGCGAATTTCACGGTAAGGGCAAGTTCGTATGGGCAACGGGCAATTATTACGAGGGAGATTGGCACACAAACAGCTTCCACGGCTATGGGGTTTTCCGCTGGGCGAGCGGTGAGATCTATGAAGGTCAGTGGCAACACGGCAAAAAGAACGGATACGGAAGAAATGTCGAGCCCGACGGAACGGTTACCGAGGGTATCTGGCAGGATGATGTTTATGTCGGACAGGGCTGATTTAAAAAACAGTGTGCTATGGTTTCGGCGACTTATTATATATTCGCAAACAATTATTTATAGCACAGGTCTTTAGATTATAAAGCTTGGTGGTAAACTAATGAAAAAACTTATTATAATACCCGTTTACAATGAGGAAAAAAATATCGGTCATGTTCTGAATGGGATTAAAAAGACCTGTCCCGACATTGATGTTCTGGTTATCGATGACGGTTCGTCGGACGATTCATACCGTGTCTGTGTCGAAAGCGGTGTCGGCGAGGTTATAAAGCTTCCCGCGAATTTGGGAATCGGGGGCGCAAGGCAGACAGGGTTTAAGTATGCGCTTTACAACGACTATGACATAGTAATCCAGATGGACGGCGATGGTCAGCATGACCCGGCATGTATCGAAAAAATGATTTCGCAGTTGCGGGACGGAGCAAATCTTTGCATAGGCTCGCGGTTTATAACAGGCGAGGGATTTCAGTCGTCCTTTGTTAGAAGAATCGGTATTTCGTTTATTTACAACATTATAAGGTTTGTCCTCGGTCAGAAGATAACAGACCCGACATCGGGATACCGGGCCTGTGACAAAAAAGCGATTGCGCTTTTCGCGAAGGAGTATCCGCAGGATTATCCTGAGCCCGAGTCGCTTGTTACGGCGGGGAAGAATAATCTTATTATAAAGGAAATTCCCGTAACAATGATGGAGCGCAAAAACGGCAAGTCAACAATCGGAGGGACTGATTCGGTTTACTATATGATTAAGGTTACTCTTGCTATTTTGATTGACGCAATGACAAAAAAATAGACATATCGGATTTATATTGCAAGGAGGCGTTATGGGTATGCTCGACAAACAATTACAGATTATCCTTTTTACGGCATCTTTGTGTTTTCTCATATATATAATAGCAATGGTAAGAAATAAAAATTTAGAGCTTCGGTATGTTCTTATCTGGCTGTTTTCCGGGCTTGGGCTTATTGTAATAACGATTTTGCCGGGGGCAATTGATTTTATTGCGGGACTTTTGCATATTCAGGAACCTGTGAATACGCTGTTTATGTCAATCATCTTTTTCCTGATTATGATAATTTTCTCAATTACGCGGGTTTTGTCGAAAAATTTCCGCCTTGTGAGTGTTCTTACACAGGAACTTGGAATAGTTAAGCTTGAATTAGAAAAAATAAAGAGGACGATAAATTAAAGCGAATTTATCACTTTTGAAAGGGGGCGCTAACCGTTTGGATAAAAAGATTAATGTAATGCTATCTACGGAGGGAACATATCCGTTCCACCCCGAAGGCGTAAGCACATGGTGTGACATACTGGTTAATCAGCTTAGACAAGTGGATTATACCGTGTATAGTGTTATGATGAACCCTTTTTTATCCCAGATATACTCCTTGCCCCTGTCCGCAACTCTTATAAAAGTTCCGCTTTGGGGTACGGAGGAGCCGAGCGAATACCTTGATGTTCCCTTTTCAAAGGTTTATATATCAAAGAACAGAACCACCGATGATGTGGTAAGAAACAAGTTTATACCGCTCTTTCGAACACTTATAAGCGAAGTAATAAGCCTTGAAAAAAATCCTACCAGGCTTGGCGGTGCGCTTCACTCAATGTATTTGTATTTTAAGGAGTATGAGTACAAAAAAAGCTTCAAATCCGAAATTACATGGGATGTATACAAATCCATGGTATACGATTACGCATCGGTTCCGGAAAACGGTCTTGATCAACCGAGTGTGTATGACCTCATTCAAAGCCTCGGATGGCTTTACAGGTTTATGGTAATCCTAAACACACCCGTTCCCAAGACGGATGTAACCCATTCCGCCGCGGCTGCGTTTTGCGGAATACCCTGCGTTCTTGCGAAAATAGAGTATAATACACCGTATATGCTTACGGAGCATGGCGTTTATATAAGAGAACAGTATTTATCGCTTTCAAAGCGCGGATATCCGTCTTTCCTCAATACATTTTTTATAAGAATGATTAACTCGATAATCAGTCTTAATTACGAGTATGCCGATACTGTTGCCCCTGTTTGCAGGTACAATACAAGGTGGGAGGAACGGTTCGGAGTTGGCAGCGACAAGATAAATGTTATTTACAACGGGGTGGACAACAAGACTTTTACACCCAAGGATGTAAAAAGAAAGTACAGGGAACCTACCGTGGTTTCGGTAGCGAGAATAGACCCGCTTAAGGATATCCTTACTCTTATTGAAGCAACCAACATTGCCCGAAAGGAGATTCCGGATATAAAGGTTTCGCTCTATGGTTCGGTTTCGGTTGATGAATACTATGAGGAATGCAAAAAACGGGTTAAGACACTCGGATTGGAAAACAATTTTATTTTTGAGGGACACACAGACAATGCCCCTGAGGCATATAATACAGGTGACATAGTTGTACTGACCAGCATATCGGAGGCGTTTCCGTACTCTGTGGTGGAGGCGATGATGAGCGGAAAACCCGTGGTCTCCACGGATGTGGGCGGGATTAAGGAGGCGCTTGGCGACTGCGGAATTCTTGCAACCCCCGGCGCACCTGAGGAGATTGCGGAGGGGATTCTTACCTTCCTTAAGGATCCCGATTTGATAAAGGAAAAATCGATTGCCTCACGAAAAAGAGCACTTGAATTTTTTTCGATTGAAAAGGTTTTGGAAAATCACTATAATTCTTATATGAGGCTGATGACCGCTGACCGAGAAATTAAAACGGTTCTTCCGATTACTCTTTTGCAAAAGCAAAAGTTTTATGCGGAAAAAGGATATACCCTACTTAGCATGGGTTATGTAAGGGAAGCGATAGAACAGTTCCGCGAGGCTATAAACGCTTCGCCCAACTCGCCTTCCGTACCGGTTTTGATGCTTGAGATAGCAAACTCATATAAAAGATTAGGGGAGCATGACAAGGCGGAACTTGAAGTTATAAAGAGCAGCGCAATGACCGGTATTTAATTCCTTCGGATTTATAAGCAAAACAGCATAAACTAAGAAGAATGAGAGGTGAGATGTAATGCCTATTACTGACCGTGTTACATTGTTCGGATATAGTGCCTTAGAGGTCGAACGGTATGTAGAAAATCTCAACAATGAATTTGAAATTAAGAAAAAAGAGCTTGAGGAAAAAATTGAGGAACTAAAAAAAGAGATAGAAGAACTTAAAGAAAAAATCGAACACCAAAAGGACAACAAGAAGATTGTCGTCAAAAAGAGAATCATAAGTGCACAGCCTACCGAGAGCCAGGAGCAAAAGACCATAATGCAGGCTCTTTACGATGCCCATATCAGAGCGACCGAGAAGGTAACTAAAATCCAAAAGAATATTACAATGACTTTGGAAAAACGAAAATCGCTCATACTTCTTCGCGAAAAGAAAGCAAATGAGATGAAAAATGACCTTCAGAATCTAATCAATTATGTGGATTCCGTTGCTAAAGACTATTAAACCTGCGGGTTTGGTATGTGCCCGTATTATAAGTGAAAGCGGATTTTGAGCCGTGGTTACGGTTAAAGCTGTCACTTAAAGGAAAGAGGCATTTCTATGAGAGTAGGTAATATCTCCACAAGATTCTTTGGACTTAACAAGCTTGATGTAAACAATTATATAGATGGTCTTATAAAAGAGCATTGCAAAATGCTTGAAGAGTTGGAAAAGGACTATGACTGGCTTGTTAAGGAACGGGAAAAGTTGCTGCTCCAGCTTGAGGAGCTTAAAAAAGAAGAAATACGGTATGAAGACGAGGTTGTTGAAAGCGGTGCTCCAACCTCTTCAAAGACTGTTGACGATGCCCTCCGAAGGCTTGAAAAAACCGTGGCGCTTATTAATATGATGGCTGACGAGGAAGCCGCTCAGCTTGTTCAAAATGCGAACAAGAAAATGGAGGAGTACGACAGGGTTATCGAAAGCCTTCAAAATGACATAGATGAGAAGAAAAAGAGAATAGAAGCTCTGCTGTCGGATGTCTTAAGTATTTTAAAAGACAATATCGACAATGTTACATCAAAAAAGGACGGAAAAGAAAGTCTTTTGGATGAAATCCCGAAAGTTAAAAAGACTCTTCGCAGTGATGTGGCTGCTTCCGACGAAGAAGCCGAGGAGCTTGAAAAGGTTTTGGAAAACATAAGAAGCGATAAAATTACCGCTGACGGTATGTCCCTGAGTCATTTGCCGAAGTTACTAAAGTTCCAGAAAAAGCACGACCGCAAGGATGATGACATTGAAAAGCCCGAAGAGGAGGTCAAAAGCTTTTTTGATAGCGAAATCGATGATGAATCTCAAGAAGACCCATTCTACGACGGCATTTATGACTATGAAAGAGAGATACTGGAACAAGAGGACTCGCATTACGGAAGCATTGTAACGGAACCAGAAACCATAAAGGATGAGCAACCCAAGGTTCAGGATTCCGAAAACTCCGCACCGGACAGCAGGGATATAAAAAAGATGAGAAATACGCTTATCATCGGTAAAATCGCGGGGGAAGAGGTTTTAGACAGCAATAACAATGTTATAATTCCCAAGGGAAAGGTCTTATCGGAGGAGGATGTTGCTTTGGCGGAGAGAGAGGCAAAGCTGCCCGAACTTATAATCAATATGCGTCTCCCAAAGTAACACAGCAGTTATATGAGTATGAGAGATGACACAATTTATTTGGATTCCCAGACACGGGAAAGCATATTTAACAATCTTATTAGTGATGTTGTTGAAAAGCAGCCATATCCGGAGAATTACTACGAAGTGGCGGCGGTGCTCGAATCAATAGGTTGGAACGACAGCAGGGTAAACGCCACCTTCGGTATGGACGATGTTTTTGAGCTTGCGGTTGAAATTTACAGCGTTATTAATGAGGATGTAAGCTTCTCGTCCTTTGAGGAAAAGAAAAGGCACACTCTCACGCATAAGGCTAACATTGTTATTAAAAGCTTTATACGCGGGGCTGTGTTTGCTTTGCCTATGGCTATATCCGTGCTTTCGATGCTTACGCTTAGGTTTTCCCTTTGGTCGTATGAATTTCTTTCCGTTGAGATTGCGACTTGTATCGCGATAGGCACAATCTTCAGCTTTTTGACGGTAGGCGGATTTATGCAGGCAATCGCGCGGCGAGGGTTTTTGTATTTAAGACAGAACTATTATAATCTTGCACGAAAAATAACGGCATATTTTATAAAACTCGGTTACATACTGACTACTCTTATTTTGCTGTCCTTTCTTTTGTTTAACCTTGTTTTTGAGGCCTTTCCCTATGACATGATGATTATTATCATCTTATACTATGTTTTTTTGAGCGCGATATGGTTTTCGGTTACGGTTATGTATATATTAGAGCGCGAGTTTACCTTTGCGGGGCTTATTGTTGCGGGTATTGGGATTGTTTGGCTTCTGACCAGAATTTTCGGAATGGAATTCATTATTCCTGCACAGATTATAGCTCTTTTAATTGTGGCTGCCGTCGGGCTGATTCTGATTTTTTATTTATTCCGCGTGGCGGAGAGCAAAATGCCTAAGGGTATAGAGCCTGCACTGCCGAAAAAATCAATAACGCTTTATACGACCTTCCCGTTCTTTGCCTATGGGTTTTTATACTTTGCATTTTTGTTTATGGACAGGATTATCGGCTGGTCCACAAGCCAGTCCTATATGCCGTATATAATCTGGTTCCGCGGCGCGTATGAGCTTGGGCTTGACTTTGCGCTTATTATGATGGTTGTTCCTATGGGATTTTGCGAGGTTGTTGTCAGTAAGCTGATGGACGAGCTTGCCGAGGGACAAAAAAACTCCTACGGCACGGATACGGCAGTTATCAGCAGGCAATTTCGGCGAATCTATTTCAGGCGCCTTTTGCTTGTCGCCACGGTTTCGGTCATAAGCGCGCTTGTCACTTATTTAGTTATACGGCACCTTGACCTTTACCCGCCGCCGGGCTTTCGAAGCGGATTTTTGCAGAGCTATGTCACCCACTTTGTGTTTGTTATCGGGCTTATAAGCTATGGCACGGTATGCGTTGCGCTTATGAACTGTGTCACTCTGTTTTCCCTTTCTCAGCCGGAGATGGCGGGAAAGTCGGTTTTGATTTCGCTTATTGTTAATATTGTGGTCGGATTTCTTTTAAGCAGGTGGATTGAATACTATTTTGCGGTAATCGGACTTTTCATAGGCTCCGTTGTGTTTTTAGTAATCAGTTCGCGGCGGATACTTGAAGTGTTCAAAAAGCTGGATTATTATCTGTATTTCCAGGTATAAAGGCAAAAACGGGATGGAGGATTCTTTTCATGAGTGATTTTGCGCCGTATGCCGTACCTTATTTTATAAAATTTATTTTTGCTTTTATATTGCTGTTTTTTGTTGTGCCAAGGATTATCTTCGTGTATAATGAAGGTGAAGGGGCAAAAAACGCGGTTTCCAATTATATAAGACTGGTTTTCTGGCTTATTGTTTCGGGGTATGTAACGGTTGCCTTAAAGCTTTTTGAGTTTCTCACCGTTGCGGCGGTTATGCTTGTTTTCGGGGCATACAAGTACAATAAAAAGAGAATTTCTCAGGGAGACATCTCGCGGGATTTAAAAGACGATGTAAATATTCTTCTTATAAACCATGTCGAAAGGGTTGAGCGGATACAAGGCAAACTCCTTCTTTGGTGGGAGAAAAGGGTTAATGCGTTTCACCGTGTTCTCTCGGTGTGCTTTGGCGATATCGGCACCGCAACGGGTGTTATATTGTTTGTAATAGTTTTTGCCTACATCGGTTATTTAAGCTTATACGAGTCGTTTTTCAGACTTTCGCCCGCCGAATTTGACGGGTATGCAACCCTTATACGCACCAAGCATATCGGACAAAGGATACTGTTTGCGGACGGAATTTATCCGCAGGGCTTTTATATACTGCTATCCGTATTGCAAAAATTCGCACAAACCGACCACTTGTTTATCGTCAATTTTGCCGGTCCGATAAATGCTCTTTTAATAGGGCTCGGAATTGCCTTTTTTGTTTCACGGACAGGCTCCGGCAAGGCGGGCGGAATTTTTGCGGCTTTGATTTTCGGCTGGCTCGGATGCTTTTCCGACATTACCGCCCCGCTAAGAATCGTGCCGAGTCCGCTTCAGATGTCGATAGTTCTGGCTTTTCCCGTTTTGTACTTTTTGTACGAATATATGTGCCACTGCCGCAAGGAAGATTTGATTACATTGTTTTTGGGCACGGCGGCGGCGGGTTTTGTTCATCCCATGGGCTTTGCTTTTATTATAGCGGGCGCCGTAACCCTTGCTATTTCCTCGTTTTTGCGTGACATTAAAGGGAATTTTATAAGGGTTTTGCGGCTTGCTGCAATTATTGCGTCGGCGGGGATTATCGCATCTTTACCTGTCTTTTTGGGGCTTTTATACGGAAAGGAATTTGACATTATCGCATTGCAGACGCTTTTCTCCCCCGATTCAAAGGCGGGAGCGGGCATACCATTTATAAGAACAATTGATTACATTGCTTTTTGCGCACTGGGATTGCTACTTATAAACGCCGCTATGGTTGTCAAAGATAAAAATGAGTTTACGGCAAAGATATGGATTGTGCTTTTCGGTTGCGGCGGATTTTCGGCATATTATTTCTCGCCCCTTTTGATGAACGGTTATTTAACGAATGCTGCTGCCCTGCTGTGGTTACTTCTGATTCCTGTGGTTTTGGTGTCTGCGGCATCGGCGGTTGTTAAAGCTTTCGGAAGGCTTGTAAAGATGAAAAGGCTTGAATACATCGTCCTTGCCGTTTCAATCGGAGCGGTGGCGGCGGTTTTTCCCGTCTCGCCTCTGACTGCGAAAAGGTATATGCCCGAATACCTTCCGAAGCAATATATATCCATAACCAAGACATTCAGGCCTACCCGCTGGATGATGGTATCGCGCAGGGAGGGCGCCGCACTTGCTTACGGTAAGGGTTATCATATGACGATCGACGAGTTTGTGACTAGGTATAACCCCTATAGCGAAAGGCTTACCGACAGAGGCGGTCTGTTTTCCAAAAACAACAGCACTCAGGATACTCTGATATTTTATGAAAACGACAACGACGAGCAATACGATATTGCAAGGTGGCTGGAGGAATTCAAGGAAACACACAGCAACATTTGGCTGTATTATAAGGAAAACGGTCTGGAAGTATGGAGGATAAATCAACAGCCCGGCAGGGAAGATGTCATGAACGGAATATGGCTGGAATAGGAGGAGAATGCAATGTTTCCGTTATATACCACGGTTTTGCTTTTTATAAAAATAATACTTGCTTTTTTCCTGCTTTATATTTTCCTGCCTTCTAAGACGGTTGATTTTGACGAGTACGCAGACGAATGGATCGATAAGATTTTTATTTCAATGGTGCACGGTCATTTCGGCATCATTATTTTGGTTCATCTTCTTGTTTCCTTAAAAATCTACGAAACAATTTCACTGTTTATCATTATAGCGATTCTTCTTATTGCTTATTTTATTATGTACCAAAAGCGCGGGGCCGTAAAAATCGAGGATGCTCACAACAAGAGCGTGCCTGCATTTTTGCTGGATTTGGCGGACGGAAGACTTGGGCTTTTGGGAAACTTTAAAAAAACAACGGCGGAGTATCTTAAAGCGATACCTTCAAAGTTAAAAAGCCTTATTGTTCATGCTTTTGTTCACCCGTTTGACGGGATTTTAATGGTCGGTCTTTTGTCGGCGGCGCTTGCGCTTCGGCTTCGCCATGCGATTAATTATCTGTACTATGGCGCGTCCGACTGTTATGTGCATTTGGCGTGGACCAAATATCTCAATATAAATCAAATTTATCGTGACGGTGTTTACCCCTATGGGTACGAGGCGATTGTTTCGGCTTTGAATAAGCTTTTCTTCATAGATCCGGCTTCGCTTATAAGGTTTTTCGGGGCGATCGGAAGCTTCCTTCTTGTGCTCTCCGTGTACTATATTTTGAAAAAGAACCTAAAAAACCAGTATGCGATTATTTTCGCCGGCGTATTTGTGTTTGCACTGGGAACGGAATTTCCGGATACGGCAAGCAACATCTGGCGCCAGCTGTCTGCGCTTCCGCAGGAGTATGCTACGGTGTTCTTGCTTCCGGGAATACATTTTCTCAATTTGTTTTATAATACGGGCAGGAAAAAATATCTTGCCCTCGCCGCCGAGGTTTTGGCAATCACTGTTTTCATACACTTTTATGCGGCGGTTGCCGTTGGGGTGGCTTATGTGTTTATCTCTCTGTTCCATATAAGAAAGCTGTTTTACGGCAAAACCTTCGGACAGGTTGTATTGTTTATGAGCTCTGCGGGTATAATCGGTTTGACCCCCATTTTGATTGCGCTTTCTTTGGGCATGAAATTCCATCAGCTGTCTTACGGATATGTATCGGAGAGCGCCGCTATTGACACGGGGCTTGACTGGAAAGTCGAGATTTTCCGTTTTACCGAAACCAACAGGACGCTTTTAGCACTTTTAATATGCGCCGCACTGATTATCGTGTTTGCGATTATAAGGCTTGCGTTTAAGAAAACCCCCGAATATACGGGGAAGATTAAGCTGTTTTTAGGCGTTGCTTTTTTAAATCTTGCTGTTTATACGCAAATTCGCGCGCTTGACATAGGCTTTTTCTCGGTAATGGAAGCATACCGCGCAAGTACCTTTTTAGTGCTTACGACGGCGGTTTTGTATGCGTTTACGGTTTATCTCATAGAATTTATTCCGCTCCACAGGCTTATAAGATACATATTAAAGCTTGGAGGTTCGGCCTTGATTATTGCAATCGCGTTCAATATAAATAATACCGATGTTCTTTTTGCGCGCGGAGCAAAGCTTGAATATGATGAAACGGCTTACATTTATTATAAAATTAAGGAAGAGTTTCCGATACTCAATTGGACGATTGTTTCGACGGTTGAGCAGTATTCCCAAAGCATGGGCTATGGGTGGCATTATAACCTGTGGGAATTTGTAAAGGATACACAGGTAGAGCCCAAGGAAGAGGTTGTATTTCCGACGGATTATCTTTTTATCGTTGTTGAAAAAAGGCCGCTTAATCAGGCGGAGCCGTATTATTTGACAGAGCATGTATCACCGGAGGACGCCGAGCAACCATTCCCTGAGGTGGGGAATGTAATGGACAGGTATTACACAAACTACAACAACCGCAGGATTATTGAGGCTAAGGCTTACTTCTGGGCAGAGGATTACATGAACAGCAAAGGGCAGTTTACGGTCTATTTTGAAAACGATATTTTAAAAGTGTATATGTTAAAGCAAGATGGAACCAAACCAATAAATTTAGCACAGAGGGCAGAGGAGGTAAGTACTGAATGAGAGAGGTTCTGTTTGTTTCTGTAATGTCGGCGGTTGTAATAATTTTAGTGGTGACTTTCTTCTTTATTTCCAAAAGAAATCTGTCACTTGAGAGCGAGCGTCTTAAAAAGATTATGGGTTGCTGCAAAAAGACTGATAGCTCGGCAAAGATAGTAAGCGAAATTTTTTCTGTTGTCGCATCATATATAAAGGCAGAGGAATATTCCTTTTATTTGTTTGACAATAAAAACAAACTTTTTGTGTTAAAGTCGGTACATTACAAAAACACATCCGACGGCAGCCTTAACTTGTCATATTCGGGACTCGTACCGGTCAAAAAAGTTACCTTTGCGTTTCCCGTTACGGTAAGCGCCGACGAGATTAAAGACGAAATATCACTTTCGGAATCCGGCAAAATGAAAATTTTAAGTATACCCATCAAAGGCGGCAATGCTCTGTTGCAGCTTAAGATGGACGAGAAGTTTAAGCTTAATTCCGGCGTTTTGAAGACCGCCGATAAGCTTGCAAAAGGCTTTGAGCCGGTTGTTTCTCTTGTTGTGTCGCTTGAAAAACTTAACGACAAAATCAAGGTTCTTGAGGCGGCAAAGCAGGCAACGCGGAGCGTTGCAAGCATTATAAGCAGCAACGGCATATTCAAAATGGCAATAGGTATGTTTACCCGAACGATAAACGCAAAGGGCGGGTTTTTTATAAGGGACAGCGAACATTCACTTGAAGTCGATGTCGAAACGGGAATATCCAAGGAAAACAGCCTGATGTTTAAGTACGATTCGGAATTGCATGCGTTTTTCAAGCAAATTCTGGGTGAAAAAAAGATTGCTACGCTTAATAAAAAGGATGCGGCGTTTTCAAATATTCCAGTGTATTTTGCTTCCGAGGGTGTCAAACAGATTATTCTGTTTAATGTAAATTTTGGCGAAAACAAAGGTATTGCGGGCTTTTGGTACGACCAGGCATACGAAATAGACGATTATCAGACCTCATCCCTCCTGCTTATGTTTTCAAAAATATCGGATGTTTTTAAGCGCTCGTTTCAGATTTCGACACACTCCCAAAGCAATATTGAAACATTAAAACTTATATCCACGCTTGTTGACGATTTAAGTCCTTATACGGTGGGTTTTTCATACCTTATGGAGTATTATGCGACGGCAATAGCCCAGGAGCTTAAGCTTGGGCAGACGGAGGTTGAAAACATAGCTTTGGCAGCATTTTTAAGCAATATCGGTATATCTATGCTGTCCTATGACATCTTCCTCGCAAAAGGCAAATACATGGAGTATGACTACGAGGTTATAAAGCTTCATTCGGAGGTCGGAGCGGATATTATTGAGGCAATTTACGGCGACCTTAATGTAGCGAATATGGTAAGATATCACCATGAGCGGATTGACGGCTTCGGATATCCGCACAGACTGAAGGGCGCCGATATTCCGATCGGAGCAAAAGTTCTTGCCGTTGCGCAGTTTTTCATTGCTAAAATTTCACCCAGAACTTTCAGAGAAGCAAGCACATACGAGGAAGCGACAGAAGCCTTGAAGCAAGTAGCGGGAACACAGCTTGATGCTGATATCGTATATGCGTTTTTGGGATGGATTGAAAGAACGAGGGCACAATACGAAGACTGTGACTGTTCCCTGGATTACTGTTGGAATATGCGTTGTGTTTCGGCGGAAATCTGCAACAAATGCCCGGCAAAGATGAAAAAGGACAAAAGATGCTGGGAGGCCGAGGGAAATGCCTGTATGGCACACGGAAACAAGTGCGAAACCTGCTTTATATATACGGAATATCTCGGAAGAAAAAATCGGGTAAGGAGTATGGCTTAATTGGGCGGCGGGCTTTGCGGGATAAACAGTTTTGCGGCGTACTACGGCCTTGGCGGCAAAAAGGATTTTGAAGGATTCGACCTTTTGATATTAGAGCCGAAGGGGTACACGGATGATCAGATAAAAGCCTTAAAAAGTGCCGGAAAGGTTCTATCGGCGTACTTAAGTATTGTAGAGATGCACCCCGATGATTCGCTTTTCGGCATATTGGCGGAAGACGATTTTGTAAAATCCGGCGGTACGCCGATTATGAACACCGAATACGGCACATATTATATGGACATAACAAAATTCAGAATAAGAGAATTGCTTTTGATAAGGGCGGAGGATTATGCAAAGGCGGGTTTTGACGGGTTTTTCCTCGATACTGCCGGAAACATAGAGCTTCTGAATATTGAGGAGGAATATAGGCAAAGGCTGATATCCTCTGCGGCAGAGCTTATGCGGGAGATTAAAAGTCGATTTCCCGACAAAAGCATTATACAAAACAACGCTCTTTTAAAGCTTTGCGACCTTACAGCGGGGCTTGTTGACGGGATTTGCTTTGAAAACCCGCCGCTTAAAACGGCGGGGAATTTAATCTGGACATTAAGCGCATTTAAAAAACTTGCCTCCGTTGCGAAGGAGAAAGGTATAACAGTTTTTGTCCTGCAGGAGGAAACAGCGGATCTTACTTGCCTTAAATCCTTTGCTATAAAAAAACTATCGAAAATGAAAGGCTTTTTGTACTATCGGGCACCGAAGCATTATGGGGCATAAAGAGGTGTTCCTGTTATGGAATTGCTCAGAGGGATATGCAAATTAATTTGTCAGAATAAAGCCCGCAGTGCTTTGCTTTTGGGGGCTTTGCTTATTTTTGTCACATTCTGCTTTATGTATGTAGGTGGAAACATCAATCCGTTTTATTCCGGCATGAGCATAAAACCTCAATCTGCTCAAATCAACCAAAACGAAACCACCAAAATAATTAAAAAGGTCGGATTTATCCCCTTTTACACCAAAAAGGATATGGTTTATGAAAGCAAGAATCCCGGAATAGCCACTGTTTCGGATGACGGCATTGTTACGGGGATTTCAAACGGAGTTGCGGTTATAAACCTGACGGTACGGGGTATTACCGCGCAGACACAGGTTTATGTTACCGAAAACGCGGTTGTTCATTACGATAAGGGTGTATATATCGGCGGTGTAAAGAACGGGAAAAGAAACGGATACGGCGTTATGAAATACGAAAACGGGAATGTCTATAAAGGTTCGTGGAAGGATGATACTCCCAACGGCTACGGAGTAATGACATGGAAAAACAAAAACAGGTATGAGGGAGAATGGAAGGACGAACAGTTTGACGGATTCGGGCGTCTGGAATATAAGAATTCCTATACATATACGGGGGGCTGGCTGAAGGGGGGCTTCCACGGATACGGCGAAATAAAGTGGAAGAACAAAGACGAGTACAAGGGCGAATGGAAAAACGGACAGATGAACGGATACGGCGTTTTCAGCTGGTACAGCGGCGACCGGTATTTCGGTCAGTGGCTTGACGGAAACAGAAGCGGATACGGGGAATTTATCTTCAGCAGAGACCGAAGCAGATATGTGGGGTATTGGGCACAGAATCTGAGGGAAGGCTATGGGGTGGAGTATATAAGCGGAAAGCTGCGCTATGAGGGCGAGTGGACAAAAAATATGTATGAGGGTATAGGAAGGCTTTATATTGACGGGACTACCATCGATTATGAGGGTGAATTTAAAAACAACAAACCGGTCTTTAAGTAAGGCCGAAATATAGCCACCTTTAAAAAGCACTGATTTAACTCTATCAAAAAACCGAAACGCCGACTGAACGCGCTCAAAGCGCTCAATCGGCGTTTATGTATGACTCGCTGAAAAACTTTGTTTGATTTAATCAATATATTTCCCTGCGACCTTTTCAAATTTGTTTTTTACAGCCTTAAAACATTCGAGTATATTGGGGTCGAACATTCCGCAATCACCGTTTTCAATCATCTCAACGGCGATTTTATGAGAAAAGCTTGGCTTATACGGCCTTGCGCTGGTAAGCGCCTCATACGCATCGGCAATGGCGACAACACGGGCGCAAAGCGGAATTTCTTCACCCTTCAGTCTTTCGGGATAGCCGCTTCCGTCCCATCTTTCGTGATGATACTTGCAAATATCGTAACAAGCCTTAAAATAGGTACTGTTAAGGCTTGAGGAAAGCTGTTCGATTATCTCCGCCCCTCGCAAGCTATGAAGCTTAATGGTTTCGCGTTCGATGGGTGTAAGCATTCCCTTTTTCAGCAAAATACTGTCGGGTATGGTTATTTTGCCTATGTCATGTAGAGTCGTAGCCTTTGAATATATTTCGATATCCCTGTATGAAAGTTTGAATTTTTCGTTTTTGTATTTGAACATATATTTAAGCAAAATCTCGGTATAGGTGCGTAGACGGCTTATATGCCACGGGTCATTAAGCTCACGGCACTCGATAAGTGACGAAAGCAAATCAATGGTGGTTTCCGCCGATGAAAACAAGCTACCCATATCACCCGACTCAACAATTTTATTAAGATCGCGTGTTTCTTTCACATTATCACCCTTTAAAAAATCTAACACATATTCAATCCTTTGTATATTTTATATTACTTTGTTAATGATTGTCAAGTGAAATGTAACAAATAACACTAAAAAATACGAAAAATTGCAATAAAAACCAATGTTACATTTGTACTTTGATTTGACAAAACAGAAGGTGTATGATAATATTATTAGAGTAAAAATATATCTTTAATGTATGAAATACCCTGAAAGGCGCATGGAAATATAAAACGGCAGGAGGGAAGGGCGGATTTATGAATAAGAAATTTCTTAAAAACATTGATTTTGAAACGGTTGTGGAGATGGCTGATTTGGTTTCTTATCATGAGGGTCAGATAGTCAGCAGAACGCTGGTTCAAAATAAATCGGTCAGCATTACACTGTTCGCGTTTGACGCAGGTGAGGAAATAAGCACGCATGAGTCCGGCGGCGATGCGCTTGTTTATGTTTTGGACGGAAGTACAAATATAACCGTCGGAGGGAAAATGTATAATCCGTCAAAGGGACAAGCTGTTGTTATGCCTGCCGGTATTCCTCATGCCGTACAAGCGCCTGAGCGTTTCAAAATGTTACTGATTGTCGTTTTCCCCTGATGCACGCAATTTATTATCAATTTTTTTAAAAAAGGGGCTTGACTTATTCCATTATTTAGTATATAATTCTGGTGTACAAGTTGTTTCGGCTAAAACCGGCTTCAAAGAAGCCTTGTTAAAAGCGCAAAAATTGTGCATACTTGCGCAATTTGAAAAAACGCGATTTATGTCGGAACTTTTGTTATACTTTGTATGATATGTTCAAAAGAAATAATTATTTTTGTATTTATTTTCAATAAATAAAGTGTTGACTTATGCTTGTTCGTATGGTAAAATATTATCATTCATTAAGGAACACAGGAGGATAGCTCATGAAAATTAAAGATGGCTTCCTGCTGAAGGAAATAGAAGGGGACTGTGTTGTTATTCCTGTCGGTGAAAATTTAGTTGATTTCAACTCTATGATTGTTCTGAATAAAACCGGCATGTTCCTATGGAAAGAACTCGGCGAGGACAAGAGCGAGGAACAGTTAATCGAAGCTGTTGTAAATGAATATGAAGATGTAGACGAAGAAACCGCAAGGCGCGATGTAGAGGAGTTTGTTAAAATTTTAAGAGAGAAAGACCTGGTCGTTTAATATCAGCTTGAAAAAGAACGAAAAAACTTTAACAAAAAGCATTGCGACTTTATCTCCTCTGTTTCTTGATATTTTAAACAGCGGCTCGCGCGTTAAGCTTACGATCACAGGCAACAGTATGTACCCTCTTTTGAGGACCAGCATTGACAGTGTAATAATAAAGAAGAAATCAACCATATCAAAATATGATATTATACTTTATAAACGAGAAAACGGCGAATACATACTTCACAGGGTTGTGGGGATTAAAGAAGACGGTGCGATGGTTTTGGCGGGTGACTTTGAAACGGTTACGGAATACCCGGTTTATCCAAAACAGGTTATTGCTACCGTTGAAAGTATTTTCAGAAAAGGGAAGCATATCTCCTGCAACAATCCTCTTTACAAGATTTACAGTTTTCTGTGGGTTCTGTTTATGCCCAACAGGTTTATAATTGTCAAAATATTAAAAGGCTTGCGGAGCGCATTGTCGGGGCAAAGGTGGAAAAGCCTGTGAAAAGCGATTTTTCGGCGCTGAAATGGATATACGGTGAATCAAGGCGTATAATACCTGCCATAATATTGCTTTCGATTTTTGGAATACTGCTTTCCTCGTTAAGTGTAAGCTTCGCATTGGTTTCAAAGAATGTAATTGATGCCGCGGTCGGAAGTTTAAGCAATAATGTTGTAACTGAAAGCATCAAACTGGCAATCCTCATTGCGGCACAGCTTGTTCTTCAGGTTTTGGTTTCAACCCTTGACATAAGAATAGTCGGAAGATTTGCGATGTCAATGCGAAAAAAGCTTTTCGGCAATCTTCTTATGAAGGATTACACAAGCGTAAACAATTATCATTCGGGCGAACTTATCAATCGGCTCAACAGTGATATAAGCTTCGTGTCGGGCGCCGTGGTAGAAATTATTCCGAATGTTTTGGGGTTTTTGGTCAGGATTGTCTTAAGTTTTGTGGCTTTGTTCTCCTTGGACATGACTTTTGCTTTAATATGTTTGGCGATTGGCCCGGTTGTACTGATGGCTTCGTATATATACCGCAGACGAATGAAGGGACTTCAAAAAAAGTGTCAGGAAAGCGATGGAAAAACCCGTTCGTTTATGCAGGAGTGTTTGCAGAATATTCTCGTTATAAAATCCTTCGGCAATGAAAAAGCCGTTGTGAATCACTCGACAGAGTTGCAAAATGAGAATTACAGATACAACATAAAGAGGAATAATGTTAGTATAGCGGCGAATATTCTGTTTTACATAGCGGCAACAATCGTATTTTACTTTGCGCTTGCATGGGGCGCATACAGGATTTTGACGGGTGTTATTACATTCGGAACTTTAACCGCAATGCTTCAGCTGGTGGGTCAGATTCAAATACCGTTTCGCAGTCTTTCATCGATAGTTCCGAGGTATTTTTCGATGATTGTATCCGCCGAAAGGATTATGGAAATTTTAGACTTGCCGGACGAAGAGGACAGTAGCTGCTCCGAACTTGACTGTGAGCGTATTTACCGCGATGCGGAGGAAATTGTATTTAACAATGTTTCTTTTGCATATGACAACACCGGCGTTTTGGATCAAACGGATTTAATCATAAAAAAGGGCGATTTCATTGCAGTCGGCGGAAGTTCCGGAATAGGAAAAAGTACATTTCTAAAGCTTTTACTCGGTATAATCTCGCCTACAAGCGGAGAAATATACATAAAACTGAAAAACGGTGAAAGGATTGCGCTCGGAAGGAGGACACGGGGGATTTTCGCCTATGTTCCTCAGGGCAATATGATACTGTCGGGTACAATTCGTGACAACATAAGTTTTTCCGATAAGGCGTTAGATGACGAATATATTGTTGAATGTGCAAAAACGGCTGAGATTTGGGAGTTTATCGATTCCCTGCCCGACAAACTTGATACCGTTTTGGGTGAAAAGGGCCTGGGGTTATCGGAAGGTCAGATACAGAGGATTGCGGTTGCAAGGGCATTATACCACGACGCTCCGATTATTCTTCTGGACGAGGCCACATCCGCTCTGGATGAAAAAACGGAAGCCGCTCTGCTTGCAAACATTAAGAATACAAGGGACAAAACTTGCATTATTGTTTCCCACAGGAAGGCAGCATTTGAAATTTGCAATAAATCGGTTTTGATAAATGACTGCAAATTTAAATTGTCAGCTTTATAAAATAATTATAATAATAATATTAGCAAGGGGGAAGTTTAATGAGAAAAAGGCAAATTTTTAAGAAATTCTTTGCGGTAATGACAGCAGTAGCAATGATTATATTAAGTACCGCTATGAGTGCTTTAGCAGCAACTCACAACACAACAACGGTTTATAACATGGGGGATGCTACCGTTGCCGTTAATACAATTGTTCAAGACGCAACTGCTGGTTCGGAGGCTACTTATTTGGCGTATAACTCTAAAACACCTCTGACGGTTGGCGGAGCCGGCAACAATGTTATTTTTGTTGACCAGAAAAGCGTAGAGGCTGACGGAACCGCTGAATTTAATTATGTTGCGGATTTTGACAAGGTTGGCAAAACCGTTGTTCGTTTAGGTTCAAGCGCAGATACTATAGAGGTTGCAGGCGGCGGTACAGATGAATTCGAAGCTTTCAATGTAGCTGTAACAGCCGGTGCCGGTGGAGATGTAATTCTTTATAGCGAAACTTCCGAAGCAAGTGTTGACGATGCTTGGGTTATCGGAAACGAAGCGATTTTCAAAATTGATCCCGATGACGGATACTCAATTGACACAATAACATACAAAGGCGTTCCGGTTTCGCTTAACAATGTAATTATCGGAGCAGGCGGATTCGGATACTTTACCGCTACCGGTATTGCCGATGACGGAAGTACTACTTTGGCGGTTACATTTAAACCTGCCGGTGAACCTGCAAGCAATTGGATTGGCGGAGGTTCTGTCTTTGACCATACTGCAGGCGATACTGCCATAACCTTTGGTGTGGTTACCGTTGATCCGGCACTGGATGATGATGAATATGAATTCGGCATAGTTCTTTATTACAATCCTGCTTATAATGCTGACATGTCCTCCTTCGATGCTACAATAAAGGTTTCGTTTGGCGATAATGTTGTTGACGGATTTAATGATGGTGCAGATAAAGCAACCGGAATTAACAAATACAAGGCCTTAAACAGAGGTTGGGACGGCAGATTTGCGGTAAAATTGGAAGACGGTGGCAAGGGTTACCTTAGCCCAACCGAAAAATACTATACAAGATTGTATTTAATGACTAAGGATTCAGAGGGTAACATTACGGTTGATTATGGTGATCCGGTTGAATTTAATTAATAATTAGGAATAGGAGGAGGATATAATGAAAAAGTATCAGAAACCGACATTAGAGATAGTTCAAATCCGGGTTTCGGAAAACATAGCGAACTATGGTAACACCACAACATATAACTTAGGAGATCCTGCTTCACTTTCAAATCCTCAAATGGAAATATTGAATTTAGGTGAAGGTTCGCTAAGCGAATAAAATAACAGACCATAAAGCCAAGGCTTGCCTTGGCTTTATGGTATTATTGACTGATTTAATTAATATGGAATAACTGTGAAATGTCGGAAAATGCATCGGCTTGACATAGGTCGCTTTTTTATCCGGCTGTAAAATTATGAGTAAAAGCGTATATCATGAATTGTATAAGCTAAAAGGGTGTTGTATCTTGAGCCGTTACAGAATTGCGAATTTAGTTCTGGATTACAAAGGTATAGATTATGATTTCTTTCGCATGCGAATGAACGAGTATGCTGCTCATAACCGGGGACGCAGCGATGTTGACATATTCTATCGAAGCAATGACAACATAATCCTTCCGAAAGGGAAGGTATATAAGAGAATCCACAGATGGAACTGGATCGAAACGGACTGCGGCGGGTATGCCGCTTTTCAAAAGCACCCGATAACCGGTGAATGCGTATCACTTGTCGAAATGGATAAGGATATGACAAAAATCAAGATTCAGCTTTACAATTTTGAAAACGAATTTAATATAACGAATGAGCGAAGAATTTTTTTTGTTGCGGGGGAATTTTTTTACTACATACTGCTTAAGCACAACGGGCTTGTTTTTCATTCCTCTGCTTTGGATTATAACAACAACGCTATTTTGTTCTCCGGCCCTTCAGGCAGCGGGAAATCCACACACACATCGTTGTGGAAAAAGTATTATAAGGACAGTACGAGGATTATTAACGATGATACTCCGGCACTTAGGATTATTGATAATCAATTCTATGTCTTCGGGACGCCGTGGAGCGGCAGTACTGCTATAAACCAAAATTGCGTTGCCCCGCTTCGCGCTATTGTTTTTATTGAACAAAACAGTGACAATGCAATAAGAAAACTCAGCGGCGGACAGGCTTTTACAAGGTTGCTTAACGAAACAAGAAAATCCGTAATGCCTGAGCTTTTGGAGTTAAGCCTTGATTTTATCGGAAAAATGGTTAGGGAAGTTCCGATATATCAGTTGTCCTGCAATGTGTCGGAGGAAGCGGTCCGTATGGTTAAAAACGAATTGGGATTATAATAAAACGGGTGATATATCCTCCGCTTGAGGAACGAACCGGAACCCGCCGTCTAAACAAGTTTTAAAACAGGGGACATCTTTGTGAAGCTTTAGTTTTATTGATGTTACTAAATTAATCAGCGTTTACTCATGCTAAAGAAAAAATTTCTGTTAGGAGAGTTACTTATGTTGAGAAAAGCTTTATTCTGTGCAACACTTATTTGTATCTCTTTAATGACTGCACTATCGGTTATGGGTGCGCAGGCTTCTTTTCCCGACCTTGCACAGGACCACTGGGCATATACGGCTGTTGCTGCTTTGGTAGAAGACGGAACGGTTAAGGGGTTTGACGATGGTCAGTTTAAGCCCGCAAATACCGTATCACGCGCTGAATTCGTGAAAATGCTCGGTATGGGTTCGGACAGGCGAACAAGGGATTTTAGTGATGTTCCTCCGTCTTATTGGGGCTATGAATATATAATGACTTCCGGTCTTGAGGGTGAGGATAATAAATTTAATCCTGAAGCCGCCATTACAAGAGGCGATGTATTAAGACTTATATGGAAGCGTAACGGAAGCGTAAAGGGCGTAATTGCCCCTTCGATTGTAACAGCTCAAAGCGCCGATAAGGACCCTGTTGCATGGGGTTATACGAATGGGATTATGGTCGGAGATGACGGAATGAATCTTAGACTTGGTGATTCATTGTCAAGAGCGGAGGCTGCCGTTCTTATTGTCAGGGCGAGAAGCATAAATGAAAACAGCCCGAAGAAAAATTTTGTTGACACCGTATCCTCCGAAAGTCTGAAGAGGTTTTTTGAAAGCGTAAGGCTTTTTGACAATATGCAATATGACGAAAACAAAACCATTACAAACGGTGAGATGGCGAGGGCGGCTGTACGCCTCGGCTCTGAGGAGTATAATCTTACATATTCGAAATACCCGACCAAGAAGCCTTTTGAGCATGAATATTCATCTGATCTATACATAATCGGAACCAACTGTATAGGTGAGGATAAAATAAATAAGGAATTTATCGATAAGCCCGCCAATGTGCGCGATACGCTTGTTGCGCTTACCTACAACATGATAAGGAAATCCCGCACGGCGGTTCGCTATGGCAGAACGGACAATTATTACAAAGATATCGGTCCGCTTGAAAAGACAATGGAGAATATTTGCCTGACATACTCCTTCGAAAACGGCGTTTCGCTTTATGCCGACGGGTCGATTTCTCCCGATAAGCCGGTAACGCTAAAGGAATTTACCTGTATTCTTCTTCAGCTTGACAATCTTATCGGTTCCGAGTCGGAATTTACGACGGAATTCAATAAAACTCAGCAGATAATCAAAAATTCGAAAATCAGAAAAGACATAAGCGGATATCCCGAAAATTACAAGGATTTCAGGTGCATACTTGAGGGTATTCCGAATGAAGTTTATACCGAGCCGTTTGCCGACAGCAATGCAGAAAAGAAACCTGTTGACTCATATAACTTTTCAAGGGAATTCGGTTTTGTTTTTATAAATATGCTAAATGATTTGGATAAATCAATAGAGCGTGACACAGATGTAAAAATCGCGATTACATACTATCCCTCACTTGTGTGCGATAACGGGAACGGAGCAACCATAAGAATAAAATGCGAGATTTTAGAAAACCCGTCAAACTTGTCATTAAAGGATATTTTCAAAGGCAGGTTTGATGTTGAGAACGCTCCGCCCGCAGAAAAGGGTCTTGTGTTTTACGGGGATATCGTAACTGGTCAGAAAATAGAGGATATACATATTCCGCTTGATAAAGTGTCATTAAAGAAAATTGTATATGTCCAGAAATAATTAAATCACATAAAAAACTGACTGGGTTATCTATTAAACCGCAGTAAAAAGAAGTTTTACTGCGGTTTGTAGCCTGTATAGATATTTTATAGACATTTGTATGCTTTTAACATTTTGTTGCCCAAGGGAGGGATATCGGCATGAAAAGGGCGTTGAAGATTTTTTCGGTCATATTTCTGGTGCTGATTGTCGCTGTCGGCGGATTGGCATTTTGGCAGAGGAACAACATTGTATCATTTGTTGCATCAATAAGATATAGCAGTGATGAGCTTGCACAGAAAATTGAGAGCAACAAGAAGGCCGTTGAAAAAGAGGTTGAGGCGTATACCGGCAAAGCGGGAGTAATCAGGGATTTTACGCACGATGAGGAAGAACAAATAAGGCGCGGTGAGATTAGCGTTGAGGAGGCAATAAGCAGGATAACGGGCGGCGACCAAAAAACCGCAGAACAAAGCAGCGGGGCAACTCCCCCTTCGGGTGATGTAACTTTGCCCGGTCAAAGCACCATTGCCGACGATGAGGATGAGCTTAGCAAAGGAATAAATGAGCATATTTCGGAGATGTATGTTTTGAAGGCAACCTTTATAAGCGCATTGGGGGATTTGGAAAGGCAAGTAATTGCTGAATATAAGGCTTTACCCCCGGAAAAGAGAAAGTCAGCTCAGCAGGCAATCGCCACAAAATACTTAGGCGAAATCTCGGCTTTGGAAAGTGAATGCGACCAGAAGGTTAACACGGTTCTCGCCTCTTTGGAAAAGCATATCAGGGCGTATGAAGGGGACTTGGGAATAATTAAAATCATCCGCAACGCTTATGAGGATGAAAAGGTTTTGAAGAAATCATATTATATTAATCAATACAAACAGTATAAATAAAATGTTAAAATGTGACTTATATTGCAAAATTTTTAAATTCGAGATATATAAATGTAGGTTTGTCAATGATATGTTACACCATCGGTCAAAAAATTTTGCAAAACAGTTTTTGGCGATTGCCATTTTAGCGGACGCATAGGGAAGTTATTGTAATTGCGGTTGTGCACCGCAAGCTGAGCCTTGAAATCCTCCAGCGAATAGAATTTGT
>MWCQ01000002.1 GCA_002070105.1 Firmicutes bacterium ADurb.Bin193 | reverse complement strand
CATTATTGGTGGTATTGGGGGAGCAATCGGGGGTGAATCGTTCCTTGAATGGCTGTACAGCATACAAGACCCGGTATTTGAATGGTGTGAGAACACTGGAAAGTCAATAGGTAACTTCTTTACAAAGACATTGCCCGACTTTTTCACGCAAACGATACCGAACGCAGCAAATGCAGCATGGGGTGCAATTAGTGACTTTGCAACAGATATAGGCAAAAAGATAGGGGATTTTTTCAAAAGAACGGGGGAAGCGATAGGCGGTTTCTTCACAAAGACATTACCTAAGTTTTTGACAGAGCAATTACCTTTTGCAATAGCATATTCAATAGAGAAAATCAAGGTTTTCTTTACAAAAACATTACCCGACGGGTGGAATAACTTATGGACTTCTGTAGGAAACTTCTTTACACAAAGCATACCTAACTGGTGGAACGGAGTAACAACAGCCGTCGGCAATTGGTGGAACGGCACAATGATACCGGGATGGAATAACTTCTGGTCAAGCGTGGGAAACTTCTTTACACAAACGATACCAACATGGGCAACAAACGTATGGAACACAGCAAGCGACTTCTTTACACAAACAGTGCCTGCGTTTTTCGGCAACCTTTGGAATTCAGTATATGGATTTTTTACCGGGACACTTCCTACGTGGGCCACTAATGCATTTAATGCAAGTGTTGGTTTTTTCACAGAAACAATGCCCGGATTTTTTACAAGTCTGTGGAAGAATGTATCAGATTTTGTTGTTATTGAAATACCTAAGTATGCACAGCAATTAAAAGACAGTATAACGGGGTGGTTTGGTAACTTCAAAGACTGGGCGAGTCAGATATGGGAAAAAGTAAAAAGCAGTTACGCTGCAGGACGTGAAGCGGCAAGAGAAAACGGTGGCGGAGAGGTAGCTGTTAACGCTTTACCAAACGCCAACGGTAATATTATAGACCGTCCGACCGTTGCACTGATGGGCGAAGCAGGACCCGAGGCAATAATACCGCTGTCAAGCGGCAAAAAAGACCGTGCTATATCACTTTGGGAAAAAGCAGGGCAGATGTTAGGGGTTACTCCTTTTGCAAACGGTGGGATTGTTGGACGTGCTGTAGAGCCTGTAAATAACGCCATATCAAATATTTTAAAAGGGTTTAGTGTTACAGTGCCAAACATAGAAATCATTAATCATTTTGAAGGGTCCACCGCCGACCCCGAAAGCATCATGCAAGTTTTGAATGATAATATAAAAGGCATTAGTAATAAAATCGCCCTGCAGATGGCCAACGATATAGTAAAAATATTTGCTAATTTATCAATGGAAGCAGAGGGGGTCAGATAGCATGAAGGAAATAACATTCCCTGTTAGCGATACGCTATATAACGAGATGAACCGCTTTAAATGCTTGTATGGCAGCATAACGTATGAAGCATTGCAAGAAAGCATCTCAGAAGGTTTTGAGAAGTTTATAATGATAGGCATAACAGAATTTAGAGAAAAGCTACAACCAACAAAGCCGAAACAAGCAAATGTGATACCGTTTAAAAAGCAGGACATTAAATAACGATTGGAGCGGCCATCCCGCTCCTTTTGCTGTATATGCCCTAAATTTGCGATTTAAGACGTTTTATGTATTGGTTATAGCTTTACAAAGATAAGCGCTTAAAACACCACAGGGGCGAACAGAGCCAACGCACAGGGGCAAAATAAAAGGGCTGCCGACATAGCAACCCCCAAGAGATAGTTTTAATGACTTAGCTTGTATAACACATATTGGTTAAGGGATACCCCTTCATTCTTCGCATTGTTTATCAAGTCTTTATGCAAGGTTTTAGGCAATCTTAGGGAAATCTTTCCGCTGTATTCTATCTCCTCCTTTAGTTGTTCGTGAGATACGGTGCCATGGTCCTTGTTTTTGGCTATTCTTTTAATTGCCTCCCTGTCCTGCTCATCCGGCTCTGCGACCGGGATATTATTTAATTTTGCTTCAAAGTCTTGTTTGTTCATTTATAAACATCTCCTCTCGAATTTATTTCCTCAATGGTTATAATATTATCATTGCTATTATATGCAAATATTATGCGGTAGTGATAAATTTTCAGTCTGTACAAGTCGCTGCCCTGCAGTTTTATTATATCACCCTCTAACTCTGTCAATCCCTCAATTGCCTTGATTAGTTTGTTATAAGTGTTTTTATCGGTTTTCTTCAAATATTTTTCGGGTTGTTTTTTATAGACAATGTCCATTTGCTCAACTCCTTTGTATGTGTATATGATAGCATATATGATAGCATTTGTCAAGTGGTTTATATTAAAAGACAGAGAAAAACGGTCACAAAATAGACCGCTTTTTTAATATCAATCTTCCCCACCGACATACTCCATAATATCGCCGGGTTGACAATTTAAAACGCTGCACAGTCTGGATATCGTGCGGGTATCAATATCTCCGCTCCCTGTGCGGATTTTTTGCCAAGCTGATTGGCTTATTAGGTTATCTTTTCTTATTTTATAAGTTGTATACCCCTTTTCCTTCAGCAAAGCAAGCAGTTTATCGTATTTAATAGGCATTAACACTTCACCCTTTCTCTTATTTAACATAGTATAACATACATTATGCACGAAATAAAGAGTATAATATGCACAAATATGAACACGCATAATCGTGCAATATTACATATTGATTATACACGCAATATCGTGTATAATATGCTTGTAAGGTTGATACAGAGCAGGCGATAATACCGAAAGTATTATGAAAGCCAAGACCATATACTCGTGAGGGGCTCCAAAGCGACGGAGGTATAGCCGAGAAGATGACTTGACCGCCTGCAGGTAACCTTAACAATAATAGAAAAGGAGTTTTTAGAATGAGCGTAAACGAATTAACAAGCAAGGTCAGAGAACTGAAGGAACTTAAAACAATGGCAGAGGAACTGGCAGCGGAGATTACAGCAATCGAGGACATTATAAAAGCAGAAATGACCGCAAGAGGAACGGAAGAAATGATGGTCGACATTTTCAAAGTAAGGTACAGCACCGTTAAAAGCAGCCGTTTTGACACCACAGCTTTTAAAAAGACACACCAAGACCTATACAACCAATACACAAAAGAAACGGTTACAAGAAGGTTTAGCGTTGCATAAGAAAAGCCCATACTACAGCCGACCAAGCAAAGTATGAGCAGCACACCGCCGGAGCGGGGTACATAAATAATATACCACAGCCCCGCTCCAAAGTCAATAAAAACGAAAGATTTGTAAAATGCGATAAAATAAAAGGACCGTAAATTATAAAACAAATGAAAGGATGGGACCACATTATGAAAAATTTAGCACACGTTATGGCTTTTCTGCAGGGAGCAGGCAACCGACCCGATGAAGATAACGAGGAAATTATAAGACAAGAGGAAAAACAGCTTTTTGAGGTAACCAAAAGCACCCTATGCGGTGATAGTGCGGTAAAGGTAAGTACATTTTTAGAGTTTGTAGGGGCTGAGTATGATTTGGGATACCTTGACGGGCTAAAGGCCGGCGCAAGCCTTATGGTGGAATTGTTCACGGAGCACCCGCTAAAATACCGAAACTTTGGGGAAGCGGTTACAAGCAAAACACGGAAAGGCGGCGCAGCGGTATGAAAAAGCACGACGGGGATATACTTATAGACATAATGGACCTTATAAATTCCGACAACAAGCAGAGCGTGAGAACACTTGCACAAATAGAGGCGGAGCAGGAGCGGTTATGTGACATATTAACCGAAAAAGCCGACGAGGACACAGTAAATTTGTATGAGGGTGCTTGCTACGATTTAGGCTATATTGCCGGGCTAAAAATGGGGGCAAGCATTACAGCTGCATTGTTAAAATAAGTGCCTGAATACTCACAAACAAATCAGTGAACTATCAGTGAGTAATCATATACAGCAAAAACAAACATAACAAAGGAGGCGCGAATATGCTAACCCTGCCCAAAGAAAGCATAGTAAGGTTTAACGCAAATGGCGAAATACTCAGCGTAGAACACACAAAAACGATAACCGTAGAAAAAGTCACAAGACCGTTTGCAGAGGCTGTACTGGCGATGTTTGGAACGACACCCGAAGAAATAGTAAATGACATACGCAAGCAGACCGCCGACAATTGACTGCAGCCGACCGCAAACCGCCGCACAATTCCACCACAAGAGAGGGGCGAATAAAACCGCTCCTTTTTTGTCCTTTTTTTGTCCTTTATTTTGGTGTTTGTCCTTTATATTTGACGAAACGCCGTTGAAGGGTGATGCTCGCAAAACCGCATTATAACGCACCTTACAGCACTTGGCGGCACTTCGCTAAAGGCAGATTTTACAACTCATAACCCGGAGGTCGGAGGTTCAAATCCTCCCCCCGCAACCAAAAAACCCCTGAAATCACTTGATTTCAGGGGTTTTTCTTTGCCCAAACAAATCTATAAGGCTCTTTGTCAATGGTTGGGGTCAAATCTGTAAAACGGAATTTACTAAGTATCAAGGTGGATTTACACCACCTTGATATTTTTGTCGCAGTTTTTGTTACCGAAAATATGCAGTATCCGTTTTCTAAACCGCTCGAAATTACGATAGCCATATGCATTTCGTTTCAAAACCTTGATCTTGTTGTTAACACCCTCTGTAAAACCATTGGTATAATTTCAAAATGGTTGGTGCAGTAAATATCGATGATGTCAAAATTTATATTAAGCAGGATGTTTATCTTAAAATTGAAAAATTTTCTAAAGAAGATACCTCTCGCGAACGCGGTGGTATTCTAATAGGTGATTATTTTGAAAATAACAAGAAAAAGAATATTATAATTTCTGCTTTTATTGAAGCGAAATATACAGATGCCTCTGCATCAACGCTAACATTTACGCACGAAACATGGGATTATATTCATAGTGAGCAAAAAAAACTCTATCCGGACAAAAAAATCATAGGTTGGCAACATACTCATCCGAGTTATGGAATATTCCTGTCTAATTATGATTTATTCATACACGAAAATTTTTTCAATCTGCCTTGGCAGATAGCATATGTTATTGATCCCATTGCTGACAAGCGTGGTTTTTTTTAATGGAAAATCAAAAAGGTTGTTCCTGTGGAAGGTTTTTATGTGTTCGACGATATAGGAAAAAGGATAGCGATTAGGGCGAATAGCAAGGCAAGTCATGTCCCGCGCCATGGAAACTATAAAACGATAATTTTATCGATGTTGCTTGTCTTAACAATAATCGAGTGCAGTGTACTTTTCGGTGAACGCATATTGCTTAATAATAAAGTAATAAGCATCATTAAAGAATTACAATTATCGGAAAAAAACGCTTCTCAACTGGAAATACGCCTTCAAGAAGCGGAAAACAAATTATTGGAAAAGAATAATAAAGTCGCTGATGTAGCGAGTAACAATGATACCGTCACCTTCAAAGCATATACCGTTAAGGTAGGTGATACCCTAACTGAAATATACGGAAAATTGTGCATTGACTATGAAACGAAAAAAAGTTCAATACTTAAAATAAATCATATTTCTGACGAAAACAAAATCTTTGTAGGAGATACACTCTATCTGCCAATTGATTGAAGGAGGTTTTAAGGTGATTCAATGTCCGATGTATTTTACCCAAAACAAAGATGATGTGAGGTCTTGTAAGTCGTGTGGTTTTAACATAGACATAAATATCAATGCCGCACCGCAACAGGAACTTTTTGATTTAGCTCTCAGATTAAATGCGAGTGCATATACCTTGCAAAATCGAGACTGAAAAGTCAGTTTGATGTCGTGGAAATAACCGGGGAATACCTCGATTATTATATCAATTTCCGCCCACAGAAAAGGTTGGACAAAATGACACCGAAAATGTATCGGCAAGCACATGAAAACGGTTAAAAAATGATACATTTTAACCGTCCCCAATCTGTCTACCATTTGGGGGTCACCTCAGTTTGCGCCGCGTGCCTTTTGCCCTCGGGTGGGCACTCCAAACAGCCCCCTTGTTTATAATATGTTTTTGTGAAAGAGAAACAACATGACAACCGAAGCATCCCAAACAACTGAAAAAATCAGGCGAAATCATAGCTTTTCGGTCGTTTCGTACGGCTTTTTAAAATAATGCGGGAAAAAATTAAAAATATGTTGGAATTTGACTTGCTTTTATGGTATAATAAACGCAAGTGTTTATTATACGCTCCGCGTGGAATTTATCGCGTTGCCGAAATTTTCCTCACAACAACCGCTCGGAAACAGCGAAGCGCAATTATACTATAAATATTATATTTTAATAAATATATAATGGCAGTAGGGTTAGCTTAATAGGGAGATTGCTATGAACATAGTTGCTCTTTTAACGGAGAAAGGCTTAAAAATATCGACCGCCGAAAGCTGTACGGGCGGGCTTGTTGCTAAGCTTATAACCGATATAAGCGGCTCGTCGGCGTGCTTTGAAATGGGTGTCGTGACCTATTCAAACGAGGCGAAAATAAAGCTTCCGGGCATCTCTCGTCAGACCCTGGACGAATACGGTGCCGTTAGCGCACATGCCGCGGCACAGATGTGCGAGGGTATTATGACTTTGGCAAAAAGCGATATAGGGCTTTCGGTGACCGGCATAGCCGGACCGTCGGGCGGTACGCCCGAAAAGCCTGTCGGGCTTGTATACATAGGCGTGTGCGGAAGGGGCGGTACGGTAACGGAGGAGTTAAACCTCAGCGGCACAAGGGATGAAATAAGAAGCCTTGCGGCAAAAAGGGCGTTGCAAATCGCAACGGAGTATATTGTCCAAAACTACAATTCATAGGTTAAAGTATCATTTATAAAAGGGGTGGGTTACTATGGAAGAACAGAGAAAAAAGGCACTTGACATAGCTTTTGCACAGCTTGAGAAAAAATACGGCAAGGGTTCGGTAATGCTTTTGGGCGAACAGCCGCACTACAATGTCGAAGCGGTTTCGACGGGCTCTCTTTCACTTGATATGGCGTTGGGTATAGGAGGCGTTCCGAAGGGAAGGATTGTAGAAATATACGGTCCCGAATCGTCGGGCAAAACAACCGTCGCTCTGCATATTGTCGCGGAGGTTCAAAAGACCGGCGGCGTCGCGGCTTTCATAGATGCGGAGCATGCGCTTGACCCAAAATATGCGCGCGCATTAGGTGTCAATACCGACGACCTTATAGTATCCCAGCCGGACACGGGCGAGCAGGCGCTTGAAATAGCGGAGCATCTTGTGCGAAGCGGGGCGGTTGATGTAATCGTTGTTGACTCGGTTGCGGCGCTTGTTCCGAGGGCAGAGATAGAGGGCGACATGGGCGACTCTCATGTCGGGCTTCAGGCAAGGCTTATGTCACAGGCTCTGCGTAAACTGAGCGGTACGATAAATAAAATGAATACGGTTGCGATTTTTATAAATCAGCTTCGTGAAAAAATCGGGGTTACATACGGGAATCCCGAGACCACCACGGGCGGGCGCGCGCTTAAGTTTTATGCCTCGGTGCGCCTTGATGTCAGAAAAGTTGATACTCTGAAAAGCGGAACCGACATGATAGGCAATAGGACGAAGGTTAAGGTTGTCAAAAACAAGGTTGCACCGCCGTTTAAGGTCGTAGAATTTGACATTATGTACGGCAAGGGCATATCCAAAGAGGGCGACATTCTCGACTTGGGTGAAAAAATGGGCTTTGTTAAGAAAAGCGGAGCATGGTACAACTACGGCGATATTCGTTTGGGACAGGGCAGGGACAACGCCAAAAAATTCTTATTTGAAAATAAAGAGATTTGCGGCGAGATAGAAAGGCTGATTCGTGACAAGGTTGCAAAGGAGGGCGCGCCCGAACTTGACTTTACCGCAGACAGTATAACCGGAACGACCGATGAGCAAGCGTGACGATTTTTCAAGGGCGAAGTTTGCGGCTTTATACTACCTCGGAAGAAGGGCATTGACCGAGCGTGAGCTGCGCGATAAGCTTGCGAAAAAGGAGTATCCCCCCGAGGTGTGCGAAAAAACGGTTGCCTATCTTAAAGAGCTTGGCTATATTGATGATGAAAAGTATTCACAAAGGTTTATAGAAACGGCACTGACCGTTAAAAAACATGGTATTGCGCGCATCAGGCGCGAGCTTTACGGTAAGGGCGTTAAGCCCGAAATAATTGACAGCGCGGTGCGGGAAGCTGATTGTAACGGCTTTGATGCGCTTTCGGAGCTTGTGGCGGAAAAGCGGACAAAGTATGACCTTTCCGACCCGAAGCAGAAGAACAGATTTATCGGGTTCCTTTTGCGCAGAGGTTACCGATATGACGAAATATATTCCGCATTGCGCGAAACGGAGGACACTTATTTTGATTAAGGTTGCGGTGGCGTCGTTGGGTTGTTCGAAAAACCTTACGGATACGGAGCATATGCTTGGGATTATAAAAAGCGGCGGCTTTAAGATAGAAAACGACGAAAGCAAAGCGGATGTTATAATCGTCAATACCTGCTGTTTCATAAACGATGCAAAGCAGGAGTCTATCGACACGATTCTTGACCTTGCGCGCCTAAAGGAAGAAGGGCATTGCAAAAGGCTTATAGTTACGGGCTGTCTTGCCCAGCGGTACCGTGACGAGATTATAAAAGAAATGCCTGAGGTTGACTCGGTTGTCGGATTGGGGCATATTGAGGATATTCTCTCTGTGATAAAAAACGAGGGCAAAGCGGTTATGTGCGATGACGGTTATCGCCATCCCGCATCCGAAAGAATACGCATAACGCCGCCCTACACCGCATATCTTAAAATTGCGGACGGCTGTGACAACCGTTGCACATACTGCGTTATACCGTCGGTCAGAGGCGGTTTCAAAAGCCGTCCCATAGAGGATTTGACGGATGAGGCAAAGCGGCTTGCGAAAAGCGGCGTAAAGGAACTTATTATTATAGCCCAGGACACAACAAGCTACGGAATTGACCTTTACGGCGAGGCAAGGCTTGTACCGCTTCTTAAAGGACTTTGCGAAATTCCGGGCATTGAGTGGATAAGGCTTCACTACTGCTACCCGGAAAGAATAACCGATGAACTTATTGATTTAATCTCAAATGAAGATAAAATCTGCAACTACCTTGACATACCCGTTCAGCACTGCAACGGCGAAATATTGCGGAGAATGGGCAGAAGGGGTGACAGAAACACCCTTGAAGCGCTTATATCGAAAATCAGGGCAAAAATCCCCGGTATAACAATCAGAACAACCCTCATAACGGGCTTCCCCGGCGAAACGGAGGAGCAAAGCGCTGAAGCGGAGGACTTTATACGGAATATGCGGTTTGAGCGTTTGGGGGTTTTCGCCTATTCGCAGGAGGAGGGAACGCCCGCCGCTAAGATGGACGGTCAGATTAGCGACGAGGTTAAAAGGAAGCGTTTAGAGTCGCTTATGCTTGCACAGGCGGAGGTTACCGAGCAGCTTTCTGCCGAAAAAATCGGCAAGACAATAAAAGTTCTCACCGAGGGGTATGACCCCATTATAAAGAAGCATTACGGAAGAAGCGAGGGTGATTCGGCGGATATAGATGGCAAGGTCTTTTTCAGCGCGGACACTCGTATTGCCGAGGGGGAGTTTGTGCTTGTGAAAATAGATGATGCAATGGATTACGACCTTTTCGGAAGGGTGGAGTAAAGCGTGACATGTGCAAATAAAATTACCTTATTCAGAATTTTTTTGGTTCCGGTATTTATGGTGTTCTTGCTTTGCGACATACCCTACAATGATTATATCGGCGTGGCGCTGTTTGTTATAGCGGCGGCTACGGACGGCGTTGACGGCTATGTTGCGCGAAAATACAATCAGGTAACAACCTTCGGAAAGTTTATTGACCCTCTTGCCGACAAGCTTCTCGTAACGGCGGCGCTTATCGGACTTACGGCAATGGGAAGGCTGGACCCGTGGTTTGCGTTTATCATAATATCCCGCGAGTTTATAGTTACAAGCCTTAGAATTGTCGCAATATCGAGCGGCAAGGTCATCCCCGCAAACGCATCGGGGAAAATAAAAACCGTGCTTCAAATCGTGGCGATTTCATCAATGCTGATAGACAAGATTTATGAGCTTTCGCTTTGGGGTTTTCCCGTTTCCTTTATACTAATGCTTGCCGCGGTAATCGTGACGGTGTATTCGGGCGTGGAATATGTAAGCAAAAACCGGAGTCTTATAGATATGAAATAATAGGGAGTTAATTATGAAAATTATTGTTGATGCAATGGGCGGGGACAACGCGCCCGCCGAGATCGTAAAAGGCTGTATGCTTGCCGTGCAGAATTTAGGTGTCGAGATAATCCTGACCGGCGACGAAGAAAAAATTAAAAAACACCTTACAGACGATAAGAATATAACAATCGTTCAAGCCTCCGAGGTTATCACTTATGAAGACTCGGTGAATGTCGTCCGGCAAAAGACGGATTCCTCAATGGTCGTGGGGCTTAACCTTCTTGCAAAGGGCGAGGGTGATGCCTTTGTGTCTGCGGGGAATTCTGGCGCACTGATTGCGGGCGCTACGCTTATCGTCAAAAGGATAAAGGGCATAAGAAGGGTTGCGCTTGCGCCTATAATCCCGACCAACGGTAAGAGCACAATCCTTATAGACTGCGGCGCGAATGTGGATTGCACGCCCGAGCTTTTGGAGCAGTTTGCAATTATGGGAAACGCATATTCAAAGGCTGTTTTGGGCGTTGAAAATCCGAGGGTCGGTCTTTTAAGCAACGGAACGGAGGAGCATAAGGGCAACGAAAAAACAAGGGCGGCATATGGACTTATCTCCGCGCTCCCGCTTAATTTCGTGGGGAATATCGAGGCGCGGGATATTTTGGACGGTGTTGTCGATGTTTTGGTCGCCGACGGCTTTGAGGGTAATATATTATTGAAGGCGATTGAGGGAACCGCGCTTTACTTTTCAAAAAACCTTAAAGAGATGTTTATGAAAAACATCATAACAAAGCTTTGCGGACTTATGCTAAAAGGCGGACTTTCCGGTCTGAAGAAAAAATTCGACTATAACGAGCATGGCGGCGCGCCTGTTTTGGGGGCGTGCGGCGCGGTCATAAAGGCACACGGCTCGTCAAAGGCGCTTGCGCTTTCCAACGCAATTAGGCAAGCGAAAAAGTTTTATGAAGCAAAGGCAATTGAATCCATAACAAATCTGGTAAACCAATAAAGCAGTAGGGCGAAAGGCGCAAAATTGCGCAGATTATGCGCAATTTCTTAACTTAAATATAAAGCGTTCGGGCGCGAAGCGCTTTCCCGAACGCATCCTCTCGCCGCGCGAGCGTAAGCGAAGGTGAATTCATTTCGCCGAAGCGCAAAATTGCGCAGATTATGCGCAATTTCTTAACTTAAATATAAAGCGTTCGGGCGCGAAGCGCTTTCCCGAACGCATCCTCTCGCCGCGCGAGCGTAAGCGAAGGTGAATTCATTTCGCCGAAGCGCAAAATTGCGCAGATTATGCGCAATTTCTTAACTTAAATATAAAGCGTTCGGGCGCGAAGCGCTTTCCCGAACGCATCCTCTCGCCGCGCGAGCGTAAGCGAAGGTGAATTCATTTCGCCGAAGCGCAAAATTGCGCAGATTATGCGCAATTTCTTTAAATAAAAAAAAGTAAAAAATACTTGACGGAACAATAATTATATTATAATATAAATCTGGGGCAAGGCTTGTAATATTTTTCAAGGTCGCCCTTGCGGAAACAAATAAAAACAGGAGGTAAAATTTATGGAATTTGAAAAGATAAAAGAAATAATAGTAGAACAGCTTGGTGTAAGCGAGGATAAAGTAACGCTTGAGTCCTCCCTGATGGACGACCTCGGCGCAGACTCGCTTGACCTTGTAGAGCTTGTTATGGCTATGGAGCAGGAATTTGAAATTGAAATTTCCGATGAGGATGCCGAAAATATTAAAACCGTCGGCGATATCGTGAATTTCGTTAAGGAAAAAGCCCTTTAGGGCTCAGTTTGATAAGCTGACAGACGCTGAGAAACCAAGGTGTATTTGCCACAAATAAAGTCATCGACGGCAGGGTCAATTCGGGGCAAAAGCAAGCAATGACAAGGGGAATAATTGTTCCCGTCATGTAAAAATATTGATTTATCATTTTTCGCGATAACCTTATTATTCGCTTGCGGTAGACCGAGTTTGTCGGTTGTCTGAAAAAAGCCCTTTAGGGCTTTTTGTATATGCGACACATCAGACAGGAGGCGGCGAAAATGGATGAGTTAATGAAAAAGCTCGGATATACATTTAAAGATGACAGGCTTCTCAAAACCGCGCTTACTCACAGTTCGTACGCCAACGAGAACAAAAAGGTCTCAAAAAGCTATGAACGACTTGAGTTTTTGGGCGACAGTGTTCTTTCATTTGTAATAAGTACGCACATATACAACAATTTTACGGAGCTACCCGAAGGCGGGCTTTCTAAGATGCGTGCGGCGCTTGTGTGCGAGAGAACTCTTGCTTCATGCGCCGAAGGTCTTGGTTTGGGCGATTATATCTTTTTCAGCAAAGGCGAGGCAATGACGGGGGGAAGAACCCGTCCGTCCATTCTTGCGGATGTTTTTGAGGCTGTGATTGCCGCCATATATCTTGACGGCGGAATAACCTGCGCTGAAAAATTTGTCTTAAAAAGCCTTGACGCAAGCATTAAAATGGTCAAAAAGGGCAAAGGAGTATTCAAGGACTATAAAACCGAGCTTCAGGAGGAGGTCCAACAGCATGAGGGCAGTGTAGACTATGTCAGCGTGAAGGAGGAGGGCCCCGAACATCTTAAGGTTTTTACGGTAGAGGTTTTTTCGGACGGCAAATGCCTTGCAAGCGGCAAAGGTCGAAGCAAAAAGGATGCGGAACAGGATGCGGCGAAAAAAGCTCTTATAAAATTAAGGTCAAAAACCGACTGATTCTATCCGCACAGGCGGCAGGGGAGATTCAAACGGAGAACAAAATGAAAAAACTTAAGATAATACCGATATTCGTGCCACACAGAGGCTGTCCCCACCGATGCTCTTTCTGCAATCAGCGGCACATAACCGGCACGCATGACGAGGCAACGCCTCAAACCGTGAGGGATACGGCTGAAAAGTACCTATCTACAATGGATAAAGAAAGGCATAGCGTGTATATCGCCTTTTACGGCGGAAGCTTTACGGCGGTGGACAGGGATATTCAGGACAGTCTTTTGAATGTCGCCCTTGAATATAAAAACAGGGGTTTAATAGACGGAATCCGTCTTTCTACCCGCCCAGACTGCATAGACTCAAAGATACTCCAAAACCTTAGGGAAAAGGGAGTAACCGAGATTGAGCTCGGCGTTCAGAGCATGTGTGCCGATGTCCTCATGCAAAACGGCAGGGGACATACCGCAAAGGATGTTGAAATCTCAGCACGAATGATTAAGGAATACGGCTTTACGCTCGGGCTTCAGATGATGATAGGCTTAATCGGCGACACAGAGGAAAAATCAATATACACCGCACGGCGCATAGCCGCCTTAAAGCCTGATTTTGTAAGGATATATCCGACCCTCGTATTTAAAAACACCGATTTGTACGACGAATATATAAAGGGAAGTTTTACTCCTCTTACGCTTGAGCAGGCGGTAGAAATATCCGCTGTTATAATGCGTGTTTTTAACGAAAATAGAATAAAAGTCATACGATTGGGGCTTCTTATAAGCGGAGACGAGGCAGAGCAAAACCTTGTGGCAGGGCCATACCACCCGCGCTTTCGGGAGCTTGTGGAAAAGAGGCTTAACAGTATCAATGACAAATTATAAAGGATGTAACAGATGTATTTAAAAAGTTTGGAAATACAGGGCTTTAAGTCCTTCGCCGAAAAAACAAATATTGAATTCGGGAAAGGCATAACGGCGGTTGTCGGGCCCAACGGAAGCGGAAAGAGCAACATAGCCGATGCAATCCGCTGGGTAATGGGCGAGCAGAGCGCGAAATCCCTTCGCGGTGGCAATATGCAGGATGTGATTTTTTCGGGAACTCAAAAGCGCAAGCCTTTGGGCTTTGCCGAGGTTACTCTTTATATCGACAACTCCGATAAAAAACTTGGAATAGACTATGATGAGGTCGCTGTCACAAGGCGGGTTTTCCGCTCCGGAGAGAGCGAATATTTTATAAATAAGTCCGCCTGTCGGTTAAAGGACATACATGAGCTTTTTATGGATACGGGCGTGGGACGCGACGGATATTCGATAATCGGTCAGGGCAGGATTGACGAAATAATAAACAGCAAGCCGGAGGACAGACGCCAGATTTTCGAGGAGGCTGCGGGGATAGCCAAATACCGCTACCGCAAGGAGGAGGCAGAGCGCAAGCTTGCCCACACTCAGGAAAACATAACCCGCGTCAGCGACATAATAACAGAGCTTGAAACCCAGCTTGAGCCTTTAAGGCTGCAGGCGGAGAAGGCGAAAAAATACCTTAATTTAAGGGAACAGCTTAAGGTTCTTGAGGTAAATGTGTCATTGGAGAACATAGAACGCTTCAAAAAGGCGCTCAATGATGCCGAGAACATACTGGGTGATGTGGAAAGCCGCGCCGCGCAAATCAGGGGCGACATTGAAAACACACAGTCCGAAATATCGAAAATGTTTGACGATATGCGCGCGGATGACGAGAGTGCGGAGCAAAAGCGGCTACAACAGGAGGAAAATTCAAAAACTCTTGCCGCATTTCAGAGTGATATAGAGGTATTAAAAAGCAGGATAGAGCACAATAAAGAGAGCATAAAGCGCATTGAAGGCGAAATAGAGGAAGATAAGGAAAAACTCTGGGAGCTTGACGGCACTCTTTACGAAAAGGACGGCCATCTCGAACAGCTTTTGAGCAAGGACAAAGAGCTTGACGAAAAAATCGGGGCGCTTGCCGCCGAAATCGAGGTTCTTTCCAAGGAGGAGTCGGATCTTGCCTCAATCGTCGAGCAAATCGGCGCCGATATAATAGAAAAGATGAACGAGGCGGCGCAGATACGCTCAAAGACAGGGAATTACAGCGCACTTGCCCAAAGCTTTGAAGCAAGGAGCAAGGCGATAGATAAAGAAATTTCGGACAAAAATGACAGCTTGCAGGCTCTTGTCGAAAAGGTTGCTTCCCTTGAAAAGTCCGAAAAGGATAAGGCGAAAATGGCGGAGGCTCTTGAAAAAAAGAGCAAACAAGCCGAAAAAGAGTTAAGCAAAGCAAATGAGGAATATGCAAGGCTTCGTCAGGAGGGGCAGGACCTTCAGATAAAGCTCGAACAGACTTTGTCCCGCGTAAAGCTGCTTGACGATATGGAAAAATCCTTTGATAACTACAGCAGAAGCGTAAAAGCAGTAATGCAGTCCCATGAAAGCAAAGACGGCGAGCTTAAAGGAGTTTCCATTTTAGGCACGGTGGCACAAATTCTGAAGGTTCCAGAACAATACACCGTTGCGATTGAAACGGCATTGGGCGCCGCGGCGCAGAACATAGTGACACAAACCGAGCAGGATGCCGAGGCGGCAATAGAATTTTTGAAGAAAACCAAGGCGGGAAGGGCTACCTTCCTTCCGATCAGCGCCGCAAAGGGCGGAGTTTTGGATGAAAAGGGTATTGAATCAAACAAGGGTTATATAGGCCCGGCGTCGAAGCTTGTTACATTTGACAAAAAATTTGAGGGGATAGTAACAGGTCTTTTGGGGCGGGTGGCTGTCGTTGACAACGCCGCAAACGCTATATCGCTTGCGAGAAAATACGGCTATCGCTTCAGAATAGTGACGCTTGAGGGTGAACTTTTTACCCCCGGCGGGGCAATATCCGGCGGTAGCAGAACGGGCACGGCGGGGCTTTTCTCCCGCGCTAACGAGCTTGCAACACTTTCGGAGCTTGCAAAAAGACTGAAGGCCGATTGCAAGGCGGCGGCGGAAAAAGAGAGGGTTTTTGAGAAAAAGCTTGCCGCTTTGCGTGAGGAGGCGGAAAAAAATGCCGATGAGCTTCGTGCCGTGCGCTTGGAGGGGATTTCCGTTTCTGCGGAGCTTAAACATTCCAAGGAATTCCTCCGGTCGATGGATGAGGCAAAGGCTGCGCTTTTGGCGGAGCAAAAGCAGGTGGTTGAAAAGGCTGATTCGCTAAAAGGCGAAATGGACCGCCTTGCAAAAACCGCGGAGAGTATAAACTCCGAAATTGAATTGCTTGAAAAGAAGCAAGAGCTTTACAAAGATAAAATGGCGGAGCTTGCACAGCGCAAGGATGAAAAATCCGCCGCACAGCTGAGCTTAAAAATGGAAAAGAACGGTATAGAAAAGGATATCCAACTGCATAGCGAGCGTACCGAGCTTTTCAAAATCCGTCGGGGCGAGGTTGAACGCTCCATTGAACAGAAAAAACAAAGCATTGCCGAAATAATAAGCAAAAATGAGGATATAAATGACGATATAGAGTTTAAGACGCAACAAATCAATGAACTCAAGGAAGAAATAAAGACCTTAAAAGGCGAGGTTTCCGACCTTCTGGCAAAGCGTCGTAAAACGGAGGAGAGTATCAAGCAAAAGCAAAGCTCCCTAAGCGCAAAGCAGGAGGAACAGCTAAAGCTCCAGCAGGAGCAGGGCAGATTGGAGAACAGAAAAACAAAGGCGCAGACCGAGCTTGAAAACATAATAAATCGTCTGTGGGAGGAGTATGAGCTTACCCTTTCCGCCGCGGAGGAGTACAGAAAAGACACCGGAAGTATTACGAAATCGCAAAAGAGCATAAACTCTTTAAAGGAAGAGATAAAATCTCTCGGAAACATCAACATAGACGCCATAGAGGAATATGCGAATATAAAAGAGCGCTTTGAGTTTTTGACCGAACAGCGCAATGATTTGGCGCAGGCGCAGAAAAATCTTGAAGCGGTAATCGCAGATATGGTTATAATAATGAAAGAGCGTTTTGTCGAAAAATTCAGGATTATAAACGAAAATTTCAATCAGGTGTTTGCAGAGCTTTTCGGAGGCGGAAGGGCAAGTCTTGCGCTGACGGAGCCCGATGATGTTTTGACAAGCGGCGTGACAATCGAAGTACAGCCTCCGGGCAAGGCGCTGAAAAGTCTGCTTCAGCTGTCAGGCGGAGAGCAGGCGCTTGTGTCCATAGCGATTTTGTTCGCAATTTTAAAGGCATGCCCGTCACCGTTTTGTATTCTTGACGAGATTGAGGCGGCGCTTGACGATTTGAACACCTACCGCTTTGCCGACTATCTCAAAAAGTTTGCAAAAGACTCACAGTTCGTGGTTGTAACGCACAGGCGGGGAACCATGGAAGCGGCTAACATTCTGTATGGGGTAACAATGCAGGAGCAGGGCGTTACAAGCCTTCTTTCGCTTAATATCGACGATGTGGAAAGAGAAGCAATGCTGGCATAGAAAAAACCGAGACTTTACAGGGTTTAACACCAATTTGATTTATTAAAGGAAGGAACTTTTCTTTGATGGGATTTTTTGAAAAACTAAAGGGCGGACTTGAAAAAACACGCCAACAGCTTTCGACCCGCACAGCCGATGTAATAAGACTTTTTACAAAGCTGGACGACGCAGTTTTTGAGGAGCTTGAAGAGGTTTTAATAATGTCCGATGTCGGATTTGAAACATCGGAAGACATCATAGAGAGGCTTCGCCAGAAGGCGAGGGAGGACAAAATCCGTGACGGCGAGGCGCTTCGGGGTGCGCTGTGCGAGATTATCGGCGATATAATGGGAAACAGCGTACCGCTTGAGGTTAAAAGTCCGGCTGTTATACTGGTAATCGGGGTTAACGGCACGGGAAAAACAACAAGTGCGGGAAAGCTTGCCGCATACTATAAAGAGCAAGGCAAAAGCGTCATCCTTGCGGCGGCGGATACCTTCAGGGCGGCGGCGATAGACCAGCTTGATATTTGGGCAACCCGCGCGGGGGTTGACATAATAAAGCAAAGCGAGGGGAGCGACCCCGCATCCGTGGTATATGATGCGATAGGCGCGGCGAAGTCGAGGAAGAAGGACATTTTAATCTGTGACACTGCGGGAAGGCTCCACAACAAAAAGAACCTTATGGATGAGCTTGCCAAAATCAACAAGGTTATAGGGCGGGAGTTTCCCGAGGCGCAAAAAGAGGTTTTGCTTGTTTTGGATGCAACTACGGGACAAAACGCGCTTTCCCAGGCAAAAAGCTTTGCCGGTGCGGCGGATATAAGCGGCATTATTCTCACAAAACTTGACGGTACGGCAAAGGGCGGAATCGTTATCGCAATATCCAAGGAGCAAAATATCCCCGTCCGTTTTGTCGGAGTGGGAGAGCGTATTGACGACCTTCAGCCGTTTTCCGCGGAGGATTATGTAAAAGCATTGTTTGAGTAGTGCGTGTATTGGGGGTATGATAATTGAAAAAAATACCTATAAAGCGTATGATCGCAATAGCGGCGTTTTTAGCCCTGTTTATTCTGATTGTCATTTTTTCGGGAATATACACGGAATATATTGAACTTCGGGAGGTAGGCGAAAGGTTTACGGAGGTTTTCTGGCGCGACTTTAATGTAGGCGTAATAACCTTCGGGATAGCGTTTTTGGTGTTTTTCACTTTGATTCTTTCAAACCTTCTTATTATGAGAAGGAACCTTCTTGCGATTGATTCGTCGTTTTTCTATCTGAAAAAGGTTTTCCCGCTTGTGCTTATAAGCCTTGTAACCGGGGTAATCTTTGCGGATTACACAAGGCGTATGGTAGCTGCAAAATTTCTGCCCTTTCTTACGAGCGAGTGGTTTAACCTGGGCGACCCAATATTCCATAAGGATGTGGGCTATTATATATTCCAGCGTCCTTTTTATATTTCCGTGACCAACACGCTATTAGCCTTCGGCGTGTTTTTTATGCTGTTTACGGCGCTTTCATATATAGTGCTTTACGCACGGTTTGATTTTTATAATTCAAAACAGCTTCTTAAGGAGAAAGGAATAATAGTACATCAGATTACAACGATTATCATTTACTTTCTGTTAAAAGCGGCTTCGTACAGATACGCAGCCGAGGATATCCTCTACGATTCGGGTAACGAATTTACCGGCGGAGGATATGTTGATATAAATGTATGGGTTCAGTTTTACAGGATTCTGCCCATCCTGCTGATTTCGATAGTGATTCTGACGATTATTTTTACGCTTAACTCAAAATACAGGTACGCAGTAATGACGGTGTTGCTGTATCCTACGGCAATTTTAGTTGTTATGCTTATTGCGCAGACCGTGCAGACGTTGATTGTCGACCCTGACGAATTCGCGGTTGAGGCGGCATATATGCAGAGCAATATTGACTTTACCCGCGCGGCTTACGGGCTTGACAAAATCGAGAATTATGATTTTAAAGTGAAATATGATCTTAACGGACAGGATATAATGAAAAACCTTGATACGGTAAACAATATCCGTCTTATCGACTATGCCCAGACGGTCGCAACCGCAAACCGCATACAGTCGATACGGAATTATTATCACTTTACCGATACGGATATTGTGCCGTATGTGATAGGCGACAGGCCTATGGCGGTTGCGATTGCGGCGAGGGAGATAACGACCGAAAGGCTTGACGATACGGCGAAAAACTACATCAATACAAAAATGAAATACACCCACGGAACGGGCGTAGTTATGAACCCCATAAACCGTATAACCGAGCAGGGACAGCCGTATTTTATAATCAGGGACATTCCTCCCCGCTCACTTGAGGGTGCGCCGACTATTTCTCAGCCGAGGATTTACTACGGAGAAACGAGTCGGGACTATATTATTACGGGAACGCGCGACAAGGAGCTTGACGAGATAGAAACCGAGGGCTATACCTACACCGGAAGCGGGGGTATAAGGCTCAGCTTTTTGAACAAGCTGATTTATGCCTTCAAGCACGGTGATATAAATCTTCTCATTTCCGACCAGATAAGCCGCGACAGTAGGCTTTTGAAAAACCGCAATGTTTTGGAGCGCGTAAAAATGGTTGCTCCGTTCTTAAGTTTTGAAAGTGATATTTACATTCTTATAGACGACTTTGGACGGCTTAAATGGGTTGTGGACGGATACACCTCGTCGTCCTGGTTCCCCTATTCACAGTACAGCGGAAGCGGCGATATAAACTATATAAGAAACTCCGTTAAGGCGGTTGTGGATGCGTATGACGGAGAGGTTAAGTTTTATGTAACCGATGAGGGTGACCCGATAATACGAAGCTATCGCAGGATTTACCCCACCCTGTTCGAACAGTCCGCTTTTCCGTCTGACCTTGCGCGGCATATCCGCTATCCCGAGGGGATATTCAAAATTCAGTCCGAGATGCTTAAAAGGTATCATGTGGACAATTCCGCCGATTTTTACGAAAAGCGCGGAATATGGGCGTATGCAAAGGAAAAGTACATGGGTGAGGAAGAGGTCTATGTCGAGCCTTATTACAACCTTATGAAGGTTGGAGGCGGAAAGAGTGAAGAGCTTGTTTTAATGCAGCCCTATACCCTTCTTAACAAGACGAATATGGTTTCATGGCTTGCGGCAAGGTCCTCTCCCGAAAACTACGGAAAACTTGTATGCTATAATTTCGGAAACAATGAAAATGTATACGGCCCGTATGACATTGAAAACAAAATAGACAACGAGCCGTCAATCGCACAGGAGCTTGCGCTTTGGAACCGGAGCGGGTCGGAGGTTGTCCGCGGCAATCTGCTTGTTATCCCGATTGAAAACAGCATTTTGTATGTAGAGCCGATATACATCTCTGCGGGAACGGAATACGGGCGGCTTCCCGAGGTTAAGCGCATTGTTGTGGCATACGGAGAAAGGGTTGTGTCAAAGCCCACTCTTGACGAGGCTTTGAAAACTCTGTTCGGCGTAAACCGCCCGACCCTTGTCACAACAAACGAGGAAAGCCTTGAGGATGTTATAAATCGGGTTGTTGACAGTTTTAACGATGTTAAAGCGTTTTCAAAGGATGCGGATTGGGAGAATTACGGGAAGGCCCTTCGCGAGCTTGAGGATAATATTCAGTCGCTGAAAGAAAAAAATGAGGAAAATGCACAAATCCGAAAGGCAAATGAAACCATCTCAGATGAAAACTCACAAATCGGAGAAATCCCCTTGACAAGGCAATAGCTTTATAATATAATGTGTAAAGTAATTTGCTTTACAGGCAAGGGGGGGGAATAATATGAGTAAAGATCTTAACATTACGCTTTTGTTTGATTTTTATCACAACATGCTTACCGACAAGCAGGCGGATGTTATCGACTTGTATTATAATGAGGATTTATCGCTTGCGGAGATAAGCGAGCATCTTTGCATAACCCGCCAGGGAGTAAGGGACAATATAAAAAGAGCGGAAATGATTTTAAAGGATGCCGAGGAAAATTTGGGTCTTGCAAGGCGATATATTGCCATTAAAAATGCCGCGGAAGAGATTTTAAAAGAAATAGAAGAAATGGAAACGATCGAAAATGTTTCGGCGGTGCCGTGGATTGCTCCCCGCCTGAAACGGATGAAAAAACAGCTTGAAATTATAAAAGAGTAAAGAAAGGCTTGGGCAGGGTATGGCATTTGACAGCTTGTCCGAAAAACTTCAGAGCGCGTTCAAAAAGCTTCGCGGCAAAGGCAAGGTAACCGAGGCCGATGTACGCGAGGGTATGCGTGAAATAAAGCTTGCTCTGTTAGAGGCGGATGTAAACTTTAAGGTCGTTAAGGATTTTATCGAAAAGGCGACGATGCGCGCTTTGGGCGCAGAGGTTTTAGAGTCGCTTACTCCCGGACAGCAGATAATTAAAATAGTCAATGAAGAGCTTACCGTCCTCATGGGCGGAGCGGGCGCGAAGATTAACATATCTCCAAAGCCGCCTACCGTCATTATGATGGCGGGGCTTCAGGGTGCGGGTAAAACCACGACCGCCGCAAAGCTTGGCGGCCTTCTTAAAAAACAGGGTAAAAGACCGCTTCTTGTGCCGTGCGATGTTTACCGCCCCGCCGCTGTGCAACAGCTTGAAATCGTCGGCGAAAGGCTTGGCGTTCCCGTGTTTAAGGCAGAGAGCACTAAGCCTGTCGAAATCTCAAAGTCTGCGCTTTTGCACGCAGACAAAAATGGAAATGACATTGTCATATTAGACACTGCGGGAAGGCTTCATATCGATGAAGAGCTTATGGAGGAGCTTCGAAGCATCAAGAAAAACATTGATGTTACCGAAACCCTTTTGGTTATAGATGCAATGACGGGGCAGGATGCCGTTAATGCGGCTAAAAGCTTCAACGATAGTATTGTAATAGACGGAGTAATCCTGACCAAGCTTGACGGCGATGCAAGGGGCGGTGCGGCACTCAGCGTCCGCGCGGTTACGGGAAAGCCGATTAAGTTCGTGGGCACGGGCGAAAAACTTGAGGATATCGAGCCTTTTCACCCGGAGAGGATGGCGAGCCGAATACTTGGCATGGGCGATGTCCTTAGCCTTATCGAAAAGGCGCAGGATGCGTTTGACCTTAAAAAAGCGGAAGAGCTTGAAAAAAAGCTTAGAAAGCAGCAGTTTGACCTTAACGACTTTTTGGAACAGCTTGAACAGATGAAAAACATGGGTCCCATCGAAAGCATACTCGGAATGTTACCGGGGATAAACCAAAAGGCGCTTTCGGGGGCTAAAATAGACGAAAAAAAGCTTGTTCGCACAGGTGCGATAATTAAGAGCATGACCAAAAAAGAGCGGGAAAACCCCTCAATTATAAATTCAAGCCGCAAGCGGCGCATAGCGCTGGGGAGCGGCACACAGGTTCAGGATATAAACGCCCTGCTTAAACAGTTTGAACAGATGAAGGCGATGTTTAAGCAATTCGGCGGAATGAAAAAAGGCGGCAGAGGAAAAATGCGTTTTCCTTTTGCATAGATTTTGCCCGCGCAAAATACAGGTTTTACGGTATTTTGGCGGTTTAAAACATTTAATGTAAGCATTGGAGGTGTAAATAACATGGCTGTAAAAATCAGGTTAAGAAGAATGGGCGCAAAAAAGGCACCTTTTTACCGTGTGGTTGTTGCTGATTCGAGATATCCCAGAGACGGAAGATTTATCGAGGAGATAGGAACCTATAATCCGCTTGCGAATCCGGCTGAGATTAAGATTGATACGGAGAAAGCTCAAAAGTGGATTAAAAACGGCGCACAACCCACCGATACCGTTAAAAAGCTTCTAAAAATCAGCGGTATTTAAGCAACTGCCGGGCGGTATTTGCGTCAATTCTAAAAAATGATGACTGTGGCGGGCGGTTTGATTTTTTCCCGTTTAATTTATGAAAGAATCAAACCGCCGCGGGAAGAAAGGGTAGTTTGCTATGAAAGAATTACTTGAATTTATCGCGAAATCGTTGGTTGAAAAGCCGGACGAGGTGAGCGTTACACAAGTCGAAACCGAAATGTCTCTGGTTTTAGAGCTTAGGGTTGCGGCAACCGATATGGGAAAAATCATAGGTAAACAGGGCAAGATAGCGAAGGCTATCCGTAGCGTAATTCGTGCCTCGGCTGCAAAAGAGAAGAAAAAGGTAATAGTGGATATCGTTTGAGAACTGGGGCGAGGGTGCAGTCTTTGCGCTTTCTCCCCATGTTTGTATACAAAAGCGAACTATGGCGGCAAGGCTGGTGATAATGTGGACGAGCTTTTGGAAATCGGGAAACTGGTTAACACCCACGGCTTAAAGGGCGAGGTAAAGGTTACGCCCTGGTGCGACGATGCCGACATTTTCACCCGATTGGAAAGCGTTACGGTAAACGGTGAAAATCATTCGATTGAAAATGTAAGATTCCACAAGGGAAGCGTTATCTTAAAACTTGACAGGGTCGATTCAATCGACGACGCAGAGAGGCTTAAAAACAAAATCCTTTATACCGAGCGTTCACACCTTGGCGAGCTTAACGAGGATACCTATTATATAAAGGACCTTATCGGACTTGAAGTTTATGAGGACGGACAGAGTTTGGGTATTATCGACGATTGCTTTCCTACGGGGAGCAATGATGTGTATGTTGTAAAAAGCGACAGCGGGAAGCAAATTTTAATCCCCGCAATAAAGCAGGTTATAAAAAAAGTCGACATAAAAAACCGGCGCATGGATGTTGAGCTTATGGAGGGACTGCGTGATGAGGATTGATATTTTGACGCTGTTTCCCGAAATGGTGTCGGGCATACTTTCCGAAAGCATAATCGGCAGGGCTCAAAAAAACGGTATTATAAGCATAAATTGCGTAAACATCCGCGACTTTTCAACCGACAGGCACAGGCGCGTCGACGACTATCCCTACGGCGGAGGCAGAGGAATGATAATGCAGCCGGAGCCTATTTACAGGGCGTATGAAAGCCTTGCAAAGGGTGGGTCTCCTTTTGTAATATATATGTCGCCGCAGGGGAGGATACTAAACCAAAAATTAGCAAAGGAATTTTCACAAAAAGAGCATATAATAATCCTATGCGGTCACTATGAAGGCGTTGATGAGCGCATTATCGAGGAAATCGTCGATATTGAGGTTTCAATCGGCGACTATGTCCTGACCGGCGGAGAAATTCCCGCCGCCGTATTGTGCGACGCGGTGTGCCGTCTTGTTCCGGGCGTACTGCCGAGCGAGGAGTGTTTTTGTGACGAATCCCACTACAACGGGCTTTTGGAATATCCTCAGTACACCCGCCCGCCCGTGTTTATGGGCAGGGAGGTTCCTCCCGTTTTGCTTTCGGGGCACCATGCCAACATAGTAAAGTGGCGGAAGGAGAAGGCGAAGGAGCGTACAATGCAAAAAAGGCCCGACCTTATGGAAAAATTTTCGGATGAATAGCATTGCTTTGCATTGGTTTGCCGGGCAGGAAGGAGGGCGGTTTTCGGATGCAAAAAATCGGAGTGCTGGGCGGAACCTTTGACCCCATACATTACGGTCATCTTTTTATAGCCGAAAACGCAATGCAGGTTTTCGCCCTCGATAAGGTTATGTTTATCCCGACGGGGATACCGCCCCATAAGGTTATGATAAATGTAACCGACAAACAGCACCGCTTTAATATGGTGAGCTTGGCGGTAAAGTCGAATACCTGTTTTGAGGTTTCCAACATAGAGGTTGCAAAAGATACAATTTCATACACAATCGACACAATGACCGAGCTTAAAAAGCTCTATCCGAATGACCTGTTTTATTATATCGTGGGTGCGGATTCGCTCTACGATATGGCATCATGGAAAAACTTCCGAAAGCTTGCAAAGCTTTTTGAGATAATTTCGATAAACAGAATGACCGGAAAATTTCTTGATGTTGCGGAGATTTCAAAAAGTATAACCGAAAAATACGGGTTTGTTATTCATACCCTTGAGGTGCCTATTCTTGAGATTTCATCAACGGAAATAAGGCGCAGGGTGCAGGAAGGTCTGCCGATAAAATACATGCTTCCCGACAATGTTGAGAGGTATATAAGAAAACACAAATTATATAAATGAGGGATGATTTCTATATGCAGACGGATCAGATAAGAAGCGCTCTTAAAGAAACAATGTCCGAAGCCCGTTTTGCGCACTGCGAAGGTGTGGCAAAGGAGGCGAAAGCCCTTGCCCTGCACTACGGGGCAGATGCCGAAAAGGCGGTTTTGGCGGGACTGGCGCATGATTGTGTTAAAGAGCTTGACTTTGATGAGATGTTTAAATTGTGTGAGAAATACCGAATTACTTTGGATAGCATAACAAAAGAAGAAAAAAAACTTATTCACGCGGTTTTGGGCGCAGAGTATGCAAAACGCGAATTAGGGATAGACGACCCCGAAATATATGATGCGATAAGATATCATACAACAGCCAAGGCGGACATGCCTCTTCTTACAAAAATCGTTTATGTTGCGGATTACACGGAAGAGGGAAGAACCTTTGCCGGAGTTGACGAAATAAGAAAAACATCATACATAAACCTTGACTTAGCGGTTTTGGAGGGGCTTGATTACACCATAGCAAAGCTTTTGAGAAATAAAAGGATGCTTCACCCCGAAACAGTAAATGCAAGGAACTATATTCTCTTAAAACAAAGATAGAAGGAGTAATTTATGTCATTTGAGCTTGCGAAAAGAATTGCAACAATTTTAGACGATAAAAAGGCGCAGGGGATTGAGGTAATCGACATAAGCGGTATAAGTCAGTTAGCCGATTATTTTATTATCTGTTCGGGAACCTCCTCAACCCATGTTAAGGCGCTTGCCGACGAGGTTGAATTTCAAATCGGCGGGAAGGACTGTGAAACGGGCTTTCACAAGGAGGGCTACGGAAGCGCAACATGGGTGCTGCTTGACTATCGTGATGTAATCGTTCATATTTTCTTCGGTGAAACACGGGATTTTTACAATCTTGAACATCTTTGGACAGACGGAAAGAAGATAGACTGGAAAAATCACTAAAATTACGGAAAACGGCTTAACTGAGTTATTGGAGGCGTAAAAACGGTGCGGTACAATTACAGAGAAATCGAAAAAAAGTGGCAAAAAATCTGGGACGAAAATCAGACTTTCAGAGCAGGTGTGGATAAGTCAAGGCCGAAGTTTTACGGTCTTGTCGAATTTCCCTACCCTTCGGGACACGGGCTTCATGTCGGACATCCGCGGGGCTACACCGCAATCGACATCATAACAAGGAAAAAACGCCTTGAGGGGTATAATGTTCTGTTCCCGATGGGTTGGGATGCCTTCGGACTTCCGACGGAGAACTATGCCATTGCGAATAAAATCCATCCCGCTGTCGTAACTGAAAAGAACATTGAAAATTTCAAAAGACAGCTTAAAATGCTCGGTTTCGGGTTTGACTGGTCAAGAGAGATTAACACAACCGACCCGGAGTATTACAAGTGGACGCAGTGGATTTTTTTAAAGCTTTTTGAAAACGGTCTTGCGTACAAGGCGAAAATGCCGATAAATTACTGTACGGGCTGTAAGGTTGGGCTTGCTAACGAGGAGGTTGTAAACGGCGTTTGCGAGCGTTGCGGAAGCGAGGTTGTTCAAAAGGAAAAAAGCCAGTGGATGCTTAAAATAACAAAATACGCCCAGCGTTTAATAGACGATTTGGACGGGCTTGATTATATCGAAAAGGTTAAAATTCAGCAGAAAAACTGGATAGGGCGTTCCGAGGGTGCGGAGGTCAACTTTAAGGTAAGCGGAACCGATGACATTATAACCGTTTACACAACCCGCCCCGACACGCTATTCGGCGCGACCTATATGGTTTTGTCGCCCGAACACCCGTATGTGGAAAAGTACAAGGACAAAATTACGAATTTGGCGGAGGTTATGGAGTATAAAGCCGCCGCCGCAAAGAAATCAGAGTTTGAGCGGACCGAGCTTGCAAAGGAAAAAACCGGAGTTATGCTAAAAGGCATAAGCGCGATAAATCCCGTAAACAACAAGGAAATTCCGATATGGATATCGGACTATGTTCTGGTTACATACGGAACGGGTGCGATTATGGCTGTTCCCGCACACGATTCGCGTGACTGGGACTTCGCAAAAAAATTCGGTCTCCCGATAATAGAGGTTGTTTCGGGCGGAGTCGATGTTCAAAAAGAAGCGTACACCGATGTTGACAAGGGCATAATGGTAAATTCGGGCTTCATGAACGGAATGGAGGTAACCGCTGCCATTCCCGCCATGATTAAGTATCTCGAAGATAACAAAATAGGCGTAAAAAAGGTTAACTACAAGTTTCGTGACTGGGTTTTCTCGCGCCAGAGGTATTGGGGCGAGCCCATACCCCTCGTGCATTGTGAAAAGTGCGGGTATGTTGCGATTCCCGAAAGTGAGCTTCCGCTTCTCCTCCCCGAAACAGAAAACTTTGAGCCGGGTGACGAGGGCGAATCTCCGCTTGCGAAGCTTACGGACTGGGTCAAAACAACTTGTCCGAAGTGCGGGGGCGCCGCCGAGAGGGAGACGGACACAATGCCGCAATGGGCAGGCTCGTCATGGTATTTCCTTCGGTATATCGACCCGAAAAACAAGGATTTCCTCGCCGGAATGGATGAGCTTAAATACTGGCTTCCCGTTGACTGGTACAACGGCGGAATGGAGCATACGACCCTTCACCTTCTTTATTCGAGGTTCTGGCATAAGTTCCTCTATGACATTGGCGTTGTTCCGACAAGTGAGCCCTATCAAAAAAGAACCTCCCACGGAATGATACTCGGCGAGAACGGCGAGAAGATGAGCAAGTCGAGGGGCAATGTTATAAACCCCGACGATATAGTAAGGGATTTCGGGGCGGATACCTTCAGAACCTATGAGATGTTTATCGGCGCATTCGACCAGGCAACTCCGTGGTCTATGCAGGGCGTTAAGGGTTGCTTCAAGTTTTTGGAGCGCGTGTGGGGGCTTACGGACATTCTAAAGGACGGCGAAGGCTACTCACCGGAGCTTGAGAGCATTATGCACAAAACAATAAAAAAGGTTACCGAAGATATCGACCGAATGAAGTTTAACACCGCCATAGCCGCACTTATGAGCCTGATAAACGAGATAACAAGGGTAGGAGCGGTAACAAAGGGCGAGTTTAAGACACTATTAATTCTTTTGAATCCGTTTGCGCCGCATATTACCGAAGAGCTTTGGGAGAAAATCGGGGCGAAGGGTGCGATAACGGACCAAAAATGGGTGAGTTACGATCCCGCAAAAACGGTCGATGATGAGATTGAAATAGTAATTCAGATAAACGGCAAGGTAAGGGATAAGCTTGTTGTCGGAGCGGACGAAGATAATGAATCGGTCAGGGCGAAGGCGCTTGCTGCTGAGAAAATAACCGAGTTTTTAGGGGATAAAGAGATTATAAAGGTTATAGTTATCCCCAAAAGACTTGTAAATATTGTAGTAAAATAAATTTAAGGAGGGTTTTGATGATGGGTACGGTAAGTATGCAGAATCTCGCACAGGTTCAGATGACAACGATTGTGGCATTGATATTGTTTTCGATAATTATGGTACTGGTCGGGTTTTATGCCACAAAAAGAGCTAAAACCGTTGAAGGTTTTTTGCTCGGCGGGCGTAAAATAGGCGCATGGATTAGCGCGTTTGCTTATGGTACGACATATTTTTCCGCAGTAATATTCATCGGCTATGCGGGCAAGCACGGCTGGGACATAGGTTATGCTTCAATATGGATAGGTGTGGGTAATGCAATTTTGGGAAGCCTTATAGCGTGGCTCATTCTTGCAAAACGCACAAGAGGAATGACACACAGGCTCGGCGCTAAAACAATGCCCGAATTTTTTGAGGGACGCTACGGAAGCACGGCAATGAAGGTTTATTCCGCACTTATAATATTTGTTTTTCTTGTCCCCTATTCGGCGGCTGTTTACAAGGGGCTCGGCTCGCTTTTCGTAACAATATTCCCCGGCGCCGACATAATGATAGTAATGTCTATCGTTGCGATTCTGACTGCGATATATCTCGTTTTCGGCGGTTATGTCGCAACGGCATACAACGATTTTATCCAGGGTGTAATTATGATAGCGGGCGCTGTGGTAATGGTTTTTGCCATTACATACAATCCTGCGGTCGGCGGATTTTCGACCGGGTTTGCCAAGATAAAGGCGCTTGGTGACGCGGCAGGGAATACAAGCCTTACAAACTGGTTCGGCGGTAGCAACTGGAAGTTCCTTGCATACAACATAATGCTTACAAGCTTCGGAACATGGGGACTTCCCCAGATGATTATGAAGTATTATGCAATAAAGGACGAAAAGAGCATAAAGCAGGCAACGGTTATTTCAACATCGTTTGCCCTCATAATCGGCGTCAGCGCATACTATGTCGGCGTGCTCGGCAGGATTTTTGTTCCCATTGCGGAAAAAGGAATGCCCAAGGACGGTTTTGATATGGTTGTCCCTCAAATTTTAATGCAGGCGCTCGGAAACGACGGAAGCCTTATAACAACCATTATTTTAGCGGTTATAATGCTCCTTCTGCTTTCGGCTTCAATGTCTACGCTTGCGGGTGTCGTTTTAACATCGTCAAGCGCAATTTCGGTTGACCTTTTGCCGGTAGTACACCCGAACATAAAGGAGCAGCACAAGGTTACAGCGCTTCGCCTTCTCTGCCTGTTGTTTGTGGCGGCATCCTTCCTTTTCGCGGTTACCAACATAACCTTTATCGTAAACCTTATGTCCTTCTCATGGGGCATAGTGTCGGGCTGCTTTATCGGGCCGTTCATTTGGGGACTTTACTACAAAAAGACCACTAAGGCCGGTGCATGGGCAGGGCTTATAAGCGGGCTAGTTACAGTCGTGGCTCTTACCACAATATATACCATAACCTCTGGTGATTTCAAAGTTGCGATGAGCATGTCACCCCAGTTTGGCGTATGTGCGATGGTGGTTTCGGTTGTGATTGTTCCTGTCGTAAGCCTTTTGACAAAAAGTGTACCAGTCGATCATATAAAATCATCGTTTGGGATTGAGACCGGAGGGAGATAAAATCAAATGTGGAACAAGGAAATAGAGACAATGTCCAGAAAGGATATGCAGGCGCTTCAGCTCAGGCGTTTGCAGGCAACGGTAAAAAGGGTTTACAACAAGGTTCCCTTTTACCGCAAAAAACTGGACGAGGCGGGCATAACCCCCGACAGCATAAAAACACTTGAGGATATTAAAAAAATACCCTTTACCGTTAAGGACGACCTGCGTGACAACTATCCCTTCGGACTTTTTGCGGTTCCGATGAAAAATATAGTTCGTATCCACGCCTCAAGCGGAACGACGGGAAAACCGACGACGGTCGGCTATACCGCAGCAGACCTTGATATGTGGAGCGAGTGCGTTGCAAGGCTTGCCACAATGGCGGGTGCGACGGCGGACGACACGGCGCAGATAGCCTTCGGCTACGGACTGTTTACCGGCGCTTTCGGGCTTCACTACGGGCTTGAGAAAATCGGAGCGACGGTTATACCCATGTCAAGCGGAAACACCGAAAAACAGATTATGATTATGCAGGACTATAAAAGCACAATCCTTGTAAGTACGCCGTCATACGCACTTTACATGGCGGAGGTAATGGAAGATCTCGGCGTAAAAAAATCGGATATCTGCCTTAAAGTCGGGCTTTTCGGTGCGGAGGGTTCTACGGAGGAGATGCGTGCGGAGCTTGAAAAACGCTGGGGCATTATCGCCACGGAAAACTATGGAATGAGTGAGCTTATAGGTCCGGGCGTTTCGGGTGAATGTATTCACAAGACGGGCATGCATATTAACGAGGACTTTTTCATTCCCGAAATCATAAACTCCGAAACAGGCGAGGTGTTGCCGGAGGGTGAGTTTGGAGAGCTTGTAATAACCACGGTTTCGAAAGAGGGTATTCCCCTGTTGAGATACCGCACAAAGGACATAACCTGCCTTATGTACGAGCCTTGTCCCTGCGGAAGGACAAGCGTCCGTATGCACAAAATTCAGGGCAGAACAGACGATATGCTTATCATCAGGGGCGTAAATGTATTCCCCACTCAGGTTGAAAGCGTGCTTTTGGGCATTGAACACATAAGCCCGCACTATCAGCTTGTGGTTACTAAAAACGGATATATTGATGAGCTTAAGGTTGTTGTAGAACTTGAGGACAGCTCGCTTCTCGATTCGTTTTCAAGACTTGAGTCGCTTGAAAAGCATATACGCCATAAGCTCCATGTTGTTTTGGGTATTGATGCCAAGGTTCAGCTTGCCGAGCCCAAGACAATAGAGCGCTCGGTGGGAAAGGCAAAGCGGGTTATAGATTTGAGGGGAGAAAAACAGAAATAACTCAAATGTTGCGTTATAACAACGGATATGCCTTTTTAATTCAGGGTATATCCGTTTACCCCAGACCTTCGGAAAGGAATGACACTTGTAATGAAAAGACTTATGCTCGGCAACGAGGCTGTTGCCAGAGGAGCGTATGAGGCGGGCGTTTTGGTCGTATCGTCATACCCCGGAACACCCAGTACGGAAATAACCGAATCTATTGCAAAATACGATGAAATATACTCCGAGTGGGCGCCCAACGAAAAGGTTGCGCTTGAGGTCGCGATAGGTGCATCCTTCGGTGGCGCAAGGGCGATGTCATGTATGAAGCATGTCGGGCTTAATGTCGCATCGGACCCGCTTTACACCGCATCATATACGGGCGTGGGCGGCGGACTTGTTGTGTGCGTGGCTGACGATCAGGGCATGCACAGCAGTCAGAACGAACAGGACAGCCGACTTATCGCCATATCCGCAAAGGTTCCGATGCTTGAACCGTCTGACAGCGCCGAATGTAAGGACTATGTCAAAAAAGCCTTCGATTTAAGCGAAAAATACGACACTCCCATATTAATACGCCTGTCCACAAGAGTTTCCCATTCGCAAAGTCTTGTTGACGAGTGCGAGCGTGAGGAAAAAAACCTTCGCGAGTATGTAAAGGACACCGCAAAGAATGTAATGATGCCCGCAATGGCAATGAAGCGCCATCACTATGTCGAAAAGCGGCTTGAAGATATGCGCACCCTTGCGGAGGATTGCGAATTTAATACAGTCGAGAAAAAAAGCAAAAAAATCGGAGTAATCTCGGCGGGAATTGCATATCAATATGCCAAGGAGGTTTTTCCCGACGCCTCTTTTTTGAAGCTGGGGATGATTAACCCCCTTCCGTCAAAGCTTATTAAGGATTTTGCGGCGGGCGTGGAAAAGGTATATGTAATCGAAGAGCTTGAGCCTGTAATCGAAAACCACTGCAAAATACTCGGCATTGAGGTTTCGGGAAAGGACATTCTTCCGAACATCGGCGAGTTTAATGTGGCGCAGATAAGAAAAGCGGTTTTCGGGGAGGATGCCTTTTCGTACAAAATCGGCGAGGAGCCTCCTATAAGGCCTCCCGTTATGTGTGCTGGTTGCCCCCACAGGGGAACATTCTATGTCCTCAAAAAGCTGGGGCTTATAGTAAGCGGCGATATAGGCTGTTACACCCTCGGTGCGCTTGCTCCGCTTGCGAGCATGGATACCTGCGTCTGTATGGGTGCAAGCATCGGAATGGCGCACGGCATGGAAAAGGCAAGGGGAAGCGAGTTTAGCAAAAAAGTAGTAAGCGTAATCGGCGACTCAACCTTTTTACACAGCGGAATAACGGGGCTTATAGATGTAGTATACAACAAGGGCAGAGGAACCGTTATCATACTCGATAATTCCATAACGGGAATGACGGGTCATCAGGATAACCCCGCGACAGGCTTTACCATTAAGGGAGAGCCGACTAAAAGCGTCGACCTTGTAAAGCTGTGTCATGCGGTCGGCGTTGACAGGGTTAGGGTTGCCGACCCGTTTGACCTTGAAGGCTTTGAAAAGGTTGTAAAAGAGGAAATTTCCGCGGACGAGCCTTCGGTAATCATTGCGAAAAGACCCTGCGCGCTTTTGAAAACCGCCTTTAGGGGGGCTGCGCTGAGAATAAACAACAACTGTAAAAGCTGCAAGATATGTATGAAGCTTGGATGTCCGGCAATATCCGTGGTTGACGGCAAGGTCAGAATCGACCCCACTCAATGCACAGGCTGTGAGCTTTGTGTGCGTGTGTGCAGGTTTAATGCGATAGGGGGCGACGATGATGCAAAGTAATATAATGATTGTGGGCGTCGGCGGACAGGGGACCCTTCTTGCAAGCCGAATACTCGGAGATGTAGCAACGCAACTGGGCTGTGATGTAAAGGTTTCGGAGGTTCACGGAATGTCCCAGCGCGGCGGAAGCGTTGTTACATATGTCAAGTATGGCGACAAGGTTTACTCTCCCGTAATTGCGGAGGGTGAAGCGGACATAATTCTGGCATTTGAACAGCTTGAGGCGTACAGATATCTTCGCTATCTTAAAAAGGGCGGTATGATGCTCATAAACTCACAAAAAATAAATCCAATGCCCGTAATAACGGGTGCGGCGGAGTATCCGCAGGATATTATTGATAAAATCAAAAATACGAGTGCCGAAATTATACCGATAGATGCCCTGTCGCTTGCGATAGAGGCGGGCAATGCGAAGGCGGTAAATGTTGTTTTAATCGGGCTTTTGGCATCACGCACGGAAATAGATAAAGGCATTTGGGAGAGTGCGCTTGTCTCCTGCGTTCCTCCGAAATTTTTGGAAGTAAACAAAAAGGCGTTTGAAATCGGTTATAATAAAGGAATGGCTTTGAAATAAAAGGGATATTGCAAAGGGGGTAATCAAATGGGCAGTTTTTGGGACAGAGAAAACGAGTGCATGACAAGGGACCGTCTGCACGACCTTCAGTCAAAAAGACTGGTTGCGCTTGTTAAGCGCGTATATACCAATGTTCCGTATTATAGGAATAAAATGCATGAAAAGGGCTTGGTGCCTGAGGATATTAAGTCTGTGGAGGATTTGGAAAAGCTTCCTTTCACGACAAAGCAGGATTTAAGGGAAACATATCCCTTCGGTCTTTTTGCCTCGCCTCTTGACGAAATTGTGCGTGTGCATGCCTCAAGCGGAACAACGGGGAAGCAGACGGTTGTCGGCTATACGCAAAACGATATTTCTCTTTGGTCGGAGCTTATGGCAAGATGCTTTGCTATGACGGGTGCGGACAAAACCTCAAGAATTCAGGTTTCGTACGGCTATGGCCTGTTCACGGGCGGGCTTGGTGCACATTACGGCGCAGAGCGCATCGGTGCGGTTACGATACCTACCTCGTCGGGCAACACCCAGCGCCAGATTACCATTATGCAGGACTTTGGGACGACGGTGCTTTGCTGTACTCCGTCTTATGCCCTGTACCTTGCCGAAACAATGGAGGAAATGGGGATTAAACCCGACGACATTAAACTTAAAGCGGGCGTTTTCGGTGCGGAGCCGTGGACGGAGAGTATGAGAGTCGAAATCGAGGAAAGACTTAAAATAAAAGCGCACGATATTTACGGTTTAAGTGAAATTATGGGGCCGGGCGTATCCATGGACTGTGTTTGCCAAAAAGGTCTTCATGTATGGGAGGACCATTTTATACCCGAAATAATAAACCCCAACACGGGCGAAACGCTCCCCGCAAAAACAAACGGTGAGCTTGTGTTCACAACACTCACCAAGGAGGGCTTCCCGCTTATCAGGTACAGAACGCGCGATGTTTCGTCGCTTGACTATGATGTCTGCGAGTGCGGCAGGACGATGGCGAGAATGGCGAAGCCGAGCGGCAGAACGGACGATATGCTTATAATAAGGGGAGTTAATGTTTTCCCGTCACAGATCGAAAGCGTGCTGCTGGAAATGGGCGAAACATCTCCGCACTACATGATAATAGTCGACAGGGTCGGAACCCTTGACACAATCGAAATTCAGGTCGAGCTTACGCCCGACATGGTTTCGGACGAGGTTAAGAAGATTGAAGACCTTGAAAACAGAATAAAAAAGAATATAGAAAGTATACTCGGTCTTTCGGCGAAGATAACGCTTGTTGAGTCGAAGACCATTCAGCGAAGCGAGGGCAAGGCAAAGAGAGTAATTGACAAGCGTAAAAAATAGAAAAAGTATAGGAGGAATGTGCCGTGTTAATTAAGCAAATATCAATTTTTATCGAGAACAAATCGGGTCGGCTTGCGGATATAACCAAGCTTTTGGGTGAAAACGGCGTTAACATCCTTGCACTGTCAATTGCCGACACAACCGACTTCGGTATCTTAAGGCTTATCGTTTCCAACCCCGACGCTGCGGAACAGCTTGTTAAGGATTACGGCCTCACCGCAAAAGCCACGGAAGTAATCGGGATTTCCATTCCCCATGTACCGGGTGGTCTTGCGAGCGCACTTGCGGTTTTGAACGAACACAATATCGGAATCGAATATATGTATGCTTTTGTCACAAGGTCGGCGGATAATGCCATGGTTATCCTAAAGGTTGGCGACAATTACGAAGCGATAAAAGTTTTAGCGCAGGCAGGGGTAAAAATTCTGTCAAAAGATGACTTGGCGTCACTTTAGTATCATATAATATTATAGAAATAAGCTTTCTTATCCGACCTTTTCGGCATGCCTGCCGAAAAGGTCGTGATATGGATTCGGAGGTAGGGCATGACGGCAGGAAGGATTTCCGGATTTTTTAAGAGCTTTCTGGTTTTCAGCCTGGTGGTATTGCAGGTTTTCATAATGGTTGTCGCGGTGCATTTTCTGCGGCACTATTTTGCTTTTATCTATGCTCTTTTGGAGTTTGCCTGTATGCTCGTTATCGTTATGCTCATAAACGAAAACGACAATCAGGTATATAAATTTTCATGGGCTATGATTGTTGCGATTTTGTCCGTTTCGGGATTGTTATTGTACTTTCTGTGGGGCAGGAGCAGCAAAAACAGAAAAATAAGAAGAAAGATAGATATGATAGAGGAGCGGTCAAAAAAGTTTTTACGGAGGGATCCACAGGTTGTTGACCGTCTCGGTCTTGAAGAGCCTTATCTCAAAAAGCTCTCGGTATATCTTGATGCGGAGGGCTTTCCGCTCTATGCGGATACCGACGGAAGCTTCTACCCCGTGGGCGAGCAATTTTTTGATGCACTTTTTTGCGATTTGGAAAAAGCCGAAAAATTTATTTTTCTTGAATATTTTATCGTATACAGAGGACAGATATGGGATAGGCTTTATGAGGTGTTAAAGCGCAAGGCGGCTGAGGGCGTCGAAATACGGATTATGTACGACGATGCGGGAAGCATAACAACAAACACAAGGAGCTTTGTTTCCGAACTGAAAACCGACGGGATTAAGCACATAGCCTTTAACCCGATGTACCGCTATGTTGACAGGCTTTATTTTAATTACCGCAACCATCAGAAGATTGCCGTTATAGACGGGAACATAGCGTATACCGGCGGTATTAACATCGGCGACGAATATGCGAACCTTTATAAAAAGCACGGGCATTGGAAGGATTGTGCCGTAAGGCTTGAGGGCGAAGGCGCATGGGGGCTTACGAGGATATTCCTTGAAATGTGGGAATTTTCGGGCGGCGTTGAAACGAATGATTACAGCATCTACTACCCGACAAAAAAGGGAGTCGGCAAAGGCTTTTATCAGCCCTTTGCGGACGGGCCGACAAACAATCCGCGCAACCCCGCCGAAACAATGTATATTCAGATGATTGCAAACGCAAAGGACTTTGTATATATTACAACGCCCTATCTGACACCGGACGAGAGGCTTACGGATACGATGATAACCGCGGCAAAAAGCGGTGTTGATATAAGAATCGTAACACCAAATATTTTTGACCACTGGTATACCCGCTTTATAACCCGCTCATATTATGACCATCTTTTGAAAAACGGTGTTAAGATATACGAATATACTCCGGGATTTATGCATTCCAAAATGATTTTATCCGACGGGAAAAGTGCGATTGTGGGGAGTGTAAACCTTGATTACAGAAGCTTTTACCTTCATTACGAATGTGGGGTTTGGATGTGCAATGTGCCTTTGGCGGAGGACATAAAAAAGGACTTTGAAAATATTTTCGGGGTAAGTGATGAGATTTCACTTGAGCGCTGGCGAAAAAGACCGTGGACGGACAAAGCAATAGAAATGGGCCTTCGGGTTTTCGCACCGATTATGTAATCTATGGCAATCCCTGCTTAAAACCGAAGATAAAACTTGTCTTTTTTCCGCCATGAGGCGTTGGAAGAGACTGCCGATACTATGTATGGAACGGTCTTGACCGTTCCGGATTGTGATATAGTATTTAATAAAGCCAAAACAAAACAGCGACGGGGAATAATCCCTGTCGCTGTTTTTTGTAAAAGTACCTACTTTATTTACCCTCGGTCATGCCGAAACGGCGTTTAAACCTGTCTACGCGTCCGCCGGTGTCAACCAGCTTTTGTTTTCCCGTAAAAAACGGATGACATTTGCTGCAAATTTCAACATGCATGTTCTCCCTTGTCGAAGCTGTTTCGATTACTTCGCCGCAGGCGCATTTAATCGTGGTAGCTTTATATTTAGGATGTATACCTTCCTTCATCGATTATCACCTCTTTGCCTTTCGTTTTGACATAAGGATTATAACACAACCCAAGCGGTTTTGCAATAGTTTTTATAAATTTCATTTCAAATCCATGCAGAGGGATATAATCTTGCATGCCTCTGCTCTTGTAACAAAGTTGTCGGGTCTGAAGGTATTGTCATCATAGCCCGTTATTATGCCCTTTTCCAAAACCGCCGCAACGCTTTTTGCCGCCCATTCCGGAATGGCGCTACTGTCACTGAAGGGGAGGGATTCCGCGCTTTTGCCTTCGATGAAAAATGCTCTGGCGGCAAGTACAACAAGCTCTTTTCTCGAAATATTCTGCTTTGGCCTGAAGGTGTTGTCCTCATATCCTGTTATTATTCCTTTTTCCGCCGCAACCGTTACATATCCCCCCGCCCATGAGGGAATTTCCGCGGAATCGGAGAACGGCAGACTTACCGATGCGGCAGGCTCAAGTCCGAGTGCGGCTATTATTATTTTTGCCGCCTCTGCTCTGGTAATGAGGTTGTCAGGCTTTAAAGTATTGTCCTCATATCCGTTTATTATCTTCTTTTCTATAAGCTTTTCAAAATAATTCGCCGACCAGTGACCATTGATGTCAGTATACCCTTCAAGCGGAGATGCCGGTGTAGGCACAGGTGTAGGTGTAGGCGTCGGTATCGGGTAGGTAATCACATTATAGCTACCCGAAGAGCCTGAGCCTCCACCATCATCAACTCTTGTATACTTTTTGCTGACAATCTTACTGCGGCGCCCATTTATTTCGGCAAACGCCCTTATTGTCGTAGTGTTTCGGATTGTAAACGGCTCCTCATAAAGCTCGTCGGGAGTTGACGAGGTCGAGAAGGTGTAGTAAATATCGGCCCCGTCCGTTCTTTCCTTAAACCCTATCTTTGCGCTTGAAGAAAAACGCGAGGAGGATAAATTGTCGGTAAATATGGGGGGAGGAACCTCTTCGTCCCTAATATCCAGTTCAAGTCTTGCCTCGCGGTCGTCGTCACCGTACTCAATATTTCCGATTGCGCTCCACTCGCCGTTTTCGTCCGCCTTTCTGAAAAAGCGGGATTTGTCCTCGTTAATTTCAATCTCGCAGGTGTCATTGTCCAAAACCTTAAATGTAATTATCGCAAGGGTTTTATTTGAGGGATATTTGCCGTTTAATGAGTACCAATAGTCAATATGTCCGTTGTCGTTATCTATTGTCTTGTCGTTTAACCCGTCAACGCCGTCTGTTGCCGTGCCCCTTATCTCAACGGCTTCTATAATATTCTCATCAAAGTCTATTGCAAGGTTGTAAGAAAATATTTCGGTGGTGTTTACCGAGCTTGCCTTGACATAAACCTTAAAGGTATCGTCGTGTGCAAGATAATCAAAATTTGTGTCCGATGCATCGAGATAAACAACAGGCTCGTTGTTCATATCCTCCGAAGGAGGCGCATCGGGGGAAACCGCCTTTTCCTTCACATTATATGAATTTATTAGGCATTCAAGGTCTTTGTCGGATATTTCCCCGTCTCTGTTTAGGTCGCACGCTTTGTTGTTGTCGGTTTTGTCCTTACCGATAAAAGAGCAAAGGAAATTAAAATCGATAAAATCAATATATCCGTCGCCGTTTGTATCACCGGGATAAAAACCGTCCACCGTAAAATTAAAGCCGTTTTTTATGTTTACGGAGTCTGTTGAAACCGTCAAAAACCCGTCGCCCGATACGATAAGCGCATATTCGTCGGAGGGAAGAAGCTTTGCCCTGACAGGCGCAAATGTAATTTTTCCGTCAACAATTTCAAGCGTAAGGTCATAAGAATCGCCCTCGGATTCAAGCTTTGCAAAAACATCTTCAACGGATTCAAGCTCGCCGATAATATCAATCTCACCGCTTATCAGCACGGAATTAACGGTAACCTCGGCTTCGACACCCTCCGCAGGGTAAAGGTTAACTCCGCCGCTTGTTATATATGTGCTCTCGGCATTTATGGCTATCTTTACTTCTTTGGATGTTTCGGTCTCCGACAATACATCCTCGCTCACATTAAGCTTAAGCTTTAATATCGGGGTTTCACTGTCAAACGCCTGCTCGGCTTCAAGCGTAAAGGAGCCGTCTTCATTGTTTCCCGTAATTCCCTGCGCCCATATGTACTCACTGCCCTCACTTAAAAACACGCCCTCGGGAAGCGTGAAAACCACCGCGCCGCCCGTTATTGGCGTGGGAAAGTCAATAAAATAAGATATTTCCAGTATACCGCCCTCGTTAATCGACGATTGGTCGGTAACGATTCTTGCTGTAAGTGTTTGGTCCGCCTCTTCGGCGGAAAACGGCGGAAATACCGAAATTATAAGGCAAAAAGCAAGGAAAACCGACAAAATTTTTATCAGCCTCATTAAATAATACCCTCTTTCAAATAATAATTCTTAAATAGATATTATCATTATATAAAAACAATGTCAAACTGTTTGTGTAAGTGTAACAATATTGACAAAAACCGACAATATGTTATAATAAATACATAAGATGTAATAAAGCCTTGCCGGCTTTATCCCGATGCATTTGTTGAAACGGTGTGAAGCAATTCGACTACGAATTGCGCTTATGTTATATTAAATATGTTAGTGTATTCTATCAAGAGGTGAACTCTAATGCAAAGTATTATTAAAATTAACACGGATGAACAAAAGCCAAGCTGTTCTATATGTATATATTCAAGAAAATTAAGCGGTTTAAAAGAACTCTCCTGCCAAAAGCGAGGGATTGTTTTCGCCGACTTTGTATGCAAAAAGTTTTCACTCGATATTATGGCAAAGACTGCAAGGCGCAAACGCGGGCTTGATCGTTCCCGTATAGCGCAGGAGGATTTTTGCATTTAAGCGCAGGGGCTTGCCCGTGCTTAGGGCGTTTTCGGATTTACCTATAAAACAATAAAAATTTAAGTATCAAGGCTTTAACAACCGTTTTCGGCGGGGTTAAAGCCTTTTTTTTAATTTATGAGAAATTGCGCAAGTATGTGCAATTTTTACGCTTCGGCGGAAATGAATCCACTCGCGCGGCGAGTGGTTGCGTTTGGGAAAGTGTTATGCGCCCGAACGCTTTTTAATTATATGAAATTACACAAAAAACGCGTAATTTCTGCGCTACGGCGGAATAAATCCGCCTACGCTCAAGCTCGCGCGGCGAGCGGTTGCGTTTCGGAAAGTGCTATGTGCCCGAAAGCTTTATTTATGTTAACGAATACCGTATTTTATGCGCATGGTTAAAAAACTGAGCCGTTGAACAAGGGTTGTCATTCTGAGCGCAGCGAAGAATCTTAATAAAAACATAACGGATTTACAATAGTTTTTCTGTGAATTTACAAGGTGAATGAGAAATCCCATTGGAAAAGAGGTTATCCGGGAAAGTGCGGGAAAGTCCGGTATTATCGGGGTTTTTATGGGATTAGGGGTTTAGGAACGATTGACATGAATAATGAGAAATTTTAGATAAAATTCCAAGACGAGCCTTTTGGGAGCTCTTTTTTTGTTGCGTTAAATAATTCGTTAAAAATTATAACGAATTGCGTTAAAAAAAATAACAACAGCAATAAAACTGCGTTAAATAGGCGTTTTTGGCGTTTTAGAAATTTAACGGTTAACTGTTTTTTAATGCAAAAAGCTTTGAAAATAAGGATATTTTTTAACAAGGGCAATGGGACAAAGCTGTGTTTTTTATAAAACCTGTCCCATTGCCCTGTTTATACGGCTTTCGCGGTTTTTTTAAATTTTGGATCTTGGTGTAAAAAGGCGGATTTTTAATAAAAAAAGCCTGTTTTTTAACTAGATAATTACATTTTAGACCCTTGTATTAAAGCTGTATTATAGGCGTTAAAGACCGTTTTTTTAATCGATGTTTTGCAAGGCTTTTAATGTGTTTTTCAACACCTTTTAACGGTCAACTAAACAGTTATTTTTTTATGTATTCTTGCCCGTCGAATATAAGGGAAATAACTTTCTGATCTTTAATCTTAAATTGGAAGTTGCTTCTTATTTGTGCGCCGAAACCATTTTGCGCATCGACATAAGCCTGCACATAGGTTACTCCATTCTCTTTTTTAAATTGCCAGTCATTAAAGGCAGCGAATTTTGCTGTTGATGGCGATTTTAGCAAGCCTTCAATAGTTTTTTTGCAGGATATATTTAATGCATTTTTCTCATCAAATGTTACTATTATATCAGTTATTTTCATTTTAATAGTGCCATTTATTAATAAATCTTTATCCGCATATCGTATGTTTTTTATAGACCCATCTTGATTTAGATATAAGATTATATTGTTTACAAGCGAAGTCTGTACTCTATACCCTTTTGCATCATCATAATAATCAAGCAGATCATCAAAAGTAATTTTTTGAAATTCGCCCGCTTCCAGCTCAACTAAAATTCTTGTAAATTCAGCTTCCTGTTCTGCTGATGAGGAGGTTGCAGTTACATATGCGCTTGATGCTGGTGAATTTTTAGAAGACAGTATTCCTCCAATAGCACTAATCACAACAAAAGAGGCAAAGATAACCGCGAAGACTGCCCAACCTCTTTTTGGCTTTTTAGCATATGGATTAAAGGTTACAGAAGGAACTACATTAGAGGTTTCTGCGGTTGGTATTGTTTCTGTAAAGGTTGTTGCAGATTCACTGTTAATTGGTATGTTTTCTATAGATTCACCACATTTAAAACAAAACACAGAATCTTCTGTGCATTCTGCGCCACATTTTTTACAATACATGAGATCACTCCTTTTAACTAAAATTCTAAATATATGATATTTCCCGAGCGTTTAATCAACCTATTATTTCTTTGCCATACTCTTCCTTGAAATTCTTCCCCAGCATTCTGTCTGATTCTTCAAAGGCTTTTGCTCTTACCATAGTTTTACCCCTTTCATCTAAATTTTTATATATATGTAGTAATTCTTTTTCATCTTTTGTTAATGAAGCACCTTTGCCTGTTAATAAATATATAGGATCAATTTCTAAAAATTCGGATATGGGGAATATATATTCCGCTGGAATACTTCGATTTAATTTAAGCCAGTTATTTAATGTTGAATTTGCTACTTTAATATACTCACATAATTGTGTTTGTCTTAAAGATTTTTTATCTAATTCTTCGATAATCCTGCGGTTTATTTCCATAAAAACAACTCCTTAAAAAATATTATCCCTAAACGAGTAAAAATATATTGACAAATCCCCAAAAGGGGAATATAATATGCTTAATGGCTTACAAGTGACCCACCAAACAACATTATACTACAAGAAAAACAAAAAAGCTACTATTTTATGGGTTTTTATGGAGACGATTTTTACAGGGCTTTTATCTTATAGGAAAGGAGGCGGCACGATTTGGCAACGAGCAGACAGCAGTTTATGAACAGTATAATCGTAGGAATGGGGAACGCAAACAAGGTATATGCAGAGCACGACTTAATCACAATAGACAACCACGGGAAGCCGATAAAGGTTATGGTTCTTTCTGACCAGGAAGCAAAAGCCCTTATAAGCGAGGAGTTTGGCTTTGAATATGGTTCAATCAAAATTGAAGATGTTTGTTGGTATGAGGCAACCGATTGGAATTATTTTCGGTTCAGCGTTAAGGGTTGGCAATATGAGGCCCGCGATTACGGGCTTTCTATACTAAAGCAATAAAACAAGTTTAATTTTTGAGAAAGGAGGGATGTAACCTATGGCACGAACGGCACTATTGGAGCGGTTAACGGTTCAGGAGCTCGAAAACGCCTTGCGGTTTGACAGTATCGGCACGGTTCCTGTCGGTGGGTATCCTCGAGAGTGGTACGAAGAGGAGCTTTTTAGAAGAAACACGCAAGGAGGCTTAGGTCGATGAAGGGGAAGAAATTTGACGCGGCCGAAAAGCACTTTGAGAAAAAGAGAGTCGCAATGCAAAGGGCAATAGATATTCACCGGGCGGCATCTGCAGAGATTACCCGCGAAAACAGAGCATTAAAAGCCGAACTATATACTTTGCAGGCTGAAAACCAACAGCTAAAAGACCATATAGAGCGGTTACTGGAATATACGGAGCTAACCGAGGCGGACATTAAGAAGGCTTGCGAAAAAGATAAAGCTATGGTCGACATGCTTAAAATGTTCAATTGTTTCGGAAAAATTTACGGGCTGAAGGGTGATAAGGGGATATGAAAGGGGAATGGGTATGTGTAAACATTGTGAAAACGGTGATATCAACGGTTATGGCGAGGAGTTTTTTGAGCATATTGAATGTGAAAAAAATTCATCTGTGTACCGTAAAAGACCGAGAATTTTCAAGACAAACGGAATGTACTTTTTAGAAATTGAGGACTTTACGCCCACAAAAATTGTTTCTTGTCCTATGTGCGGGCGAGGATTGGAGGCGAAAGAGAATGACTGAAAAAGTTTTAAAGGCGATAAAAACAGAGAGAAAACGCCAAGATGATAAGTGGGGTGACCAAAGCGGAAATCATCCGTTCGAGTGGATGAGCATACTTGGTGAAGAGTTTGGGGAGCTGTGCGAGGCTGTTAATGAAACCTGTTTTCACAACCCCACGCACCCCGAAAAAGGCGGGCTTGATAAAATTTACAAAGAAGCAATTCATGTGGCCGCTGTTGCTACAGCTTTAGCTGAAGCCGTACTGCAAACACCATGCACCGACTGAAGCAATTTAATTAAGGTGCAAATGGCGCAACTATCTAAATATGACAAGGGGGTAGGGTAAATGGCTAAAAAGGCGCGGTGTCGGTTTTACGGAGGCATTAAGGTTTTTCCTGAGTTGGGCACCGCAAGTGTTAAATGCTCTAACGCTGTAATAGGTTATCCGCTTGATGTAGCTGAGGGTATTGTAAGGCGGTGTTGCACAGGACAATATTATAATTGTCCGCGTTTTATCGGAAAGAGGGTTTATTGCGGCAAAAAGCAGTTTGTGGAGGGTGAACTTGCATCGGCGATCAGGTCAGCGGCGCCCGAGGTTTTAAAGGTGGAGTATATTAAGGATAAAGATGGCGAGCTTGTACGCGTGAGCTTTGAAGGCGGCGGAAATAAGGCGATCTGCGTAACCGCCGACAGTAAGACAGCAATTGCGGCGGATGTTTTTAACAAGTTAATATTTTAGATGAGGAGGCAACTAAATATTGAAAATAAAACGGCTTATGATTGAAGGAAAGGTTTATGTCGAAACTGCTGTGGCAATGGAGTCACTTTGTACGAATGAATTCGGCGTTTTTACACGGTGGAGGAAAATGGGAATGCCGTATATTGCGGTCAAAGGGAAAAAGCGGATTAAGTATTTTTATAACATTGAGGATTGCCATAGGTGGTTTTTAGGCAAAGATTTTTCAGCGCCGGGGGCTTTTTATGACCACAAGGCTATTGCGGCGGTATATCAATAAAGGACGGTGATGAAATGAGGAAAAGGACATACACTGATTTCGGCGCAAAGGTGGTTAAGTGGCTTATTGATTGTAATATGATGGGTACAGATTTGGCGGCACAGCTTGGGATAACAAAAGGTTATCTGTATCGCATTCTATACGGCATTCGCAAGGGAGATAAGTATAAGAAAGAGATTGAACGGCTTATGGAGGAGGGCAAGCGAGATGAACATTAAATGTAACAATTACAACTGCGCGAACCAATACGGCGGCGACTGCACTGCTATGGAGCATATAAAGCTTATGCTTCCCGCCGGGGCAAAGGAAGAATACCTTACGCACTGCACGGCGTTTTGTTCCGAGTATGTCCAAACCGAGGGAGAGCTTAAAAGCTTTTCGGAGCGCAATATATTTTGTGAGAGAAAGGACTGCAGATACAACACGGCGGAGGTTATCGGCAAATGCAAGCGCAAGGCTGTAAAAGTTATAGCGGGGCTTTACGGCGACAGCGAATGCAGATGTATAAATTTTGAGAGGAGAGAAGAGGATGGCTAAGTTGCTTATTAACTTGTTGGTGGTTTTGGCGGTAAATACAATAGTAGCTTTCGCCTGTGGTTACTTTTATGCAACGGAAACCAACAGGCAAAAGCATGGCAAGGCAAATAAGCCTTATTAAGCATTATATTAAACATATTTGAATTTGTCAACAGGAACGGAGGCGGTATTTTGGAGTGGGTCAGTCTGGCAGAGGCCTCAAGGCTGGAAGGGCAGGAATATGACAGCTTTAAAAAAACATTACAGCGCAATCCTTACACATACGAGACAAAAACGGAGCCTGCGGAAAAAGGAGGCAAAGAGCAAATGTTTATTGCTGTTGCATCACTTTCTGTTAAGGCACAGCAAAAATACAAACGGGAACAGCAGAAGCTTCGGCGAGAGGAATTAAGGGCGGAGGGAGCCTTTGACGATTACCTTGACAACGCGCCATGGTATGTGGGGGTTGACTTTTCGGCTTATGTTAAAAAGTATCAACAGCAGTTTTTTGCGGCAAGTGAAATAGCGAAGGCGGTGGAGCGGTATCAAGAGGAAAAGGGAAGCTGTAACCGTATGGAGTTGGTTAAGGAATTGGCAGAGCGGATCGGGAAGTCCGACAAGTCTTTTTACCGATACATAAAACGGTGGTGTGAGGGTGCATTTTGGGCTGATGAAATGCTGGCGCAGACGGGTGAGAATTATGAGTATTATAAAATACTTGCCTGTGCCAACGAGCCGAAGGTTTTCGGTAAGCCTGCGCTTACGGAGGATATGCAGAGGGAAATCGCTAAAATCGCAAGCAGTGAATTGTACCTTAAAAACAATCAGAGCGTTATGATGCTGTATGAAGATTTTTGTAGGATATGCGGCGCAAACAGCTGGAAGAATCCTTCTTACAACACGGTGCTTAGGTATGTTAAGGAGCTTTCCTCGGAATACAAGGACGCGCTTGCACTTATTAAGAATGGTGTTCGAGATTTCCGCAACAAAAATATGATGAAGCGTCATCGGAATAACAAGGCACTGCAGGTCATGGAGCTGGTTATGGCGGACGGGCATCATTTTGATTTTTGGTGCAGTGTTAAGAGAAGCAACGGAACACTTGATGCAATCAGACCGCTTTTGGTCGGAATTATCGATGCCCGAACTCGCTGTCTTTTAGGATGGGTCATATGCGAAATATGCAACGCGCAGACGGTTAAACGGCTTACATGGGCTATGATGTATCCTAAGGCAAATAACTGCATCTATGGCGTGCCGAGGGTTTTGTATATTGACAACGGTAAGGAGTTTACAGCAAAGTGTCTGACCGGTATAAACCGAAAGGAAAGGTTTTCGCTTGATAGCGAAACGGAGGGCTTTTACAAGGCGGTTGGGATTGAGGTGTGTAAAAGGGCTTTGCCTTATCAGGGTTGGACCAAGGCGCAGGTCGAGAGGTTTTTCGGCACAGTCTGCACACGGTTTTCAAAGAGGTTTCCGTCATACACGGGTACACTAACCGGAAGCAAGACCTCGGGAAAGGTAAAAAAAGATATTAAAGGTATGTTAAAGCGTGGTGAGCTTCCGACTATTGATGATGTTGCGGCTTTGTTTGAGGATTGGCTTGAGAATGACTATCACATATCTATTCATCAAGGACTTAAAAAGCAGTCGGAAGAAAATCCTGTGCCGATTGAGGTTTTCAAAGCCGCCGAGAGATATTTTAAGGCGCCGCCTCCGATGGCTCTGGCAAGGACATTCTTGCTAAATGCATCCGTCAGGACGGTATTTAATGTAGGAATAAATATTTTCGGAAAGACATTTCAAAGTGCGGCCCTTAGCGGGTATATCGGAGAGAAGGTTAATGTCCGTTATAATGATGATGAAAGAGCAATGATTTTTGTGTATAACGCCGACGGAGAATTTGTCTGCGAGATTGAAGCCAACGAGGGACTAAACCCGCTTGCGGGAGTTGCCGATAAAGCGTTAGAGAGCCATATTATAGACCAACAAAGACAGATTAAGCGTGCGCGAGAACAGGGCGCGAAGCTTCAGGGCAAGGATAGGGCAGAACCTTTGTTGCCTGCGATGAAGAGAGAACCTCCGGTTGTGTCTATGCCGAAAGATGAGCAATTCAAACAGGAGCGAAAACGGCGTGAAAAGAAAAAAACGATTAATGTAAATGAGTATCTCGAAAAACAGGCAATGCAGGCGATTAATGATTTTAATAAATTAGCATAGGAGGTTTGTAAAAATGGATGTAAAACAGGTATTAAGCGAATATATGGAGGCAAAAAATCTGACGATACAGGGGTTTTCGGAGAAGATTGACACAAGCCGTTCTACGATTAGCCAGTATTTAAGCGGAAAGTACAGCGGAAACATAGGAAACATTGAGCGCAGGATTGAAGATTTCTTGAAATCCGAGGGCTTTTTCGGTGCAGCGGGGACAACTGAAATACATAAGCCCGAGGAAACACCGGGAATTTTTATCACCAATGATGTGAAAGGTATCATAGGTATTTGCCGAAGCTGTCAAAACGAGCAGGGGCTGGGCGCAATTTTAGGGCGCAGCGGCTATGGAAAGACTTATGCGCTTAAATATTATGCGGACAAGCCGAAGGTAATCTATATGGAATGTGACGAGCTTATGACCACCACCGACATTATTACATACATAGAAAAGATGCTGCAGCTGCCGAGTAAGGATACCAGCAACTGGGACAGAGTAAACCGGATTAAGGATTATTTCCGCAGCCGGCACAATCAGGGGTATCTTATGATTTTTGACGAGGCGGACAAGCTCCTGAACAAGTATACGCAAAAGAAGCTCGAAATTATACGCAATATTTACGACCAGAGCAATGTCGGGATTGTTATTGCGGGAGAACCGCAGCTTAACACGCAGCTTAAAAAGTTTTCGGAGCGCTTTGCCAACCGCATAGACATGGCGGTACATCTTGACGGCCTGAACAGAGAGGATGTCGAGAGGTATCTATGCAAATACGACATAACCGACGAGGCTATGAATGAAATTGTGAGAATAGCGACAAACAGGAGCTACGGGTGTTTTCGTATTCTTGACAGGACGATTCAGAACATACTGCGGGTTATGGAGGGCAACAGGATAACGCTTGAGGCAGTGGAAATAGCTACAAAAATGATGCTTTAGGAGGAGTTTTTGTGAGAAGCACTTTTGCGCGTCTTTTGGAAATCCTTGCAGACGCAAGCTTTCCGGTTAACCTTAAATGTGCCGAGACCGCCAGCGGAATGCAGGGAAAGGACATTGAAAGGGTACTCAACGATACAAATTGGCTTTTAGGTTACTCTGTAACCGAAAATAAAATTTACAGGGAGGAATAAAAATGTTGAAAAAGCACAAGAAACTGACAAAAGGCAGGATAACCATTCCGAAGGATTTGAGAGCTGCTTTCGGCCTGCTTCCCGGGCAGGCTGTCGACCTTGAGGAGACGGACAGGGGAATTCTGATCAGAAAGCATATGCCAAGCTGCTTTGTATGCGGAAGCATCGAGCGCGTTAAAGCCTTTAAGGGCTTTGAGCTCTGCGGCGAATGCAGAAAGGGGTTGATTGACCTTGACTGATGCAATCCGCGAAAATGTAAACAGGCTATGTGCATTGAAGAGCAGAGTCGAGGACCTTGGCAAGCAGATAGGTGAGCTGGAGGCGTTTTTTCTCAAGCAGGCGGAAAAGGACCTGAGGGATACGAAGATAAAGACGGTTACATATACGGGTGACCACGGGAATGTCGTTTCGGCTACAATGGCGGCAACCGTGAAAATGGAGCATCCCACATTGCTTAAAAAGGCTTTTGGCAAGGAATATGCCGAGCTGGTGACCGAGAAAACGACATACTCCATTAAGGATGCCGCCAAGAGAATGCTTGCCGGGCTGTTTTTGAAGAATTACACCAAAGAAACAATAGAAGGCGTACTGAGGCAGGTCGGTCTTGACAACGATACTCTCCAGGTATTGCTTAAAAAGGTAAAAGGCATTAACTTTAAGAAGGACACCGAAAACCTTATGCGCATCGCGAAGCTTGACCGGAAGGAAGCTCAGTATTACGCATATTTCGCTTATGAAGCGGCAGTATGGGAAAGCTTTATGCGGATTATGAAGGGCAAGGGAGGCTGTACGCAGCAGGAAATTGCCGAAACGCTCAGCCTTGTCGACGGCGCAATAATTGTTGAGGAAACTCCCAAGATAACCGTTGAGCCAAGCGAGGGATAGGGTATGGATATTATTCCGAAGCTTATGAAAAGGATTTACGCCTGCGCCCGTGAATGCGGCATGAACAACGACCTTTTGCATATCCTTGTTTTCAGGGAAACGGGAAAGACAAGCATTAAGCAGCTGAGCTGTACGGAGGCGATGAAGGTCGTGGGCGCTTTGGAAGGACCTCCGCGGTCCGGCACTCAACGGAGCGGCACCGAGGCGGAAAAGATTCCGGAACGAAAGGGCATGATAACGCAAAAACAATATAATATGATAGTGCGCCTGTCGTATGTCCTCGGATGGAATGGAAACATCAAACGCATAAACGGCTTTGTAAAGAAATACACCGGAATTGAGAGCGTGAAATGGCTTACTAAATATCAGGCCGGAAATGTGATTGAGGGCCTGAAAAAGCTGGAGGAAAGATCGGAGGCTGCGCAAAAATGACGCTGTATCAGGCAGTAAAAGTGGCAAAGGAGCGCATTATGCTGAATTCATCCCGCCAGGACGAGATACAAAATCCGGTCAGGGCAGAGTTCATCCGCGAGACAACCGAGGCGCTTCAGGCACTGGTTGATTGTGCGGAGACTGTCCGGAGCGGCTGGTCGGGAGCGGATGAGAGGCTTCCCGAATGCAGCGGAAATTATCTTACATGGTATGTATCGGAAGAATACGGCGCAGGGGCGGTTATACAGAAATATGATACCGCAAGTAAAAGTTGGGGCATGGCGGCGGCGCTTGGCGGGACGGTAAGCCATTGGATGCCGCTGCCGGAGGCTCCTGTGCAAGAGAAAAAGCACGGAGGTATAAGATGATGAGCAGTATTGAAAAGGCCATCGAAACATTACAGGAAATTATTGACCTTTGCCACGGAAATACGATGGCGGCGTGGCTTGAGAGAAAGCAATCATATTATATGGCTATACTGGCCCTTAAAAAACAAGATCCTAAAAAACCTAAATTGCTTTACAAATGTCTTGGCGGAGATAGATACGGCTCCTGCTCCGATTGCGGGTGTGCGGGCTTAAAACGACTTGTTCACGATTACTGCCCGAGGTGCGGGCAAAGACTGGATTGGAGGTAACAATGCTGAAGTAGTTTTTCTGAGAAAACATAATATAATCAAACAGGCAAATAAGGTTTTGAGAAACAGACTGCCTTACAAAAAAATTGACAAGGGAGGGGGAATGGTGATATTATGGAATATAACATGGATGCAATCTTGGCGGAGGTAACACCTCAGGAGCTGCCGCCTCCTTACAGCGATATAGCGAGAGCGGTTAATATGGAGACGGCCCTGCGGCTTGCGCAGCTGTATCAGGGGACGCATCTATACTTCCCGAAGCTGGACGAGGTGCTCCGCACCAAACGGAACGAACGCATTAAAAAGGAGTTTAACGGATACAATCTTAAAGAGCTCGCTATTAAGTATAATGTTACCGACAGGTGGATTAGGGAGCTTGTCGGGGAAGCGGAGGATGAAAACCAACTCGGAATCGACAATTATCTATAAGATCGGTGAACCGCTTCACCGTACAAATTCAAATATGCTGTGCTAAAATGTATGTAGGATAAAACTGCATGCATTTTTTATTTGACGGGAGGACGCCGTGAACAATTATATTTTTTGGGTGGCACAGGTCGTTACTACAATTGCGATAGGGGCTATCGCGTATTTTCTGAAGGATATCAAGAAAACCATTACCGAGGACATCGCGAAAAATGAAGCCCGGACTTGCAAGCTTGAGGAAGAGGTGCATAGGATGCCGGAAAAATATGTGTTGAAGGACGATTACCAAAATGACCGCAAAAACATAAATTATCAGTTTGGCACCATTGACGCCAAGCTGGACAGAATAATGGACAAGCTGATTGAAAAGGGGATGGTAAAATGAACTCAAAGGCGATTAAGAACAGAATGTACAGGGGGCAGATTATAAGGGAGCTTATAAATGCCTATCCCGAGCCTAAAACAATTCGGCAGCTGGAAAACAGCCTCGTTTCGAGCGGCGTTATAATAGCGGATATATCGCGGCTGCTTGCGTATTTGGCGGATAAGCAGTACATAACGATAGAGGGCGAGGATTACGCCTATAATAATCTTATTACTCTGCGCGCCCTCGGCGTTGACCTTGCGGAGGGCACGATTGAGGACGACGGGGTTGAGGTCTGATGGCGAAGCATACAAGGGTCAGAAGCTCTATTGACAATCTTCCTGCCGACACAAAGAAGCTGCTCGATGATATGCTTGCCGACACAAGGTATACCTACGCCGAGATTGTTGCCGTCATAAATGAGCGGGGCGAGGAGATCAGCCGGAGCAGCCTTCAGCGGTACGCTATGCGGAGCGGGGAAGCAAGCCGGCGGCTGCGGGAAGCGCAGGAGCAGGCAAAGGCGCTTGTTTCGATTGTAAAGGAAAACCCGGATATCGACTATACCGACGCGGGACTGCAAATAGCGATGAACGGGCTTATAAACAAAATCAGCACGGCGGAGGAGGAATTTGCCGACATATCCGCGGAGAAGGCGGTTAAGCTTATGGTCGCCGTGTCGAGAACGGATGCGTACAAGCAAAAGGTCAGGGTGGACACTACGCAAAAAGTGAAGCTTGCTCTGAAGGAGTTTACGAATCAGATTAACAAGGAGCTTGAGCGCTATCCGGAGCTGAAGGAAAAAATACTGCTTATAGCGCAGGATGCTTCCGACAAGGCTGTTGACGAATAGTCAATATATTTTGTCATGCCTTGATGCTATCCGACAAAAATGGGAAGGGAAATTTTTATGTGGAAGGAAAAGGCGCAGGAGCTGTATGCTAAGGGTGAAAAGGTTAATAGGATAGCCGAAGCGGTCGGCGTCAGCCGTCGGACATTGTCCGATTATTTCAAGACCCTGCCCGGCAGTGTTAAGGCGCAGCGCGAGGTCGCTAAAAAGGCCGCGCGGCGGGAATACCAAAGGCAATGGGACCACAAAGAGCGGGTCAGGGATATTACATACGCTTTGGTTAAGCGGCAGCACGAAATAGATGTAAAGGTTTTGTTGGCAGAGAGGTTTTAAGAGGGAGGCTTTTAAATGAAAAAGTACTTGGGTGTAAAAATTGTTGAAGCAGAACCGATGAATCAGAGGACATTCTTTGAAACGGTAAAAAATCAACTCTATGATTCTGAAATATCAGCATTGGGTTATAAAGTAGTATATCCGGACGGTTATGTTTCATGGTCGCCAAAGGATGTATTTGAAAATGCTTACCGTGCAATTGATGGGCTTACTTTCGGCTTAGCATTGGAAGCGTTAAAACAAGGCAAAAGAGTATGCCGGCTCGGTTGGAACGGTAAAGGCATGTGGTTGGTATTATGTGATTTTAAATGTGACACAATTATAATGCCTGAAATCAGGGATAGTGCACAGTACAAAAAATTGCCATGGATAGGTATGAAAACAGCAAACAATGAATTTGTACCGTGGCTGGCATCCCAGACTGATATGCTTGCGGATGATTGGCAAATCATTGAATAGGGAAAATGAACGCCGATAGGGGGAGGGAAGGTTTTGGCCGGGTTTTTACAGGAGCTTGCTAAAAATAATACTGTTACCGTATCCTCAAGGAAAAAACGCGCCGCCGCCGACCTTGAATACTTTGGGCGGGAATATCTTTCGCATTATTTTACCCGTCCCTCGCCGCCGTTTCACAAGGAGTTGGACAGCATTTGGGAAACAGGCGTGCTAAAGGGGATAAACCCGCTAAAAAAAGAGGACGCCTCCAGGATAAACCGCCTTGAGGGTACGCACCATGTTATCGCGACTCCCCGCGGACATGCCAAAAGCACGAATCTTACCTTTAAGGATACGCTTCACAGTATTTGTTACGGATATAAGCACTATGTTATAATTCTTTCCGACAGCTCGGATCAGGCAGAGGGCTTTTTGGACAGTATCAAGACGGAGCTTGAGGAAAACGAAAAACTCAGGGAGGATTTTGGCGACCTTACGGGAGCGGTATGGCGCAACAATGTGATTGTCACCAAGACCGGCGTTAAGGTTGAGGCAATCGGCAGCGATAAGAAAATCCGCGGCAGGAAGCATAAAAACTGGAGACCCGACCTGATTGTTCTTGACGATGTGGAGAACGACGAAAATGTCCGCACACCGGAGCAGCGAAAAAAGCTGGAGAACTGGTTTTACAAGGCGGTGTCGAAAGCCGGCGACGATTATACGGACATTATATACATCGGAACGCTATTGCATTACGACAGCCTGCTTGCCAAGGTGCTTAAAAATCCCTCCTACAAAAGCATAAAATACAAGGCGGTGCTTTCCTTCGCGAAAAATCAAAGCTATTGGGATACATGGGAAAAGATATATACCGACCTTGACAATGACAGCAGAGAGCAGGTCGCTCTTTTTTATTTTGAGCAGAATAAGGATATTATGCTTGAGGGGACACAGGTTTTGTGGGAGGAAAAGAACTCCTATTATAAGCTGATGGTTACAAAGGTGTCGGAGGGCGACGCTTCTTTTAATTCTGAGCTTCAGAATGAACCGATTAACCCGGATGACTGCATATTCCAGGAAGAGTGGTTTGACTATTACAACGAGACGGAGATTGACTTTAACGACAGGGTATTTCTTTTTTATGGCTTTATCGACCCGTCACTGGGAAAAACGAAAAAGAGCGACTATTCGGCGATTATTACCGTTGCAAAGAACACAAAATCGGGGTATATATATGTTTTGGATGCGGATATTGACCGCCGCCATCCCGACCGTATTATATCCGATGTGATAAACAAGCAGATATGGCTGAAAAAGACCTTCGGTCGGGGGTACAAGACCATAGGCGCAGAAACAAACCAGTTTCAGTGGTTCTTAAAGGAACAGCTTGCAAAGGAAAGTGCTAAGCAGGGCGTATATCTGCCGATTAAAGAAATACAGTCCAGTACGGATAAGATAATGCGTATCGAGACCCTGCAGCCTGACATAAAAAACAAATACATCAAGTTTAACAAGCGGCATAAAGTTTTACTTGAACAGCTTGCGCAGTTCCCGATGGGCGCGCACGACGACGGTCCGGACGCACTCCATGGCGCTGTAAGCCTTGCCAAAGCTAAAAACAAGCTGAAGATTGTTGACAGGAGGGAACTCGGACTATGACCACAGCGGAAATACTGAAGAAAATACAAGAGCATGAGTCGCGCCTCCCGCGGTTTAAGAAGCTGCAGAATTATTACGAGGGGAAGCACGATATTTTAAATAAAAGCGAGGGCAGCCGGATTGTCAATGATTTTCCCGGGTATATAGTGGATACCATTCAGGGGTATATGATCAGCAAGCCGATAACATACGCCTCTAAAGAAGGCAATACTGAATATCTGAACAAGCTGAAGGATATTTTTGATGACAACAACGAGCCGGACCACAATGCCGAGCTGATTCAGAATATGAGCATTTGCGGCGAGGCTTACGAGCTTATATACCTTAATGAAGACAGCAGAATAAGGTTCTGTCGTATTCCTGAAAGCGAACTGATTCCCGTTTTTGAGGACACATTTGAGCGTGCGTTGGATTATGCTATTCGGGTGTACGAGGCGAAGAACAAAACATTTGTCGAGGTTTACAGCAAGACCGGCATACAAAAGTATATTAAAAACGGTGATAAGCTTGAGAAGCAGGAATTTGAGAAGCATTATTTCGGGCGTGTTCCTATTGTATATTACTACAATAACGACCGCCGGCAAGGAGATTTCGAAAAGCATTTGCCGCTTATCGACGCTTACAATGAGCGAATCAGCGAGGGTGTCAACGAAATGCAGGCGCTTCGCGACGCCTATCTGCTTATTAAAAACGCCTCCGGAACCGAGGAGGATGATTTGGCGCTGATGAAGAAGCTCTGCATAATCTTTGTGGAGGGCGACGGTGACGCGAGCTTTATTACGAAAAACATCAACGATACATTTGTGGAAAATAATCTGAAACGCATCGAGAAGAATATTCACAAGTTTGCAAAGGTGCCGGATATGTCGGATGAAAATTTCGCCGGCGACACTTCCGGTATTGCCATAGAGTTTAAGCTTTCGGGGCTGGAGTTTCTCGCCGCGACAAAGGAGCGCAAGCTCTACACAGGGATACGCCGCCGGATTAAACTGATAACGGAAATCCTTAACACCAAAGGCGGAAATTACGATTGGCGTGACATATCGGTTACATTCCACCGTAACAAGCCCAAGAACGACAAGGAAGTAAGCGAGATGGCTGGCAATCTTGTCGGTATAGTATCAAACCAGACGCTTATAGGACAGCTGTCATTTATTGATGATGTGGATTCTGAAATGGCAAGGGTTGAGCAGGAGGCATCCGAGCTTGAATACGAAGTTTTTAACGGCGGTAAAAAATGATTTATAAGGCGTTGGGCGTTATCCTTTATAATTGTAGACCTACAAAAAAATTAACGCGCAATTAACGCCGTTTAACACGGTTTCAACGGCGAAAAGGGGTGGTTGCAACGGACATAAAAACACCGTCAGAGAAATATTGGGAAAAAAGAGCCGCTGAAGCCGAGGGCAAAGCTCATCTTAAGGGCGAGCAGCTTATTCAGCAATTAAAGAAGAAATATGAGCTTGCGGCGGTCAATGTTCAAAAGGAGCTTGCGGCGTTTTATCTTAAATATGCAAAGGATAATAAGGTTACATATTCTGATGCGGTCAAGGCGTTAAAAGGTCATTGGCGCGTTACAAGGCTCGGCAATCTTTTGGATGACATCAACCGTGAAATCTCCCGGCTGTATGACGAGATGCAGGTAAATATATATCAAACAATGGCGGAGGTTTATCAGGATGGGTATTACAGGGCCGCGTTCAACCTTTCGCAGGGGCTTGGATTTCAGGTCAGCTTTACAAAGCCGAATGCCGGGTCGATTGCCGATGTGCTGTCCTACCCGTGGAGCGGGGATAGTTTTTCGGACAGGATATGGGACAATAAGCAGAAGCTTATCAAAGGCTTGCGGCAGAAACTGACGCAGAGCTTTATACAGGGCGCGGCGGTACAGAAAACCGCAAGCGTTATCGCGAAGGAAATGGATGTAAGCTATAAAAACGCAATGCGGCTTGTACGGACCGAAATAAATTATTTTGCAAACCGCAGCACAAAAGAGCTTTATACCGCCATCGGCGTTAAAAAATATAAATTTCTCGCTACGCTTGATTTGCGTACCAGTGAGATATGTGCAGGTCTTGACGGGAAAGTATTTAATACGGAGGACGAGGCAGTCGGAATAAATTATCCCCCTATGCATCCGCATTGCCGCAGCACAACAATACCGTATTTCCCGGAGGATGATTTAAGCGCCGGCGGCATCCGTTTTGCGAGGGATGCGGAGAACAACGCAATTTCCGTGCCGGACAGCATGACCTATGAACAGTGGTATAAGGCGCAGGTTGATAAATATGGCGAAAAAACCGTTAAAACGCTGGTTAAAATGCGTAAAAACGAGAGCGCGGACAAAGCACAGTTTGAAAAGTATAAAGAGGTGCTTGGCGCAAGAGCACCAAAAAGCCTTGCAAATTACCAAAATTTGAAGTATAATGATAGCAGGGCGTGGGAAGAGTTAAAGCTTGAATACAAAAAGGTCAACAGTATTAACCGCTTTCGGGAGAGCATCAAAAACGGAAAGCAGGAGCTTAAGATTTGGGAGGGCAGTCAGGGCAAGCATATACTGACACACAATAATTATATCGAGGGCAGAAGCTACATAACGATTTCGATTGCCGAAGCGCAGGAGCTTGTTAACAGGTATGCCGGAACAGGAATAATAAGGGCAAACAAAAAAGGGAATGTAATTAAAAGAGAAGAGATTTTGAATAACAATAGTATTGTCGGAGTTGACCTCAGTGACATTACAAACGAGATGAAGATAGCAACAGGTTTTGTTATTCATTATACAAACAGAGGTACTCATATTGTGCCGAAAGGGGATTGGTAGAATGGAACTTTTTAAATACAGGCAAGGCTCAAAAAAAGTTAGAATAATAACTAATGATGGCAAAGAGTTTGAGGGTCGCGTGACAATCTACGACTCTGCCATGGACAATCCCGAGGGTGTACAGGGAATCGGGCTTGACACGGGTTTTTATTTTTGGGAAAATGACATCAAAAGCATAGAGGAAATTGAATAATTAAATAAATACGACCCTTCGGGGTCTATTTTATTGCATAATTTTAGGGGGGCGCATTATGCGAAGGATAAAGTATTATTTATACTGCATCGGCTGGCTGTACAAAAACCGTACTTGGTACGGTACAGGGCAAAAATACAAGGCGATGATCAGAATTTGCGTTAAGCGAAAAATTGAGCCGTTAGGCTCTTTTTTAATACAAAAAATTTGTAGGAGGAAACTAATATGTCAAAAACCGTAAACACAGATCCAAAGGTAGATCCGGTTGACCCGAATCTCGAAGACCCTAATTTGGCGAATCCGGTTCCTGCCGATTCGAACCCGGCAGACCCTCCGGCACCCAGCTTTACGCAGGAGGATATCGATGCCGCTGTCGCCGCTGCGCAAGAAAAGTGGAAAAAGGACCAGGAGGAGCAGGCGCGTCTTGGTAAGCTTTCGGAAGAGGAGCGAAAAAAGGAAGAGCTTGCATCGAAGGAAAAGAAGCTGCTTCAAAAAGAATTACTGCTTAAAGCAACGGACCTTCTTTCCGAAAAAGCTTTGCCTGTAAAGTTTAAAGACTTTCTTGTAGGCGCCGATGAGAAGACCACCGAAAGCAATATAACCGCCTTTGAGCAGGAGTGGAAGGCTGCTTTGGCGGAGGCGGTAAACGAAAGGCTGAAGGGCACCACCCCGAAAGCGGGCGAAGGGGCTCCGGAAGTGACAAAAGAGCAATTTGCGAAAATGAGTTATAAAGAACGGCTGCAGCTCTTTAACCAAGATAAAGCTGCATATGACCGTTTAATGAAGGGAGAGTAATAAAATGCCAACGACAAAAAAAGAAGATTTGATTATTCCTGAGGTAATGGCGGACATGATTGAAAGCAATCTCGTGAACGAAATTAAGTTTTCGCCGCTTGCGATAATCGACACAACCCTTGTTGGAAAAGCGGGTGATACGGTAACGCTTCCTAAATACGCTTACATAGGCGATGCCGAGGATGTAGCGGAGGGTGAGGATATTCCTATTTCAAAGCTTACGGCATCGACGGAGAGGGTAACAATCAAAAAGGCAGGGAAAGGCGTCGAGCTGACGGACGAGGCGATTCTTTCGGGTTATGGCGATCCGGTCGGCGAGGCTTCGTCGCAGCTTAAAAAATCAATAGCCCAAAAGGTTGACAATGATTGTCATGCTGCGCTCAAAAACATCGGTGCAGGAATGACGGTCGGCGACGGTACGGTACCGTTTTCCGCTGACCTTGTTGCCGACGCGCTTGTTAAGTTCGGGGAGGCAATTGAAGGAGAAAAGGTTCTTTTGATTTCTCCGGGGCAGCTTGCAGAGCTTAGAAAGAACGAAAATTATATCAACGGCAGCGATATTTCAACAAAGATGCTTATGGACGGCACTGTTGGAATGATACACGGCTGCCAGGTTGTAATTTCGAACAAAATAAGGAGCTCCGGCGGTGTGTTTGAAAACTTTATCGTAAAACCCGGTGCGCTTGCAATTTTCCCGAAAAAGGGTACGGATGTTGAAACTGACAGAAATATTGTCAATAAAACAACAATTGTAACTGCCGACAAGCATTATGCGGCTTATCTTTATGACGAAAGCAAGGCAATTAAGCTTGTAACAAAGGATGACAACGCAACGCTTGGAGTTCTGAGCGTTACATCGGTTGAAGGCGAAGTTCCCGGAACAAGCATAATTATAATTGCTGAAGATCCTGCGCCCGGCAACGCATTTCTTTACAGGACGACTCCTGTTGGTCCTTCACCTGTAATCTATGACCAAGTGCTTGTTGAAGGCTGGCTGCCTATTATAAGCGGTGATGATATTGTTCCGACTGAGGGACATGGCAGAATTACAGTCGCCGAGGTTGATATTGAAGGTAAGGCTAAGAAATGCGGCAACGCTGTTTTGGTCGTTAAGGCGTGATTGGTATGGATATTTTGTGGGTTGTCAAATGCTTGCTCGGACTTTCTGATGCATCACAGGATAACATTCTGCAAATAATTATCGAAAGCACAACGGAAAAGGTGCTGTCTTATTGTAAGCTCAGCACCTTGCCCTCCGGCCTTGAAAAAACGGTTGCGGAGATGGCGGTAAAGGCCTATAAGAAAATGTCCGAGGGTGAGGTTTCAAGCGTTAAGCGCGGGGATGTAACCGTTAATTTCAGTGTAAAAGCCGTTTCGGATGTGTTTAAGGGTTATACAAGGATTTTGAACGTGTACCGCCGGGCGCGCCCGACATGGAAGGAGGAATAGCTTTGTTCGGTAATGTAGGCATTGAAAGAAAGGCTATTGAGACGACCTACGAGGGAAGCGCGTCGATAACGGAGTATGAAGAGTACACAGTCGAAAGCGGAGCCACGCGGCACAGGGAGCTTGTGAGAGATGGAATACCGTGCGCTTTGAGCCAGAAGAGCGGCAAGGCCGCAGACCGCAGGGACGACCGTTCCGTTATCGAATACGATGCGAAGCTGTTCGTTGCCCCTGAGCACATTATCAAACCGGGGAGCAAAATAACTATTCTTCAAAACGGAATGAATCTGACTTTTGTTTCTGTCGGTGAGCCGTTTTTGTATCCTACACATCAGGAAGTCATCCTGAAGAGGAAGGATAATGCGTAATGTCATTTAATTATAATGACCTGGTTAAGCTCCGTGACAACATGATTGCTCTTGAGAAGCGCAGCGATGACTTTTTAAGAGGGTTCCTGCTTGAAATGGCTTTAAGGGCATTGGCAAAAACAAAGCAAAGGACTCCGGTTGATACGGGAACTTTACGGAACAATTGGTTTGTCGGGCAGGTGCGCAGGAAGGGAGACATGCTTGAGGTTGATATTTATAATAATATCGAATATGCCTCCCATGTTGAATATGGGCATAAAACAAGGTCGGGCGGATTTAAGGAAGGCGTATTTATGTGCCGGCTTTCAATTGATGAAATTCAAAAGGAGCTACCTAAAAGGTGGGAGAGGGCATTTAAAAGCTTTATATCTACGCTTGGGTTTTAGATAAAAGGGGGCGGTTAAAATCAATGTGGTTGATGTTGTTGTCGCAACGCTGAAAAAAGAGTATCCGACAATTCATGTGTATGACGAGAATGTGCCGCAGGGGTTTATTACGCCCTCTTTTTTCGTTTATGTCATTTCAACTGAGAATGAACGGGTTATCGGCAGGAGGTACCTTCGGGAATATAAAATGGCTGTACGGTATTTTGGCAGTGGTTACACACAGCTTCGCAATATGGCTTTTGAGCTCTTTGATATTTTGGAGTATCCTGAGTATCAAGGGATTACACTGCACGGCGTTAAGATGCACTATGTTATTGAGGATGAAGTTTTGCATTTCTTTTTTGATATTAAAGTTTATATTGATAAGCAAATGGAAGATGTCCCGCTTATGGATAATATGACGGTCAGCGAAAAGCTGATTTAGATGAAAGGGTGATAATATGGCAGGAGGAACTTTTACAACAAAAAACAAAAAGCGCCCGGGGGCGTACATAAATTTTAAGGCGGTAATTAAATCGCTTTTCGGAGTCAGCGACAGAGGCATCGCAACAATGCCGCTTGTGCTTCCGTGGGGCGAGGAGGACACGATAATTCCCGTTACCTCAGAGGATTTGGTAAGCGGTAAGAGCCTTTCTAAAATAGGGCTTACGGCGGCCGACGGCAATATCTTTTTAAACGAATGCTTAAAGCACTGTTTTAAGCTTCTTGTTTATAAGATTAACTCGGGCGGAACGAAAGCGACCGCAACGAGCGGAGCTCTAACCGTTACGGCAAAGTGCTTCGGAACCCTCGGAAACAGCCTTAAGGTTGTTATTAAGGCAAACGCCGGCGCATTTGATGTCCTTACTTACCTCAACGGTGATTTGAAGGACAAACAAAGCAAGGTATCAACCGTCGCGGAGCTTTCGGCAAATGATTGGGTAAACTTCAGCGGAGAGGGAGCACTTGAGGCAGCCGCCGGAATTATACTCGCCGGAGGAGAAGACGGGGAAGTCCAAACAACCGGCTTTTCAAGTTATTTTGCAAAGGTTAAGAATGAGACCTTTAATGTAATGGGTATTCCCTTTACCACTCCTGATGTGGGTGAGGCAACGGAAATATTCATAAGAGACCTGCGCGAAAACGCCGGGAAAAAGGTTCAGGCTGTTTTGTCGGGTTATGACAGCGATTATGAAGGAATAATAAAGGTTAAGAGCACGCAGGGCTATAAAGTAGCCGACAAAACAATCGACAGCACGGGATTGGTTGCATTTGTTACCGGCATCACCGCAGGTGCTGAGGTGAACGAAAGCAATACATATAGAGAGGTCACCGGGGCGACTGAAATTATCGGTGAGCTCTCCGAAGACAGCGATATTGATGAAGCTCTTGAGAATGGCTGGTTTATCCTTACCCGCAGAAGCGATGGGGTAATAGTATGTGAGCAGGACATCAACAGCCTTCATACTTTTACACCCGAGAGGACTTCCGATTTTAGCAAAAACAGGGTTTTAAGGGTGCTGGACGAAATAGGCAACACCTGTAAAAATGTCTTTGAAAAAAGCTATATCGGAAAGGTAACAAACAACGACATAGGCAGGAGTTTGTTTAAGTCCGATATTATTGCGTATTTTAAAACATTGCAGGGAATATCCGCAATTTCTGATTTTTCAGCTGAGGATATAGAGGTTATTCCCGGAGATGGCGTAGACAGTATTGTAGTCAATTTGGGAGCAAAGCCGGCAGACAGTATGGAAAAGCTCTATATGACTGTAACTGTAGGATAAGGGGGGAATTGTAAATGAACTCATATTTAAAAGCAGAGGATACTGTCAATGGTAGAATCGGCTGTGTTTGGTTAAACCTTCGAGGGGTTTTATCCGAGCTTGTGGGACTTGTAAAGTTTGAGGCAAAGGATAATGTGGAAACGAGCGATTTTAAGACGGTAGGGACTACAAAGACCCAAACGAAAGTAAAAGGCGTCAGCGGTAAGGGTACGATTGAAATGCAGTATCACGGTGTATCGATATTTTCCGGTATTGTTCAAAAGTTTAGACAAACCGGAGTGCTTGACACATTCTCACTGACGGTCGAGAACAATGACCCCAACACGAGCTTAGGTGTCAGGACCGTAACATACACAGGCTGTACACTTGACGGTGATATTCCGTCCGCCCTGCTCGACAGTTCTGCGGAGGATGGAATGACAATCAGCATCGGTTTTAAATATACCGATTGCACGGTGCTCAAAGATTTTTCTGAGCCGGCCAACATCGGAAGAGATTAGGGGGAGAAAAAATGAGTAAATTGATTGAGTTTTTGGCGGCGAATCCCGTCGATGATATAACAAGCGAAATATATCCGTCGAAACGGTTTGCGGATGCAGGCTTAAAGTTTAAAATTAAGGCTGTTACCGGGGACAAGTATTCCGAATATCAAAAACAGGCCCTTGTTTTTAACGCAAAGGGGAAGTCGGAATTCAACAGCAAGAAATATAATGAGCTTATTATATTTAACAATGTAATTGAGCCTTCGTTTGTTAGTGAGGAAAACATTAAAAAGGCGGGGTGTTCGACACCTACGCAATTCCTGTATAAAACCTTGCTTGCGGGAGAAATAAACAACATCGTTTCCGAGGTACAAAAGCTGAGTGGTTTTGATGAGGATTTCAATGAGTTTGTTGAAGAGGCAAAAAACTGATAGAGGAGGGCGGAGAGGCAGCTTATGCACACTTCGCCCTCCATCGGTTCAGACTGCTTCCGGGGGCTTTTTCGGAGCTTCCTTTGAAGGAAAAGGCCTTTGTTATTGCAAGTATTGATAAGGCTTTGAAAGAGGAAAAAGAAGCAGCTGAAAGGGCTCGAAGGAAATAAGCGATTGGCAGGTGGGAAATGTGAATGTTAATAATACGATGGGTTTGCAGGACAGAATGTCACCTGTCCTCCGTCAGATTATCGGTACGATGAATACCGCCATTACCGTAATGGAACGCCTTGACGCAGGCACCGACAGGGTGGGGAAAACGGACTGGTCAAAGCTACGCTCTGAGGTGTCTTATGCAAACAGGCAGCTTGAGGAGATGGAAAATCAAATTAAACAGGTGAACAGCGCCGGCAACAATGCAAAGTCAGGCTTTGGAGGCTGGGCAGTCGGCATAACGGGAATAAATCAGGCCCTCCAGCTTACAAGAAGCATTGCCCAGGGTGTTGCCGGGGTTATGAGAAAGAATGACACATTTACACTTGTCAATGCACGGCTTAGCTTGATAAATGATGGGCTTAGGACACAAAAGCAGTTGCAGGATGATATATATGCAGCAGCTGACCGCTCCCGCGCCAAGTATGAGGATATTGCGAATTTAGTCAGCAAGGTCAGCATGAATGCGCCGGGGGTGTTTAAGGATAATTCGCAGGCTATACGGTTTGCGGAAACTTATAACAAAATGCTGAAGGTAAGCGGAGCGGAGAGCTCCGAGGCATCGTCAGCTACGCTTCAGCTTACACAGGCACTTTCGAGCGGACGGCTGCAGGGTGATGAGCTGCGCTCGATTACCGAAAACGCCCCGATGCTTAAAAACCTTATTGCTGATGTAATGGGTGTTGGCGTGGGGCAATTAAAACAGCTTGGCGCCGAGGGGAAAATAACGAGCGATATAATCGTGAAGGCAATGGAAAACGGCACGGAAAACATTGAGGCAATGTTTGTTAATATACCGATGACCTTTGGCGACCGTATGACCGCTATAGGTAATACGGTCGGAAGGCTTTTGTCTAAGGTTGCAAACTCCGGTGCATTTGATGCGATAAATCAAAAGCTTCAGCAGTTTCATATGTGGCTTTCCAGTCCCGCAGGTGAGCAGACCGTTATCTTTATTGCAAGCACCTTTGCATTTTTAGCAAATACTATAGGCTTTGTGGTAAGCGGTGTGGGTTGGTTTATAAATTTTCTTACACAGACGCCGGGCCTTTTGGAAACAATAGCATATCTGATTGGTGTTGTTGGTATAGCGGTAGGAATATCAATGCTTCCTAAACTTTGGGCTTGTGTTGTTGCTATTTGGGGGAAGGTTACCGCTACATGGGCGCAGGTTGTTGCTTCATGGGCGGAAAAGAGAGCAGTTGATGCGACAACGGTATCAATATGGGCGCAGGCTGCGGCATGGCTTGCGGTAAATTGGCCAATATTATTGGTGGTGGCAATTGTTGTAGGATTGCTGGTGTTGATACTTAAATTCCCCGAGGTGCTTGGTTTTATAGTAGCCATTTTTACAACGGCATTCGGTGTAATTTACAATATTATAGCCAGCATCTACAATTATTGGGCGTCTTTCGCAGAATTTTTTGCAAATGTATTCAATCATCCCGTTTATAGTATAAAAAGACTCTTTGTCAACCTTGCAAATACAGTGCTTGACCTTATTAAGAGTATTGCACAAGCAATTGATAATGTTTTTGGGACGCAACTTGCAAGCGGTATTACCTCGCTTCAGGGCAGGATGGAGTCATGGATCGGTGAAATGCCTGAAGATTATAGGGTTGTTGCTCGTATGGAAATGAAGGATTTGGCCAACGAAGCAAAATGGGGCTATAACATGGGAACTGGCGCCGCGATTGCTATGAGAAACGGCTTGGAAGGTTTAAAAAATAATCTGTTCGGGCTTCAGGAGAAAAATAATCAGGATCCCAATATTAAGGGAGGTAAGCTTGACAAGGTCGGAAAGATTGACGGAGATGTAAACATAGCAAAGGAGGACCTGAAATATCTGCTTGATGCGAGCACAAGGCAATTTGTAAATCAAATTGAGGTTTCGCAGGTTGTGCCGGTTGATGTAAATATTAAATTCGGCGATGTTAAAGAAACCGCAGATGTTTATAAGATCGCGGACGCACTTAAAAGAATAATTGCCGAGCAGGCAGCAGGTGCAACCGTCAGCAGTTATACATAGGAGGCACTATGAACGATTATGCAATATTTTTTAAATACGAAAACTTAATATTAAGACTTCCTGTGAATCCCCCAAGTTTTAAAATTCGGATACCGTCAAAGAATGAGACATTTAACATTATAGGGCTTGGTGATATTAACATTATTAAAGAAGCGGGGCTTAGAGAAATATCGTTTGACAGTTTTTTGCCTTCTCAACCCGCAGGAAGCTATGTATTAACATCAGGGCGGTTTTTTGAACCGACAGTATACCTTGACTTTTTTTCAAAAATTAAGGCGGACAAAAAGCCGTTTACCTTTATTGTTAACAGGTATTTGCCGGCGGAAAAGCGAATACACGATACAAACATGGAAATGACCATTGAGGATTACGATGTTACAGAGCATGGCGGCGAAGTAGGAGATTTTTATTATTCGATTCTGCTTAAGGAATACAGAAAATACGGTGTTAAAAAGGTGTGATTTTAGTGCTGTATGAAAACTTTGATTTTAGGCTTTATACAAAGACGCAGGCTGGTTATTTCGAGCTTGTGAATGCAGTTTCGGATATTACATATACAACAAACAGAATAGGAAGTGCAGGAAAGCTTGAGTTTAAGCTTTTAAAAACCGCACCACTCTCTTTCTTTGAGGGCGATATGGTAACGTTGTACATCGATTATATGCCTATCTTTAAAGGATATGTTTTTAAAAAGACAAAGAATGAAAAAGGCGAAATATCCGTTGTTTGCTATGATCAGATGCGTTACCTTAAAGCTAATCAAAGTTATGCTATATCAGGAATGACCGCAAGTGATGTTTTAAAAAGAATTGCAGCCGATTTTCGCCTTTCTCTTGGTGAAATTGAAGACACAGGTTATATTCTCCCCGCTTATGTGGAAGAGGATATGAGTTTATTTGATATTCTGGCGAGAACTCTGGCTAAAACACTGATTGCAACGGTAGAAATGTATGTTGTTTATGACAGCTTCGGTAAGCTGAATTTAAAATCAGTGAGAAAAATGGGGGTAAATTATGTTATAGGTGATAAAAGCCTTGCCTCCGGCTTTGAATACACCACGAGCATTGATGATGAAACCTATAACTATATTAAAATAGTTCGCCCCAACGAGGCAACCGGAGGAGCTGATACATATGTATACAATGATGAAAACAGTATTGGGTTTTGGGGAATGCTACAGTTTTATCATAAGGTTGATAAGGATACCAATGAGGCGCAGATAGCGGATCTTGGAGGTCAGCTTCTCAATTATCATAATAAGATTTGGGATACGCTTAATATTACCTGTCTCGGCGTTTTGGGGCTTATTGCCGGGCATACCATTCCAATTGAGATTGCGGATATAGGAGATATAAAAAGACTCGTAATAGATAAGTGTACCCATACCTTTACCGGCGATAACCACACAATGAGCCTTGAATTGATAACGGGAGGACTATGAAATGGAGCTTATTCATGTAATCCAGAAGGTTGTTAGTGATGTTATAAATTCAATTGCTTTTACTGATGTTTGTTACGGTGAGGTTATACAAATAGATCCGTTGAAGGTGAAAATTAGTAATAAGCTGATAATCGGCAATGAGTTAATTCTTCTTACTTCAAATGTTACTGAGCAAAAACATACTCACAATGTTACCGGTGACAGTGAAATTTCGGAGGCTATTACTGCTCAGCCGCTTGAGGTTGGGGATAAAATATTAATGCTGAAGGCACAGCGTGGCGGTTTATATGTTGTGTTGGATAGGTTGGTGAATTAAATGTTAACGCCTCAAATAAAGGAAACAGCACAACCTCAATATGCAACAAGGACTTACAGGCTTGACACTGTCGAGAACAGAATCCTGGGGAAAATTGATGGTCTTGAGGCTGTTAGACAGTCGATATTTAAGTTGCTTTCTACTGAAAAAAATGCATATGACATATATACCGAATATGGAATTGAACTTGAACAGCTTGTTGGCACTGATTTTTTATATGCAACATCTATGGCAAAAAAACTGATTACGGAAGCACTTATGTCAGATGACCGAATACTATCTGTGGAGGACTTCGAATTCGAAAACGAAAGCGACCATTTAGTTGTGAATTTTACGATCTATACCATTTACGGCAGCGTTAATGAGGGAGTGAGTATATGATAGGCGAGCATTTAGACAAATACACATTTGAATATATTTTGAAATCCGCTTTGGCGAATGTCAGTGATGAGATAGATAAGAGAGAGGGGAGTATAATTTACGATGCAATTGCCCCCGCATGTTTGGAGCTCTCTCAAATGTATAAGGAATTGAAAGCAGTTTACCAAAACACTTTTGCATCCACTGCGAAAGCAGAGTATCTTGACGCAAGGGTGGCTGAGCAGGGAGTTACAAGGAAACAGGCAACTTATGCTGTGAGAAAAGGACGCTTTTATACAAACAATGATGCTCCGTTTGATGTTGCGCTCGGTAGCAGATTCGCAACCGCGAACGGTAACAACAGCATTAGTTTTACCGTAAGCAAAAAAATAGAAACGGGTATTTACGAATTGACGGCAGATGTACCCGGGACAGTAGGTAATGAGTTTATCGGAGACCTTCTGCCCATTACTAACATTAATAATTTAAAGAGAGCCACAATCAATGAAATTCTTATAGAAGGCGAGACCGCACAGACAGATGATCAGCTTAGGGCTGAATATTTCGAGTTCTTGAAGAAAAAGCCTTTCGGCGGAAATATTGCGCAGTACAGAAGTGAAATCAGAGCAATAAAGGCCGTAATAAACGGCGCAACAAATAGCATAGGAGCTGTACAGGTTTATCCGACATGGAATGGTGGCGGTACTGTTAAGTGTAACATTATAACGAGCGCTTATAGAGCAGCAGAACCTGCGTTTATCAATGCAGTTCAGCAGCTGGTTGACCCTGAACCGGGCAGCGGATTAGGCCTTGCGCCAATCGGTCATAAGGTTACAATTGGCACCGCAACTGAAGTCATAATTAATGTTTCTGCGACAATTACAACAGCAAGCGGAATCTTGCCTGAACAGATTAAGCCGTTTATCGAAGCTGAAATAGAAAGGTATTTTGAACAGACAAGGCAGGCTTGGGGGACAGCGTCAACTGATAATACATATTCGTTATATGTTTTTATTGCACAAGTAACGGCGTGTATTTTGCGTGTAAACGGTGTTTTGAATGTGTCGAATTTAACGCTTAATAATCAGAATGAAGACATTGTTTTAACGGAGAACAGTGCTCTTTCTGAGCTTCCCGTCTTGGGGGTGGTAACTCTTGATTAGTACTATGGATAGACTCCCGAAGTTATATAAAAATATAAGGGAAATGCAAGAAATTACAAGTAGCGGGGATAATGCGCTGACACTCTTAGACAGTGAGATCGAAAAGCTGAAAAACAATCAATATATCAAAACCTTGACTTTGGAGGGTATTGAGTATTGGGAAGGTATCTTCGATATTATTCCGAATGCTCAAACGGAAAGCCTTGATTTCCGAAGGGAAAGAATATTCAGTCGCTTCTCTATGCAACCGCCTTTCTCGGAGGCGTTTTTAAAAGAAAAGCTTGATAACATAATCGGCAAGAACAAATATCTGTTTGATGTGGATTATAACAATTATACATTTTATATAGAAAGCAATGCACAAGATCAACTTTGGTACAATGAAATAAGAGTTATGATAAACTCTATTAAACCGTGCAATATGGTGTTTATCAATAAGCCGCTAACCAAAAAAAGTATCAATATATCTAATGAGGTATCTTATAGCGATATAAATTTCAATTACCGATTAGGTGTATCCTGGCGGCTGGGGCAAAAACCTTTTGCATCAATTAAAGAAATGGGTGTGGTTAAGATGCCGGGGACAGCAAGTATAAATAATAATCTGTTGGAGCATATCGCAACTTTTACGGCTGATGATATTGCAAAAGTTATCATAAACGATACCGAAACTATAACCGAATTTGTGACAAAGGCGTCAACTGCAAATGAGGCTATTATTGAGTATAATGTTGCGCCAGAGCAGGCAACAGAGATTACAAATATAAAGGTTTTTGATGATAGTGATAACCTACTTGATGAAAGCTCGGTATACATTCCTGTGGGTGAATCGGCTGTAATAAAACATATATTCAGAATAACAGAGGGGGTATAGGCTGTGCCATACAACAGCAAAACAAACTGGACAGAAAATGAAATCGTAAATCCTTCGGATATGAACCGAATTGAACAAGGTATAAAAGATTTGCATGAGCATACGCCTGTTACCTCTGAAATTAGTCAAGACGGTACACGAAGATTTTTGGATGTTGTGACAACAAGCGGTAACGGTATAAATTATGCAGCTACATTATATCCAGCACCCGCTGGATATTATACGGGCATGACTATAATACTCAAGCCTCATGTAACCTCCGGCACAAACACACCAACCCTTAATGTCAACGGGCTGGGCGCAAAGAACATAGCAAGAGGAAATTTTCTTGGCGGCGGCCATTATGATTCCTCTCCTTCGTGGTTTAAGTCTACGAATGTATACACATTAGTATATGACGGTGTGCGATTTATTGCTATAAATATTCCAAAGTTAAGCTACGATGACTTGCTTGATGTTCCAACATCATTTGATGCATCTATTATAACGCAGGATGCAAATCATCGATTTGTTACTGATGCTGAAAAAACAACATACAGCAACAAAGCCCCGAAAACCGAGGCGGTGGTAACCGGAGGAACAAGCAGTGCTTTCACTGCTACAATTCCGGAAATATCAACCCTGTATGATGGCTTGATTATATGCGTAAGACCTCATGCCGCAAGTTCCGCGGACCCGACATTAAATCTTAACAACACCGGCGCCATTCCTATCGTAAGGTATTTATCTATCGGAAGCGGTTACGGCGTTGTTTCAAGCAGTAACAGCGGATGGCTCGGACAAAACCGAACTGTTACATTAAGATTTACAAATGTGAGCGGCACATACTACTGGATAGTTTTGGACAGTCCAAAAACCCGCTGGGATGATATACTTAATACCCCAACAACATTTACACCCGCGACTCATTCTCATGCGTGGGGCAGTATAACCAATAAGCCGAGCGATATCATGCAAAGAGGCATGGCCCAAACTATGACAGAGCGGCTTTCTGCAGGCGGTCCTCAAGAAGAAACTATCGCTCAAGTTCGAAACGCTGTAATTCTTCCAGCGGGGACGACCGATTTTTCTGAGGTTGAAACGGATACTCTGATATTCGTAAAGGAGTGATGTTATGTTGCGTTTTAAGGATGCACAGGGCACTCTGATAAACATTGCTACGGTGCTTTTTAAGGATTCAACCGGCGCAATAATACCTCTTGCGCAGGTGTTATGGAAAAATGCAAGCGGAATAGTTGCGCAAATATGGGAGAGTGTTTTAAAGCATTTCAGTGAGGCGTGGGCAAAAACCAGTATCGGGTGGCTCGAAGACGGAGGAGTCAGGCTTGATAACGATGGGTATGTTTATGTATTTTCACACTATGGCGCTGGGCTGAAAAAATACAATCCTTCCACGGGGGCGGAAATATGGTTTTATGATATCAATTATGAGGCGGTTGATCTGGCTTTTGACTCATCGAACAACATGTACATTATTCATAACTATACTGGCGATGCTGTTTATAAACTAAACACAAACAGGGTGGAACAGTGGCGCGCAGATAGTGCCGACAGCAAAGAGCCTGTCAATGCCAACATCGGTAACGATAATTTATTTGTATCATCGGACAGCACTGACGATATTTACCTTCGAAAGTTCAACATTTCAACTGGTGCGGTTATATGGTCGAAATCGGAAAGCAACAACGGAAGGGCAACCGCGTCAACGGCGGATTCGTCCGGTAATGTATATTGCATATACCACTCCGGCGCATCCGGTTCATATGTATATTATTGTGTCAAATACAATTCATCCGGGACACAACAATGGAAGCTGACATCGCCGGCTTACGCAAGCTCGCAATCTAAGTTTTATGTAGACACAAGCGGCAATTTGTATGCGGTCGACAATTATAATGTCTACAAAATATCAAAAGCGGATGGGTCGATTATTTGGCAACGCGCGTTTTCGCGTTTCAACCCTCAAAGTTTCGCTGTGGATGCCGAAGGATGCGTTTATATCGCCGAACTTGTCGGGGATATATATACTCTCAAAAAGTACAGCAAAACAGGCGGACTGGTATGGTCGGACACACATCCTTGGGACGCCGATGATGTTCTTGTAGACGGCGATTTTGGGGTTTATGTTATTAATTCGTACGGCGAAAGTACGGCACACCCGAATGTGCGAAAACTTACTCAATTTTAAGGGGGGATAAAGATGATATTTTTATCGGATTTTACGCCAATATCGGAAACAAAGGTCAGGTTTAAGTCCATACATTATATGCCGTTTGATGAAATAGAGGGGCTTAACAAGACACAAGAGGAGCTGGAAGCTGAAGGAATCCTTGTAGAGAGCCTTCCTGATATTAATGCGCCGGAAGGACAAAGAATATGCGGCAGGTTCGTTAACCCGCAAACTAAAGAAGTGTGGTATGAATATGAGCCGTTGCCGCTTACTAAAGAGGAACAGCTTCAAGCTCAGATTGACGAAATATCTATTGCAATGGCTGCTATATTGGGAGGTGCTGAGTAATGCCGACTTGGAAGAAGAATATATTTGTGAGGGCCATTCGAGCAAGAATGGTGTTGGAAGGTAAGATTGCGGAAGAACTTATTGAAGATTACAGAAACTTGACTGTGGACGAAAAGGCGGAGATACTTTCGGAATTTACAGAGTAGGGCGGTGTCGATATGAATTTAATTTTTGAGGTACAGGAACAAACGATTACTCGCAAAGATAGTAAGAAGGTTGTCGCGGACAGCAAAAATTACCTTCGTGCAAGTTTTGTTTTTTCTCCTGATTGGGCAGGAGTTAAGACCGCTATTTTTAAGCGTGAAAGCAGTGTATATCATGTTACGCTCGAAAATGATATGTGCTATGTGCCGTTTCAAGTTTTGGAAGGGCAGGGGGCATTTAGTGTTTCGGTATTCTGCGGGGATCTTATAACCGCTAATACTGAAACGGTACAGGTTTTCGCAAGCGGGTATAGTGACGGAGAAATACCGCCTCCTCCGGGACCACTCGAAATCACTGTAAGGTCATATGCCGGAGAACAGGGCGTGAGGTACCTGAAAGTCGAGGATGGAGTTTTATTTTATTTAGACGGCGCCGGCAATTTGGTTGCCGTTAACCCGCCAGATGAACCTGTTCCGATTCCGAAAACCCTCGGCGTATACAGCATTACAAGCTTGGTGACCGGAGTGTCCTCGGAACTTATGGTAAGCCCGGTTGCGCCTTCTAAAGCTATGGCAAAATACGCCGTATTTGCAGATGAGGAAAATATAAGCGGAATATTGCCTGTATCAGATGGGTTTGTATCTCTTCCTGTTGTTTTCGAATCAGACCGGATTACTGTTAATTTTTACGATGCGGATAATGTTCTGACACTGACAGCAAGGCTAAAACAGTTGACAGATGTCAGATTGATGAAGTATGGCGAGTTGATTTTAAGGGAGGATGAAATGGAATGACAAAGAAAAAAGTAGCAGCAATCGCATCGGGCGCAACGGTTGCTATAGCGCTTGCGGTAGGCAGCGGATTGCTGAACTCAACACCGGTTACAGAATATGAAGTGCCACCGCAAGAGGAAACCGTAATCGTGGAGCCAACGACGATTCCAGTCCCATCATTTTCTCCAATGGTTAGCCCGACCGCAACTCCCGAAAAAACACTGGCACCGTCAGAGAAGCCACGGCCAACGGAAAAGCCTGTATCAACGCTTGAAATGTTCGGAATATCAGGTGATATAGTTGTCGAGGGTACATATACGGTTAAGGAGATTGATGAAAACAGGTCGGCATTTTCTATCGCGGTACCCAAAAAGTTAAGTGCAGATATCTACGAATTATATTTGAACGGCCAATTTGTAGACAAGCAGCTTTTGCCGGGAAAAATAATTGCGCCGCCTGTTGTTTTTACTGTGCCGGAGCTGCTTGAGGTCAGATTATTCAAATTGCAGGAAGTTATAGCCGTGGGAAGGCTTGAAGGCAAGAAACTTGATATTGCAGTAAAGGATGGTGTGATGGATGATTAAAAGAGCAACATTATTATTACTACTTATTTTGACTTGCTTCATCACCTTGCTATCCGTTTCTTCAACTACTGCGGTATCATATAGCGTTAACTTGTATGAGGGTGGCAGAATAGAAGCCACAGGTAACACATCGCAACCGGGCGGCGAGGTAACATTCTTGGTATCGAAAGCGGGGGAGCCTGTTATTCCGCCTAATATAATACATATATATCAGGCTACATCGGCCGCGAACGGAACATTTTTATTCAGATTCAATTTATCGGAGCAATTGAAGGAGACTACACTGGATTTTAAAGTAGGAGGTGTCGGAATTGATACGGTAATTAAAAAAACCTTGACCATTCCGGATTTTCCTATAAATATTGCAAGCATAGAGGATAATTCAGTTCGCGCCGGTGTTGATGTGTATCAGCTGTTTTCTCCCCATTATACTGCAGATAATGTGTTGGATTCCATAATTGCGGGCGGTAACACGATATACTACCGTATAGGCGGTAATTGGTATGACCTGCTGGACAGCAGAGCTACATCGGCCGCATTTTTTGTGCCGGAAAATGCGATTGATCCCGGAATAGTTGTTATGTGGCAATTAGATACATGGTATCCAAGAACAGGCTTTGATACCATAAAATTTGACCCTGTATCGTTGGAAGAATAGGAGGAGTGCAAAATGTCAACTGAAACAATGAATTTACTATTAACCTTGGTGGTTATACCTCTTTTGGGTGTTGTTACAAAATACATAACAGCATGGCTTTCTGCCAAAACTGCGGAATTGCAGGAGCGGACAAGCAACGCCAAGCTGAAGAAGTATTTAGGTCTGGCCGAGAATGCAATATCATCAGCAGTTGCCGCTGTAAGTCAGACATATGTTGATGCACTGAAAAAGGAAAATGCTTTTACAAAAGAAAACCAGGCAGAAGCTTTTAAACTTGCAAAAGACAGAGCCATGTCTATAATGGGCGCCGAAACTCTTACAGCCTTAAAAGAGGAATTGAAAAGCGCAGAATTTGAGATATGGCTCGACAGTAAGATTGAGGAGTTTGTACGGAAAGGCAAATAAATATGAATATGAAAATATTTATTGATGCAGGACATGGCGGCAAGGACTCGGGAGCGAGTAACGCCGGATTGATTGAAAAGAATATGACACTTATAACAGCGAAATCGGCAGCTGAATACCTTCGAAAATACGGCTGTGAGGTTAAATTGTCGAGGGTTAACGATATATATTTATCGTTAACCCAACGGGCTAAAATGGCTAACAATTGGGGCGCTGACATATTTGTAAGTTGTCACTACAATGCCGGTGGTGGGGACAGAGGTGAGACTATCCATAGTGTTACATATGGTAAAGGTACACTTTTAGCAGGCGCGATAGGAAACGCTCTTAAAGCTTTCGGTCAGTCTGTAATTAAGCAGTATTCAAAGCTTGCCACAAGCGGGAAAGGCGATTATTATACGGTGATTTCAGCTACAAATATGCCGGCGGTTATCGTGGAACCTTGTTTTATTGATAATGAAGAGGATATTAAAATTGCCGACACCGAGGATGAGCAGGCGCAAGTAGGGGTTGCTATTGCAAAAGGTATTCTTACATTTGCCGGAATCCCGTCTGACGAGGAGGTGATTAGCGTGTCAGAACAGATAATAAATACTATATGTTCTCGTACGGGAAAGTCTGTTGATGAGGTCGTTGAGGCTCTTGCTGTGCTCGTTGGCATGGTGAATGTTAACGAAGAGGATTGGGAAAAGGAAGGCGTGCAACATCTGATGAATGCAGGACTTTTAAACACCATGCGAGATGGCAGGGAGCCTGTAGAAATGGGCAAACTTGGGCTAATATTGAAACGGTTAGAAGAAAAAATTAAAGGTTGATTCGATTACAAAATACCGGGGCGGTTTACGCCCCGAATAATTTCGGAAAAAGGAGTAATAAAAATTGAATAGTTTTATACCATGGATTGGTGGCAAAATGAAGCTTCGGAAAGTGATATTATCTCATTTTCCTGAAGATAAGCCAGAGCGGTACATAGAGCCGTTTGGCGGTGCAGGATGGGTGTTATTCAGCAAAGACAGGCACGCAAAGATGGAAGTCTATAATGACGGTGACAAGCAGCTTGTAAATCTGTTTCGGTGTGCAAAATATCACGCTGAAGAGCTTATTAAAGAGGTAGACAGCCTTTGTTTAAATTCAAGAGAATTATTTTTTGATTTTAAACAGCAGCTTGAAATAAGAGGATTGACGGATATCCAGCGCGCAGCAAGGTTTTACTTACAAATACGGATGAGCTTCGGCGCAGACCGGCGCTCCTTCGGGTGCAGTAGCAAAAATATTTTGGATAAGACACAGTATTTGCGAGCTGTACAGGAACGGCTAAAAAATGTTGTAATAGAAAATAAGGATTTTGAGGATATTATTAGGCAGTATGACAGGAAACACGCATTGTTTTATCTTGACCCGCCCTACCACGGCACGGAAGATTTTTATGACGGAGTGTTCGAAAAGGCGGACCATTTAAGGCTAAACAGAATATTATGTAAAATCAAAGGTAAGTTTATCTTGTCATATAATGATGATGAATATATAAGAAACCTTTACAAGAAATTCAATGTAACAGAGGCGGAGCGGCAGAACAATATTTCGAGCAAGGGTGGTAATTATAAGGAACTCATAATAAAAAATTATTAGATATTATTTTTTTTAAGTTATAAATAACTTATTTAGTTATAATTTAACAAAAATAATATGTAATATACTGAATTGTGTTAGACTTTTTCCGTAAGGAGGGGTTTAACATGATCAGGATACATTTATCAAGGTTATTGGGGGAAAAACGGTGGACACAGGCAGATTTAGCTCGTTGTACTAATATCAGACCATCTACCATAAATGAAATTTATCATGAGTTGGTTGACCGCATAAACCTTGAGCATTTAGACCGCATATGTGAAGCATTGGATTGTGATTTAACAGATATAATGGAATATATACCGAATAAAGATTTACATAATAAAAAGAAAAAGCCTTAAAAAGCAGTTTGAAGGTGTCGTATTTCTATCGAAACAATGTTTTGAAGATGTATTATTTGTGTTGTAGTACTATACTCAAAGCGTTAAAAGCGTTTTGAAATAATCGATTATCTTCATAACAGTGTAATAAAATTTAACGGTTTTAACGCTTGTTTTAACGGGCGTTAAAGCCTTTTTTCTTTTGTGAAGAAATTCAACGCCCAAAATACATCATTTATAAAAAAATATTAAAAACAGCAAAATTCTCATTAAGCTTGATAAAGTTTCTCATTTTGGTTGGCAGGCCATATTTTCCCCTGTTATTAGCCAACTTTTCGAACAAATGTTTGGTAATTGGCAAAAATGTAATAAAAACTTAAAAAATATTAAAATTTTTTTACAAAACTATTGAATTTTTAGAATCAATCGCTTATAATGTTGTTGCGCGGTGGTAAAAAAGTGGGTCAAAGTGGTCTATATTCCCAAAAGGCGGTGTCAACATGACGGGCGAATTCCAGCATACCATTGACACAAAGGGAAGAATGATAATGCCCGCCAAGTTTCGTGAGGAGCTTGGTGATAAGCTTGTTGCCACCAAAGGGCTTGATAAGTGTCTTTTCATATTCCATGTTTCCGAATGGCAAAAGCTGGACAAGCAGCTTTCTGAGCTTTCGCTTTCAAAGGGGCGCGACATTCAGCGTTTTTTCTACGGCGGAATGACCGAGTGTGAAATTGACAAGCAGGGGAGGATTTTAATCCCGCAAAACCTTCGTGAATATGCCGGGCTTGAAAAGGATGTTGTGGTAATCGGGCTTAACCGCCGCGGTGAAATCTGGAGCAAGCAAAATTGGGAAGAACTCAACGAGAAATATCTTGAAGATGCGGACAAGGTTGCGCTTCAGATGGAAGACTTGGGTATATAATGGACAGAGAATTTTCGCATACCCCGGTTATGCCGCATGAGGTGATAAGCGGACTTAACATAAAAGAGGGCGGGATATATGTTGACGGAACGCTGGGCGGCGGCGGACATTCAAGCCTTATAGAAAGAGCGGGCGGGATTGTAATCGGCATAGACCGTGATAAAACCGCGATAGAGGCGGCGTCAAAGCGACTTACGGGAAAATTCAAACTTGTTCATGATGACTATGCAAATATAAAAGCGATATTAAAATCTCTTAATATAGAAAAAATTGACGGAGCATTACTTGATCTTGGTGTGTCATCGCACCAGCTTGACACACCTGATCGAGGCTTCAGTTATCGTTACGATGCGCCTCTTGATATGCGCATGGACCAAAGCTCCGGCGTCACGGCAAAGGAAATAGTCAATGAGTATGAGGTTTCAGAGATAGAAAAGATTCTGTTCGAGTACGGAGAAGAGCCTTTCGCAAGGGCTATTGCAAGGAAAATAGCCGAAAGGCGAAGCGAGGGCAGTATTAATACTACTCTTGAGCTTGCGGATATTATAAAAAGCGCGTTGCCTCCGAAGGCGAGGCGCGCCGATAAGCACCCTGCAAAAAGAACATTTCAGGCGATAAGGATTGCGGTAAACGATGAACTTTCAAAGCTCGACGCCGCGCTTCGCGATTTTTTCGGATCGCTTGTAAGTGGCGGGAGGCTTGCGGTTATAACCTTTCATTCGCTTGAAGACAGGATTGTAAAGAATACATTTTTATCCCTTGCGGGCGGTTGCGTATGCCCGAAGGACTTTCCCGTTTGTGTGTGCAACAAAAAGCCGGAGGTAAGGCTTGTTACCAAAAGGCCGGTTATCCCTTCGGCAAGGGAACAGAGTGAAAATCCGAGAAGCACAAGTGCGAAGCTAAGAATTTTGGAAAAACTTTAGGGGAGTGTGGAAAAATGCCTTTAGCAAGCCGAGGCAGCAGTGCGTACAAGCTTCAGCCGACGGTAACACCGAAAAAAAACGCCGTGACAACAAGGCGGCCGAGGAAAAAACCGACTGCAAAAAAGGCCGGATCGGTGAAATTAAAGCTAATCGTATATGTAATCGCATTCTTTTTAATTCAGGGCTACCTTTGCTCAAGATGGGTTTCCCTATACGGACTTCACAGCGAGATTACAGCAAGGACAGAGTATTTGAACGCTCTTTGCCGTGAAAATGAGCAGACAGCAATTGCGATAGACAGTATGGTAGAAACATCAAGGGTAGAGGAATATGCCACAAATACGCTTGGCATGAAGAAGATTGAACCCAGTCAGATAGTATATATAAAGCCTGTGCAATCGGACTCGATGCAAAAGGTCGCCAAAAGCGGCGGCGGATCATCAAAAAGAGGGATTTTCGGTGCTCTTTCGTCGACACTGGGCGGCGCACTGGAATATTTGAGATAATTGCACATAATAGTATAAAAGGAGTCTTAATACAGGACTCCTTTTATGTAGGGCGCACTCCGCAGCCGACAATTATACCTGCGGAGCGTCTTTCACATACGGTATTCGGAGGGGATTTGAATTGTCAGAGTCAAAAACAAGAATGCAAATTAAAAAGAGGATGTATTTCGTGCTTTTTTGCTGTACACTTCTTTTTGCGGCTCTTATAATAAAAACTGGCTATCTCCAGATAGTGAAGGGTGACGAACTTCAAAAACAGGCGATAGAGCAACAGACGAGGGACAGGATAATAAACTCCAAGCGAGGGACTATTTTTGACTGCAACGAAAAACCGCTTGCCGTTTCGGCCTCGGTTGAGACGGTAACCGCCTCGCCTGCAGAAATAAAGGCAAATTCCGAAAATATCTCTCCCGAAACGCTTGCAAACGGGCTTGCGGAAATATTGGCGCTTGACTATAACGCTTTATATGAAAAGCTTACAAAGAACACATCCTACGAGATAATAAAGCGAAAGATAGAAAAGGACGAGGCTGACAGGGTCAGAAACTATATACACGAAAACAAGGTTAAGGGCATACGCCTTGACGCCGACACAAAAAGATTTTACCCATACGGAAGCCTTGCCTCCCATGTCATAGGCTTTACGGGGCTTGACAATCAGGGGCTTGAGGGAATCGAAATGGTGTTTGACAAATACTTAAAAGGTTCTCCCGGCCGTATCGTGTCGGCAAAAAATGCGGCGGGAACAGATATGCCCTTCAAGTATGAAAAGCTCGTAGACCCGCAGGACGGCTTAAATGTGGTGCTTACCATTGACGAAAACATTCAGCGCTTTGCGGAAAAACATCTTGAAACAGCGTTGATTGAAAACAAGCTTCTAAAGGGTGCAGCGTGTATAGTCTTAAACCCCGAAACGGGAGAAATACTGGCGATGACAACAAAGCCCGATTACGACCTTAACAATCCGTTTTATATTCAGGATGAGCAGATACGCCTTGCGATAGAGCAGCTTATGCCGGAGGAAAGAGAAAAAAAGCGCGAGGAAGAGCTTCGGAAAATGTGGCGCAACAAGGCTGTTGTGGACAGCTATGAGCCCGGCTCGACCTTTAAGATTTTCACATCCGCAATGGCGCTTGAGGAAAAAGTGGTAAGCCTAAATGACAGGTTTTTCTGCGGCGGATCCAAAAGGGTCGGCAATTACAATATACGCTGTTGGAAGGCGGGCGGGCACGGCTCACAGACCTTTTTAGAGGGCGTTCAGAACTCATGCAACCCTGTGTTTATAGAAGTGGGTGCGCGCGTCGGCACGGAAAGATTCAGACATTATTTCGAAGGACTGGGCTTTACCCAGAAATCCGGAATAGAGCTTCCCGGGGAGGCAATGGGTATTTTCCACAGCCCCAATTACTTTAACGAGGTAGAGCTTGCAACCTGTTCCTTCGGTCAGAGCTTTCAGATTACCCCGCTTCAGATGATTGCCGGTGTCGGGGCGATTGCGAACGAGGGAAAACTTATGTGGCCGCACCTTGTAAAACAGCTTACCGATTCTGACGGAAATGTTGTAAAGGAATATGAAAGCCAGTTTGTACGACAGGTTATTTCAAAGGAAACAAGCCAGCAGCTTTGCAGCATACTCGAAACCGTTGTGTCAAAGGGAACAGGGTCGGGCGCATACATAAAGGGCTTTCGGATTGCTGGAAAGACGGGTACATCCGAAAAAATCCCAAGGGGCAACGGAAAGTATATTGCCTCTTTTGTAGGCTTCGCTCCCGCCGATGACCCACAGGTCGTTTGTTTGGTAATTATGGATGAACCTTCGGCAGGTCTTTACTACGGCGGGCAGATAGCCACGCCGGTTGTAAGAAATATCATGGACGATGTACTGAACTATCTCGGTATAGAGCCGGCATACACGCCCGAGGAAAAGGAAACACTCGAATCCGCTGTTCCCAATGTAGTGGGGAAAAGTATTTCGGAATCAAAAACTATCTTGGCGGGAAGCAATTTGAAATACAGGATAGAGGGCGCTGGAAACACGGTCATAAGCCAGATGCCGAAGGCGGGAATTAAGGTGAATCAACAGTCCACAATAACTCTTTACACCGAGGAAAACAAGACTGTCACAATGACAATCGTACCCAATGTTCTTCAAAAATCGGTGGTGGATGCGTCAAATGCCGTTTCAAAGGCTGACTTAAACATCAAAATAGTCGGAGCGGGCTCTGCGCCGTCAAACGGCGGAATAATATCATACAGACAGGAGCCTGCCGCGGGCGAGAGCGTGGAGGTCGGAACGGTTGTTACGGTAGAGTTTAGAAGGGTTGAAGCGGGGGAATGATATATATATGAATATAAATAAATTAGTAAATACCGACTTGGATATCGAGGTTTCGGGTATAAGCTATGATTCAAGAAACACAAAGCCCGGCGATGTTTTTGTCGCCATAAAGGGTTTTGTTTCCGACGGGCATGACTATGCTTTGGCGGCGCAGGAAAATGGCGCGGTGTGCGTTGTGTGCGAGCATGCGATAGACGGCGTATCAATACCCTGTATCGTCGTTAATAATACAAGGGAAGCTCTTGCGTATATGTCCCACAGGTTTTACGGGAATCCGTCGTCGGCATTTAAGCTTATCGGCGTAACGGGGACCAACGGAAAAACGACTGTCACATATCTTATTAAGGACATACTTGAGCAGGCGGGGAAAAAGGTAGGGCTTATCGGCACTAATCAAAATATGATTGGCTATACGCCTCTTGAAACGCACCACACAACCCCTGAGTCATTGGAGCTTGCGGCACTTTTTCGTCAAATGGCGGACGAGGGCTGTGAGTATGTAGTGATGGAGGTTTCCTCCCATTCCCTTGAGCTTCACAGGGTTGACGTCTGTGAATTTGTCGCATGCGTGTTTACCAATCTTACTCAGGACCATCTTGATTTTCATAAAACCATGGAAAACTATAAAAATGCCAAAAAGAAATTGTTTAATCACTGCAAATATGGTATAATCAATACCGACGACCCTTCGGGTGAGGACATGGTAAAGGACGCGCCGTGCAAGGTTTATTCATACGGTATATACAGCGGTGAAATAAGAGCGTCGGAGATTACCGAAAGCGTGAAGGGCGCAATGTTTTCCTGCCTTGATATGAATATAAGCCTGGGAATACCGGGTCATTTCACGGTTTATAACGCCCTTGCGGCGATTGGCGTGGCAATAAGCCTGGGTATAAGCCATGCCGATATCGAAAAAGCGCTTTCAAACGCCAAGGGAGTCAAGGGAAGGCTTGAGCTTGTTCCTACGGGAAGGGATTTTTCGATAATCATTGACTATGCACACACCCCCGACGGACTTTTGAATGTTCTTGAAAGCGCGCGCCGCTTTACAACGGGACGGCTTGTGGTTTTGTTCGGCTGCGGCGGCGACAGGGACAGGACAAAACGCCCGTTAATGGGTAAAATCGCGGGCGAGCTTGCGGACTATTGCATCATAACCTCGGACAATCCGAGAAGCGAGGAGCCTGCCGCGATAATCCGCGATATACTTTCGGGAATGAACAATGCGACTGCGGAATATATTGTAGTGGAAAACAGGCGGGAGGCAATAGAGGTCGCAATAAGGCATGCAATGCCGGGCGATGTTATAATTCTTGCGGGGAAGGGGCACGAAACATATCAGATTCTGGCGGATAAGACCATACATTTTGATGAGCGCGAAATAGTATACGAGATATTAAATAACGAGTGATACCAAAGAGGCGGGAGGTAACTGCGCTTGGAGAAAATTACAACAGGAGAAATCGCGGCGGCGGTGGGAGGAAAACTCCGCGGCAGCGAGGAGATTATAATCGAAAGAATAACAACGGACAGCCGTAATTGTGCGACAGGCGACCTTTTTATCGGAATAGAGGGTGAACGCTTTAACGGCAACGATTTTGCCGAAAGCTGTCTTGACTGCGCCGCGGCGGTGCTGACCGACAGAAGCATCTCCCCTCCGGAGGGGAAGTGCGTAATAGAGGTTTCGGACACAAAAAAGGCTCTTCGCGACCTTGCGGCGTATTACAGGGGGAAATTCACGCTTACGGTTGTCGGCGTTACGGGGAGCGTTGGAAAAACCAGCACAAAGGATATGATTGCGTCCGTCCTGTCGCAGGGGTTTAAAACCCTGAAAACGCAGGGCAATTTCAACAACGAAATCGGTCTTCCGCTAACCGTGTTTAACCTGAGCAGCGAGCATGAGGCGGCGGTTTTGGAGATGGGGATGAACAGCTTTGGCGAGATTAGCAGACTGACTGCAATAGCCCGCCCCTCAATTGCCGTCATTACGAATATAGGCACTGCCCATATTGGAAAGCTGAAAACCCAGCAAAATATATTGAAGGCAAAGCTTGAAATACTCGAAAAGCTTGCGCCGGGCGGACTTGTGGTGCTAAACGGCGACGATAAAATCCTTTACAGCTTAAAGGGAAAGCTTCCTCACTCCGTCATATATTACGGAATAGATAACCACATGGCGGATGTTATCGCATCGGACATAGTTTTGGGGAACGACAAAAGCAGGTTTAAGGTTGAGGTCGGGGGCGAGTCACATTCCTTCGTCATAAACGAAGTGGGTCAGCACCATATCTACAATGCTCTTGCAGCGATTATCATCGGTCTTTACCTCAAAATGCACACAAAGGACATTGAAAAGGGCGTTGCAGAGTTCAAAACCGGAAACATGAGGCAGAGCATAACCCGCACCGGCGGGATTACGATAATAGACGACTGCTACAACGCAAGTCCGTCGTCGATGAAGGCGGCATTAAAGGTTTTGTCCCAGCTTGGCGGCGCAAACAGAACAATAGCGGTACTGGGTGATATTTTAGAGCAGGGCAGCTATTCCGAAAAGGCGCACAGAGAGGTGGGGGCCGCCGTTGCGGAATTTGAAATCAAAAGGCTTATAACCGTCGGAGAGGACGCAAAATTTATAGCAAAAGAGGCGGAAAAAAGGGGCATGACAGATTCGGTATCCTTCAGCTCAAACGCCGAAGCCGCAAAGTATCTTGCGGGTGAGGTTAAAAAGGGTGACACAGTCCTGTTTAAGGCGTCAAGAGGTATGCATTTTGAGGAAATATCGGATTATCTGAAAAAATCATTGGGGGAGTGAGTGACCTTTGAACATATACTCTGCGCCGTTAATAGCTTTTTTGCTTGTGCTGATACTGATGCCTGCTGCTATACCCATCCTTATAAAGCTGAAATTCGGTCAAAGCATAAGGGAAATAGGCCCGTCATGGCACAAAAAAAAGAGCGGAACTCCCACAATGGGGGGCATTGTTATCATAATAGCGGCTGCGGCTTCGCTTGTATTTAACTATAAACAGCTTGACAGTATGGTATGGTATGCGCTTTTATGCGCCGCGGGATTTGGCTTTGTGGGCTTTGTCGATGACTCGATTAAGATTATTTTTAAAAGAAACCTTGGGCTTAGGGCGTGGCAAAAGCTTGCGCTTCAGCTTTTGGTTGCGGTTATATTTGTTTTCGGCGGTCTTGCATCGGGCGCTTTGTCAACGGAGGTCATTATACCTTTTATGAAAAGAGCGCTTGATTTTTCGTGGTTTTATATACCGTTTACGGTTTTGTCAATATTATTTGTGACCAACAGCGTAAACCTGACCGACGGCGTGGACGGGCTTGCATCTGCGGTTACGGTGGCGGTAATGGCGTTTTTCGGGTTTTCATCACTTATTTTTTCGACGCCTCTTTCGGTATTTTGTTTTACCATGGTGGGCGCTCTTTTAGGCTTTTTTATATTCAACAGATACCCGGCAAAAATTTTTATGGGCGACACGGGCTCGCTTTTCCTCGGAGGAGCGGTAGCGGCGGTGGCGTTTTTGTCGGGTAATCCGTTTATACTTATTTTGGTGGGCATAGTATATATCGTCGAGGCGATGTCGGTAATACTTCAGGTTGCAAGTTTTAAGCTTACGGGCAAGCGAATTTTCAAGATGAGCCCCATACACCATCATTTTGAGATGTGCGGATGGAGCGAGACAAAAATAGTTGCGGTATTTACCGCGGTAACCGCGGTTTTAGCGGGTGTTTCCTATTTAATTGCGGGGTGATACGGTGAAAAAAGGTCAGATTGACTTTCAGTTTTTTATAACGGTAATGGCCCTTCTGGCTTTGGGGCTTATAATGGTTTTTTCGTCAAGCTCCGAATCGGCGCGTCATATCTTCGGAAACGCCTATTATTTTATAAACAGACAGCTTTTGTGGGCGGTTATATCGGTTGTGGCGATGATGGCTTTGTCAAAATTCGATTATCACAGATTCGGAAAACTTTCATTTCCGATACTTTTAATAAGCGGATTTCTGCTTGTTCTTGTCCTTGTGGTGGGCGAGGAGATAAACGGCGGAAAACGCTGGATTAACCTTGGCTTTTCAACTTTTCAGCCGTCGGAGGCAGCAAAAATATCCATAATACTGTTTTTTTCATACAGCCTTTCGAAAAACCCAAATATACTCAAAACCTTCTGGACGGGACTTTTGCCCTATCTTGCGGTACTCGGTATATTTTCGGGGTTTTTGATGCTTGAACCGCATTTCAGCGGCACGGTCGTAATTTTGGGTATAGGCGTTGTAATACTGTTTGTGGGCGGCGCAAAAATACTTCATCTTGCCATGCTCGGCGTTCCTGCCGTTGTCGGAGGGTGGATTTTGATTTTTACATCGGAGTACAGAATGAAAAGAATAACGGCTTTTTTAGACCCGTTTAAGGATAAGCTCGGCGACGGGTGGCAGATTATACAGTCACTTTATGCGATAGGAAGCGGCGGCATTTTCGGGCTTGGGTTGGGTCGAAGCAGACAGAAGTTTCTTTATATTCCGGAGCCTCACAACGACTTTATTTTCTCAATACTGTGTGAGGAGCTCGGCTTTATCGGCGCACTTGTCACGATACTTCTTTTTGCGGCTTTGATATGGCGCGGAATAAGGATTGCGATGAACGCTCCCGACACCTTCGGAAGCCTGCTGGCGGTCGGAATTACGACTCTTATTGCGGTGGAGGTCATAATAAACATTGCCGTTGTAACCTCGTCAATGCCTGTTACGGGTATGCCTCTTCCGTTTTTCAGCTATGGCGGCACAGCGCTTTTTGCGATTATGTGCTGTATGGGTATAATGCTTAACATATCAAGGCAGTCAGTGCAAAAATAAGGGGCTGTATCAATTTGCCACAGCTCCTTGAATTTTCGGCGAAGGAAAGAGTTTTTGGGTTTATATTCCTTCAAAGGGAGATGATTCAGTTATGAGAATATTGTTTGCGGGCGGCGGAACGGCGGGGCATATAAACCCTGCGATAGCCGTTGCAAAATATTTAATGAAAAAAGACGACAAAAGTCAAATTCTTTTTGTGGGTACGGAAAAAGGGCTTGAAACAGGGCTTGTGCCCAGGGCAGGCTTTGATATAAAATACATTGATGTATTAGGTTTTAAAAGAAGTATAAGCCTCCGAAATATTTTGGCGGTGTTTAAGGCGTTTACAGCGTACCGTCAAAGCGTCAAGATTATTAAGGAATTTATGCCCGATGCGGTAATCGGCACGGGCGGCTATGTGTCGGGTCCCGTGCTTGCGGCGGCGGCAAGAAGAAAAATCCCCACGCTTATACACGAACAAAATGTGTCGCCGGGCATTACAAGTATGATTTTAAGCCAAATGGTCGATGCTGTCTGCATAAGTTTTTCGGAGAGCGAAAAAAAATTCAAAAAAGCAAAGAGGATAGAGCATACGGGAAATCCGCTTCGTGAGGAGCTTTTTTCCGTAACGAAAGCTGAAGCGAAGGTTAAGCTGGGACTTGACTCCCGCCCGTTTATAGTGGCATTCGGCGGGAGCCTCGGCGCAAAAAGGCTTAATGAAGCGATTATCGAGCTTATAAATGTTTTAGGTAAAAAAGCCGATTTCCAGCTGCTTTTCGCCACGGGCGAGGCACAGTATAAAGAGGTGTCGGGTGCGCTTAAAAAAAGAAGGATTACCGACAAAACAATGCCGAACATAAGGCTTGTTCCTTACATACACAACATGGCTGATGTCCTTGCCGCCGCAGACCTTGTAATAGCAAGGGCGGGCGCAATAACAATAAGTGAGCTTAATGCGCTCGGCAAGCCGTCAATACTCATTCCCTCGCCGAATGTTACCGACAACCATCAGGAATACAATGCCCGTGCGCTTGAAAAAGCGGGCGCCGCAGTGGTTTTTACGGAAGATGAGCTTGCGGGCAAAACGCTTGCAAAGGCGGTTAGCGATTTAATTTCCGACAGTGAGAGACTTGCGCAAATGAGCAAAAATTCAGAGAGTATGGGGATAAAAAACGGAACTCAAAAAATATATGAAATTATTGAAAAAATGCTTGAAAAGAAATAGTCGTATTCTATAAAAAATCTCATAAATTTACCACTCCTAAAATTATTTTTTTGGTATACACTATTACCAAAAGGAGTGAACTTATGAAAACAAACAGAGTAATAACATGTTTAGTATGTTTGGTTTTACTTTTTTCCATGCCGGGAAGTGTTTTCGCAAAATCGTATTTTAATGAGGAAACATATCCTGCAAGGGTAATTATAACAGGCTCTGCGGTAAATGTAAGAAGCGGCCCGACAACAAGCCACATGAAGGTCGCATTGCTTTACAAAAACAATATCGTCGATTGTCACGGGAAAATCGGCTCATGGTTTTTGGTGCATTTAAGCAATGACACGGTGGGAATGGTATCGGGAAGCTATGCAAAGGGATATTATGCACCGACACCTACCGCAACGCCCAAGCCTACACCGGCGCCGACGCCCACACCAACGCCCGCTACGGGTCTTACGGCGGACGAGTCCGAGATGTTAAGACTGGTAAATGCCGCGCGTGCACAATACGGAGTTGCGGCTTTGAAGGCGAATTTAGAGCTTACCAGAGTTGCAAGAATAAAATCTCAGGACCTTGTAAACAACAATTATTTCGCACACAACTCGCCGACCTACGGCTCACCGTTTGATATGATGAAAAACTTCGGTATAACTTACAGAACAGCTGGAGAAAATCTTGCGGCAAACAGCACGGTACAGGCGGCGCACAATGCGCTTATGAACTCACCGGGGCACAGGGCGAATATACTGAATTCAAGCTACACCGATATAGGAATAGGTATTGTTGCAAGCTCAAAATACGGAAAGATGTTTACCCAGATGTTTATCGGAAAATAATAATCAATATAAAGTCGATATATCAAAATTGGGAACGGCAAAGGCCGTTCCCAATATTATATTGCAAAACAATATTAATCCATAACATTCCGTAGGGATGGGTCTTGACCCATCCGAATTTTTTATTATTATATATCCGCTTACTTTATATCTTGTCGTCGCATACGGGCGGAAGCTCAAGAAGCTCCGCCTCACTCTTTTTAGATCGGAGCATAAGGTCCCTGACAGCGTCCGAAGGGCTTTTGCCTTTAAAGAGCAGATTGTACGCTTCGCAGGTGATAGGCATATCGACCGAATACTTAAGCGAAAGCCTGTATGCCGCATCGGTTGCTTTTATGCCCTCAACCACCATTGCAACCTCCTTTTGAGCCTCCTCGGGTGTCTTGCCTTTTCCTATCAGTATACCCGCGCGCCTGTTTCTCGAATGCATACTTGTGCAGGTGACGATAAGGTCGCCGATGCCCGCAAGGCCCGAAAATGTTTCAAGCTGTCCGCCCATAGCCTTGCCGAGCCTCATTATTTCCGCAAGCCCTCTTGTCATAAGAGCGGCCTTTGTGTTGTCGCCGTAACCCAGACCGTCGCATATCCCCGCACAAAGCGCAATAACATTTTTTAGCGAGCCGCCAAGCTCTACCCCGATTATATCACTGCTTGTATATATCCGAAAGTTAGGGGTCATAAACAAGTCCTGAATATACTGTGATACCTTCAAATCGGAGTGTGCGACAACATTGGTTGTGGGAAGGTCGCGCGCGACCTCCTCCGCATGAGAGGGACCCGACATTGCCGCAACCCGCGCCTGCGGAATTTCGCTTAATACCACTTCGGACAGACGCATTAAGGTTTCACAGTCAAAGCCTTTTGAAATATTTACGATAATCCCGCCGTCGGGCACGAAGGGGGCAAGGGTTTTTGCGGTCTGGCGCACGGTATGCGAAGGGGTTGCTATAACGATAAGCTCGGCACCCTTGACGCACTCCTCCATATCCGAGGTAAAGCTTATGCTTTCGGGGAGAATAATGCCGGGGAGAAACGGTTTGTTCTCCCTGTACTTTTTAAGGTCGGCACTTTCCTTTTCAAAGTATGACCAAAGGCAAACGCTGTGGTTGTTGTTTGCAAGCATACGGGAAAATGAGATTCCCCAGCTTCCCGAACCGATAACAGCTATTTTAGACATATCAATCCCCGTTTCTTATGATTTTTTTTCAAATCGATTTTCAGTACCGTTTAGAAGGCGGACTATGTTCTGTCTGTGCTTATATATTGCAAGAATACTGACGACAAGTGAATACATCAAAAACGGCATATCGCCGGGGTGAAACAAAAACGCTAAAACCGGAAGCATAACTGCCCCGGTTATTGAGCCGAGCGAAACATATCGCGATGCAAACATTATAAATACCGAAACAACAAAAATTATAAGGCCTATACGCCAGTCGGCAAACATAATGGCAACGCTCGAAACCAGAATACCCTTTCCGCCCTTGAATTTGTGAAAGAGGGGGAAGTTATGCCCCAAAATTACGCCGATCCCCGCGGCGTAAAGCGCAAGGTCGCTGTCGGGAAGGAATATCTTTGCAATTAAAAGCGCAATAACAGCCTTAATCGCATCGCCCGCAAAAACAAGAATTGCCGTTGAACGCTTAAAGCTTCTTAATGTATTGGTAAAGCCTGGGTTTCCGCTTCCGAATTCACGGACATCCTTTTTTTCGAGAAGCCTTGTAAGAATAATCGAAGAGTTAATACAGCCGAGAAGATACCCAGCCGCAAAAACGATAAACTCCATAATACAGTTTTTCCCCTTTCGGATATAATGGGTAGTGCTATTTCATACTATTCTTTACTTTTTTCCCTTATGATAAATCTTATCGGCGTTCCCTCAAAACCAAAGGTCGCCCTAAGCTGATTTTCTATATAGCGAATATATGAAAAATGCGCAAGTTTTTTCTCGTTCACAAAAAGCACAAATTCGGGCGGTCGGGTTGAAGCCTGTACCGCATAATATATTTTAAGCCGCTTACCCTTGTCCGAAGGGGGCTGAACCCTTGCGGTGGCATCGTTTATAACATCATTAAGCATTCCCGTCGAAATCCTCATGGAGTTCTGATTCGCAACATGCTTTATCATATCGAAAAGCTTATTCACCCGCTGGCCCGTCTTTGCCGATATAAACATAATCGGCGCATAAAGCATATACGAAAGCCCCTCCTGAACCTCAAGCCGATAGTTGTCCATCGTCTTTGTTTCTTTTTTGATTAAATCCCACTTGTTGACGGCAATAAGACAGGCCTTGCCGTTGTCGTGGGCATAGCCTGCTATTTTTGTGTCCTGCTCGGTAACACCGTTTTCCGCATCAATCATGATAAGCACGACATCCGCCCTGTCAACTGCGGAAAGCGCCCGAATAATGCTGTATCTTTCGATGCCCTCGTCGATTTTCCCGCGCTTTCTCATTCCTGCGGTGTCGATAAATAAAAATTTATCCTCACCCCGAACATATTCGGCATCAATCGCATCGCGGGTTGTTCCCGCCACAGGGCTTACTATAACGCGCTTTTCGCCGAGAATCCTGTTAAGAAGCGACGATTTTCCCGTGTTCGGCTTTCCGACAATCGCAACCTTTATAATATCCTCATCGGCCTCCGTCTCGTCATGGGCGGGAAAGTGGCGAATAACCTCATCCAAAAGGTCGCCGACGCCGATTCCGTGAATCGCCGAAACCGGAATGGGCTCGCCCAAGCCGAGATTATAAAAATCATACATCTGAAGGGGAGGCTTTCCGGGAGAGTCCGACTTGTTACAAGCCAAAACAATCGGCTTTCCGCTTTTTTGCAGTATGTCCGCAACATCACTGTCGTAAGCGGTCACGCCCTCCTGCACATCCACAACAAGAATAATAACATCGGCCGCACCGATAGCGGCGTTTGCCTGCTCCCTCATCTCTGAAAAAATTTCATCCTTGGAATAAGGCTCGATACCGCCCGTATCCACAAGACGAAAGCTCCGCCCCGACCATTCCGCCTCGGCGTAAATACGGTCGCGGGTAACGCCCGGCGTATCCTCAACGATTGAAATACGCTTACCCGTTATTTTATTAAAAAGTGCGGACTTTCCCACATTCGGGCGTCCGACAATGGCTACAACAGGCTTAGGCATTGTTAATCCACCATGTATATCCCGCAAGGCGCAAAGCGCAGTCAGGGGATATCTTTTCCTTCCTTAAGTTTAATGCTTTTAATTTATGGTAAGAGCGCTGTAAAGCTCTGCCCCGTTATTTTCTAAAACTTTTATTTTAACGCCAAGCGCGTTTTGGACATCTTCTACCGTAAGGTCGTCGAGGAAAACTCCGTCCGAATTTAACATACATCTGGCGATAACAAGCGTGTCGCCGAGGCTTTTTCCCGCAAGACCGTCAATAAGGTCGCGCCCCGTAATAAGCCCCGTTACTGTTATACTTTCCCCGAAAAATTTGTTTTTTATCGGATAAACCTTAATTTCATTGTTGCCGAGCATATCCGCAAGACTCTTTATAACAGGCGCCGCATCGACACCCGTTGCAATCGAAATCCCTTTTGCGGGCGTTGCGGGGCGGCTTTTCAAAGCCTGATAAAACTCTTCTTTTAGTGCGGCAACAAGCCCGACACCGTTTTCAATCTGCAAAAAATCCTCGTAATAGCTGTAATCGGGGACAGGCATACCGGCGCGCATATAAAACTCGTCCGCCAAAAATACAAAGCGCGAGCCAAGCTCTTTAACAAGCCTTTCCCCATGCGACCAAACACGGGAGATAACCTCTCTTGCCGAATTTTCGTCATAGGGTGTTAGATCCGTAAGCCCGAGCCTGTGCTTTGTAAGCCCGACGGGAACGACCGAAACGCTTTGAACCGAGGGATAAAGCTTAGAAAGTTCATTTATTGTTTCGTCAAGCCTATCGCCGTCATTTATGCCCCTGCATAAAACTATCTGACAGTTCATAGCCGTGCCCGCCTTTGCAAAACGCTTCATAACGGGAATGACATCCGAATTTTTGTTGCCGAGCATAAAGCTCCGCACCTTCGGGTCGGCGGCATGAACCGAAACATTAATCCGCGGAAGACGCATTTTTATAATATTTTCAATATCTGTATCCGATAGATTTGTAAGAGTAATATAATTACCCATAAGCGCGGACAGACGAAAGTCATCGTCCTTAAAGTAGAGTGTTTTCCTCATTCCTTTGGGAAGCTGGTCGACAAAGCAGAAGATACATTTATTACGGCAGGGTCTGGGGTTGTCTATAAGCTCGTTTTCAAACTCAATTCCAAGGTCCTCATAATCTTCGTTGTAAACCTCGATTATCTCGATTGTACCGTCTTTTTTTTGTATCTCAAGCTCAACCGTTTCGTCGGAGGTCAGAAATCTGTATAAAAGTATGTCCGAAACCTCCTGACCGTTAACGGACAGAAGCGTATCACCCTTTTCTATTCCCGCCTCGCGAGCGATACTGCCCTCGGCGGTGCTTTTAATAAGCGCTCCCGTTCCCATAAATACCACACTCACTCTGCCATGCTTGCATATTCCCGATTCCCCGTCAGTTAAAAAGAGCCGCAAAATAATTGCGGCTCTTAAAATTCGCTCTACGCCTCTTTTTTAATTACTTCTCTTCCCTTGTAATAGCCGCAGGCTCCGCACACTCTGTGAGGCATTGTATATTCGTGACACTGCGGGCATTTAACCATACCCGGCAAAGCAAGCTTCCAATGTGCGCGCCTGCTGTCACGCCTTTGTTTTGATACTCTTCTTTTTGGTACCGCCATTTATTTCACCTCCAATAATCATGAGTCCAAAAGCTTTTTAAGTGCCGAAAAACGCTCGTCAATTTCGCCCCCGCCGCATTTACATTCCTCTGCGTTAAGGTCGGCGCCGCAGTTGGCGCAAAGCCCCTTACAATCATCCCGACACAAAAACTTCATAGGCAGATTAAGAAACAAATGCTTTTCGGTAACCTCCCGTACATTCAAAACAGTACCGTCCAAAGCAATTTCTTCTCCGTCTATAATTTCGTTAATTACAAACTTAAGCCGGGTCGTTACGGGCGTTACTGCGCATACGGTAGTAACAACCGATGTCACATCGGCATCAAGCTCAAGCCTTCCGGAAAAGTTGGAAACCTTCCCCGAAACCTTTGAAAGGGCGGTAAGGCCGTCATCGGTCGTTTCAAGCTCTGCGTTAAAGGGCAAAACCAAGCCCTCTGTGTCAATTACGGATATCAAATCAATATTCATAATCGGTATTATACAATTATTTCACAGTTTTGTCAACTGTTATTTAGCCACAAGCTCAAGCGTTTCTCTGGCTATCATAAGCTCCTCGTTGGTGGGGATAACAAGCGTTCTGACGGTGGCGTCCTTTGCGCTTATATCAATTTCCCTTCCGGAGATTTTATTCTTTTCCTCGTCAATTTTTATGCCCTTGTAGTTAAGGTTTTCTATTCCCGCCGTAAATACGATGGCGTCAAGCCCGCCCATTATTACGGAGTATGTTCCGATATATTTTTTAACATTGTATATAAACATATTAAGTGCAAGTTGTGCCCTTTCGTTGCCGTTTTCTATGGCGGTGTCAAGGTCTCGAAAATCACTGCTGACTCCCGAAATCCCCGAAACGCCGGAGTGTTTGTTGAGAATGTCGATTATCTCGTCAACGGTAAGCCCTTCCTTTTCCATAAGGTAGGGGATTATAGCAGGGTCAATATCGCCGGAGCGCGTTCCCATGGGCACGCCCGCAAGTGGTGTAAAGCCCATTGATGTATCCACCGACTTACCGCCCTGGACAGCGGTAATGCTTGAGCCGTTCCCGAGGTGAAGGGTTACGAGCTTAAGCTTTTCAAGCGGTTTTTTAAGCAATTCGGCGGCCCTTTGAGCAACATATTTGTGCGATGTGCCGTGAAAGCCGTATTTACGGATTTTGTATTTCTCATAGTATTCATAGGGGATTGCATACATAAACGCCTCTTTGGGCATTGTCTGATGAAATGCGGTGTCAAAAACGGCAACCTGCGCAACGCCCGGTATAACGGATTCACAGGCGTTAATCCCTATAAGATTCGGCGGGTTGTGAAGCGGCGCAAGTTCCGCGCATGCCTCAATCGCTTCTTTAACCTTTTCATCTATTATGACGGACTTTTTGAAAAACTCTCCGCCGTGAACGACACGGTGCCCTACCGCGCCGATAAGGCTCATATCGGATATAACGCCGTAATCGGGGTCAACAAGTGCGCCGATAACGAGCTTAACCGCGTCGGCATGATTGGACATCGGCGATTTTATTTCAATCTTGTCCTTCCCGTCGGGCTGGTGCATAAGGCGCGAGCCCTCAATACCTATGCGCTCACAAACCCCTTTTGCGAGAACAAGGCATTTATCCATATCAAAAAGCTGATATTTAAGGGACGAGCTCCCCGCGTTTATAACCAAGATATTCAACGAGCAAAACCTTCTTTCATTTTTTTAGACCTTTTGCTAAATTAATCCGCGGTGGCAAAAGCGGTATTTTTTGGGTCTATCTTCGTTGTCAGAACCCGGCAATAAACAAATTATTGCCGGAACCTGTCGCCTTGATATCCCCTAAAAAATCCTCGCTTATCCTCTCGCGATTAATTTTGCGAAAGGTCTGTTTTATATTATAAGCATATATGCGTAATTTCGCACTCTGTTGAAATCTATGCCTTTTGCGCCTGAACGCAGGTTATTGCGACAACTCCTACGATGTCGTCCGCATTGCATCCTCTCGAAAGGTCGTTGACGGGCTTTGCTATGCCCTGGGTAATCGGGCCGTAAGCCTCGGCCTTTGCAAGACGCTGAACAAGCTTATACCCTATATTGCCTGCGTTAAGGTCGGGGAAGACAAGAACATTCGCACTTCCGGCGACTGTGCTATTGGGCGCCTTTGATTTTCCGATTTCGGGTACAATGGCGGCGTCAGCCTGAAGCTCTCCATCCAAAGCAAGGTCGGGCCGCTTCTGCTTCGCAAGCTTTGTTGCAAGCTGCATTTTATCCACAAGCTCGCTTTTTGCGCTTCCCATTGTGGAATATGAAAGCATTGCGATTTTAGCCTTTGCACCCACAAGCTGTTCAAACGAAGCGGCGGAGCTTATTGCAATCTCCGAAACAGCCTCTGCGTCCGGGTTTTCGTTAAGCCCCGAATCGGCAAAAATAAAGGTTCCGTTATGCCCGTAGGCGCAATCCGGAACACACATCACGAAAAATGCGCTTACAAGCTTTGTGCCGGGCGCAGTTTTAAGTATCTGAAGCGAGGGTCTTAGTACATCGGGGGTAGAGTTTACCGCACCTGCCACCATGCCGTCGGCTATATTAAGCTTTACAAGCATAACTCCGTAATAAAGAGGGTTCTTCACCGTTTCCAATGCCTGCTCCGGTGTTACCCCCTTTGATTTCCTTATTTCATAAAAATTGTCCGCAAATTTCAAAAGATCATTGCTTTTTAAGGGATTGATTATTGTCGCCCTTGAAATATCCTTTCCCTTTGCGAGCTTTGCTATTTTTTCCTCATCACCCAAAATGATAAGATTTGCGATTTCCTCGCGCAAAATAATATCCGCTGCCGTAATTGTGCGGATATCCTCACCCTCCGGAAGAACGATTGTTTTAATCTGCTCCTTCGCCCTCTCCTTGATTTTTTCCATGAAATTGCTCAACGAAAAGAACCTCCCACACTATTAATACACATCTGTTTCTGTAATTAGGGCTTGCTGAAGACTGTTGCCGTAGTCCTATGAAAAACGAGGTTTTTCAGTTCAACCTAATAACCACATAGTATTATACATTTTTTTGACGGATTTGTAAACAAAAAAATTAAAATTTTATGTATTTTATGCGATTATGGTAAAAAAATATATTTTATGGTATAATCATCACATACAATTTTCATCACAGAGGTGAATTTATGAGAATTACGGGAATTGTTGCGGAGTACAATCCGTTCCACAACGGGCATGCGTATCAGATTGCAAGCGCGCGCGAGCTTTGCGGGGCGGACTATATCGTATGCGTAATGAGCGGAAGCTTCGTCCAAAGGGGCGGGCCTGCGATATGCAACAAATGGGCAAGGGCAAAGGCGTCGCTTATGGGCGGCGCGGACCTTGTCATAGAGCTTCCCGTGGTTTACAGCGCCCAGTCCGCGGAGTATTTTGCAATGGGTGCGGTAGAGCTGTTAAACGCAGTCGGCGCAGACTTTATCAGCTTCGGTGCGGAGGACGACGACACGGAAAGTCTTACCGCGGCGGCAAGACTTCTAATAAGCGAGCCGAAGGAGTTTAAAGACCTTTTGTCCGACGCGCTCGACAGGGGCGACAGCTTTCCCAAAGCAAGAGCGGCGGCGGCGAAAGAGCTTGGTGTGGGGGGTGTTCTTTCCTCGCCCAACAACATTTTGGGCGTTGAATATATTAAAGCAATGCTCAAAACCTCCTCAAAAATGGTTGCAGTGCCTGTAAAGCGAAAAGGTTCACAGCATGACAAGGCAGGAAGCGCATCATATATAAGAGGGGTGGGCATTGATTTCGCAAGGGAGTATATGCCTGACTTTTCGTACAATATTGTGAAGGAGGAAGAAGGGGCGGGAAGGGCGCCCGTTGACATAGGTGCGGTAGAAAGCGCAATAGTGTCAAGGATAAGGCTTGCCTCAACCGAGTGGCTTGCGGGGATAAGCGGGGTTGCGGAGGGCCTTGAAAACCGGCTGAAAAAAGGAGCCTTACTCTACCCGACAATAGATGCGATTACCGATTATGTCAAAACAAAAAGATATACGCACTCCCGCATCAGGCGGATTATGGTGAATATTCTTTTGGGTATTCGCGCCGACGATATCGGAAAATCGCCCGAATATATAAGGGTTTTGGGCATGAACGAGCGCGGAATGACCGTTTTGAAAAAAATCAAAAAGCAGGGAACTCTCCCCGTAATAACCAAAACCGCAAACGCCCCCGAATCCCGCATGATGAATCTTGACCTTGCATCAACCGATATTTATTCGCTTATGTACCCTGCCGTGTCCGAAAGACGAGGGGGACTTGACATGACAACCTCGCCCGTGATTTTATAGGCGCAAAAAACCCGCCCCTTAAAGCTGAAAGTCTTTGCTTTAAGGGGCGTGGATTTTAATGTTCCTCAACTTTGTATGCACCGCATTCGCGGAGTATATTCTTTATGGTTTCCTTGTTTTCCTCCTCAACATCCATTGCCCAGACGGTGTTTCCCTCCTTGATGTCCTTCTCATACTCCTGACTTTTCTTTTGAGGTATCCCAAGGTCGACAAGAGCGCCTACTATACCGCCGGTTACCGCACCGCCGAGAAGTCCCACTATCGGGCCCGCCGCCGCAATCATCCCAAGTCCGGGTATGGCAATGGTGCCAAGACCGAGCAATAGTCCTGCGGTACCGCCGAGAACACCTCCGCTTACGGTTCCTCTTGAAATCTGGTCATTGCTTGTCGTGGTGTTCTGCTCGTTGGTTACAATAGAAATGTCACTTGTGCGAAGCCCCTCGTCTTTTACTCTTCTCGCGGCCTCAACCGCATTGTCATGCGATGTAAACACAGCAGTAATTTTTGAACTCATATTTAATCTCTCCTTTGCCTTCGTTGTCGGCATAAAATTTATAGGATTTTCCTTCAAAAATATATTTTCCAACTAAAACAAAATATATTCATAAATTGTGTTTACAAACAGTTAAAAAGGTGATAAAATATTTTGAAAAGGTGAAGTTGGTGGATGAATTTGAGAATGACTGGTGCCAAAGCTTTAATAAAAATGCTTGAAAACGAGGGGACAACGGTTGTCTTCGGATATCCGGGTGCGGCTAATGCCCCGATATACGATGAGCTTAGCCGAAGCAGTATCCGTCACATACTCCCGAGGGGTGAACAGGCGGCGGCGCATGAGGCAAGCGGTTTCGCGCTGGCTTCTGGCAGGACGGGTGTATGCATGGCAACATCGGGACCGGGCGCAACAAACCTTGTGACGGGTATTGCGAACGCATATTCCGACTCTGTTCCGATTGTTGCGATAACCGGTCAGGTCCCTACGGGGATGATAGGGCGCGATGTTTTTCAGGAGGTTGACATTACAGGGGCGGTTGCTCCGTTTTGCAAACACAGCTATCTTCTGAAATCCGCGAGGGATCTTCCACAGGTCGTTAAAAATGCCTTTCATATAGCCTCAACGGGAAGGAAAGGGCCCGTCCTTATCGATATTCCCATTGATGTTTTGAATGAGGAATTCGATTTTGAACAGCCGAAGCCCGTTAACATCAGGGGCTATAAGCCTACCGTAAAGGGTAACAACCTTCAGATACGCAGGGTTCGCGAGGCGCTTTCCAAGGCAAAAGCTCCGCTTATCATTGCGGGCGGCGGGGTTGGCTATGCGGGTGCGAATGCCGTTCTTGCAAAATTTGCCGAAAAATATAAAATCCCCGTGGTTACAACCCTTATGGGGATTAACCATACCGCCCTGTGCGGCGATTTGCTTGTCGGAATGATAGGAACTCACGGAGTGAGTGCCGCAAATATCGCGGTAAAAAGGTGTGACCTTCTTTTGGTTGTCGGCGCAAGGCTGGGCGACAGGGCGTATACCACCGTCCATTCCCAAAACTCCGATGCCGTTGTCGTTCATATCGATATAGACCCTGCCGAAATCGGCAAAAACATAGGGACTCAAATACCCGTCGTGGGCGATGTAAAGGTTGTGCTTGAGCAGATACTCAAAAAAGACATAGACTGCGACATTGCCTCAAACGAAAGATGGCTTAAATCGCTTACCGAATTGCGAAATCAAAAAAGGGAATACTCCGACAAAAAAACATTCATAAATCCCAGACTTGCGATGAAAGTTTTAAGCGAGCTTACCGGCGGAGATGCGATTGTCGCAACCGAGGTCGGTCAGAATCAAATCTGGGCGGCAAATAATTATAAACTCTCCCCGAAGGGCGGATTTATAACCTCCGGAGGGCTTGGCGCAATGGGCTTCGGACTTCCCGCCGCAATCGGCGCGAAGGTTGCGCTTCCCCAAAAGACCGTTGTTGCAATCGAGGGCGACGGAAGCTTCCAGATGTCGATGGGCGAGCTTGCGACCATTGTCCAGTGGAATATCCCCGTCAAAATGATGCTTTTCAACAATTCAAGGCTGGGTATGGTTAGAGAGCTTCAGAAAACCACCTACAAATCGAATTATTTTGCGGTGGAACTGGACGGAAGCCCCGACTTTATAAAGCTTGCGGGCGCTTATGGAATAGAAGGGGCAAGAATCTCTTCAAACGCAGAGCTTAAAGATGCTATTGAGAAGATGCTAAAAGGCGATACTCCCTATCTTTTGGAGCTTGTTGTAGACAGCGAAGAGGGAACTTTATAAAAGGTTATTGCAAAGGAGGAAGACCATGTCAAAGCGAATACTATCGGTTTTAACCGAAAACAGAGCAGGTGTACTTAGCAGGATATCCGGTCTTTTCAGCCGTCGGGGCTTCAACATTGACAGCCTTGCGGTGGGAACGACGGAGGACGAAACCGTTTCACGAATGACGATTGTCGTAAACGGCGACGATTATATAATAGAACAGGTTTCAAAACAGCTGAATAAGCTTATTGATGTAATAAAGGTAAAAACTCTTGACGACAGCGATATCGTAAGCCGTGAGCTTGCGCTTATCAAGGTTGCGGCAAACAGCGAAACACGCTCGTCCATTATTCAGATAGTCGATATCTTCAGGGCGAAAATTATCGATGTCTCCCACGAAACGCTTACCATTGAAATGACAGGCTCCGCGGAAAAGCATAAAGCGTTGTTTGACCTTTTAGAGCCGTTCGGGATAAAAGAGGTGGTCAAAACGGGAATGATATCAATTCAAAGGGGAACAAACTATATAAACAAATAACACAGTCGCATATCGCTGTGTTAAACAGGAAACAGGTAAAAATATGATTTCGGAGGTATAAAAAAATGGCTGTTATGTATTATGAAAAGGATTGCGACATTAATCTGCTTAAAAGCAGAAAGGTAGCGATTATCGGCTACGGAAGTCAGGGCCATGCCCATGCGCTTAATCTGCATGAAAGCGGCGTTGATGTAACGGTCGGCCTTTACAAGGGGAGCCGTTCGTGGAACGCCGTACTTGAGGCAGGGCTTAAGGTTGCCGAGGCGGACAAGGCCGCTGCCGATGCGGATGTTATTATGATACTTATTCCCGACGAAAAGCAGGCAAAGCTTTATTATGAGAGCATCGAGAAAAATTTAAAGCCGGGCAATGTGCTTGCGTTTGCCCATGGCTTCAATATTCATTTTAATCAGATAAAGCCCCCGGCGGATGTCGATGTTATTATGATTGCGCCCAAGGGTCCGGGGCATACAGTAAGAAGCCAGTTCCTGGAGGGCAGGGGCGTTCCCTGTCTTATAGCCGTTTATCAGGACGCGTCGGGAAAGGCAAAGGACATCGCTCTTTCGTGGGCTGCGGGAATAGGCGGCGCAAGAGCGGGTATTTTGGAAACAACCTTTAAGGAAGAAACCGAAACCGACCTCTTCGGCGAGCAGGCTGTATTGTGCGGCGGCGTTACCGCTCTTATGAAGTGCGGCTTTGAAACGCTTGTCGAAGCGGGGTATCAGCCCGAAAGCGCATACTTTGAATGTATCCATGAAATGAAGCTTATTATAGACCTTGTCGTTCAGGGCGGCATGAGCTATATGAGATACTCGATAAGCGACACGGCGGAATTCGGCGACTATGTAACGGGCAAGCGCATCATAACCGAAGAAACGAAGAAGGAAATGAAGAAGATTCTTTCGGAGATACAGGACGGAACCTTCGCCCAAAAATGGATTGCGGAAAATCAGGCCAACCGTCCCCACTTCCTTGCAATGCGCCGTATAGAGAGCGAGCATCAGGCAGAGAAAGTCGGCAAGGAGCTTCGAAAAATGATGACCTGGATTAAGAAATAGGCATATACCGATTGAAATAAGTTATGCAAAAGAACCATCCCCAAGGCAAATATTGCGGATGGTTCTTTATTCTTTTCCACCCCCTACGGGGTGGATTTTTCTCTTTTTATGGACTTATAAAAAATATTGTAGTATAATAATCTGCGGTGGAGTTTATTCATATCCTATTACCGTGGTACAGGCACAAAACGCCCTACCCGCGCATATAATAGATTATATGTGCGGAGGTGTTTTTATGTTTCTGTCTGCTTTAGCTGAGCTTATAAGACAGGTTTTCCTGCTTATATCCTATGTCTCTAATGTAAACTCCTTCCCGAAACCGCTTACCGCTGCGGAGGAACAGCATTATTTGGCCTTATACGAGCAGGGGGATAAGCATGCCAAGGATGTCCTGATAGAGAGGAACCTTCGGCTTGTCGCACATGTCGCAAAAAAATATTCAACGCCCGGCAAGGATGCGGACGACATTATATCCATGGGGACGATAGGCCTTATAAAAGGTATAAACAGCTATAAAAGCTGTCGCGGCACGCGCCTTTCGACCTATGTTGCCCGCTGTATCGAAAACGAAATCTTAATGTGTATCCGCTCGTCGAAAAAAACTAAAAACGAGGTATCCATAGACGACCCCATCGGTTTTGACGGCGAGGGAAACCAGATAACTTTTAACGATATTTTGGGAAGCTGTGACGACGAGGTTTTGGAGCAGGTAAGCTCTAAAATACAGGCGGGAAGGCTTTATGAGGGGATAGACGATGCGCTTTACGGAAGGGAAAAGGCGGTCATAGAACTTCGCTACGGACTCGGAAACGGCAAGGAGCTTACGCAAAAAGAGGTCGCAAAAATTCTCGGAATATCCCGAAGCTATGTATCAAGGATAGAAAAAAAGGCAATAGGTAAGCTTAAAAAGTGGATGGGTAAGGAAAAGGAAGGTTGATATAGAAAATCCTCTAAAGCCTTTATCTCGTTTCATATACATATATCGGACAAGCTCATATTGAAAATCAAGCAAAGGAGGAATAGGTTATATTCGGTTTACGAAACGAAAAAAGAAGAGTGATAATCGCTCTGTTTTTAATTATTGCACTATACCTTGCCCTTTGCCTTGCATATTTTTCATATCATGGTGACGAGGGGATAAGAGGGAGCTTTGAAACCTTTAACAATGACGATGTAAGGTACCTGCGAAGCGCGTGGACTTTGTTGGAAACGGGAAGGTATACCTATCGCTATCCCGACACCGATACGGTTTTTGTTATGCCGGGCCTTACAACCGTTCTTGCGGGGTTTGTGGCTATTTTCGGGAAATACCCGCTTGTGCCCTTTAAGATTTTTCAGGCTCTTTTGGGCTGTGCCACTCTTTATCTGATTTTCCTGTGCGGGCGAAAGCTGTTCAAATCGGAGGTAGGGCTTGTCGGGGCTGGGATAATGGCGCTTTACGCCCCCAATATATATGTAACGGGAACAATTCTTACGGAGGTATGCTTTTGGTTTTTGTTCCTATTAACATTCTTATTTTCCATATACGCCCTTGACACGCATAAGATGAGGTATTATATCGGCGGAGGACTGCTTTTGGGGCTTTGCACGCTTTTTAAGCCCTGCGCACTGATGTTTTGCGGAGTTGTTGGCGTAATGTGGCTTATAAAACGCTATAAATTCACCGAGGCGCTGAAATTCGCCCTTGTCGCGGGAGGCGCCGCCGTTTTGGTTTTGTCGCCGTGGATTGTACGAAACGCCCTATTGTTCGGCGAGTTTATACCCCTTACAAAATCGTCGGGCAACCCGATGTTTCAGGGCACCTTTATAAATTACGACCAGTCCGTGCGTGCGAGCGAGAACATAGATTATTATGTCATTATAAAAGAACAGACCGATATAGACATAGATAACTACGGCAATAACGAGCTTACAGACGATGCCGCGGAACTTGCCATGACAAAGATACGCTTTGACAGGGTTATTAAAAAAGAGCCGCTGAAATATCTTTGGTGGTACACGGTGGGGAAAACCATCCAAAACTTTAGAGAGCCGTTTTTGTGGGTAGTACTTTTCGGCGTAAATATTATTGCGTATTGTATTCAGCATTATTTGATTTTGCTTTTGGGGCTTGCTGGATTTTTCGTATTCCTTTTATCAAGGGATAAAAACCCTGCGGCATATATTCTTATGCTTTCGGTTTTGTGCTTTAATCTTATGTACCTTCCGTTTTATTGCTTTGCAAGGTATATGTTCCCCATAATGTTCTGTTTTGCGCTTTACGCAGGGTATTTGATTGTGCGCTTAAAGGATATGCTTGTGGCACGAAAAACCGCATAAAAAGCGTTCCGGAGCGTAGCAAATGCAGAAAACAAAAAAAGTGCCGACGGCACTTTTTTAGCGTAAAGAAAACTATTAATCCAAAACTATTCCTCGTCGGTTGCTTCAACAACAGCCTCAGCAGCTTCCTCGGACTCTGCTTTGGTTGTTGCTTCAACAACAGCCTCAGCAGCCTCCTCGGGTTGCACTTCAAAGGTATTAACTTCGGGAAGCAAAATATCAACCTCGGTTGCCTTGGCAAGACCGTTTCCATGACCTCTTTCAACACTGCCCGAACGCAGGCAACGGGTACAAGCATAAATCCTCTTATGTTCACCGTCAACAATAGCCCTTACTCTTCTGACATTGGGCTTCCACATTTTATTACTGCGCCTGTGTGAATGGCTGACCTTTATACCGAAAGAAACGCCTTTACCGCAAACATCACACTTTGCCATAATCTACACCTCCTGTATATCGGGACGCCGCTTTTTAAAAACCGTCCCCGTAATATCGTTATAATTGACATCGGCTAAAAGAAAAGTTATCCAAACCGTATGCCTTCGGGACCTCGCGAAACCCCTTTGGCGCTGTGTAAAAAGCACACAATGCAGGGTAGTTACGGCACGAACCCATAAAGCAAATATTATTTTAGCAGATATTCTATAATAATGCAAGTGTTTTTTCTAAAAAGCCGCTAAAAAATTTTCGCCGGCATATATCTGTCCTTTTGTCTTTGAAAAACAGCGCCCCCGTTATATCGAAAAGATATAAACGAAGGCGCAAATTTTTTAATTTACAAAAACTTGGATTAGCCTTCAATAAGGCGCTTTTCAAGGGCTTCAAGCTGCATGGCGAGTTCCTTGGGAAGGGTAGAGCCGAATTTTGCGTAGTGTTCCTTAATCGACTTAACCTCATCAAGCCACATATTCTTGTCAACCCTTAAAAGCTCGGCCATATCGGCCTTGCTGATATCAAGTCCCTCCGTGTCAATCACATCGGGCGTCGGCATATATCCGATCGGAGTTTTAACAGCCTTGCCCTTGCCCGAAACTCTTTCGACAATCCATTTTAACACACGGCTGTTGTCGCCGAAGCCGGGCCAGAGCCATCTGCCGTTTTCGTCCTTACGGAACCAGTTGACATAGAAAATCTTCGGAAGCTTATCCTCTGTGGATTTCTCGCCGATATCAAGCCAGTGCTGAAGGTAATCGCATACATGGTATCCGATAAACGGAAGCATTGCAAACGGGTCGCGCCTTACCTGACCGATTTTATCCGAAATTGTAGCGGCTGTAATTTCGGAGCCCATTATAGAGCCCATAAATATTCCGTGCTTCCAGTCGAAGCTTTCGTGAACGAGGGGGATTGTGCTCGGTCTTCTTCCGCCGATAAGGATTGCGGAAATCGGAACGCCCGCGGGGTCCTCCCATTCGGGTGCGATAACGGGGCACTGACTTGCGGGTGCCGTAAATCGCGCGTTGGGGTGTGCGGCGTGCTTGCCCGAATCCTTTGTCCAGTCCTTACCCTGCCAGTCGATAAGATGGTCCGGAGCATCGGAGCCGATACCCTCCCACCATACATCTCCGTCGTCGGTAAGTGCCACATTTGTGAATATTGTATTTTTGGTTATGCTCAGCATAGCATTGGGGTTGGAGTTCATCGAAGTACCGGGGGCAACACCGAAAAAGCCTGCCTCGGGATTGATTGCATAAAGCCTTCCGTCACTTCCGAACTTCATCCACGCTATGTCGTCGCCTATTGTTTCAACCTTCCAGCCCGGAATTGTGGGAACAAGCATTGCAAGGTTTGTTTTTCCGCAAGCGCTCGGGAACGCGCCGCAAACATATTTTACGGTTCCGTCCGGAGCGGTAAGGCGGAGAATAAGCATATGTTCCGCAAGCCAGCCCTCATCGCGGGCCTGAACGGAAGCGATACGAAGCGCAAAGCACTTCTTGCCCAGAAGGGCGTTTCCGCCATAGCCAGAGCCGTATGACCAAATCATTCTTTCTTCGGGGAAATGGCTTATATATTTTTTCTCCATCGGAGCGCAGGGCCAGGAAACATCGGTCTCGCCTTCGGCGAGAGGTGCGCCGACGGAGTGCAGACATTTTACAAAGTCACCGTCACCGAGAACATCCAAAACCTCCTTACCCATGCGTGTCATAATTCTCATGTTAACAACAACATAAGGGCTGTCGGTAATCTCGACTCCGATTTTCGATATGGGCGAGCCGAGCGGGCCCATGCAAAACGGTATTACATAAAGAGTTCTGCCCCTCATACATCCTCTGTAAAGGTCTGTCATTGTCTTTTTAAGCTCAACAGGGTCAATCCAGTTGTTTGTGGGGCTGGCATCCTCTTTTTTAGCGGAGGCTATAAAGGTTCTGTCCTCAACACGGGCAACATCGGAAGGGTCGCTCCTGAAAAGATAACAACCCGGCCGTTTTTCGGGGTTTAAGGCGATTGCCGCTCCGGAATCAACCATCTCCTTTAAGAGGCGATTATTTTCCTCCTCCGAGCCGTCGCACAGGTAAATACTGTCCGGCCGACATAAATCAGCAACCTCGTCAATCCATTCCTGAAGCTTTTTGTTTGAAACCATTTACATTTCTCCTCTCAAAACAGTATGATGAAACAGGCAGTATGAAAAGACGATTGCTTAACATATGCCGTATCCGAATTTCGGGCGGCTGAATACATGTTAGAAATAAAACCTAAAAAATCCCGATTTTACATAATACTATATAATATTTTGCGGTTTTAGTCAATATTTTATATATTTTATTTTTTGTTAAAAACTTACCAAATTATTTTGATTATTAAACGATTTGAAGGCTTATTGACAAAAAACCGGAAAAAAGACAGCAGTTAGGACTTAAACAAGTCCAAACAGGCTTGATATTATGGTTACCGCAAAGCATATAAAAATACCCGCCATCGTGGGCACAATAAATGAAATAAGCGTCCATTTTAGGCTTCCGGTTTCTTTTTTTATGGTAATACAGGTAGTTGCGCAGGGCCAGTGCATAAGCGAAAAAAGCGTAACGCATAAAGCCGTAAGCCAGGTCCAGCCGTTTGAAACAAAAAGCTCTTTAAGCTCATAAAGGCTTTCGAACCCGACCATACTGCCCTTTGACATATATCCCATTATGATAAGCGGAACAACAATTTCATTCGCGGGAAAGCCGAGTATAAACGCCAAAAGTATGTATCCGTCCAAGCCGATAAGGTGTGCAAAGGGTTCTAAAAAATCCGCGCTGAGCGAGAGGAAGCTGTTTTCGCCCACATAGATATTTGCCATTAGCCATATAACCAAACCCGCGGGTGCGGCAACACTGACTGCACGCCCCAGCACAAAAAGAGTTTTATCCTTGATTGACTTTATTATAATCCTTCCGAGTTGCGGCTTTCTGTATGGCGGAAGCTCAAGCATAAAGCCGGACGAAAGTCCCTTAAGCACCGTGCTCGAAAGAAACCTAGATATAACAAAGGTCATAAAAATTCCGAACACAATCACAGAGGTAAGAATAAGTGCGGATACGACAGACCCGAAAAATCCCGAAATTGCGCCGGTGAAAAACATTGCCGTTATGGCGATAAGTGTGGGGAACTTTCCGTTGCAGGGAACAAAGCTGTTGGTGATAATTGCCAAAAGCCGCTCGCGGGGCGAAGTTATTATTCTACACCCCATGACCCCGACCGCATTGCAGCCGAAGCCCATGCACATCGTAAGCGCCTGTTTACCGCAGGCACGCGCCTTTTTGAAGTAATTGTCAAGGTTAAAGGCAACCCGCGGAAGATAACCCAAGTCCTCCAAAAATGTAAACAGAGGAAAGAATATCGCCATCGGCGGAAGCATAACCGAAACCACCCATGCAAGCGTTTTATATACTCCCGAAACCAAAAGCTCCCGAAGCCAATACGGCGAATTAATGCTAATAAAGGTAGCATAAAGCCATTTTTCCAAAGCCGCAAAGCCCTTTGTCAAAAGCATAGAAGGGTAATTTGCGCCCCAAACGGTAAGCCACAGCACAATACAAAGGAGCAAAAGCATTATCGGAAAGCCGAATCTTTTTGACACAAGGTATTTGTCCGCAAGCCTGTCGGTATCGTCCCTACCGTCATTATCAAAAACTACGGCTGTCTTTGCTATCCGCTCCGCCGTGCTGATAATTTCTGATACAATACCGTCGCGAAAGGCATCTGCGTCAATCCCGTTTTTCATAAGATATTCCTTTGCGACGGCGAGCGCTCCCGTAAGAGCCTCCGAATCGGTCGGGGCAATACCCAGATAAGTAAAAAAAGAGTCGGTAAATGAGCCCTCATCCTCGATAAGCCTTAAAGCTGCCCACCGTCCGCTCTGCCCCTCAGGCAAAAAGCGCGAAGCGGCATTTTGGGCAATGGAAATTGCGTTTTCCGTTATAGGACTGTATTTAACCCTGATAGGATTAGTCTTTATTTTTCCCGACACTACCTCCCAAACCGCACGGCAAAGTGCCTCCATTCCCTTTGATTTTGTGGCGCAGGCGCCGACAACGGGAACTCCAAGCTCGGCTTCCAGGCGTTTTGTATCTACCCAAATCCCCTTTCTTTCCGCCTCATCCATAAGATTTACGCAAACGACAACTTTTGAGGTAATCTCAAGCGTTTGCAAAACGAGATTCAAATTGCGCTCAAGGCATGTCGCATCAACCACAATAACTGTTGCATCGGGGTTTTCAAAGCACACATAATCCCGTGCAATCTCCTCCTCGACGGAACTTGCCGCAAGTGAGTATGTTCCCGGTATATCAACGAGAGTAAACTCCGTATCGCCGTACAAAAACTTCCCCGTAGCGCAACCGACGGTTTTTCCCGGCCAGTTGCCGGTGTGCTGATTAAGCCCTGTAAGGCTGTTGAAAACAGTGCTTTTTCCCACATTCGGATTTCCGGCAAGCGCAACCCTTGCGGTTTTTTTAGAAGCATTTTTTGTTTTAGTCGTATACAGCCCCGCGCCTTTTGCGGCCTTGCCGACAGATTGCATACCGATTTTCCTCCTTTACACTGTTTTAGATACAACGATATTAAGACTAAACTGCCCCCCCTTTTTCAGTTAGTCCTGTTTATATTATTTCCACAAGAATTAAAGCCGCCTCCTCCGAGCGCAGTGCAATAACCGCCCCGCGAATTAGGTATGCCACAGGATCGCCGGAGGGACTTTTTTGCACCGCCTTGACAACCGTACCGCACACAAGCCCCAAATCGGATATACGGCGCCTTGCTTCGCCGTACATGCCCAAAGCTCTTACGATACACTGCTTGCCCGGCGGAAGATTATTTAAAGAAACTATGTTATTCATATTAGCTCCGTTTGCCGTGGTTATTAATTTCATGCTTTCGCCCGCGCGGCGAGCAGTTGCATTCGGGAAAGCGCTTCGCGCCCGAATGCTTTATTTCAATATAAAAAAGGTGTGGGAAAGATTTCTTCCCAACACCAAAATATGCAAAATTATACTAATGTGTTACGAGGCGAGTCCCGGAAAAACTTTAATCCGAGATTAAAACAGAGCTGTTTTCACCGTCCCACATAACGGTAGCCCCCAAAGCCTCCGAAACCGCTCTTACCGGAACAAGGGTTCTGTCGCCGCAAAGGGCGGCAACGGCATCAAGGGTTATTTTGCTGCCGTTCTTAAGCATTGTACTGCTTCCTATCTGAACCTTAATTGTTGTTTTGCCCGATTTTGCGGTTACTGTCTCGGTCGCCGCATCCCACTCGATTTGAGCGCCGAGCGCCTCGAATACCGCGCGCATAGGAACAAGAACACGGTCACTCGGTGTCAAAACAGGGTCGGTGTCAAAAAGAAGCTTGTTGCCGTTTACAAAAACGCTGATAACCCTCGGTACAATATTGATATCATAGGTTTTCTCAAACAGCTTTGTATCGCCTTCCCTGACCACAACGCCAAGGCTGTGCGTCCCCTGCGGATACTTTGAAAAATCTATATTCGCGCTGTACGGAACATCTGAGGACGATGCGGCGAAAACCCCGTCAATATAATAATCGACTGTCGGCTGCGGCCTGCCGTATATATGAACATACGAATAAATCTCCTGCGGTTTTTGCTCAACAATGCGGGTTTGCTCAAGACTTTCATATACAAGGTTACCACGGAATGAGGGAAGGGTCGTAAGCTCTTTATATGCCTTTGCAAGCGCCTGGTTTTTGCCTAAGGAGTATTCGTTCACCTCATTTGGCACAGACTTGTCAAAATAAGCAATCATCTTTACCTGCGGATATACCATTGGAACATAGTAATACATTTTCTTAAGATTCAAAAGCGCCCAGTCCGTCGTGTCCTCGCCAAGTGTATTTACATAGTGCGACACACCGCTTTCGGCGAGAATTACGGGCTTTATTGCGCCATACCGCGATATGACCTCGGTAAGCGCCTTTACGGGGTCTGCGCTTTTGCCCGTCAAAAACACAATCTCGTTAAAGCGCTCGGCTTCGCTCCAGTCATTCCTTCCGAGAAAGTATTTCTGAACATACGCTGATACTCCGACATAATCGACATATTCGTCGCCCGGGTAATAGTCGTCCATATTGATGTTCCAGCTTGAAACCTGATTTACGCTCCATACGGTTTTTGTGTTGGAGGTATGCTCTTTTACAAGGCGGTGTACCATTCTGAAGGCGGAAATATAATCATCGGGGTTTGCGACCCTGTTCCATATATTCATCTCTGCCCCGAAGCGCAAAAGAACATTAACATCGCTGTATTTTTCCACAAGTTCGAGAAGGCTTAAAATATAGCCCTCGCTTTGCATGACGGTTTTAAGATCGTCGGCTTCGTTCGGAAGGTTGAGCGCGATCTCGACTGTCTTTTTCCCCTCCCGTGCCTGTTTGAGCATTAGTTCAAGCCAAGAAAAGTATGTGTCGCCGAATTCAATATAGACGAGTATCATTGTTTCGTTAGGAAGGCTTTTTCTTATCTCGCCGTCGGAGGCAGCTCCGAACAAAACCCTGTCCCTGGGCTTTTCCTTTGCGGTATAGATGTCGGCAACGGGGGTGTACTGCAAAACCTTTGCGCGCGCGATTTTAACGCCGTCACTCCAACCGAGGCGTTCGGCGTAGGGTATATATTCGCAGTAACACTCGCCCGCACTGATGTACTGACCGAGCCTTTCATACGCAAGCCCGACCTGATCCAGCCTTGAACCGATAATTTCATCGGTCTGGTGAGTGGAGGGTATTGACTTTGCAAGCTCAACAAGCCTCATCCCGTACTCGATTATTTTATGGTTGTCCCCCTGCTTTACTGCGGCGGCGTATTTATCGTTAAATCCCCAGAATTCATACGGAAGCTCTGACGCATACGACGGAATACAGCCTATAAAAAACACAAACAAAAAAACTACAATCGATTTTTTCATAATCTCATATCCCTTAATCGGCTTATTTGTAAAACTCGCGCAGTTCCATATAATATTATATCTGCCCGCAGGTTATATGTCAAAGGCTGATATTAGCCGCGTTTCCAAAAAAAGCTTGTCAAAATGAAATATCTGTTGCAATTCTTACGGTACTTTGATATAATGAATTTGGTTAAACAAAATTCATACAGATGAGGAATTCGTATGAAAAACAGATTATTTAATTCTCTTAATCTTGCCGAATCTGTAAGCGACAAATTCAGAATAAAAAGACTCATCAGCAATGTATACCGAATGAGGCTTTTGACCTGTCTTTTTATATTTTATGGGGTTTGGGTCGGCGTTGTAAACAGATTTTCCCGGCTTTTCAGCCCGCTTCCATCTTTTAAGAGAGGGTGGTATTTGTGGGCTTATTTTTTGCTAATAATAATTAACCTTGTTTTCCTGATGGCTTTTCGCAGGGATGTTTCATACTACACAAAAAACATGAAAAGGGTTTTTACATACGAAAACATTATATTGCTGTACAGCTGTATGTCAATGTCGTGGGGAAGCGTTGTTTCCGTTGCCGACGGCGGTAATTACAGCTTTTTTATGCCATTTATGATAAGTATGCTGTCCTGCGGGGTAATGTGTCTTATCGGGAGGGCTAACAGGCATGTACCTTTTATCTTTTCGTCCTCCGTTCTGTTTTTCATCCTGCCGTTTTTCAGTGTATCGGGGGAGAACCCCAAGGACCATTTGTTCTATCTTTTGGTTTTTATTCCGATAGCGTATGTCGCATCGACAATGGTTTACAAGAGTTTTTGCAGCAACTATGAAGCCAACGAATTGCTTGAAAAATCAAAGGAAATGCTTGAACATGAAACGGTGCGAAACAGAGAGATAAATAAACAGCTTTTGGATGCGAACCTTATGCTTAAAAAGCTTTTGTCAATCGACGAACTGACGGGCATTTCAAACAGGAGGGGACTTCAGAATTTTATTGATATTTCTCTCGAAAAGGCGGAGGAGGAAAGTGTCTGGCTTTCCGTTATAATGATGGATGTAGACTTCTTCAAGTCGTTTAACGACGGCTACGGACATACTGCGGGCGACGAAACTTTAAGAACCATCGCGCGTGAAATAAGCTCGCTGGCGACGGGGGAAGCAGAGCTTGTGGCGAGATACGGAGGGGAGGAGTTTATCTATGTTTCCTTCGGAACGGGGATTAAGGACATCTTTGCTATTGCCCGGACGATAATGGACAGAGTTTCCTCACTTGAAATACCGCATGAGTTTTCGAAAATATGCAGATTCATAACGATAAGCCTAGGCGGATATTCGCGTGAGGTATCGTGCAAAGATGATGTCGAACACTGCATAGAAAAAGCCGACAAGGCATTATACAACGCAAAGGAGAACGGGCGAAACCGCTTTTGCTATTATACGGGCTGACATTTTAAGGTCAAATCACAAAACCGCCGTTGGGGCTTATAACCTGACCTGTTATATAACTGCTTTGTGCTAAAAAGAGGGCGCACTTTGCAATATCTCGCCCCGTGCCGAGCCTTCCGAGCGGTATTCCGCTTACAAGGTCGTCCGTTTCGTCTTTTGAAAGGTTTTTTATCATATAGGTATCTATGATTCCGGGCGCAATACAGTTTACTACTATCCCCGAAGGCGCAAGCTCTTTCGCAAGGGCCTTTGTTAGGCCGATAACCCCCGCCTTTGCGGCGGAGTAGTGAACCTCGCATGACGCGCCCACAATCCCCCACACAGAGGAAATATTTATAATATTTCCGCTTTTTTTATTTATCATATATTTAAGCACGCTTTGCGAGCAGTTAAAAACCCCTTTAAGATTTACGCTCATAATCTCGTCCCAGCCTTCTTCGGTTATATCCGTAAAAACCTCGGTTCGGGCTACTCCCGCATTGTTTATGAGTATATCCACCCCACCGAACTTTTTTATGCAGAAGTCTACCATATCGTCAACATCGCCTCTGCGGGACACATCGGCCTTGAAAATTTCAACACAGGGGTTTTCCTTTGTAAGCTCGTTTTTAAGCCGCATTGCGCTATCGTGCGAGCTGTTGTAGTTTATAACAACCCTGTATCCGGCAAGCGCAAAAGCTCTTGCCGTCTCACTGCCTATTCCCCTTGACGCGCCGGTAACAATAACGGTTTTGTCCATTTAATAGTCCCCTTTGCTAACTTATTACGCACCCTGTGAAAAGTGTCTCTTTCCAAATCAATTATATCATGTACAAAGGCTTTGGGCAATATTAACTTCGTTATTATGCTCCCCTTATTTCTTCTTCTGCTATGTAATAACCTCAAAACAAAGCAAAAAAACGAGAATATGAGAGTTATATTGAAATAATCGGGCATAATTATAAATATCCCCGAAATACAGGAATTGATAAATGTGGAGAAATTAGCTAATATATACTTAACTGTTAGCACTCAATGGCGACGAGTGCTAATAATATCAAGAAGGAGGTACATTTCAGTATGAAAATCAATCCACTAACGGACAGAGTTGTGATTAAGATGCTTGAGAGCGAGGAGACGACAAAAAGCGGTATAGTCCTTGCGGGAAGCGCTAAGGAAAAACCGCAGATTGCCGAGGTTATAGCGGTAGGGCCCGGCGGGGTTGTTGACGGAAAGGACATAGTGATGGAGGTCAAGGTCGGCGACAAGGTTATTATAAGCAAGTATGCCGGCACAGAGGTTAAGCTTGACGGGGAGGAATATACGATATTTCGCCAAAGCGACATACTGGCAAAGGTTGAATAACAACCTTTCCATTGCAAAATCGAAGTTATCTAATTATATAAGGAGGAATTCATAATGAGTAAGGAAATTATATTCGGCGAGGAAGCCCGCAAGGCTTTGGAGCGCGGCGTAAACAAGCTTGCCGACACGGTTAAAATAACCCTCGGACCAAAGGGCAGGAATGTGGTTTTGGACAAAAAATTCGGTTCTCCGCTTATAACAAACGACGGCGTTACCATTGCCAAGGAGATTGAGCTTCCCGACAAATTCGAAAATATGGGCGCCCAGCTTGTTAAAGAGGTTGCCACAAAGACAAACGATATAGCCGGTGACGGAACCACAACCGCAACCCTTTTGGCGCAGGCGATTATCCGCGAGGGACTTAAGAATGTTGCGGCGGGCGCAAACCCGATGATTCTCAAAAAAGGTATTGCCGTAGCGGTTGATGCCGCCGTGGAGGAGATAAAGGGCAACAGCAAAAAGATAAACGGCAAGGAGGACATAGCCCGTGTTGCGGCTATTTCCGCAGGCGACAACTTTATCGGTGACCTCATAGCCGAGGCTATGGATAAGGTTTCAAACGATGGTGTTATCACCGTTGAAGAGAGCAAAACGGCAGAAACATACAGCGACATCGTTGAGGGTATGCAGTTTGACAGAGGATACATTTCACCCTACATGGTTACGGACACCGAGAAGATGGAAGCTGTTTTGGATGATCCGTATATATTAATTACTGATAAAAAGATTACGAATATTCAGGAAATACTTCCTATTTTGGAACAGATAGTACAGCAGGGCAAAAAGCTTCTCATTATCGCCGAGGACATAGAGGGCGAGGCTTTGGCAACAATCCTCGTCAACAAGCTTCGCGGAACATTTGTATGTGTGGGTGTTAAGGCGCCCGGCTTCGGCGACAGAAGAAAGGCAATGCTTCAGGATATCGCAATACTGACGGGCGGAGAGGTTATATCAGACGAGCTTGGTCTTGACCTCAAGGAAACAAAACTTGACCAGCTTGGACGCGCGCATCAGGTTAAGGTTCAAAAGGAAAACACAATAATAGTTGACGGCGCGGGCGACAAGAAGCAAATCAGCGACAGAGTCGCACAAATAAAAGTACAAATTGAGGAAACAACCTCGGAATTCGACAAAGAGAAGCTTCAGGAGCGTCTTGCAAAGCTTTCGGGCGGCGTAGCGGTAATCAAGGTCGGCGCGGCGACGGAAACCGAAATGAAGGAAAAGAAGCTTCGCATAGAGGATGCGCTTGCGGCAACCCGTGCGGCTGTTGAAGAAGGCATAGTTGCGGGCGGCGGAACTGCGTTTATAAACGCTGCAGTCGCGGTTGAAAAGATTATCGAAAAGGCCGACGGCGACGAAAAGACGGGTATGAAGATAATACTCAAAGCTCTTGAGGAACCCGTAAAACAAATTGCTTTCAACGCAGGACTTGAGGGCTCGGTAATTGTTGATAGGGTTAGAACAGAAAAGACCGGCATCGGCTTTGATGTTCTCACGCAGAGCTATGTCGATATGGTTAAGGCGGGTATCGTAGATCCGACCAAGGTAACGCGAAGTGCGCTTCAAAATGCGGCAAGCGTGGCAGCAATGGTTCTTACAACCGAAAGCCTTGTTACGGATAAGCCGGAGCCTGCTCCCGCATCGGCAGCGCCTGCGGGCGGAATGGACGGAATGTATTAATATAGGGTTTTACTTTTATACAAACTCCCCGACACCTGTTGGTGCCGGGGAGTTTACATTGTTGGGTTAATTATATATTTATAGGTATAATTGCTTGGGGATAGGTATCGCCCCCGAGCAACAATACATATAATTATATTTTTACAACAGAATTTTGCTAATCAATAAATTTCTTGCATTTTAATTGAAAAAAAGTTCAACTAAATTTTAAAAAACTCTTGCAATTGGGAAAACATTGTTGTATAATAATCAAGCGTGACATGACATACGATGATTCGGGAGGTTGCTGTTGCTTTGCGACAGGTAGTTTCCGAGGAGATTGTCCAGTTTTCAAAACCGGGCGCCGGTTACGCAGCTACAATGACAAAACATGCGGCTTAACGCATAGTGCGGGAGCTTATAAAAAGCGTGTGTTTCTTGTGGTTTTGCCCAGTAAACCGCAATCGGCGGAAGCTGGGTTTTGGTTTTAGCCCGCTCGATACGCCCGGGCGAGTGTATAGTTTTTTAAGGAGGAAAGTTCAATGGCAGCAGTAAAAGAAAAAATCAGAATAAGGCTAAAGGCGTATGACCATGTATTGCTTGACCAATCGGCCGAGAAAATAGTGGAAACGGCGAAAAGAACGGGTGCTCGCGTATCGGGTCCGATTCCGCTCCCTACCGAGAAGGAGATTATCACAATCCTCCGCGCCGTCCATAAGTATAAAGACAGCAGGGAGCAGTTTGAACAAAGAACACATAAGCGCCTTATTGATATTCTGTCGCCTTCTCAGAAGACGGTAGAAACACTGATGAGATTAGACCTGCCTGCGGGGGTCGATATAGAAATTAAGCTGTAAGTTATAATGCGGTACGGCCTTATTTAAAGGCTGTCCCGCTATGTGTGTATTCGCACACAATATTACTTACACCAACTGATTTCTCAGATTCCCTATGGCGTTTAATGTAAGAAGCCGTAATACGGCTTCTAACCTCTAAAACGAAAGGAAGAAAAGTATGCAAAAAGCGATTCTTGCAAGAAAGCTCGGAATGACGCAGATTTTTAACGAAGCGGGAAGGCTCATTCCGGTAACCGTTGTTGAAGCCGGCCCGAATCCGGTTATTCAGAAAAAAACGGTTGAAAACGACGGATATAATGCCGTTCAGGTCGGATTTCTCGACATTAATGAAAAGAAAGCGACAAAGCCCTTAAAGGGTCACTTCGGTAAGGCGGGCATAACACCGAAGAAGTATCTTAAAGAGTTTCGCCTTGACAACACGGACGACCTTAATGTAGGCGACGAAATTAAGGCGGACATTTTCGCCGAGGGCGACAGGGTTGATGTTACCGGTATCTCAAAGGGTAAAGGCTTTGCGGGAACGATTAAAAGATGGGGAACGCACAGAGGCCCGATGACTCACGGTTCCGGCTATCACAGAGGCCCCGGTTCAATGGGCGCCTGCTCAAGCCCCGGTCGTGTAATGAAGGGCAAAAGACTTCCCGGACATTTGGGAGTTGAAAAGGTTGCTGTTCAAAACCTGACTGTTATAAAGGTAGATGCCGAAAAGAATATAATTCTCATAAGAGGCGGCTTACCCGGTCCGAAGAACGGTCTTTTGATTATCAAAAATACGGTCAAGGGCCGTAAATAGCCGGAAGGGAGGAAAACACAATGCCAAAAACAACATTATATGATATAAATGCAAAGAAGATTGGCGAGATAGAGCTTAGCGACGATATATTCGGCGCAGAAATCAACGAATCGGCTATGCACACAATGGTTGTGAATTATCTTGCGAATCACAGACACGGCACACAGAGCACAAAAACCCGAACCGAAGTAAGCGGCGGCGGAAGAAAGCCGTGGCGCCAGAAGGGAACGGGTCGTGCTCGTCAGGGAAGCATCCGTGCTCCGCAGTGGACGGGCGGCGGCGTTGCTCTCGGCCCCAAGCCGAGGAGTTATCGTTTCTCGGTTAATAAAAAATTAAGAAGGGTTGCTATGAAGTCTGCGCTTTCCTCAAAGGTTGGTGCAAGCAATATAATCGTGGTTGAGGATCTTGCGATGGAAACCTATAAGACCAAGGATTTTGCGAATATCCTCAAGAATTTCGAGGTTTCCGACGCGCTGGTCGTAACGGCAGAAAAGAACGAGAATGTTGTAAGAAGCGCAAGGAACATTCCGGGAGTAAAAACGACACTTGTTACAACTCTTAATGTTTACGACATTTTAAAGTACGAGAAATTCATTGTCACAAAGGATGCCGTCGCAAAGATTGAGGAGGTGTATGCGTAATGGAAAGAACAGCATACGATATCATCAAAAGACCGATAATTACCGAAAAATCGATGGATCAGGCCGCCCAGAGGAAATACACCTTTGAGGTTGCCAAGGATGTCAATAAAATTCAGATAAAGGAAGCGGTTGAAGCGATTTTCGGCGTTAAGGTACAAAAGGTAAACACAATGAATGTCCTTGGAAAATTCAAAAGGCAGGGCGTTCACATCGGAAAGAGAGCCGACTGGAAGAAAGCGATAGTCACTCTTACCGAGGATAGCAAAACAATCGAGTTTTTTGACGGAATGAACTAATTCCGGCTTAAAAGTATGTTAAAAGGAGTGAAACGCATTGGCTTTGAAAAAATACAAACCAACGACACCGTCGAGAAGATTTATGACGGTATCGACCTTTGAGGAGATAGATAAAGTAGAGCCGGAGAAATCCCTTTTGGTAAGCCTTAAAAGCAAGGCCGGAAGGAACAACACCGGCAAAATAACCGTTCGTCACCGCGGCTGCGGGGCTAAAAGGAAATACAGGATTATCGACTTCAAGCGCGACAAGGACGGCATACCGGCTGAGGTTTTGTCAATCGAGTATGACCCGAACAGAAGCGCAAACATTGCTCTTGTAAAATATGATGACGGCGAAAAAAGATATATTTTGGCGCCGGTAGGTCTAAAAAAGGGTATGACCATTATGTCGGGCCCGACCGCGGATATAATTCCGGGGAGCTGCCTTCAAATTAAGGATATCCCCGTGGGTACGCTTATTCACAATATCGAACTTTATCCGGGCAGAGGCGGACAGCTTGTGCGAAGCGCGGGAAACGCCGCCCAGCTTATGGCGAAGGATGTAGTTTACTCACAGATTCGACTTCCTTCGGGTGAGGTAAGAATGATAAGAACCGACTGCAAGGCGTCAATCGGGCAGGTCAGCAACACCGACCATGAAAATGTCTCAATCGGTAAAGCGGGAAGAATGCGCCACATGGGCTTTCGTCCTACCGTGCGCGGAAGCGTTATGAACCCCAATGACCATCCGCACGGCGGCGGTGAGGGTAAATCCCCGATAGGGCGTCCGTCACCGGTAACGCCGTGGGGTAAGCCTGCGCTCGGTCTTAAGACGAGAAAGCACAAAAAGGCTTCCGATAAATTCATTGTTAAGCGCAGGGGAGAGAAATAATCGGGCGGGCGATATTTATTGTATCGCAAAAACGCATTATAGAGTGAAAAAATTTTTACAATCGTTTTTTTCAATCCGTTTGCGTTGTAATACCGCATAATTCTTGAAAGGAGGAATTGCAAAGATGGGTCGTTCCGTAAAAAAAGGACCGTTTGTCAGCGAAGTACTATTAAAAAGAATAATCGAAATGAACAACTCCGGAGAGAAGAGAGTTTTAAAAACATGGTCAAGGGCTTCAACCATTTTCCCAGAGATGGTAGGTCATACAATCGCTGTTCATGATGGAAGAAAGCATGTGCCTGTTTATATAACGGAGGATATGGTCGGTCACAAGCTCGGTGAGTTTTCGCCGACAAGGACATACAGGGGTCACTCCGGCTCAAAGACTTCCAATGTGAAATAATCCTATTTGAAAGGAGGCACCAATACAATGCAAAGCACAGCAGTTGCAAAGGTAAACCATTTAAGAATTTCAGCTCAAAAGGTCAAAATTGTTATAGATTTAATCCGCAACAAGCCGGTAGGCGAGGCGCTTGCAATTCTCAGAAATACGCCCAAGGCTGCAAGCGGTCCTGTAGAGAAGCTGCTTCTTTCAGCCGTTGCCAACGCTGAGAACAACCATAATATGAGCGCGGATTCACTTTATGTTGCCGAGGTTTACGCAAACCAAGGCCCCACAATGAAGCGGATTCAGCCGAGGGCTCAGGGAAGGGCATTCAGAATCTTAAAGCGCACAAGTCATGTTACGATAGTGCTTAAGGAAAAGGACTGGGCTGAGGCTGCACCTGCAAAGCCCGCTCCTAAAAAAGCGGAGACAAAGAAAGCCGCTCCCGCAGAGGAGACTGCAAAGAAGGCCGCTCCCAAAAAGGCAGATTCAAAGAAGACCGATTCAAAGAAAGCGGATTCAAAGAAGACCGATGTTGCCGAAGATGCCAAGGTGGAAACAGAGCAAAAGAGCGCCGAGGTCAAAAAGCCGAGGGCGCCTCGCAAGAAGGCTGACACTGCCACCGAAAAGACGGCTAAGTCTTCCAAAGCTAAAAAAACCGCTGCACCGGACGAAGTGCAGGAATAATCGCAGGTAAGGAGGTAGATTATGGGACAAAAGGTACATCCAAACGGACTGAGGGTCGGAATAATTAAAGATTGGGATTCACGCTGGTACGCCAACAGCCGCGAGTTCGGCGACAGCATTGTTGAGGATTATAAAATCCGCAAATTTCTGAAAAATGCGTTGTACCAGGCGGGAGTTGCAAAGATAGAGATCGAAAAAAAGGCTAATAAAGTGAAGGTGTTTATTCACGCCGCAAAGCCCGGTATCATTATCGGTAAGGGCGGACAGGAAATCGAAAGGCTGAGGCTTGAGGTTCAAAAGCTTGTGGGCAAGGATGTTGTTCTTAACATAGCCGAAATCAGAAATGCAGACCTTAACGCTCAGCTTGTCGCAGAGAACATCGCATCACAGCTTGAAAGGCGTATATCCTTCAGAAAAGCCATGAAGAGTGCAATGGGCAGAACGATGAAAATGGGCGCAAAGGGAATTAAAACAAACTGCTCCGGTCGTCTCGGCGGCGCTGAAATCGCGCGCTCCGAGCATTACCATGAGGGAACGATACCGCTCCAGACCATAAGGGCCGACATTGACTACGGCTTTGCGGAGGCAAACACAACCTACGGCAAGATTGGCGTAAAGGTGTGGATATACAAAGGAGAGGTCCTTCCGGAGAGCAAGAAGGCGCCGAAGGTGGAAGGAGGAAGCGAAAATGCTGTCCCCAAAAAGGGTTAAATATCGAAGAGTATTCAGAGGACGCATGAAGGGCGTTGCCACAAGAGGAAATAAGGTGTCATACGGCGATTACGGCATTGCGGCGCTTGAACCCGGGTGGATAACCGCGAATCAGATTGAGGCCGCGCGTATCGCGATGACCCGTTATATCAAAAGAGGCGGTCAGGTATGGATAAAAATATTCCCCGACAAGCCTGTTACCAAAAAGCCCGCCGAAACACGCATGGGAAGCGGTAAAGGCTCGCCCGAATACTGGGTTGCGGTTGTAAAGCCGGGCAGGATAATGTTTGAAATAGGCGGTGTATCGGAGGATATCGCAAGGGAGGCAATGCGTCTTGCTGCAAACAAGCTTCCGGTAAAATGCAAGTTCATACCCAAGGAAAGTGAGGGTGAGAGCAAATGAAAATAAGCAAGCTAAGGGATTTATCAGTGATTGAACTGAAGGAAAAGCTTAAGGATTCCAAGTCTGAACTTTTCAATCTCCGTTTTCAGCAGGCAACAAACCAGCTCGACAACCCTATGAGAATAGTCGAGGTTAAAAAGACTATTGCCAGAATAAACACTCTTCTGAAAGAGGAAGAGCTTAAAGCGGCAAAATGAGGAGGGATTTAGTTGTCGGATAGAAATAACAGGAAAACCAGAATCGGAAAAGTCGTAAGCGATAAGATGGACAAAACCATTACGGTTGCGATTGAGGACAGCGTAAAGCATCCTCTTTATAAAAAGGTTATCAAAAAAACCTACAAGCTTAAGGCTCATGATGAAAACAACGAGTGCGCAATAGGCGACAAGGTTAAGGTTATGGAAACAAGGCCACTGTCAAGGGACAAAAGATGGCGTTTGGTTGAAATAATCGAAAAAGCCCAGTAGTATAAGCATTTATCATTTAATTCTTGAAAGGAGGCGTCACCGTGGTACAGCAGCAAAGTTTGCTTAAAGTCGCCGACAACACCGGAGCGAAGGAACTTATGTGTATTCGCGTAATGGGTGGCTCCGTAAGGCGTTACGGCAATGTCGGAGATGTAATAATTGCCTCGGTCAAAAAAGCAACGCCCGGCGGGGTTGTAAAAAAAGGCGATGTTGTAAAGGCGGTTATCGTTCGCTCGGTAAAGGGCGTTCGTCGACAGGACGGTTCATATATTAAATTTGACGAGAATGCGGCAGTAATCATAAGGGACGACAAAAACCCCAGAGGGACGCGTATTTTCGGCCCGGTTGCAAGGGAGCTTCGCGATAAGGAATACATGAAAATTCTTTCACTGGCACCGGAAGTTCTGTAACTTGGCGTAAGATGTTAAGCGGCGGGTACCGATTTGCTTTTAAGGCGCAGGGTATATATACCCCGTCTTGTTGAAACAGGCTATGGTAAGAAAGAATTTCAAAAGTCGGAATTTTTTCTCCCGTTATGTTATTATAGGAGGTTGGCAGGATTGAACAGAAGACTGCATATAAAAAAAGGCGATACGGTTGTTGTCCTTTCCGGCAAGGATAAGGGTAAAAAGGGAAAGGTTCTTACGGTTATTCCCAAAAATGAAACCGTTATCGTAGAAGGCGTAGCAATGGCGGCAAAGCATAAAAAGCCGAGAAGGCAGGGCGATGTCGGCGGAATCATCCATCAGGAAACGGCCATAAAGGCCTGCAAGGTTATGCATGTTTGCGGAAAATGCGGTCGCCCCACAAGAATCGGAAGGCAAGTGCTTGAAAGCGGAGAGATAGTTCGCGTATGCAAGCATTGCGCCGAGATAATTTAGTACGCGGAAGGAGGATGGCATAAACAGATGGCAAGGATGAAGGATTACTATTTGAAAGAAATCGCACCGGCGCTTATGAAAAAGTTTTCGTATAAAAGTACGATGGAAATTCCGAAGCTTGAGAAAATCGTAGTCAACATGGGCGTTGGCGATGCGAAAGACAATGCCAAGGCGCTTGAGTCCGCCGCTCACGATATGTCGCTGATTACCGGTCAGAAGGCTCAGATATCCAAGGCGAAAAAGTCGGTTGCCGCATTCAAGGTCCGCGCGGGAATGAACATCGGCTGCAAGGCAACGCTGCGCGGTGACAGGATGTACGAGTTTTTAGACAGACTGTTTAATGTGGCATTGCCGCGTGTTCGTGATTTTCGCGGCATTAACGGCAACTCGTTTGACGGAAGAGGCAACTATACATTCGGAATAAAGGAACAGATTATATTCCCCGAAATCGAATATGACAAGATAGACAAGATTAGGGGTATGGATATAGTATTTGTTACCACGGCAAAGACCGATGAGGAGGCAAAGGAATTGTTGTCCCTTATGGGTGCGCCGTTTATTCGAAGTTGATCGGGCGTATTTTTATACGAGGAGGATTTCAAGGTGGCTAAAAAATCAATGATTCTAAAACAGCAAAGGACGCCTAAATACAAGGTTCGGGCATACAATCGTTGCAAAATCTGCGGAAGACCGCACGGGTATCTTCGCAAATTCGGCATTTGCAGAATTTGTTTCAGAGAGCTTGCGCATGAGGGTAAGATTCCGGGCGTTAAAAAGGCAAGCTGGTAGAATAAAAAGAGTTGAAAACCGCTCATTATTATTTAAGTATGGGGCTTTTGTATAAAGGCTTTATACCGGAAGGAGGTACATTATGCATATAACAGACCCTATCGCAGATATGCTTACACGAATCAGAAACGCCAGCAGGGCAAAGCATGAAACCGTTGATGTTCCCGCATCGAATATGAAGAAGGCAATAGCTCAGATTCTTTTCGAGGAAGGTTACATTAAAAAATATGAGATAATAGACGACGGAAGACAGGGCATTATAAAAATCTGGCTTAAATACGGCGAAAGCAAATCACAGGTTATCGTAGGTATTAAAAGGGTTTCTAAGCCGGGTCTTCGCGTTTATGCGAGCTGTGACGAGCTTCCGAGGGTTTTGAAGGGTCTCGGTATCGCAATAATTTCCACATCGAAGGGGATTATGACGGACAAAAGGGCAAGACGCGAAAATGTAGGCGGCGAGGTTTTGGCGTTCGTCTGGTAATGCGCTTTTTTCATGAAACGCTATTTATGTTGGAGGTGAAGTAAATGTCACGAATAGGCAAAATGCCGGTTGCAATTCCCGCAGGCGTTGATTTTAAGGTGGACGGCTCAAACCATGTCGTTGTTAAAGGCCCTAACGGTACGCTGTCGCAGGAGATGCACAAGGATATGATAATAAAGGTTGACGGTTCTGTCGTAACGGTGGAGCGCCCGTCGGAGCAAAAGCTGCATAAAGCTCTGCACGGTCTTACAAGAACCCTTATCGCGAACATGATTGAGGGCGTCACAAAAGGCTTTACAAAAACGCTTGAGATTAACGGCGTGGGCTACCGTGCGCAAAAGCAGGGCAAGAAGCTTACGCTTACGCTTGGTTTTTCTCATCCAGTTGAGATGAATGAGCCTGAGGGCATTACAATCGAGGTGCCGGCTCCGAATCAGATTATCGTAAAGGGTGCGGACAAACAGCTTGTCGGTCATGTAGCATCAAAAATCCGTGAAAAAAGACCGCCCGAACCGTACAAGGGCAAGGGTATTAAATACTCGACGGAGGTCATTCGAAGAAAAGAAGGCAAGGCAGGCGCCAAAAAGAAATAATCTGTTTCAAATACTATTTAGCAGTATTACGGAAGGAGTGTGGCATATGATTAAAAAGATAGGAAGCAATGTGGCGAGAAAAAGGCGCCATTTGCGTGTCCGAAAGAAGGTCAGCGGAACTGCCGCTTGCCCGAGGCTTAATGTTTACAGAAGTCTTAAAAATATATATGCTCAAATTATTGACGATGTAAAGGGCGTTACATTGGCACAGGCGTCTTCGCTTGACGCATCGCTTAAAGGAAGCTACGGCGGCAACAAGACTGCGGCAAAGGCTGTCGGAAAGCTTATAGCCGAAAAGGCGATTGCCGCCGGAATAAAGCAGGTTGTGTTCGACCGCGGCGGTTACCTTTATCACGGGCGTGTGAAAGAGCTTGCTGAGGGCGCTCGTGAGGGCGGACTGGAATTTTAATTTCAACAATAAGGATATGCGCAAAGGTGCATAGATGATGAAAAAGAGGTGAGCTTATGGCAAAGCAAATTGATGCAGGAACTCTTGATATCAAAGAAAAGGTTGTCAGCATAAACCGTGTTGCTAAGGTTGTAAAGGGCGGACGAACATTTCGCTTCAGCGCTTTGGTGGTTGTAGGCGACGAAAACGGCCATGTAGGCTGCGGGATGGGCAAGGCTGCCGAAATTCCGGACGCAATACGCAAGGGTATCGAGGACGCAAAAAAGAATATGATATCCGTGCCTCTTGCGGGAACGACGATACCGCATGAGGTTATAGGGAAATACTGTGCGGGCGAGGTTTTGTTAAAGCCTGCGACAGAGGGTACCGGCGTTATAGCGGGCGGCTCGGCGCGTGCGGTTTTAGAGCTTGTGGGTATCCGCGATGTCCGTGCGAAATCACTGCGTTCCAACAACCCGAGAAATGTCGTAAACGCAACTATAAACGGCTTGGCAAGTCTTCGCAACAGCGAAGCCGTTGCGCGTCAGCGCGGGATTTCCGAAACCCAGGTTTACAGAGGAAAGACAGAGGAAGCTTCAAACGCATAAAGTAAGCGTAAAGCGACACATAAGGAGGAATAAAAAGTGGCTGGCAAAATTAAGGTTACTTTAATAAAGAGCGCTATCGGCCGCAAGGATGACCAGATAGCTACCGTTGCGGCGCTGGGGCTTCGCAAGTTGCACAGCGTTGTCACACACAACGACACTCCTCAAATCAGAGGAATGGTCGACAAGATTAAGCATTTGGTTACGGTTGAGGAGATATAAGAAAAAGGAGGTGTGACAGAATGAAACTTTACGAATTGTCACCGGCTGTCGGCTCAAGCAAGGCACCCAAGCGCAAGGGCAGAGGCCACGCAAGCGGAAACGGCAAGACGGCGGGCAAAGGCCACAAGGGTCAGAACGCCAGAAGCGGCGGTGGCGTGCGGCCGGGCTTTGAGGGCGGACAGATGCCTCTTTACAGGCGTTTGCCTAAGAGGGGTTTCACGAATATATTTGCTAAGAAATATGTCGAAGTCAATGTTGAGGAGCTTAACAGGTTCGATACCGGCACGGAAATTACTGCAGAGGTTCTGAAAGACAGCGGCGTTATTTCGAAAATAAATGACGGTATAGTTATCCTCGGAAGGGGAGAGCTTGAGAAAGGACTTACCGTTAAGGCGAAAAGGTTTACTAAAACAGCGGAGGAAAAAATCACTAAGGCTGGCGGAAAGGTTGAGGTGATATAGTTTGTTTCAAACGATAAGAAACGCTTGGAAAATTCCGGATTTAAGAAAAAAGCTGTTGTACACTTTACTGATGATAGTAGTCTTTCGTCTTGGCTCGTTTGTGCCGGTACCTTTTATCAGCAGCGAAGCTATGAGGGCTATGATAGACAGAACGGGACAGAACTCGCTACTTAGCTTCTTCGACACATTTTCTGGGGGCGCATTCGGCAATGCAACCATATTTGCTATGAGCATAACGCCTTATGTCAACGCGTCGATTATCATGAACCTTTTGACCGTTGCGATTCCCGCTCTTGAAAGGCTTTCAAGGGAGGGCGAAGAAGGGCGAAAGAAAATTGCTCAGTTTTCGCGTTATCTGACAGTTGTGCTTGGCTTTGTGCAAGCTGTGGGTCTTTACCTGACTCTTGTAAATGCAAGGGCTATAACAAACCCCGGCTTCATTTCCGGATTGACAATAATTATTACATTCACGGCTGGTACGGCTTTTCTGATGTGGCTCGGCGAGCAGATTAACGAAAAGGGCATAGGAAACGGTATTTCGCTTCTCATATTCGCGGGTATTGTTTCAAGAGGTCCCGATATGATTCGTACCCTTGCCGGAAGCTATATGGCCGGAAGGCTTAACTGGTTCGGAATTCTGGCGATTCTCGTTATTGCCGTACTTGTAATTGCGGCGGTTGTCGCAATGAACAATTCCGAAAGAAGAATACCCGTTCAGTATTCGAAAAGGGTTGTCGGAAGGAAGGTCTATGGCGGACAAAGCACGCATATACCTCTTAAGCTTTTGTCGGCGGGCGTTATTCCGATTATCTTTGCAATGAGCATTATCGCTTTTCCGGGAACGCTTGCAAGCTTCTTCGGGAAGACTGTCGAAAGCGGAGGATTTATCGGCGGGCTTTTGAAGATTCTCTCACCGCGTAGCGCCGTGTATTCGATACTATATTTTGTGCTGATACTGTTCTTTACCTTCTTCTATACGGCAATACAGTTTAATCCTATTGAGATTGCCAACAATATGAAGAAAAACGGCGGATTTATACCGGGGCTTCGTCCCGGCAAGCCGACGAGTGATTATATATCAAAGGTGTTGTCAAGGGTTACGATCGCGGGTGCAATTTTCCTTGGGCTTATCGCGGTGTTCCCGATAGCAATGGCAAGCGCTTCGGCAATTAATATCAGTATCGGCGGAACATCGGTTCTTATTGCAGTCGGCGTTGCGCTTGACACAGTAAAGCAGATGGAATCCCAGATGCTTATGAGGCACTATAAAGGTTTCTTAGAATAATGTTTGAATAAAATTTTGGCACATACCGAATTTTTACGCTCCTTTGCGTGCATTTAAGCACGCGGCAGTCACGAAAAATCCAATCTGCACTCAAAATTTTATCCAAACGGGTTTTGTGGCTTATTAAAAGCTTGAAAGATATTTCTGCACCTTACGAAAGGAATGGTCATACTCAAATGAAAATGCTGATTATGGGTGCGCCCGGAAGCGGTAAGGGGACACAGGCGGATGCACTTACCGGTATTCTCGGTGTTCCGGCAATATCAACCGGTGCAATGCTCCGGTCTGCGATTGCCGCCCAAACCGAAACCGGGAAAAAGGCGCAGCAATATATAGCCGAGGGGAAGCTCGTTCCCGACGATGTAATGATTGACCTTGTACTTGACCGCTTGAACGAGAAGGACTGTGAAGGCGGGTATATGCTGGACGGCTTTCCGAGGACGCTCGCACAGGCGGAAGCAATGGATAAGGCCGGAATTGAGGTTGACCTTGTTGTTGTCATGGAGGCATCGGAAGAAACGATTATGAGAAGATTAAGCGGCAGGCGTATATGCAGCTGCGGCGCAACATACCATACATTCTTCAAGCCCTCGTCAAAGGGTGAGTTTTGTGAGGTGTGCGGGAAAAGACTTGAGATAAGGGAAGATGACAAGCCCGAAACCATCAAAAAGCGTCTTAAAATATATTACAGCCAGACTGCTCCGGTTGTTGAGTATTACAGAAAAAAAGGAATACTCATAACGGTCGAGTCCGAGCGCGGTGTGGATGAAGTGACCCGTGAGGTACTAAAGGCGTTGGGCAGAGGATAATGCTATGATAAACATTAAGTCCGTAACGGAAATTGCCAAAATGCAAAAGGCGGGCGAAATTACCGCAATTGCGCATCGGGCTGTGGCGGATGCAATATGCGAAGGCATCACGACATTCGAGCTTGACAGAATTGCCTATGAAGTTATAAAATCCCACGGTGCTACGCCTTCGTTTCTGAACTACAACGGCTTTCCGAAAAGTATTTGCACTTCGGTTAATGATGTGGTTATACACGGAATACCGTCAAAAAATACCGTCTTAAAAAACGGTGACATAATAGGAATTGACATAGGTGTGTATTATGACGGTTATCACGGCGACAGCGCCGCAACCCACGGCGTCGGACAGATTTCCGAGCAAGCCGCGCGACTTATCGAAACGGCGGAGAAGAGCTTTTACGAAGGCATAAGTCATGCGCGCGAGGGTGAGCGCGTGGGCGACATATCGGCGGCGATTCAGCGATATGTTGAGGGAATGGGCTTTTCTGTCGTCAGAGATTTTGTGGGGCACGGATTAGGCACCATGCTGCACGAATCCCCGGAGGTGCCGAACTACGGCGAGTCCGGAAGGGGCGCAAGGCTTATTGCGGGAATGACAATAGCGGTTGAGCCTATGATAAATGCAGGTCTAAGCGAGGTAAGGGTGGGTATTGACGGCTGGACGGTTACGACCGCCGACGGCTCCCTGTCGGCGCATTTCGAACACTCCATAGCCATCACAAAAAACGAGCCATTGCTTCTTACCGTACTATGATATGATTGATAATTCCTTTTGAATTACTGAATATATCATAAGATAGAACGGAGTGACTGTTGTTGGGTATTAATCCGGCGGACGCAAGTCCGGGAGATGTTGTTTATTCAAAAGCGGGGCGTGACAAAGGACTTTTCTTTGTAGTTATGTCTGCGGCTGACGGGTATGCCATGCTTTGCGACGGTCGAAAGCGTAAAACAGACAGACCGAAGCGAAAAAAGCTAAAGCATTTATGCCTTGGCGCAGGGCATTCCGAATATATAGAAAATAAGCTGAAAAACGGCGAAAAGGTTACAAATGCCGAGTTTCGAAGAGAGCTTGTGGAGTATAAAACTGAAAGGGAGTGTAAGTGATGGCAAAGGACAGTGTGTTAGAGCTTGAGGGTACAGTCGTTGAGGCGTTGCCCGGAGCAATGTTTCAGGTGGAGCTGGAGAACGGGCACAGGATACTTGCCCACATTTCAGGTAAACTCCGGATGAATTTTATAAGAATACTGCCTGGAGATAAGGTTACGGTGGAAATGTCGCCCTATGACCTTACAAAGGGAAGAATTACATGGAGGGCAAAGTAACCGCCCCGAATCAGAGGTTGCATGAGATGACCTTAATCGCAGGACTAAATGTTCTTAGGAAGGGAATGAATTTTTATGAAGGTAAGGCCGTCGGTAAAAAGAATATGCGAGAAATGCAAAATCATAAAACGAAACGGCAAAATCATGGTAATATGCGAAAATCCAAAGCATAAGCAAAGACAGGGCTAAACTATGTGCACAAAAGCGGACGGCGGCTGATTTGCATAGCAGTCAGAAGCACCACACCTTGCGTAGATGCTTGTGTCTGCTATCATTTGTCCGCAGTGTACGGATTAGCACGGATGATTAAATTTTTCGGAGGTGAATAGTAAAAATGGCAAGAATTTCAGGTGTTGACTTACCAAAAGAAAAGAGAATCGAAGTCGGGCTGACATACATTTACGGAATAGGTATTTCAAGCTCAAGAAAGATTTTAGCCAAGACGGGGATAAACCCCGACAAAAGGGTTAAGGATTTGAATGATACCGAGGTTTCAAAGCTTCGTGAAACCATTGATCAGGAATATAAGGTGGAGGGAGACCTTCGCCGTGATGTCACTCTTGACATAAAAAGACTTCAGGAAATCGGATGTTACAGGGGCATACGACACAGAAAGGGTCTTCCCGTTCGCGGTCAGCGCACCAAGACCAACGCCAGAACCCGAAAGGGTCCGAAGCGTACCATAGCTAACAAGAAGAAATAGTAGAGGAGTGATTATGTGGCTAAGACAGAAAGGAAAAGAACGACCAGAAGGCGTGAGCGTAAGAATATAGAAAAAGGCGCGGCGCATATCCGCAGCACCTTTAACAATACACTCGTAACCATTACGGACACAGCCGGCAACGCAATATCCTGGGCAAGCGCGGGCGGTTTGGGTTTTCGCGGTTCGAGAAAGAGTACTCCTTTTGCGGCGCAAATGGCTGCCGAAGCAGCTGCCAAGGCGGCAATGGAGCACGGTATGAAGTCAATCGAGGTTTATGTAAAAGGCCCCGGAGCGGGTCGTGAAGCCGCAATTCGTGCGCTTCAGGCCGCAGGCTTGGAGGTCAACATGATTAAGGATGTTACCCCGATTCCTCATAACGGTTGCCGTCCGCCCAAAAGAAGAAGAGTATGATTATACAGGAGGTGTTTAATTAAATGGCAAGATATACAGGCGCAGTTTGCCGATTGTGCAGGCGCGAAGGACAAAAGCTGTTTTTAAAGGGCGAAAGATGCTACACCGAAAAGTGCGGAATAAGCCGTCGCCAATATGCACCCGGTCAACACGGACAGGGGAGGAAAAAGCTTTCGGAATACGGGCATCAGCTTCGTGAAAAGCAAAAAGCACGCCGCTATTACGGTGTTTTAGAAAGCCAGTTCAGAAAATATTTCGATATGGCGAATAAAAAAGCGGGTGTAACGGGTGAAAATCTGCTTTCTATACTTGAGAGCAGGCTTGACAATGTGGTATACCGTCTCGGATTCGGAACATCAAGACCCGAAGCGCGCCAGCTTGTTTTGCACGGTCACTTTACGGTCAACGGCAGGAAGGTTGATATTCCGTCATTCCTCGTAAAAGAGGGTGATGTTATTTCCATAAAGGAAAAGAGCCGCAACTCTGAAAAAATTAAGAGTATTCTCGACTCAACATCATCAAGGGTAGTTCCGAAGTGGCTGGATTTAGACCGCAATACGCTTTCGGCGAAGGTTGTTGCTGCGGCATCAAGGGATGATATTGACATTCCGCTTGAAGAGCATCTTATCGTCGAGTTGTACTCGAAGTAATAGTTACCCTCAAGTCGCCATATCGGAGAATTATGGTGCGAGAAACAAAATAAGAACAGGAGGGTTATCAAATGATAGAAATTGAAAAGCCGTCAATAGAATGTGTGGAAATGAGTCCCGACGGAGGATACGGAAGGTTTGAAATACAGCCGTTAGAGCGCGGCTACGGTATAACTCTCGGAAATTCTCTTCGCAGAATACTTCTTTCTTCGCTTCCGGGAGTAGCTGTTTCGGCAATAAGAATCGAAGGTGTGCTCCATGAGTTTTCGACAATTCCGGGAGTAAAAGAGGATGTTACCGAAATAGTGCTTAATATTAAAGAGCTGTGCGCAAAAATATACGGTGAAGGCCCCAAGGTTGTATACATCGAGGCAGAGGGCGAAGGCGAAGTCTGTGCGCGCCACATTAAAGCCGATGCGGATGTTGAAATTTTAAACGGAGACCTTCATATCGCAACGCTTAACGAGGATGCAAAGCTTTATATGGAAATCACGCTTAACAAAGGCAGAGGCTATGTTTCGGCTGAAAGGAACAAGGTTACAAATCAGGGCATTATCGGCACCATACCGGTTGATTCGATTTTCTCTCCGGTACGCAAGGTGAACTACACGGTTGAAAACACCCGCGTAGGTCAGGTGACCGATTACGACAAGCTTACATTAGAGGTTTGGACCGACTGCACAATTCAGCCTGACGATGCGATCTCTTTAGGAGCAAAAATCTTAAGCGAGCATCTTAACCTCTTTATCGACCTTACCGACGAGGCGCGAAATGCAGAGATTATGGTAGAAAAGGAAGACAGCAAGAAGGAAAAGGTTCTTGAAATGACGATTGAAGAGCTTGACCTTTCGGTTCGTTCCTACAACTGCTTAAAGCGTGCGGGAATAAATACCGTTGAAGACCTTACAAACAAAACCGAAGAGGATATGATGAAGGTCCGAAATCTTGGGCGTAAATCGCTTGAAGAGGTTATCCAGAAGCTTCACGCCTTCGGTATGGAATTATCTAAGGAAGAAGATTAATTTTTGTTGGAAGGAGGCAAATAAGATGGCGATTAACAGAAAGCTCAGCAAACCCACCGATCAGAGAATTGCCATGCTCCGCGGTCAGACGACTGCGCTTTTGGAGCACGGAAAGATAGAAACTACCGTTACCCGTGCAAAGGAATTAAGGAGCACAGCGGAAAAAATGATTACGCTGGGTAAGACAAATACGCTTCACACATACCGCCTTGCCATGCAGTATATAACCAAGGAGGATGTCGTAAAGAAGCTTTTTGACGAGATTGCTCCCAAATATTCCGAGAGAAACGGCGGATACACAAGAATCATAAAAACCGGCCCGCGCAGGGGCGACGCCGCCGAAATGGCAATAATTGAGCTTGTATAATTGATACTGATTCGGTTTTCAAGCCGGAATCGGTATGTTATATGAATTTACAAAATAAATCCGCATGATTTTGAATCGTGCGGATTTTTTCTTTACGCTCATTTGTTATAAGCAAAAGCGCGCTTTATTTGCCTAATGCGGCTTTTTTATACTTATTTTTGGTGGCAATTCCGCCCCTTATATGCCTCTCCGACTTGTTTTCGTCAAGGATTGCGCGGGCCTCACCTGCGAGGACGGGATTAAGAGTCACAAGCCTTTGAGTTAAATCCTTATGTACGGTACTTTTACTTATCCCGAAACGCTTAGCCGCATCGCGTACGGTAGTCTTTTTATCTATAATATATTGTGCCAATTGTATAGTTCTTTCCTCTATATGTATTTTCACAATAATGCCTCCTTATTGCCTTTTGTACTATTTTATGCAACGAGGGCAAAAGATAGTACAATCTCGGTTAAAGGAGCATAAAATAAGCCTATACGCCTTTCAGAAAGTCAAAGTGCAATCGGAAAGTACAGATATACCTATAAAAAACTATCTTCAATCAGACAATTTTGTTGATAGTAAATATGTGAGAGCAACGGGAGTATAATTAAATTTGTCCTCCTTGCTTTTTCTTGCTTGTGACTATATAGCATCAGGAATCACACCTGATACTAAAACTTGTCTATTTTTCGGCAGTGTATAGGGGCTTATCCATAAGCAAAAGAGCCTACAAAAAACACTCAAACCGTTTTGTTCAGCTTGAGTGTTTTGTGCTGTTATAGCAAATTTAGTTTTATTGCCAAAATTAATCTTTTCGTAATCCTAATTTACAATTGTGAGTTCAGTTTCCTTGTCAAAGATATGGATTTTATTCATATCAAAACAAACCTTAATCGTATCTCCGTATTTTGCGGTTGAACGCGGGTTAACCCTTGCGGTAAAGGAGTCATTAAGGATTTTAAGGTACAAATATGTTTCCGCACCCATAAGCTCGGTTGTTTCAACATACGCATCGACCGTACTGTCGGGCATCGAGGAAATATAAGTCTCCTCATCATGTATATGCTCAGGCCTTATGCCGACCGTAACAACCTTGCCGATATAATCTTTAAGCTTCGGAACGACTTTTCCTGCGGGAACCTTAAGCTTGTATTTACCGTTCATGGAAAGTAAAAATTCTTCGTCGTTCCTTTCAAGCGTAGCATCAAAAAAGTTCATTTGCGGGCTTCCCATAAAGCCTGCGACAAACATATTGCAGGGCTTTTCGTACAGCGTCTGAGGGCTGTCAACCTGTTGAATAAAGCCGTCCCTCATAACAACGATACGCGAACCCATCGTCATGGCCTCGGTCTGGTCATGGGTAACATAGATAAATGTCGTTTCAAGGTTTTTATGAAGCTTGCCGATTTCTGTCCTCATCTGAACCCTAAGCTTTGCATCAAGATTTGAAAGCGGTTCGTCCATTAAAAATACTTTCGGATTTCTGACAATCGCACGACCGAGAGCAACACGCTGGCGCTGACCTCCGGAGAGCGCCTTGGGCTTTCTCTGAAGAAGATACTCAATATCAAGAATTCTCGCAGCCTCTTGAACACGCCTTTTTATTTCATCCTTCGGAGTTCTGCGAAGCTTAAGTCCGAAAGCCATATTCTCATAAACGGTCATATGCGGATAAAGCGCATAGTTTTGGAAAACCATAGCGATATCCCTGTCCTTCGGAGGAATATCATTAACCAGTTTGCCGTCAATGTATATAGCACCTTCTGTGATTTCTTCAAGACCTGCTATCATACGAAGAGTTGTAGATTTTCCGCAGCCTGAGGGTCCTACCAAAATAAGAAATTCCTTGTCATCAATATCCAAAGTGAAGTCACTTACCGCAGTAACTCCGCCGGCAAATCGTTTGTAAACGCCTTCCATCTTTAAACTTGCCATCAAAAACGCCCCCCTAAATATTAAAGCATAAAACAATAAAGCACATAATAAATATACCATATTTAGATGTCCGTGTCATTACATAAGTATACAAAATTGATTTTATTGTTTTAGGTATTTTGCATAAATGCACCAAAATAAAGGGATTTGCGCGTAAAAAACCCCATTTTAAGCCAATTTATAAGGCGTTTTTGATAAGAATCGAAAAAAGTTTGGGAGAAATGTCAAAAACGCCTGTGATTTATTATGGAAAATCATCATATCGTCTAAAGTTATTCATAAGGCAGAGCCGTAAACAGTCTTTCAAACATTCTTCATGGAAAGTGAAATCCTTTTTGCGGAGGAGTCAACCTCCAAAACTCTTACCTTGACAATATCTCCGACGGAAACGACATCCAAAGGGCGCCTTACAAACCTGTCGGCAAGCTGTGATATATGGACTAGCCCGTCCTGATGTACGCCGATATCCACGAATGCGCCGAAATCCATGACATTCCGGACCGTTCCCGTAAGCACCATACCCGGCTTTAAGTCGTCAATATCCATAACATCGGTTAAAAACCGGGGCGACGCTATATTGTCACGCGGGTCACGCCCGGGCTTTAAAAGCTCGTCAATTATATCGTGCAGGGTCGGTATTCCGACACCGCAGGCTTTTGCATATTCGGCTATGTTTTTTGTTGCCTTTTCCTTAAGTCCGCCAAGTCTGCCTTCCTTAACATCATCAAGCGTAAATCCCGTAAGCTCCAAAAGCTTTTGCGCCGCCTTATAAGACTCGGGGTGGACGGAAGTGTTGTCAAGTATGTTGTCTCCGCCGACAATGCGCAAAAAACCCGCACACTGCTCAAAAGCCTTGGGACCGAGCTTGGGAACCTTTGAAAGCTGTTTCCTGTTTTTGAACCTTCCGTTTTCCTCTCTGTATGACACAATGCTTTTTGCGGTTGCGCCGTTTATGCCCGAAACATACGAAAGGAGGGAGGGAGAAGCTGTGTTAAGGTCTGCGCCCACGGTGTTGACACAGTCCTCCACAACACCGCCCAGGGCTTCGCCGAGGCGTTTTTGATTCATATCATGCTGATACTGCCCCACACCTATTGCCTTCGGGTCAATCTTGACAAGCTCTGCAAGCGGGTCCTGAACCCTTCGTGCTATTGAAACCGCACTTCGCTGTGAAACATCGAGGGTAGGGAACTCCTCTGCGGCAAGCTTTGAGGCGGAGTAAACCGACGCGCCCGACTCGCTTACAACAAGATAAAAAACCTTCCTGTCAATCTCCTTTATCAATTCAGCGACAAACATTTCGCTTTCCCTCGATGCCGTGCCGTTCCCGATGGATATAAGCTCAACCCCGTGCTTTTCTATAAGCTGTTTAAGTTTTGCTTTTGACTCCTCAACCCTGCACTGCGGAGGGGTGGGGTATATGACGGTGGTGTCGAGCAAGCGCCCCGTCCCGTCGACGACTGCGATTTTACACCCTGTCCTGTACGCAGGGTCAAGCCCCATAACTACCTTGTCCTTAACGGGAGGCTGAAGCAAAAGCTTTTTAAGATTTTCCGAAAAAACGCGCATTGCGCCCTCCTGCGCGGAATCGGTCAGGTGGTTGCGAATTTCGTTTTCAATGCTCGGTGCAATAAGGCGTTTATACGCGTCTGCGGCGGCAAGCTCGACATACTCGCTTGTAATGCTTCGTCTTTGGGGAATAAGTTTTTTTTGAAGATAGGACAAGACTCCTGCCTCGTCCGTATCTATTTTAACGGTTAAAAACCCTTCGTTCTCGCCTCTGTTAATTGCAAGAACCCTGTGGCCTGCGATTTTTTTTACGGGCTCCGAAAAATCGTGGTACATTTTATAAACATCACGCTTTTTGTCCGTTTCATCCCTGCCTGTCGCCTTTGACGAGATTATGCCCGCATTGAATGTGTATTCCCTTATAAATTTTCGATACTCCGCATTGTCCGAAACCGCCTCGGCGATAATATCCATTGCCCCCGAAAGCGCCTCCTCCGCAGTGTTTACTCCCTTTTCGGGGTCTATGTACGGAAGGCATATATCCTCTAATGCGCCCTCAAAAAGAGTTTGCGAAAAAACCAAATCCGCCAAAGGCTCAAGCCCCTTATCCTTAGCAATGGTCGCCCTTGTGCGGCGCTTGGGGCGGTAGGGGCGGTAAATATCCTCGATTTCCGCAAGTTTTTCGGCTTTGTCAATAAGCTCACAAAGCTCGTCGGTTAGCTTGTCCTGTTCGGCTATCAGGCGTTTAACCTCTTCTTTCCTTGCCTCTATCGCACGAAGATAGGTAAGACGGTCGTAAAGCTCCCTCAAAAGCTGGTCGTCAAGCCCGCCCGTAACCTCTTTTCTGTAACGCGCAATAAAGGGGATGGTGTTTCCCCCGTCGATAAGCTCTACGGCGCTTTCAACCTGAGAGCGTTTGATTCCGAATTCGTCCGCAAGCCTTTTTATTATGTCCATAGCTTCTTTTGCTCCTCCTCGGTAATTTCTCTTGTCTCGCCCGGTTTCAAGTCCGGGTCAAGCTCCAATCCGCTGATTTTAATGCGCTTTAAATATGTCACATTTTTGCCGAGTGCCTTAAACATCCTTTTTATCTGATGGAACTTTCCCTCATATATTGTAACAAATACCCCGTCCCCCGACTTTTTCAGGACGGCGGGCAGGGTTTTGTATCCGTCATCCAAAACAATGCCGCTTTGAAAGACCGAAATATCGTTTTGCGATATCTCCCCGTCAATCATAGCAAAATATGTTTTGGGTACATGCCTTTTGGGCGCGGCAAGCTCATGCGCCAAGGCGCCGTCGTTTGTCAAAAGCACAAACCCTTCAGTATCTATGTCAAGCCGCCCGACGGGGAACGGCTTATAGTGCGAAAACCTTTCGGGGACCAGATCCGCAACGGTTTTATGGAGGTTGTCCTGCGTTGCGCTAACATATCCCTTCGGCTTGTTAAGCATAAGATAAATATGCTTTTTATAAATCAAAGGCTCGTTTTTTACCGCTATCTCACTCTTATCGGGGTCAACTTTAAGGTCAGGGCAAACAGCGGTAACGCCGTCTACGCTGACCTCTTTGTTCTTTATAAGCTGTTTAACCTCTTTTCGCGTACCAAAACCCATGTTTGAAAGGATTTTGTCAAGCCGCTCCATAAAGCTCACCGCTTTTTCAGGGGAATCATAAAGCCGTCGATGGCGACGGTCATCAAATCGCCCCCGATAATTTTTCCTCTGTATGTCAGGACATTCGCTCTAACATTTTCTTCACCGTCAAAGTTTTTAACCGCAAAGGTATACCGCATAACACGCTTTCCCCTGTACTCCGAAAGGTCAAAGCCCGCTTCCTTTTGAAGAGCGTTGTAATTCTCATAGACACTGTCAAACACCTTCGGAATGTCGACAAAGGCGGACTCTATCGGCTTTTCGTCAATAATCCAGCCGAGGCTTTGCACAAATGCGGCGGCTTTTTCGGCGGAGCCGATAGGTGCTGTCGCCGCAACAAAAACCAGGGAAACAACGATAAGCGAAAATATAGTCGTAGTAATAACAACCCGCTTAGTCACCAAAATCACCCCCTGTTTAATGGATATTCCGAAAACAGAGGTAATATACTATATAACCTATTTATGCCTTGACACAAAACGGTCTATTCTCTCAAGCGCCTTATTTATAGAGGATATGGAGTAAGCGTATGAGCATCTTACAAATCCCTCGCCGCTGCTGCCGAAAGCCGTTCCGGGAACGACCGCAACCTTTTCCTCCCTTAAAAGAGCTTCGCAAAACTCTTCGGAATCCATACCCGTAACGGTGATGTCGGGGAAGATATAAAACGCCCCGAAAGGCTCAAAGCATGAAAGCCCTATCTGCCTGATACCCTCAAGAATTATCCTTCGGCGGTGGTCATACTCCGCCGCCATTTCCTCCGCATCGGCCTCGCCGTTTTTCATAGCCTCAATCGCCGCAAACTGGCTTGTTGTGGGACTGCTCATAATGGCATACTGATGTATTTTGGTCATTGCTGAAATAATGTCCTTGTGCCCGCAGGCATACCCAAGCCGCCAGCCCGTCATCGCAAAAGCCTTCGAAAACCCGCTTACAAGAATGGTGCGCTCCTTCATACCCTTTATATGCGCAAAAGAAAAATGCCTCATGCCGTATGTAAGCTCCGCATATATTTCATCCGAAAGCACAAAGATATTTGTATCTCTCAAAACATCGGCAATCCCGCGAAGGTCATCCTCTGTCATAACCGCCCCTGTGGGGTTGTTGGGGAAGGGAAGGATAAGAAGCTTTGTGCGCGGGGTAATCGCCGCTTTAAGCGCCTTTGGCGTAAGCTTAAAATTATCCTCCGCTTTAGTTACAATGGGTACGGGAACACCCCCCGCAAGCTGTGTGCAGGGTGTATAGCACACAAAGCTCGGTTCGGGAATCAAAACCTCGTCCCCGGGCGAAATAAGCGCGCGGATACAAAGGTCAATCGCCTCGCTTCCCCCCACTGTAACAACAACCTCGCCTTCGGGGGCGTAACTGACGCCGAACCGGCGGGCGAGATAATTGCAAATCTCCTCGCGAAGCTCCAAAAGCCCGCTGTTGGAGGTATAATAGGTTTTCCCCTTTTCAAGCGAATAAATACCGGCATCGCGAATATGCCAGGGCGTGACAAAATCAGGCTCGCCCACGCCGAGAGAAATCGCATCGGGCATTGTAGACACAATGTCGAAAAACTTTCTTATCCCCGACGGCTTCATGCCTGTCACCGCAGGGGATAGCATACTCTTTATGTTCATAAAGAAATCATCCTTCTTTCGTCTTCCTTGGGAGTGTCGAAAATAATACCGTTTTGCTTATACTTTTTAAGCACGAAATGAGTTTTTGTCGAAAGCACAAACTCCATAGGCGCAAGCTTTTCAGCAACGAAAAGAGCAACCTCCTTAAGTGTCCTTCCCTCAATCGTTACGCCAAGGTCGTACCCGCCCGACATCAAATATACGCTTTTAACCTCGGGATACTGGTAGATCCTTTCGGCAACCTTGTCAAAGCCCTCACCCCTTTGCGGAGTGACGCGAAGCTCGATGTGTGCGGTCACAAATTCCCTGTCGGTTTTTTCCCAGTCAATAAGTGCTATATATTTGAGTATAATTCCTTTTTCAAATAAAGAGGCTATTTGTGCATCAACCTCCTCGACAGAAATACCAAGCATAGTTGCAATCTGTGCATGGGTATAACAGCAATCCTGTTCAAGTAAACGCAGAATTTTTTCTTCCATTATTCAAGCACCCCATTTTTCAAATAATATGATTTGAAAAACATTCTATCATATAATTCCTAAAAATACAACTGTCGGTTATGCTTTGCCGCAATAATCGCCGATTAAATTCTTTGTTTTGAATAAAAAGAGGGTAACAATTTTTGGTTGAACTTTCCTTTAAGGTGTGATAAAATACTTTCAGGTAATTTAAAGTAAGATAATAAAGTGGAAAAAGTCTTGGAGCGGTAAGGGAAATTAACCAACACAAAAGAACCGTCCCCTTGTGTTCTTTTCCACCCCCCCTATTTTAAGATATAATAAAACCGCCCGTTAAGGCAGCAGTGAGCGAATATTCAATTATGTTCACTCCTTTACGATGTGCGCCTGCATCTTCCGCGATGCCATGCGGCGCATTCACTACCCTTACACGGAGAAGGCGCTTGCATTTCAAGCAGCTTATGCTCGTGGAAGGTGTTATGTCCGCTCTCGTCATACTCATATCGGTTTTGATTAACTTGCTCTATGTGTATATTGTACGGGCAATATTTTTTGTCCTTCATAAGCCCTCCTTAAAAATCGGCAACAAAAAACCACCCTGCCGTTATAGCGTTAGGTGGCTTTAGTCGCTTACCGGGTCTATTCGCTTTTTGCACTTTCTGCAAGTCGCCTGCTGCTTTTCGTTAAATCTGTCCTCCATACCTTCCCTGTAGGATTACAATTGATGTGTTACACCTGATAAAAAATAGTAGCGAATAGGGAAGCCAATGTGTTATAGTTGAGTTACTACACAAAACTTGCACAGGAGGCTATCTATTCGCTATGAATACAATAACACAAACTATGCGGTTTAGGCAATCCCTAATTCAATATTCCTTGAAACATGGCGTCACAAAAGCTGCTATTAAGTACCGCACAAACCGGCAATACATCTATCGCTGGCGCAAACGCTATGACGGCACACTGCAATCCCTCGCCGACCGTTCACACCGTCCTCACAGTCATCCCAACCAGCACACACCCGGTGTCAGGGGGACGGGTGTCAGGGGGACGGGGGTTTGACAACCAATATGAACACAAGGAGACGTGCAAACACAAGGGGACGGTTCTTTTGTGCAAAAAAATATTAAGTCAAAGGCGTATAAAATAGCGCGCCTTTGGTTTGTGTCCTGTTTTTTTACCTGCAAAAAATAAAGATTGATGTGCAAGGATTAATGCAGAGAGGAAAAAGATAAAGGATTAATCTATATATTATGCAAACATACATTTTATATATTATGCAAACATACATGTAGATTGACATCCGAGTAAAATAATGGTATATTATTGATAACATATAATAAAAAAGTAATGGAATAAATGCACAAAAGAACCGTCCCCATGTGTTACATGTGTTATTGCAGGATTGCACCCCGTTTATGATTTACCCTGATTTAATTGTAAAGGCTATGAAACCATTTTATTATTTTTACGGTTGATGTAACATATGTTTGACAACCGCTGAATAATTTTTTCCCTCATCGCGTATATTAGTATTGACACCGTTATCAGAATATGATATACTGGCGTCAGATGAACCGCCTTGGAGTGTCTTGGGCAATTGCAGCCCTTGAGTTTTGCTCCAATCGGCGGTTCTTTTATTATACTCTTTCGGGTATAATATTTCGCTGTTGTCAATTAAATATTGGTCAGCGTTTGCAGAACCGTCTTTTTGTCGAGCGTACATACTGGTAACGCGATTTACATCAACTATATGCAAATCTTTAGAATATGAGTGTATTTTTAGAGAAACCATCATTGGCCTGTTACTTTCATCGTATAATTCACCGTAAACAACAAAGCTGTCTTTTGAGTTGTTATCAGATTTTGACTTCAGCACAAGCATAGGATTTTCCAAAAGCTCCGGTAACTTTCTAAAGTAATCAACTTCATATCCATGCTGTTTTGCTTTATCAAGAATACGCCCGCTGTTAACAACCAACGGTTTATCAGGAATGCCTGCGCTTATTAGTGCTTTGCTCGGATATCCCATAAGGAAATCAATTCCCCTATCTTTTTTATTCCACGCATCAAACTCTTGATAAAACTCAGGTACAATGCTAAAACTTGCGGCTGCAACTGTTTGTAGTTCTTGCGTTATTCTGTCTTGCGCCGATTCGTTCAACCCATACTTTTCATACATTTTATTCAACTGTTTACTTTCAACGCCCAACGCCTTCGCAAACACAGCCTCAGCTTCCGCAAGTTGCTTGGCAGTCAATCCTGCAACCTCTGTCGCTCTACTGTTTTTATATGTAGTCCCTGTAAGCATGCGCCATACCTTGCGGATAAAGTCAAGTATGTTATGCAAAACCTTTTTTAAGCCCTTGCTTTTATTACTTAACTGCGCCAATTTATTTATATAGTCCTGATTAGTAAATAGTGTTTCGCAGTTCTCGGCAGCAAACTCGTTCCAAAAGTCGCGCTCGGTAAATTCGCCCAATCCCTCTTTATCGTATAGCCTTTGGTATGCTTCCATGCGGGCCGCCTTGTATGCTTTAAATTCTTCGGTATTGGTATTTGCGTTTTGCATAAAGAAAGCGACTAATTTGCGTTGTTGTTCTTTGGGTAGGGAGTGGAAAAGCTCGTGCCCGAATATAGATAAAGGCGACATATTGGAGTGCAAGTTAATATGTATGGTTTTGGTTTTTTTGTTGTAGTAGCCGTTTATTGTGCGGGCGTTTTGCAGGGAATATGTATCATTTTTATTACTTTTGAATAAACTACTATTGACAATATCCTCTTTATGTAGTATATTGTTATTGTCGGTTAGTGACTGAACCAGCTTGGGCAATTGTAGCCCTCTGCTCGTAGTCCACAGCCGACTTTTTTTATCGTCAATATATTTAAGGTTTCCTTTTTCAGCTTGTGTTTCAACAAATGATACAGTTTTATTTTCCCCATAGTCATTAGTTCTACTATGCACACTTGCTATTCTATTGACTAATATACGGTTTTCTGTTTTGCTTAAATGTACTGCAGCAACAACCTCGTGTCCCTGTTTATCTAACAATTCCGTAAGTACGATATAGGCATTTGGATAAGTATCAGACTTAAAAATCAAGAACACAAGGGGACGGTTCTTTTGTATTCTTTGTGTTCTTAAAAAATGCCCTAAGCCCGGATTCCATAAGGCTTAGGGTGATTTTATAATTTTGAACTATTGAATTGCCTTCGTGCCGCTTTCCCCCGTCCGTATCCGTACGGCGTTCTCTATATTTGATACAAAAATTTTGCCGTCGCCGACATCACCGGTGTAAGCTATGCGTACAATCGCGTTTACTACAGAGTCGACCTGTTCGTCCATTACGACAAGCTCCGCCTTTATTTTGGGCACAAAATTATAGTCAATTTGCGTGCCCCTTACAAATTCCTTCCAACCCTTTTGATTTCCGCACCCCATTATCTGTGTAACGCTCAATCCGTTCAGCTTAAGGCTGTCTAATATTTCCTTCATATCATCCAGCTTTTCGGGGCGGATATATGCTTCGATTTTTTTCATACCAATACCTCCTTAAATTATTTAACGCTACGGCGGAATAAATCCGCCTTCGCTTGCGCTCGCGCGGCGAGCGGTTGCGTTCCGGAAAGCGCTACGCGCCGAAACGCTTTTTATAATTTTACGCTACGGCGGAATAAATACGCCTGTATTTTTTAATCCATGCCGTTAAAAGCGGGATAAGCCTGCTCGCCGTGTTCCGATATGTCAAGCCCCGAATCCTCCGCCTTGTAGGAAACCTTGATTCCCTTTGTAATCAGAGTTGCAATACCGAATGCGATAAATGTTCCGACAACCGCAATCGCAATGGTTATGGCTATCGCCGCAAGCTGTCTTACCAAAAGGGCGCCCTCACCGAGGAAAAGACCGTTCCACGCCGCAGCGGAGTTTATCGTCTTGTCGGCGAACAGTCCGGTTGCAATGCCTCCCCATATACCGCCTATGCCGTGACAGCCGAAAACATCAAGCGAATCGTCATACCCGTACTTCTTTTTCACGGCGGTGATGAAGAAGAAACATATCGGGCTTACCAAAGCGCCTGTAATAATGGATGCCCAGATAGGTACAAAGCCTGCGCCGGGTGTTATCGCGACAAGACCGATAACCATGCCGGTTGAAGCTCCGACAAGGGTGGGTTTTCCGTTGGCTATGCGCTCAATAATGAGCCATGACAGCATAGCCGAGGCGGCGGATATGTTTGTCGTCATAAAAGCGTGAACCGCAAGCCCGTTAGCGGCAAGTGCGCTTCCGCCGTTGAACCCGAACCAGCCGAACCACAGAAGCGCCGCGCCGAGGAACACAAACGGAATGTTGTGCGGGTGGTAGGTAGCCTTGCCGAAGTTTTTTCTCTTGCCGAGCAGAATAGCGAGAACAAGTGCGCTCACGCCCGAACTGATATGGACGACATTGCCTCCCGCAAAATCAACGGAACCGATGGCATAAAGGATGCCGCCGCCCCAGACCATATGCGCAAGGGGATAGTAAACAACAATTGACCAGACGGTTACAAACACAACCAAAGACGAAAACTTCATTCTTTCGGCGACAGCTCCCGTAATAAGCGCGGGCGTGATGATAGCGAACATCATCTGAAATATTGCAAACGCCAGCGTGTTGGGATAAGCGAGCGTAGCGTCGGTAAGGCTGTCAAAATTCAGACGAAACCATTTCAAATCGCCTATGACCCCGCCGATATCGCCGCTGAAGGAAAGCGAAAAGCCGACCAGTACCCACATGATTGAGCCAAGCCCCATCATAATTGCGGACGACATTATTGTGTTAATAATGTTTTTTCTCTTTACAAGCCCTCCGTAAAAGAATGCCAGACCGGGTGTCATGATAAACACCAGTGCAGAAGATGTCAACATCCAGGACACATCCGCGTAATTCATAAAATCCTCTCCTTTTATAGTAGAATTTATATAAATAAAGCCGATAAGACGGTGCGCCCTGCAAGGTTTTATCGGCTTCATTGCCAACTTGTTTTATATAGTTTTATGCGCCGTCTCATTTTTTAGGATTACGGAAGCTGAGTTTGTCCCGTCAGGAACAGGTCGCAGGCTTTTGCCGCGCCACGCCCCTCGTTTATCGCCCATACCACAAGGCTTTGCCCCCGCCTCATGTCGCCCGCCGCAAAAATACCCCTTTGGTTTGTGGCATATTTTCCGTACTCCGCTTTTGCATTGGAACGCTCGTCACGGGCTATACCAAGCTTTGAAAGAAGCTGATCCTCAGGCCCCAAAAACCCCATCGCCAAAAGCACAATATCCGCCTTGAACACTTTTTCGCTTCCCGCAATCTCCGCGGGGATAAAACGCCCGCTGCCGTCCCTTTCCCAGTTTACACTAACCGTATGAACCTCCTTAACCGAGCCCTTTTCGTCACCTATAAACCTTTTTGCGGTGGTGCAATAAATTCTCGGGTCATCGCCGAATACAGCGGCGGCCTCCTCCTGACCGTAATCGACAAGAAATTTTTTCGGCCACTGCGGCCACGGATTGTCGGGCATTCTCTCCTTGGGCGGACGGGGCACAATTTCAAGCTGAACAACGCTGCTGCAGCCGTGGCGGATTACCGTTCCGACACAGTCGGTGCCTGTGTCGCCGCCGCCAATGACTACGACATTTTTACCCTTCGCACTGATATAGTTGCCGTCCTTAAGGTCGGAATCCAAAAGGCTTTTGGTGTTTCTTCCGAGGAAATCAACCGCAAAGTAAATACCCTCAAGCTCCCGCCCCTCAATTTTCAAATCGCGGGGCTTGGTCGCGCCACCGCAAAGAACAACGGCGTCAAATTCGTCTTTCAATTTTTGGATGGAATAATCAACCCCTACCTCAACGCCCGTTATAAATTTTACGCCCGCCTTTTCCATAAGCTCGATACGCCGTTTAATATACTTTTTATCGAGCTTCATATTCGGAATACCGTACATCAAAAGTCCGCCCGGGCGGTCGGAGCGCTCAAAAACCGTAACATAATGCCCTACGCTGCAAAGCTGGTCGGCGCAGGCAAGCCCCGCAGGGCCCGAGCCGACGACCGCAACCCTGTGACCTGTGCAGTATGAGGGGATATTCGGCTTTGCATATCCGTTTTCAAAGGCTTTTTCAATAATACTGTACTCAATATTTTTAATCGTTACGGGCTCGCCGTTAAGACCGCAGGTGCAGGAGCCCTCGCACGGAGCGGGGCATACCCGTCCGGTAAATTCGGGGAAGTTGTTGGTAAGCGTAAGCCTTTCATACGCTTCCCTCCACAAGCCCCTGTAAATAAGCTCGTTCCATTCGGGTATAAGGTTGTTAAGCGGACAGCCCGATGCCGCCCCGTTTATAAGCATGCCTGTATGGCAAAACGGAACGGAACAGTCCATACACCGCGCGGCCTGACAGACAAGCTCACCTTCCGGGTGATTAAGATGAAACTCGCCCCAGTCGCCCTTGCGCTCTGAAACAGGGCGGTCGGGCGGCAATTTTCTTTCATATTCCAAAAAACCTGTTGGTTTAGCCATTTTCATCCCTCCGATACTCAGGCTTCCTTGCTGAAATTCGCTTCAAATGCCGCAAGCATGGCATCATCGCCGGAAAGACCCTGCTCATAAGCCCTTTCGATATTCGAAAGCATCCTCTTATAGTCAGTCGGGAAAACCTTTACAAAGTTTGAAACGGTTTTATCCCAGTTTTTCAAAACTCTTTTTCCCACATCGCTGTTTGTATACTTTACATGATTTTCAATCATTTTTTTAACCTTTTCGATTTCCGCACTATCCTCAAGCTTTTCAAAGACAACCATTTCAAGGTTGCATCTGTCTTTGAAGCTGCCGTCCGTGTCCAGAACGAATGCGATTCCGCCCGACATTCCCGCGGCAAAGTTCCTGCCCGATCTGCCGAGAACAACCACACACCCGCCCGTCATATACTCACAGCCGTGGTCGCCCACGCCCTCGACAACGGCGTTTGCGCCGCTGTTGCGGACACAGAAGCGCTCGCCCGCAATTCCTCTTATATATGCCTCGCCGCCCGTTGCGCCGTACAGGGCGACATTGCCGATAATAATATTTTCTTCGGAGGCAAAGTCCGACTTTTTAGGCGGATAGATAATCAGCTTTCCGCCCGAAAGCCCCTTGCCGACATAATCGTTCGCATCTCCCTCAAGTTCGATGGTTATGCCCTTCGGGACGAATGCGCCGAGGCTTTGCCCCGCCGAGCCGTTTAGCTTAAGCGTTATCGTGTCGTCGGGGAGGGCCTTTAAGCCATGCCTTTTGGAAACCTCACTGCCCAAAACGGTTCCCACGGCACGGTCTGTGTTTTTGACCTCAAGATTTAACAAGACCTTTTCACCGTCTTTAATTGCATTTTTGCAAGGCTCCAATAGATTGCGCACATCAAAAGAGTATCCGAGAGAATATCCGTGAATCTCTGACCTGTGGCTTTTCCCGACAGGCTCGGCAGGCATATACAAAAGCGCCGACACATCAACGCCTCTTGCCTTCCAATGACTTACCGCCTTTCCCGGCACAAGCCTGCCGACCCTGCCTATCATCTCGTCCATTGTTCTAAAGCCGAGCATAGCCATATGCTCTCTTATATCCTGCGCAATAAAGCGCATAAAGTTTATAATATACTGCGGGTCGCCCTTAAACCTTGCTCGAAGCTCAGGGTTTTGAGTCGCCACGCCAACAGGGCAGGTGTCAAGGTGACACACCCTCATCATAACACAGCCCAAAAGAATAAGAACGCTTGTGGCAAAGCCGTACTCCTCCGCTCCCAAAAGCGCGGCAATAACGACATCGCGCCCCGTCAAAAGCTTTCCGTCGGTTTCTATGACAATCCTGTCGCGAAGATTGTTCAAAAGAAGGGTCTGATGCGTTTCCGCAACGCCGATCTCCCAGGGAAGCCCCGCATTCATAATGCTTGTGCGGGGTGATGCGCCCGTACCGCCGTCATAACCGCTTATAAGAACAACATCCGCATGACTTTTCGCAACCCCCGCGGCAACGGTTCCGACACCGATTTCCGAAACAAGCTTTACATTTATGCGCGCCTGTCTGTTTGCGCTTTTCAGGTCGTATATAAGCTCCGCAAGGTCCTCGATAGAGTATATGTCATGGTGCGGCGGCGGCGAAATAAGACCGACGCCCGGCGTTGCGCCCCTGACCTTTGCAATCCACGGATAAACCTTTTCGCCGGGTAGCTGTCCGCCCTCGCCGGGCTTTGCACCCTGCGCCATTTTAATCTGAATTTCCGAGGCATTTAAAAGGTAGTTTGAGGTAACGCCGAATCTTCCCGAGGCAACCTGTTTAATGGCGCTGCACTTCGAATCGCCGTTTTCCATCGGGATAAACCGTGCGGGGTCCTCTCCGCCCTCTCCGCTGTTGCTTTTGCCTCCGAGTCTGTTCATGGCTATGGCGATAGCCTCATGCGCCTCACCGCTTATGGAGCCGTAGGACATCGCCCCTGTCTTGAATCGTCTGCATATCGACTCCACCGGCTCTACCTCCGAAAGCGGAACGGAGCGGGATTCATCGATTTTAAAATCCAAAAGCCCTCTTATGGTGCAAAGTGTCCGGCTTTCACCGTTTATAAGCCTTGCATATTCCTTGTAAAGACCGTAGTCGTTGTTCCTGCCCGCCTGTTGAAGTTTATGAATGGTTTCGGGGTTAAACAAATGATACTCGCCGTTTTTGCGCCACTGGATCAAACCGCCCGAAGCAAGCTCGGGCGAATCGGACGCCCTGTCGCCGAATGCGGCAAAATGTCTTAGCATAACCTCTTTTTCAATCTCGGCAAGACCAATGCCTTCAATCCTTGAGGGTGTTCCCGTAAAAAATCTGTCCACAAGGCTTTTCTTAAGGCCCAATGCCTCGAAAATCTGCGCCCCCTGATAGCTTTGCATCGTGGATATTCCCATCTTGGTAATAACCTTTAAAATGCCCTTGACCGCGCCCTTAATATAGTTTTTAACCGCCGTTTCGTAATCGGTTTTAATAAATCCTTTCTGAACCAGATCACCGATAGTCCTGATGGCGAGATAGGGGTTTATTGCGCATGCGCCATAGCCTATAAGGGTTGCAAAGTGATGAACCTCTCTGGGCTCGCCCGACTCAAGAACGATACTTACACTGCTTGCGATGCCGTTGCGTACAAGGTGATGATGAAGCCCGCCCACCGCCAAAAGAGCGGGAATGGGGGCATGGCTCTCGTCTACGCCTCTGTCCGAAAGTACGATAATATTTACGCCGTCCTCCACGGCACGGTCCGCCTCCGCCATAAGCCTGATTAAAGCGCTTTCAAGCCCGCCCTTTTCGTGTGCATTAAACAGAATGGGAAGGGTTATCGCCTTAAAGCCCTCAAGCTCGATATTGCGAAGCCGCTCAAGCTCGTCGTTTGTGATAACGGGGTTGTGAACCCTGATTTGACGGCAGTCCTCAGGCTGTGGGTTTATAAGGTTACCCTTTGCGCCGATATAAAGGTCGGACGAGATAACAATGTCCTCTCTGATTCCGTCGATCGGCGGGTTTGTAACCTGCGCAAAAAGCTGTTTGAAATAATCGTATAAAAGCCTCGGCTTTTCCGAAAGGACCGCAAGAGGAATATCCGTTCCCATCGACCCGACAGGGTCAATACCCGTCTGTGCCATCGGAGCAATCATCATCCGTATATTCTCATAATCGTATCCGAATACCTTTTGTCTTACCGCAAGGGGCTTTCCGCCCGGGCGAATGGTGGAGGAAGGTTGCGGAAGCCTTTCAAGGTCAACAAGATACCGAAGAAGCCATTTTTTATAGGGGTATTGAGAGGCAAAACGCTGTTTAAGTTCACCGTCGCTTACAATCCTGCCCTCCTCGGTGTCCACAAGAAGCATGTGTCCGGGGCGAAGCCTCCCCTTGTGCTTGATGTTTTCAGGCTCAATATCCAAAACTCCGACCTCCGAGGCGATAATAAGCCTTCCGTCCTTCGTTATATAATACCGCGCGGGGCGAAGACCGTTTCTGTCCAATACCGCCCCTATTTGCACGCCGTCCGTAAAGCCGATGGCGGCAGGTCCGTCCCACGGCTCCATAATACAGCTGTGAAACTCGTAAAATGCCCTCTTTTCTTCGCTCATGCTTTCGTTTTTCTCCCACGGCTCGGGTATCATCATCATAACGGCGTGGGGAAGGGACCTTCCCGAAAGCACAAGAAACTCAAGAGCGTTGTCAAACATGGCGGAGTCGCTTCCGTCATCATTTATAACCGGAAAGATTTTATTGATACCGCCTTCGTACAAATCCGATTTCAGCTTTCCCTTGCATGCGCTCATGCGGTTTACATTCCCGCGAATGGTGTTAATCTCTCCGTTGTGCACGATATACCTGTTTGGGTGCGCGCGCTCCCAGCTCGGAAAGGTGTTTGTGCTAAAGCGCGAATGTACCATTGCAAGGCATGAGGTGACACGGGGGTCGGAAAGCTCCCTGTAAAAAAGGTCAAGCTGAGGGGCGGTAAGCATCCCCTTATATACAATGGTTTTACATGACAGGCTTGCGACATAAAAGCCCTCAAGCCTCTCATCGCCGGAATAGCGGATAGCATTTTCGGCTCTTTTGCGGATAACATAGAGCTTTCGCTCAAAGTCGGCGCCGAGGCACCACGCATTTCCCCTCTCGATAAACACCTGTCTTATAAAGGGCATTGCGTCCTTTGCGGCGTCTCCCAAAGATGAAGGGTCAACAGGCACGGTCCTCCAGCCCAAAACCTTTTGCCCCTCGCTTGCGACTATTTTTTCAAATTCCTCCTCACATTCCCTGCGCGCATTTTCCGAGGGCGGCAAAAACATCATTCCGACGCCATAATTCCCTGCTGAGGGGAGTGAAAACCCCAGGTCTTTGCATTGCTCGTAAAAAAAATCATGCGGAATTTGCAGCAAAATTCCGGCGCCGTCTCCGGTGTTTTCTTCGCTGCCGCTTGCTCCGCGATGATTTAAGTTTTTTAAAATTGTAATGGCCTGCTCCACGATGTCGTGGGACTTTTGCCCCGCAATATTAACCACAAAGCCCATACCGCAGGCATCGTGTTCAAAGCGGGGGTCGTAAAGGCCCTGTTTTTTTGGCAATCCGAATTGTTTCATAAAAATGCTCCGTTCCGCCGCCCTGCGCCGACATAAAATTATATTTTAAAATGCTCTTGCATGCAGGGCAACGAATGATAAGAGCATTTTTTGCGCATCGCCGTTTCGCCCAAGTGGTGAAAATTTCGGCGGCGCAATTAATTCCGTCGGCGGCTTTGTATGAAAGGCACTTTCAAACAAATGCAACCTTACCGATTTATTCTTTGTTATAGCATATGTTGCTTTGTGCCTGAATATATATTAACACAATTTATTAATTTTTGCAATAAAAAAATAAAATTTTTCAAAAATATTTTTTCTATAATTATTTTTATGCTTAAACTTTCAAATAATAAAAGCGATTATTCCAAAGCAAAAAAATATATTTTAATCGATTTTGCAAAATAAAATTAGAGTATGTCAATATACATTGTTAAACCGGTAAGGTAAACAATACCGAAAAAACTCCTGACGAACAGAAACCTTTTAGTAAAAACAGATAAAAAATCATATATAAAACATAATGTTGTCCTGCGTACCGTATTTTTCGGCGGCAGAGGCAAGGTCATAAACTGTAACGCTTTTAAGTTTGTCCGCCACTGCTCTGTCGACAGCCTCGACAACAGTCTCCCGAATTGCCCTGTCTATATTTTTAGCCCTGCTTCCGGGGAACTCCTTAGCTTTTTCAAAAAGGGTCTGCTCTGTTGCGGAGAGTATATCATAAACGGTAACCTTATCCGGAGGCAGTAAAAGCCTGTACCCGCCGCCTGCGCCCTTCGCCGATTCCACAAGCCCCGCCTTTTTGAAGGATGAAAAAACCTGCTCAAGGTATATCTTTGAAATGTCAAGCTCTTCGGAAATGCTTGTAACGGTTATAAACCTCTGCCCCTCAAAGCCGGAAGCAAGATATATCATGGCCGCAAGACCATACCTGCCCTTTGCCGATATTCTCATTATCTTACCACTCTCCTTATATTCATATAAAACTTATATGTTTAGTTTAATTCTATAATAATATATTGGCAAAGTCAATAAAAAAAGTATTGACATACCCGAAAAGTAGTGATATAATACAAAACATATAAATCATATATGTTTTGTATAAAAGGAGGATGAATATGTCAAAGATTTATAAGAGTATAACCGAACTTATCGGTAAAACGCCGCTTATCGAGCTTTCGGGGTACAGCCGTGGCAAGGGACTGAAATCAAGTCTTGTCGCAAAGCTTGAATATTTTAATCCGGCTGGGAGCGTAAAGGACAGAATCGCAAAGGCAATGATAGACGACGCGGAAGAAAGAGGAATCTTAAAGGAAGGCTCGGTAATCATAGAGCCCACAAGCGGAAACACAGGAATAGGTCTTGCGGCGGTTGCGGCGGCGAAAGGTTACAGGGTTATACTTACAATGCCCGAAACGATGAGTACCGAGCGAAGGAACCTGCTTAAAGCGTACGGTGCAGAGCTTGTGCTGACCGAAGGCGCCAAGGGAATGAGCGGTGCTATTGAGAAGGCAAAAGAGCTTGCGGAAAAAACCGAAAACTCATTTATTCCCGGGCAGTTCGATAACCCCGCAAACCCGCTTATTCACAAAAAAACGACAGGGCCCGAAATATGGGAGGATACCGGCGGAAACATTGATATATTTGTTGCGGGTGTCGGAACGGGCGGAACAATAAGCGGAGCGGGCGAGTATTTAAAGTCCAAAAACCCCGACATTAAAATTGTTGCGGTTGAACCCTTCGATTCGCCCGTTCTGTCGGGCGGAAAAGCGGGGCCGCATAAAATTCAGGGAATCGGCGCAGGGTTTGTGCCCGCAAATTTGAACCTTGAAGTCTGCGACGAAATTATACAGGTTAAGTCCGAGGATGCGTTTGAAACTGGAAGAAGTCTGGCAAAAACCGAGGGACTGCTTGTCGGAATATCATCGGGTGCGGCGCTGTGGACCGCGACAATCCTTGCATTAAGACCTGAAAACGAGAGAAAAACCATTGTTGTCCTGCTTCCCGACACAGGCGAAAGATACCTTTCGACACCGCTGTTTTCGGAATAAGCAGGGAATATACAAATAAAGGGCTTATCACAATAATTAATATCGGATGGGTCAAGACCCATCCCTACAATATATTGCGTGTTTTAATAAGCAATATGCAGGGAACGGTCCTGACCGTTCCGCTTGTGATAAGTCCTTTATTATTTATGACAGATTTCTTTTTCAGGACAGCCGCAACAGCTTTTGCAACCTCCGTTTTTGCTGTTTTTGAATGTCCTATATCCCGCAAATAAAAATGCGGCAAAAAGAATAATCCCTATTATCCAGTTTATCATAACAATACCTCCCTTTCAGCCTTTGCAGGGTCTTTTGCAACCTTTTCACCGCTTCCCTTCCTAATAAGAAGCCATAAAACAGACAAAACGGCGAGAAAGGCGAAATATGCCCCCACTCCCAACGGCTTTCCCAAAAAATATACCGAGCCAAGCTGATAAATCACGAACGAAACGACATAAGCCAAAGCCGTCTGATATCCGATTGCTAAAAAAGTCCACTTGAGTCCGCCCATCTCACGCTTTATCGCACCGATTGCGGCAAAGCACGGCGCACACAGCATATTAAACACTATAAACGAGTATGCGCTGACCTTGGTAAAAGCCATACCTATACTCGCGGTAACGGACGCATCGCCGACCGCCCCGCTTGCACCGCCGAACAAAACGCCGAGCGTTCCGACGATATTCTCCTTTGCGATAAGCCCCGATATTGTGGCTACGACCGGCTTCCAGTCACCGAATCCGAGAGGAGCAAACAGCGGCGCAATAACCTTGCCGAGGGAGGCAAGTATACTTCCCTCCGCCGTTACCTGGCGCATATCCCAGCCAAAGTTGCTTAAAAACCATATAGTACCGCAGGCAAGGAATATGACCGTTCCCGCCTTTACAACAAAGGAGCTTATTCTTTCCCATACATGCATTGCTACGCTTTTAAGCCCGGGAATGTGGTACTGAGGAAGCTCCATCACAAACGGAGATGTCTCGCCTGTGAACAGGCGTGTTTTCTTCAGAATAATCCCCGAAATCACAATCGCGCAAATGCCCAAAAAGTATATCGAGGGAGCGACCCATGTGTTCTGCGGGAACCGCACGCCGCCGATCAGCGCGATTACGGGGAGCTTTGCTCCGCACGGTATAAAGGTGGTAACGATTATTGTCATTCTCCTGTCCTTTTCACTCTCGATTGTCCTGCTTGCCATAATTCCTGGAACGCCGCAGCCCGATGCAATAAGCATGGGTATAAACGACTTCCCCGAAAGCCCGAACTTTCTGAAAATTCTGTCCATAATAAACGCGATTCTCGCCATATATCCGCAGTCCTCAAGTATAGAGAGGAGGAAGAACAGGACAACAAGCTGGGGCACAAACCCCAAAACCGCGCCGACACCGCCAATTATACCTTCTATGATAAGACTTACAAGCCAATCGGCTGTTCCGGCGGCTTCAAGCCACGCCTGCACATTTCCGGTGATTATCTCTCCCAAAAGCGTGTTGTTGGTCCACTCCGTTACAAAAGAGCCGATGGAGGTAATGGAAATATAGTAAACGGCCCACATGATTGCGACGAACAGCGGGAGTGCAAGCCATCTGTCGGTTAAAACAAGGTCAATCCTGTCCGAGACGGTCATATTGCTTGTCTTTTTTTTAATGCTTTCCTTCACAATCCCCGTGATATACTCATACCGCTCGTTTATAATAATGCTTTCGCTTGTATCCTCAAAAAACTCCTCGCATTTTACGATAAATTCCTCGACAAGCTCCATGTCCGCGGCGGAAAGCTCAAGCTCCTTTAAAACCATTTCATCCCGCTCAAAAAGCTTTATGCTAAACCACCTTAAGCGATCTTCGGGGACAGACCCTCTCAAAATGCTTTCAATTCTGGTAAGCGCCCGCTCAACCTTATCGCTGAATATACGGGGGGGCTTAACCGCAGGCTTGTGCGATGCGCTTACTGCCTTTTTTATAACCTCATCAAGCCCCGTACCCTTTATTGCGGAGGTTTCTACAATCTCACAGCCAAGCCTTTCCTTAAGAATTTTAAGATTTATTTCATCGCCGTTTTTCCGTATAATGTCAATCATATTAAGCGACACGACAACGGGTATTCCGATTTCGGCAAGCTGTGTGGTAAGGTATAAATTCCTTTCTATGTTTGTGGCGTCTACAAGGTTTATAATAACATCGGGGCGCTCTCCGATTAAAAAATTCCGTGTTATAACCTCCTCAAGCGTATACGGCGAAAGAGAGTAAATGCCGGGAAGGTCAACAACAAAGATATCCTTATGCCCTTTTAACTTTCCCTCTTTTTTCTCTACGGTTACTCCGGGCCAGTTCCCCACATATTGCGAGCTTCCTGTCAATTCGTTAAACATAGTGGTCTTTCCGCAGTTCGGGTTACCCACAAGCGCAATTCTGACAGACATTTTTTTACCTCCGTTTATACCTCCGGTTATACCTTCGTTTATACCTTCGGTTATACCTCCGTAATTTATCACTTGACAAGAAAGTGATTTATTAAGAAATGTCAATGTTTATCATGTTAGCTTATGCTAACATATCCGAAAAATTATTTCAAAGCCTATACAAAAGCTTCGAATAAATATCAGTCAATCTCAATAATACTTGCATCGGACTTTCTTATGGAAAGCTCATAATTTCGGACGGTTATTTCAATGGGGTCGCCGAGAGGCGCAACCTTTCTTATATAAATGGGAATACCCTTTGTTATGCCCATATCCATAATCCGTCTTTTTACAGGGCCTTCACCGTTAAGTTTTTTTACTGTAACCGTTTCGCCGCATCGGGCGGTATTCAAGGTTTTCATGGTATATGCCAAACCTCCTTAAAATATGTGTGTAATTTGTATGTGATGTTAAATAAGTTAGCCTATACTAACTTTATATATAGTTTACCACCGCTAACTTATGTTGTCAATAGAACAAGCCTCCCAAAAATCAAATTCTACATATTAACAACAACAAGCGTTAAACCCTGCCGACTATTTGTCATTTTGCACAGCGTCAAACACCCGCTTTCCCTTCACCGACAGCCAACTATCAACTATCAATTCGCAACTCGCAGCTACAACATCAGCTGTGTCTGCGCGGTCCTAATAATTCTTTCCCTTTCGTCCTCGGTATTTTCAAAGGCAATGCTCATCATAAGTTTAATTCTGTTTATCTGGTTAACCTCGCTTGCGCCGGGGTCATAATCAATCGCCACGATATTAGCCTGCGGATAGCGCCTTCTAAGCTCCTTTATAACGCCCTTGCCCGTCACATGATTTGGAAGGCAGGCAAAGGGCTGAACACAAATTATGTTTGGGACGCCGCTCTCGATAAGCTCTATCATCTCCGCGGTCAAAAACCAGCCCTCGCCCGTAATGTTCCCAAGCTGAAGCAGGCTTTTTGCGCTTTTTGCAAGGCTTGTGATGTGCTTCGGAGCATAGGGTGCGAAGCGGGGATTTTTCAAAAGCCTCTCCTTCATATACCGTCTGTAATTTTCCAACAGCCAAATGATTATATTGCTCGCAAGGGCACCCCACCTGTTTTTGCCGAGAACATTGCTTTTGAAATTTGAATTATAAAAGCAGTACATCAAAAAGTCTATAAGCCCCGGCATAACAGCTTCTGCGCCTTCGTCCTCAACGACCCTTATTGCGTTGTTGTTTGCGCCGGGGTGAAACTTCACTAAAATTTCGCCCACAATTCCGACCCTCGGCTTTATATCCCACACCTCTGCGCTTATACCGTCAAAATCCGATATAATACTATCAACAGCGCCTTTAAAGTCAAACCCTTTTTGAGGCAAATCAAGTGCAAGCCTTAAAAGCCACGACTCAAGCATAAGGTCGGCGGAGCCTTTTTTCGTTTCATAGGGTCTGACCCGAAGAAGAAGAGTAAGAAGAAGGTCACCCAGCACAAGCGCCTTAATCGACCGGTCAAAAAGGCACGGAGTAATCTTAAAGCCCGGGTTGCTCTCAAGGCGCGATACATTGAGCGAAACGACGGGAATATCGGGATAGCCGGCGTCGCAAAGCGCCTTTCTTATAAAGGCTATGTAGTTGGTCGCGCGACAGCCGCCGCCCGTCTGAGTTATAAAGACGGAGGTGTTTTTAGGGTCGCACTTCCCCGAGATAAATGCGTTAATTATCTGCCCCGTGACGAGTATGGAGGGATAACAGGCGTCATTGTTGACATGCTTTAAGCCTGCCTCCACATCCCCCGCCGAAACAGTCTCAAGAACCATAGCATTATAGCCGTTAGCTCTTAAAACCGCCTCAAGAAGCTTAAAATGGATAGGGCTCATCTGGGGGAAAATTACGGTATGCCTGCTTTTCATCTCCTCCATAAAAACCCTGCGCCTGAAAGAATAGGGCGCGGATTCGGGCGGAATAAAGCCGTTTTTACTCCTCTCCTCTATGGCGGCCTTAAGTGAGCGTATTCTTATCTTTGCCGTGCCGAGGCTTGAAATTTCATCGATTTTCAGTGCGGTATACAGCTTGCTGTGGGACGACAGGATTTCGGCGACCTGGTCGGTTGTAACGGCGTCAAGCCCGCAGCCGAACGAATTAAGCTGAACAAGCTCAAGCCGTGGGTTTTGGTTTACGCACTGCGCCGCATGATAAAGCCTTGTGTGGTATGCCCACTGGTCGACAATCCGAATGGGCCTTTTTAAATCCCCGAGGTGGGCAACGCTGTCCTCCGTCAAAACGGCAAAGCCGAGCGAGTTTATCATACGGGGAATACCATGGTTTATTTCGGGGTCGATGTGGTAGGGGCGCCCTGCGAGAACAATGCCCTTTTTGCCGTTTTTGTCAAGCCACGAAAGCGTTTCCTCGCCCTTTTTATGTATATCTTCCTTAAATCTTGCAAGCTCCGCAAAAGCCGCCTTTGCGGCGCGCCTGACCTCAATATATGTTACTTCGAAAGGCATCAGCGCCTTATACATGCTTTTAACGAACGCCCTGCGGTTTTCGAGGGTTAAAAACGGGTGCAAAAACCTGACCCCGTCCTTTTTTACCGAGTCCATATTATTATATATTACCTCGGGATACGAGGTTACGATAGGGCAGTTAAAATGATTTCCCGCGTCCTTGTACTCCCTTTGCTCATACGGAATACAGGGGTAAAAAATTGTTTTTATTCCCCGCGAGATAAGATTGGCAACATGCCCGTGCGCAAGTTTGGCGGGGTAGCAGACGCTTTCGCTCGGAATCGTATCCATTCCCGTCTTATAAAGGTCATGACTGCTGTCCGCGGAAAGATGCACCGAAAAGCCGAGGAATGTAAAGAAGGTATGCCAAAGCGGATAATTCTCATAGATATTCAAAACCCTCGGTATCCCGATTACGCCCCTTTTTGCAATGTCGGGGTGTATGGACTTATAGTCAAAAACCCTTCGGTATTTATAATCATAGAGGTTGGGAAGCTCATCTATGCCCGACCCCTGTACACCTGAAAAACGCTCACACCTGTTGCCCGAAACAAAGGTTCTGGTGTTTTTGAATTTTGAGATTGTCAAAAGACAGCTGTTGGTGCAGGCGGTGCAATTTGTCATTGTTGTTTTGTATGAAAAGCCGTTAAGCTCATCGGACGAAATCATTTCGCACCGCCCGCCGCCATACCTCTCCTTTGCGATAAGCGCCGCGCCGAATGCGCCCATAATACCTGCGATATCGGGACGGATAACCTTTTTTTGCGAAACAAGCTCAAAGCATCTTAAAACGGAGTCGTTGCAAAATGTTCCGCCCTGAACAACGATTGTGTCCCCTATTAAAGCGGGGTCACGAAGCCGGATTACCTTGTAGAGCGCATTTCGCACAACGGAGTATGAAAGCCCCGCGCTTATATCCCCGACCGTTGCGCCTTCCTTTTGCGCCTGCTTAACTCTTGAATTCATAAAAACGGTACATCGTGTGCCGAGGTCTACGGGATTTTTTGCAAACATCGCCTCATGCGCGAAAGAAGGCGGGTCCATTTCAAGCGACTCTGCAAAGGTCTGGATAAACGAGCCGCAGCCGGACGAGCATGCCTCGTTTATCATTATGCTGTCGATAACGCCGTTTTTTATCCTCATACATTTCATGTCCTGCCCGCCGATGTCGATAATAAAATCAACTTTGGGGCAAAAGCGGCTTGCCGCCTTATAGTGTGCAATTGTTTCGATTTCGCCTTCGGGTATATTAAACGCCGCCATTGCAAGCGCCTCCCCATAGCCTGTCGCGCAGGCGTTTGCAATATATGCGTTTTCGGGCATAACCGAGTAAAGCCCTGAAAGCATTTTTGCGCCGCAGTCTACGGGGCTGCCCTCGTTGGGCGAATAATCGGAATATAAAAGCTCTTCATTTTCGTTTATTACTGCAAGCTTAACGGTCGTAGAGCCCACATCGAGCCCCAGGAACAAGCCGCCCTGCACCGATTCAAGGCTGTTTCTCTTAACCTTATTCATGCTGTGGCGGGCATAGAAATCCGCCCTCTCCTTATCGCTTTCAAAAAGAGGGGCAATACGGGTGATCTCCGTATGGGTCTGTGAGCTGTCCTCCAATTTATTACAAAGCTCCGAAAGGCTGACTGCCTGTCCGTTTGCGGACAGAGCCGCACCCGTCGCAATAAAAAGCTGAGCATTTTGGGGGCGCACAAAGGTATTCCCCTCGCCGCAAAGCGCCTCCTCAAACTGTTTTGCAAGCTGGGGCAAAAAATAAAGCGGCCCTCCCAACAAAACGACCTTGCCCCTTATAGGGCGCCCCTGTGCAAGCCCGCTGATTGTCTGGGTAACGACAGACTGAAAAACCGAGGCGGCGATATCCTCCTTTGCCGCACCCTCGTTCAAAAGGGGCTGAATATCCGATTTCGCAAAAACCCCGCAGCGCGCGGCAATAGGGTATATTGTGCCGTGTCGGCTTGCAAGCTCATCCAGTCCCTTGGCATCCGTTCTTAAAAGGGTTGCCATCTGGTCGATAAACGCCCCCGTTCCCCCCGCACAGGTTCCGTTCATGCGCTGCTCCGCGCCGTCGGTGAGATACAGGATTTTAGCATCCTCACCCCCAAGCTCGATTACAACATCGGCATCGGGAATAAACCGGCGAATGGCGGTTCTCGTTGCGATAACCTCCTGAACGAAGGGTAAGTCCAAAAGTTTTGAAAGCAAAAGTCCGCCCGAGCCTGTTACGGATATCCGAACCGGTGCCTTAAAAAGAGCCTTGTCCGCTTTGGAGAGAAGCTCTGACACGGTTAATTTTATATCGGAAAAATGCCGCTTATAGTCGCTGTATACAATATTACAGTCTTCGTCAAGCACACAAAGCTTAACGGTTGTCGAACCCACATCAATTCCAAGTTGAAGTAAGCAGGACAAAGCACTTTCCTCCTCTTGTATATGTAATAAACCAAAGGTGTTTTGCTAAAAAAATTGTATTATAAGTTCAGCTTAATTATACTATTTTTATTATTCTTAATCAAGCGTTATTACAAAAACAAAGAACTTGTAAATGATTTTGCTTTTAAGCGGTTGACATTGTTTTGTTAAAAAGGTATAATAAATACAAAAGAATAATACTCGGCGGTTTTCTATTTTGTTTATTGAATCATACAACTAAACGGAGGATGATGATTTGTGAAACGATTTGTACGAACAATTGTATTGGTGCTAATGATAACAATCTTTGCGAGCTCCTTATATATTCCGGCGGTTTCGGCGGATTATACTCTGGCGCAGCGAATGGCAATGCTGGAAAGCAAAGATTATCTTGATTTGCTGAAGACGATAGACGGCGATGAGGTTTTGGATAAGTATATGTGGGAGGAAACCCGCCGTAAGGAGCTTTATGACCTTATGGTTGAATATATGTACGGTTATATTCCGGAAAACGCCTTGAAGAACCCTACCGTATCCACCCCGATGACGAAAGGCGTCGAGCCTGCGCGCACATGGCCTTCGACTGCTACAACGCTTGCAGGCACGGCGGTTTACAAGCAGATTCTGGTATCGGTTGCAGGCACAACGCCCGGAAAAAGCGTGGATATATACCTTCATATCTACCTACCCAAAGCAAAGGTGGACAACGGCGAAAAGGTACCGCTTATTCTGTTCATTAATAACAGGAGTTCCAGCGGCGCCAGCAGCAATTTCTGGCCGGTTGAAACCATGATAAACCGCGGGTATGGCGCTGCCATGTTCTATTATGAGGATGTGGTCAAGGACACGCGGGAAAGTGGCAAAGCTGAGTATGCTTATAACAACGGCGCCTTTTTGGCGTTTGCGCAGGGCCCGACAGGGCTGAAACAGGACCTTGACCTTTGGGGCGAGGTTGCCGCTTGGTCGTGGGGCGCCATAAGATGTATGGACTATCTTGAAACTGATACGGATATAGACCCCAAAAAGGTCGCCGTTTTGGGGCATTCCCGGGGAGGGAAATCAGCCCTTTGGGCTGCTGCTATTGACGAGCGGTTTGCCATGGCGATAAGCAACAGCTCCAGCTGCGGCGGCGCGTCCATTTTCCGCGGAAAGCCACGCTATGCATCCTTGCTGTCCATTTCCAATGAAGCATGGAGTTGGTATTGCCGTAATATGAGAGAGAAGACATATGTTGATGCAACCGTAGTAACCTCCCCCCCTACGGTGCTTGCAGGTGAGCAGGGACTGAGTGATAAATTTAAGGTTGACCAGCACATGCTGCTTGCTCTTATTGCCCCAAGGCTTGTTTATATACAAAGCAGCTTGGCGGATAAAAGCGGCGAAAGTGATGGCGCTACCCGACCGGAGGACGAATACTTGGCGGCGGTCGCGGTAAAGCCCGCTTATGATATATACGGTCTTCCGGCATTGGGTAAGGGCACGGAAGGATATCCGGGCGCATCCAAAGCGATACTCAAAAGCGAGGTGGGGGATTCAAATAAGGCTTCCCGCGAAGCAAAAGGTATCAGCACCGGCTATGTGGGCTACCATGTGCGTGAGGGAGCGCACGGTATGGAGCCTGTTGACTATGAGATGTTTATGGACTTTGCGGATAAGCATCTTGCAAATGCTTTTACCGCCTACGAGATTCCCGGCGCGGGAGGAACCAAGCTTAAACTGCTCAAAAATCCGGAGCAGCCGGTGGCAATCGACCTTAAATACAGTGCGGCAAGAAATCAGCCGGGTACAACTCATACAGCTACAATAACCGAGCAGCCGACAGTTGGAACATTCACAACCGATCTCGACAACTATAAGGTATATTATACACCCCCTGCCGACTTTCTCGGCGATGTGACATTCAAATTTAAGGTTACCGACAACAAGGGCAGGGAGTCCAACGAAGCAACTGTAACCATGAGCTTTGTTGAAACTTTGGCAGAGCCCGAACCGCCGGTACCGCTTATAATTCAGTCGGTGGAGGTATCCGAGGGCAATACCCGGCTTGTCGGAGCTACAGTGAAAAATGATTCGCCCACGGAAAAGACGACTGATTTGATCTTCGCCGTGTATGACTCGAATTGGAAAATGAAAGCCATAGCAATAAAAAAAGCAAATGTTATTGATGCGGGCGAAACTGCAACTATAAACCTGGATACGCCGCTGGCGCTTGAGGAGGATTATAAACATATCCGCGTTTTTGCGTGGGGTTCCGACCTTAAGCCGATGGCAGGAGTTTTTGACTATGAATTAAGAGATGTGCTGGTGAGCAATCTTGCTGTACACAGCACTCTGGGCACATGGGAAGCAGCCGAAGAACCTTTCGGGGTAGGTAGCCTCCTGTATGTGCAGGGAACTTCCACCGCAAATACAATTCCCGCGTCGCTTGTGGGCGGTGTGCAGATAAGGCCGGACAACAGCAAAAAAACACTGATGTATAACGGAACATTCAGCGGAGTGGCTGCAACAATTACAGCGGTAAAACCGGTTACCGTATATCTGGCGCTTTCGCAAAACTATGACCATACCGCCCCGCTGCCCGGTTGGATGAGCGGTTGGAGCAAGAGCACGGAAACGCCGGCATTGCTTGACAGCTCCGGTGCAACATATACAACTTATTATAAGGACTTTACACAAACCGACATTAACGGAAATATTATTATCGAGCTTGGCTGTACACTTACACCCGCTAAAAATCCGAACGGTACATCCAAAACACCAAGCCCCTATGTGATTGTGCTTAAGCCTCTGGATTAAAACTCAAAGACTTTAGGGGAGATTTTATCCTTAAAGCACTATTCTTAATTATAAGATAAACAAAGCCCGGACTATCAAATCCGATAATCCGGGCTTTTCATTTCGGTTTTTATCCTTTATTCCTCAACTATTCTTTTTAAGACAGTTGTATATAATGACCGCCGCCTCGCCCTTTGTAAGAATATCCTTCGGCTTAAACTTACCCTCGCTTCCTTCAATAAAGCCAAGCCCCTTTGCAATGGTGGCATATCCGATAAGATCGGGGCTTATATCCGAAACATCCGCAAAATCACAGACAAATATCCCCTTTATTTCCGCAAACTTTCTGTATCCGAGGCTTCGCAGAAGGAATTTAACCGCATCCTCTCGCGTTACGGTGCCTTCGGGATTTTTCTCATTTTCGTCCATGACCTTGCTGTTTATAAGGAATTTATAAAGCTCGTCAATGTTGTCGCGGTCATAGTATTGCTTGCCAAGCTTTGACAAAAGCAATAAATAATCCTTCTGTGCAATGTTGCTGTCAGGCATGAAGCTTTCCGCATTCAGGAAAACGCCGACATTGAGCAGCTCCAAAACCGCTTGCTCGCAGAAATGACCTGCTATATCATTGTATTTCGGCGCAATGGTTTCCTTATACGGGTTTCCTTCATAGTTTAAAATCTCACCGCTTACCGCATCGATGAAGGGAGGCTTGTCGTCCCTTAGCCTGTAAACCAAAACAGCGGCTTTTTTGTTAAAAATGTATTGAAACTCAAACCCGATTTTCTCAAATGCCACCTTGTGCGCCGCCTCAAGACCTATGACATTTCCCGCGGGGGGAATTGCAATGTTTTTATTCCACGAACAGTTAAAATTGCTGATTTTACCCGTCTCGCCGTCTATTCCTACAGAAAGCCCGTCATAATCGAAGAATATCCCGTTTTCGATTCTGGAATACTGGTGCTGATTTTCACTGCCCCTGCCCATGTTGTCGATATACTTTACGGACTTCATTTTCTCCGAATAATATTTTGCTAAAAACGCATCCGCCGTTTTTTTGCTGTCCTCTTTTTTAATCTTGCTTTCTGCGGCGGAATTTATGTCAACGGGACGGCTCCAGTCATTGCTCCAGAAACTCAAAAGCTCTCCCGACTTTGCGTCAAAGGTAGCGTTTGCGCTTCCTATTGTATCGCCCGCCGCAATTTTCATCTTCATTTGCTCGTCTGTAAGCCCCTCGGTTTTGTTAATCCTTGCGAAATACAGGCTAAGATAGAAAACCGATTCATCAGAGTATGCGGGCTTGTGCTGTGAAAGGTTCGAGCTTGAAAGCGAATAGCTTTCGTCAAAATTAAGCTCCGGTATCGAGCGAAGTATTTTCTCCGCCTCCTCGGTTGTAATTGTGCCGGCGACAGAGTCAATCTCCTTGCGCTCAACAGGCGTTATATCAGTCCGCTTGGAGGACATCGCCTCGTCCATATACGCTCTGTCCTGGGACATATAGGGCGCATAGTAATAATCCATTTCCTCAAGCTGTCCGGTAATTGCGTTTAAATACTTGTTCCCCTGCTCGCGCGAGGTGGTATATTGAAGATAAATATAACCGTCGGGTCTGATTCTGTACTCAAGGTTAAGCGGCATGTTCTTTTGGTAAAGTTCCTTTGCCTTTTCAACCGGAATCGCTTTTTCGGCGGAGGGGAACTCCAGTTTTGTATTCCAGTTGGAGAAATAGCTCACAACCTCTCCCGTTATACCGTTTACCGAGAATGAAACATCGTTAAAATTGGTGGGAATTCCGTTTGCGGTGCGTTTGAAGCTGTAATAGTAGCTTGCATCGTAAATATTGGGTTCCTTCCATTCAATCTGCCCCTCAATATGGGGACATACCTTCAAGATAAATTCCTTTACGATTTTTTCTGCCTCAGCCTTTGAAATGTTGGGAAGCTGAACAATCTCGGAGTATTTATAATCTCCGTTGTATTTGGAGTATGAGGTTATATACCCGTCATCCGTAATCTCAACGGATATATTCTGGCTTTCAAAATATGACTTGCCTTCCAGCGACCAGTTAAAGCTCCAGTATGTTATACCGTTTTCGTCAGTTCTCATATTGCTGTTGAATACAGTCATTGAATCGGGTATGTCTATAACCGATTTAATCTTAAGTAAGAGTTTTTCAACCTGCTCCCCCTTATCCTCCGCAAAAACCGGAAAGGCTACGGTAAGCATAACAGCAAGCGCCGTGACCAATGAAACAATTTTTTTCATTTTTACTCCTCCTTATGTAATAATTATATACCTTTTACTGTTAAGACGCAACACCATATCCAAAAGTTCCAGCATTTACAGTATTTTCAAAAAATTTTTAAAAAGTATTGACACTTTAATAATTCCTGTGGTAATATGTATAATAGCAGAGATGAGATGAGATTAGCCGAGATTGGTAAAAATTAAAAAATAACATCATTCCTCTGCTAAAGGATATTTCGCCGAGGAATTTTTTATGTGTTTTTTTATAAGAATAGGATTATTACAAAGTGAAAGCCCGTAAAGAATCCAAAGCAAATTATCGGAAAATTTTATTGGAGGGTGAATTTAATGAGAAAAGTACCTAACAGAATCCTGCTTACTGAGGACCGCATGCCGGAGCAGTGGTACAATGTAAGGGCGGATATGCCGTCGCAGCATGACCCGTATATCAATCCGGCTACAATGAAGCCGGCAACAATGGAGGATTTGACCCCCGTGTTTGCCGAGGAGCTTTGCAAACAGGAGTTTACACTGGAGCGTTATGTCGATATTCCCGGTGAGGTTATGGACTATTACAGGCTTTATCGTCCATCCCCCGTAATCCGCGCATATAACCTTGAAAAGTACCTTGACACTCCCGCGAGGATTTACTACAAATACGAGGGGAGCAACACATCGGGCAGTCACAAGCTTAATTCGGCGGTGCCCCAGGTTTTCTACAACAAAAAGCAGGGGATTGAGAGAATCACCACCGAAACGGGCGCAGGTCAGTGGGGAACTGCTCTTTCAATGGCATGCGCTCATTTTGATATGCCGCTTCGGGTGTATATGGTTAAAATAAGCTATATGCAAAAGCCGTACAGGAAGGAAATCATGGAAACCTACGGCGCAAATGTATTCCCAAGCCCAAGCGACACAACAAATATCGGGCGGAGCATTTTGGAGAAGGACCCCGAAAACACGGGAAGCCTCGGAACGGCGATAAGCGAGGCGGTGGAGATGGCCGTTACAACGCCCAACACCCGTTACAGTCTCGGCTCGGTTTTAAATCAGGTTTTGCTTCATCAGTCGATTATCGGAATAGAATCCAAAATTCAGCTTGAAATGGTTGACGAATATCCCGATTATGTAATCGGCTGTTCGGGCGGCGGCTCTAATTTGGGCGGACTTATGTCGGCTTTTATGCAGGACCGCTTAACGGGGAAGGCAAAGCCGTATTTCATAGCTGTGGAGCCTTCGGCCTGCCCGTCCTTCACAAAAGGGAGATATGCGTATGATTTTTGCGATGTCGGGCATATTACCCCGCTTGCCAAAATGTATACCATAGGAAGCGGCTTTATCCCCCCGAATATACACGCGGGCGGTCTTAGGTATCACGGAATGTCGCCCATTCTCTCAAAGCTTTACCATGACGGTATTCTTGATGAGGCAAGGGCGGTGGGTCAAAAGGATGTATTCGATGCCGCAGTCTTATTCGCAAGGCATGAGGCGATCCTGCCCGCACCCGAGTCATCCCACGCCATAAAGGCGGCGATTGATGTTGCGCTTGAGTGCAGGGAGCGGGGAGAGGCAAAAACCATACTGTTCGGGCTTTCGGGTAACGGGAGTTTTGACCTTGCGGCTTACGCAAGCTACAACAGGGGCGAAATGGAAAACTATGCGCCCTCCGATGAGGAAATTGCTATGAGCCTTAAGGGAATTCCCGATTTGCAGGGCATTTAAAAGTTTGCTTTGATTAAAAACCGAACCGCAATAATCCGCGGTTCGGTTTTTTGAATGTGTTAACGAATACCACAAATGGCTGTCATTCTGAGCGCAGAGAAGAATCTAAAAAATACAAAACAGATTCTTCACTTCATTTCATTTGTTCGGAATGACACTCTTGTCATATCTTTGCCGCCGCCGCACTGTCGAGTATAATCGTCACATCATGGTGAAGGTTTAAAAGCGTCGCGGGGCAGCGGGTTGAAATCCTGCCCGAAAACATTTGAGCGACGGCGTCTGCCTTGTTACTGCCGTTTGCCAAAAGGAGAATTTTTTTAGCCGCGAAAATCGTACCCATGCCCATTGTCATAGAGCGTCTGGGCGTCTCCTCCGGCGTTGCGAAAAATTTAGAGCTCTCCTTAATTGTCCGGGGGGTAAGGTCGTTAACATGGGTACCGAGAACAAGCTTGTCGGAAGGCTCGTTAAAGCCGATATGGCAGTTGGAGCCGATACCCAAAACAATAAGGTCAAGCCCGCCCGCACGATTGATATCCTCCTCAAACTTTCGGCACTCCTCATCGGGGTCGCTCGTTTCGCCGTCAAAAAGGCGGATATTTTCGCGCCTTATATTGATTTTATTGAAGAAGATTTCGTGAAGAAGATTGTAATAGCTTAGATTGTTCCTCTTTGAGATAGGGTAATACTCACCGAGATTAAATGCGATTATATTTTTGTAGTCAAGCTTCTTTTTAACAAGCTCCATATACATTCCCACCGGTGTCGAGCCTGCGGGCAGACCTAAAACGCTGTCACGCTTTGCCGTAATCTGACCCGCCACAATTTCTGCGGCAAGACGGCTCATCTCATTGTAATCGTTGCATACGAATTTAATCATATAACGCACCCCTCTCTGTTTTTGTTTTCTTTAAAAAATAATACTTAATTATGGATTAAAAAAGCAGCATACAGCCTTCCTTTTTATTTTAAGTAAGTTTCTTTTTAAACTTAAATACTTGCTTAATAAAAGGCTTGCTTATGTCTGCTTTTTCTTTGCGAATATCGGCTGTAAAGCTATACTACTTTACAGTGTGTGCCGTTGTCTGTTACACTATGCCGTGAGCCATCATTGCATCGGCAACTTTTTTGAAGCCGGCAATGTTTGCACCCGCAACATAATTGCCTTCCATGCCGTACTCTTTGGCGGCCTCGGCGGACTTTTTGAAGATGTCGATCATAATCTGTTTAAGTTTTGCATCAACTTCCTCAAATGTCCAGCTGTATCTCATACTGTTCTGGCTCATTTCAAGAGCGGATGTTGCAACGCCGCCCGCGTTTGCGGCCTTTGCGGGCCCGAACAGAACGCCGCTGTTTTGGAATACCTCGACCGCTTCGGGGGTTGAAGGCATATTTGCTCCCTCCGCAACCGCTTTGCACCCGTTTTTAACAAGTATTTCGGCCGATTTCTTGTCAATCTCGTTCTGTGTCGCACAGGGAAGAGCGATATCGCATTTTATGGTCCATATTCCGCTGCAGCCTTCGTGATACTCGGCTTTCGGACGGAATTTAACATATTCTGAAATTCTCTTTCTCTCAACCTCTTTAAGACGCTTAACAAGCGGGAGGTCAATTCCCTCGGAATCATAGACATATCCGTTTGAATCACTGAGCGCAACAACCTTACCTCCGAGCTGGGTTGCCTTTTCGGTAGCGTATATGGCAACATTGCCCGAGCCCGAAATAACAACGGTTGAGCCCTTAAACGACTTACCCGCAGCGGCAAGCATTTCTTCGGTAAAGTAGCAAAGACCATAGCCGGTAGCTTCGGTTCTTGCAAGGCTTCCGCCGTATGTAAGACCCTTACCCGTCAAAACGCCCGTAAATTCGTTTCTCAATCTTTTGTACTGACCGTACATAAAACCGATTTCGCGAGCGCCAACTCCAATATCGCCCGCGGGTACATCCGTGTCGGCGCCTATATGCTTGGCAAGCTCCGTCATAAAGCTCTGGCAGAATTTCATAACCTCGTTATCCGACTTGCCCTTGGGGTCAAAGTCGCTTCCGCCCTTGCCGCCGCCTATCGGCAGGCCGGTTAGCGAGTTTTTGAATATTTGCTCAAAGCCGAGGAACTTTATGATTCCCTGATAAACCGAAGGATGGAACCTTAATCCTCCCTTGTAGGGACCGATTGCGCTGTTGAACTGAACACGGAAACCGCGGTTAACCTGAACCTTACCGCTGTCGTCAACCCACGGTACCCTAAAAGTAATAACTCTTTCGGGCTCTACTATCCTTTCGATAAGCCCCGCCTTCTCATACTCGGGATGTTTGGCAACCACCGGCTCCAAAGACTCCAATACCTCTTTAACAGCCTGATGGAACTCCGCTTCGCCGGGGTTTCGTTTTATAACACTTTCCATCACACTCTCAAGATATTTACTTTTAAACGACAATATGAAGACCTCCCTTGATTTTTATTCTTTTTAATTATAATATATAAAAATGAAAAACGCAATATAAATTTTCCGAAAATCTTAAATTTTTTTGTCGCATAAGTCGTTTATAGGGCAAATTTCGCAATTTGGGCGTTGAGATTTGCAATATTGCCTTCCGTGATATACAAGCTGATGACAAAAAACGGACTGATAATCGGGAGGGATTATCTTCATAAGGTCAAGCTCGACCTTATACGGGTCGGTGTGCTTGGTAAGCCCGATACGCCTTGAAATCCTTCCCGCGTGGGTGTCCACGACGATAGCGGGTTTTTTGAAAACATCGCCTAAAATAAGGTTCGCCGTTTTTCGCCCTACTCCCGGAAGCTTTAACAGATCATCCATATTATCGGGGACAGCCCCGCCGAAATCCGAAATAATCATCTTGCAGGCATCAATAATGTTTTTCGCCTTGCTTCTGAAAAATCCGGTGGAGTGTATGTCCTTCATAAGTTCCTCAAGGTCGGCGTTTGCAAAGTCATATATTGATTTATATTTTTTTGTAAGCCCCTTCATTACAATATTGACCCGCGCATCCGTGCACTGAGCGGCAAGGCGTGTCGCAATAAGAAGTTCATACGGTTTTTCGTATGTAAGCGAACAGCACGCATCACCGTAAATTTCGTCAAATATCGCCTTAATTTTCTGAATTCTTTCCTTCAAATTATATCACCTCATAACCGATTCTACATAAAAATATAAATTGTGTCAAATGAAAGTATTGTAAATCTCATTAAAAACTATTATAATAGATGTGTATTTCCGTATTCGTAAAAAGCGGTTGCACTACATAAGGAGGAATTTTTGTGTTCGACAAGATTAAAAAGGCTGACCCCGCTGTTGCGGCGGCAATAGAGGCGGAACTTTCCCGCCAGCGCTCCAAAATAGAGCTTATTGCTTCCGAAAACTTTGTAAGCGAGGCGGTTATGGAGGCTATGGGAACGCCCCTTACCAATAAATACGCGGAGGGGTACCCCGGAAAAAGATATTACGGCGGCTGTGAGTGCGTCGATGTTATCGAGGAGCTTGCAAGACAGAGGGCATGCGAGATTTTCGGCGCAGACCACGCCAATGTTCAGCCCCACTCAGGCGCGCAGGCGAACCTTGCGGTCTTTTTTGCGGTTTTGAATCCGGGTGACACGGTTGTGGGAATGAACCTTGCGCACGGCGGGCATTTAAGCCACGGAAGCCCTGTTAACATATCGGGAAAATACTTTAATATCGTGCCTTACGGCGTTGACGATATCACACACAGGATTGACTATGACAAGCTGCGTGAAATTGTGCTGACACACAAACCGAAAATGATTATCGCGGGCGCAAGCGCCTACCCGCGCGAGATTGATTTTGAACGCTTTTCCGAAATAGCCAAGGAGGCAGGCGCATATCTTATGGTTGATATGGCGCACATAGCAGGTCTTGTTGCCGCGGGACTTCACCCAAACCCCGTGCCCTATGCGGATTTTGTGACCACCACCACGCATAAAACCCTTCGCGGGCCGAGGGGCGGAATGATTCTTTGCAAGGAAGAATATGCAAAGCTTATTGACAAGGCGGTGTTCCCCGGAACGCAGGGCGGGCCGCTTATGCACATAATAGCCGCAAAGGCGGTATGCTTCGGTGAGGTTTTGACCCCCGAATTCAAGGAGTATCAGAGGAATATCAAGAAAAATGCCAAGGCTCTTGCGAAGGCTCTTGTCAACAGAGACTTTACGCTTGTTTCGGGCGGTACGGACAACCACCTTATGCTCGTTGACCTTCAGAATATGAACATAACAGGAAAACTTGCCGAAAGCCTTTTGGATGAGGTCGGAATTACCTGCAACAAAAACGCAATCCCCAACGACCCGCAAAGTCCGTTTGTGACAAGCGGAATACGCCTCGGTACCGCCGCAGTTTCGGCAAGGGGCTTTGTCGAGGCCGACATGGAGGAGATTGCGGAGCTTATATCCCTCACCATAAAGGATTTTGACAACAATGCGGAAAAGGTAAGAAAAAGAGTTTCGGCTCTTTGCGGGAAATACAAGCTCTATGAATAGGCCGCTTGCTGATAGAATCCGCCCCCGAAGCCTTGACGAGGTCGAGGGTCAGCGGCATATACTGGGCGAGGGTAAGGTTTTGCGCCGTGCGATTGAAAGCGGACGGATAGGAAACATGATTTTTCACGGGCCGTCCGGCACGGGTAAGACCACCGTTGCCAATATTGCCGCCGCATCGTCGAACAGGAAATTTCATAAGCTTAACGCCACCAATGCGGGTGTTTCCGATGTGAAGGCGGTTATTGCCGAGCTCGGCGGCTTTTCCGCCCAAAACGGAATACTGCTCTACCTTGACGAGATACAGAATTTCAATAAAAAGCAGCAGCAATCGCTTCTTGAGGTTATCGAAACCGGTGATGTTGTGCTTATAGCAAGCACGGCGGAAAACCCCTATTTTTATGTCTACAACGCAATTTTAAGCAGAAGCGCGGTATTTGAATTCAAACCGCTAACAAAGGACGACATTGAAAAAACGGTGCGCCGTGCGATAGAGGTATTAAAGGGTGACTTCCCCGGCTATACGCTTGTTTTTGAGGACAGCGCAACGGAGCATATAGCCGTTATGGCAAACGGTGACGCAAGGCGTGCGGTTAACGCGACTGAGCTTTGCGCATATACGGCAGTTCCCGATGAGAAGAATGTGATAACGGTAAGTCTTGATTTGGCGGAGCAGGCAAGTCAGAAAAAGGCTATGACATACGACAGGCTCGGCGACAATCACTACGACATTTTAAGCGCGTTCCAAAAGAGCATACGGGGAAGCGACCCCGACGCTTCGTTGCACTATCTTGCAAGGCTTGTGGCGGCGGAGGATTTGCCGTCGATATGCCGCAGGCTAATGGTTATTGCCTCGGAGGATGTAGGTCTTGCCTATCCCCTCGCCGTAACTATCGTCAAGAGCTGTGTGGACTGCGCGCTTGCGCTCGGCTTTCCGGAGGCGAGAATACCGCTTGCGGAGGCTGTGATACTGCTTGCCACCGCGCCGAAATCAAATTCCGTGGTGCGCGGGATTGATGCGGCGATGGGGGATATTGAAAGCATAGGGGTGGGGGAGGTTCCCGACCACCTGCGTGATTCACATTACGACGGTGCAAAAAAGCTGGGAAGGGGCGAAGGATATAAATACCCTCACGATTTTCCGAACAACTATGTAATGCAGCAGTATCTGCCCGATATTTTGAAGGACAGGAAATACTATACTCCCGGGGAAAATAAATTCGAGGAAAGCCTTAAAGAATATTGGCGCAGAATATTGACATAATAACGGTATGGTGTTATACTTTTGAATGTTGTTACCCTTTGATGTCAATTGAAAATTGAAAATTGGGGTTGATGTTTTTGGGTAATGTTATTGAAGAAAAAAGCTTCAATTTTGCAGTAAGAGTAATAAAGCTGTATAAGCATATATCCCAAAGGCAAAACGATTATATCTTATCGAAACAGATTTTACGAAGCGGCACAAGCATCGGCGCAAATATAAGCGAAGCACAGCAGGCACAAAGCAAAGCGGATTTTATTTCAAAAATGAGCATTGCTCTGAAAGAAACAACCGAAACAAAATATTGGCTGAAGTTGCTTAAGGAAACAGACTATATAACCGAATCTGAGTTTAATTCTATATTCGGCGATTGTGCTGAATTGGAAAGAATACTGGTCAGCATAATCAAAACATCAAAAAAACAAATTGCCTGTTTTTAACTTTTCGGAAAACTTTAAGTGCCAATAATTTTCCATTTTCCATTTTCAATTTAATAAGCGGGTGTGGCGGAATTGGCAGACGCGCTAGACTTAGGATCTAGTGGGCGACCGTGGGAGTTCGAGTCTCTTCACCCGCACCAAAAAGTGCCTCTTCGAGGCAATAAAGAATGATGAATGATAAATTATGAATGATGAATTAAAATCAGAAATCCTCACATGTGTCATTTGGGAACCAAATGGCCTCTTCTAAAAAATTTGCTCTTTTAAAACCATATAGGGTTCGGCTTTCCTATGCTTTAAATCTTATGAAGACACTTTTTAACCCAAAAAAAATATCATTATTTGGAGGTAGAATTATGAAGTCCTTAGCAAAGCCAGTGGCATTGTTTCAAGTGGCAGTTATGCTTATTGTGTGCATCTTGCCGCAGACAGTGCCGGTAAAAGCAGACAGCGGTCCTATGATAGGTCAGGTTATGGTGGATCCTGAAAATCCCAGCTGGCTGGTAAGAAAAACCGCTACGGGGTATGACCCTGTGTTTATATGCGGCCCCGGCGACCCGGAGGAATTCCTTTACATAGGCACGCGCCAGTCGGACGGCACAAGAACCGGCGGCAATCAGCAGGAAATCATAGATCGCATCAAAGACTCCGGTGCGAACTGTATTTATTTTCAAGCCATCCGCGGAACGATCAACAAGCCTGCTCAAGGCGATGGCGACAACACCATGAATCCTTTTGTCGACTCGGACATCACTAAGGGTCTCAGCGAGCCCATCCTTGCCCAGTGGGAAGGCTGGTTTGACCAGCTGGACGCCAATGGCACCATCATGTATTTCTTCTTCTATGACGATGGCATTTACCCCTGGGGTAATAAAACGGATACGACGGTATCCGCGGCGGAAAAGGCCTTTTTTGAGACCATAGTCAATCGTTTTAAGAAATACAAAAACCTTATCTGGGTCATTGCCGAGGAATCTCCCGAAGGGTTCACCGATGCTAAGATATCCGCACTGGCTAAGATTATTGCCGATGCGGACGAATACGACCATGTTATCGCCAATCATTACCGTCGGTTTGACACATTTCCCTTGCCGAATGATCCGTATATAGACCAGTTTGCTATCCAGTATCACGGCGGCACCAGTCCGCAAGATGAAAAGAATTCATCGCCGTCGGATCCGAACACGGGCGCCAATTATAACAAGAGAGATTCGAGCGAAATCAACGAAAAAGCCAATCGCGAGTGGAGAAACGCCGCGGGCCGATACAACTTGAATATCGTTGAATGCAAAATCATGCAAGGCGCGTGGATTGCGGCTGCAAGCGCGGAAAAGGCGGGGAATACGGCACTGGCGAATCAGAACTGGGCAAAGCTGCGCAAGTGCTACTGGGCGGCCGGTATGGGCGGCGCATACTCCATGGTTCTTCGTATGTTCTTTACCGAGTCGCATTCCGAATGGGTGCTTACCGATGGAACACCCATCACAGATACTCCCCAGCATGTTGTGGAGGCTTGCGGACATGTGGTAAACTTTTTTGAGGCTACCGATTTTAACAAAATGTCCCCCAACAACAGCCTTGCCTCCGGCAGTACACATTATGTGATGGAAAATCCGCAAAACAGCTATATCGCTTATTCCCACACATATTCGGGCAGTATGGGCGTAAAAAATATGCGTGCCGGAACCTATGACCTTAAATGGTTTGACTGCGCGAGCGGCACCTGGGTCAATCAGGATAATGTTACCCTGACCGAAGGTACAAATAGTTTTACAAAGCCCGCCGGAATAACCGGGTCAGAGGTTGCACTTTATATCAAGCATCAAAATTATATTGTGGGCGAACCCACACCCACACCGAAGACTTACGAGGTTGAAACCACAAACTACAGATTTGGTGAAGTAGATGGCGTAGTATCCATGGAGGCAGAGCATTACTCCAAAGCATATATGTACGAAAAGGTCGATGCAACGAGCGTACAGGACACCCTCGTCTTTAAGGGCATTGAGCGGGCTGTCTCGGCAGGGTTTAATCCCGGCTTTAATAATAAGAACAGCCTAATCAACAGCGCCAATTATTCCGGAGGGATGGCAATGCAGCCGGCGGCGCTGCCACCTACCAATCATACCGTCCCCGAACAGTGTGATCATTCGGATGATGCAGGTGAATGTCAGCAGTGTAACGATTTTTGGGCAGGACCAAATAACGCCGGAGGATACTTGGAATATAAATTCACCGTGACCACTCCCGGAACATGGTTTGTATGGATAAGAACCAACGGGATCAATTCTGCCAACAACGGACTGGATATTTATCTGGATGGAGCACGGTTTACACCGAATCTAAACTTTCACCACCCGACGGAGCGAGAGAATGGCCAATTTAAGCCCGTGACATTGAACAACGGACAATTACCTGGTATCGATGGTCTTTATATTGCAAAAGGCGGTTGGGACTGGAGAACTGAATGGAGCTTTACGGGAAACAGAGAGGTGCATAACGGCGGGCCGGTTTATTTGCAGAACCTTGCGGCAGGCAAGGAATATACGCTTAAGATTACTAAACGCAAGAGTGATTTCCCGCTTATAGATAAAATTGTACTTACACACGGCGCCGATACTCTGACAAAAACTCAGATTGATAATATGTGGCAGTCAAATGTCCCCGTTTCCGGTATGGGGTCTGCGGAAACTCAGGTTGGATATGCGCCTGTGGCCAATGACAAAACCTTTAAGTTTCCCCAAAACGCGCCGAGAACGCAGATAGATTTTGTGGATTACACCTCCGGCTCCGGTGATCTGGAAGAAATCGAGGTGATAAAAAGACCGTCGCACGGTACTTTTGAGTATAGCGAAGGCAACAACGAAGCTTCCTATACCCCCGATCCCGGTTTTGTCGGGATTGACACATTCACCTGGCGTGTGTTTGACGGAGTGAATTATTCCAACATCGCAACTGTTACGCTTAATGTAGGTGTAGTGGTGATTGAGTCTATGAAAGCCTCCAATGGGACGCTTACCGAAATGGTGGTTAAAAACGACAACCCATACCCGATTACCGCTGACATTATTCTTGCCTTTTATAATGAGAATGACATTCTCATCGGTATGAAGGTACTGAGAGAGAATATACTGGCGGCAAACCTGAACGCCAACATTTTAAGTGAAGCTGTTGATGTGGGTGACGCGAAAAAGGTTCGTGTGTTTATATGGGACAGCTTTTCCACGCTAAAACCCATTGCAAGGGTTGTATCCTGTAATGTGTCAGACTTGCTGATACAAGAGGGAAGCTTGTGGATGAACACAGCCAAGGGTATCAGCAATGTTACAATAGCGGATGAGCCTTTTGATGTGGGAGTTCCTATGTATAACATGGGGGCAAGCGTGAGTACGACAGCCTTTGCGGAAACTGTTCCCGATATTCTTAAGGGCGGCGTGCTGATAAGAACCGACAACGAAACTAATGCTGTGAAAGCGAAGTATTACCCCGCTAATCTGGGGTCAGAGACCGCTATAAAATTCACCGTTACACAGGCCGTAACAGTATATTTAGCGGTTCCGTACAAAAACCCCCAAGGTGTTGTTAATGTTAATCATAGCAGTATGCCTACATGGATGTCGAGCAACGGCTGGGCTGCTGTAAATGCCGGCGACGATACAATGACCGGGAACGGTGGTGCTGCTTACAAACTGTATTACAAGACATTTGATGCAGATACTGAAGTTAGCCTGGGGTGCACATTCCCGCCAGATGGAAGTAAAACCCCCAGCACCTATATAGTCATAGTAAAGCCGCATAATTAACATTATAAATATTGCCCTACAAAGTCAGTATATGATAAACCCTGTATTTATAGCAAATACAGGGTTTATTTGTCATTTATCACTTATTATTCATCATTTTTTATTTTTACTTTATTGCAAATACGTCGTACTTACCGCCTGCAAGCCACGGTGCTGCTGAATTACAGCAGTGCCGCGGCTTTTTTGTATGTTTATAAAAAAATTGCGCATATTTGTGCAATTTCACACCCCGGCGGACGCCTTCGATTCACGCCCCAACGCTGTTACTGATAAGCCGCGTGTTTTTTCCTGTATTGATAAGGAGTAATTCCCTCATATTGTCTGAAAATTCTGATAAAATGATTAACATTGTTAAAGCCCGAATATAATCCTACATGGGTAATACTTTCAGAGCTGTTTATAAGCAGCTCCTTTGATTTTAATATTCTTTGCAAAATAAGGTATTCCTTAAATGAAAAGCCGGTTATTTTTTTAAACAAATGAGACATATAAAACTTATTGGAATAAAAGCGCTTTGAAACTTCCTCCAAAACTATGTTTTCGGTAAAGTGCTGTTCAATATACTTCTGAACATCAAGAATTGTCTCCATGGGTTTGTTGATTGTTGTTATCGGAAAAGAATCTTTGTACTTTCTGAACAAAAAGGTCAAAAGCAAAAAGAAATATGAACACAGCGTAAACTCCCAAAAAGGCATTGAAGTTGACGCTTCATCATACATACTTTTAAAGGTATTGGAAACATATACGCTGTCTTCGGGTCTTAAAGCAATAACATGGTTAAAGTGAGCGGGACGGTGCTTAAATATTGACACAAGCACCGGTTCACTGATTAAAGAGTGCAAATAATGCGGTTTTATAAGTACATAATACCTCTTGTACGGGTATTCCAACACCTTAAGCTCATGTGATTCCAAATTACTTATAAATATCAGGCTGTTTTTGCCTGCGGTATACTTTTTGCCGTTTATCTTAAATTCTATCAAGCCCTCTTTGATGTATATAATCTGATAGAAGTTATGAGAGTGCTGTTCCAGCTTCATATCCTTGCGGGCTTCATTATATTTGATTCTGACGGAATCGGCGGGAATAATCTTCGGATTATTCATTGAAAACACCTCATGTCTGTAATGAAATTTCCATAATTTTTATATAGCAAATTATATAGCAAAAAACGCTAATTTTTAAGCAATTTTAATATATACTTATTTACTTTATTGATGTATAATGGCAAATAGGGAGATAGTATCTTATGCCTGTTTTTCCCTAAAAAAATGGTCGAACAATGCGACATAAACAGTATATCACAAAAACAGCTAAAATGAAAGTACTCTGTTAACAAATCTGCAGTTTTTGGACAGAATAAACAAAACTATTCAAAGTAATTAGAATTTTAAGGGGGGGGATTTATGAAAATCAGTAAAAGAAAGATTCAAAGGTTAATGTTTGCGGTGCTTGTCTGCGTCTTGCTGGTAAATACTCTTTTTGTACCGGGCAGCATTGCCGGCATTGAAACAGCAAACCGCAAGATAGGGCTGCTTATCGGGTGCCCCGACGCAATCGTAAACGGTGTAAAAACCAGGATTGATCCGAATGACCCTAATGTCGTGCCGATAATTCAGGACGGCAGGACGCTTATTCCTTTGCGGTTTATTGCCGAGTGCTTCGGCGTAAAGGTGGAGTGGGATGAGGCTACATCCACCGTTAAAGTTGACTTGGAACGCGCCAGGGTTGAAATGGTACTCGGAAACACAACGGTAAAATACAATGTCAATACCAGAGAAATGGATGTGCCTGCGCAAGTAATCGACGGCAGAACGATGGTTTCCGTAAGGGCATTTGCGGATCTTTTTGATAAGTATACTTTCTGGGACAACAGAGGTCTTATAATTGTCAGCGACTTAAATGACAGGGATGTTACCGACGAATACATAGGAAGGTTCTTGGTCCATGAAAGAGTTGCACAGTCCGACGGGCCGTCCATGCTTCCGGGATTTTACGGCACCACTCCCGAAAGTCCTGACGGTAAGTTGGTCGCATATTTGGTAACCGAAAACAAACCAGGCTCAAAAGAAGGCAAAAAAGGCGCACTCTACTTATGTGATTCGGATCTTACCAACCACAGAAAAATAAGGGACATAAGCAATGTAAACTGGCATTACGGCTCGCATGTGGTATGGCTTGACAACAATACGCTTGCATATAACGATAATGTAGACGGAAAAGGTCTTAAAACATATATCATTAATACAAACGGAGAGGAAGTTGCCGGCCCGTTTCAGGGGAATTTAGGTCACGGAGACAACAATGTCAATTCAATACTTATGTATGTGCAGCGGGATGCCTATAAGAACGGAAGCGATCTCGGGCCTCCCGGAATTTACCTGTATAATCACAGAGACGGCTCTGTTAAGCAGGTATTGGATGTTCAAAGGGATTTCGGACCACTAAAGGAAAAATTCCCGGGCAGCAGAGACGATATATTCACATGGGAAATGGGCCATGTACAGTTAAGCCCCGGCGGTGAGCGCATATTAATCTGGCTTGGAGTAGGTGGGGGTCAGGATAATGTAAAAATCTTATCGTGCAGAGTGGGCGGCTCGGAAATGAAAGTCTTTCCGACAAAGCCTTTGCATCAGCAATGGTATGATGATACAACCATTTTCGCACATGAGGTTGACTGGGAAAACGGAGAATATCCGATGTATAAAGCAAAACGCTGGGATTTGGACGGAAATTATATCGAAACAATAGCGGGGGTTGGCAACCACATGGGAATATCTTTTGACAGAAAGTACTATGCTTCCGAAACTCAATACTGGACCAACCCCGTAGTATTGAGACTTTACAGGTACGGCAATGTTGAGCCGCTTGCAATCCTTTTCGCCGAGTCGCCGGGTACGGTATGGAGTGTGAAAACTCACATAGACCCATCTTTCTCCCGCGACAGCAGGAAGGTTTATTTCAACATGCCTGTCGCAGAAGATATGATTCAGATGTACCGCGTGGATTTCAGTAATTTAATTCGCGACTGATTATAAAAATCTAAAAAAACAGGGAGGAAAATTTGTGAAAAACGGTAGAATCAAGTTCAAAAGGTTAATGTTTGCGGTGCTTGTCTGTGTTTTGTTGGCGAATACCCTCTTTGTACCGGGCAGCATTGCCGGCATTGAAACAGCAAACCGCAAGATAGCGTTACTCATCGGATGCCCGGATGCAATCGTAAACGGTGTGAAAACCAGGATTGACCCGAATGACCCAAATGTTGTGCCGATAGTTCTGGAGGGCAGGACGCTTATTCCTTTGCGTTTTATTGCCGAGTGTTACGGCGCAAATGTGGAATGGGTCGAGGCTACATCCACCATTAAAATTCAGTTTGAACGCGCTAAGGTTGAAATGGTAATCGGAAGCAAAAAGGTTAAAGTGGGCAATAACACCGTTGAAATCGATGTCCCCGCGCAAATAATCGACGGCAGAACGATGGTTCCCTTAAGAGCATTTGCCGATATTTTTGAAAAATATACATTCTGGGACAACAGGGGTCTTATAATTATCAGCGACTTAAATGACAGAGATGTTACCGATGAATACATCGGCAGATTTCTGGTTCATGAGAGGATTGCCCAGACCGACGGACCGTCCATGTTTCCGGGATATTTCGGTACCACCCCCGAAAGTCCTGACGGAAAGTTAGTCGCATATATAGTAACCGAAAACAAACCCGATTCAAAAGCAAGCAAAAAAGGTGCGCTTTACTTATGCGATTCGGACCTTACAAACCACAGGAAAATAAGGGACATAAACGCTGTAAACTGGCACTACGGCTCGCATGTGATATGGCTCGACAATAATACGCTCGCATATAACGATAATTTAGCGGGGAAAGGTATTGTAACTTACATCATTAATACAAACGGCGAGGTAGTTGCCGGTCCGTATCAGGGGAATTTAGGTCACGGAGATAATCCCAAGGTCGGTCAAATACTTATGGTTGTACACCAAAGCGCTTATAAAAACGGTAGTGATCTTGGGGCTCCCGGAATTTATCTGTATGATCATAAAGACGGTTCAATCACGCAGGCATTGGATGTAAAAAGAGATTTCACACCGTTAGCAGACGAATTCGGCGGCGATGATGATCCGTTTACATGGGATATGGGTCATGTGCAGTTAAGCCCCGGCGGTGAACGCATATTAATCAGGCTTCAAACAGGGTCGGGCGACGCAAATGTAAATCTTGTATCCTGCAAACCGGGCGGTGCGGATATGAGAATCATTTCAAAAAAACCTTTGCATCAGCAATGGTATGACGATACAAGCATATACGGGCATGAAGTTGACTGGGAAAGCCCTGAAAGGCCGATGTATAAGTTAAAGCGTTGGGACTTGGATGGCAATTATATCGAAACATTGGCGTGGGTCGGATGTCACATGGGTCTGTCCCCCGACAGAAAATATGCGGCTTCCGAAACGCTTTACCAGACCAATCCCATTGTATTGAGGCTTTACAAGTGCGGCAATGTTGAGCCGCTTGCAATCATTTTCGCCGAGCCGCCGGGAACGGTATGGAGTATGAAAACTCACATAGACCCTTCTTTCTCCCGCGACGGAAAAAAGGTTTATTTCAACAAGCCTGTCGGAGATATGGTTCAGATGTACCGTGTGGATATAAGTTATTTAATGCAGTAGAATTCAGTAAATAAAAATCTGAACATTAGGAGAATGCTTATGAATATGAGCAATAGCTCAAATCGCACAATCGGATTATTCGTTGGGTGCCCTGATGCTGTGGTAAACAATGTGAAAACAAGAATAAATCCGAACAATCCTGATGTAAGCCCGGTTGTCCGGGACGGCAGGGTGCTTGTGCCGCTTCGGTATGTTGCCGAGTGCTTCGGCGCAAAGGTGGACTGGGATGAAGCGACATCGACGATTAGGATTGCATTGGAGCGCAAAGTTGCTGCAATGACAGTCGGGAGCAAAAAGTGTAATCTGCTATATTCGGAGGTAGAGCTTGAAGCCCCCCTTCAAATAATAAACGGCGCGGCAATGGTACCTTTAAGAACATTTGCGGATGTTTTTGATAAATATGTTTTCAGTGACAGCAGAGGTTTGGTTGTTGTAAGCGATTTAACGGGAAGTGACCTGATTGATGAATACATAGGCAGATTTATGACCTATGAAAAGGTTTCAATAGGCGGCGCTATGGCGTCGGAAGTCGGATACTACGGGACCTGTCCCGAAAGCCCCGACGGGAGCAAAATCGCTTATGTGGTTTATGACGAAAAACCTCCGGAAAATTCATTTCCGAGCGGAAGTCTTTATATTTGCAACTCGGATTTGACAGACCATAAAAAAATAAGAGACATTGCGAGTATTAGCTGGCACGACGGTGCGTGTGTGTTATGGATTGACAATAATACGCTTGCATATATGGATAAGGCAAGAGGTAATGAAACATATATAATCAATACAAACGGCGATGTGCTGTATGGTCCGATACAGGGCTATATCGGGCACGGAGATATTCCGAACGGTTTATTACCTCTTATGGTTGACAAAAGAACCTTCCCCAATGGAAGCAATTTAGGTCCAAACGGTGTTTATGTATTTAAGGACGGCGTTGTAACACAGGTGGCAGACCTTAAAAAGGATATCGGACAATTGAAACCTCGGTTAGCCGGGGGGAAAAATCCGGATGACTGGTATATTTACCATGCACAATTCAGCACTGACGGCACATATATGGCTATCAGACTTGATACAGGAATACCTCTGAAAGAAAAATATCTTATATCATTCAAATCGGACGGTACGGATATCAGACTCTTTGAGTGGAACTACCTGCATCAGCAGTGGTATGATGATTCGACAGTATATGGGCATGATTGTGACTGGAATGAAAAGCCTATGTTTCAAGCGAAGCGTTGGGACAGAGACAGTAACTGTATAGAAATACTGGCGGGGGTCGGGAATCATATGGGGATTTCCCCCGACAGGAAGTATTTTGTTTCTGAAACCCAATACCTGACCAACCCTGTGGTAATGAGGCTTTATAGGGTAGGCAACACTACCCCGTTGGCAATCCTTATGAGTGAACCTGCGGGTTTTATTTGGGATATGCGTACTCATGTCAATCCTTCTTTTTCGAGAGACGGAAAAAAGGTTTATTTTAATAAGCCGGTCGGGGATACGATTCATGTTTACCGTGCGGATATAAGTAATATTATTTAAATAAAAAATATTAGGGAGGGAAATTTATGAAAACCAACAAAAGGAAGATCCAAAGGTTAATGTTTGCGGTACTTGTCTGTGTTTTATTGGCTAATACTCTTTTTGTACCGGGCAGCGTTGCCGGCATTGAAACAGCAAACCGCAAGATAGGGTTACTTATAGGGTGCCCCGATGCAATCGTAAACGGGGTGAAAACCAGGATTGACCCGAATGACCCTAATGTTGTACCGATAATTCAGGACGGCAGGACGCTTATTCCTTTGCGTTTTATTGCAGAGTGTTTCGGCGCAAAGGTAGAGTGGGATGAAGCTACATCCACCGTTAAAGTTCAACTGGAACGCGCTAAGGTTGAAATGGTACTCGGAAAAACAACGATAAAATACAATGTCAATACCCGAGAAATGGATGTACCTCCTCAAGTAATCGACGGCAGAACGATGGTTTCCGTAAGAGCATTTGCGGATACTTTCGAAAAGTATACTTTCTGGGACAACAGAGGTCTTATAATTATCAGCGACTTAAATGACAGAGATGTTACCGACGAATATATAGGCAGGTTTTTGGTTCATGAAAGGGTTGCACAGTCCGACGGGCCGTCCATGCTTCCGGGATATTACGGAACCACCCCCGAAAGTCCTGACGGAAAGTTAGTCGCATATATAGTAACCGAAAACAAACCCGATTCAAAAGCAAGCAAAAAAGGCGCGCTCTACTTATGCGATTCGGATCTTACCAACCACAGGAAAATAAGAGACATAAGCAATGTAAACTGGCACTATGGTTCTCACCTGATATGGCTTGACAACAATACGCTTGCATATAACGATAATGTAGACGGAAAAGGTGTTAAAACATATATCATTAATACAAACGGAGAGGAAGTTGCCGGCCCGTTTGAGGGGAATTTAGGTCACGGAGATAACCCCAAGGTCGGTCAATTGCTTTTGGTTGTAGGGAGAAACGGAAGCGCTCTTGGTCCTGCCGGAATTTATCTGTACGATCATAAAGACGGCTCTATTATGCATGCAGTAGATCCTATAAGGGATTTCACACCGTTAATAGACAAATTCGGAGGCAATGACGATGTATTGGCGTGGTCTTTGGGTCATATACAGTTAAGCCCCGGCGGTGAACGCATATTAATCAGGCTTGAAACAGGGTCGGGCGATGCAAATGTAAATCTTGTATCCTGCAAACCGGGCGGTGAGGATATGAGAATCTTTGCGAAAAAGCCTTTACATCAGCAATGGTATGATGATACAAGCGTATTCGGGCATGAGGTTGACTGGGAATACGGAGAATATCCGATGTATAAATTAAAGCGTTGGGACTTAGAGGGCAATTATATCGAAACATTAGCCGGAGTCGGATGTCACATGGGTCTGTCCCCCGACAGAAAGTATGCGGCTTCCGAAACTCAATACCAGACCAATCCCATTGTATTGAGGCTTTACAAGTGCGGCAATGTTGAGCCGCTTGCAATCCTTTTTGCCGAGCCGCCGGGAACGGTATGGAGTATGAAAACTCACATAGACCCCTCTTTCTCCCGTGACGGAAGAAAGGTTTATTTCAACAAGCCGGTCGGAGATATGGTTCAGATGTACCGTGTGGATATAAGTAATCTAATGAGTGACTGACAATTAAGATAATTGTCAATACCGGGGAGGGGAATCTATGAAAGGCATTAAAAGCAAAATCAGAAGACTGATGTTTGCAGTGCTTGTCTGCGTTCTGTTGGCAAATACTCTTTTTGTACCGGGTGGCATTGCAGATACCGACACATCAAACCGCAGGATAGGGTTGCTTATCGGGTGCCCCGATGCGATTGTAAATAATGTAAAAACCAGGATCGACCCGAATGACCCTAATGTTACGCCGATAATTCAGGACGGCAGGACGCTTATACCTTTACGGTTTGTTGCCGAGTGTTACGGCGCAAATGTGGATTGGATCGAGGATACATCCACCATTAAAATTCAGTTTGAACGCGGTAAGGTTGAAATGGTAATCGGAAGCAAAACGATGAAGGTAAACAATAAGGAAAGGGAAATTGATGTCCCCGCGCAAATAATCGACGGCAGGACGATGGTTCCTGTAAGAGCATTTGCGGATGCATTCGAGAAATATACCTTCTGGGACAACAGAGGCCTTATAATTATCAGTGATTTAAGCGAAAAGGATATCGTCGATGAATATATAGGCAAATTTATGGTTTATGAAAGAGTATCCCCCGAAGGCCGAATGGCCGAACATGGATATTTCGGCACCTGTCCCGAAAGCCCTGACGGGAAGTTAATCGCTTATGTACTGTACGACAACAAGCCTGCGCCTGATGCGGGCCTCAGCGCCGGTCTTTACATATGCGACTCAGACCTTACCAATCACAGGAAAATAAGGGATATTGCCGAAACGAACTGGGAGGACGGCTCATATCAGATATGGGTTGACAACAATCACATTGCCTATATGGATATGGCTGACGGCGGTAAAACATACATCGTCAACATAAACGGCGAGGTGGCATACGGCCCGTACGAAGGCTATTTAGGGCATGGTGATGCTCCGGACGGTGCAATCCCCCTCTGGGTAGACAAAACGAAATATCCCAATGGCAGCAACCTTGGACCTAACGGCATCTATATATTCAAGGACGGCAAAATAACAAAGGCGGTTGACCTTGAAAAGGATTTCGGATGGCTGAAGGCTGAGCTTGAGGGCAGTGATAATACAGACGACTGGTATATGTACCATGCCGAGCTAAGCCCCGGAGGAACCCATCTGGCAATACGCCTGGATACCGGCAAGGACATGCAGAATCTATTAACCTGTAAAATTGACGGTACCGATGTAAAGCTGTTTCCGGGCAAAAAACCCCTGCATCAGCAATGGTATGACGATTCCACGCTGTTCGGGCATGACAATTATTGGAACAACCTCCCGTATCAGGCGGGGAGGCGCTGGGACAGGGACGGCAATGTTTTGGAGACACTGTCGGGGGTCGGATGCCATTTAGGGATATCGCCGGACAAAAGGTATTTGGCTTCCGAAACTCTTTACCAGTCAAATCCCATCGTATTGAGGCTTTATAGGGTAGGCAGCATAGAACCGCTGGCAATACTTTCGAGTGAGTCTCCGGGAAATGTATGGTCTATGCGTACCCATCTGAATCCGTCTTTTTCACGGGACGGAAAGAAGGTTTATTTCAACAAGCCCATAGGGGATATGGTTCAGCTTTATCGTGTGGATATCAGCAATGTTATTGCCACTCAAAACTGATTTACTCGTATAATTGATTTATTATAGTACTACCGCGGACCGGATTTTCGGCTCTGACAAAAATGCAAAGGTGTTGTCTAATATGAAGCGTATTTATTTTTCATTGGTTATTTCGATTGTAGTTTTAATAATTGTAAGTGCGGGCGTTGCACAGGGAAATGGTTTTTCCTCAGGACAATTCGCAATACCCGCTTTGGCACAAAGTATAAAGGGACCGGCTGAAGACGGAGGGAGTCTTAAGCTTCTCGGCAGCACCTCGACACCATACACCATAAAAAGTGTTGTTCTTCAGGATTCCAAGGGTATAGTTATCGATACATTGATTCCGAACGGTAAGATATCAAAAGCAACTATCGCTAAAAATGTTGCCGGTACAAAGCCTGCTGTGTTAATAGTTGCCGTATATAGTGATAATAAGCTTGATAATATTGAAACTGTTGACATAGCAGGCACCGGAGCCGCGGGAAGCCAGGCTGATTATACCATTAACTTAACCTTACCGGACAGCTTGAGCCACTATAGTGCAAAGCTTATGGTCTGGAATCCGAATTTCAAGGAGCCGTTATTCAATTTGAGTCCCTATGCCGATGTTTATAGTATTGACAGATCCCTGGTTTATGAAAAAGTTTCCGAGGGCGACAATATGTCGGCATTTGGATATTTCGGCACCAGCCCCGAAAGTCCGGACGGCAGTAAGGTGGTTTATGTTAAATATGACAGAAAGCCAAAAGACGAAGACGATAAAATCAGCGGAAGCCTTTATATATGCAACTCCGACCTTACCAATCATGTGAAAATAAGGGATATACAAGGTATAAACACCGAAGACGGCGCTCATCAGATATGGGTTGACAATAATACGATTGCATACAGTGATGTTACATCCAACGGAATTTTAACATATATAGTCAATACAAACGGTGAGGAGGTGTATACGCCCATACAGGCGAGTTTGGGTCATGGGGATGCACCGAACGGTACCATAGCGCTTTTAGTGGACAAAGAGCATTATCCCAACGGAAGCACTTTGGGGCCAAACGGGATTTATATTTATAAAAACGGTACTGTAACTAAGGTAGTCGACCTTGTAGACGACCTTGGCAAGCTGAAGAATCAGCTGACCGGCAGCGACAATCCCAACGACTGGATGATGTACCATGCGCAGCTTAGCACCAACGGCACATATATAGCAATAAGGCTGGATACATCCACTATCGACAGTGACGAATACAAATATATTATTACATTCAAAACAGACGGTACGGATATTATAATCTTTGATAATAAAAAACCCCTGCACCAGCAATGGTATGATGATTCAACTTTGTTCGCGCATGACAAGAATGCGGGGGCTAACGGACAACCCAAGCATACAGCGAAGCGTTTTGACAGAGACGGCAATTTTATAGAAACGCTGGCAGCGCCGGGTAACCATCCCGGAATGTCTCCGGACAGGAAGTATTTGGCATCCGAAACGCTTTACAGAATCAGTCCTATTATAATGAAGCTTTACAGTGCGGGCAAGACTACTCCTATTGCAGTTCTAATGCATGAAGAGGAAGGTAAGATTTGGGATTATCGTATGCATGTGGACCCGTCTTTCTCGCGCGACGGAAAGAAGGTTTATTTCAATATGCCTATGGGAGATATGATTCAGGCATATCGTGTGGACATCAGTCGTGTGATGCTTGACGAAGATTGAGTTTACTCGTATAATTGATTTTTGTACTATCGCGGATCGGAATTTCGGCTCTGACAAAAAAAGAAGAGGTGTTGCATTATTATGAAGCGTGTTCATTTTTCATTGGTTTTTTTGCTTGTTGTATTAATAACTGTATATGCGGGCATTGCACCCGGATTTGATTCTTTCTCGGGACAATTCACAATACCCGCTTTCCCGGAAAGTATAAAGGTATCGGCTGAAGACGGAGGAAGCGTTAATCTTCCCGGCAGCGCCTCGAAACCATACACTATTAAAAGTGTTACTCTTCTGGATTCCAAGGGTAAAGTTGTCGATGCATTGATTCCTAACGGTAAGATAGCCAAAGTAACTATCGCTAAAAAAACTGACGCTACAAATCCTGCTGTGTTAATAATTGCCTTATATCGCGATAAAAAGCTTGATAATGTTATAACCGTTAACATAGCGGGTACCGGAGCTTCGGGAACCGAAGCTGATTATCCCGTTGACTTCACTATACCGGACAGCCTGAGCCATTATAGTGCAAAGCTTATGGTCTGGAATCCGGAATCAGGTTCTTTGAATTCTGATACTAATCTTTATCCGGATATCTTTAGTATCAACAGATCCCTTGTTTATGAAAAAGTTTCCGAGGGTGAAGGTATGTCTGCAATAGGATATTTCGGCACCAGTCCCGAAAGTCCGGACGGAAGCAAGGTTGCTTATTTAAAATATGACAGAAAGCCAAAAAACAAAGACGATAAAATCAGCGGAAGCCTTTATATATGCAACTCTGACCTTACCAATCATGTGAAAATAAGGGATATACAAGGTATCAACACCGAAGACGGCGCTCATCAGATATGGGTTGACAATAATACGATTGCATATAGTGATTATACACCCGGCAAAGGAAACATAACATATATCGTCGATACAAGCGGCAAAGAGGTGCATCCGCCCATACAGGCGAATTTAGGTCACGGAGATGCTCCGAACGGTACCATAGCGCTTTTAGTGGACAAAGAGCATTATCCCAACGGAAGCACTTTGGGGCCAAACGGGATTTATATTTATAAAAACGGTACTGTAACTAAGGTAGTCGACCTTGTAGACGACCTTGGCAAGCTGAAGAATCAGCTGACCGGCAGCGACAATCCCAACGACTGGATGATGTACCATGCGCAGCTTAGCACCAACGGCACATATATAGCAATAAGGCTGGATACATCCACTATCGACAGTGACGAATACAAATATGTTATTACATTCAAAACAGACGGTACGGATATTAAAATCTTTGAAAATAAAAAACCCCTGCATCAGCAATGGTATGATGATTCAACTTTGTTCGCGCATGACAAGGTTGCGGGGGCTAACGGACAGCCTAAGCATACAGCGAAGCGTTTTGACAGAAACGGCACATTTATAGAGACGCTGGCGGCGCCGGGTAACCATCCGGGTATGTCTCCGGACAGGAAATACTTGGCATCGGAAACTCTTTACAATATCAGTCCTATCATAATGAAGCTTTACAGAGCGGGCAATACCAAGCCGATTGCGGTCCTTGTGAATGAAGAGGCGGGTAAGATTTGGACTTATCGTATGCATATGGATCCGGCTTTTTCGCGAGACGGAAAGAAGGTATATTTCAATATGCCTATGGGAGATATGATTCAGGCATATCGTGTGGACATCAGCGGTGTGATTGACACTCAAAACTGAGTTTGACTTTTTAATTGATTTTTTACTACCGCGGACCGGACTTTTTGTTCAGGCAAAGAATGCGGGGATGATTAAATGAAGCGTGTTCATTTTTTATTGGTTTTTTTACTTGTTGTTATAACAATTGTAAATGTGAGCATTGCACCCGGATTTGATTATTTCTCGGGACAATTCGCAGTACCCGCTTTGGCAGAAAGTGTAAAGGTATCGGCTGAAGACGGGGGAAGCGTTAATCTTTCCGGCAGCACCCCCAAGCCATACACTATTAAGAGTGTTACTCTTCAGGATTCCAAAGGTATAGTTATCGATGCATTGATCCCGAACGGTAAAATATTCAGAGTAACAACCATTAAAAATACTGATGCTTCAAAGCCTGCCGTGTTAATAATTTCTCTATATCGTGATAAAAGGCTTGACAAGGTTAAAACCGTTAACATAGCGGGCATCGGAGCTTCGGGAAGTGAATCTGTATATACCGTTGACTTAACTATACCTGAAAGCCTGAGCCATTATAGTGCGAAGCTTGTGGTCTGGAATCGTGAAATGGAGGCTTCGAATTCTGATACTAATCTTTATTCCGATATCTATAGTATCGACAGATCTCTGGTCTATGAGCGAATATCTCAGGATGAAGGTATGTCTGCAATAGGTTATTTCGGCACAAGCCCCGAAAGTCCGGATGGCAGTAAGGTTGTTTATGTAAAATATGACAGAAAGCCAAAAAACAAAGACGAAAAAATCAGCGGAGGCCTTTATATATGCAACTCCGACCTTACCAACCATGTGAAAATAAGGGATATACAAGGTATTAACACCGAAGACGGCGCTCGTCAGATATGGCTTGACAATAATACGATTGCATATAGCGACTCAACACCCGGAAAAGGGAAAATTACGCATATTGTCAATACTAGCGGTGAAGAGGTGCATCCGCCCATAATGGCAAATATTGGTCATGGGGATGCTCCCAACGGTGCCGTAGCGCTTTTAGTGGACAAAAAGAACTATCCTAACGGAAGCACTTTGGGGCGTAACGGGGTTTACATGTATAAAAACGGTGCTGTCACCAAGATAGCCGATCTTGAAGATGACCTTGGCAATCTGAAGGATCAGCTGACCGGCAGCGACAATCCTAAAGACTGGTCGATGTACCATGCGCAGATTAGCGCTAACGGCACATATATAGCAATCAGGCTGGATACGGACAGTAAAGAAGAAAACAAATTTATAATTACATTCAAAACAGACGGCACAGATTTTAAAATCTTTGATAATAAAAAACCCCTGCACCAGCAATGGTATGATGATTCAACTTTGTTCGCGCATGACAAGGATGCGGGGGCTAACGGACAGCCTAAGCATACAGCGAAGCGTTTTGACAGAGACGGCAATTTTATAGAAACGCTGGCAGGACCGGGTAACCATCCGGGGATGTCTCCGGATAGAAAGTACTTGGCATCCGAAACACTTTACAATATCAGTCCAATCATTATGAGGCTTTACAGAGCAGGCAATACCACGCCTATTGCGGTCCTTATGCATGAAGAGGCGGGTAAGATTTGGACTTATCGTATGCATGTGGACCCGGCCTTTTCGCGCGACGGAAAGAAGGTATATTTCAATAAGCCTATGGGAGATATGATTCAGGCATATCGCGTAGATATCAGTGGCGTGATGCTTGATGAAGATTAAGTTTTATATGCAACTGATGTATGATATTATATGCTATAAAAAAATTTGCACAGGCATTTGAATAATTGGAGGAGATTATGTGCACCAGCACAGACGATTTAATTATGATTCACTTGAACAGTTAAAAAACGATATACAGTGTCTTGGGGTTAAAATACCCCTGTCGGAAGACATTGAGGTGTTAAAACAACCGATTAAAATAGGGGATAAAACAATCCCCAATCCACTGGCAATACATCCTATGGAGGGTTGCGACGGCACATCGGACGGCAAGCCCGATGAGCTTACCTTCAGAAGATATGACCGTTTTTCCAAGGGAGGAGCGGGGCTTATATGGTTGGAAGCTACCGCCGTTGTTCCCGAAGGAAGAGCTAATCCGAGGCAACTGTATATTTGTCGGGAAAACAAATCCGACTTTCAGGCATTGTACGATAGAATTATAAAAAATGCCTCGGATACATACAGCTTTACATATAAGCCGTATACGGTTTTACAGCTTACCCATTCGGGCAGATACAGCAAGCCGGACGGGAAACCGGCGTCTATGATTGCAACCCAAAACCCTTATCTGGAGGGAAGCCTGTCTAAAAACTACAGGATGATTACCGATGATGAGCTGGAAATGCTGGAAGACCGTTTTGTTCAGGCGGCTGTTATAGCGAGTGAAATAGGCTTTGATGCGGTTGATATCAAAAGCTGTCACGGCTATCTTAATTCCGAGCTTTTATCCGCTTTTACAAGAGAAGGAAGGTATGGCGGCTCTTTCGAAAACAGAACACGGTTTCTTTTGAATATCGTTGATAAAATAAAGGCAAGGCTCGGAAGCAAAATCGATATTACTCTCAGGCTGAATGCGTATGATGCTGTTCCCTATCCGTATGGCTGGGGGGTAAGCCGCGATGACTTTCATAAGCCCGATCTTTCCGAGCCGATTAAACTGGTAAAAATACTTTATGAAAAAGGGGTTAGGCTTGTTAACCTCAGCAGCGGGAACCCCTATTACAATCCGCATGTGGGAAGGCCGTATGACAACGGGCTCTATACACCGCCTCAGCACCCGTTGGAAGGTATTGCAAATATGCTGGGTATTGCAAGGCAGATTCAGCAGGCTGTACCCGATATGGCGGTTATAGCCACGACATTCAGTTGGCTGAGGGAATATGCGGTCAATGTAGCGGCGGGCGGAATAAAGGAAGGGTGGTTTAAGCTTGCGGGCTTTGGTCGGCAGGCATTGGCTTATCCCGACTTTGCAAAGGATATTTTTGAAGCCGGTGCAATGGAACGGGGAAAATGCTGCACGGTATGCAGTAATTGTACTGTTATAATGCGTGACGGTGGAAAGACCGGATGCGTAATCAAGGATTCAAAAGTATACGGGCCTATCTATAAGCAGGGAAGAGAAGGTAAGCCGCCCATACGGATGGATACTACCGTATCAGAGCATTTATAAGTAAAAGGATAATCATAAAAAAAGGATGTATGTAACCGATGTTAGATAAGAAAGTTGCTGTTATAACAGGTGCGGCAAGGGGTATCGGGTTTGGGATTGCATCGCAACTTGCGAAGGACGGATTTGCCATAGCAATACTGGATGTAATAGCCCCTAAGCAAGCCGCCGAAAATATGGATTCAATTCGCAGCACAGGACAACCTGTTTTGTATTTTAACGGGGATTTGACCAATAAGAAAGACCGAAGTGATTTTCTTAATAAGGTTTTAGATACTTACGGAAGAATCGATTGTCTTGTTAACAATGCGGGAGTGGCACCGAAGGTCAGAACCGATGTGCTTGAAACGACGGAGGAAAGCTTTGACTTTGTAATGGATATTAACCTCAAGGGTACATTTTTTATGACTCAGGCCGTTGCAAATATTATGATTAAACAGGTAACGGAAAATGCGGATATACGCCCGCTTATTATAAATATTGCATCTATGTCGTCCTATACTTCGTCAACCTCAAGAGGCGAGTATTGCATATCCAAAGCCGGAATTAGCATGATAACAAAGCTTTTTGCCGACAGACTGTCGGAATACGGAATTAATGTATACGAAATAAGACCCGGCATTATTTTTACCGACATGACAAAAACAGTGAAGGAAAAATACGATAAGCTTATCGGTGAGGGACTTATTCCGATAAACCGTTGGGGTTACCCGCAGGATATCGCAAACGCCGTTTCTGTTTTTTGTTCGGGTAAACTCGGCTATTCTACCGGGGAAGTAATTAATATTGATGGCGGATTCCATCTCAGGAGATTATAAGCGATGAAAAAAGAAACACTGCATATAAACGGAACTTCTTTTGAGATATACTCTTTTAATACTGTTGTGGTCGGTTCGGGCGCGGCAGGTCTTAATGCCGCGGACAGGCTGTACTCTTTCGGTCAGAAAGATATTGCCGTTGTAACGGAAGGACTGAATATGGGGACATCTTTGAATACCGGCTCCGACAAGCAGACATATTATAAGCTGACTTTGGCAGGTTCAACGCAGGATTCCGTGTATGAAATGGCAAAGACATTGTATGACGGAGGAAGCATGCACGGCGATATCGCATTGGTCGAGGCGGCTTTGTCGGCACAAAGCTTCTATCGGCTTGTAGATATCGGCGTGCCATTCCCTCACAACAGTTTCGGAGAATACATAGGGTACAAAACCGACCATGACCCAAGACAGCGTGCAACATCGGCAGGGCCGTTGACTTCTAAATATATGACCGAAAAGCTAAAGCAGCAGGTGTTTCAAAAAGGTATCGGAATCTTTGACGGATATCAGGTCATTGCAATACTGACCGATAAGGAAAAGACCAAAAGTGTAGGGCTTCTTACACTCAATAATAATGCGTTGGAAGATGAGTCAAAGAGATTTGTTATTTTTAATTGCACAAATATTATTTATGCGACGGGCGGGCCTGCAGGGATGTATCAGATGTCGGTATACCCCGAAAGCCAGACAGGCGCCACCGGTATTGCGTTTGAAGCGGGTGTAAAGGGAAAGAACCTTACAGAGTCCCAATACGGTATTGCTTCAATTAAGTTCAGATGGAATCTTTCGGGAACATACCAACAGGTTATTCCGCGCTATGTTTCTACCGACAAGGAAGGCAAAGACGAAAAGGAATTTCTGGATGATTATTTTTCCGATACGGGCAAAATGCTCGATGCTATTTTCTTAAAGGGCTATCAATGGCCTTTTGACCCCAGAAAGGTTTGCGATTTTTCTTCTTCTCTGATTGACATATTGGTGTATAACGAAACCGTAAACAAAGGAAGACGGGTGTTTTTGGATTTCACCAAAAATCCGAGCCGTGCCGTGAAGGACGGAAAATTCGATTTTTCTTTGCTCGGTGAGGAGAGTTATACATACCTTAAAAAATCCAACGCTCTGTTCGGAACACCGATTGACCGTTTGGCGCTTATGAATCAGCCGGCTATTGATTTATACAAAAATAACGGCATAGATATAACCGAGGAATATTTGGAAATTGCGGTGTGCGCACAGCACAACAACGGCGGTTTGTACGGGGATATCTGGTGGGAGAGCAATCTGAAGCATTTATTCCCGGTCGGTGAAGTGAACGGAAGCCACGGGGTTTACCGCCCCGGCGGCAGTGCCCTGAATTCGGGTCAGGTCGGAAGCACAAGGGCGGCGCAATTTATTGCGGCAAGATACACCGAAGAGCCTCTCAAAACCGATGAATTTATTGATATGACCGCAAATCAGATTTATGAGAAAATATCATTCGGAGCTAAACTTCTGAAAAATATGTCCGATAAAAACAATATCATTCAAATAAGACGGCAAATCGGTGAAAGAATGACACGGGCAGGTGCGCATATCAGGTCGGGCAAGGCGGCTGAGGCCGCGGCAAAGGAAGCCAAAAAAATGCTTGAATCACTGCCCGATATATCAAAATTGTCGTCTGTGCGGGACTTGCCGTTTGCATATCAGAATCGCGATTTATTGATTACGCAGTATGTTTATCTGTCCGCTATTGCAAATTACATAGAAAAGGGCGGGGGGAGCCGGGGCTCCTATCTGGTCTACAACAAAGACGGTAAGTTGCCGATAGAAAACCTTCCGGAGGAATTCAGATTTACTTTGGACGGCGGAAGGCTTGAAAAGGAAATACAGGAGGTATCCTTTTCTGACGGAGAGTGCCGCTTTGAATGGAATGAGGTTAAGCCTATTCCCGAATCCGACGATTGGTTTGAAAATGTGTGGAACGCTTATATGCGGGATGAGATTATCAGATAGCCTGCTATTATGATTTCATAAAAAATTATTATCTTTTGACATGGGAGGAATAAAATTGATTAAAAAACTAAAACTTTGCTGTTTAATTCTTTGTGTCGGGCTGCTCATAAACTCGTTATCAATACCGGTCGGGTCGGAAAATGCGCAAGGGCTGCCTCCTATCGGCAATCCCGATATGCAATCCTACATAACCAGAGAACATTTTGCATATATGCTGGTTGTGACCCTCGGTATGGAAGTTACCGCCGAGAAGGTGGCGTTTACCGATGTTCCGCAGGATAGCCCGTACAGCGGTTATATTGCCTGCGCACATAAAAACGGGTTGATAAGCGGTGTCGGGGACGGCAAGTTTGAGCCTTATGCGAATGTAACGCGCGAGCAGATTGTGACCATGCTCGGACGGGCATTGGAAAAGACAAAGATAGTAGGAAGCATAGACCCGTCGGAAAGAGACGCCATGCTTCAGAAATATACGGACAAAGACGCGGTTTCGGATTGGGCAAAGGGATACTTTGCCGTTGCAATCAGAGAAAAACTTGTAATCGGAACATCCGAAACTACATTATCTCCTAAGGATTTAACGACTGTTGAGCAGTCAACCATTATTATGGATAGGCTTGCAAAAAAAATCAAGGGGGAAGATACGGTGAACGGAAAACAGAAAAAACTCCTGTACGAAAACTACTTTGACAGCGATACGGGTGAATTCGTACTCGAAGCTCAGGGGAACGGTACATACTCGATAAAAGACGGAAAGCTCTACTTCGGCGGACTTGAAGGAGGGTCAACGCTTTGGCTGAAAAGAAACTTTGAAGGGGATATTTATATATGCTATGAGGCCAAGGTTTTGGAGCCCGATATCGCGGGCAATCTTAATTTCTTCTTCATGGCGCGCGACTTAAAGGGCGGTAATGTGTGGGAAACAAAGCACAGCGGAAGATATGAAGAGTATCACAAAACATGCAATACATATATCACGACCTTTGTAAAAAAACAACCTCAGAAGGGTGAACCCGGTCATGCAAGAATCAGAAAGGATCCGGGCTTTGCGCTACTTGCCGAAAGAATGGATTTCTATACTGTTCCGAATAAAGACTATTTTATAGAGATAATAAAAATCGGTCAAAACATCGAATATAGGGTCAACGGTGAGACGGTAACCACAGCGGTTGATCCGAATCCGTATAACAGCGGTGCGATAGGCTTTAGGACCTGGTGCTCAAATTGTGAGTTCAACAGTCTTAAGGTTTATGCTCTGGAATAGCATTTATACTAAAACCCGTAATAGCTCTTCGGATTTGAAGGTGATAATGTAGATGACAAAAAAGGTTGATCTTGTACTTGTCGGCGGCGGCGGCTTTGGCAAAAACTATATTAATATTCTGCTGAATAACATAAGCAGAGATGATTACAGGATTGTAGCGGTAGTTGATATAAATCCTGACGGAATACACAGAAAAGACGAATTGGCAGACCTGGGCGTTAAGGTATATAATGATCTTGAAGCATTTTACGCCGAAAATCATGCCGATTTGGCAATCATTACAACGCCTATTCATTTCCACTATCCTCATGTGATGACAGCGCTGGAGCACGGCAGTAATGTACTGTGCGAAAAACCTCTGTGCGCACTTGCAGAGCACGGCTATGACATGATAAACAAAAGCAAAGAATGCAATAAATTTTTAGCCGTGGGTTTTCAGCGCTCTTATAGTGAAAATGTTTTGGCATTGAAAAAGGATATTGCCGACGGTCGTTTCGGTAAGCCTCTGCGCTGCAAGGCTATTGTATTGTGGCCGCGGGACAAGGTGTATTTTTCGAGAAGCTGGGCAGGAAGGATAAAAGACAACCAAGGGCGTTATATTCTGGACAGTGTAGCAAACAATGCAACCGCCCATTTCCTGCATAATCTGTTTTTCCTGCTTTCCGATAAGCCGGATAGGGTAAAAGCCGAGCTTTACAGGTCAAATCCGATAGAGAACTACGATACTGCGGCGCTGAGGGTTAATACCGCAGGCGGTGTTGAGCTTATGTATTATTGTACGCACAGCGTCGATAAAATGTACAGCGCGATAGCGATGATTGAATTTGAACACGGCACGGTTTACCATAATGAGCAGGGCGAGAAGGAAAAACAGCTGTATGCCGAGCTTAAAGACGGAAGCAGTATTATTTACGGCCAGTGTAACATTGGCGATGCGCCAAAGCTTTGGAACTGCATAAACGCCATAAGGCACGGCGATAAAATTCACTGCACCGCGGAGGACGCATTGGCACACCTTTTATGTATTAACGCTGTTCAGACAAATAAGGACCGCATTAAAAAATTTCCCGACGGTATGATTTGTGAAAATGAACAAAGGGTATGGGCTGACGGATTATACGAGGCATTTATAAACTGTTACGAGCAATGGCTTCTTCCGAGTGAAGCGGGATACTCCTGGGCTCAAACGGCAGTAGAAGCTGATGTTATAAATTTCCAGGGAGGGGAATTTCGATGACTAAAAAGGCATTAAAACGACTGACATCATTTGTTATTACATTTGCTATTGTGATGACAAGCGGCATGTCGCAGATGATATCCGTCTCGGCGGATGAAAAAATCGAGTGGCGGCCGCTTATACAGCGCTTTGCTGAGGAGTTGGGAGCAGACAAGGTTGATTATCCTGAACTTTACACCAAAGGAAAGTACGCCGGCGAAGGCTACCAGTATATCCACGGTGCGGCAGTACATGAGGACGGCACTGTTCTGATGGGGCAGGATATGGGTTCGGCGCGTGTAAGTACCGATTTCGGAAAGACATGGTACACACCGCCCAATCAAGGAAATATGTTGATAGGCGGCAATGCTTGCGCAATTGACCCCGCCGATTCGAATGTAATGTTTATTGCGATGTCGTCAAACAGCTTTATTAGCGCTTTTCCCGCTTTAAAGAATTATGAGGGCATCTATCGCTCAACCGACAAGGGGCAGAGCTGGACTCTTGTCCAAAACTTCTCCCAGATTACTTATAGATTCAGGTTCTATAAGGATACCTTTGCATACTACCCGACAACGGGCGGCACGGTTGAATCGCGTATATGGAGGTTCGCAACTTCCGAACATTCAGGCAAACCCGGTGCGTTTTTCACCTCCGTGGGCGGCATAAAGTGGACCAAGGTTACCGATTTTGAGTTTAATGTATATGGCCAAAAATACGATTTAGAGCAACATCCTAACGAAGTGGACACATTATTTATGTGCACCTCTAAAGGTTTATGGAAAACAACCGACGGAGGCAAGACCTGGAATCAGCCGTTTAAAGCATCAATTGACGGTGATGTCCGCACAATATGGATTGACCCGGATGATCCGAAGCATATGCTGGTAAGCGTAGGAAACGGAAACAAAGAAAAACGCGGAATTTGGGAAACCGCTGACAACGGCGCAACCTGGAAAAACATATTCAACGAAATTAACACAGGAAATATGGCATTGGGCGCCAAGGATCCAAGCGGCAACAGAATTCTGTATGTTCATAATTTAGTGGCGACCGAGCCTCCGCGTATTCGCGGCTTGGACGGCAAATGGTTTACTCCGCAGCTTCAAACATTAAATCCTGAGGTATGGACACAGGGTAATATGTCGGGTCAGAATCAGGACTGCTTTTTACCCCACCCCACCATTCCCGATGTATGCATAGCGCATGGCCGTGCTTATTGGTGGCGCACCGAGGGTACCGGCGGCAAGGTATGGATAAACAGCTCAACAAATTATTTCGGTCACGCATTACATAATGTTGCTTTTAACTATAGTGACTGGAAGGAAATGCTGGTAAGCGTACAGGACGCCGGCACGATGTACACTAAAAACGGCGGTGACTCGTTTGTTTTGAGTAATGTAACGGGCAGAGAAGCCGGAGGGCAATGGACGAGGATGAGAGAGCAGGTCGGAGATGAGCAGGTTAAGGCTCGTTCGGCGCGAGGCGTTCTTATACTGCCCGATCCGTGGCCTTCGAATGTACCGCCTCCGGCGGATCCCAAGGCTCCGGGCCGTCAAATACTGTGTCTTGGCGGAAGTTTTCATCATTTTCTATTTGCACGGGATAAAGGGGAGACAGCATGGAGAGACTGGATAGGTCAGGACTTGAAAGTCGGCGGCGACGGCGTGGACCGTAACCGTGCCTTCTATAGCTTCCAGAACCCGAATATTATCTATGCAGGACCCAATGTTTCGTATGACGCAGGTAAGACCTGGACTATTACCAAAGATGGGAAAATAGTAGCGGCAATGTCGTATTTAAACGGGGATATTATATACGCACTTGAGGGCGGAAATAAAATTGTGAAGTCCACCGACAACGGTAAAACATGGACTGCAATTTACTCCTCAACCAGCAGCCTTAAAGGGACCGGGACCAATCATGTTTATGTAGACCCGAATAACGACCAGAGGCTTTATACCGTTGGTCCCGATAAAGATGTAATGGTTCTGGAGGAAAAGGACGGAAAATGGACCGGCAAAAGTCTCAATCTGCGTGGCGAATTTAAAGGCATTATAAATAATATTGTGACCTGGTCGGTAGAAAAAATTATTATTGATTACAGTGATTCACATTATATTTATGTACTGCTGAATATAAGCGGATATCCGAATTTATGGCGGGGACGAATCAGTGATGATTTTTCTTCCTGCAAGTGGGAAGATATCAGTATGAATGCACCCCGCATAGCACAGTCAAGCACAATAGTTCTGCATCCTGTCACGGGTGATTTGATTCTGGGTTCGGGTAACGGAAACTTCGTATTCCCCGCACCCGACGACTGGCAGCATAAGGACCCCGAAAAGCGCCAGTACAAGCGAGCGCTTTGGCTCAATCTGCCCAAGCCCATTCCCAACGGCTGGGACGGCACAGTCGGTATATCACCGGGAACATCACCGGTTCAAACACCTGCTCCCGCCGGCAATGACGGCACAATAAAGGTAGAAATAGACGGAACGGCACATACTTTTGACCCCGCACCCATTCTTGTAAATGACAGAACAATGGTACCTATGCGTTATATATTCGAGATTATGGGCGCGACCGTATCGTGGGAGGAAGCTACCGAAACGGTAACGGCTGTTAAGGGCGATACAACAATAGTTCTTAAAATCGGAAGCACAGAGGCAAAGGTAAACGGTGCTGCAAAGGTATTGGATGCACCCGCAATGCTGTATCAGGACAGGACGATGGTACCTATTCGGTTCATCTCCGAGTCACTGGGCGCTGATGTACAGTGGATAGAGGCAAGCAACAAGGTTGTAATAACGACCAAAAAAGATGCGCCCGCACCTACACCTACACCCGCACCTGCTCCCGCTCCCACTCCCGCACCTACGGCACAACCCGCACCTGCTCCTTCCGCAAGCGGAGTAAGCATTCTTCCGAAGACTACTGTTTTGAAGGAGAACTACACTATTGCTCAGGTTGAAACAAGCGCTCCCGGACACAACGGTGTTGCCGCAGAGAATATGCTTGACGGAGATTTGATGTCAAAGTGGGAAAATAAAGAAATCGGTGTAACCGCAACCTTTGACCTCGGAAGCGAAAAGAAGGTTGATTGTGTAGCGATTACTTGGAGCGTCAGTGAGAGAACATATACCTTTGATCTTGAAGGCTCGGTAAACGGAACAGACTTTACTCCGATCGGAACAGACCTGCAGAGTAGCGCAGAGCCGGCAGATACCCCTTATCTGGAGTATTACGCAATACCCGAACAGAGCCTCCGCTATATCAGGATTGTAAACAAGGGAAATTCAAAAAATACCTTTATAAACATTAATGAGGTTAACATCGGGCACAGGTAGTAAATATTTTCAATCAATACTAAAATCCAAGGGGCATATATTGCCCCTTGGATTTTGCATTGCATCATAGCGTACCTTTCGGCTGAACTATACATACCGTTTATTCTGTACCCATTCTTGTAAATGACCGTCTATGCGCGCAATTTATAAAGATAACGAGAAATAATATAATAAAATGTATTTGCTGTGTAGGGAAAATTTGATTCGGACATCGTTAAGGTAAGGAGTGTCATATTTGAAAAATAAAAGACAAGCAGCTACATTGCTATTTGCAACAAGCTATTTTATAGCGTCATATACAGGTGTCAATGTCAGTGCGGAATCTGAGGATGTGAGCCCGGCAGTTTCGGTAGAAAGAAAGCCTAACATCATTTATATTCTTGCGGACAATTTAGGATTCGGTGATGTCGGATTCAATGGACAAATGTATGTAGAAACGCCCAATATCGACCGTTTGGCGCAGGATGGAATGCAGTTTACTCAGCATTATGCGGGGTGTACGATTTGCGCACCCTCCCGTTGCTCACTGATAACGGGTTTGCATACGGGGCATTGTACCGTAAAGGCAAACGATGACACGCCTTTAAATGCCGAAGATGTAACAGTGGCTGAACTATTACAGAAAAATGGTTACAAGACCGGCATAATCGGCAAATGGGGATTGGGCAACTTCGGTACAACCGGATTTCCCAACAAAAAAGGCTTTGATTATTTCTTCGGTTTTGATGATCAAACCCTTGCGCATAGCTATTATCCCGCGACCTTATATCGCAATGCCGAGATAGTCAAGCTAAATAATACAGCAACTCAGAAGAAGGATTACACACACGACTTATTTACAAATGAAGCTTTAGAATTTATAAAAAACAATAAAGACAGCCCATTCTACCTTTATCTGGCTTATACCATTCCTCATTCCGAATTGGTTGTGCCCGATTTGGGCGAATATGCAAATGAAAAATGGCCGGAAAAAGAAAAGATTTTTGCGGCAATGGTTAGCCGTATGGACAGGGATATCGGAAAATTGCAAGAAAAATTGGTGGAATGCGGAATTGAAAAGAACACGGTTGTAATGTTTGCATCCGATAACGGCCCACAGAATACAGACGGACACGATCCTGCCTTCTTTAAGAGCAGCGGTCCGTTTCGCGGCATTATGCGCGATATGTATGAAGGCGGAATCCGTGTTCCGTTCGTTGTTAAATGGCCGGGCAAGATACAAGCCGGTTCATCAAGCGACCATATCTCTGGATTTTGGGATTTTATGCCAACCGCATGTGAAATTGCAGGTATTAATCCACCCGAAGGCATAGATGGTATTTCCTATCTGCCTACCCTGTTGGGTAAGGGACAGCAGAAAAAGCATGAGTATATGTACTGGGAGTTCCACGAGAAGGGTGGTAAGCGCGCCGTACGCATGGATGACTGGAAGGCCGTACGCCTGAATGCCGATAAAAATCCCAATTCTCCTTTAGAGTTATACAATCTGAAAACAGACATTATGGAGAAAAACAATATTGCTTCGAAGCATCCCGATATTGTAGCGAAGATGGAACAAATCATGAAAAGCGCCGTAGGGAAGCCGACGGTTAAGGTATCGGGCAGTACAACGGTGAATACGCCGCAAACTGCAAGTAACCACAACACAATAAAGGTTGAAATAGACGGAATTTCACATACCTTTAACCCCGCACCTATTCTTGTAAATGACAGAACAATGGTACCCATGCGTGCGATATTCGAGATTATGGGCGCAACCGTTTCGTGGGAGGAAGCTACAGAAACTGTAACGGCGGTTAAGGGCGATACAACGGTAGTTCTTAAAATCGGAAGTACAGAGGCAAAGGTAAACGGTGCTACAAAGGTATTGGATGCGCCCGCAATGCTGTATCAGGACAGGACAATGGTACCGCTAAGGTTTATATCTGAGGCACTCGGCGCAGATGTAGAGTGGGTAGAGGCAACAAATACTGTTAAGATTACCAGATAACCAAAAGCCGTACTTACCTTAATTAACGCCCGCACCAACACAAATACCTACACAAAAAGCTAAACGCCTGTGCGTTTAGCTTTTGCTTTTTTCTGCTTATGAATACCACAGGCTATTCGCATGGTTAAAAAAATCGAGCCGATGATTAGGGTGTTGTCATTTTTGAACATAGCGAAGAATCTAAATAAATGTGGAATTTTCAACCTGCATTTTCAATACCTAAAGTAACAAATACATTACAAAAAGTAAAATATAATTGACACGAGGGAATATATATGCTACAATTCATATATGCTGATAAAATTGGGGTGATAATTTGGCTAAAAACTTAAAACTAAAGTCTGCGCGAGTGGCAAGGGATATGCTTCAAAAGGACCTTGCCGATGCGGTCGGTGTGACAAGACAAACCATAAATGCTATCGAAAAGGGGGATTACAATCCCTCGATAAACCTATGTATAGCGATATGCAAGGCGCTGGGCAAAACCTTAAATGATATTTTTTGGGAGGATGATAAAAATGAATAAAAAAGGTCTGGACGAAATGCAGATACAAAAGAGGAATAAAATCGGAAACGAAGCTTTTATAATGATTATGTATTTTCTGCTTATTGATGCGGGATTGTACGGCTTCGGCTTCAGATGGATTGCATACCCCGCAAATGCCATAACAATACTTGCGGTATGCAGTGGGATATATGCGGCAAGGCTAATCGCGGGCAATGCGTATGCCGGACCTTCCGAAAACGAAAAGAAGCCTGTATTAAAGACGGTTTTCACTTGTCTTGCTTCAGTTTTTATGGCAATGCTGGCGCTTACGCTGATTAAGACGGTACGCATTAATGATTCACAGGGAATAAACGACCTTGCCGCGCCGATAATGCTTATATCAGGGGCGATAGGGATTGTTGTATCTGTCGGGATAAGCATTATAAAAAGGATACAAAACAAAGATCATACCGAATAAAAAGCCGACACATACTCGATTAACAAAATTATATGAATAGAGGTAGATATAGTGTCAAAACCGAAAAAGTATGATTGCTCAAAATTTTCTTATACGGCATTGGGGTTAATACTCGGTACGGGAGTCGGTACGGCATTAAGCATTGCGATAACGGGGAATGCCGTTTGGACGGGAATCGGAACGGCAGTCGGCTTGATTATCGGTGCAATTATTGACGGCTGTAAAAAGAAAAAGGATAACGGATAATAAAAAAAGCGTTTCGGTGCACAGTGCTTTCCGAAACGCTTTTTTTAGTCCTGCTACATACCTCGATAATTTAGTTATTTAACCAGCTTACCGGGCGCGGTAGCCTTTCCGAAAAGGAAGTCTGCCGAAACCCTAAGCGACTCGCCGCACGGGTTATAGCTGCACACAACCGTGCCGGCTTCTTCGGGTGCGCCGACCTCGTATGGCGTATTGGTCAGAACTACGACCTTTCTGCCTGCGGCGATCAGTTTTTTAACAAAATTATAATTGTTATCCTTTAGGATTCTGTAATAGAAATTCGTAACTACGACAACATCGGCATCCGCAGATTTTTCAATAAGAAACTTCTCGTCCTCCTCGGTGGCGGAGAATTCGCAGTCTGCGATAATCATATTCATGGAGTGTTTGAGCATATACTCAATAAAGGAATGGGGATGACAGTTGGTGGTGTTCGGGATAAACTCGGCCGGAACAAGCTGCTCGATTACCATTACCTTTTGCTCCTTACGAAGGGGAAGAAGGCCTTCTCTGTCGCGAATGAGCGTAAGCGCTTTTTCCGCAGCTTCGCGGTTAACCGACTTTATTTCATCACTGTTTATGATAATGGGCGCCTGTTTCGGATCGACCTTTCCGCCGTTCTCGAAAAGCCCTTGATCATATTTCATATTAAGGACATACCTTACCGACTCGGTCAGCTTTTCCTCGCTTAATTCGCCGGTTTCCACAGCCCTTTTAAGCTCAAAGAAGCACTGCGATTTAAGCTCGTTGTCATTTTTCACAAGAAGCAGATTTGCGCCCGCCTTAACAGCCATAACGCACGCTCTGGGTATACCCCAGTTTTTGACGATCGCGCCCATACCCATAGCATCGGTCGTGATAACTCCCTTGAAGCCCAGCTCGTTTCGCAGAAGCTCGGTTAGAATTTTGTATGATAATGTAGCGGGGGTATCCTCCGAATCAAAAGCAGGGAATGAGCTGTGCGCCGTCATAATGGCGCCTACGCCCATTTCGATTAACGCTTTGTACGGCTTAAGCTCAACCGAGTGCATACGCTCTTTTGACAATCTGATAACCTCAAGCGCGTGGTGCGCATCGGCCGAACCTTCCCCGCGGCCGGGGAAATGCTTGGCGGTTGCAACAACCCCCGCGTCCTGAATACCGCGCGCCATATCGAGTGCGTACTTCGTGCAAATATCGGGGTCAGGCCCGAAGGAGCGAATGTTGATTTCGGGATTATCGGGATTTGTGTTCACATCACAGACGGGTGAATGAACCATGGTCACACCGATAGCTTTAAGCTGTTGCCCCAGCGCGTACCCCACACGGTATGGAAGAGAAGGGTCCTGTGCCGCCGTAATCCCCATCTGTGAAGGGAAGAAGCTCATCTTTCCATAGTCGAAATTGTGGTTGAAGCCACCCTCATAGTCCAAACAAACATGAAGCGGAATGCCCGAAGGCCTGTTCATGGCAATATCCTTCAGGGTGTTAAGCCTCTCGGCATATTCATCCGGATCTATAACAATAGACGGCTCTTTGATCTTAAAATATGTCTGCGAAATCGTAAAATAATCGGAGGGAGGAACAAAACGCTCATCCAAACCCGACTTTCCGTAGTACAGCGCCTTGGACGACTCGGTTGTGTACGGCTCAATCCTAAGTCCGCCGACATGCAGCTTTTCAATTGTATCCACTATTGCAGGCGTAATAATACTGCCCCTCCAGCAAAACGAAAAGCATTGGCCGACCTTTTCGCTGATTGACATTTTGTCCAGTATTTTGCTTACAAACTGATCTCTTTTTTGTGTATCCATTTTCATCCTCCATTAGAATATAATTATAGTTTATCTCGTACAGTTTAAGAATTTACCGAATTGACTGTCTTCCCCCTGACCTCTTCGCCATAAAGCCGAAAGCGTATGTAAGGGCAATCGTCAAAATTTCGCCTGCTGCGATCGATAAGCTTGTTCCGACATAGGATAAAATCGATGTTGTATTTTCTGTGAATTTAAAGCCGTAGTAAGGCAAAAACGATATTCTGCTCTGCAAATCCGAAAGCGCCTCGCCCAGCGTGCTTGTTTGTGAAATTTCCGTATTTCCGACTATTTGAAAAACAGACCATTCAAGCCCGTCGGGACTTGATGATGCAAACCACGAAAAGAATATGCCCGTTATAGCCGCTAAAGTGCCGAGATATGCCAAGATCCTTCGTGATCCGCTTCCCGTTTGTGCACCTTCGGCTTTGTTGCTTACCTTCGACAAAAGCGCAACAACCGCCGCTGTAATAATCCCCTCGCCAATACCGATGGGGAGATAAACAGGCATCATAGCCGACAAAAACGCACCGAACGGAAGCTCAACCCTTCCCGATAAAAGTGTTTGCGTTGCAACCGCAAATGCGCCAAGCTCAAGCGCGGCGACACTTGCCAAAAGCGCGCCTAAAAACTTTCCGCTTTTGCAAAAGCGCTTTTCAACAGGCTTATAGATAAGCGGATATGCGACAAAGCAGGCCAAAAAGCCCATATTGAAAATATTACATCCCAGGGCAAGCAGTCCGCCGTCGGCAAAGAACATCGCCTGAACCGAAAGTATCGAAAGTATTGTAAGAAAAGCGGCGTGCGGACCGAGCAGTATTGATAAAAAAAGCCCCCCGACAAAATGTCCGCTTGAGCCTGCTACGGGTATCGGGTAGTTAACCATCTGGGCGGCAAAAACCATTGCGCCCGCCACGCCCATAAGAGGAATCTTATTTTCGCCGAGCCCTTCCTCACTTACTTTTTTAACAGACCTAACCGCCGCCGCTGTCGATACCGCCATCATCACCGTACCCACGGCGGGTGAGATTAAAGCGTTTGTCATATGCACAGTTATCTACCACCTTTTATGTATTCTCCGTTTTGACATAATATTCTTTTCCTATTTTACCACAAAAACGCGGTAATGTAAAACATTTATAAAAATTTTTTTATGAATAAAAATAAGATTATATAAGTCTTTTGTTTTTTGTTGCAATTTTTACCCTTACATGATATTATTGAGTAAAATAAATATCTTTCGCGGGGCTGACAGGAGGGAATAATATGAAAATACGCGGCATATTTGTTACCGTATCTGCTGTTTTGCTTATAATGTCCGTTCATACGGCTTACGCGGCGGATGCCGAGTACCGCTTTACCCACAACGACCACGACACGCTTATTATCGGAACTGTTACCGAGCTTGGCGGGGACACCATGTCGATTGATGTGGCGGATTACATAGTGAGTGTCCGCGATTTGAATGTAAACGCGCCAAAAAAACAGTTAAGACCAAAAACCGTAAGGCTTACGGAAAAGAGCGTAAAAAGGCTTCACGAAAACGCGGATTCAGGTTGGAGCACAGCATTTTCGGTAGGTGACAGCGTGGTTGCTTCCCTTAATAAAAAGGGAGATAAGTATGAAATTGCGTGGGGATTTTTCAAATCTGACGGGACGGATTACAAGACCCTGTCGGTTGAGGCGTACTCTCCGTCGACCGCTGCCATGATAAAGGATTTTATAAACAGCGGCGGAAAAAACACCGAATTTTCTTTTAACGGTAACATCGTTTCCAGGGTTGAAATGAGGGACGGCAAGCGAATCTCCACAGTTATCTATAACGGAACAGAAGCCGAGAGCACTTCAGGCGAGATAAGCGAAGGTAAGCGCCTTCCGGAGCCTGAAAGCAAAGGTTTGTCAGATTACTCGGCTTATGCGGTTGTGACCGCTGCGGTGATTGCGGTTTTGATTAAAATAATAATAAAGCATTGCAAAAATAAAAATACTGCGAAAAAAACAGGGCATAATAATTAAAGAAAGGAAGAGCGAAGTGGATATGAAAAAAATAAGAACAGGTTGGATTGTGGCGGGGGTTATCATAGTTTTCGTGCTGATACTGGTGTCAAGCGTTGTGGGTAAGTACAACTCGCTGGTTTTGGCAAACGAAAATATCAACGGTAAATGGAGCGAGGTTGAAAACAACCTTCAAAGAAGGGCGGATTTAATCCCCAATCTTGTAAATACCGTAAAGGGCTATGCCTCGCATGAGCAGGAGATTTTTACCGAAATAGCCGATGCAAGGTCAAGGCTTATCGGCGCCAAAGGCGTGGACGAAACGGCAAGTGCGAATGCAGGGCTTTCCAGCGCACTTTCCAGGTTGCTTGCCATAAGCGAAGCATATCCCGCGCTTAAAGCCGACCAGAATTTCAGGGCGTTGCAGGATGAGCTTGCCGGTACAGAGAACAGAATTAAGTTTGCAAGGCAGGATTACAATGCCGCTGTCCAAAGCTACAACGGAATGATTAAATCATTCCCCACGAATATAGCGGCAAAAATTTTCGGATACGGCGAAAGAGAGTATTTTGAGGCGGAGGATGCGGCAAGGAATGTCCCCAAGGTTGAGTTTTAGCAAAGGCGCATAAGGAGTGAACGGCTATGCCCAAAAGGTTTGCGGTGTGTATTTATATTGTTTTGTATCTGCTGTGTGCTTTGCCCGCTGTTTTTGCGGAGCCTTCCGTTCCCGAGCCTTCTTCGTATTATATAAACGACTTTGCGGGGGTTATGAGCGACGGCGCAAAGCGCGGGCTTGAAGCCCTTGCGGGTGAGCTTGAGGCTAAAACAACCGCACAGGTCGTTGTGGTTATAGTTAATGACATGGGCGGCGCACCGCTTGAGGAATATGCAACGGCGCTTTTTCGAAAGTGGGGAATAGGGCAAAAGGAAAAACACAACGGCGTTCTTCTTCTTATCGCGCTTGAAGAGAGAAAGTCAAGGATAGAGGTCGGCTATGGGCTTGAAGGTCGCCTGCCCGACGGAAAAACGGGAAGGATACAGGACCAATATCTTATCCCCTCCTTGTCCGCGGGCAACTTTGACAAGGCGGTTACCGATACCTATCGGGTAATTGCAGCAGAGGTTGCGGCCGAATACAGCGTTACGCTTGACGGAACTAATGCCTCACCGATGCGGGAGGAAAGCGGAGGCTTGGCCGGCGGAATAGTGGCAATAATTATTGTTATTCTGTTTATTGCGGATATGATTTTTTTAAGAGGGTCGATAACCCGATTTCTGTTTCATCTATTCTTGTGGCGGGCTATCTTCGGCGGCGGTCGCAACAACAGAGGCGGCGGTTCGGGCGGCTTCGGCGGAAGCGGAGGCGGAGGCTTCGGAGGTGGCGGCTTTGGCGGCGGCTTTGGCGGCGGCGGTTTCGGCGGGGGAGGAGGCTCCTCGGGCGGCGGCGGAAGCAGTCGCGGCTGGTAAGAATCGTTTGTAAAGCAGATATACTTTACAGCTACTATAAAACCGAATACATTAAAAAGCGTGCTTGTCTAAATACATAGCACGCTTTTGTTTACCTTTATCGGCTTATTCCCCCGAATATATCTTAATTATTTGTTTAAGCGCGGCCCTCGTTTCGGGCGAAGGGTTCTTTTCGCTTCTGTGGTCAAAAAGCTTTGTAAAATTCAAAATATCCTTATCGCATTTATTCAAAATACTGTTTTGCATTGAAAGCAATTTCTTGTAAAAACCACTGAGATCCTTTTCCCCAAGCCCCTTTGCGGCATATTTTAAAAGCTTTGCAAAATGCGGAAGGCAAAAGACCGCCTCACCGAATTTTGCTTTAAAATCCTTTTCGCTCTTCCACAGATACACCGTATTTTCAAAAAAATGCCCCATTGTATTGTTAACCCTGTCGCATATAGCGCAGGATGAAACAAAACAGCTTATCATATCGGCACAGCTCTTAGCGGCGGCTTTTGCGGACGGCTTTTTGAAAAGCCCCGTTTTTTGCGTATTCGAAGCTTTGTTAATCTTTTCGATTTGTGTTTCGCTCTGCGATTTCATTATAAGCGCAAGCGCGAGGGCATTGTTTTGCGCCTGAAGCACGGAAAAATGGCGTTTGCAAAAGCCCCTCTCGTTTGTTTTAATCCGAAAGTCGGGCTCCATCATTGCGGCGCCGAGGGTATACTCCACCGCGTCATCCTCAAGCCGCTTTTCAAGCAGGCAAAAAGGACAGCCGCATTTTTCGTCAAAAGCCTCGTTTATGGGAATCGTATAAATTTTTTTCTTCACCCTATCAAGTCCTTAAAAAAAGATATTGTTATTATAACATATAAGTTGTATAATTAAAAGAGGTGAATATATATGCTTTTGAAAAACACAAAAGATTTTGACCTTAAACAGACCTTCGAATGCGGTCAGTGCTTTCGCTGGAACCCCGACAGCGAGGGTTATACCGGCGTTGTGGGGGACTATATTATACACGCAAAGCAAAGCGGGAGCACAATTGAGATAGACGGCGCCGATGATGAGTTTATAATTGAATATTTCGATTTGGACCGCAACTATGAAAAGGTAAAAAGTAAGATTTCAAACGATGATATAATCAAAAAGGCCGTTTTGTACGGCGGCGGGATAAGGATTTTAAGGCAGGACCCGTGGGAGGCGCTTGTTTCATTTATCATATCCGCAAACAACAACATACCGAGAATTAAAAGAATAATCGAAAGCCTGTGCCGCACATTCGGGAAGCCCTTAACAAAAGGCGGCAAAGAGTATTACTCATTCCCGACCGCCGAAGTATTGTCCCATCTTAAAGCGTGCGACCTTTCGCCGCTTCGGTGCGGCTACCGCGACGGATATATTATAGATGCCGCACAAAGAGTGGCAACCGGAGCGCTTGACCTTTTTGCCATATACAACATGGACGAGGATGAGGGGCGGCGTATGCTTAAAACCGTAAAGGGTGTGGGCGACAAGGTAGCCGACTGTGTCCTTCTTTTCGCATACGGAAAATACGGCGTTTTTCCGAGGGATGTATGGATAAAGCGTATGATGAACCGTCTTTATTCGGTTGACGAAAAGGAAGTGGATGCCTTCGCGCGGCAAAAATTCGGAAAGCTGGGGGGCTTTGCTCAGCAATACCTGTTTTTCTACGGAAGAAGCGGATAAGGCAAAAAACACAAATTTTTGTCAAAAACCAATCGAAACTTTTATCTTATTTATGGATAGCTTTTTTATAATTTATATGGTAAAATAATAATGGTTAAAGCCGTGCGATAAATATTATTGTTGGGGATGATATATAATGTATTCTGCCTTGATATTGGCGGCGGGTGAGGGTAAGAGGATGAAATCCGCCATGCCGAAGGTTTTGCACGAGGTGATGTTCAAACCTGTAATCCGCTGGGTTGTCGAGGCGGCGGCGGGGGCGCAGGAGCGCATTGTCGTTGTCGGACACGGCGCAGACAAGGTTAAGGAGTATTTGGGAGGCGATGTCCTGTACGCCTGTCAGGAGGTTCAGCTCGGTACGGGTCACGCTGTAATGCAGGCGAGGGAACTTATCAAAAACTGTGAATGCATTGCGGTTTTAAGCGGCGACACACCGCTTATTACGGCTCGGACCCTTGATACGGCGTATTCGTATCACAAATCCTCCGGTAACATCGCAACCGTCTTAACCGCCAATGTTCCCGACCCCTACGGCTACGGAAGGATTGTACGGGGACAGGGCGGTGATGTCGTAAAAATTGTTGAGCACAGGGACGCAACCGAAAAAGAGCTTGAGATAACCGAAATTAATTCGGGGATATATTTCTTCGATACAAAAGAGCTTTTGTCGGCTCTTAACAAAATAACAACCGACAACGCCCAGGGCGAATACTATCTTACCGATACGATTGAAATACTTTTGTCCGAGGGTAAAAAGGTCGGGGCATTCCTTTTAGACGACCATAACGAAATTTTAGGTATCAATGACCGTATACAGCTTGCCGCCGCGGGTGAGATTATGAGGAAAAGAATTGTTTTGCGCCACATGCAGGAGGGCGTTACATTCCTTTCCCCCGATACAGCCTACATAAGCGGCGAGGCACAAATCGGCAGTGATACTATTATTATGCCCAATTCCATAATAGAGGGCAAAACCGTAATCGGAAACGGCTGTATTATAGGCCCCAACTCAAGGATTGTCGATTCGAAAATCGGAAGCGGTACAAAGGTTGACAACTCCGTCGTAACCCGAAGCGAAATCGGAGCGGATGCGAATATCGGCCCGTTTGCGTACATAAGGCCCGGTTGTGTGCTCGGTGACGGCGTAAAAGCGGGCGATTTTGTCGAGGTTAAAAACTCCGTAATCGGAAAAGGAACAAAGATGTCGCATCTTACCTATGTCGGCGATGCCGATATCGGAGAAGGGGTGAATTTCGGCTGCGGAACGGTTGTCGTAAACTATGACGGCATTAAAAAGCACCGCTCACAAGTAGGCGACAATGCCTTTATAGGCTGCAATGTAAACCTCATATCCCCTGTTAAGGTCGGTAAGGGAGTGTTCATAGCGGCGGGCTCAACCATAACAGACGATATTCCGGACGGCGCCTTTGCAATCGCTCGTTCGAGACAGACCGTAAAAACAGACTGGAAGAGGAAATAAGTCATTAAAAAAGTATTGCACAACCTAATTTATAGGAGGTAGGTTTAATGATAGCCCACGGAAAAAACATCAAGGTTTTTTCGGCAAATGCAAACCCTAAACTGGCAAAGGATATAGCCAATATAATCGGTGTACCGATCGGCAATTCAAAGGTTCAGACCTTTAGTGACGGCGAAATAAGCGTTACGATCAGCGAAACGGTCAGAGGCTCGGATGTGTTTTTGGTCCAGTCAACCTCCTACCCCGTAAACGAACATATTATGGAGCTTCTTATAATGATTGATGCCTTTAAGCGCGCATCTGCGGGGAGAGTAACGGCGGTCATACCCTATTTCGGATATGCAAGGCAGGACAGGAAGGCGAAGGCTCGTGACCCGATAAGCGCAAAGCTTGTTGCGGACCTTATCGCAACGGCGGGCGCGGACAGGGTTCTTACGATGGACCTTCACGCTCCCCAGATTCAGGGCTTTTTCAACATACCCGTCGACCATCTTTTGGGGGTTCCGATTTTAGTTCCCTATTACGCCGAAAAATTTGCGGGCAATATGGACGACCTTATTGTCGTATCGCCCGATTTGGGAAGCGTTACAAGGGCAAGGCAGTTTGCCGACCGCCTTGATGTTCCCCTTGCGATAATCGACAAACGCCGCCCCAAGGTGAATGTTGCCGAGGTTATGAATATTATAGGCGAAATAAAGGACAAAAGGATAATTCTTGTCGATGATATGATAGATACGGCGGGGACGATTTGCCAGGGCGCTAAGGCGCTTAAAGAGCGCGGAGCTAAGGAAATATACGCCTGTGCGACCCATGCCGTGCTTTCGGGCCCCGCGGTGGAGCGCATTGCAAACTCGGATATTGATGAGCTTCTTGTTTTGGACACGGTGGTTTTACCTCCGGAAAAGAAGATAGATAAAATAAAAATTATGTCGGTAGCGCCTGTGTTTGCAGAGGCGATTGAGAGGATTTATGAAGATTTATCAGTTAGCACGCTTTTTGTCTGAACCGAAAAAGCCTCAAAAGCCGTATCTTATTGCGGGGCTTGGTAATCCGGGGCGAAAATATGTTGACACAAGGCACAATGTCGGATTTGAAATGCTTGATTCTGTTGCGGCAGCTTTCGGAATTAAGGTTTCAAAAGTTAAATTCCGCGCTCTTATAGGTTACGGAACAATCGGCGGAGAAGATGTCATTTTAGCCAAGCCGCAGACCTATATGAATGTCAGCGGTGAGAGTATTCGCGACATAGCGGAGTATTACAAAATTCCCGCCGAGAGAATAATCATAATTTCCGACGACATTTCACTCGATACGGGCAGAGTCCGTATCAGGCAAAAGGGGAGCGCCGGCGGTCACAACGGTCTAAAAAGCATTATATACCAATTAAATTCCGACGAATTCCCCCGAATCCGTGTGGGAATAGGCAGTCCGGAGGGTGACGGGCTTGTGGGTTATGTTCTTGAGCGCTTTTCAAAGGACGAGATCAGAGCCCTTACGGAGCTGGCGATTGCAATGCCCACGATAGTCGAAACGATTATCACAAAAGGCATCGCCGAGGCAATGAACAGATATAACTCCAAAAACCGAAACGATAGTTAAGAAGGACTTACCAAAATATAACAAAAATATTGGGGTCGGCATATATTTTGCCGACCCATTATCATTCCAAAACCCATAAGATAATTTTCAAAATTGCTATTGACAAGTTTATCAAAAAGTGGTATCTTATTATTAAGCGTTAGCACTCAATGGGTGTGAGTGCTAACAACCGCGACGGACTTTGTTTTCCGGGGGTGTGGATTATGGAACTGGACGAAAGAAAAAAGGTTATACTGGGAACTATAATCGAAAACTATATCGAAACGGCGGAGCCTGTGGGATCCCGCACGGTTGCGAAGCGCAACAGGCTTGACATAAGCCCTGCCACGATACGCAACGAAATGGCTGATTTGGAGGATATGGGCTATTTGGAACAGCCTCATACCTCTGCGGGCAGAATTCCGTCGAACCTCGGTTACAGGATGTATGTCGACCACCTTATGAAAAGGTACGAGCTTACCGCGGGTGAGATTTCACGAATGAAAGCGCTTATGGAGCTTAAAATTGCAGAGCTTGACACGCTTATAAGGGAAATAACAAACATATATTCAAGGCTTACGAATTATACCGTAATCGGCTCTATGCCAGAAACAAAAAAGGTTTCCATAAAGCATTTTCAGCTTGTACCCATTGATGATGAGGCGGCGATTTTGGTTGTCGTAACCGACAACAACTCCGTAAAGGATACAAAAATTCCGCTTGAAACTCCTGTGGATGTCCGCACCGCCGCAAGGATTTCGAGTATTTTGAACGAAAACCTTACCAACCTGCCGTTTGGCGAGGTAGACCCTGATGTGATAACCTCGCTTTACGCAAGGATAAGCGGATATGACGGGCTTTTAAGGAACATTTTCCGCTTTATATACGATACCGTTGAGGCGTCCGACAATGCCGAGGTTTTTCATGGCGGGATAACAAACCTGCTTAATTTCCCGGAATACAGCAACATTTACCGTGCGAAACAGCTAATGGAGTACCTAAGCGACAGGGCGAACCTTCACCGCGCTGTTGCACTGCGGGAGCATGAGCCTGTAAAGATTTGCATAGGAAGCGAAAACAAGGCGGCGGAGCTTGCCGACTGTTCCATTGTTTTATCTTCCTACAAGGCAAACGGTGAGGTTGTGGGAACAATCGGGCTTGTAGGGCCGACCCGTATGGACTACTCAAGGGCGGTTTCGAATATAAAGTGCCTGACACAGCAGATAAGCCGTCTGTTGGATAAAAAATATAATAAAAAGAATACCGGAAAGGGCGTATAAATCCGCGGTTGTGCGGGCAAGACGCATGGTGCAGGGAATGAGCAAAAACAAAAACAAAAGCAAAATAAGAAATGAAAACGAAAAGGAATTGGAAATAACGCATAACGAAAATGAAACCGTACAAAACGATGAGGAAAAATCCGAGGCTGAAAGCGCTGTCAACCAACAGGACGAAACCACAGCTTCCGATGAAAGGTTTAATCAGCTTAACGACAGCTATTTAAGGCTTTTGGCAGAGTTTGACAACTTTAAAAAGCGGACTCAAAAGGAAAAAACCGAAATATACACAAATGCCGCGGCGGATATATTAGAGGCGATTCTTCCGGTTTTGGATACCGTTTCGCGCGCGGTTAATTTGGATCCCCAAAACGAGGGGATCGCACTTATAAAAAAACAGCTTGACGATGTTTTATCCGCAATCGGAGTTGAGGAAATCCCCGCAATAGGCGAGCAGTTCAGTCCTGAGCTTCACAATGCTGTTATGCATATAGATGATGAAAGCCGGGGCAGCAACATCATAGTCGAGGAGTTTGCGAAGGGCTATAAATATAAAAACAAGGTGATAAGGCACTCAATGGTAAAGGTGGCAAACTGATTTAGTATAGCGCGAAAAGCGATGACTAAGGACGGTTTTATTCAACATAACAGAAAGGAAAGGTGTTTTATGGCAAAAATCATAGGTATTGATTTGGGAACGACAAATTCATGCGTAGCGGTTATGGAGGGCGGAGAGCCCGTGGTTATACCCAACGCGGAGGGGGCAAGGACGACATCTTCGGTTGTCGCCTTTACAAAGAGCGGAGAGCGCCTTGTGGGTCAGATTGCCAAAAGACAGGCGATTACAAATCCCGAAAGGACAATAAGCTCAATAAAGCGTGATATGGGAACCGACAGGCGCATAAGCATTGACGATAAAAAGTACTCACCGCCCGAAATATCGGCGATGATACTTCAAAAGCTTAAGGCTGATGCGGAAAGCTATTTGGGTGAAAAAGTAACACAGGCTGTTATAACCGTACCCGCTTATTTCAGTGATGCTCAAAGACAGGCGACAAAGGATGCGGGCAGGATTGCGGGGCTTGAGGTTTTGCGTATTATAAACGAGCCTACCGCGGCGGCGCTTGCTTACGGCCTTGACAAGGACCATGACCAGAAGATAATGGTTTACGACCTCGGCGGCGGAACTTTTGATGTATCCATTCTTGAAATCGGCGACGGTGTTTTCGAGGTTTTGGCGACAAGCGGCAACAACCGTCTCGGCGGCGATGACTTTGACGAAAGAATAATGAACTATCTTGCTGACGAATTCAAAAAGGAAAACGGAATTGACCTTCGTGCCGACAAAATGTCACTGCAAAGGCTTACGGAAGCGGCCGAAAAGGCGAAGATAGACCTTTCGGGCGTTGCGACGACGAATATAAATCTTCCGTTCATCACCGCGGACGCATCGGGTCCCAAGCATCTTGACATAACGCTTACAAGGGCAAAATTCAACGAAATTACGGCGGATCTTGTTGAAAAGACTATGGAGCCCGTAAGAACCGCCCTTAGTGATGCGGGACTAAAGCCAAATGAGATTGACAGGGTACTTTTGGTCGGCGGCTCGACAAGGATTCCTGCGGTGCAGGAGGCTGTGCGCCGTCTTATAGACAAAGAGCCCACAAAGGGCATTAACCCTGACGAGTGCGTTGCGGTGGGTGCGGCAATACAGGCGGGAGTTCTCGGCGGCGATGTCAAAGGGCTTGTACTGCTTGATGTAACACCTCTTTCGCTCGGTATTGAAACGGAGGGCGGAATCTGCAACAGAATTATAGAGAGGAACACCACAATACCGACCAAAAAGAGCAGGATTTATTCCACCGCCGCGGATAATCAGACGAGCGTTACGATAAATGTGCTTCAGGGCGAACGAGAGATGGCTGTCCACAACAAGTCGCTCGGACGCTTCGAGCTTTCGGGAATACCTCCCGCAAGAAGGGGCGTTCCGCAAATAGAGGTTACCTTCGACATAGATGCAAACGGCATAGTAAATGTTTCGGCAAAGGATTTGGGTACGGGAGCTCAGCAGAAAATAACCATTACCGCAAGCTCAAATCTTTCGGAGACCGAAATCGAAAAGGCAATAAAGGATGCCGAAAAGTTTGCGGAGGAGGATAGGAAATACAAAGAAAAGGTTGAAACCAAAAACAATGCGGAGCATTTGGTTTACCAAAGCGAAAAAACCTTGGAAGACCTTGGCGACAAGATTTCGGCGGAGGAAAAGGCGGCGGTTCAGGCTGAGATTGACAAGGTTAAAGAGGCGTTGAAGTCGGAAAATACCGAATCTATAAAAAAGGCATCGGAGGAGCTTTCAAAGAAATTCTATGAAATATCTCAAAAGCTCTATGAGAATGTTACTCCTCCTGAGAGCGGCAGGCAACAGGCAAAACCCGATGACAAGACCGTTGACGCGGACTACACCGTAAACGACGGCGAAGAAGAAAAATAACCAAAATTGCGCTTAATTGCGCAGTTTCATGTAAATTAAAATTTCTTTTAATATTGGCGGCATACGCCGAAAACGGGCTCACGGTTTCGGCGTATCGGAATCTTTGACATATCCTGTGGGCCGGAAAGGCTAATGATGGTTAAGTGGCAGATAAGAGAGATTATTATGAGGTTTTAGGCGTTTCGCGAGGAGCGTCCGACGACGAAATAAAAAAATCATACAGAAGGCTTGCGAAAAAGTATCACCCCGACCTTAACCCCGGCGACAAGGCTGCGGAGGCTAAATTCAAGGAGATTAACGAGGCTTATGCCGTTTTGTCCGACCCTGAAAAGAAGTCGAGATATGACCAGTTCGGTCATGCGGGAACGGACGAAAATTTCGGCAGCGGCTTCGGCGGCTTTGGCGGTTTTGGCAGTGGTTTTGATGTTGATTTGGGCGATATTTTCGGAAGCTTTTTCGGCGGCTCAACCCGTTCGTCTTACAGAAAAGGCCCCGTAAGGGGAAGGGATTTAAGTGAAAATATTTCATTAACCTTTGAAGAGGCGGCTTTCGGCGTTGAAAAGACGATTAATGTAAGCCGTTATGAAAAGTGCGAAAAATGCGGAGGAAGCGGGGCAAAGGAAGGAACACGCCCCAAGACCTGCCCGACCTGTAACGGTTCGGGGCAGATTCGACAGCAGCAAAGAACAATCCTCGGCTCGTTTGCGACGGTAACAACCTGCACAACCTGCGGCGGAGAGGGTACCGTTATAGAACAGCGGTGCGAAAGCTGCGGAGGAAGAACTCAGGTAAGAAAAACAAGAAAGATAAATGTTAAGATTCCGCCGGGAATAGATCACGGTCAGACAATAACGCTTAGGGGCGAGGGCGACCACGGGAAAAAGGGCGGACCTGCGGGCGATGTATATCTTCATGTCACGGTTAAAAAGCACTCCGTTTTTATGCGCAACGGCTACGATGTGTATATGGATCTTCCGATTTCCTTTGTCGAGGCGGCATTGGGCGCGGAGGTTGATGTGCCTACCATTTACGGTAATGTAAAGCTTAAAATACCGGAGGGAACGCAGAGTGAAACAAACTTCCGCATAAAAGGCAAGGGTATAACACGCCTCGGCGGCGGCGGTGTGGGCGACCAGTATGTAAGGGTTACCGTTAATGTGCCCAAAAATCTTACTGACAAGCAAAGGGAAATATTAAGAAGCTTCGGTGAAACCCTTGGGCTTCACACTTCTCGCGACCGCAAAAGGTTTATCGATAAGGTAAAGGATAATTTTGGGATTTAACCCGTATTGCGCCGTTTTTTACGGCGCTATTTTAGTGGTTTGTAGGAAATTGCGCAAAATGCAATGAAGGAAATCAAAAAAGTCTACATTTCACCCAGTCATTCTGAGGCAAACCACTCACCCTGTCATTCTGAGGCTAAGCCGAAGAATCTTAAAGCCTCTTTGCTTCGTATGACAGATACGGAAACTTCTATACAACAGATAAAAACAACACTCCCGCCTTATCGGGCGGCCTTTGTGGGAAATAACCATAAACGACAGGGAAATATTGTGTACTTTTTTTATAAGCATTTAGAGGATAAATGCTTTGCATATAGAATATTAATAAGTGATATTTTTAATCTCGAGGAGGAATGATACTAATGAGGCAGGTTCCCATTGACAAAATTCGAAATGTGTGTTTGTTAGGACACGGAGGGTCGGGCAAGACTTCTCTTACCGAAGCGATGCTTAAATTCGCGGGTGTTACAGACCGTCTTGGTAAGGTAAGCGACGGAACGACGGTTACGGATTTCGATCCCGAGGAAATAAAGCGAACCATATCCATCAATACCGCAATTGCATCCTTTGAGTGGGGAAGCAGTAAATATAACATAATCGATACCCCCGGTTATTTTGATTTTGTGGGTGAAATATTAGAGGGCGTTCGTGTTGCGGATGCTGCGATTATTGTTTTAAGCGGAAAGTCGGGGCTTTCGGTTGGTGCCGAAAAGTCATGGGACTACTGCGAGGCAAGAAAGCTCCCCAGAATGTTCTTCGTAAATAAAATAGATGACGAGCGCGCCGATTTCAAAAATGTGCTTGAGGAAATAAAGGCAAAGTTCGGAAAGGCGTTAGCACCGTTTCAGGTTCCGATAGTAAAAGACGACAAGGTTGTCGGATTTGTTGACATAATCGAGATGAAGGCAAAGCTTTTCCAGAACGGCTCACTTGCTGAAGCCGATATTCCCGGAGAAATGTCGGACGAGGTCGGCTCAATCCGCGAAATGATAGTAGAGGCCGTTGCCGAAACCGACGAAAATCTTATGGAAAGATATTTCGGCGGGGAAGAGTTTACAACGGATGAGATACGCGCCGCACTCAGACAGGGCGTAAAATCGGGCGATATAGTTCCGGTTCTTTGCGGCTCTGCCATCGACAATAAGGGTATAGGAGTTTTGCTTGATGCCATTGGGGAATACCTCCCCTCTCCCGCGGATATGCCCGGCGAAAAGACGGCAAGCGGTGAGCTTAAGGCGGACGCTTCCGCGTCTTTGGCGGCAATGGTGTTTAAGACGGTTGCCGACCCCTATGTCGGAAAGCTGTCATACTTCAGGGTTTATCAGGGCGAGCTAAAACCCGATATGACCGTAACAAACAGCAGAACGGGCAATACCGAGAAAATCGGCAAGATATATTATGTTCTCGGCAAAAAGCAAATAGAAACCGACAGGGTTATAGCGGGGGATATTGCCGCAGTAACAAAGCTGTCGGCTACCGTTACCGGCGATACGCTTTGCAAGCAGGGTTCGAACATTGCAATCGAAGGGATAAAATTCCCAGAGCCCAACCTCACTCTTGCGATTACCCCCAAGGCGAAAGGTGACGAAGAAAAAATAAGCTCCGGTCTTCAAAGGCTTGTTGAGGAAGACCCGACCTTTAAGGTATATAATAATCTGGAAACACACCAGATGCTTATAAGCGGGCTTGGCGAGCTTCATCTTGATGTTATCACAAGCAAGCTGAAATCAAAATTCGGCGTTGCGGTTGACCTTATAGAGCCGAAGGTTCCCTACCGCGAAACTATCCGCAAAAAGGTTAGGGTTGAGGGCAAGCATAAAAAGCAGTCGGGCGGACACGGTCAGTACGGTCATGTCTGGATAGAGTTTGAGCCCGGAGAAGAGGAAGGGCTTACCTTTGAAGAAAAGATATTCGGCGGTGCGGTTCCCAAAAACTACTTCCCCGCCGTCGAAAAGGGACTTCAGGAAAGCATACTTCACGGTGTTCTTGCGGGTTATCCCGTTGTTAATCTTAAAGCTACGCTTGTTGACGGCTCGTATCACCCTGTTGATTCGTCCGAAATGGCGTTTAAGATTGCCGCCTCGCTTGCATATAAAAAGGGTATGGAGGAAGCAAGCCCCGTTCTTTTGGAGCCTATCGGGCACCTTGAGGTTACCGTGCCTTCCGCAAACATGGGCGACATCATCGGCGACATTAACAAACGCCGCGGCCGTGTTTTGGGAATGAACCCGATCGGCGGCGGAATGGAGCAGGTTGTTGCCGAGGTTCCTATGGCCGAGGTTCACAAATATGCAACCGACCTTCGTTCGATGACACAGGCGAGGGGAAGCTTTACCTTGGAATTTGAGCGTTACGAGGAGGCGCCGCCGAATGTGGCGCAAAAGGTAATAGAGGAGTCGAAGAAGGAGAAGGAATAATTTTTTCGTAAATAATAAGACCTTAAATCAGAATAATTCTGATTTAGGGTCTTATTATGTTGTGTTAAAGTGTATTATTTTTGCTATGCCCGCACTTAAAAAAGTCGGTGAGTAAGAAGATTGTCATTCTGAGCGCAGCGAAGAATCTTAATGAATATTTAACGGTTTCTTCACTTTTTCTCATCGGGTAGTGTTGACTCATATCATATACAAGTCTTACAAAAGCTTTCTCACATTATACATCGATTCAAGCACAAGCCAGTTTTGAGGGAAGAAACGATTTATAGTCCAATAGCTCACGCCGCCGAGGTTGTACTCTGCAACAAGCCTGAGACTTGCCCGCACGCTTCTCGCATCCTCAAACCATACGACATGCCGCCTTCCTTCCGCGCTGTAATAGAAAAACGGTGACTGGGCCGCCTCGTCAAACTGAATTTCCGAACCTATCCTTGCCGCAAGCGCGGCCGCGTCGACATTCGAGATTGTCCTCGCCGCCGAGCCCCGAACAAACGGAAGTGTCCAGTCATAGCCGTAATTGGGCATACCCATAAGTATTTTCTGACTGGGTATAGCCGTTACGGCATAGTTTAAAACCCTTCTTACCTGATTTAAGGGCGATACCGCCATTGGGGGTCCGTAGGTATAGCCCCATTCGTAGGTCATAAGAATAACATGGTCCGCAAGCGCCCCGTGCACAGGATAATCATGCGCCTGATACAAAAGCCCGACCTGTCCCGCAGATGTTTTGGGCGCAAGCGCGGTTGTGATGACATATCCGAGAGGCCTTAAGCGGCTTGTTACCTTCCGCAAAAAGTTGTTGTAATTCTCTCTGTCCTCGGGGAAAATATATTCAAAGTCAATGTCAAGTCCGTAATAGTTTTTGTCGTCCAGAATCCTTATAACATTGGCGATAAGCGTTTCCTGCACGGCGTTGCTTGTCAGAATGGTATGCGCAAGGTCACTGGAAAAACTTGCGCCCTCCTCAATGTTGGTAATAACCATCATGGGTGCAACCCTTGCCTGCCGCGCCGCCGCAATTAAAGGCGTATCGTTTATCGTTGACAGACTTCCGTCCGGTCTTACCTGATAGCTGAAAATGCTCAGATATGTAAGATGGGGGAGTGTGCCTTGCAAAATTCCGCCTGCGATATTCGGGAAGGCATAGCCGTTTACCTCAATCGTTCCGAGCTTTTGTGTGCTTACGGGAATGTTAATAACCTGACCTACAAAAATTTGAGAGGGGTTTGTAATCTGCGGATTTGCCGCAACAACATCATTTAGCGCAACCCTGTATGCCCTTGCGATGCTGTAAAGGGTTTGCCCCCTCGTCACGGTATGCGGAATCGAATCCGCGGGTATAACAATCGCCTGCCCGACGGCAAGCTGGTTGGCGTTTTCAAGGCCGTTACTGCTTATAAGCTCCTGATACGGCACATTATATGCCTGCGAAAGTCTGAATATGGTATCCCCGGGACGGACAACATGTATAATCAAAATAACCGCACCCTTCATATTTATTTCAATACTATAATATGTGCGGATATTTATATTTATACGATTATTTATGTCTTAAGTTCGTTTGCAATCTGTCTTGAAAGCGCATATAAAAAATCGGACAGACGATTTAGATACTTTAATATATCGCCCTTGTCACTTTTCTGCCCATAAAACTTAACTGCACAGCGCTCCGCACGGCGTACAACTGCCCTTGCAACGGAAACAGCGGCGGCGGCGGGGTTATCCGTCAGAGGCAAAAATCCGCATGAACAGTCGCCCTCCGTACAGTATTCGTCAATTTTCGTCTCAAGACATTTTATAATTTCAGGCGTTACAAAGCGTTTGCCCCCTGCAATCTCCCCGCACAACAACACAAGGTCACTGCAGATTTTTTTAATATCTTCCTTAAATTTTTCATCCCCGCACAAGGCGTACGCAAGTAAAAGTGTCGAGGAAGCCTCGTCAATTCCGCCCAAAAGGTCAAAGACAATGTCCGTCTTTGGTATGTTACTTTGCGAAAGGGTCGTGGAAAACCCCGAATCCCCCGCACGGGTATAAAGTTTTTTCATACTAAAATACCTCCGACAAAATTTTCCGAATTACGAGTTTATTATATTGCTTTCGTGATATTCTTATGATATAATCGGTTTATATTTAATATATGCTCTTGTGGAATTTGTTGCAAGTGCAAAATATAACAAATAAGGAGGAATATGTTATGTCAAAGTACGAGTGTATGTGCGGCTATATCTACGACCCTGAGGTAGGCGATCCGGAAAACGGAATTGCGCCCGGAACTCCCTTTGAAGACATTCCCGACGATTGGACATGCCCTGTTTGCGGCTTGTCAAAGGACGCATTTACCGAATTATAGGAGCGATAAACCATGCCTGTGATGAAAATATCCGACGGTTTTTATTCCGTCGGTGTTCAAAACCCGAATCTTCGCGTTTTCGACATTATTATGAAAACCGAATTCGGCACGACATACAATGCTTATCTTGTAAGGGGCAGTAAAAAGACCGCGCTTATCGAAACCGTGCACAAAAGGTTTTTCGATGAACATATCGAAAACATACAAGAGGTTTGCGACATAAGCAAAATCGACTATATTATCTTAAACCATTGCGAGCCTGACCATTCAGGCTCATTGGCGGCGCTGTTAAAACTTAACCCCGACATAACCGTTGTCGCCTCCGTTCCTGGGATTAAATACCTTTCGGCGATAACCAACACAACCTTTAACGCAGTTGCGGCAAAGGACGGCGACAAAATCGACCTCGGCGGCAGGGAGCTTGTTTTCATCACCGCGCCCTTTTTGCATTGGCCCGATTCGATGTTTACATATTCCGAAGCCGACAAGGCGCTGTTTTCCTGCGACTTTTTCGGGGCGCACTACTGCGAGCCGAGGCTTGTTGACAAATATATAAAGTACCCCGCCGATTACGAGAAGGCCTTTGAAAACTATTATAAAGCGATTTTCAGCCCGTTCAGAAGCTTTGTTGTGGCGGGGCTTGAAAAGGTCGACAAGCTGAATATTCAAACAATATGCACAAGCCACGGCCCGATTCTTACCGAAAGCATAGAAGCCGCGAAGGAGAAATACAGACGGTGGAGCGCCGAATCTCCGGTTAAAGACAAGACCGCCCTGATTCTTTATGTTTCGGCATACGGCTGTACCAAGGCGCTTGCCGAAACGGCGCGCGATATCCTGATTAAAGCCGGATATGAAACTGAAATGCTGAACATTATCGAGCATGACTCAGGGGCTATAAAAGAAAAAATCGACTCATGCAGTGTTCTGATGCTCGGTTCTCCCACAATAAACAAGGACGCGCTAAAGCCCGTATGGGATATCGTGTCCTCCATTGACGCCATAAAAAACAAGGGGAAGCTCTGCGGCGTGTTCGGCTCATACGGCTGGAGCGGTGAGGGTGTTCCGATGCTTGCAGAGCGTTTGCGCTCGCTGAATCTCAATGTATACGGTGACGGCGTTCGAGCCAACTTTGTCCCAAGCGAAAATGAGCTTAAAGCCATGAGCGAGTACACAGAGGGGCTAATATCAAGCCGAAAACAAAGACCCTCAAATTTTCTGCGCTAAAATTTTAATCTTGTTGCTTTTATATTTTTCAAAAACGCCTTCGTCGAGGGCGTTTCTTATTTCCTGCGCAAGGGTGTTGTAAAAATAAAGGTTGTGCATTACCGAAAGGCGCATTGCAAGCATCTCCTTCGCCTTAAAAAGATGGCGTATATACGCCCTTGAAAAGCTTTGACAGGTGGGACAGCCGCAGCCCTCCTCAATCGGCGTGTCGTCCCGCTCGAATTTTGCGTTCATAAGGTTAAGCGTGCCGTTTGATGTGTATAGCTTTGCGTGGCGGGCGTTCCTGCTCGGCATTACACAGTCGAAAAAGTCAATACCCCTCGAAACTCCCTCGATAATGTTTTCGGGAGTGCCGACCCCCATTAAATATCTCGGTTTGTCCTTGGGCATAAACGGCTCGACATGCTCGATAATATCATACATCTGCTCGGTCGTTTCGCCGACAGCAAGCCCGCCCACGGCATAGCCGTCAAGGCATAATTCCGCAATCGCCTTCATATTTTCTATGCGTATTTCGGGATATATCCCGCCCTGGTTAATCCCGAAAAGCATCTGCCTTTTATTTATGGTACCCTCCTGTGCTTTAAGCCGTTCAAGCTCGGTTTTACACCTTTTTAGCCATCTTATCGTAAGGTCGCTCGACTGCTTTACATACTCCGGCGTTGACGGATTTTCCACACACTCGTCAAACGCCATGGCAATAGTCGAACCGAGGTTGCTTTGAATTCTCATGCTCTCCTCGGGGCCCATAAAAATCTGCCGCCCGTCAATATGCGATGAGAAATAAACGCCCTCCTCCTTGATTTTACGAAGCTTGGACAGCGAAAAGACCTGAAATCCGCCGCTGTCCGTCAGAATCGGTCCGTCCCATTTCATAAACATGTGAAGTCCGCCCAAATCCTTTACAACCTCGTCACCGGGGCGAAGGTGAAGATGATATGTGTTAGCGAGTGCGACCTGACATTTAAGCTCTTTAAGGTCGGGCGCGGAAACCGCCCCCTTTATAGCTGCCGCCGTGGCGACATTCATAAAGACAGGGGTTTGTATAACGCCGTGCGGAGTGTGAAATTCGCCCCGCCTTGCCGCATTTTCCGTTTTTAAAAGCTTAAACATAAACAATCAAAACCTCTCTTAATAAATAAACATTGCATCTCCGAAGCTGAAAAACCTGTATCTCTCTTTTATAGCGGTCTCGTATGCGGCGAGTGTGTTTTCCCTTCCCGCAAAACTGCTGACAAGCATTAAAAGCGTAGATTCGGGTAGGTGAAAGTTCGTGATAAGCGCATCAACCATCTTAAATTTATACGGCGGATAGATAAAAATATCCGTCCGACCGGAGCCCGCCTTAACCCGCCCGTTTTCCGTAACGCTCTCAAGCGTTCTTGCGGAGGTGGTCCCCACGGCAACAACTCTTTTGCCGTTTCCCTTCGCTTCGTTTATCATGTCGGCGGTGCCTTTGTCAATGCTGTAAAATTCGGAGTGCATTTTGTGGTTTTCAATCCTGTCCGTCTTAACCGGCCTGAAGGTACCGAGCCCGACATGAAGGGTAAGAAAAGCGATTTTAACACCCATATCCCGTATCCTGTCAAGAAGCTCGTCGGTAAAATGAAGCCCCGCGGTCGGTGCGGCGGCGCTGCCCTCGTTTTTTGAATAGACCGTCTGATACCTCTCTTTGTCCTCAAGTTTTTCGGTTATATAAGGCGGAAGGGGCATTTCCCCAAGCCTGTCCAAAATATTCTCAAAAAGACCGTCATAATAAAACCGTACAAGCCTGTTCCCGTCGTTTACAACGCTTAAAACCTCCGCTCGAAGACAGTCGCCGAATATAAATTTACTGCCCGGCATGGCACGCCTTCCGGGGCGGAGGATAACCTCCCACACATCCTTTTCAAGCCGATTGAGTAAAAGAAACTCGATGGCCGCGCCCGTTTTCTCCTTGACGCCGAAAAGGCGCGCGGGAATAACCCTTGTGTCATTCAAAACAAGGCAGTCGCCGGGGTTTAGATATTTTATAATATTTCTGAAAATGTCGTGCGATACCGCCCCCGTCTTGCGGTTCAAAAGCATAAGCCTTGACATATCCCTGTCGGCAAGCGGCTTTTGCGCAATAAGCTCGTCGGGCAGGCGGTAGAAAAAATCCTTGGTAAGCAATATGCGTTCTCCTTAAAAAATCTATATTATAGGCTGTAATCCTAAATTCCGTCAAGCTCGCCGTTCGACCTTGCCTCCGAAGGCTCCGGCTTTTCAATTTCCGTACCGCTGTAATAATAAGTAAGTATTTTGTCATAGCTGATACCCGCCTTAGCCATTGCGTTTGCTCCGTTCTGGCTCATTCCGACAAGGTGTCCGTTCCCTCTGCCCTTGAATACAAAATCGCCCGTAGCCTGCGGGGTTTCTACCGAGACTTTTTCGCTCCCCTCAAGGTAAAGCGTTTCCCCGCTGTATCGGGTGGTTCCCTCTGCGGACAAAACATACATATTCGAGGTGTTAATACTGCCTTTATAGGCCTTTACGGACACTCCCTCGTCCTTTTCGACGGTGTATGCCTGGCTTAAAAGAACATCATATCCGAACAGTGTTCGGCAAGCCTCGTTTGTAAAAATCTTTTCGCCCTTTTCTCCGACGACCTTTAAGGCATAGACCGAGCCGTTGTCGCTTACCTTCTCTACGGTAATGCTTTTAATCGTTCCGAGTTCATACCCGTTTTCCTCCAGAATCTGCCCCGCCTTTTCTGGCGATAGCGACCTTGTCCATCTGTAAGCATAGCACTTTTCGCTTTCGAACGGATCAGGAACGCCCTTTAGATAAGGAATCTTTGTGCCCCACACAAATTCGGCATCTTCAGTATGCCCTCCGCTTGTGGCAAAATATACGGTTAAAGCGGGCTTTCCTTCATATATAAGAATTTCACCTTCGGTATCCTTTGCCGCTGCTATTGTTTTGGGGTGTTCCGCATCCATACCGAAGTAAACCTGACAGTCAACCCCGGCGCAAACATCAAAGCCGTGCTTTGCGTGTTTATTTTTGTTGGCGGCGGCGTATGTTCTGGCGCACACCGCCTGTGCCTTTAACGCCTCCGCCTCGAAATCGGGCGACATCTCCTTTGAAATTACGGCGGAGACATAATCCTCAAGATTCGCTTCATTTATAACATTAAGCTTTCCCTCTGCGTTTTTCTTTAAAATAATTCTCCCCCGATACCGCCTTCCGTTAACGGTAATCTCGTTGTTTTCGGCGGCGTATGACTTCTCGTCCTCAATATCGTCCCTATTGGCGGTAATACACTTGCCGTCGAAGGAAAGCTCGACAGACTCTACAGCGGCAGAGCCGTACAAAAGCCCTATTTTTATCGTTTGCTCTTCGTCTGCCGACACATTTATGTAGGTTGCGATAAAAAGCAATAAAACCAAAATTGCCTTTTTCATATGTATCACCTCTGATATTTCATCCGCTTTTAACATTTTAGCACAAAAAAAGCATAATTTCCACTTACAATTTTATGTCAAAAATATTTGACACTCCCGCGACAAGATGATATTATATAATAAATCAAATGCAAATATACTGTATTATAACAGGATGGGCAAAGTATGTTTGTATGGCTGAAAGCAAAACTGCTTATAATGACGGGGGAATATCAATGGAAAAGTACAATGTAGCGGTAGTCGGTGCAACGGGAATGGTCGGGCAAAGGTTTCTTACCTTACTGGAAAACCACCCGTGGTTTAATGTAAAGATTGTTGCGGCAAGCAGTCGCTCTGCGGGCAAAAGCTATGCCGAGGCTGTGGGCGGCCGCTGGGCGATGAAAACGCCCATGCCTGCGGGAATTAAAGATATGATTGTTATGGACGCTTCCGGGGATGCCGAAAAGATAGCATCACAGGTTGATTTTATATTCTGCGCGGTCGATATGAAAAAGGACGAAATAAAGGCGCTTGAGGAAAAGTACGCGCGCCTTGAATGCCCCGTTATATCAAACAACAGCGCGCACAGGAACACACCCGATGTCCCCATGATAATTCCCGAACTTAACGCCGACCACGCGAGGGTTATAGAATTTCAGAAAAAGCGTCTGGGAACCGAGCGAGGTTTTATCGCGGTTAAATCGAATTGCAGTCTTCAAAGCTATGTCCCCGCGCTTTATCCGCTAAATAAGTTCGGCATAAAAAATGTTCTTTGCTGTACCTATCAGGCTATTTCGGGTGCGGGGAAGACCTTTGACACATGGCCCGAAATGAATGACAATATAATTCCCTACATCGGAGGCGAAGAGGAAAAGTCCGAGCAGGAGCCACTTAAAATCTGGGGCGAAATAAAGGACGGAAAAATTATCAACGCAACATCGCCGCAGTTTACGGCGCAGTGCATAAGGGTTCCCGTTTCCGACGGACATCTTGCGGCGGTTTTTGCAAGCTTTGAGGAAAAGCCCTCGATAGAGGAGATAAAACAGATATGGAACGAATTTAAGGGCCGTGCGCAGGAGCTTAACCTGCCCTCCGCGCCCAAACAGTTCCTTCATTATTTTGAAGAGGACGACCACCCTCAGGCTAAGACGGAGAGGGAAATTGAAAACGGCATGGCTGTAAGTGTCGGAAGGCTTCGCCCCGACAGCCAGTACGATATAAAGTTTGTGGGGCTTTCACACAACACCGTAAGGGGTGCGGCGGGCGGCGCCGTTTTGATGGCAGAGCTTTTATGTGCCGAGGGCTATATACAAAAGAGAAAATAATAAAAGGTTTGCTATACCGAATTATTAAAGTATGTGCGCGCCTTACAAAGACCTGCGGTAAGTGCGCGGTGAAAACTATTTTTGCAGGTCGGAAAGGCAGAGGTATTTGCTATGAAAAATCCTGTTTTTACGGGCTCCGGGGTTGCGATAGTTACCCCGTTTACCGGCGGAGGCGAAGTTGATTTTGAAAAGCTGGGCGAGCTTATTGACTTTCAGATAAACAACAAAACCGATGCGATTGTTATTTGCGGAACAACCGGCGAGGCATCGACCATGAATGATAAGGAGCATCTTGCATGCATAGAATATGCGGTTAAAAAGACCGCAAAAAGGGTTCCCGTAATTGCGGGAACGGGGAGCAACGACACAAGGCACGGGGTTGAGCTCAGCCTTGAGGCGCAAAGACTGGGCGCGGACGCGCTGCTCCTTGTCACGCCGTATTACAACAAGACCACTCAAAAGGGTCTTACGCAGCATTACCTTCTTCATGCCGACAGCGTTAATATCCCGATAATTTTGTATAATGTTCCGTCCCGCACGGGGCTTAATATTAGCGTAGACACGGCAAAGACTCTTTCGGGTCACCCCAACATAAACGCAATAAAGGAAGCGAGCGGAAACATATCCTATGTCGCCCAGATTGCCGCCGAATGCGGGGATGACCTTATACTCTATTCGGGCAACGACGATATGATTGTGCCCGTTATGTCGCTGGGCGGCAAAGGAGTTATTTCCGTTGCGGCAAACATTCTTCCCAGGGAAATCCATGACATGACAGAGCTTTACATATCGGGCAATGTGGCGGAAAGCGCAAAGCTTCAGCTTAAAATGCTTGAGCTTATTAATGCCCTCTTTGTCGAGGTAAATCCCATTCCGGTAAAAACAGCAATGAATCTTTTGGGATATAATGTCGGCGCACTTCGTATGCCGCTATGCGAGATGGAGGGCAAAAATCTCGAAACGCTAAGGCTTGCTCTTAAAAACTACGGTTTGCTGTAAAGGAAGTGTTACTTAATGATAAATGTTGTTTTGAGCGGCTGTAACGGGAAAATGGGTAATGTCGTATCCTCGATAGTCGCAAATGACAGCGGGATGAAAATTGTTTGCGGCTTTGATATCAATACATCCGCACAAAACGGATACCCCGTTGTGGCGTCGCCCTTCGAGTATTCGGGCGGTGCGGATGCCATAATCGACTTTTCCCATCCGAGCTCGCTTGCGGGGCTTTTGGATTATGCGGTAAAGAAGCAGATACCTGCCGTTATTTGTACGACGGGCCTTTCGGCGGAGGATATAAAGCTGATTAAAAAGGCTTCAAAGTCGGTTGCGGTGTTTTTCTCCGCCAATATGTCTTTGGGGATAAATCTGTTAATTGACCTTGCCGTCCGTGCGGCGAAATTTTTGGAGGGCTCGTTTGACATAGAGATAATCGAAAAGCACCACAACCAAAAGATAGACTCACCGAGCGGGACTGCGCTTGCGATTGCCGACGCGGTTTCGGAAGCGTTAAGCGGCGAATACGAATATGTCTATGACCGCCACTCCGTAAGGAGAAAGCGCGGGGCGAACGAAATAGGGATTCACGCGGTAAGAGGCGGAACCATTACGGGCGACCACTCCGTAATTTTTGCGGGCAAGGATGAGGTTATAGAATTAAAGCATCAGGCAACATCAAAAGAGGTTTTTGCTGTCGGCGCGGTGCGCGCGGCAAAGTATATTGCGGGCAAGCCGGCGGGGCTTTATGATATGAAGGATTTGGTTAGTTCGCTTCAGGAGGGATTATAATGGGTAGCTTTTCTTTAAGCAGCGCCTCGGAGGTTGCGTTGGTCACACTAACAAATATACCGAACACGGCGGCGGTGCTTGCCGATATTTTCGGTGAGATAGGCGCGGCTAAGATTAATGTGGACATGATTTGCCAGACGGTTCCCTACAAGGACAAAATAAACCTTTCGTTTACGATAAACGAAAGCGACCTTCAAAAAACGCTCGAGGTTGTGGGCGGGCTTAAAGAAAGGTATAAGGGGATTGTAACCGAGGTAAGCGCGGGGAATTGCAAATTCATGATATACAGCGAGCTTTTGAAAACACAGTGGGGCGTTGCGGCAAGGCTGTTTTCCGCCCTTGCGCAAAACGGGCTTGAGATAAAGCTTATCACAACATCAGACACCGAAATTTCCGTTTTGCTCGACAGCGTCAGCTTTGACAAGGCAACCGCCGTGCTTAAAAAGGAGTTTATAGAAGAATAACACCACCAAAAAACAGTTGCAAAACTTGGGTAAGTCATATATAATAACTACAATATAATTTAGGAGTTGATTTAATGGATTGGTTATGGGCACTGAAGGTCGCTGCCGAGGCGCAGACCCCTACGCCGGCGGGGATTCCGACCAATGAGCTTATTTCGTCCTTGGCGTTTCCCGTTCTTTTGATTGCGGTGTTTTATTTCCTTCTTATAAGGCCGCAAAAAAAGCGTGAAAAGCAGACCAGGGAAATGCTTGCCGCACTTAAGGTCGGTGATACCGTTGTAAGCATAGGCGGGATTATCGGGACGATTTCCGCGATTAAGGATGACACCGTTACCGTTGAGGTCGGCGCGGACAAAACAAAGCTAAAGTTTGAAAAAAGCGCAATAAAAGGACTATATCAGGCATAACTCCTTTAGGGCATCTTATAAAATACCCTCGGTGCGATGCACCAAAAACGCGCAAGCAAAGGCGCAAAGCGCCACCCGTTTGGCGCACAATTTGCTAAGATACTCATTGAATAGTCATAATTCCCTTAAATCCGAATAACATATATAAAGGTATATGAATTATTCGGAGGGAGTATTATGTTTAAAACGATTAATGCATCAAAGGAATCGGGCGATGAAGGCGGATTGAAGCTTGTTAATATCGCAAAAAGCATTGCGCTTTGCTACGCTGTAACAATACTGCTTCTTTCGGTTTTCTCGGTCCTTGTTACCTACCTTGCGTTTCCGGAGGAATTTGTTCCTGTTGTAGTGCTTTTGATTACGATTGTCGGTGTAATTTTTTCGGGCTTTCTTGTTACGAGAACGGCCAAAATCAAAGGATGGCTTTTCGGCTCAATCTCCGGTATCGTCTATGTGGTAACCCTGTATATAATCGGCTCGATGCTTACCGGGGACTTTTCGTTCGGAATGAGTTTTCTGACGATGCTGCTTGTCGGTGCTCTTTCGGGGGCATTCGGGGGCATTATCGGAGTTAATACAAAAAGATAAAAGGGGGATAAACAGCGTGAAACACATAAAAACCATTTGCGGCGCAACCTTAAAGCAAAGCGCTTCAAACGGCGGATGCGGCGAATGCCAGACATCCTGCCAGTCCGCTTGCAAGACTTCCTGCACGGTTGCAAATCAAAAATGCGAGAAGAAATAGACCTTTTGCATAGCAAAAAAGTAAGTTTAAGACTAACGCTCGTTAGTCTTTTGCTTTTTAATCAAAGATTGATACAAGAGGTGTAAATAATGATACATACATTCAGCATAAACGGCAGGAATATAGTCGTTGATGTAAACAGCGGTGCGGTTCATACGGTTGACGGCGTTGCTATGGCACTAATCAGTTTTCTCGATAAAAAATTCGGCGGGCTTCCCCCTGAAGGTATCCTTTTCGACGAAATTTTTGATACGCTTTCGGAATATCCCAAAGAAGAGGTTTTACAGGCGTATGATGAGGTTTCGACCCTCTATAAAGCAGGAATACTTTACAGCAAGGACGAATACGCCGATTTGGCGGCGGAAATACGCAAGGAACCCTTTATTAAAGCGCTTTGCCTGCACATTTCGCATGACTGCAATATGCGCTGCGGATACTGCTTTGCGGGTACGGGCAATTTTACGGGCGAGCGCTGCATGATGTCCGAGGAAACAGGGAAAAAGGCGGTTGAATTCGTAATTAAAAATTCGGGCGGAAGGCGAAATATCGAAATAGACTTTTTCGGCGGAGAGCCCCTTATGAATTTTGAGGTAATAAAAACACTTACAGAGTATATAAGAAAGCGTGAAAAGGAGTGCGGTAAAACCTTCCGCCTTACGCTGACAACAAACGGTGTCCTTTTGGACGAGGACAAGCTTCGGTTTATCAACGAAAATATGTCCAACCTTGTTTTGAGTATCGACGGGCGCAAGGCTGTTAACGACCGTATGCGCAAAACGGACAAGGGCGCGGGAAGCTATGATGTGATTATGCCGAGGCTGAGGCGTGCGGCTGATTCGAGAAATCAGGATAACTATTATGTGAGGGGAACCTTCACAAGGCACAACCTTGATTTTTCCGAAGATGTGCTTCATCTCGCGGACGAGGGCTTTAAACAGATTTCGGTCGAGCCCGTGGTCGGGGGCGCAAATTCGGGGTATTCGATTCGGCGCGAGGATCTTCCCTTTGTTTTTAACCAGTACGAGATTCTTGCGGATGAGTATTTAAAAAGGCTCGGCACGGACAAATGGTTTAACTTCTTTCACTTTATGACGGACCTTACACAGGGACCCTGCGTTATAAAGCGTATGTCTGGCTGCGGCGCGGGGTGCGAGTATGTCGCCATAACGCCGGAGGGGGATATATACCCCTGCCATCAGTTTGTCGGCAACAGGGATTTTGTTTTGGGCAGTGTTCACGACGGAAGCTGTGACAAGTCGAAAATGCGGGAGTTTGCCGCCGCAAATGTGTATACAAAGCCAAAATGCAGAGATTGTTGGGCAAAGTTTTATTGCAGCGGCGGCTGTCACGCAAACGCATATCAGTTCGGCGGCGATATAAATATACCTTACGAAATAGGCTGTGAAATGGAGAAAAAGCGGGTTGAATGCTCGCTTTATATTAAGGCAATACAGGCATTCTCATAGATTTCAGCGGGGCAGAAAACGGTTTTTACCAACAAGTGATTCTCTTATTATATTTCGGCTTTTCGGCGGAAGTCCGTAAATCTCCATAATATAGTCATCCAGTGTTTCATATAAATTTTCGATATTTTGCGATGATTGCATTATGCGGTCAACAATTCGGATTACCTCATTTTGAACATAATCCGAAACAACGGGTATGGGTATCTCCTCAATGTGCGAACGCAAAATTTTTACTGAATTGTATTTTTGTGTGCAGTAAAAGGTCGATACGCTTGAATTCAGGATCGCAAGGACATACTTCATTTTAAGTTCAGGGATTTCGGGTATCAGAATGTTACAGCTGTTTAAAGACAGTGTCCGCTTGTCATCATATGCAAAAACAAGGGTTTCGCAGATAAAACGATAAAGCAGTTTTTCGGGGGAGCGATAGAGTTCTATCGGTGCCACCTGTTGAAAATGTTCGGGTTCAAACCGTACATACGAATAGTTGTCCGTTATCCTGTATTTTTGTATGTTACTACCCTTAAGAACCGGCTCATAACCGTCCCGAGGCGTGTCGGACAGGTATGCCCGGTTATTCCCCGTTACCAGACCCAAAGCGAATTTTGCCTTTCCCGATAATGTGGTTTTATTTGCACATCCGCTGATTTCATCAATACAATGCTGGATTTCATCGGGCACATGAAGGTTAAAAATTTTTGATGTAAATTTTCTGTTCGGGCTTATGATAAACGATTGTTGCCCATTGCGGACCTTTATTCCCGACGGCTGAGTATTATTTATTATTCCCGCTATGATACAAGGGCATTGAACTCCGCTGAATACATTACCCAAAAAGGATACAAATCTAAATCGGTACTTTTCAAGCAGAATTTCCCGAATCGTGCCGTGCGATTTAACATTCAGTATAGCTTCGGGGAGTATAAAGCATAGCAGACCGTCCTGATTTAACACAGAGAGCGCTCGTTCAACAAACAGGTCGTAGGATTCCGCCTTCTTTGGGGAGGCGCATTTATATTTTTTTGACAGGAAAACAAGCTCCTCCGAGGTAAAATTATATCCCCAGGGGGGGTTCCCCAAAATTACATCACAGCTTAATTGAAGCGGTGCGCCGAGGGCGTCACGGCATACCAGATGCTCCCGCCAGAACACTTCATCGGTTATATTAAATCTTAAAGCAAGATTAAGTCTGGCTATCTGAATCGCCAATTCATCAATATCCTGCCCGTACAAAAATTCCGGCTCTATTCCCTGACAAGCCAGATACAAAAGAAAATTCCCTGTCCCGCAGCAAGGGTCGAGTATTAGCTTGCCATTAAGATTTGTTGTTTCTTTTATTAGTTGAACCGACTCTTTCACAACCGACAGCGGAGTATAATATGCTCCGTTTAGTTTTCTCTCCGATATATTCCGAAGAGAAATATACACAAACCCCAAACAATCTTCGTCGGGCACATACTCAAGATTAATATTAAAAATATGCTCATAGCGTTCATTTTCCAAATCGGTGCTGTCACACCCCGAAAGCAAATCGGCTATAAGCGGGCTAAAGCCCAAAACATCCAAATCTCCGCTTAAATACTCTTTAATAAGATTCCCTTTTATATCGATACCGAGCGTTTTGCAAATAAACTGCAATGAAAAATTCGCAATTATCACCCGTAGCGCATTTTCATCGAGCAACGGCAAGTCCGAACTCAGTATTTCATTAACGGTATTGATATTGTGGCTGTTTGCAATGTAGTTGTTGTATAAAGCCGTTCCGGAAATTTTTTTCTTGTTGCGCCTTGATTTTAACACCTTTGTTCCCTGTTGCACGGCTTTTAAAATCTCCTCAACCGCATTACGGGAAAAAACAGGAGTTTTTGACGCAGGATCAATCGGTTTTATTTTTCCGAGCCTGATCCAGTTACGCCCCGTTGCGGTCGAAACGGACAATGCCCGACAGACCTCACTAAAAGTAAGGATATCCGACCTTTCGTTTGAAATATCGAATAAAGATAATTGCCCGTCTGATACGATTGTTCTGTTTGTGCGCGCATCCGGCGGCTTTTTGGCATCCTGCGGGATTATCCAGACTCCGCTAATCTTCTCTGCGCCTTTTATCCTTCCTTTTTCACAAAGCGTTTGTACCCGCCTCGGTGAGACGCCGAAACGCTCTGAAGCCTCATTAACCGATATATATCCGTTCATTGAAAGTCCTCCCGCCTGCATATTAGTACAATTATTATACTCATTTTGACGAACAATGTCAATGCATTAATGATACATTTATTGCGGTATTCGTTCGTTACATATCAGGTCTTGTCAAGGTAATTTATAGCATATTCGGTTGCTGTTCGTGCGAAATATCGCACACAAAAAAAGAAATATAAGAGATGAATGAAAAATATTTGTCACAACAAATTGACCCTCATTTGTGGGCTTAATGGACAAAATAAGTGGTCTTTGTTTCTTACATATTTGTTACAAAAATCCTCCGGTTGCCATATTTCCTATATTTTTTCTTATATTCTGCGGGTTTTAGGGCGTTTTTGCCAAGAAAAATTTTTGGGTGTAAAGGTAAAAAGCTTTCATTAAAAAATGTTGACAACAATGTCGCATAATGATATAATTGCGATATAAATTATCGCTGTTGGTCGTTTTTTGCGTATTTTTGGGAGGCGATTTACATTTGAGGGCGAGCAAGGTCCGTATCGGTGAATTGCTGATTGCTGACGGATTAATCACTAAAGAACAGCTTAAAGAAGTTTTAGAGATACAGAAAAAGACCGGAAAAAGAATCGGCGAGATTGTAACCGATATGAAAATGGTGTCTCAGGACGATTTTTTACGAGTCCTCGAAAAAAAGTTCGGTATAAGATATGTCGATTTAAAGAAAATTGAGGTTGACCCCCAAATAGTAAAGCTTGTTTCAGAAACCATAGCGAGAAGATATGACCTTATACCCATCGGGATAGAGAACGGAAAGCTTATTGTTGCAATGAGCGACCCGCTTAATATCTATGCAATAGATGATATAACCTACTATACTCAAATGGCGGTTGAGCCTGTAATTTCTTCGCTTGATCAGATTCGAAAGATTATCGGACTGCATTTCGGCGAAGGCACGGCAATCGCCGCCGCGGAGGAATTCAAAAAGCAGTTTGGCGGAACCGTAACCGAGCAGGAGGAAGATGTTGATATTGAAGCGCTTAAAACATCCTCTCCGATCATAAAAATATTAAATACCGTTTTCGAACAGGCAATAAGGTCGAATGCGTCTGACATACATATAGAGCCACAGGAAAATTCAATTAGAATTCGCCTAAGGATTGACGGTCAGCTTGAAGAGGTTATGAGACAGGATATAACCTTGCTTTCCGCTATAATCGTCAGGATAAAAATTCTTTCACAAATTAATATTGCGGAAAAGCGCAAGCCCCAGGACGGCAGGTTTTCCCTGACGATTGACGACAACGAGTATGATATGCGTGTTTCCTGCCTGCCAACGATTCACGGCGAAAAGGTTGTTATAAGGGTAATCGACAAAAAGGGTCTTGTAATGTCAAAGAAGGACATTATAAGATACAAGTCAGACCTTGAGAAATTCGACAGCATCATAAAAAATTCATACGGCATGGTACTAATCACAGGCCCTACCGGCTCCGGCAAATCGACGACGATGTATACCATGATTGGCGAGCTTAACCGTGACGATGTTAACATCGTTTCGATTGAAGATCCTGTCGAGGCATCGATAACAGGCATTAATCAGGTTCAGGTAAACGCGAAGGCGGGGCTTGACTTTACCTCCGCTCTCCGTTCGTTTTTGAGGCAGGACCCAGATATTATCGTAGTCGGTGAGATACGCGACAAGGAGACGGTTGAGATTGCGATAAGGGCGGCTATTACAGGTCATTTGGTTATCAGCACAATCTATACCAACGATGCTCCGAGCACCATAACTCGCCTGCTTGACATGAATATCGAGTCGTTTTTAATCGGCTCGGCGATAGTGGGTATTATTGCCCAGAGGCTTGTGCGCAGGATTTGCTCGGAATGCAAGACGGAGTATGAGCCGATGCCCAACGAGCTTACCATTATACAGACAATTAAGCTTGAGGGGATTCAAAAGCTTTACAGAGGAAAGGGCTGCCCCGCGTGCAACAACACGGGTTACAGAGGGCGAATAGGCGTATATGAGATTCTCCCCATATCTCATGCCATAAAAGAGCTTATAAACCAGAACGCCTCATGCGATGCGATCAGGGAAACGGCTATTGAAGAAGGGATGCTCACACTGAGGGCTTCGTGCGCAAGGCTGGTGCGAGACGGTGTTACAACACTGGACGAGCTTATAAAAATCGCGTATTCGCTTGAATAAAATTGCGTTAATATCGTATTCAAAAAAGAGGTGCCCTATTGCAAAAGGAACAGCTGTTTAAGTTTTTTGAAGATGTAATCGCACTTAAAGCGTCGGATTTGCTTATTTCGGCGACATCGCCGCTTATGTCGAGGATAAGCGGTAATCTTGTGCCGTATAATGACGAGATTCTGATTCCGCAGGATACGGAGGATATCGCAAGGATAATAACGCCCAAGGATAAATTCGAAATTTTAGAGCGTGACGGTGAGGTTGACTTTGCGTATACTTTTGAAGACAAGGCAAGGTTCAGGGTAAATGTATTTAAACAGCGATCGTACTATGCCGCCGCGCTCCGTATCATAAAATCGGAGGTTCCCGATGCGAAGGACTTTAATATGCCGCCTTCGATTTTAGAGTTTGCACAGCTTAAAAGAGGGCTGGTTCTTGTAACGGGTCCTACGGGTTCGGGTAAATCGACGACCCTTGCGACAATATTAAACGAAATAAACAAAACGCGAAGCGCCCATGTAATAACTCTGGAAGACCCTATCGAGTTTTTGCACCCGAACAAAAAATCACTGTTTAACCAGAGGGAGATAGGCTCCGATACCGGCTCCTACGCAAACGCATTAAGGGCATGCTTAAGGCAGGACCCCGATGTGCTTCTGATAGGAGAGATGCGTGATTTTGAGACGATTTCCATCGCGCTGACCACGGCGGAAACTGGTCACCTTGTGTTTTCAACGCTTCACACGGTGGGCGCCTGCAAATCAATCGACAGGATAGTCGATGTATTCCCGCCCCATCAGCAAAACCAGATAAGAATACAGCTTGCCGCAATTTTAGAGGGTGTTGTGTCAATTCAGCTTATCCCTCACATAAACGGCAGAACCCGTGTCGCGGCGTATGAGGTTATGAAGATTACGCCCGCCATAAGGAATCTTATCAGGGAAGGGAAGAACCATCAGATTGTTTCTCAGCTTCAGACGGGTAAACAGCTTGGAATGCAGACACTTGACCAAAGCCTTATAGATCTTGTGAAAAACGGCGAAATAACAAAAGAAAATGCCCTTACATATTGTATAGACAAAGAGGCGATGCAAAAGAGTCTTGCCTCGGTCTATGTTTCGTATAACCCCTGATTTTAGTTTTTAGGGGGAGTTTACCGCGATTTAAAATCGGGCTTGGGGCAAAAAGCCTTAAATGCCGCAAAAAAGCTTGACCTTGTGAGGTAGAAGCCAAATGGAAATGTTCAAATATAAGGCAATTAACAGAGACGGCAAGATTGTCAAGGGAACCCTGGACGCGCCAGACAAGATATCGGCGATAAACAAGCTTAAGGAGCTTAAGTACACGCCGCTTAAGGTTAGCGTAGGGTCGATTTTTGACAGCGAAATTGACCTTGGGTTTTTGAACAAGGTTAAACCTAAGGATTTGTCCATTTTCTGCAATCAGTTTGCGATTCTGCTTGATTCGGGGATTCCCGTGCTTTCCGCGCTTGACATATTAAAAAGACAGACCGAAAACAGAAAACTGCGGAAAATTACGGCAAATATGCAGGACGAAGTCCAAAAGGGACAGTCCTTAAACGCCGCAATGCGCAACCACAAGGATGTTTTCCCCGACATTATGCTCAATATTATCGAAGCGGGCGAATTGTCGGGTAATCTTGAGGACTCATTTTTGAAAATGTCGGTGCATTTTGAAAAAGAAATTGCCATAACTGGCAAGATAAAAGGCTCGATGACTTATGCGATTGTTCTCCTGTTTATTGCCGTTATAGTTATTGCAATACTTTTAATCGGCGTTGTGCCGAATTTCGTTAAGATGTTTGAAAGTTCGGGGACGGAGCTTCCGGGTACGACTAAGCTTCTGCTTAAGATTTCGGGCGGCGTAACGAAATACTGGTATTTGATTCTTTTAGGGATTTTTTCGCTTGTCGTGGGCTTTAAGCTTCTAAAAAGAACAGAGATAGGCTCGCTCGGCATAGACAAAATAAAGCTTATGATTCCCGTGGTGGGCGAGCTTAACAAAAAAATCATCATATCAAGGTTTGCAAGGATTTTATCCTCGCTTGTTGCGTCGGGGCTTCCGCTTTTTACCGCGCTTGAGATAGTTTCAAAGGTTGTCGGCAACAAGGTTTACCGCCGTGCGGTTGAAACGGTAAGAGCAAGCGTCGGGCATGGTCTTACGCTTACACAGGCGCTCATTGAAACGGATATGTTTATGAAAATGACCGTTCAGATGATTAAAGTAGGTGAGGATACCGGACGGCTTGAAAGCGTTCTTGACAAGATAGGCGACTTTTACGATGAGGAGATTGCCGAACAGACCGAAAAGGTCACATCGCTTATGGAGCCTGCGCTAATCAGCGTTCTCGCGGTGGTTATCGGCTTTATCGTACTTTCGATAGTCCAGCCGATGTTCGGAATGATGGAAACCATCGGATAAATTTGTTGTTAAGCCTTTTGAAAAAGGCTTAAAAATAAAAAAACAGGAGGAGTAAAAATGTTAAAAATGTTTAGGTCAAAAAAAGGTTTTTCACTCGTAGAGCTTATTGTCGTAATCGCGATTCTCGGCGTAATCTCCGCAATTGCAATCCCGTCGGCGCTTAACATCCTTAAAGATTCAAAGGTAAAAGCCGATATAGCGACAGCTCAGTCAATCGTAAAATCAATGAACCTTGCAGTCGTATCCGCTAACAGCGATACAAATCCGGATAATAACATTGAACCAATTGGACCCATTGACTTGAATGAGCTAGATGATGGCGATCAACTAACAATTGAACTCAAAAAAGCATTCCCCAATATTCAAGAAATGACAACTCAGAGCGGCAATAGCCAATTCTCAATTCAAATTGTAAATCTTGATGATTTTGAAGGTAATGTGACATTTGCTTTCGACGGAACGCAATATACCATAGATCAGACAGGAAAAATGACATCAGCCCCGGTAGGAGAAGGCGGAGAAGGCGGAGAAAGCTAATAACAGTTTAACAGCTTAATAAGACAACAAAGCATATATAGCATTACCCCCGCAGAATCCTGCGGGGGTAATGCAACCCTTTCGGGAGTTTTTATATGGCGATAATTTTTGCTTTTTTAATGTTTTTGTACGGCGTGTGCATAGGCAGCTTTTTGAATGTATGCATCCACAGACTGCCTAAGGGAGAGTCTGTTGTAACGGGCGGCTCGCACTGCCCCTCCTGCGGCGGAAAAATAAAATACTACGACCTTATCCCTCTTGTAAGCTGGCTTGTGCTTGGGGGTGAATGTCGCCTGTGCGGCGAAAAGATAAGTGCGCGTTACCCTCTTGTCGAGCTTACTTCGGGGGTTTTGTTTGTTATTGTCTTTTTAAGGTTCGGGCTTTCGTGGGAAACAATTTATTTTGCGTTTTTGTCGTCACTCCTTTTATTCATTGCGGTCGTTGACGGCGAAAACGGAATTATACCCGACGGTGCGCTTGCTATTGCGTTTGTCGGCGGGCTTGCTTTCAACATATACAGGGGCAACATATTAAACTATATAATCGGTTTTTTTGCCGCAAGTCTTATTCTTTATATAATCGCACTTATATCCAAAGGCGGCCTGGGCGGCGGGGATATAAAGATGATGGCGGCTTTCGGCTTTTGTATAGGCTGGCAGAATATAATTATGGCGCTTTTTATTGCATCCCTTATCGGCTCTGCCGTAGCGGTGTGGCTTATGGCGGTAAAGCGTGTGGGAAGGAAGTATGCCGTACCCTTCGCGCCGTTTTTGTCTGCGGGGATTTTTATCTCGGCGCTGTTCGGTGAAAGGCTTTTAACCTGGTATGTCGGGTTGTTTTAAAACCCGCTTAAATATCAAGGAAAAGTGGTGCGGATAATCTTGGGTATGCTAAAATGCCGTAAGGGCGTAACCTTGTTGGAAATAATACTTGCAATAGCGATTTCGGGATTGGTCATATCCCTTGCATGCGCATTTTTATTTACAAACCAGAATGCGTATTTTGCGGTTATGTCACGGCTTGATGCCCAGAGTTCGGCGCGCGCGGCGATGGAGAATGTAATGACCAACATAAGGCGGAGCAACCAGAGAGAGCTTTATTCCGTTCCGGACGGAAACGGTCTTACGCTAACAATACCGGATTCGGAAGGACAACTTCTTAATTATACATATACCGTGGAATTTAACGCCGAAACAAACCTGCATGAGTTTGTGCTTACGGTAGACGATTCAAGATTTGTTGTTGCAACGGGCATAGACGGTATTGAAGGCTTTGCCGTTGAAAAAACCGACAACGATTTGATTACCGTAAGAATAAGAACCCATGCGACAAGATATGATAAACAGGCAGTTTGTGAAGTGAGCAACTATCACAGAATTAAGGTTGATAATTAACGGCGGTTTCCGTGCGAATCGGCCGTTGTCATAAATACATACTTGGGGGTATACCAATGTTTAATAAAAATTTCGCAGTTTTTGAATTCGGATGTTCCGCTACAAAGCTGATTGTTGTTTCAAGAAACAACAAAGGCGTTAAAATAAAGCGTATGGAATTGATTCCGACCGCCAAGGACAGCATACAGGGCGGAGAAATCAAGGATGCAAAAGCGGTTGCGGACAGTATAAAACAATATCTCTCTCGAAACGGTATCAGGATAAAAAAGGCTATAATCACAATTACCGCACCCTCTGTAATTATGAGGGAGATTCAGGTGCTTAATCATAAAAAGTCGATTATTAAAAGCTTTTTGGAGATAGAGGCTCCCAACTATTTTCCGATAGACCTTTCGAAATGCGTGGTGGACTACAAAATCATACCTAAGATAGAGGGAGCGGAGCATCCGTACAGAATTCTTGTTACCGCTGTTCCGTCTCAGGTTATCGACGGATATATGGAGGTTTCAAAACTTCTCGGACTTGATCTAATGTCCATTGATGTTTCCCATGACAGCATTGTAAAGCTGTATTCAAGGCAAAAGGTCGCAAAGCCGGAGAAGTCCGAACAGGAGGCGGGCAAATCCCGTATATCCACAGCCTTTGTCGACATAAGCAACCAAATAACGGGCGTAACCATAGAAACCGACAATATTATAAAATACAACAAGGTGCTGAGCTTCGGAACCTCATACATCGACGATGCGTTTTCAAACGGTGAAAGCGGGTGGGACGGTGTGCCGCACTTAAGGAATACCCGCGACTTGTTCGAGATATATTCAAACGACGACCCTCAGGGTGTGGACAAAATCGTTAAATCGGTTATCACCGATTTTTTAGACAGTCTTACCGCATTTTTCGACTTTCATGAGTCGAGGGGTGCGGGCAACAAGGTCGACAATATAATACTTTTCGGCGCAGGCGCAAGCATGAAGGGTCTTGAGGAAATTATCAGGGATACCTTCAGCGCCAATGTAAGCAGGGGCTTTGCCTTTGACGGAGTAAGCTATGCAAGCAGGATTGACACAAGTGAAGAGAGAATCCTACAGTTTTATAAATGTATCGGCGCGTGCGTTAAGCCGAAAAATTAGGGCGTGACATTGCGCCGCGGTGAGGAGTTGATCGTAAGTTGAATCCCAACCAGATGTATTCCAAAGACAGCTTTAATTTAATTCCGAAAAGTATCGAAAAGCATAAGATCGTAAGGCATATTTTATATATGCTTGTCAGCGTGCTGGTTATTGTTAATCTGTGCACCGCCGCTTACACATATTTTATTTCGTTGCAGATTGATATAACAAACCGTCAAAGAGCCATTATTACAAATAAAATTAAGGCTTATGCCGAGTACAAGGCTTATAGAGACAGAATCGACAGCAACAAGGCGGAGCTTGCAAAAATGGAACAATATCAGGAGTCTGTTACCTCGATAGAGGCTCCTATATTTGAAATATTAAAAACGCTTGAAGAGACTGTTCCGTCCGACATATCGTTTACGGATGTAACCTTCAGCGAGGACGGGAAAATCACTATTAAGGGAATGGCAAAGGACGAATTTGTGGTTGCCGACCTTTTGGTTGTCCTGAAAAAGAATGAAAAGCTTGCCGATGTATTCCTAAACTCGGTAACGAAAAAGGAAGCCGATAACAAGAAAAACTCAAAATATGCAAATGTTTTCAACATAGAATGCAATTCGGCAGACTTAATAAAGGAAAAGAAAAAAGCTCCGGTAAGCAGCAATAAAACACCCTGATTACCGATACAAAAACCCGAAGGGAAATTAATCTCAAAGCCGCTGAAATTGTGCGGCGCAAAGGGAGTGGAGATTAAAAATGGTCACAGGTTTAGCTAAAAATAAAGCTGCAATTTTCATTCTTGTTGTCTTAATTCTGGCAACGGCTATTAATCTTGCGTATTTCAAAACAGTGCATGATAATTTAAAGTCCGCAAGGAAGGCGCTTGAATACTCGCAGCAGGAGCTTCATGATATTGAATCCATAGGCATGACGCTTTTACAGCTTGAAGAACAGGAATTTCAAATAAAGAACAAGTATTTAAGCTTCGGCGGACTTTTCCCGAAGGAGTTACCGCAGGAAAACGCTTTGAATATGCTTAAAATCCTGTCGGATAAGGCGGGCGTTAATATTAGCAACATAAGCTTTGACGCCGTTGAGAAGCACAAAACAGCCGGCGGAATATACATGAACATAAAGTTTTCGTTCAAAGGGGACTACCTTGCAATCCGTTCATTTGTAAATCTTCTGAACAACAACAGCGAGCGGGTCGGGATAAAACAGCTCAGCTTTAAGGGCGTTGACAACAACCTTGACGGAAGCGCGGTCGTAGCCTTTTACGGCTATCTGAAAAGCCCCGCACCGCCCAGAATACTTGAAGACTATCCCTTTAAGGGCAAGGTAGACCTGTTCAGCATCTTCGAAGGCGGGGCGGATTTCCTGCCAAAATCAAGTGGCGATGAGGCAGACTCCGTCGCCGACAGACAAACGCCCAGAGTGAAGCCTTATGATTTTTACATCATAATGAACAGCAACACCGACGATGCGGCAAACATAATAGTCGGAAAGAATAAGCAGACAGAAATCTTTGCGGACGGAAACAAGACAAACTGGATTAACCTTTATTTTGCCACAAGGGACGGAAAATTCTATTACAGATACAGGACTCCGAGGGATGTATATCCCAAGACCGAGCCCAATGCAATGGTTGAATTCTCCCCGGTGGGGAAAGACATCTCGGTTGTGGTGTTCTCCAACGCAATTTTGTCCGATGACGACATGTCGAGGATACTGCTTAATGTTTATAACGACTCCGGAAGGAAGGTCAGCGTTACCGTTACGGGTCCCGACGGAATCAAGAGGGTAACGCAAAACATAACAAGCGGGGATGTTGAAGTGAATTATGAATAGTCATATCGGTTGCAGGAAAGGCTTTACGCTTGTTGAGGTCTTAATAGCGATTGCGGTGCTTGGTGTGTTTGTCGTGCCTATTACAGGGATGTTTATATCATCCGTTAAGGGCGGCGAAACCTCCGGAACGGCAATAGAGGGGTATGCCATCGCAAACCGCATTATTGAGGCTATGAGCGATGAGGAAATCGCCGTTCCGCGGGTTAATGAGCCTATTCTTGAATCCGAATATGTCCTTTACAACATCAGCAAAGCGTTTGAGGTAAAAAGAACCGTGGAAATCATTGAGGGCGATGTAATGGAGAGCTTCGGAGACTTGCAGAAGCTTGAGGCGGACGGACTTCTTTTTACGATTGACGCAGGCACCGATGGCGTGCTCGTATTCACAAACGCACTTGTGGACCAGCTGAATTATCCTGTTTCAATTCCGCCCGACAAAACAGAGATTGTAATAGAGTTCAAACCCGAAGGTATTATAACAGGCAGTACGACACTTGCAGATGTAGACTTTAGACATATACGCGTAATAGGCGGGCAGGGCAATGTAAAGCTTATTTTGCAGAACAAAGCCGCCAACGACAAAACCGTCTACATTACGGATGTTGAGCAGGGCGGTCCCGTTTCGGTTGAAATGAGCGCGGAATCACCGGGAGTCTGGACAATCTACAACAACATGGTTGGTGGTGAAGACAACCGCACGGGAAGTGTTGCCACATCCGACATAACGATAAGCGTTCGGCATATTGCTACAAACAAGGAATATAAGGTCAATTCAAAAAGAGTATTTTACAGGTATCGATAAGCTTTTACGCACGATATAAATCGCATCTGAAACGCAAAGGGATGTGCCGATATGAATTATAATAAATCAGTTTCCGACAAAAGTGGATTTGCATATCTGTATGTTTTGATTGCCATAATGCTTACAGGAATCCTTGGTGTAGGTCTGTTAACCTTTACACTTATGAATACAAGGATTTCCGCTTCCGTTTTGAAAAGGAATCTGATGTTTTACGAAACGGAGGCAAGCATTGCCGCGGCACACATGGAAATCGAAAAAGTAGTGAGAAAAGGGCAGGAGACAGCAAGGGATTATACAGAGTCGGTCCGCGATGATATCAGAGCGTTCGCAACCTCCTTTGACCCGGAAACGGGGCTTGAAATCTTTGATGAGGAGGCTTTTCGAAGAGAGTATGAGAGGGTTTACTGTGACAGCTTTAACCGATATATATGCAGTGACGAAGAGGAGGAAAACGGCAGGAAGGCTATTATAGGCCTTAAAAATACAATAAGCGGTATTGTGGATATACAAATTCCCTCATACGATTTAGACCTGATATTAGACCCCAAAACGAAGCTGTATGTAACCGTTGAGGCAGAGAAAACCGAGGGTGTTGAGAAAAAAAGAATTATTGCAAAGTTCAGGCTTTTAAGAGAGGCTTCGGTAAGCATTAAGACCATAGTTTTGAAAAGAAGAAATCCCGTATGGATGCGGGCCGTGACAGCCGAGGGCGATGTCATAGCGGTCGGAGGCAAGGTTACTATATGGAGCTCGGAAAACAGCGCACCGATATACAAAAAGGCCGACGCCGTTTATGCGTGGGGGACAAACAACTTCCGAAGCGAAGGAACGAATGCGACGGGGCACAGCTACGGCGGAATTATTGCGGGCGTAAACCAAAGGGTTATAGACAGTCTTAACCTATCCCGGTTCGGACTTACAACCCAAAGCGGAAGCATAGAAATAAGGGGCGAAACGGTCACGGATTCATATATCCATACCTTCGGCGACAATTCCTCCATTGAAATAGATGTGGAAAACAGCGAACTATCGGAGCATGTTGACAGCATCGGCACAAACCCCATGGTTCCGTATGTTTTTGCCGAGTCGATACAAACCGAGGAGTTTTCAAACGGAAACAGTATTACTATTTTGGGAAGCACACTGATAAAGGACGACCTTGAGGTTAACGGCTCCGGCGGAAACATATCCGTTTCGGGGAGTCTTATAGGCTTTAGCTCAGGGCCCGACACCATTTATGAAAATGATAAATTCGCAAACAGAAGCTCGTCTATCGCCTATAACGATTTATTCGCAAGTTCGACGATCAATATCGGAAAATATGTGGTTGTATCAGGTGTGGCATATAACAGCAATGTTATCTACACCGTTGACCCGTACAGGGATACGCCCTATAAAACAGGCGAAAGCCTTGGAATAGGCGAAAACCACAAGATATACAGGTACTATTTCGAGGGCGAGGATATCGCCGCTAATTTTGACAACAACTTTAAGCTCAGCCTTGACGGAGAGCTTTATGATTACCCCGTCTTTTCGGGGAAAATGGGAAGCCACCCCAACAGCACGGGTGATGCGAGGGTAAGGCGGTTTAAGGATTATTTGATAAACTACCATGAGATCGAAGGAGTTTTTGACTACAATCCCCACCTCGGCAACGATATAATAAACATTGGTACAAACAACGGCGGACTGGTATACGGCTATTCCCTCGGGGTGCTCCCCGCAAACGGAAAGCTGTACTATCCTCTAACTTTAAGTGAGGAGGACAAACAGACAACCGCCTACTCAAGCGGGCTTATGTGTGATTTTGACCATATCTACGGAAGCGACACGCTTAATTTTCTAAAACAGGTGTGGAAGGACAGATACAACACGGAATCATGGATAGTGGCAACGGATACTCAGCGTAAGCCGTCGCCTGAATTTTCAACCCTTGTTGACTTCAGTATTGATATGAATGCGGACTTATCAAGCGTCGATGACATTGTATTAAAGTCAAGCGGCGGCGACCTTAATGTTAATATGAGCGATATTGACGGCAAGGGCGGGCTTTTGTTCGCAAGGGGAAACATTATCATAAGCGGTGACACCGACGGCGAGTTTCGCGGTGCGGTTTCCGCGGGAGGAAGCGTTATATTTAAAGGCGCGGGCGATAAAAAGTTTATATACAATGAAAGTAATGTCATAAAAGCCATTAAACTTGATTTGGATGTTATGAGGGCGTTTACAAAGGGCGGAATATCGGAGGCTGACCCCGACAGCATTGAAATCGAGCTTAAATCGCAAAAAAATGTAGTTGTTGAAGATTATCGTGAAATAGGATAAAATCATTATAGATACGAAGGCACCGAAGAATCCGGGTGTAGCTGTTGTTTTCCTTAGGGAGAAAAGAAGGAGGGGTAAAAATATGCTAAAGTACAAAGGGAAGTCTTTACGGACTGTGTTGGCTGTGACGGTGATAGTAGCTGTTGCAATTTTTCTGTTGTATCAGCTTATCGCGTTGTCCACGCCCATATTACCTTACATAGCGACCACCGAAAGTGAAAGGGTCAGCGTTCCTTCAAGTATATCCAAAATCTATCAGGATAACACTGCAACGGCTACAAGTGTGCCGGGGACCGTGACGGTTCAGAAGATAAGCAATTTAAGATCGGCTATATCCGATTATAAAGATTATTTCCTTGAAGAGATGGACGAATACGAAGAAGAACAGCTTATTACCGGGCTTGCCGTGGAGGAAAAAACCGATATTTTAGGTCAAAATGATGCATATCTCCAAAACATAAGAAACGGAGTGGGCGTTGTTACGGCAACAAGCGTAAGTGACCTTAACAATAAGATTAATGCCGCTACAGACAATATAACGGTTAAGATTGCGACGCTGAATCTAACCACCAATTACACCTTCGGGAATCTATCAAAGTCTGTTACCCTTATAATCGGGGATTTGCAGACCGGCACGGGGAGCAAGTCCCTTACGGTTTACGGTAATATTATAATACTGGATAATATAAGCAGTAACACAACTACCATAACGGCTAAAAAGACATCGGTACAGACGGACGGAAATCTGTATATCGACTGCGAGGATACTTTAAGTTCGATGGCTGCCTTCGATGCCGAAAACATGATTTACATATCCAAAGACTTTACTTTAAACAGTGCGCCCTATGTTGTGCAGTCAAACAGCTTTATTGCCGGAGGAACAATTACGGCAAACGGCTATAATACAGGGATTACCGCCGCGGATTTTGCATATTTCCATAAGGACCTTTCAATAAAACAATTACTTACTGTTAATTGTGACGAGTTTACGATAGCCGGTGACCTGACCAGTGAAGCATACGACACAACCTTCAATGTTGCGGGGACCTTCTACGCTAACGAAAGTATTTTCATTAAGCAGAGAACATACATAAACGCCCGGGATCTTATAGTCTGCGAAAGTCTTTCAAATATTGTTTACGGTACGGATATATCGGTATCCGATTTGATTTACATATACGATCAGCTCAGTATAACCCAAAACATGACCATTGGCTGTGAATCGCTTATTATAAACGGAAGCGTTTTAAACGAAGCTTACGACACTACCCTTGATGTCGGCTCACTTATGTTTGTACGGGATAATTTAGAGATTTCGGCTAAAACCAATATATATGCCGACCGTCTGTTTGTCGGCGGAAATGTAACCGGTAATGCTTATGATCAGGTTTATACCGTGCAGAAAGAGATTTTCTTCGGCAGCTATGTTACAACACTATTTACGACGGTTAACTGTCCCTACGGTGATTTAATCATAGAGGGCGAGTTTTCATCGACGAATATACTGGTTAATGTCGGCGGAAGGGTTGCAGTCGGGGGAAATATAAAGGGTTCGGGTAACAGCAGCACATTCAGAATAGATGCGGGCGGACAAATGACATCGGTTCTGTTGGACGAGAACGAAGCGCCGTCGGCGACATCTTCTCCCACGCCTTCACCCGCACCGTCTCCGATTGAGGGCGGGCTTCTGGTAAAAAGCGTTTCAATCGTTCCGACCGAAACGGAAAACAGCTATCTTCTTTCCGTTACATACAAACGACTTGCGGGCATAACGGAAGAGAGGATAATGGTAACTGATTTAAACGGTGAACTGATTAAGGAGTTTATTATAAACCCTCAGACGCAGGGTACCGCTGACGGGGAAGGTTATGTTACATTTGAAAATCTGTCCTTTGATACAAATAATGCGGATGTACTGATAAAAGTAGACGGCACAACCCGTACAATCAGATATGAGGGAATGGATGAAAGCGGCGGAACAAGGCCCTACTTTGTAATCAACAAGAGCCAAAGAAAAAGTATTCCCAATCCGACAAATACAATTTACACCGACCACAGTGCGAAATCGACAATTTACTCATCCCCCGTAACGGTATCGGAATATAAATTCTTAAAGAAAGCGGTATTCGATTACGGTAAATATTTTAGGCGCCTGAAAAAAAGCGAAGAGGACGCATTCGAAAAAAATGCGCAAATATACAACAACAGAACGGTGGACCAGCTTGTAAGCATTGTTTCGGGAATCTCCGGCAATAATGTGATTATAAAAACCAACAACCTTACCATTTCAAAAAACATGACCTTGGGTTCGCCGACAAAATCCGTTACGCTTATAGTTGACAATATAACCGTAAACTCCTCAAGTAGCGTCGTAATATACGGAAACCTTATAGTAAAAAACAACTTAATGGCGAATCAATCGTTAAATCTGACCGTCAATAAGGTAAACGGCGAGGGCGGGAATTTTTATGGGAAAGATGTAACCATTAATTCTACAAGTACGCTTACCGTTGAGGGCTGTATGTATCTGGATTCGCTGACTCTCAACCAGGGCGCAACAGTAACCGCCGATACCGTTTATGTAAAAGGCAATCTTGTCGTAAATCAGACTACACAGATTACGGCGGTAAACGATATTTATGTGGGAAGCCTTGTTGGCAATCAGGCAGTACAACTGACGGCAACAAACGGAGATTTGATTGTTATGCGTGATTTGACCTTCAACAGCCCGTCCACAGTTAATGTCGGCGGAAGGGTTATAGTCGGCAAAAGGACTGTGCTTAACGCGACATCTCAAATTGCGGCGGGCGGCAATAAAACCGCACTGATTCTTCCCGGCGAAGAGGTTGAGCTGATAGAAATCGTTGAAGAGGATGATGTTGAGCTTACCGCGCTTAATGTAAACTTAAAAGGCGGAATATATCCCAAACGGTCAAACGGTATTGCAAGCTTCGGCAACACTCAGACCTATTTTGCGGGTGATTATATCTACTATTCGGCGGGATTACCCGAAGACGGAAACGATGTTAAGGTTAGCTTTAAACTTAACAAAGAGGCTGCGCTTGAATTGTTCGAACCGTTGCCGGGCACGGGCAATTTGCCCCTGACGAATCAATATGCCTCAGGGGTTTCACCGACTTCAAATGTATCGGCGCCGCTTCAGACCAACGCAAATCCGAAAAGTCTGGAGTCTGGCTTTGCAAACGCCGAGGCCTCATCAAACGAATATGTATTCAAAGTAAAGCTTAAGAATTATATAACATCCCCCGACAAGGTAAATAATATTAAAAACTCGGTTACAATAAATTATAAGGCTCCCGAAGGAACCGAAGTAACCGTGCAAAAGAATTTCAATATAATAGTAGTTCCCGAAAAGGTTTTAAGAATGAATTAGCCTGATTGTTATATTGAATAAGCGTATATCAAAATAAGAATTGCAAAAAAGCCGCCTCGGCGGCTTTTTTGCAATTATAGTGTTAATGCCCAAACCTCTGCCTTATCTATATTTTTACTCCCCCACACATTTTTAATTCTTCAAGCATATTATAAGTATAGGGCAAAAGACTGGGGGGTGTTTTGTTTGAGGATAATAGCAAAAAGGTTCGGCTCGCATTTCGGTTATCTGATAAGAAGGAACAGAATAAAGTTTAGAATACTTTTTATATTACTTATTATATTTGCGGTTATAACCATTATAATACAGACATTAAAGCTTCATTTTATACCACTTGCTTTTTCCATAGCCGAGGCGCGCGCAAAGGGTATCGGAACAATAATCGTAAACGAGGAAATATCAAACCAGCTTGCTTCGGGCGCTATCAATTACAACGAGCTTTATACGATACAAAAAGACGAAAACGGAGATATATGCGCAATAACCGCAGATACGGCAAAGATGAATACGGTAAAAGCGCTTATTATAACCTCAATACAAAACAGGGTCAACGATTTGAATATTCAAAGCATAGGTATACCTTTGGGTAATCTTTTCAACAACGAGTTTCTTGCGGGGCGGGGGCCGAGAATACCGATAAAACTTGTAACCGTGGGCACAATACAGGTAGACTTTACAAATACATTCGAAAGTGCGGGAATAAATCAGACAAAGCATGAGGTCATGCTTTTGATAAATATGCAGGTTACGGCGATAATGCCTGCCGGCGCGGCGACCGCAAGCATAGATTCAAGCGTTCCCGTGTCGCAGACGATTATTGTGGGTAAGGTTCCTTCCGCTTATGCCAATATTCAGCGCTAAACCCCCTTGTTAAGCGAAGAAATTTTTGGTATAATAAACATAAATATTTATATATTTTATACTTTTAATTTATTGCGTCGCGCACAATTATAAAACAGCAAAGCGGTAAAGGCCGTTCCATGTAAGCAGTCATAATAACAACAAAAAATTATATATTGCCTTTAGTGTAGGGAAGAGTCCTGACTCTTCCGAAAAAACGCCAAAAAGACGAATAATATTTTCGAGGTGGAATATGATACGGGAAAGGATTAACGAATTAAGGGAAATCATAAATAGGCACAATTACAATTATTATATATTGGACAAGCCTACCATAAGCGACTTTGAGTATGATGCTCTTATGAGTGAGCTTATAAGGCTTGAAAATGAGAATCCCGCTCTTATTACGCCCGACTCACCGACGCAAAGGGTGGGCGGCAAACCCCTCGAAGGGTTTAAAACCGTAACCCATACCGTGCCGATGGAAAGCCTTAACGACGCCTTTTCGGAGGGCGAGGTCAGAGCATTTGACACAAGCGTAAAAAAGGCCCTCGGCGGCGATAGGTACGAGTATGTCGTGGAGCCTAAAATTGACGGGCTGTCGGTGTCCTTGGAGTATGAAAACGGGCTGTTTGTGCGCGGCTCAACAAGAGGCGACGGAGTAACGGGTGAGGATGTCACCCAAAATCTGAAAACCATAAAAACTATCCCCCTTAAAATAAGCGGTAACATTCCCTATCTTGAGGTAAGGGGCGAGGTTTTTATGCCGATAAGCAGCTTTTGCGCCCTCAACGAGCAAAGGGAGGCGGAGGAGATGCCTCTTTTTGCGAATCCGCGTAATGCGGCGGCGGGGTCGCTTCGCCAGCTTGACAGCAAAATTACCGCCCAAAGAAGGCTTGATATTTTTGTTTTTAATGTCCAGCAGGTCGCGGGAATAACCTTCGCCACCCATACCGAAAGCCTTGATTTCCTCAAATCGCTCGGCTTTAAGGTCTTGCCCACATACAATACCTTTTCGGATATAAACGGTGTAATAGATGAAATAGAAAGAATAGGCGCATCGCGCGGCTCGCTTCCGTTTGAAATAGACGGAGCGGTTGTAAAGCTAAATAGCTTTACACACAGGCGAATGCTCGGAAGCACATCCAAGGCGCCAAAGTGGGCGATAGCCTATAAATACCCTGCCGAAAGGAAGCAGACAAAGCTTTTGGACATAGTAATCAATGTCGGAAGGACGGGTGTTCTTACGCCCAACGCCGTTTTAGAGCCGGTAAAAATCGCAGGCTCAACCGTGGGAAAGGCCACCCTTCACAACATAGACAACATTATTTCAAAGGACATACGGATAGGCGATACGGTTATCATTCAAAAGGCGGGCGACATAATTCCCGAAGTTGTCTTGAGTGTTAAGGAAAAACGCGACGGCAGCGAACGGATTTTTGAGATGCCCCGCTTCTGCCCCGCTTGCGCGAGTGAAACGATAAGGGAGGAGGGTGAGGCGGCGGTGCGCTGTGTAAACCCCGCCTGTCCCGCACAAAAGCTTCGCAATATAATCCACTTTGCAAGCCGCGATGCGATGAATATTGACGGTCTGGGTACGGCGATTCTCCATCAGCTTGTAAAGAGCAATCTTATAAAGACCGGGGCGGATCTTTACTATTTAAAGCTTGAAGACCTGGTGAATATTGAGAGAATGGGTGAAAAGTCCGCAGGCAACCTCCTTGCCGCAATAGAAAAGTCAAAATCCGCAGGGCTTTCTAGGGTGATTTACGCCCTCGGTATTCGCCATGTCGGAAGCAAAACGGCAAAGCTTTTGGCGGAGCATTTTCGTGATATCGACTCACTTGCTGCGGCGGATATTTCAGAGATATCCCAAATATATGATGTGGGCGAAGCCATAGCCGAAAGCATAAAAGCCTACTTCAAAACCGACGCAAGCCTTGATATAATAAACAAGCTCCGTTTTGCGGGCGTTGATATGACCTTTACCGACACTGTAAAGGATAATCGCTTTACAGGTATGACCTTTGTTTTAACGGGGACACTACCGACCTACAAGCGTGACGAGGCATCGGCCATAATTGAGAGCTTCGGCGGAAAGGTTTCGGGAAGCGTTTCAAAGAATACAACATATGTTTTAGCTGGGGAGGAAGCGGGCAGTAAGCTTGAAAAAGCCAAAAGTCTTGGGGTTACGATTATAGATGAAGATACATTCAAATTAATGTTGCAATAGCATTATAAATGTTGTATAATAATCGCGTGCGATTATTATACGCTCCGCGTGGAATTTATCGCGCCGCCGAAATTTTCCTCGCAAAACCGCTCGGAAACGGCGATG
>MWCQ01000001.1 GCA_002070105.1 Firmicutes bacterium ADurb.Bin193 | reverse complement strand
CTCGCAAAACCGCTCGGAAACGGCGATGCGCAATTATACCATAATACGCTTCGCTTTTATGGTATAATAAATCGCATGCGATTATTATACGCTCCGCGTGGAATTTATCGCGCCGCCGAAATTTTCCTCGCAAAACCGCTCGGAAACGGCGATGCGCAATTATACCATAATACGCTTCGCTTTTATGGTATAATAAATCGCATGCGATTATTATACGCTCCGCGTGGAATTTATCGCGCCGCCGAAATTTTCCTCGCAAAACCGCTCGGAAACGGCGATGCGCAATTATACCATAATACGCTTCGCTTTTATGGTATAATAAATCGCGTGCGATTATTATACGCTCCGCGTGGAATTTATCGCGCCGCCGAAATTTTCCTCGCAAAACCGCTCGGAAACGGCGATGTGAAATAATAAACCACAGCGTAATTTTTGCCTTTTCAGTAAAACAAATATGTATAATTTTTATAAATTTTACTTATGCTCGCGGATATAAAGCCATTAAGCCCGCGGCGGAAACGGAGAAAGACATGAAAATTACAAGGGAAGATGTAGAGTATGTTGCAAACCTTGCCCATCTTAAAATAAGCGAGGACGAGCAGGATGCTTTTGTAAGCGATATGGAAAACATAATAAGCTTTGCCGATATACTTTCGGGTGTTGACACAGGCGATGTGGAACCGACCTTTCATGCGTTGGAGCTTGAAAATGTTTTGAGGGAGGATGTCGTAACAAACGACTATGACAGAGACGACCTCCTAAAAAACGCTCCAAGTAAGCATAACGGCTGTTTCGAGGTTCCGAAGGTGGTCGAATAGTATTTTCATTTATACAAGTAAGACTTAATCGCTTACGAAGGGATTGATAATTTTTGAGTTACTATCATTTAACCGCGCATGAGATACACTCCATGCTTGCAAACAAAGAGGTTAAAAGCAAGGAGGTTACAAATAGCGTAATAGAGCGTATAGAAGAGGTTGAAGAAAAGGTTGACTGCTATCTTGAAAAAACCTTTGAAGCCGCATTGAAAACCGCGGAGGATGTTGATAAAAAGATTGCAAAAGGAGAAGAAATCGGCGCTTTGGAGGGCGTTCCCATGGCGCTTAAGGACAACCTTTGCACAAAGGGTGTCCCGACGACCTGCGCCTCGAAAATGCTTCGCGATTTTGTACCGTTTTATGATGCTTTTGTGGTTAAAAAGATTAACAAGGCCGGTTGTCCCGTCCTCGGTAAGCTGAATATGGACGAATTCGCAATGGGGTCGTCCACCGAAAGTTCATATTTTAAGACAACAAAAAATCCGTATGACCCCTCAAGAGTTCCGGGCGGCTCAAGCGGCGGCTCCGCCGCGGCGGTCAGCGCGGGTGAGGCGTTTTTCGCTTTAGGCTCCGACACGGGCGGCTCGATAAGACAGCCCGCCTCGTTTTGCGGCGTTGTGGGAATGAAGCCGACCTACGGGCTTGTTTCCCGCTTCGGCTGTATTGCCTTTGCGTCCTCGCTTGACCAGATAGGTCCGTTTGCGAAGGATGTTACCGACTGTGCAAACATTCTTAATTTAATCGTCGGGAATGACCCGATGGACAGCACATCGCTCAACATTCCCAAGGTTGATTACACAAAGGCGCTTAAGGTAGATGTTCGCGGCATGAAAATCGGTGTTGCCTCCGATTATATGAACGGAGGCGTTGACGCAGAGGTTAAAGCCGCTGTACTGAATGCGCTTGAGGTTTTCAAATCCCTCGGCGCGACGGTTGAGGAATACACAATGCAGGCGGCCAAATATGCGCTTCCCGCCTATTATATAATATCGGGTGCGGAGGCAAGCTCCAACCTTGCGCGCTTTGACGGGATAAGATACGGTTATCGCACCGAAAATTATGAAAATCTTAAGGAACTTTATGAAAATACGAGGAAAGAGGGCTTCGGAACGGAGGTTAAAAGGCGTATAATGGTCGGAACCTATGCCTTAAGCTCCGGCTACTATGATGCGTACTATAAAAAGGCGCAAAAGGTCAGGACGATTATATGCAGGGATTTCGGCGAACAGTTTAAAAAGTTTGATTTTATCGTAACACCGACAACAATATCAACCGCCTTCAAAATCGGTGAAAAAATAAGCTCTCCCGTTGAGATGTATCTGAACGATTTGTGCACCGTTTCGGCTAACATTGCGGGGCTTCCAGCGATTTCGATTCCCTGCGGACTGGACAAAAGCGGATTGCCCATAGGTCTTCAGATTATCGGAAGAACACTGGGAGAGGAAACGGTTTTGCGTGCCGCATACTCATTTGAGCAAAGCACCGATTACCATAAAAACAGAGCAAAGCTGTAAAGATGCACAAAAATCGCGCTTATTTTAGCTCACGGTAAGCGCGGGTATAGATTTTTGAGCGGAAAGGCAATGGTATTCGAACATGAAATATGAAACTGTTATAGGACTTGAAATACATGCGGAGCTTTCGACGGCTACAAAGATGTACTGCGGCTGTGCAACATCCTTCGGAAGCGAGCCCAACATACATTGCTGTCCCGTGTGTTTGGCGATGCCGGGTACACTTCCCGTACTTAATAAAAAGGCCGTGGAATTTGCGATAAAAGCAGGGCTTGCAATGGGCTGTTCCATAACCAGAAAAGGGAAACAGGACAGAAAAAATTATTTTTACCCCGATCTACCCAAGGCGTACCAGATATCCCAGCTTGACACTCCTCTGTGCGTCAACGGGCATATCGACATTACGGTCGGCGACGAGGTAAAAAGGATTCGGATTAACAGAATTCATATAGAAGAGGATGCGGGAAAGCTGCTTCATGAGGGAGTGGGAAGCGGAACGCTAATCGACTTCAACAGGGGCGGAACGCCTTTAATCGAGATAGTTACGGAGCCTGACATCAGAAGCGCGGAGGAGGCAAGGCTTTTTCTTGAGTCTGTCAAGGCTATTTTGGAGTATACGGATGTTTCTGACTGCCGAATGGAGCAAGGCTCGCTTCGGTGCGATGTTAATATAAGCGTTCGCCCGGAGGGTGCGACGGAGTACGGAACCCGAACCGAGATGAAAAATCTGAATTCCTTCCGCTCGGCGGTTAGGGCGATAGAATATGAAAGCAAGAGGCATATTGAAGAACTTGAGTACGGCGGAGTTATTAAGCGGGAAACAAGAAGGTGGGACGATGACAAGGGCGTAAGCTATTCCATGCGCGGCAAGGAGGAAGCGCAGGATTACAGATATTTCCCCGACCCCGACCTTGTGTGGATAACCGTAAGCGATGAGATGATAAGCCGCTTAAAAGCGGAGCTTCCCGAACTCCCCGAGGCGCGAAAGGCAAGGTATATAAACGAGTATGGGCTTACAGCCTATGATGCGACGCAGATTACAAACTCAAAGTTTTTGGCGGACTTTTTTGAGAAATGTGTCGCATGCGGCGGCGCGGCAAAGGCGGCGGGCAACTGGCTTTTGGGTGACATTGCGAAGATACTTAACGAAAAGTCGCTTGAGCCTTCGCAGATTCCGTTTACTCCCGCCCATCTGGCAAGGCTTACCCAAATAATTGACGACGGTACTATAAGCAACACGGCGGGCAAAAAGGTTGTTGAAGAGCTTTTTATAAACCCGCGGGATCCCGACATCATTGTAAAGGAAAAGAACCTTGCACAGATAAGCGACAAGGGCGCTTTGCTAAAGTCGGTGCGCGAAGTGATAGAAGCCAATCCGCAGTCGGTTTCGGACTACAAGGCAGGTAAGGAAAAGGCGTTAGGGTTTTTGGTCGGTCAGACAATGCGCGCAACAAAGGGACAGGGCAATCCTCAGCTATTGAACACCCTTTTGAAAGAGGAGCTTGACAAGATTTAGATTTATTTTTAAACATCTGAAACAAAACAAGCCCCATAGGGGCCTGCTTTGTAGTATGCAGTTTTCGGTTAGCCGCGCGGCTTTGTTGAGAACGAAGTGCAAAGCCAATATTACGGTACTATGTGGTATACTTTTTGTTGATGGTGTTTTTCTCTTTCGCATAGTAAGCGCAAGTGTTGTCCGGTGTGACTGCCATTGCTGTTACACTTTCAAGCTTACATTTCCCATCCTTTTGATAAATACAATCGCTCGAACAATTAATATTTGTCATTTGGCATACCTCCGATGTTATTTTTCACAATTAGCGCAACAAAAATTCATTTTTGTTGCGCTATTTATATTAACAACCGGCAGGCCCTACATATAGCCAACCGATCGGGAACAGGGGGGGATGCCCACTATCATATTATGAAAGGTTCGGATAATATGTTCATAGAAGTTTCGTTTTTACCGTCCGGCAGGGTTACTCATGTCATCGTTGACAAAAATTCTCCCCCGGAATTTCTGGAAAATCTTAAAAAACTGAAAATAACCGCAATACCGTCAACAAAGGTTGCGGTTTCGGAATGTGTTTCCACCCACCCCGATATGCAGATTTTTCATATCGGGAAAAACACTCTGGTATGCGAGCCGACAGCCTTTGAATACTACAGGGAAAAACTTTCTCCGTTAGGCTTTGAGATTATTTGCGGCAGTACGGTTTTGTCGGGTAACTACCCGAATGATATTGCATATAATGTAGCAAGGGTTGCATCATTTGCCGTTCACAAAACATCCCATACCGACAGCGAAATTTTAAGCCGCATAAAGCAAAGCGAGTGCGGTATAATTGATGTTGCGCAGGGATATACTAAATGTGCCCTTTGCATAGTAAATAAAAACGCCGTAATTACCTCTGACCCCGGGCTTTTTAAGCCGCTTCGGGAAAGAGGGATTGAGGTTCTTATGATAGAAAAAGGCGCGGTAATGCTCGGCGGCGAGGAGCGCGGTTTCATAGGCGGAACCTGCGGGCTTATATCGCCCGAAGTACTTGCGTTTTGCGGAAATATTGAAAAGCATCCGAGCTACAAAGAAATAAAAGCCTTCGCAAAAAGCCATTCGGTTGATGTCGTGTCACTTTGCAGCGGAGGCCTTATTGATATAGGCTCTGTTGTGCCTATTAAACAGGAAGTGATAGATTGGAACAATTCTCGATAATTACAGATACAAAGGCAATGCGCGATACACTTTTGAGAAAAATATCCGAGGAGTTCGGAAGTGAGGTCGGTGTTGTTACCGACGAAAACTCGGTTATGCTAACCAGTACGGACAAGGAAAGCAAGGGAAAAATAGTTGATGCAATATCGAAAACGATTGTTGAGGAATATGAGGATAAACTTATCTCAAAACTTATAAATCAAAACTATTTTTATTTTAACCTGCCCGACAAAAGAAATATTTTTGAAAAGGCGATTAACTACACAGACCACGAAAACGCATACAACGAGCTTGTCAGCGCAAAGCTTAGGGAGTATCTTGAAACGACGGACCTTGTAATGATAGACGGCTTTGTAAATTTCAGGCTTAAGGATTATCAAAATGAGCTTGAAGGGATAATCGACAAGGCAGTCGACGACTTTATGGTAGAAAAGGAATATAAGGAGTTTATAAAGCTATTAAAGTACTTTGTGGATATACAAACGCCAAAGTATGAATTTATAAACATCGTCCCCGCCGTCGAGGGATACAGCCTATACGACGATACGGGGACCGATGTAACGGCAAGGTGCACCAAGGAATTTATGCGCGACACGGGCGGAGGGTTTATAAACTCCGACGACCTTCTCATAAGCGCACTGATATCAATCGCTCCGAGAAGGGTGTGTATTCACAAGCCGGAGCGGATAGAAAACGAAGAGCTTTTAAAGACAATAAAGCAGGTTTTCCATAAATGTATCACTCTGTGCGACGGCTGTTCGCTTTGCGAAAAGAATTAAAATAAAAGAAGGGTTTTCATGCCCTTCTTTTTTATACAACTTTCAGTTTATCCCGTTTATCCTCTTAAACTGGCTTGTGTAAAGCCCGTAGTAAAAACCACCCTGCTCGAAAAGGGATTTGTGATTTCCGCGCTCTATGATTCGCCCGTTGTTTATAACCAAAATTTCGTCCGCATCCCTTATGGTGCTTAAACGGTGGGCGATAACAAAGCTTGTTCTGCCCTTCATAAGCGTCAAAAGAGCCTGCTGGATGTGCTTTTCCGTTCGTGTATCAATGCTTGAGGTTGCCTCGTCAAGGATAAGTATTGACGGGTCGGCCAAAATGACCCGAGCGATTGCGATAAGCTGGCGCTGTCCCTGACTTAAGCCCTCACCGGAGTCGGAAATAATCGTATCATACCCTTCGGGAAGGTGCGAGATAAACCTGTGAACATTCGCAAGCCTTGCGGCATTTTCAACCTCCTCATCCGTGGCATCAAGCCGCCCGTACCTTATATTTTCGCGTATCGAAGCCGAAAACAGATAGGTGTCCTGAAGCACCATTCCGAGTCTTTGCCGAAGCGAACTCCGGTCAAGCGTGCGTATGTCGTCGCCGTCGATCAGGATTGCTCCCTCGTCAACATCATAAAACCGCGTTAAAAGGTTTACAATGGTGGTTTTGCCCGCACCTGTCGGGCCTACAAGTGCGACTATGCTTCCGGGCTTAGCGGTTATATTAACATTTTCCAAAACATTTTCGCCCTTTTTGTAAGCAAAGGTCACATTGTCAAATACCACATTCCCCTTAAACTCATCCTTGTTTATGAGTTTTCCGTCAACAGGCTCTTTCGGTTCGTCCATAACCTCAAAAACCCTCTCCGCGCCGGCGATTGCCGACTGAATGGTGTTAAACAGGGTTGCAATCTCGTTAATGGGGCGGCCGAACTGCTTTGAATAGGTAAGCATATTCGCAACCCTTCCGATTGTAAGCCCGCCGAATCCTTTAAGAAGAAGCCAGCCTCCTGTAAGTGCGATAAGCGCAAAACTTAAATTGTTAAGCGAGCCCATTGCGGGCATAATCATACCGGACAATGTCATCGCCTTAACGCCGGAGGTCCGAAGCTCGTCATTTTTCTTTTTAAATTTTTCTATAACCGCTTTTTCCTGTCCGAAAACCTTTACAACCTTCTGACCGCTTATTGTCTCCTCGATTATTCCGTTAAGCTCTCCCAAATCCTCAAGCTGTTTTAAATAATAAATGCGTGTGTATTTGATTATCAGTCTGGTAATCAGCATACTTGCGGGTATAATCAAAACAGTAACGACGGCAAGCGGAGGGCTTATTGCAATCATTGTAAAAAGCGTCATGGTAATGGTAAGAAGGCTTGATATAAAGTTTACAAGCGATTGGTTTAAGGTTTGACCCATGTTGTCAACATCGTTTGTAAGCTTGCTCATAAGCTCTCCGTGCGGACGGCTGTCAAAAAAGGAAAGCGGGAGGTTTTGAAGCGACTCAAAAAGGTCGCGCCGGATATCGGCAACCGCCTTTTGCGCCACATTAACCATAATACGGGATTGAAGAAGCGTTGAAACAGCGGAAACAAGGTAAACGCCCATAAGAAAAAACGAAAATCTTGTAAGCCCGATAATATCGAAATTTACCACATATTTGTCAATTGCAATTCCGATAAGATATGTACCGACCACGCTTGCAACCGAGCTTAAAATTACCGTTGAGGAAACAATGATAAGCGATACCCATTGCTTTCTTATATACCGCCATATTCTTAAAAGAGTCTGCTTTGTGTTCTTTGCCTTTGAAGCAGGCTGACCGTGTCTCATTCTGCCCTGTCCCATCGGTATTCTCGGAGTCATTCCAATCCCTCCGTTCCGAGCTGTGATTTATATATGTCAAGATAAATACCGCCGAGCGCAATAAGCTCGCTGTGTGTTCCCTGTTCGGCGATTGCTCCGTCCTTCATAACGATTATACGGTCGGCATCCAAAGCGGAGCTTATTCGCTGCGCTATTATTATACAGGTGGTATCCGAAAGGTTTTCCTTAAGCATATTTTGAATTTTATATTCCGTCATAACATCTATTGCGCTTGTGCTGTCGTCAAGGATTAGAATTTTCGGATTCCTGACAACCGCCCTTGCTATCGAGACCCTCTGCTTCTGACCGCCGGAGATTCCGACACCGCGCTGACCGACAACGGTTTCATACCCTTCGGTTGCGGTATCCAAAAACTCGCTTGCCTGTGAAATCTCCGCCGCCCTTCTAATCTCCTCGTCCGTTGCGTCCGCCTTGCCCCATTTTATGTTGTCGCTTACGCTGCCGCTGAAAAGGACGGTATCCTGCAATACCATGCCGATTGCGGAGCGAAGGGTATTACAATCATAGTCCCTTACATCAATTCCGTCTATTGTAACCCTGCCTTCGGTTACATCATACAGCCTTGGAATAAGGCTTACAAGCGTTGTCTTGCCTGACCCCGTTTCGCCGAGGATTGCTACGGTTTCGCCCGGTTTTATGGTAAGGTTTATATTATCAAGAGTGTTTTCCTTGTCCTCAGGGCTGTACTTAAACGATACGCCCTCAAAACTTATAATTCCGTTTTTAATCTCGTCTTTTACCGGAGATTCACTGCGGGGCATATCATCCTTATGGTCTAAAACCTCAATAATCCTCACCGTGGATGCCTGCGCCCTTGAAATAAAGATAAAGCCGAAGGCAAGCATTGTGAAGGCGTGAAGCATTTGTGTGGAATAATTTATAAATGCGACGATTTTACCGATATTAAGCTCGCCCGCCCTCAAAAGATAGCCGCCGAACCACAAAACCGCAACAATCGTGGCGTTCATAACAATCATCATAATAGGGCTTGCCCACGCAATAAGTTTTCCCGCCCGCATACTGATTTCCATAAGCTCGTCATTTGCGCCTGCGAACCTCTTTTTTTCATAGTCAAAACGCACAAACGCCTTGATCACGCGCACTCCGCTTAAATTCTCCCTCATAACCGAGTTAACGCGGTCGAGCTTTTCCTGCACAACTTTATAAAGCGGAAAGCTTTTTCCGATTATAAAGATTATAAGCCCGATAAGTATGGGCAAAACGACCGCAAGAATCAAAGCCAGCTTAAAGTTAAGGCTCGCCGCCATTATAAACCCGCCAATACAGATAAGGGGTGCGCGGGTCATCATTCTAAGCCCCAAAACAACAAGGTGCTGAAGCTGTGCAACATCGTTTGTAATTCGGGTAATAAGCGAAGCGGGGCGGAAATGGTCAATGCTCGAAAAGGAGAATGACTGAATTTTCTCAAACAATGCCGTCCGAAGGTCATTGCTGAAGTACTGGGATGCTTTTGCGGCAAAGTAAACACAGCCTCCCGTCCCAAATGAAAGAAGCAGTGCGATTCCCACCATCTTAAGCCCCGTGATTATGATATATCTCATATCCCCGTTTGCAATGCCTATGTCGATAATGTTTCCCATAAGCCGCGGCTGCTGAAGCTCAAGGATGACCTCCGAAAGCATTAAAAGAGGCGCGGCAACCGCATATTTCACATAGGGTTTCATATATTTAAGTAGTTTTATCATTCTGGCGCATCCTCTCAAGGTTCTCTGTGATCCTGCAAAGGAGCAGTAAAAGCCGCTCCTTTTCTTCAGGGCTGAAGTCATCCAAAAGCCCCGCCGCAACGCTTTGAAAATGGCTGCTCGTCTTTTGCCTTATTTCATCGCCCTTGGGCGTAAGACAAACCCGCATAACACGGGCATCGTTTTTATCGGGCTGTCTTTTTATGTAGCCCGCCTTTTCAAGTCGCTGAATCGTGTCGGTCATCGTCGGTGGGGCGACCAAAAACTCGTCGGCAAGCTCTTTTTGCGTTAAAGAACCTTTTTTTGAGATAAAATGAAGAATGGGAGGTTGATTAGCAAAAAGCCCGAATTCCGCAATCCGCTCGCTCATAATAGCCCTATAAAGCCTGGGGATATAAAGCAGCATCCGACAGAGCTTTCCGTTGATATTATCCTTGTTATTTATATCCATCACCTCTTCCGAAGCAAAAAAAAAGTTAGAGGGCTAATAATTAGCCGTCTAACTAATTGTAACACCATCAAAATATTTTGTCAAGAAATGTACATGAAAAATATATGAGATGTAAAAATTTATTTACCTATTTCTGCGACACATTTAGGACATACCTTCTTTTCTTTAAAGGTCATAACATCCTTAGCGTTACCGCAAAAAATGCAAGCGGGTTCATACTTTTGAAGAATGATCTGTTGCCCGTTGACAGCAATCTCAAGCGAATCCTTTATATCTATCCCGAGGGTTCGCCTAAGCTCGATGGGGAGAACGATTCTGCCCAGTTCATCGACTTTCCTTACAATACCTGTAGATTTCATGTTTTTCCCTCCTTTGATTAGACTTTTGTTGCGTGCAAAACTTATGGGTGTGTAATTTTGCGTCACAAGCAACGCAACACTTTTCTTTTGATGAGATTTATATAGAAAAAACCACCCGAATAGAATAGAGCATATTAAATTATGTTATCAAGTGGTTTTTAACTATCGAGAATAAATTACTGAAGGCAGGTCTTTTCATATTAGTTCGGTAGGTTTAACACCCGACATTTCCTCAATAAAACTAATAGTCATACTTATTTTTCCATATACTCATAAAAATATGAATATATTTTCAAACAAATTTTAAGATTTAAAAAGGTGAGTGTTTTTATCGCCTAACAGCCGAAAACCGGGACTATGGCAGATACAGCGATAGAAGCAGAATCAGGCATAAACCATGTTGTCATGAGAAATAGCTATAAGACTGTTTGCCGGTGTAATCATTAAGACAGGTACCAGGGTAAGAATAAATTACGGCTTAACCGAATACTCATAAACTCCCGATGATTACAGACCTTCTGTCGATAGAAATTCTATCGCTTTTAATCTGTTTACTCACTTCGACAATATTTTATCATTGTTTCCAAAATAAGTCAACATTTACGGGTAAATTTTTTTTGCTGTAATCAAATTTTAATATTTCTCATATATACAATTAAGGGACAAAAAGAATTTCATTCCATTAATCATTACAAAAACGGGAGGAGTCGTCGTGATTAACTACATATGGGGCGGGCTTATGCTCATATCCCTTGTCACGGCATTTGCTACGGGACGGCTTGAGGCGGTTGCAAGTGCGGCAATGGACGGAGCGGCGCAGGCTGTTACCATGATGCTGTCGCTTTTAGGGGTAATATGTCTTTGGTCCGGAATTATGGAAATAGCGAGGGAAAGCGGAGCTGTGGATATGCTTGCCCGCCTTATGCGTCCTGTGACAAGGCTTTTGTTTCCGAAAATCCCCCCAAAAAGCGAGGCGGCGGATGCAATAGTTATGAATATCGTAGCAAATATTTTCGGAATGGCAAACGCCGCTACGCCGTTGGGGCTTAAGGCGATGAAGGAGCTTTCGAGAATTAACAAAAGCCCTGTGGCAAGCCATGAAATGTGTATGTTCGCCGTAATCAATACGGCATCGTTTCAGCTTATACCCTCCACGGTAATTGCGCTCAGGCAGGGCGCACAAAACCCGTTTGAAATAATCGTGCCCGTATGGATAGTAAGCATACTCACGCTTATTGCAGGGTGCGGCGCGGCAAAAATATTTGCACTGAGGGATGCGCTATGATGGGATATATATCTGCGGCAATCGTTCCGCTAATGTTTTTCGGGATAATACTGTTCGGCTTTATAAAAAGGGTGAAAATTTTTGAAAGCTTCGTGTTGGGGGCGAAGGACGGGCTTGAAACAAGCTTTCGTATCCTTCCGTCGCTTGTTGCCCTTCTTACTGCTATAACAATGTTTCGGGCATCGGGCGCGCTCGGAATTATGACGGATTTTCTTTCACCGGTATTAGAGCTTGTCCGTTTTCCGAAGGAGCTTGCGCCGCTTGCGTTTATGCGCCCCATATCGGGAAGCGGCTCCCTTGCGATAGTTAAAGATATTCTGTCAAATTACGGGCCCGATTCCTTTCAGGGAAGGGTTGCGTCGATTATGATGGGCTCCACCGAAACAACCTTTTATACCCTTGCAATATATTTCGGCTGTGTAAATGTAAAGGATACACGCTATACGGTAAAGGCGGCGCTGCTCGCCGACCTTGTGGCAATGCTAACAAGCGTATATATAACCCGCCTGTTTTTTTATTAAGCAATCTAAAAAATGATGAGCTGTATCACAACAACAGATTCGGATGGCAGAGGACCTACCCCTACAATAAATTTGCGTTTATATTATTTTTCAACACAAATATGTAGGGAACGGTCAGGGCCGTTCCGAATTGTGATACAGCACCATCGATGTACGGCAATTTTTTGGTTTTATCAAATCATTTTCTATGTTAAAAACCTTCCTATTATGCGCTTCAAACGGTGACCATACCATTTAAGAAAACCGGCGTTTTCAATACGCAATTTTTATCAGCAGCGGTCTCTGTCACAGTCATTGCCAAAAATTCCGTTGTCGCACAAACATAAAAATATAACAATAACGATTATAACCCAGACCCAGTCATTGTTACCCCCAAATATGCCGCAGTTGTTGTTGCATCCCATAAAAAACCCTCCTTTATAGTATTTGCTACATACTATGCGGGAGAGTATGTTTTGGTGATAGATTGTGTGGGTGAGGGAGGAAATGAAATTTTGAATATAGTTGACTCATTATCACCATACTCCAACCTATATTCCCCCACAAAACTCCCCACTAAAAAAGTGAGGTCTGTTTCGTTTTGGAATCCTCGGGGCGGAGGAAACAGCCTGCGGCGGGGATATTCTTTGTTTTATAATATTTCACATCCGAAAGGCCCATATCCTCGACACGCTTTACATCCTTTAATACAGCGGATTTTTTAAGGGTCATAACGCTTACGCCCTGTGACGCGCGGGTTGATTTAAGCGAAATGCTTGATGTGTTGAAAACAAGAACCTTACCGATGCTCGACACGGCTGCAAGGTCAATGTCCTCTGTAAAGTGAAACAGCTTTACAAGCCTTGAAGCCCCGCCGTATGCGTTGGTAAGCTTTTTGCGGTTTAGCTTTGTGGCATAGCTTTCAATACTTACCTTTGACATTTTTCCGTTTTCAAAGCAAAACAGAATGTAGCCCTTGTAGTCGGTAGTAACGGCAATGCCGACGACCCTTTCGCCCTCGTCCATATTCAAAACGCCGGGCAGGTATTCGCCGAGAAGGCTTGCCTTGCAGTCGTTTATTTCATAGGTCTTAGCCTTGTAAACCGTACATTTGTCCGTAAACACAAGAATTTCCGACTTGTTTGTGGTGTCAAATTCGCTGACGATTTCGTCGCCCTCCTTAAGCTTATGCTCCGAAGCGGCGCGAAGGGAAACATGGGATATCTTTTTCAGATAGCCGTCCTTTGTAAGGAAAATTTTAAGGTTATAATCCTCAATATACTGCTCCTGCTCATACTGCACGATTTCATCGGGAGATACTATTGCGGTGCGCCTCGGTACGCCGTATTTTTTCGATATCTCCTTTAACTGGCTCGCGATAAGCTCCTTAATTTTATTGCCGTCGCCGAGGGTTGCGCGAAGCCTTGCGATTTCGTCGATAAGGTCCTCAATATCCTGAGTTCTTTTTAAGATATACTCCTTGTTGATATTCCTAAGTTTTATTTCGGCAATATACTCCGCCTGAACCTCGTCAATGTCAAAGCCCTGCATAAGGTTTTGGACAACCTGGGCTTCAAGCTCCGTCTCGCGGATAATCTTGATTGCCTTGTCAATGTCGAGCAATAATTTTTCAAGCCCCATAAGAAGATGGAGCTTTTCGCTCTTCTTGTTTATATCATATTCAAGCTGTCTTTTTATACAGTTCGTTCTGAACCTGACCCACTCGTCAAGTATCCCGCTGATGCCCAGAACCTTCGGCGTATTGCCCGACAGTATGTTAAAATTACAGCCGTATGTGTCCATTAGCGGCGTAATTTTATAAAGACGCGCCATAAGTTTTTCGGCGTCGGTGCCTCTTTTAAGGTCAATTGTAATTTTAAGTCCGTTAAGGTCGGTTTCGTCACGGATGTCGCTTATCTCACGGACTTTGCCCTGCTTTATAAGTTCGATGATTTTGTCAATAATCGCTTCAACCGTGGTTGTGTATGGAATTTCCGTAATGTCGATGCAGTTATTCTTTTTATCGTATGTATATTTTGCCCGTACCTTTATACTGCCCCTGCCCGTTTGGTATATTTCGCGAATTTCGTTTTCGTCGTATATAAGCTCACCGCCCGTGGAAAAGTCGGGGGCAAGAAGGGTTTTGGCAATGTCGGTATTGGGGTTTTTAAGGTAGGCGATTGTAGTGTCGCAAACCTCTTTAAGATTAAAACTGCATAAATTCGATGCCACTCCGACCGCTATACCCTGATTCGGGTTTACGAGTATATTGGGGAAACGGACGGGAAGAAGAACAGGCTCCTTCATTGTTCCGTCGTAGTTGTCGATAAAGTCAACCGTGTTCTTGTCGATGTCGCCGAAAATTTCCTCGCATATCGGGTCAAGCTTAACCTCGGTATATCTTGATGCGGCGTACGCCATATCCCGCGAATACTGTTTTCCGAAGTTCCCCTTGCTGTCAACAAGCGGATGCAAAAGCGCCTCGTTCCCCCTTGTAAGACGGACAAGCGTTTCATAAATCGCCTGGTCGCCGTGGGGGTTTAGCTTCATTGTCTGACCTACAACATTTGCGGATTTTGTGCGGTTGCCGGATAAAAGCCCCATCTTATACATGGTATAAAGGAGCTTCCTGTGAGAGGGCTTTAACCCGTCTATTTCGGGTATCGCACGCGAAATTATAACGCTCATCGCGTAGGGCATGTAGTTTTGCTCAAGCGTTTTTGTAATCGGTTGTTCGGTATAGGTCATCGAAATCTCCGCTTTCATATCGGCAGACGCCGATTATTATTTGGTAAAAAATAATTTAATACGACTGCTTCAAAAGGTCGGCTTTGTCGCACCTCTCCCACGGAAGGTCAATATCCGTCCTGCCGAAATGTCCGTAGGCGGCTGTCTTTTTATAAATCGGTCGTCGAAGGTCAAGCATATTTATAATTCCCTCAGGGCGAAGGTCAAAAACCTTAAGCACCCTTTTTTGAATTTCGGAAACAGGAATGGTTTCCGTCCCGAAGGCTTCGATAACAACACTAACGGGCTTTGCAACGCCGATGGCATAGGCAATCTGAATTTCACATCTTTTGGCAAGACCCGCCGCAACGATGTTTTTGGCGATATACCTTGCGGCATAGCTTGCGCTTCTGTCAACCTTTGTCGGGTCCTTCCCCGAAAATGCGCCTCCGCCGTGGCGTGCGAAGCCGCCGTAGGTATCAACAATAATTTTTCGTCCGGTAAGGCCCGAATCTCCGCTCGGCCCGCCTATAACGAATTTCCCCGTGGGGTTTATAAAATACTTCGTATTGTCGTCTATAAGGCTTTCGGGGATTGTATGCTTAATAACCTTTTCGATAATATCACGCTTTATTGTTTCATAATCGACATTCTCGCCGTGCTGTGCGGACACGACAACGGTGTCGACCCTGACGGGAGTATCGCCGTCATACTCTACGGTAACCTGCGTCTTTCCGTCGGGGCGAAGGTAGCCGAGGATTTTTTCCTTCCGAACCTGCGCAAGGCGTCTTGCCAAAGTGTGGGCAAGCGAAATAGGAAGGGGCATAAGCTCCTCCGTTTCGTCACAGGCATATCCGAAAACCATACCCTGGTCGCCCGCACCCGTGCTTTCGCCCTCGCACTCGCCAAGCTTACATTCAAGGGACTTGTCCACACCGAGCGCAATGTCGGGGGACTGTTCGTTTATCGAGGTAATGACGGCGCAGGTATCGCAGTCAAAGCCGTACTTTGCCCTGTCATAGCCTATTTCACGCACGGTATTGCGCACAATTTTCTGTATATCGATATAACAGCTTGTCGTAATTTCACCCATAACAAAAACGAGGCCGGTAGTGCATGAAACCTCACAGGCAACTCTCGCATATTTATCAAGCGAAAGAAGCTCGTCCAAAACCGCATCCGCAATTGCATCGCAAATCTTGTCGGGATGCCCCTCCGTAACGGATTCCGATGTAAAAAACTTTTTCAAAGCCGATCATTCCTTTCGCATTGGGAAAACAAAATTTCCTGGTATATTTACCAATTATATAGTTTTTTTGTCGTAAAATCAAGTATAAAATTTCTTACCTTGCAAAAATGTTCCTTATGTGGTATTATAATAAAAAGCTAAAAAGGGGGGCCTTTCGCGTGTCTGCAAAAAACGGGATTTCTCCGTCGTCTGAGGACTATCTCGAAATGATATATAATCTTCAGCTTAAAAACGGCTTTGTCAGGACAACGGACATTGCGGCAGAGCTTTGTGTTTCAAAGCCGAGCGTTAACCGTGCCATCAATACCCTTAAGGCGCAGGATCTTGTGGAGCATGAGCTTTACAGTGAAATTAAGCTTACCGATAAGGGTATAAATCTTGCTAAAAATGTGCTGCACAGACACACCCTCATAAAAAAATTTCTTACGGATATTATCGGTGTGGACGAGGAAGCCGCCGAAAAAGAGGCATGCCGTATGGAACATTGTATGAGCGAAACGACCATTAAACGCCTGGGCGAGTATGTCGCAAGGATACTCGGATAGAGCTTGGGACGGATGGTGTTTAAACACAAAAAACAGACGGCTTATACCGTCGGTTTTTTAAAATATATGATATAAAAACCAAGGCGCAGGCGGGATTCATTTCCGCCGGAGCGTGATATTAATTCAAATAAAAGCGTTCGGGCGCGAAGCGCTTTCCCGAACGCAACCGCTCGCCGCGCGAGCGTAAGCGCAGGCGGAATTCATTTTCGCCGGAGCGTGAAATCAATTCAAATAAAAGCGTTCGGGCGCGAAGCGCTTTCCCGAACGCAACCGCTCGCCGCGCGAGCGAAAATTAATGTTAATCAATTCGAAAAAAGGGGAAGATTATATTATGAGAACGAAAACAAGTGAACTGGTAATGACAGCTCTGCTTACCTCTATTGCGGTAATAATACCGCTCATTGTTCCGTTAAAGATAGTATTACCGCCTTTTACCGCAACATTTGCATCCCATGTTCCGCTGATTCTCGCCATGTTTATAAATCCCGCCGCAGCAATTTCGGTTGCACTGGGCTCTGCGTTGGGTTTCTTTTTTGCTATGGGCCCAATCGGTCCTGTTGTGGCGGCGCGTGCCGCAATGCATGTGTTTTTCGTTGCGATAGGCTCATACATGATTAAAAAGCGGTTTAATCTTTATCTGGTAATTTTCGCAACTATGATTTTGCATTCTGCAAGCGATATGCTGATAGTATATCTGCTTTTCAAGCTGTTTGGGCAAACCGCAATTATCGGAGGTTATACAATGCAGTTTGTTCAGATTATAATAGGTGTCGGGACATCGCTTCACCATCTTGTTGATTTTGCAATTACAATGGTGATATACTACCCGCTTTCAAAGATTGGTGACCTGCTTATGCCGGTATCCGTAAGCGTTTGGAACAAAAAAAGTGCGGCGAAATAGTCGCCGCGAAATAAAGGGGGTATCATACTAATCGTTGGATTAGCAGATGTATTTTGTGAGGTCATTAGTAATTATCCCCCCTAATTCAAATATTATACAAATAATTTTAAATTAATTCAGAAAAACGCAGGCGGAATTCATTTTCGCCGGAGCGTAATATTAATTCAAAGAAAAAGCAGGATAAATACAATGCGGAGAATTATTGCTGTTTGGGTTACAAAATTTTTAATTCTGATTGGCAGGCTCGGTGGTAAGGGCGGCTCGTCCACACCCGGCCACTTTGCCCTTAAAATCTGCCCGAATATTCTGAAATTCCTGTCAGGTCAGGTTCGGGACGGAATTATTGCCGTCTGCGGAACAAACGGGAAGACGACGACCAACAACCTTTTATGTACCATGCTGAGGGCTGAGGGTAAAAAAGTTGTGTGCAACAGCCTCGGCGCAAATATGCTTGAAGGTGTCGTAACCGCGTTTGCCTCATCGGCCGACCTTTTCGGAAGGCTTGACGCCGACTTTGCGTGCATTGAGATTGACGAAATCTCCGCCGTAAAGGTTTTTGACCATTTTATTCCCAAAAGTATGATAATAACAAATCTTTTCCGCGACCAGCTTGACAGGTACGGTGAGATTGACATTACCGTCGACTACCTTAAAAGGGCGGTCGAAAAGGCGAAGAATATAACCCTTATCTTAAATGCGGACGACCCTCTTGTCGCCGCTTTCGGGAAAAAGACGGGAAATCCCTGTGTCTTTTTCGGTGTAGGTGAGGATGTCGGCATTTCGCTTAACGAAACCAAAGAGGGAAGGTTTTGCTCCTTCTGCGGCGAGGAGCTTTCGTATAGGTTCTACCATTACAGTCAGCTCGGCGACTACGGGTGCGGGAGCTGCGGCTTTTCCCGCCCCGAAGTAAGGTTTGAGGCAACCGAAGTAAATATTTCGGAGGGCCTTTCTTTTAATGTTGACGGAAGAAGAATACATGCCGATTACAGAGGCTTTTATAACATATATAATATACTTGCCGCATACAGCGCGGCGTCTCATGCGGGTGCAGAGCTTAAAGACCTTCAAAGCGTGCTCGGAGGATACAAACCGCAGGTCGGAAGAATGGAAACCTTTTTCATAGGAAAGCCCGTTGTTTTTAATCTTTCAAAAAATCCCGCAGGCTTTAATCAGGCGATTTCATCCGTTTCGGGTGACGGGCGAAGTAAGGATGTCGTTGTTGTCATAAACGACAACGCACAGGACGGAAGGGACATTTCATGGATTTGGGATGTCGATTTCGAGAGGCTTAAAGACGTAAAGGCGAAAACCTTTACAGCAAGCGGAATAAGGCATTGTGATGTAATGGTGCGCTTTAAGTATGCCGGACTTGAAAATACAAAAGATACAGGCGATGTTTTAAAGGCAATAGAGGACGCGCTTAAAACCGACAGCGAGGTATTATATGTTCTGGTTAACTATACCGCGCTGTTTTCCACCCAAAAAATATTAAAACGGCTTGAAGGTGATTATAAGTCGGGGAAAGGCGGGCGATGGGAATGAAGCTTTCAATCGGTCATCTTTTTCCCGAACTTCTGAATCTCTACGGTGACAGGGGCAACATAATATCCCTTAGGCGCAGAATGGAATGGCGGGGTATGGAAGCCGAGGTTACCGAATATAAATTGAATGATAATATTGACTTTTCAAAGCTTGATATCGTTTTCCTCGGCGGCGGCTCCGACAGAGAACAGCTTTTGGTGTGCAAACGCCTCGGCGGAATCAGAGAGGCGTTTAAGGATTATGTCGAAGGCGGCGGGGTCGTAATTGCGATATGCGGTGGTTATCAGCTTTTGGGGCATTACTACAAGCTGAAAAACGAGCTTGTTCCGGGGCTTTCTATCCTTGACATATTTACCGAATCAGGCGTTGGGAGGCTTATAGGCAATGCGGTAATCAAAGCCGATTTTTCCGATGTCCCCATTGTGGGTTTTGAAAACCACGGCGGGCGAACATATATCGGCGACCACAAGCCGCTCGGCAAGGTTCTTTTCGGAAGCGGAAACAACGGCTCGGACGGCGGCGAAGGGGTAATCTATAAAAATGTTATCGGCACATACCTTCATGGTCCGCTTTTCCCGAAAAACCCGCATCTGTGCGATATGGTTATCAAAAATGCGCTTGAAAAAAAGTACGGAAAGGCGGAGCTTGCCCCGCTTGAAGATGAGGCGGAGTATAAGGCAAACAGCTTTATAGTAAATAAATATACGAGGAAATAAGAAACGGAAAATAGATTTTTGCAAATATGTGTTGGGCTGTAAAGCATAATTTGTGAATTGTGCGGGCTTAATAGATATTATCACGAGGTGGAGTTTATGGGGTTTTTGAAAACCGCAGAGGAAGTATTATCCGAGCTTAATGTAAATTCATCTTCGGGGCTTTCAAACGAAGAAGTCGCAACAAGGCTCGAAAAATACGGACCGAACAAATTAAAGGGCAAGTCGAAAAAAAGCCTGCTCTCTCTTTTTATATCCCAGCTTAAGGATATGCTTATCTATGTGCTTTTGGGTGCGGCTGTGATTACGGTCGTAATACAAGAGTATGTAGATGCGGTCATCATCGTTATGGTGGTTTTGCTAAACGCCATAATCGGCGTAATCCAGGAGTATAAGGCGGAGAAGGCGATTGAAGCCCTGCAAAAAATGACTACCCCAAAGGCGGTTGTGCGGCGCGGGGGCGAGGTTCAGGAGATAAACTCAGAAAATCTTGTGCCGGGGGATATAGTGATTTTGGATGCGGGAAGGTATGTACCCGCTGATTTAAGGCTTATACAAAGCGCAAATCTTCAGATAGAGGAATCTGCGCTCACGGGGGAATCGGTACCTTCGGACAAAAATTCGGACGCTGTGTTTGAAAACCCCAAAATGTCCATAGGCGACAAATCAAATATGGCGTTTATGTCAACACTCGTCACATACAGCAGGGGTGAAGGCGTTGTTATCGCAACAGCGGCGGAAACCGAAATCGGAAAGATTGCAAAAATCCTCGACGAGTATAGCGACGAAATGACGCCCCTTCAGAAGAGATTGGAGGAGCTTGGTAAAACACTCGGCTTTATAGCCGTCGGTATATGTGCGCTTATATTTGTTATCGCGCTCTTTCAAAAAAGAGACCTTTTTGAAATGTTCCTTACGGCGATAAGTCTTGCGGTTGCGGCTATTCCCGAGGGGCTTGCCGCGATTGTTGCGATTGTTCTGGCACTGGGCGTTACGCGAATGTCCAAAATCAACGCCATTGTAAGAAAGCTCCCCGCCGTTGAGGCCCTCGGCTCGGTCAATATAGTATGCTCCGACAAAACAGGAACCCTAACCCAAAACAAAATGACGGTGGTAAAGCACTATACCCTGAATAATTTAAGGGATGTACCTGCAAAGGGAAGCGGTTTTGAAGCCTCACAGGACGAGCGTGAGCTTATAAAAACATTTGTCCTGTGCTCCGACGCCTCATATAAGGACGGTCAAGGCACGGGTGACCCGACGGAAATCGCGCTTGTTGTTTTGGGCGAAAGATACGGCATATCAAAGGACGAAATTAACGGACAAAACAAAAGGGTGGCTGAAAAACCCTTCGATTCGGGCAGAAAGCTTATGTCAACGCTCAACGAGGAGGGGTCGTCATACAGAGTTCATACAAAGGGCGCCATTGATAATATTTTGAAAATTTGCACAAGCGTTCTTAGTGACGGCAAGGCGGTTCCCCTAACCGACGAAATCCGCACCGAGTTTTTAAGGGTTGCGGAGGAAATGTCCGACAACGCCCTGCGTGTTTTGGGCGCGGCGTATAAGGATACGGAGGGAATAATCAGGCCCGACGAAATGGAAAACGGTCTTACCCTTTTAGGCTTTGTCGGAATGATTGACCCGCCCCGCCTTGAGGTTAAGGATTCAATCAGAGAAGCGGTTATGGCGGGCATAACGCCTGTGATGATAACGGGTGACCATAAAAGCACCGCTTTTGCAATCGCAAAGGAGCTTGGGATTGCAACCTCTGCCGAGCAATGCCTGACGGGTGAGGAGATTGACGGGCTTTCGGACGAGGAATTTTCAAAGGCGATAAACCGATACAGAGTGTTCGCAAGGGTGTCGCCCGAACACAAGGTAAAAATCGTCAAGGCGTTTAAGGCGCAGGGGAATATCGTGTCCATGACGGGTGACGGTGTAAACGACGCGTCCTCGCTTAAATATGCCGATATAGGCGTGGCAATGGGCATAACGGGGACGGATGTTGCAAAGGGCGCAAGCGATATGATTTTAACCGACGATAATTTTACGACAATCGTCCATGCGATTGAAGAGGGAAGAAACATCTACAACAACATAAAAAAATCCGTCATATTCCTGTTATCGTGCAATATGGGCGAGGTTATAACCATACTGTTTTCAATACTTTTTTCGTGGCAGATTCCGCTTATACCCACCCAGATTTTGTGGATAAACCTTATAACCGATTCCCTCCCCGCCATTGCGCTGGGCGTTGACCCCGGCGATAAGGATGTCATGAGGCAAAAGCCCAGAAGCCCCAAGGAGAGCTTTTTCGCAAAGGGCGCGGGCTTAAGGGCAGTTATCGGGGGTACGCTTATCGGTATGCTGACCCTTGCGGCGTTTTACTTCGGGCTTAACGAACAGGGATACAGCCCCGGCGCACAGGATATTCCCGGCAATGCGATTGCCTATGCAAGGACGATGGCGTTTGTGGTGCTTGCGGCGTCTCAGCTTTTTTACTCGTTTACAATGAGAAACAATGTAAAGTCGATTTTCAAAATAGGGCTATTTTCAAATGGGTTTCTTGTAATTGCGATTGCGGCGGGCTTTTTCCTTCAGCTTGCGGTAATCTCCATACCGCCGTTGGCGAATGCGTTTAAGGTGGTTAATTTAAGCGTCGTGGACTGGGGCATGGTAATAGCCTTTTCTCTCGTTCCGCTTTTCGTAAACGAGGTAATAAAGCTGTATAAAAGAACGGTAAAATAGGCTGAAATAATCGTAGGGCACGACGACCTCGTCGTGTCGTGCTCCTATTGTGTTATCTCCAAACTCCGCGTTACCCCTTGGTAATGCGTTTATTTATACAGCCTAACAGGTGCCAACAAAAAAATGTACTTGATAGGGGTATCACTTGTACTATTAATTGTACACCATATAGTATATAATGAAAATATCGGGTGAATAAAATGAAATTTTAGAAATGAAGGTGGATTGAATGTTGAATTTAAAACATTGTATCTTTGATTTTTTTAAAAAGGTAAAATCAAATAATATAGAAATTTACAACGAATTTAGCTTACAGCATGAGATGGGTATATACCTTAGAAGTATATTACCAGAATTTAAAATACAATTTGAGAGAAATGTATCTTTTTTTAATATAAACTCTGTTACCATAAAAAAAGAAATTGACATAGTGGTTTACAAAGAAGATTTATCTGAGAAATACGCGATTGAACTAAAATGTCCAAATAATGGACAATATCCTGAACAGCTTTATTCTTTTACTAAAGATATAAAATTTATGGAACAACTACATGAAAACGGCTTTGACAAAACATATTGTGTATCTTTTGTATCAAGTAAGCCATTTTATAGTGGCACAATAAACGAAGGTATCTATAAATATTATAGGGATGAATTTAAAGTTTATGGGAATATCTCTAAACCCACAGGGGCAGGTAAGGAAACTGACTTTATAATTCTTGATGGTATATATGATATTAGATGGATTGACTTTGATGAAAAAAGCAAATTCTATGTTGTGGAAATTAGCGATGAAGTTTGCGATGTTGAAAGAACGGGAAAAACACATTATATCCCGAAAGATACAGCAACAAAATTTCCTGTAAAAGCTGCTATCTCTCGCTCAGGAAATTTGACAACTTATGAAATACGAAATTATATTCGAGGTATATTAGTTGAAACTAAAGAAAAGGGTAAAAGTGAGATTGTATTAATTTCCGGACATATACATAAGGAATTGAATCTTATAAACTGTATGCCGCCTGTGTGCGACGCAATGTATTCCATCAAGAAAAAGAAAGATAAAATAATATATGCACCTCCAAAAGGAAAAAGCTCAAGATTAGAAATAAAATATTATTTATAATGGAGGTTATGATATGCTTGGTCGTCTAATAGGGGGCATTCTACGATTTGCATTTGGGTTTGCTTATGCAGTTATTAGTGGGTTGTGGAAAGGTTCAAAAAAACCAAGATGATGGCTAAACTAAAGGAACAGGTTTGCTGTCTTATTATGGGCGAACGCAGTTCACCCCTACATTGTTCAAGGTTGTTTTGAACACAGCGTCCCCCGCCCTTACACATTAAACCTAAAAAGCACCACATCGCCGTCCTGGACCACATATTCCTTGCCCTCCGAGCGGACGAGTCCCTTTTCCTTTGCGGCCGCCATCGAGCCGCAGGAGATAAGGTCGTCATAGGACACAACCTCCGCGCGGATAAAGCCTCTTTCAAAGTCTGTATGAATTTTGCCCGCCGCCTGCGGCGCCTTTGTTCCCTTCTTAATCGTCCAAGCGCGAACCTCGGGCTGACCCGCCGTAAGATAGCTTATAAGCCCCAAAAGCGAATAGCTCGCCTCGACAAGCCTGTCAAGCCCCGACCGGTTTATGCCAAGCTCCTCCAAAAACGCAAGCTTTTCGTCCTCGCCTAGCTGTGAAATTTCCTCCTCAATGCGCGCGGAAACGGGGATAACCTCACATTTCTTTTCCTTCGCATACTCCACAAGCTTTAGGTAATTTTCGTTGTTTTTATATCCTTCCGCAAGGTCGTCCTCCGCAACATTTGCGGCGAATATGACGGGCTTCAGGGTAAGAAGCGAAACCTCCTTCAAAATTTCAAGCTCCCCGGCGGAAAAGTCAATCTCGCGCGCCTGCCTGCCGTGCTCCAGAGCCTCTTTGATACGCTCAAAAAGCTCAAGTTGGGCGGCGTATTTTTTATCCCCGCCCTTCATCGACTTTTTAGTCCTGTCAATCCTTCTTTCAAGGCTTTCAAGATCCGCGAATATAAGCTCAAGGTTTATGGTTTCAACATCGCGGACGGGGTCAACGGAGCCGTCTACATGGGTTATGTTTTTATCCTCAAAACAGCGTACGACATGAACGATTGCGTCAACCTCCCTGATATGCGACAAAAACTTGTTGCCGAGCCCTTCGCCCCTGCTTGCGCCCTTTACAAGCCCCGCAATATCGACAAATTCGATTATCGCAGGCGTGAGCTTTTCGGGCTTATACATTTCGGCAAGACTGTCAAGCCTGCTGTCGGGAACGGCGACAACTCCCACATTCGGCTCAATCGTGCAAAAGGGGTAGTTTGACGCCGCCGCGCCGGCATTTGTTATTGCGTTAAAAAGGGTGCTTTTTCCGACATTGGGAAGTCCGACAATACCGAGTTTCATAATTTCTGTCCTCTCAAGATATAATGAATGTGATCTGTTTTATTATACAATAGTATATTTTTTTTGGCAATATCTTTATTTTTTGGTTTTGATATGGTATAATACGAATGTAGAAATACACTGCGATTTTTCAACGCCTTATCGGACCCGCGGTAAGCGCGTTTGATTCAAAATTTTGCGGGTTGAAAGGATTTGTGAATAATATGGAAAAAATTTTTGAGGACATCAAAAAAACATTCTCCCGTGCGGCGGGGAAATTCGCGAAAAAGTCGGGCGAGGTATTAGAGGTCTCAAAGCTTACCCTTGCCATTTCCGCGGCAAACAGCGACATTAAAGAAGAGTACGAGAAAATCGGAAGGATTATATACGAAGGTCGCGAAAAAAATGATTTAACCACGGAGGAGCTTAACGCTCATTTCGAGGCTATTGACGGATTGCTTGCAAAAATAGGTGAGTACCGTCAAAAGCTTAACGAAATAAAGAATGTGAGGGTTTGCCCCGTTTGCGGAGCGGAGCTTTCAAAGGACAGCACATTCTGTGCAAAATGCGGCGAAAAGCTTTAAAATACATTCTCTCGCCGAGGGCTGTCACAACCGGCGGGAAATAAACTTGCGGGACTTTTTTAGCTTGCGCTTATGATGAATTAATATTGGGGTGAAACGACATAGACTATTCAGTAAATACAAATCCGCTCGGCGTGCCGAGGTCGTTTAAGATGCTTGTTTCAAGGTCATATAAAAGCCTTGCGGGGGTATCGGACAAGCAGTATGAGCGCGCGAAAGAGGTTGTTGCGACCGCGTGCGGTGTTTCAAAAGGAAATATTATTTTAGCCGGCGGGACTGCCGAGCTTTTGTATAATGCCGTTCGCACGCTAAGGCCCAGAAAGGCGCTTATTCCCGTCCCCGCGATAAAGCTATATGAGGAGGCTTGCAGAAAAAACGGGTGTGAGCCTTTGTTGTTTCAAACGGACAGGTCGAATAATTTTGACATAGATGCGGACAGGCTTATACAATCCGCGGCTGATGTCGACATGATAATTTTGGGCAACCCCCAAAATCCCACGGGCAGGATAATAGAAAAGCCCGCTATGAACCGTATTCTTGATTTTTGTCAGGAGAAGGGGATTTATCTTGTTATTGACGAGTCCTATGCCGACTTTGTGGCGGCGGACATCTCCGCGGTCGGGCAGGTCGACAGGTACGCGAATGTTATAATTCTTCGCTCCGTTGCGAATTATTTTGCGCTTTCGGGGATAGGGTCGGGCTATGCGGTGTCATGCGAGGGGCTTATAGGGCTTTTGGAAATGAACGGCATTCCTGACACGGTAAGCTGGTTTTCCGCAGAGGCGTATGAGGTTCTTCTTCGCGATGCGGGGTATATCAAAAAGACAAAGCAGTGGCTTAAAAGCGAGCCCAAGCGATTTTTCAATATGGTCAGCACGCTTGGCGGGGTTTTCGCATGCCGCCCGTATGCGAACTATATTTTTGCCGAGCTTGAACAAATCCCCTGCGCGACATTTTGCGAATGCCTTGAACAAAAGGGTGCCGCGGTATATAACTGCAACGGGATAAGCGGGTCGAACGGTCGGTATATAAGGCTTGCGATAAAGGATAAAAAGACAAATGACAAATTTTTAGACATATTTTCAAGGTGTCTTCTCTAAAAATTCGGAGGTATGAATGGTTAAGCGAATATTTGTGGAAAAGAAGAAGGGGTATGACATTGAGGCGCAGGGTATGCTCCGGGATCTTAAGGAGAATCTTAAAATAAGCGGGTTAACCGGCGTAAGGGTTTTGGTTAGGTATGATGTTGAGGGTATTACGGATGAGGAGTATCAAAGGGCGAGGAATATAATTTTTTCCGAGCCGCCCGTTGACAACGCCTATGACGAGGCAGTCGAATTTTCGAAGGACGAGCGTGTATTCGCCGTATGGTACCTTCCCGGACAGTATGACCAAAGGGCTGATTTTGCCGCCCAGTGCCTTCAGCTTCTTACCATGGGCGAAAAGCCAACGGTGCGAGCGGCGAGGGTTATTGCTGTTTCGGGCGATGTGTCGGACGAGGATTTTGCTAAAATAAAGGACTACTGCATAAACCCCGTCGAGGCTTGCGAGGCGGGGCTTGAAAAGCCGGACGGGCTTGAAATGAAATATGACCTCCCCGAAGATGTAGAGGTTTTAGAGGGCTTTATCAGTGCGGACGAAAATGGGCTTAAGGATATAATTTCGTCACTCGGCCTTGCAATGGATTTTGAGGATATAAGGTTTTGCCAGCGCTATTTCAGGCAGGAACAAAGGGACCCTACGCTTACCGAAATACGAATGATTGATACCTATTGGTCCGACCACTGCCGCCACACGACTTTTCTGACAAAGCTTAGTGATACAAAGTTTGAGGACAGGCTTGTAAAGAGCGCTTATAATGAGTACCTTGCCGACAGGGAGTATTTGCACGGCGGGCAGGGAAGAAATATTACGCTTATGGATATTGCCACAACGGCGATGAAAAGGCTTAAAAAGGACGGCGTTCTGACCGCCCTTGACGAATCGGACGAGATTAACGCCTGCAGCATCAGGGTCGATGTTGATATTGACGGAAAAACAGAGCCGTGGCTTGTAATGTTCAAAAACGAAACCCACAATCACCCCACCGAAATAGAACCCTTCGGCGGGGCGGCGACCTGCCTCGGCGGTGCGATTCGTGACCCGCTTTCGGGAAGGGCGTATGTATATCAGGCTATGCGCGTTACGGGAAGCGGTGACCCGCGAAAGTCCGTGGAGGAAACGATAAGCGGAAAGCTTCCGCAAAGGAAGATTACCACGGGCGCGGCGGCGGGGTACAGCTCGTACGGCAACCAGATAGGGCTTGCGACAGGGCTGGTAAACGAGATTTACGACGAGGGCTATACCGCAAAGCGTATGGAAATCGGCGCGGTTATCGGCGCTGCCCCTGCGGAAAATGTGGTAAGAAAGGTGCCAACGGCGGGCGATGTTGTAATCCTTCTCGGCGGGCGCACGGGCAGGGACGGCTGCGGCGGGGCGACAGGCTCCTCAAAGGCGCATACCGAGGAATCCCTTACGGAGTGCGGCGCGGAGGTTCAAAAGGGTAATCCGCCGGAGGAGCGGAAAATTCAGCGCCTTTTCAGAAATCCCGAAGCAACGCGCCTTATAAAGCGGTGCAACGACTTCGGCGCGGGCGGCGTAAGCGTTGCGATAGGTGAGCTTGCGGACGGGCTTTTAATCAATCTTGATGCCGTACCGAAAAAGTATGAAGGGCTTACGGGAACAGAGCTTGCGATATCCGAATCTCAGGAGAGAATGGCGGTTGTTGTGGCAGGTGAGGACAAAGAGCGGTTTATAGCTCTTGCAAAGGATGAAAACCTTGAGGCTACCCCCGTTGCTGCGGTAACGGACGAAAAACGCCTTGTTATGACATGGCGGGGCAAGCGGATTGTGGACATAAGCCGTGACTTTTTAAGTACAAACGGCGCGGAAAAGACGGTAAATGCGGTTGTTTCCGAAATAGACTATAAAAACGGATACTTTAAAAATAAGGATATAAAAGACGCAAAGGGAAAATGGCTCCAAACGCTTTCGGAGCTTAATGTATGCTGTCAGAAGGGGCTTATCGAGCGTTTTGACAGCTCTATCGGCGCGGGTACGGTGCTTATGCCGCTCGGCGGCAGGTATCAGCTTACGCCCCAGCAGGTTATGGCGGCAAAAATCCCCGTCTTGGAGGGCGAAACACAAACGGCGACGGTTATGTCTTATGGCTTTAACCCCGAAATATCGAGGTGGAGCCCCTTTCATGGTGCGGTATATGCGGTTGTGGAGTCGGTATCCAAAATAGTTGCGGCGGGGTGTGATTATTCAAAAACATATCTGACCCTTCAGGAGTATTTTGAAAAGTTGAGGGACGAGCCGAGGCGCTGGGGCAAACCCCTTTCTGCGCTTTTGGGCGCATATACGGCGCAAAAAAGGCTTCGTATCGCCGCAATCGGCGGGAAAGACAGTATGTCGGGCTCCTTCCTTGACACGGATGTTCCGCCCACATTGGTTTCCTTTGCGGTAAACACGGCGTGTGCGGACGAAATTGTTTCGGGCGGGTTTCAAAAAAGCAAAAGCCGTGTTTTTCTGGTGAGGATTAAAACCGACGAAAACTTTATTCCCGACTTTGACGATTTAATACAAAAATACAATAAAATATACAAGCTTATAAAAAGCAAAAAAGTGCTTTCTTCGTATGTGGTGACGGGCGGAGGCCTGTGTGAGGCAATTTCGAAAATGTGCTTTGCAAACGCAATAGGCTTTGAATTTGCGGATGTATCAAAGGAGGATATATTCCGTAAATGCAACGGCTCGATACTCCTTGAAACAGACTGTGATATCGGCTTCGGTGAGCTTTTGGGTACTACAAAGGACAAACAAACGGTTTCCCACCGTGATTTTGAAATCTCCATCGACGAAATGCAAAGGGTCTGGACAAAGCCGCTTGAAAAGGTTTTCCCGACCTATGTGGAAGAATCGGAGGAAACGCTTGAAAACTCACTTTATAGGGGGCGAAATACGGCAAGGCCTCTTTTGAAAAACGCACGGCCAAGGGTTTTCATACCAGTTTTCCCCGGCACAAATTGTGAGTATGACACGGCGCGCGAATTTGAAAGGGCGGGGGCAGAGGTTGACATTTTCGTAATGAAAAACCTTTCTCCGAAAGATATCGAACAGTCGGTTTCGGAGCTTTCGAAAAGGATAAACGCCGCAAACATACTTGCGCTGCCCGGCGGCTTTTCGGCGGGGGACGAGCCCGACGGCTCGGGCAAGTTCATTGCCGCAACCTTCAAAAGCCCAAGGCTGAAGGAGGATATACACAATCTTTTAAAGAACCGTGACGGGCTTATACTCGGTATATGCAACGGTTTTCAGGCGCTTATAAAGCTTGGGCTTGTACCCTACGGCGAAATGCGCGACCTTGCGGACGACAGCCCGACCCTGACATACAACACTCTCGGACGGCATGTATCGACAATGGTTCAGACTGTTGTTTCGTCCACTCTTTCACCGTGGTTTTCAAAGGTTAAGGCGGGGGATATTCACACAATCCCCGTTTCTCACGGTGAGGGTCGGTTTGTCGCAAAGGAAGATGTTATTAATGCTCTTGAGAAAAACGGACAGATTGCCACAAGGTATGTCGACCCGATGGGGAATCCGACAATGGACATACGCTTTAACCCCAACGGCTCGCTATATGCGGTCGAGGGTATAACAAGCCCCGACGGGCGCGTCCTTGGAAAGATGGGACACTCCGAGCGTATAGGGCACTGTGTTGCAAAAAATATCCCCGGTGACAAGAATCAGTATATCTTCGAATCGGGCGTGGAATATTTTAAATAAGCCTTTATAAAAGGTTTAGGGGCTTAAAAGGGGAGTAATATGTTACCGTATTCAAAGGTTTCGGAAAGTGCAAAGTATATTTTAAGCAAAATCAAGGTTATTCCGCCGACGGCTGTGATACTGGGTTCGGGTCTTGCCGGCTTCCATGAAAGGGTTGACGACAGGATTGAGATACCGTATAGCGATATACCGGGCTTTGGTGAGGCAACCGCAATCGGGCACAGCTCAAAGCTTGTTTTCGGAAAGCTGAAAAACCGCTATGTAATTATGATGTGCGGAAGATTCCATTGCTATGAGGGCTACTCGATGGAGCAGTCCGCCTTTCCCGTTTATGTTTTTAAGGAGATGGGCGTTAAAAACCTTATCATCACCAATGCGGCGGGGTGTATAAATACCGAGTTCGGCGCGGGTGAGCTTATGCTTATATCGGACCATATAAAGCTTGTTGCCGACAGTCCCCTTCGCGGACCCAACGACGATAAGCTCGGACCGAGGTTTAACGATATGACCTATGCTTACACTCCGAGGCTTCGGGAGCTTGCCAAGGAGGTTGCCTACGGTGTCGGAATGCCGCTTCGCGAGGGCGTTTATGCCTATATGCCGGGCCCTTCCTATGAAACGCCCGCCGAAATCCGCGCGCTTGAGATTTTGGGTGCGGATGCAGTGGGGATGTCGACGGTTGCGGAGGTTATTGCCGCCTCGCACTGCGGGCTTGATGTTCTGGGCATATCCCTGCTAACAAACATGGCGGCGGGGATACTCGACAAGCCGCTTAGCGCGGAGGAGGTTATACAGGCGGGGAAAAACGCCGCAGAGGACTTTGCAAAGCTTGTAACTGCGGTTATTGAGAGGATTGAGGTTTGATATATGAGCGTAATAAGGGATAAATCGCTTTATCCGTCAGGGATAAAGAAAATCGAGTGGGTTAAAAACAATATGCGGCTTTTGGGTGTAATATCGGAGGATTTCAAAAAAAGACGACCCTTCGAGGGCGTTAACATAGCCGTAAGCATACATCTTGAGGCGAAAACCGCATACTTTGCGAAAACGCTTGCGACGGGCGGCGCAAAGGTAGCCATAACGGGGAGCAACCCTCTTTCGACACAGGACGATATAGCCGCGGCGCTTGCGCTTGAGGAGGGCATTTCGGTTTACGCATGGCACGGGGCATCGGAGGACGAATACACACGGCATCTTAACATGGCTCTTGACATAAAGCCCGATATTATCATAGACGACGGGGGCGACCTTGTAGGGCTTCTTCACGGCGAAAGGCGCGAACTTGCGAAAAAAATATACGGCGGCTGTGAGGAAACAACCACGGGAGTAATGCGCCTTCGGGCGAAGGAGAGGGATAAAAGCCTTCTGTTCCCTATGATTTCTGTAAACGACGCGAAATGCAAATACCTTTTTGACAACCGCTACGGTACGGGACAATCGGTGTGGGACGGAATAAACCGCACCACAAACCTTATGGTATGCGGAAAAACCGTTGTTGTTGCGGGATACGGATGGTGCGGCAAGGGCGTTGCCATGCGCGCAAAGGGGCTCGGCGCGAAGGTAATTATTACGGAGGTAAGCCCGCTTGCCGCAATAGAGGCGGTTATGGACGGCTTTACCGTTATGCCGATGATTGAGGCCGCTAAACTAGGTGACCTTTTTATAACCCTAACCGGCTGTAAAAGGGTTATCGGGAAAGAGCATTTTGCCGTTATGAAGGACGGAGTCATACTTGCCAATGCCGGACATTTTGATGTGGAGATTTGTATTCCCGAACTTGAGGAGATTTCCGTTTCTTCACACGAGGCGAGGAAAAATATAACCGAATACCTGCAAAAAGACGGCAGAAGGATTAACCTTCTTGCCGAGGGACGGCTTGTAAACCTTGCGGCGGGTGACGGACACCCTGCGGAGATTATGGATATGAGCTTTGCGCTTCAGTCGCTTTGTGCGGAATATATCCTGAAAAATCACAAAAGCCTTACGAAAAAGGTATACGGCGTGCCCGATGAAATCAATGAATATGTGGCAATGCTAAGGCTAAAAGCCTTCGGTGTCGATATAGATTCCCTGACGGATAGTCAAAAAGAATATCTGGAGGCAAGACAGGTATGAATATACTTATAAAAAACGCCGTTATCCTTACAATGGACGATGACAATCCGCTTATTCGGGGCGATATCGGAATAGCGGACAGTAAAATTTCCTTCGTTGGCAAGTGCGAAACCTTTACACCCGATCGCACGGTGGATGTTAAGGGAAATATCGTTATGCCGGGGCTTGTAAACGCCCATACCCATTCGCCCATGACTCTTCTTCGGTGCTATGCCGACGACCTTGCGCTTCAAAGCTGGCTTTTTGATAAAATATTCCCCATTGAGGATACACTGACGGAGGACGATATTTACTGGGGAAGCTGTCTTGGCTGTCTTGAAATGATTTCGGGCGGCACCACTTCATTTGCGGATATGTATTTTCTGAACAAGGGCACGGCTAAGGCGGCTGTTGAAAGCGGAATGAGGGCGAATATAAGCCGCTCCCTGCAATGCTTTAAGGAAAAGCCCTCATACGAAAACGATCGAATGATATGTGAAGCTTTAGACCTTTACACCGAATATAACGGTGCGGCCGAGGGTAGGATACAGGTTGAACTTGCACCTCACGCCGTTTATACGAATATACCCGCTTATTTAAGATATACCGCAAACCTTGCGGAGCAATTGGGCGCGGGCGTTCACACCCATATCTCCGAAAATATGACGGAAAACAGCGATTGCATGAGTAAATACGGCATGACGCCGACCGCCCTATTCAAAAGCTGCGGCTTTTTCAAAACAAGGACGATTGCGGCGCACAGCGTTTTTCTTTCGGATGAAGATATCAGGATATATAAAGAATATAACATCAGCATTGCACACAACCCCACAAGCAACCTAAAGCTTGCAAGCGGGATTGCGCCGATTATGCGCTATGCCGGCAGCGGGATAAACATTGCGCTCGGAACGGACGGTGCGGCAAGCAACAACAACCTTAATATGTTTGAGGAAATTCACCTTGCGGCGCTATTGCAAAAGGGAGTTACAAACAATCCCGAAGCCGTTTCCGCCTATACCGCGCTTAAGATGGCGACCGTAAACGGCGCAAAGGCGCTGGGGCTTTGCGAAACGGGCGTTTTAAAGGCGGGATATAACGCCGACCTTATTGTCATAAATACCGACAAGCCCCATCTTACTCCGTATTACGACCCGTTTTCCGCCGTGGCTTACAGCGCACAGGCATCCGATGTCGAAAGCGTTATGGTGGGGGGCAGGTTCCTAATGGAACGGGGCGTATACAGTACGCTCGATGTTGTAAAAATTTATCATAATGTAAAAAGAATCAAGGGAGGGATTGAAAATGCCGCATGTAGTGGTAAAGATGTATAAGGGAAGAAGCGAGGAGCAAAAACAGGCGCTTACACGCCGTGTTTCGGAGGCTCTTATCGAAACCGTCGGTTGCAGCGACGACCATATTTCGGTAGCGATAGAGGAGTATGACAGGAAAGAATGGGGAGAAAAGGTTTTCTATCCCGAAATTATGGCAAACATGGACAGTTTATACAAAAAGCCGAATTACAAGCCCGAATGACCTTTGGGCTTGTATAATTTTTTTGAAAAAATTATTGGACTTTTTGTCAAAAAACATATATAATGTTATTGGTTAGTCTATATAATAGGGCTTGCTGAAAAAGGTTGCTGACAATCTATTGCAAGGTTTTATGACGGTTTTTTATCGGTTCATCCGTATGCTTTTTGACCGGAAACCGTCAAAAAGCACACGAATTGCATAGTTGCTTTTGACCACACAGCCCTATGAAAATGCGCGCAAACCCCTGTAAAACTGCCGAAACCATGCAGTTTTACAAGGGATATGCTTACATTTTAAGGCATTCCACTGAAAAACGAGGTTTTTCAGTTCAGCCTAAATAGGGGGAGTTTTTTTGGATAACGAGTTAGTGCTTGTCCTTGATTTCGGAGGGCAGTATAACCAGCTTATAGCAAGGCGTGTGAGGGAGTGCGGAGTATACTGCGAGGTTCGCCCCTACACGCTTTCGGCTTGTGAAATAAAAAAAATGAATCCGAAGGGAATAATTTTTACCGGCGGGCCGTCGGGCGTGTATGACGACAACGCCCCCGTCTGCGAAGAGGAGATATTTAGCCTCGGAATACCCGTTTTGGGTATATGCTACGGTATGCAGCTTATGTGCCATATACTCGGCGGTGAAGTTGTTGCCAACGGGAAAAGAGAATACGGAAAGACCGACCTTGAGATAGTGCCGTCCTCTCCTGTTTTTGCGGGAATGGAGGGCAACACGGTTTGCTGGATGAGCCATACATACTGCGTAAAAACCCTGCCCGCGGGGTTTTCGGTGACCGCCTCGACAAAGGACTGTCCCGTTGCGGCGTTTGAGGACCCGAAAAGAAAGCTTTACGGCGTTCAGTTCCATCCGGAGGTTGTGCATACCCCACTCGGGACCGATATGCTCCGCAACTTTTTATACAGGGTTTGCGGGTGCGGTGGCGACTGGAAGATGGAGGACTTTGTCGCAAAGACGGTAAAGGACCTTAAAGAAAAAATCGGCGACAAAAAGGTTTTATGCGCCATGTCGGGCGGTGTTGACTCCTCCGTTTCGGCGGTTATGATACACAAGGCGGTTGGAAAACAGCTTACCTGCGTCTTTGTCGACCACGGCCTTATGCGCAAAAACGAGGGCGACGAGGTTGAAAAAGTTTTCCGCGGTGACTTTGACATGAACCTTATCCGCGTTAACGCCGAGGAGCGTTTTTTAAAGAGGCTGAGTGGCATTACCGACCCCGAAACCAAAAGAAAAATTATCGGTGAGGAATTTATCCGTGTTTTTGAGGAGGAAGCGAAGAAAATCGGAAAAGTCGACTACCTCGTTCAGGGCACGATTTACCCCGATGTAATAGAAAGCGGACTCGGCGACGCCGCTGTGATAAAGAGCCATCACAATGTGGGCGGGCTTCCCGACTATGTTGATTTCAAAGAGATTATAGAGCCTCTGCGCAGTCTTTTTAAGGACGAGGTTCGCCGCGCGGGTATTGCTTTGGGTATTCCCGAAAGCCTTGTGTGGCGCCAGCCTTTTCCCGGTCCGGGGCTTGGTATACGCGTTATCGGCGAAGTTACAAAGGACAAGCTTGATATCCTGCGCGATGCCGATGCGATTTTCAGAGAGGAAATAATAAATTCGGGCATAAGCCGAGATATCGGGCAGTATTTCGCCGTGCTTACGGGTATGAGAAGCGTGGGCGTTATGGGCGACGAGAGGACTTATGATTATACCATTGCCCTGCGCGCCGTTTCGACCATTGATTTTATGACCGCCGACTGGGCAAGGATTCCCTATGACCTTTTGGAGAAAATTTCAAACAGAATTGTAAACGAGGTAAAGTATGTAAACCGCGTTGTATACGACATAACAAGCAAACCACCGTCGACGATCGAATGGGAGTAAAGGCTCGGCTTTCTGCTTTTGACTGCGCAGGGTTGTGCGTTTTTGACAAGCCAATTTTTGAAAGGAAAACAATACAGCCATATGGATATGATGATAAACAAGGTGATAATGTTCGCCATAATAATAGCGGTAAGCTTTACCGCCACAAAGGTCGGCTGGCTGGGCGAAAATGTCCGCGACGGTCTTTCGAGGTTTATTATAAAGGTAACCGCACCGCTTATGATATTTTCGTCCATAGCGGGGCTTGAATTTAAGAAATCGCTCCTGTTTGAGGCGGGGATAATCCTTGTAATGTCCTTTGCTATTGTCTTTGCGCTTATCCTTTTGGGAAGGCTTTATGTAAAAAAGTCGAATCTCGGCGAAAAAACACGCGGAGTTCAGGTTGCGCTTATGACCTTCGGGAATGTCGCATTTATCGCATATCCGCTTTTTGAGGCGGTTTTCGGGGCGGTCGGCGTGTTTTACGGTGCGTTTTACCACCTTGCCAACGATACTACTTTCTGGGTTTTGGGGGTTAGCGAAATCGAAGGGCAAAAGGGCACAAAGCCCGTGGGTATGCGCCTTAAAAATGTTATGAACCCCAACAGCGCCGCCATTGCGCTCGGCGTAATATGCTTTTTGTTTCAGGTAAAGTTCCCCCCCGTTATATACGACCCGCTTGTAGGGCTCGGCAAGACGACGGTGTATCTTTCCCTGGCGTTTGTCGGAACGGCAATGGCATGGGTTGACCTTCGGAATACGCTAAAAAAGGCTTCCATTTATGCGATTGTTTTGGTTAAGATGATTCTGGCTCCCGCCGCTGCCGCCCTGATTCTAACGAAGGTGTTTTCCTTCGGGCTTACGGTAACGGCTATTTCGGCGGTTGTGCTTCAGATTTCAATGCCCTGCATGATCCTCGTTTCCATTATGGCAAACGAGCTTGAAAGGGATTATAAATACGCATCCGAGGCGGTTTTGCCACAACGATAATAAGCCTTGTGACAATGCCCGCCGTGCTTTGGTTTATCGGATTTTTGACGGCTTAGACTTTCGGTTTTGAAAAATTTATTAGTAAGGGAAGGTTTTATATGAAGGTTGCGGTAGTTATGGGGAGCGACTCGGACTTTCCGGTTATCAAAAAGTGCCTTGAGGTTTTGAAAAGCTTCGGCGTTGCGTACGAGGCGCGCGTTATATCGGCGCACAGAACGCCGCAAATTGCCGGGGATTTTGCAACGCATGCGGAGGAAAACGGTATAGGCGTTATAATCGGGGCAGCGGGGAAGGCGGCTCATCTTGCGGGCGTGCTTGCGGCGTATACGACCCTTCCCGTTATCGGACTGCCGATAAAGTCCTCCACCATGGACGGGCTTGACTCGCTTTTGTCGATGGTTCAGATGCCCAAGGGAGTTCCCGTCGCCACGGTTGCGATTGACGGTGCGGAAAATGCGGCTCTTTTGGCGGTTCAGATTTTGGCGCTGTCCGACAAGGGGCTTAGAGATAAGCTAAAACAATATAAAAAAGATATGGCAAGCGAAACCGAGAAAAAGGATTCTGTTATAAACGGGGAGGCTAAGAAAATATGAAAAAGCTCGGACAATTATACGAGGGCAAGGCAAAAAAGGTATATGCAACCGACAATGAGGACCTTCTTATCGTAGATTACAAAGACGATGCAACCGCATTTAACGGAGAGAAAAAGGGAACAATTACGGGCAAGGGCGTAATAAACAACAGAGTTTCGAATTTCTTTTTCAAAATCCTTGAGGAAAAGGGTATAAAAACCCACTTTGTCGAGGAGATTTCCGAGCGCGAGACGGTTGTAAAAAAGGTTACGATAGTTCCTCTTGAGGTAATAATAAGGAACATAGCGGCGGGGAGCTTTTCAAAACGCTACGGCGTAGAGGAGGGAACAGCGCTTGCCATTCCGACAATAGAGTTTTCGTATAAAAACGATGCTTTGGGTGACCCGCTTATAAACGAATGCCATGCGCTTGCTTTAAATCTTGCTACGGAGGAAGAGATTAAGAAGATAACCGAAACGGCGTTTAGGGTTAACGAAATCCTTTCGGAGTACCTGTTAAAAGCGGGTATCCGTCTTGTGGACTTTAAGCTTGAATTCGGAAGGTTTAAGGGCGACATAATTCTTGCTGACGAAATTTCACCCGATACCTGTCGCTTCTGGGATAAGGATACAAACAAAAAGCTTGACAAAGACCGTTTCAGGCGTGATTTGGGCGATGTGGAGGAGGCGTACATAGAGATTCTTCACCGCTTAATGGGCGAGTAAGACTTGCATTTTCGGATACTAACTTATTTGGAGGTATATGAATGGACGGAATACTAAAGGAAGAATGCGGTTTAATGGGGGTTTACAATTTCAACAACCATAATGATGCCGCAAATATTATATACTACGGGCTTTACGCGCTTCAGCACAGGGGTCAGGAATGTTGCGGGATTGCTGTAAACGACGACGGTACGATAGTTCACCACAAGGATATGGGTTTGGTTTTCGAGGTATTTAACGATACCATGCTCAATCACTTAAAGGGGACAATCGGCGTCGGTCATGTTCGCTACTCCACCACGGGAAGCATCATGCGCGAAAATGCACAGCCTCTTGTTACCAAGTACAAAAAAGGTACGCTTACCGTTGCGCACAACGGCAATATCGTAAATGCGGCTGAGCTTCGCCGTGAATTTGAAAACAACGGCGCTATTTTTCAGACGACAAGCGATTCGGAGGTTATTGCATACATCATAGCCCGCGAGAGGATAAAGTGCCACTCCATCGAAGAGGCGATTGCGCGCGCGATGGGATATCTTCGGGGCTCGTACTCCATTGTGGTTATGAGTCCGAGAAAGCTTATAGCGGCAAGGGATCCGTGGGGTATTCGCCCCCTTTCCTTCGGCAAGACCGACCATTCGTATATCTTTGCCTCCGAAACCTGCGCTCTTGACGCCGTGGATGCGGAATTTATCCGTGACATTAAGCCGGGCGAGATTGTGTGCATAGACAAGGACGGCGTGCGAACCGACGAAAGGCTGTGTTCGGGCAAGGGAAATATTTGTATTTTCGAGTATATATATTTCGCCCGCCCCGACAGCGTGGTTGAAGGCATAAGCGTGTACGATGCAAGGTGGCGCGCGGGGAAATATCTTGCGATAGAGCATCCCGTGGATGCGGATATCGTCATACCCGTGCCCGATTCGGGTATTGATGCGGCAATCGGCTATGCCGAGCAAAGCGGTATACCCTACGGCATAGGGCTTATTAAAAACAGATATATTGGAAGAACCTTTATCCAGCCCACCCAGCAACAGCGTGTGCGTGCGGTCAGGATTAAGCTAAACGCGCTTAAGGAAACCATAAAGGGCAAGCGTGTTGTTATGGTTGACGACTCTATTGTCAGGGGAACGACATCGCAGAGAATCGTTCAGATGATAAGGGATGCGGGCGCAACCGAGGTTCACATGAGAATAAGCTGTCCTCCGTTTTTATACCCCTGCTATTTCGGGACGGATATTCCGTCGCAGGAATCGCTTATCGCCGTAAACCATACGGTTGAGGAAACCTGCAAGATGATAGGGGCGGACAGTCTCGGCTATTTAAGCCTTGAAAATCTGTCAAAGATACTCGGCGACACATACAAGGGTCATTGTAATGCCTGCTTTACGGGCAAATACCCCATGGAGGTTCCGTTTAATGCAAAAGGAGGGGCGTGCTGATGAACGAAAGCTACAAGGCGGCGGGTGTTGATGTTGAGGCAGGGTACGAAAGCGTGCGCCTTATGAAGCAGTATGTAAACAAAACCTTTACAAAGGGCGTTCTGTCGGGGATTGGCGGCTTCGGAGGCCTTTTTGAAATAGATATGTCGGAGTATAAAAACCTTGTTCTCGTTTCGGGTACTGACGGCGTGGGGACAAAGCTCAAAATCGCAATGCTTTTGGGAAAGCATGACACAATCGGTATAGACTGCGTTGCCATGTGTGTAAACGACATAGTGTGCAGCGGGGCAAAACCCCTTATTTTTCTCGATTATATTGCCGTGGGCAGGAACATTCCCGAAAAGGTTGCCGAAATCGTTAAAGGAGTTGCCGAGGGCTGCATAATTGCGGGCTGTGCGCTTGTGGGCGGAGAGACGGCCGAAATGCCAGGCTTTTATGCCGTTGACGAGTATGATTTGGCGGGTTTTTCAGTCGGCGCGGTCGAAAAAAACAATATTATAGACGGCTCCCGTCTTGCGGCGGGCGATGCCCTTATAGGGATAGCTTCGTCGGGAATACACAGCAACGGTTACTCCCTTGTCCGAAAGGTTTTCAATATTAAAGATGACGGCGAAAAGCTTGGCATGTACTTTGAAGTTTTGGGCTGTACCCTCGGCGAGGAGCTTTTGAAGCCGACTAAAATATATGTTCCCTCAATGCTTTCGGTCATTGAAAAATTTGATGTAAAGGCGATTTCACACATTACCGGCGGCGGGTTTTGCGAGAACATTCCGAGAATGCTTCCCGAAAATCTTCGCGCACGGATTAATAAATCATCCTTCGAGGTTCTTCCGATTTTCGATATTATTTCAACCTACGGAAATATCTCGGAGGACGATATGTTATCAACCTTTAACATGGGTATCGGGATGGTATTTGCCGTGCCCAAGGAGCAGGCGGAGGAAATTGTTTCTCACCTTAAAGATATCGGTGAGAAGGCTTATATAATCGGAGAGGTTATAGAAGGAAAAAACGGGGTGGATATATGTTAAACATTGCTGTTTTGGTGTCCGGCGGTGGAAGCAACCTTCAGGCGCTTATAAATGCGGTGGAAGCGGGCGGAATAAACGGCAGGATTGTAACGGTCGTGTCGAATAAGCCGGGAGTTTATGCGCTTGAGCGGGCAAAAAAACACAGCATTCCGTTTAAGGTTATACCGGACGGCAAGGACTTTGATTCCCTGCTTGTCGCCCATCTTAAAGAAAACAAGGCAGACCTTGTTGTTCTTGCGGGCTTTTTGCGCATACTGGGGAAAGAGGTTTTGGACGCGTTTCCGAAAAAAATAATAAATGTTCACCCGTCACTCATCCCCTCTTTTTGCGGGGACGGATTTTACGGGCTAAAGGTACATAGGGCGGCGCTCGATTACGGTGTTAAGGTTACGGGCGCAACCGTGCATTATGTGAATGACATAACCGACGGCGGCGAGATAATATCCCAAAAGGCGGTCTGTGTAAAGCCCGATGATACTCCCGAAACACTGCAAAGGCGTGTTATGGAGGAGGCGGAGTGGGTTATTCTGCCTCAGGCGGTTGCGGATATATGCAATAAAGAAAGGAAGGATAGGAAGGATGGCTAAACGGGCGCTTATCAGTGTATCCGATAAAACAGGAGTTGTTGATTTTGCAAGAGAGCTTTGCGCTCTCGGATATGAGATTATTTCAACGGGAGGAACCTCAAAGACACTTGAAGATGCGGGGATAAAGGTCATAAATGTGTCTGATGTTACGGGCTTTCCCGAATGTCTTGACGGGCGGGTCAAAACGCTTCATCCCAAGGTTCATGCGGGGATTCTTGCAATCCGCTCCGACGATGAGCATATGAAAACCTTAAAAACCCTCGATGTGGAGCCTATTGACATACTGGCGGTAAACCTCTACCCCTTCAAGCAGACTATTCTGAAAGAAGGCGTAACCTTTGAGGAAGCGATAGAAAATATAGACATAGGCGGGCCGACCATGATACGAGCGGCGGCGAAAAATCACCGCGATGTAGCGGTTGTCGTGGACCCTGCCGATTACGGTTTACTTATAGATGCATTGAAGGCGGGCGGCCTTTCGGAGGAGCAAAGGGCGCGCCTTGCGTTCAAGGTTTTTGAACATACCGCAAGCTATGACGCAATGATAGCCGACTTTCTCGGAAAGGTAACGGGGCAGGACAGGCTTCGCAACACCCTGACCTTGACCTTTGAGAAGGCGCAGGATATGCGCTACGGCGAAAATCCCCATCAGAGCGCGGCGTTTTACAGGGAAATCGGGAAATTAAGCGGCGGTATTGCATCTGCGAAGCAGCTTCACGGCAAGGAGCTTTCGTATAACAATATTGCCGACGCGGATGCCGCAATCTCTGTTATAAAGGAATTTGACGAGCCTGCGGTTGTTGCGGTAAAGCATGCAAACCCGTGCGGAGTTGCCGTCGGTAAGGATATATATGAGGCGTATGTAAGGGCATACAATGCCGACCCTGTTTCCATTTACGGAGGTATTGTTGCGGCGAACAGAGAGATAGACGCCAAAACGGCAACCGAAATAAGCAAGATTTTTCTTGAAATAGTTGTTGCCCCGTCATTTACAGACGAGGCGTTTGAAATCATAGCCCAAAAGAAAAATATAAGAATACTTGAACTAAAAGATATTTCAGTTAAAAATTCTCCCGATGCGCTTGAGCTTAAAAAGGTAGCGGGCGGACTTTTGGTTCAGACCCTTGATACGGAGCTTACGGGTGATGAGCTTAGGGTTGTGACGGAAAAACAGCCTACAGAGAAGGAAATGCAAGACCTATTGTTTGCGTGGCGGGTTGTTAAATATGTAAAGTCAAACGCCATAGTGCTTGCGAAGGACGGCGCAACGACAGGCGTCGGACCGGGGCAGACAAACAGGATAACCGCGCTTAACCTTGCGGTAAATTATGCGGGCGAGGCGGCCATGGGAAGCGTAATGGCATCGGATGCATATTTCCCGTTTTCGGACTGTGTTGAGGCGGCGGCTAAGGCGGGTATAACCGCGATTATTCAGCCGGGCGGCTCTATTCGGGACGAGGATTCCATTAAGCTTTGCAACGAAAAGGGCATTGCAATGGTATTTACGGGTATGAGGCATTTTAGGCATTAAACACTGAATAAGTTTAATACTGTTAAAAATTTTAACTGCTACTTTAAATCAGTGTTTATTTTATGTCAACAGATAAAATTTTGGTGTGGGGGTTGATTTACACCTATGAAAATTCTGTTAGTCGGCGGCGGCGGGCGTGAGCATGCCCTCGCCCATACGATTGCCAAAAGCAGTAGCGTCGATAAAATATACTGCGCCCCCGGAAACGGCGGCATAGCGGAGCTTGCCGAGTGCGTGGACATGAAGGCAACGGATATTTCGGGAATGGTCGCCTTCGCAAAGGAAAAGGCGATTGACCTTACGGTTGTCGCGCCCGACGATCCGCTTGTGGCGGGTATGGTTGACGAGCTTGAAAAAAACGGGCTTCGCGCGTTCGGTCCGAACAAAGCGGCGGCAATAATCGAGGGGAGCAAAGTTTTTTCAAAGGAACTGATGAAAAAATACAACATACCCACCGCCCGATACGAGGTTTTCGACAACCCGTCCGATGCTGTAAAATACCTTGAAAAAAGCTCATTCCCCGCGGTCATAAAGGCCGAAGGGCTTGCGCTCGGCAAGGGCGTTATTATTGCGGGTGACCTTTCGGAGGGGATACACGCGGTCAACGATATTATGAACGAGCGTATTTTCGGAAACGCGGGGGCAAGGATTGTCATTGAGGAGTATTTGACGGGGCGTGAAATATCCGTCCTCGCTTTTACCGACGGAAAAACCCTTGTGCCTATGGTTTCGGCGCAGGACCATAAAAAAGTATTTGACGGCGATAAGGGCCCCAACACAGGCGGAATGGGTGCATATTCGCCAAGCCCCATTTATGACGATGAAATGGCAAAGTACTGCCTATCCAATATTTTTATCCCAACAATGAAGGCAATGAACGCGGAGGGAAGGAAGTTTAAGGGTGTTTTGTACTTCGGGCTTATGGCGACGGCGGACGGCGTAAAGGTTATAGAGTATAACTGTCGCTTCGGCGACCCCGAAACTCAGGCGGTACTGCCCCGGCTTAAAAGCGACATTGTTGAAATTATGAACGCCGTAATAGACGAGCGCCTTTCGGAAATCGACATAGAGTGGAGCTCGGATGCGGCGGCGTGTGTCGTTATGGCGTCGGGCGGTTATCCGCAAAAATACGAAACAGGTTTTACGATTAAGGGAATAGACGAGGCGCAAAAGGTTAAAAATGTTACTGTGTTCCACGCGGGAACAAAGAAAAAAGACGGCGAATTTGTGACGGCGGGCGGCAGAGTATTGGGCGTTACTGCTACGGGCAAAACGCTTGAAGCCGCAATAAAAACGGCGTATGAGGGTGTTGGGCGCATATCCTTTGAAAATGCTCATTACAGAAAGGATATCGGACGATAGGAGTGAGTTAGATTGAAAAAGGGAAAGGTAACGGTAATCGGCGCGGGCTTCGTAGGCTCGACAACGGCGTTTGCGCTTATGCAAAGCAGTGTTGTCAATGAGATTGTCATAATCGATATAAACAAACAAAAGGCGGAGGGCGATGCGCTTGACATGAGCCACGGTGTTCCGTTTATGAAGCCTATCAAGGTTACGGCTGGTGATTATGTCGATTCGGCCGACTCCGAAATCGTCATTATAACCGCGGGCGCCAACCAAAAGCCCGGCGAAACAAGGATTGACCTTCTCAAAAAGAACGCCGCAATATTCAAAAGCATTATTGACGGGCTTACTCCCTATATAACCCACGAAACGACTATTTTGGTTGTTACAAACCCTGTCGACATTCTGACCTATTTAACTTACAAGCTGTCGGGCTTCCCCGCTTCAAGGGTTATAGGCTCCGGCACCGTTCTTGATACCGCGAGATTCAGGTACTCGCTCGGCGAGCATGTGGGCATTGATGCGCGCAATATTCACGCGTATATCATAGGCGAACACGGTGACACGGAGGTTGCCGTGTGGAGCTCCACCTCGATAGGTCAGATTCCCATGGACGAGTATTGCAGGTGCTGTACCAATTGCAGCGGGATTAACAAGTACGGCATTTACGAGAAGGTTAAGAACTCCGCGTATGAAATTATTCAAAAAAAGGGTGCGACATACTATGCCGTTGCGCTTGCGGTAAAAAGAATTGTCGAGTGCCTTATGCGCAACGAGCGCTCCATTCTGACCGTTTCGAGCCTTCTTACGGGACAGTACGGAATTGACGATGTGTGCATCAGCGTACCCTGCGTAGTCGGCAAAAACGGCATTGAGAAAACCCTTCAGCTTAAATTGTCGGACGAAGAGCTTTCGGCGCTTCGAAGCTCGGCCGACACGCTTAAAAAATATATCCGCGAGATGATGGAGGAGTGAATACGGACGGAATAAAAGTCGTCGATTGTCATACCCATGTTTTCACCGACAAAATAGCGCAAAAGGCGGTTTTACATCTTGTTAACCATTACCGTATGCCTTGGTCGGGCGACGGAACGCTTACCCAGCTTTTGAAGATGGCCCCCGTTGCGGTGTTTTCCACCGCCACAAAACCGGAGCAGGTTGTGAGCATAAACGACTATATCGCCTCGCTGTCGGACGAGCGCCTAATATGCTTCGGGACGATTCACCCCGATTTTAGCGGGTGTGAGGCTGAAATCGAGCGAATATCGGCTCTTGGGCTTAAGGGGATAAAGCTTCACCCTGACTTTCAGGGCTTTGCCATTGACGACCCGCGCATGATGAGGATATACGATGTCATTGGCTCACGCCTTCCCGTCCTTATACATTTGGGCGACGAAAACTCTGACTATTCCGCGCCCCGCCGTCTTTCAAAGGTTTTGAAGGAGTTTCCCTCGCTTACCGTAATCGGTGCGCACATGGGCGGGTATATGCGGTGGGACGAGGCAAGGGAGCATCTTATCGGGAAAAACCTTTATCTTGACACATCAAGCACACTTTGCCGCATCTCCCCCGAAAGAATGGGAGAGCTTATAGGCGCACACGGGGCAGACAGGGTTCTTTTCGGAACGGACTATCCCGCAAGGTTGCATAAAGAGGAGCTTGAGAATTTTATGAAGGTTCCCTTAAAAGACTCCGAGAGGGCAAAGATACTGTCATTAAATGCAATTTCACTGTTTAATTTATGAAATAATGGACAAGATATCAATTGAGATTCTATCGAAAAGAGGTAAGCGATGATTAACTCAATTGGTATCTTTTTTTGTGCGGTTTTTATCATTTTAATATATATGCTTTTCAGAGTGGAAACCGGCAAGAGAGGGAAATTTGATGTAAGAGGCGCTACGCTTGATTACGATGCGCTTATCTGGCATGCGGGTCAACTTGCCCGATATCATGAGCTTTCGACGGGTAAGGGAAGCATGGACTACCTTCTCGGACGAATGACGGAAAACTACCGTTACATTTCCGCAACATACAGGCGGCTTGGGGATATTGTGTCATCGGGTCATCGTATAACCGGTGCGGACGAATGGCTTCTTGACAACTTTTATATCATAGAGGAGCAGACAAAGGACCTGCTTCAAAACATACAAAAAAAATATTTTAAAAGACTGCCCCTCATTAAAGAAGGGCAGTACAGCGGTTACCCCCGCATATTTGCGATTGCGCTTGAGTTTGTCAGCCACACCGACAGCACCGTAACCCAACAGTCGATTATCGACTTTATAAACGAATATCAGAAAACAACATATCTGTCCGATATGGAAATATGGTCGCTTTCGTCCATGCTCAAAATCGCGCTTATCGAAAATATCCGCCATCTTTGCGTTCAGATAAACAAGACACATACCCAGTACTCCCAGGCAAGGTCGGCCGTATCGGAAGTTTTAGAGAAAAAGTCAGGCTACGAAACCACGCTCGGGCCTGTTTTCAAAGGCATGATTACGGAAAATACATCACTTATCGAAAACCTGCTCTATCTCCTTAAAAAACACGGTAAGGAGGGCGGGAGGGGGCTTCGGTTTATTGATGCGCGCCTTCACAAGCTTAACACAAGCTCCGAGAGCATTATTGCGATAGAGCATCAAAAGCAGACCTCCCGCCAGGTTTCGATGGGCAATGCCATAACAAGCCTGCGCTTCATTCTTGCCCTTGACTATACCAAGATATTTGAATCGCTAAGTCAGGTAGAGCGGATTTTAAACAATGATATTTCGGGAATTTATCCGAAAATGGACAAAAAAACCAAAAATTATTACAGGCGAAATGTCGAGCGTATAGCGAAAAGGTATGATATAACAGAGGTTGAGGTCGCCTTAACCGCGGTAGAGCTTGCAAACGAAAACAACTGTCACATCGGACGATATCTTATCGAAACGGATTTGGGTGCGGACAACACCAGAATAAAAAAAATACAGCAGGCCGTCTACTGGGCGGGCGTTTTGTCGGTTACCCTTTTTTTGTCGGGACTTCTTTACGCATATTGCGATGACAGTGTTGACAACGCTGTTCTTCCGATGCTTGTTTTTTTAATAAGCCTTATTCCGGCATCGGACATTGCGATAAACCTGTGTAAATATATTGCGTCCCATTTTATTAAGACCTCTACAATACCCCGGCTTGAATTTACGGAGGGCGCGCCGCCGGAATGTGCGACGCTTGTGGTTATTTCCGCCCTTTTACCCAATGCGGAGCAGGCTCAAAAACTTGCCAACCGTCTTGAGATATACTATCTTGCCAACAAACAGGACAACATCCGATTCGGCCTTTTGGGTGACTTTGCGGACGGTAAGCATGAGCATACCGAGCGGGACGAGGAAATAATAAAGGCGGCGGACGAGGTAATACAAAGGCTTAATGAAAAATACGGACAAAAATTTTATCTCTTTCACCGAAAGAGAGTATACAACGAAAAAAATAAAAACTATATGGGGTGGGAGAGAAAGCGCGGCGCGATAGTCGAGCTTTGCAGGTTTTTAAGGGGTGAGAAAAACACTACCTTTACAAAAATAACGGGCGATATACCACCCCTTTTCGAAACGAAATATGTCATAACGCTTGATGCAGACACAAAGCTCCCGCGCGACAGCGCAAAGGAGCTTATCGGCGCAATGGCGCATCCCCTCAACAAGCCCGAAATAAAAAACGGGTGTGTGGTAAAGGGCTATGGAATTATGCAGCCCAGAATAAACATTGATACCGAAAGCGCGAATACATCGTTCTTTTCAAGAGTGCTTGCGGGGCAGGGCGGAATCGATGTATATTCGGGGGCGGTGTCGGATATATATCAGGATTTGTTCGGCGAAGGGATATTTACGGGCAAGGGCATCTTTGATGTGGACTGCTTTTACGAAATACTGTCCGATACCATACCCGAAAACAAGGTTTTAAGCCATGACCTTTTGGAGGGTAGCTATCTTCGCTGTGCCCTCATAAGCGATGTCGAGCTTACCGACGGATTTCCCTGGAAATACAGCTCGTATTCCGCACGAATGCACAGATGGATACGGGGCGACTGGCAGCTTATCCCGTGGCTTACCGGAAGTGTAAAAAACCCGCTTTCCGCAGTATCAAAGTGGAAAATGTTTGACAACATAAGGCGCTCGCTGGTGCCGGTGTTCTTAACGATTTTGATTTTTCTCGCATTTAACCTGCTTCCGGGGAGCAGCTTTGTGTGGGCAGGCTTTACGCTGCTTACGATATGCTTTTCACTGCTTATTTCAACGGTTGACTGGGCGTTTAACGAGGGCTATCGCTATATAGGGCAAAGGTGCCATGCAACGATTATATACGGGCTTAAGGGCGTTATATACGAGGCGGCGTTTTTGTTTATACTGCTTTTTCACTATGCCTGCATAACCGCGGATGCCGCTATAAGAACGGTCTATCGCATGACTGTTTCAAAAAAGAAGCTTCTTGAGTGGGTTACCGCCGCGGATGCCGACAAAAGGCCCGATAACGGCATAAAGGGCTACTATCGGAAAATGATGTCCTCATGCGTGCTTGCTGTGCTTTTTTTCCTTTTTTCGACAAAATACATTGCTTTTTCCGCTTTGTTGACGGCGGTATGGCTTTGCTCGCCCGCTATTATGTACCTTGCAAGCAGGACCGATGAAAGCAAAAAGCACATCATAAAAGAGGAGGACAAGGCATTCCTGATCGAAACGGCACGCAAGACATGGCAGTATTTCGAGGATTTTACCACCGTGTCCGACAACTATCTTGCCCCCGACAATTATCAGGAGGACCCGCCCAACGGTGCGGCTCACAGAACCTCGCCCACCAATATAGGGCTTCATCTTTGCGCGATTGTGTGCGCAAGGGATATGGGCTTTATCGACTCGGCAAAGGCGGTCGATATGCTCGAAAAGGTCACGGGTACGATTGAAAGGCTTGACAAGTGGAACGGCCATCTTTATAACTGGTATAACACAAGGACGCTTGAGGTTATGCGCCCCCGCTATATTTCCACGGTTGACAGCGGAAATCTTTGCGGATACTGCCTTGCGGTCATAGCGGCGCTAAATGAAATAGCGGATAATGAACCGGGGCTTAAGGAGCGCACGGACAGGGTTGCCGGATTTTTGAAGAACCTGTATGACAATACAAATTTCAGGCTTTTGTACGACGACACGCGCCACCTTTTCACAATAGGGTACAACGCGGAGGAGGAGCATCTTACCAAATCCTACTATGATCTTTTGTCCTCCGAGGCGAGAATGGCAAGCTTTATAGCAATAGCAAAGGGAGAGGTGCCCAAAAAGCATTGGTTTACCCTGGGCAGAACGCTTGTCTCCCGTGACGGATACAAGGGTCTTGTATCGTGGACGGGGACAATGTTTGAATATCTTATGCCGCTTATACTGATGAAAAACATAAAAAACACTCTAATTGACGAAACCTATCACTTTGTAATACACTGCCAGAAAAAGTACGGGCGGGCGAGGAATGTGCCGTGGGGAACATCCGAAAGCGGGTTTAACGCCTTTGATATTGATCTCAATTATCAGTATAAGGCGTTCGGCGTGCCCGATTTGGGATTAAAACGCGGGCTTATGAGCGATATGGTTGTCGCACCCTACGCCTCTATAATGGCGCTAATGGTCGATTTTGACTCGGCTATCGAAAATATAAGACAGCTTGAGAGTATAGGAATTCTCGGAAAATACGGTCTTTATGAGGCGATAGACTACACGCCGGAGAGGATACTGCCCCATCAGAAATACAGCGTTATAAAAAGCTATATGGTTCACCATCTCGGAATGAGCCTTCTTTCGATAAACAATGTTTTAAACGACAATATACTTCAAAAACGATTCCATAGGGATGTCACGATTCAGGCAACAGAGGAAATACTCGGCGAGCGCGTACCTGTAAATGTAATTATTTCGAAGGAAAACCACGAAAAGATAAAGCCCCTAAAGCCGATTGTCACCGAGGAGGGAATGTGCGTTCGCGAGATCAACTCCGTAAATGTCAACGGGCCTAAGGTTCACATTTTGTCAAACGGAAGAATGAGCTGTGTTATATCGGACAGCGGGTTAGGATATGTATCTGTCGGGAATGTGGCGATAACGCGCTTCAGGGGCGACCTTCAAAACGGAGCTTACGGAAATTTCGTTTATATAAAGGACATAACAAGAGGCGGAATGTGGAGCAACTTTGTAGCACCGCTTTTTGAAAACCATGACAAATACCGCGTGGTATTCTCGGGGCACAAGGCGGAGTTTTACAGAAGCTATGAGGGGATAGACACCTCGACGGAAATAATCGTATCGCCTGAGGACAATGCCGAAATACGAAAGCTTACAATAGCAAACCATACCGACGAGGACCTTTTGCTTGAGATAACCAACTATCAGGAGATTACCCTAACCGCACACAGCGAGGATTACGCCCACCCAGCTTTCAGCAATCTGTTTATAAGGACGGAGTATGACGAGGGGCTTGACTGCATAATTGCGGGAAGGCGCCCCCGAGGCGAGGAGGCAAAGGCGGTATATGCGCTTCAGACAATTTGCGTAAACGGCGATAAGCAGGGGCGGACGGAGTTTGAAACCGACAGAGCAAAATTTACTGGCAGAAAAAATACCCTTCAAAACCCTGTTGTTATGTCGGAGGGCGCAGAGATGAGCCGCACGGCGGGCGCGGTTTTGGACCCGATAATGTCACAGCGCTTTAAGCTGAAAATTGAAAGCGGGTCGGTCTCCTCCTTTGCCGTCATCACGGCATACGGCGAAACAAGGGAGGAGGTTATCGAGCTTGCGCATAAATACAGGAATGCTTCAAATATCGAGCGGGCGTTTGACATGGCGCTTTCGCGAAGCAAGGTTGAAAACAAATACCTCGGAATAAGCGCCGCGGACGAGAAGGCGGCGTATGAGATTCTTGCCAACACGATATATATCCTGCCTTACAGAAGGCGGCTCAGCGAATATATATCCAAAAACACGCTCGGTCAGCAGAGCCTGTGGCCTTTCGGAATATCGGGCGACAATCCAATTGTTGTGCTTTGCGCATACAGCGTTGACGAGCTTGACATTTTGAAAAGCCTTCTCGAAATTCACGAGCTCTGGCGCATAAAGGGGCAGATAATTGACCTTGTAATAATAAGCGAGGACGAGGGGAGCTATAACCAGCCGCTTATAACCGCAATACGCGACATCGTGTCGGTTAGCCATGTCAGAGAGCTTGTAAATACGGGCGGCGGAATATTTATGGTAAACGGAAGCACCGTATCGCCCGAGGTTAAAACTCTGCTTCTTGCATCGGCAAGAGTAGTTCTCTACTCAAATAAAGGCGATATAATCAGTCAGCTTGAAACCGAGCATGAGGAAAATCATATTCCCTATATCAGCTTTGCGAAGGAGGACTATCCGACAGAGGAGCCTACTCTCGGCGAGGTTGAATTTTACAACGGCATGGGCGGATTTACGGGCGGCGAGTACGCCATGAAAATAAGCAATTCGGCGTCAACCCCGCTCCCGTGGTGCAATGTTGCGGCAAACGCAAATTTCGGTTTTTTGGTGACCGAAAGCGGCGGCGGCTTTTGCTGGCACCACAACAGCAGGGAAAACAAGCTTACCCCGTGGACAAACGACCCTGTTTCCGACCCTTTGCATGAGGTTATATATATAAGGGACGACGAGTGCGGCGGAATCTGGACTCCGTTTTCGGGGAGCATTATTACCCGCCACGGAAAGGGCTATTCCTCATTTGAGGGTATTAACTGCGGGATAAGAAGCCTTTTGACCGTTTTTACCCCGCCCGATGCTCCTACAAAAATAAGTATTTTAGAGCTTAACAACAAAACCGACAAAAGACGAAAAATTACCCTTACCTACTATGTAAACCCCATAATCGGAGTAGGCGAGAGGGAGGCAAAGCCCTTTATAAAAACAGAAAAAAGAGGCGGCTTTATAACCGCCCAAAACAGCTACAACACAGATTACCCCGACCAGACAGTGTATGTTTCTTCGTCGGAGGAAATAACCTCCTTTACATGCGATAAAAGGGAGCTTTTCGGAACAAGTCGTTTTATGCAGACACCCAACGGTCTTTTGCGCTGCTTTCTCTCAAACACCGAGGGAAGCGGACTGGACAGCTGTATCGCTTTTCAGAACACCGTAATTCTTGAGGCGGGCGAAACAAGGCAAATCGTATTTTCAATGTCTGTTTCGGATGACACCTACACGCCCGAAAAGGCACATGCCTTTTTGGAGATGACAAAGCAAATGTGGCGTGAAAAAACGGGAAGACTTGTAATAAAGACACCCGAGAGGTCAATGGACATTATGATTAATTCCTGGCTTTTGTATCAGACACTGTCATGCAGAATATATGCGCGCGCGGCTTTCTACCAGTGCGGCGGTGCGTACGGCTTCCGCGACCAGCTTCAGGATGTCCTTGCGCTTTTGATGCACGACCCGCAACTGGCACGGGAGCATATAATAAGGTGCGCCTCGCACCAGTTCCCCGAGGGAGATGTTCAGCACTGGTGGCATGAGGTTAAAACCGAATTCAGAGGAGTGAGAACAAGGTTTTCGGACGACCTTCTGTGGCTTCCCTACGCTGTTTCGGAGTATATAAGAATTTCGGGCGACAGCAGTATTTTGGACGAGGAGGCGCCCTATATTCAAAGCGATCCTCTTTGCGAGGGAGAGGACGAAAAGTACTGCCCAGCGGTTATCACCGAGCAAAAGGGCACAATAAGGGAGCATTGCGAAAGGGCAATCGCCCGTGCTATGCAGTTCGGTGAAAGAGGGCTTCCGCTTATGGGAAGCGGCGATTGGAACGACGGAATGAACCTTGTCGGCAATGACGGCAGGGGCGAGAGCGTATGGCTCGGCTGGTTTTTATATGATGTTTTGGGAAGATTCGGCTATCCTAACGACGAGCTGAAAGAAAACCTGCAAAAAGCGTGGGACGGCGCGTGGTATTGCCGCGCCTACACCGACGAGGGTGTTCCCTTGGGGTCGGGACAAAACACGGAGTGCAAAATAGATGCGATAGCGCAGGCGTGGAGCGTAATTTCCGGAGCGGGAAGAGAGGATTATCAGTCGCAGTCGATGGCATCCGTTATGAAATACCTTGTAAACAGGGAGGAGGGGATTATTAAGCTTTTGACCCCACCCTTTGACGACGGCGAAATAAATCCCGGATATATAAAGGGCTATGTTCCCGGTGTGCGTGAAAACGGCGGGCAGTACACCCACGCCGCGGCATGGGTCATACTTGCCTTTGCAAAGCTCGGCATGGGTGATACGGCGGCGGAGCTTTACTCCCTGATAAATCCCATAAATCACTCAAGAACGCCCATAGAGGTTTCAAAATACAAGGCGGAGCCCTATGTAATAGCCGCCGATGTTTACTCTGCGGGAGCAAACACGGGGCGCGGCGGTTGGACATGGTACACGGGCGCGGCGGGCTGGATTTATCGGGTCGGCGTGGAGTGGATTCTGGGAATCAGAAAGGAAGGGGAAAGCCTTATTGTAGACCCCTGCATACCGCGCGGGTGGAAGGAATTTTCGTTTGAATACAGGTACGGCAATACAAATTACAGCGTTTCGGTTAAAAACCCCGACGGCTTGTCAAAATCCGCAAAGCCGACTGTCATACCCCTTGCCGACGACGGACAAAATCATAATATCGAAATTATTATGTCGGATAATATGGACTATTCCCCCGAATTATAGTATAATAAACATTAATGTTTACATGAAATGGGGAGATTTAAGTTGTCGTTAAAGGAAACTGCGCTGAGAGCGCATAAAGATTGGCAGGGTAAGATTGAGATTGCGCCGAGGTGTGAGCTTAAAAACAAGGATGACTTGTCAATCGCGTACACTCCCGGTGTAGCGGAGCCGTGCCTTGAAATATCGAGAGATGTCGATTTGTCATATACCTACACAAGGCGCGCAAATCTTGTGGCGGTTGTAACCGACGGAACCGCGGTTTTGGGTTTGGGTGACATAGGCCCCGAGGCGGGAATGCCCGTTATGGAGGGCAAGTGCGTTCTTTTTAAGCGATTCGGTAATGTTGATGCGTTCCCTCTTTGCATACGCTCAAAAAATGTTGATGAAATTGTAAACACGGTTAAATTATTGGCGGGCTCCTTCGGCGGGATTAACCTTGAGGATATTTCCGCACCGAGGTGCTTTGAAATAGAAAAACGGCTTAAGGCAGAGTGTGACATTCCTATTTTCCACGATGATCAGCACGGGACGGCGGTTGTAACGCTTGCGGCAATGATAAATGCGTTAAAGCTGACTGGTAAAAGCCTTGACAGCATAAGCGTTGTTATAAGCGGCGCGGGTGCGGCGGGAATTGCGATAACAAGGCTTCTTATGAAGCTCGGGCTTAAAAGCGTTATTCTTTGTGACACAAAGGGCGCGATTTACAAGGGCAGAGAGGGGCTTAACCCGATTAAAGAGGAAATGGCGGAAATATCCAACCTCGAAGGCAAAAAGGGAAGTTTAGAGGATGTTATAAAAGGTACCGATGTCTTTATCGGCGTTTCCGCCCCCGGCGTTTTAACCGCCGATATGATAAAGACAATGGCGAAAAATCCGATAATCTTTGCTATGGCAAATCCCGTGCCGGAAATAATGCCCGATATAGCGATAGCGGCGGGCGCCGCAATCGTCGGGACGGGGCGCTCGGATTTTCCGAATCAGATTAACAATGTTCTTGCATTCCCAGGAATATTCAGGGGTGCGCTTGATGTTCGCGCAAGCGATATAAATGACGAAATGAAAATTGCGGCGGCCTATGCAATCGCCTCGGTTATAGACGAGGGGGAGCTTGCGCCGGGATACATAATCCCCGACTCGTTTAACAAAAAAGTCCTTCCCGCAGTGGCGAAGGCTGTTGCAAAAGCGGCGGCGGAAACAGGCGTAGCCCGAATATAAGCGTAAAAATCCTCATATACTTAAATGGGACTGACGCACAATGCACATATCGCACAAAGACATCGGGATAAGAAATTTGTGGAATAGGGGTTTCATTTTTAATCAGTTTTTGTGCTGTGAACAAACTTCGCCTATCGGCTTACCTTTCGTAAGCCGTCGGTCAGGGTAAAAGGTGGTCTTATATGCCTTTTATTTCGGTTTGTCCGTTTACGAACTATTGTGCGGTCGGTCCCACCAACAAACATACGCTTTTGAAAGCATGCGCTTTCGGGAGTGACGGGAGAGTATTTATGAGAATTTTTGTGTTGCGCAAAAGAACGCTTTTAATCGCTTTGCTCATTATAACGGGTATTGCGCTTTCCATTCGCCTTACGGTTTCCGAGCCTGTTTCTGCGCCCCAAAGGGAGCTTCCGATTTACAGCGTTGAAAGGGAGGATAGCCTTATAAGCCTGACCTTTAACTGTGCGTGGAATGACAGCGATATTGACGACATCATAAATACGCTTGACAATCACGGCGTAAAAAGCACCTTTTTTATCGTGGGTGACTGGGCGGAAAAATATCCTGAGGCGGTTAAAAAACTCTCCGAAGCGGGGCATGAAATCGCCAACCATTCCTATAACCATGCGCACTATTCAAGGCTTTCGGAGGATGCGATAACGGCGGATATGGATAAGTGCGACAGTATTTTGGAAGGGCTTGCGGGCAAAAAACCGTTCCTTTTCCGCGCACCCTACGGCGAGTACAACAAAACGGTTGTAAGGGCGTGTAAGAAAACGGGAAGGTTTTGCATTCAGTGGGATGTGGACAGCCTTGACTGGCAAAAGCTGACGGCGCAGGAGATTACGGGACGGATTATGGATAAAACCCAAAGCGGCTCGATTATACTTTTGCATAACGGTGCGCCGCACACGGCGGAGGCGCTTAAAATATTTCTGCCCAAGCTTTGCGAAAAAGGCTATAAATCCGTGCCGGTATCCCAACTTATATACTCGGAAAACTATACAATAGACCATGCGGGTCGGCAAATCCCCGACAAAATCGGAAAAGTCGAATAAATAGTGGGAATAATCAGTACTGTTCGGCAGAATTGACATAATATACAATAAGTGGTATAATTCAGATAAAAAACTGGATTGTACCACTATTTTAATTGGAAATAGGTGGCAACGGCAACTGTCCACATTGTTTCATAAAAGTAGGTATTCAAAGTTATAAAGACATAAACTCGTGGATTTGGTGGTGATTGCTGTGAAAAGGTCAAATTTAATTAAAAATTTAGGCATTGTTAGCATAATTGTTATATTAGTAATATCGCTGTTTGTATTAGAAAGATGTATAATTTATCAAGTATATTATTCAGAACCGACAATTATGCAAACAGTTCCATCGCCGGACAGGAAATATGTTGCTTATGTCTTTGAAAGCAATGGAGGAGCAACAAGCGGATGGGTTTATCATATTTCCGTTTTGAAAAGCGACAAAAAACTTGGGAAAGGAAACGGAAATGTATATATAAGTGATATTCCACCAAACAGTATAGAGTGGTTAAGCAATGACGAATTATATGTAGATGATTATCGGAGCATAAATACAACAAAACAAAAACAAAGTGTCTATGGCATAACAGTAAAATACCGCTCATTAGAATAATGAGAAAAAGCGAGGAAAGCAAAGGAAAGAAAAGAAGGAAAGCAAGGTAATGTCAAGGGGATGTTTCTATTGAGCACAAGTGCACAGATTTGACAAAAGAAATTCAAGGAAAATATATAAAAAATAAAAGGAGGATTTAAAAATGGGAAAAGCGACACAAGATCTTCGGAAGGAGCATGAGGCTATACTTTATGTCCTGCAAATTCTTGAAAAAATGACGGAGCCGGACAGTCGCGATACTGAAAGCCTTCTTCATTATTACGGCGAGGTGGTTTATTTCCTCAGGATATTTGCGGATAAATGCCACCACGGCAAAGAGGAGAATCATTTATTCAAAGAATTGGTTAACAAGGGAGTTCCTAACGAGGGCGGTCCAGTCGGAGTTATGCTGCAGGAACACGCACAGGGCAGAGAATACATAGCACAGATGAGCCAAAGCCTTGATGAAAAAAATATTGAAGGATTTAATAATGCCGCCGCGCTCTACCGTGACCTGTTGCGCCGGCATATTGACAAGGAAAACAATGTGCTTTTTATGATGGCGGATAAAGTGATTGACGAACAGGAGCAAAATCTAATGTTCGAACAGTTCGAGCAGCACGAAGAAAATGTCGTCGGGCATGGCGTCCATGAAAAATTGCACGCAATGATTGACACCTGGGCAGAGGTTTTTGCTGTTGAATGAAAAGAAATAAGAGAATATCGAAAGGCACTTTATGCATCCACAAATCATTAAAAAACTAAAGGTAAACCACCCTTGCTTCATGCCTGACTTTCATAAAAAACCAAAGCAGAGGGAATTTTATTCCGTTATTAAAAAAAGAGAAATATGATAAAATAATAAGAATAAAATAAATTTAACAGGAGGGAGGATTATGGAGAATATATTTTCCTCTCAAAAGGTCAACTGCGGAAGGCAATCAGAGCTTGATATCGCAAAAGGTCTTGCAATTGCTTTCATGGTACTGGTACATACATTTGAGCTTTTTAGCGGTGATCCTTTTCCGCAAACGGCCTCATCCCACATTATTGAATTTCTCGGCTCCCCTCCCGCGGCGCCGGTATTTATGCTGCTGCTGGGGGTCGGCATAGTCTACTCAAAAAGGACTTCTGCCGCATTTTTATTTAAAAGAGGCATTATTATTCTGATTATGGCTTATGCGCTGGGACTATTCCGCGATGTAATTCCTTCGTTTATAAGTTCCGTTATAAACGAAGATTCGGAAATTTTTAAAGACGGCGTGCTTGAACTGTTGGGTGTTGATATTTTACAGTTCGCGGGCCTTACTTTTTTATTCTTCGCTTTGGTTATAAAGCTTAAATTAAAAATATGGCAGATTTTTTCGTGTGCGATTGTCTTCAGCGCAATCGGCGCAATTTTGGGCGAAACCTCCACGGGAATTTTTGGGCTTGATGTATTGGCGGGGCTGTTTTGGGGCAGTTGGGACAGGTCATGGTTCCCGTTTTTCTCATGGATATTCTTCCCCGTTTCGGGATATATTTTCGGGACCGTTCTTATGCACTGCAATAATAAAACGGATATGTATAAAAGGATACTGATAATAAGCGCTGTTTTGCTTATACCCCTTACCGTTCTCAGCTATAACTATGGTATCAAATTCGGCGCTTTCGGGGACCTCTGGCAACAGCAGTATTATCATCAGGACTTGTTCGGGAATATAGTATTAACGGTCTTTTCGCTGTTTTGGATCAGTCTGTTGTACTTTTTAACGCTTCCCTTTAAAAACCGCGGTTTTAATACTCTCAGTCGGTGGAGCAAAAATGTAAATCAAATATACATTGCTCATTGGATTATATTGGGAATTCTTGTTTATATATTTATGGAAGGCCCCTTAAGTATCCGGACAATTGTCGGAATGTCCGCGGTCATTTTAATAGCATCCGATTTAATCGCATACCTGTATTTGAAATTAAAACCAAATTATTTCGTTAACAAACAAAACGCTCAGACTTTTAAGGCTTAATATAAAATCAAGGGGTGATATTATGTCGGAAACGGTAAAGACAAAAAACAGATTTATAAGATGGGGTATTGTATCAATAGCGGTAGCGGTAATACTTGCATCCTGTACTTTTGTATCAAACCCGAATCAGCTTCCCGACGGGTTTGTATATGTAACAGATGAAATTCCGGCCGCACAGCTTGAGATACGATATTTCAGCGAGGACAATTTTGTGGGAGCAGTAATTGACGGCTATCAAGCCCCAAAGGCGATACTTACAAAAGAGGCGGCGCAGGCGCTTAAAAAATCCGCCGATAATCTGTATGAGCAGGGATACTGCATTAAAGTTTTCGATGCATACCGTCCCCAGAGAGCGGTTAACCATTTCATACGCTGGGCAAAGGATATAGACGATACCAAAACAAAGTGGAAATACTATCCCGATTTGGATAAATCCGTTTTGTTCGAACTGGGATATATTGCGGAGAAATCCGGCCACTCGCGAGGGAGCACCGTCGATTTGACCTTGGTTGATTTATCCACGGGCGAAGAATTGGATATGGGAAGCGGGTTTGACTTTTTTGGCGGAATTTCAAATCACGGCACTGATTTAATCACGAAGGAGCAGGAGAAAAACCGAAATATCCTGCGTGACGCTATGGTTGATGCCGGCTTTGAAATTTATCCGGAGGAGTGGTGGCACTATAAATTAAAGGATGAGCCTTATCCAGATGAGTATTTTGATTTTCCGGTAAAATAATAAATGGAGGGGAAAAATGAAAAAAGCGGTTAAATTATTAAAATCATTCGCATTGATTCTTACTGTTGTTGTGCTTGCTTCTTGCAACGCCATAACGCAAAACGGCCCGACACCTTCGCCCGCCGCAAGTCAGTCAAAAGATGAAAAATACATAATCACTTCCGAAAAATACGGATTTATGCTGGAAGCGCCGAAATCCTGGGAGGATAAGGTGATAATAAACGAGGACAATAATTTTGTGGTTTCGCACAAAACTGTCTCCAAAAGCGCCACCGTACAAAACCCGATAATCTTTACCATTGTCGAATACGGAAACAGGGAAAAATGGGAACAGGATTCAAAAAAGGAAAACGAGCCCTTTCCCTACGAAAAACTCAGCGAAATAAACGGCAAGGTTTATGCTTATATTCTTCCGTTTGAATTTCCCTATGATGATAAAACACCTGAAGACTTAAAACAATACACCGATATAATGAATGAGGCTGAAGCGGTGTTGAAGACCTTTAAGGCTAAAGACAAAAACTCCGTATATTATAACGATATAATAGGCGTTTTCCGTGTTAAACCCGAAGAAGTCGTAAGGTATAATGAGAAAGGAGAAATAGTGTTTCAGGCGCCCGGAGGACATCATGTTGACGAGTATTTTGAGTTTAACCCTGACGGTAGTTATACTTCAACGGCATACGGCGATTTCAGCAAAGGAAAGTGGTCTGTTAAAGATACGACTATTACATATAAGCCGGACGGCACGGATTATGAGTTTGAAACAGAATACGACCCGGTTAAAAAAACAATCAGCCTTATTGATATTCATGGACAGGGCGGCGTTTCAACAAGTGTTATGTATTACTATAAAGAACAGCCAGCAAACAACTAAAACGGATTGTCGGCAAAACAACAAGCCTCTCCGACTTCGCAATAACGCCCTGAACTAAACCAAAATTCAAAAAAGGCTTTCAAATCCGACCGGATTATAGTATGATAGTATCAAGGATTTGAGGGCTTTTTTCGTGGGCTATGTAACAAAGAATTCCAAGCGGGAGCAGATGAATTTTATGCTGCTTTCATTCGATAAACCGATAATTGACAAGGATGCGGAGGTTTAACAAAAGGAATTTGAGGAAAAAGGTATGACAATGAACATAGGTGTCCGGTTTCTTTGTGTCAATCAACAATATTTCTTATATTACACAGCGCAGGAAGGATTACTCCTTCCTGCGCAATTTTATAACCTATTATATTTTATACCGATGCTTTAACCTTATCAAATTCCGTCTGAATTTCATCGGACGGCTTTTTGTCTATCAGGCTGACTACAACAATAAAAATGCAGGCGATGATAAATGCGGGGAGGAGCTCATAAAGCTTGAACACGCCTCCGGTCGTTTTCCCGAGGGTATCCCAAATAACAACCATTGCGGCGCCGCTCAGCATACCGGACAATGCGCCGAGCAGTGTCGTGCGCTTCCAGAAAAGCGAAAACAGTATTACGGGACCGAATGCCGCGCCGAAGCCTGCCCACGCATAAGACACGATGTCGAAAATATTGCTGTACGGGTCACGCGCAATATATGCCGAAATTACGGCAATCAAAATAACCGTGGCCCTTGCAATCCACATAACCTGTTTTTCAGTTGCATTCTTTTTGACATATCCTTTAAAGAAATTCTGCGCAATGGAAGAAGAAGCAACCAAAAGCTGTGAATCGGATGTACTCATTGTCGCCGCCAGAATACCCGAAATAATGATACCCGCAAAAATGGCGGCAATAACGCCGTAGGAGCTTAAAAGCTCGGCAAGCTTTATAAACACGGTTTCCGAATCCGATGCCATATTCGCGCTGCCCTTTAACAGGTCGGGAAGTGCAACGGCGCCGACCAGACCGATTAAGATAGCGGCCGCAAGCGAGATAAAGCACCATGTGCAAGCGATAATTCGGGATTTTTTAAGCTCCTTTGTGCTGCTGATTGCCATAAAACGAAGGAGTATATGGGGCATACCAAAGTAACCGAGACCCCACGCCAGCGTCGAAACAATCGTGAATATACCGTAGGGCGAAGCGGAATTGCTTTCGCGAAGGTGCATCTGGAACATACTGAGGAAGCCGCTCATTTTGCTTGCGTTGTCGATAACCGCACCGACGCCGCCCGCATAGATTACACCGAAAATAAGGATAACTATAAGCGCAAAGCTCATAATAAAGCCCTGTACTAGGTCGGTTATGCTCTCCGCCAAAAAACCGCCGATGGCAGTATACAGCACAACAACGGCCGCGCTGATAAGCATTGCGGTCATATAATCAAATCCGTAAAGGCTGTTAAACAGCTTTCCGCATGCCGCAAAGCCGGAGGCGGTATACGGGATAAAGAATACAAGAATAATAAGTGCAGAAACGCTCATAAGTATTCTGTTTTTGTCATGGAAGCGGTTGCTGAAAAAGTCAGGTAGTGTAATGGAGTCGTTTGCAACGATTGTGTATGTGCGAAGTCTGCGTGCGACCAACAGCCAGTTAAGATATGTACCGACAGCGAGACCGATTGCGGTCCATGTGGCATCGGCAACACCCAACAGATATGCAACGCCGGGCAAGCCCATTAAAAGCCAGCTGCTCATGTCGGAAGCCTCCGCGCTCATTGCGGCAATCCAGGGTCCGAGCGTCCTGCCGCCTAGATAGTAGTCGGCCGTGGTTTTGGTCCTCCTCGCCGTAATGAATCCGATAATGATTACCGCAATCATATACGCGCCCATGGATAATAACATAACATACTTTAAATCCAACTTAATACCCTCCTCAATAAAATATATGAAAATTATAACAGCTTTTTGGAAAATAATCAATAATTTTTCAAAACTTTGGCTTAAAGGTATAGTCTAAAGTATTAAGGCGGGTATCGTAATGATACCCGCCTATGTAGTGCCGACAAGACAGACCTTATACCTTACATTGAGCTTTTGTACAAATCCATAAGCATAGTATAGCTAAGTTCCTTTGTATGCTCAAGAATTAAATCCGCTTGTTTTAATTTTTCTTTATTTCCGATACCTACCGCAAGCATTCCGGCTCTTTTTGCGGCTTCAACGCCTACCTCGGCATCTTCAACCACTATGCATTCGTTGTTTTTTACCGACAAAGCAAAAGCGCCTTTTAAAAACACCTCGGGATCAGGCTTTGGATTTTCAACCTGTGTACCGTCGATAATGCAGTCAAACAATTCTTTTATTTCAAGCTTTTCAAGCACCGTCATGGTGTTTTTGCTTGCCGAACAAATCCCTATTTTTATATTATTGTCCTTTAAGGTAAGCAACAGGTCCTTTACACCTTCGAAAATATCCTCGGGCTTTAAGGTTTTAAGCATTACATTGTAATACTCATTTTTTTTAGCCGCATATTCCTGCAGCTTATTCTCATCGGATTCATCCTTGAACAGCAGTTTTACACATTCGCTTCTTGCCAGTCCTTTGAAGGTGTAAAAAAACTCTTCGGGGAAATCAATCCCATGCTCATTTGCCAACATTACCCATGATTCGTGATGAAATTTTGCAGTATCAACAATTACTCCGTCAAGGTCAAATAAAACAGCTTTCAGTGACATATAAATCTCCTTTGTGTATATTATTTATTCTACTTCTCTTGAAAAATAATCCTCAAAACCAATCGGGTATTTTCCGGTAACCGGAATTTCACCAAACCATACCTTAACCGCCGCTTCCTGAGATTCCGGAGTATTGCTGAATGACAATACTAAGTTCGGCAGGAAATTAAATTCATAAATCAACGACGGTTGGCAGAAACTGGTGAACACAACACAGGGATGGTCACGCCAAAACGCCTGGCGCATACTGTAAAATTGAATTTGGTCCATCCTTGTAGTGCCATATTGCGGCGGAAAATGGAAATTAACAAAAATAGCTTTATATTTACCCATCACAGCGCGAACATCTTCGGATGGAGGATTATCAAGGTGGTCAACAATAAACCCTCGCTGTTTAAGCGCTTCATCTATTTTGTCAAGGTGCTGAATTCTGCCGCGGCGCGCAACATGCTCATGGAAAAGCGAAATTGTCAGAATTTTAGAATTATCGTCAAGGTTTAGCGGGAGCGTGGAATTCATATCTCGCACGATTTTTATGCCGCGTTCGGATATTTCGCGCACACAGTCTAAATACCTTTGTTTGTCCTCATTGCTGACTTCAACTTTTTTTGCCTCATCGTCAAACAGTCCGAGTCTGGCTTTCAGCTCAAGTATCTTACGGACTGCCTGTCGCAGTCTTTCCTCGGAGAGCTTGCCGCTTTGCACCGCGTCAACGATTGCTTTGTGGTCATAATCCGGTGTGGAAAATAAGACTACATCGACACCGCTGTCGATAAGGCGCCATGCGATTTCATTTACTCCGTAGCTGGAGGAACAACCGCACATTTTTATTGCATCGGAAATAACCACTCCGTCAAAGCCTAAACGCCCGCGCAGTAACCCCTGTATAACATTTTTACTGAGGCATCCCGGTACGGGAGGGGTGTTTTCGGGCGTGCTGTCAACAAAATCAAGATTGATATGGCTGACCATAACGGTCATAACGCCGCTGTCGATTATATTTTTCCAAACATAACCGTAGGTGTCAAACCATTCCTTTTCGCTAAGCTTATTGACCGGGACGCTCATATGCGTATCCCTGCTGTCAGTTCCCTCTCCGGGGAAATGCTTGGCGGTTGCCGCCATCAACCCGTCATGTTGGACACTCTTTACAAAGGCATTGACCATACGAGAGATATGTTTCGGTTCATCTCCCCAGGCTCTTACCCCGATACAGGGACAAAACTTGTTCATAAGTAAATCCGTAACCGGTGCAAGTGTCCAGTGCACACCGCAGGCTCGGCCTTCCTTTGCCGTTGACTCACCCATAATCCGGACATGCTCAAGAGAGTCACTTGCTCCCAGTGTCATTGGCCATGGGAAAAGGGTGCAGTCATTGATTTTCCAGCCGGGGCCGCCTTCCAAATCAGCGCAGATTAAACCTGGAATGTTTGAAGCCGCATTCATCATTTCATTGATTTTCAGACAGCGTTCCTTGGTATCGTCCGCGACAAACATAGTTCCGATAGGATACTTATCAAGCATCTCTTTAATTTCGTCCAGATTCATATCACATGCAAGCGGACAGAGAACCTGAGCAGCAAGCTCATGCAATGTCATCTTGCTTTCTATTTGTGAAATTTTTTCAAGATAAGTCTTTTCTAACGGTGGTAACATTAACTCACTCCTATTCAGCTTTTATGGTTTACCGATTAAATAAACTCGGGGCACGACCCCGAAACATTATATAAAATAAATAAATAATTGTCAAGCGATAAAGAGGTGCTATTTATACTTTGTGCAAAACAGCAAAGGGCCTGTATTGACTTTTCGACAAATAATCTATATACTTATGTAATACATTCGATTTAATGCTTATTTTATAAAAGCGAAAAAATTTATAGGAGAAATGGACAGTTGGATAATTCAAAGCAATTAGGAGAAGAAAAAGTATTAAAGCTGCTGTTAAAATTTTCGATACCTGCAATAGTCGGTATGCTTGTAAACGCACTGTATAATGTGGTTGACAGAATATATATCGGCAACGGGGTGGGCTCGCTCGGGATTGCGGGGATAACCATTTGTTTTCCCGTTATGCTTATTATGATGGCTTTCGGTATGCTGATAGGCATAGGCGCAAATTCGCTGGTTTCGATAAAATTGGGCGAAAACAGAAGAGAAGAAGCGGAAGGGATTTTTGGCAATGCAATCAGTTTAATGGTTTTAATTCCCGTTACCTTAACCATAATAGGGCTTACAGGTCTTGAACAGTTTTTGAGGCTTTTGGGCGCAAGCGAAGATATTTTGCCCTATGCGAAGGAATATCTTCAGATTATTCTGCTGGGCGGGGTATTTCAGTCTTTCGGAATGGGTGTTAATAATTTTATTCGGGCCGAAGGAAATCCGAAAATCGCAATGTATACCATGCTTATCGGGGCGTTTGTCAATACCGTATTGGACCCCGTTTTTATATTTGTTTTCCATTGGGGGATGAGGGGTGCGGCTATTGCTACCGTTTTCTCTCAGATGGTGTCGGCGGTATGGGTGCTTTCATACTTTCTGCGGGGCAAGAGTTTACTCAAAATTCGTATTAAAAACCTGAAATTAAAAAAATCCGTTGTCGGCGGGATTTTTGCGATAGGCGCCGCTCCTTTTTCCATGCAAATCGCTTCAAGCCTGCAAAGCTATATCTTAAACAAAAGTTTGGTTACTTACGGCGGAGATATTGCCATTTCGGGCATGGGTATCGTTATGAGCATTTCGGTTCTTATGATAATGCCGATACTCGGCATATCTCAGGGCGCTCAGCCGATTATCGGCTATAATTACGGCGCAAAAAAGTTTGACAGGGTAAAAAAAGCATATATTTTGGCAGTAATATTTGCAACTTGCATTCTTACTGTCGGATGGACCGCGTCAATGCTGTTTCCGAATAAGATGGTTTATTTGTTTAACAGAAAGGATGCAGAGCTTATTGTCTTCGCAACAAAGGCGCTTAAAAGATTTATGCTGTTTCTCCCCATAGTCGGGTTTCAGATTATTTCAACGGGCTATTTTCAGGCTGTCGGCAAGCCGAGGCAGTCGGCATTTCTCGCGCTGTCAAGACAGGTGCTTTTTATGATTCCGGCACTGCTTATTTTGCCGAGATTTTTCGGACTGGAGGGTGTCATATCCGCCGGACCCTTTGCCGATGTTGCATCCACGGTTGTCACCGGAGTATTTATATACTTTGAATTAAAAAAGCTGGATATCAAACATCAATCACAGATTATTGCGGAAAACATATAGCACAGTACTAAAACATCTTATGAAGACTCTGTATTTTGCCTGAAAACAATATGATAATCGTGCGCACAGGGACAAACGAAACCTCATGCAGGCGGTCTTGAAAGCTGACTCTTTTAAATAGGATGTGTATGTAATATGAAGAATATCGGAAAGCGGATATTCCTGTTTTTTCTCATTTGTTTATTACCGCAACTTACCTTTATTCCTAAAAATGCGAGTGCCGATGATGTCAAAACGGTTGTTATGTATATCGGGAATCCGATTATGGAAATTGACGGCGTAAGGGCGGAAATCGACCCCGGCAGACAAACAGTTCCCATCATTTCGGAAGGCAGGACGCTTATCCCGATAAGAAGCCTTACAGAAGCCCTCGGCGGGACGGCAGAGTGGAACGATAAAGAGCAAAAGGTGACGATAGAGCTCAGTGATACTGTTATTGTTCTATGGATAGGCAAAGCCAATGCAACTGTAAACGGTAAGGAAACAGTCCTTGATGTTTCGCCGGTTATAATGAGCGAAAGAACCATGCTTCCGCTTAGATTTATTGCGGAAAATTTAGGCTACAAGGTAGAGTGGGAGGAACAAACGGGGGAAATTACCATTACCAAGGAACAAGCTCCTAAGCCTTCTGCCTCCGATACAAAAAGGGATTGGGTTGTGTGGAAAAACGAATTACAGGGGAAGCTTCCCAAAGGGATAGAGCATAAAACATATTACAGTGAATTAGTAAATACCGAGGTCGGATATTCGATTTTACTGCCCCCCGATTACTCATTGACTTCAAAAAGCTACCCCGTTATTTACTGGCTTCACGGCATTGGCGGGAAAGAAACGCAAAGTCCGAGAATTTTCGGCAAGCTGTCGGATTATATGGAGGACAAAAAGGTAACGGAGGCTGTTGTGGTTTTCGTAAACGGCGTTAACCGCTCGTTTTATTCGGATTCTTTCGACGGACAGGTTGCCGTGGAAAGCACTCTTATAAAAGAGCTAATACCGCATATTGACAGCACTTACAGAACAATAAAATCACGGGAAGGAAGGGCTATTGAAGGCTTTTCGATGGGCGGCTACGGGGCGTTAAAGCTTGCATTCCGGTATCCCGATTTGTTTTCGTCGGTTCAAACCTACGGCGGAGCATTTATAGATGAGCAAACCTTTATAACAAGGCACGCCGATATATACAGTGATGTGTTCGGCGGCAACAAGGAGTATTTCGACAATAATTATTTATACAATATAGTGAGGCAAAACGCCGAAAAGGTCAGGGACAGGCTTTCAATCGGAATTGCGTGCGGCGGAGGCGATATAACCCTTGGAAACAACAATAAAATGCACGCCCTGCTGAACGAGCTTAAACTTGCGCATAAATTCGAAATTTTGGATGACCTTACGCATTCGGCGGGTCTTTATTATGAAAAGCTGGGGGATTCGGTATTCAATATACATTTTCAGAGCCTAAATAACTGAAACAATGTATAAATAAAGCGTTCGGGCGCGAAGCGCTTTTCCGAACGCATCCGCTCGCCGCGCGAGGGAGAAATTGCACAAGTATGCGCAATTTCCTAATAAATTAAAAAAATAAGCCTATTTTAATGGCTTTTAGATGTTAATACCTAAAAATGTTCGCAGCTATTTTGTAAGCTTGTTGTTTTGAGCTTTATACTCCGTAGGCGTTATATCATAAACCTTTTTGAAAACTCTTGAAAAATAATTCGGGTCGGAAAAGCCCGACTTTGCCGATATCTCCGTAATGTTGTGCGCCGTCCTCTCAATAAGCCTTGCGGCGTTTGCGCACCTTACTATGTTAAGGTACTCAATGGGTGAACAGCCGCAAATCTGCTTAAACTTTCTGCAAAGGTGGGCGGGGCTGTAACCGGAGTAAGCTGCAAGACTTTTAAGCGTAAGGCGGTTGACATAGCCGGAGTTAATATAATCAACGGTTTTTTTGATCACATCGTAATCATACTTACAGGCTAAGTACTGTTCCTTCTTATTTGAATAGGTGCCCAAAAGAACAGACAAAATTCTGAAGACAAAGCTTTTATATAAAAGCTCCCAACCCCTGGGCTTGTCAGAAAGACATTTCAGAATTTTACCGAAGCAAAACTGAAGTTCCCTATCACCCTCGATTTTGCTGTTGATGGTTATCCTGCCCGAAAAAAGCGGGCTTATATACTCTGTATGATAAAGGTCAATCCCGCTGCTGTCTATTAATGAGCGGGGGATTTTCATACAAATATGCCTTGTATTGTCGATAAAACGAAGCGAGCGGTGAAGCTCACCCGAATTAACCACGGCGGTATCGCCGGGCTTTAGAGTATATGTACTGTTACCGATGGAGAGCACAAGACTGCCCGATATAAGATGAAAAATTTCAAGGCTGTTGTGCCAGTGAAGTTTGCAACCGTTGCTGCCCGAAAAGCTTTTGCGGATAAAACAGTTTACTCCGTAGTCACCAACGGGAGAAGTTTCTAACTCCTGCAATTCCAAATCCGGCATAACAACTCCCCCCAGACAAAAAAATCCTTGCTATGTAACAATAATCTACTGTAATTTTATCATATTACACTATTTTTTTCAATAATACTTGCAAAAATAATGCTAATATTGTAGAATAAAATCAATGCAAAACTCAAGGATCAGATATATAATACTAATTGTCGGAATATGCTTTGTGAAAAAAATTAAAAAGAGTTTATAGAAAATTTGCCACAGTAAAGGAGAGTTGAAATGAGAGTATTAATTTTGGATTTGGACACATTAAGACCCGACCATTTGGGATGTTACGGTTACCACCGCAACACATCGCCCAATATCGACAGCGTAGCGAGGGAGGGCGTCAGATTTAACAATTATTATTGCTCCGACGCTCCGTGCCTTCCTTCAAGAAGTGCACTTATGAGCGGTATGTTCGGTATTCATAACGGGGCAGTAGGCCACGGCGGTACCGCCGCCGACCAAAAGCTTCAGGGTGAGAGCAGGCAATTCAAAAGCGACTATGCGAAAAACAGCCTTCCGTTTCTTTTCAGAAAGGCGGGCTTTCATACCGTTAGCATAAGCCCCTTTGCGGAAAGACATTCATCCTTCTGGTTCTATGCGGGCTTTAACGAAATGTATAACACCGGTATAAGCGGAAATGAGCCTGCGCATGAAATAGCGCCGGTTGCGCTTGACTGGCTTGACAGAAAAGGCAAGGAAGACAACTGGCTTTTACATGTGAACTTCTGGGATCCGCACACACCCTACCGCACTCCCGAAAGCTTCGGAAACCCGTTTGAGAATGAGCCTATCGAGGACTGGATGACTCAGGAAATTATCGATAAGCATAGGCAGGATTGCGGTCCGCACGGAGTCAGGGAAATTTCTATGTTCAGCAATGAGACAAAGCCAAAGCATCCCAGACAGCCCGGCGAAGTCAGGGATATGGAAGAGTACAAAAAGCTGATTGACGGTTACGATTGCGGTATATTGTATATGGATCAGCATATCGGGATGTTGTTTGACAAGATTAAAGAATTGGGTGTTTGGGATGACCTTGCCATCATCATTACCTCCGACCACGGTGAGAACATGGGTGAGCTTAACAGCTATGCCGAGCATTCCACAGCCGATTATATTACCTGCAGAATTCCAATGATAATAAAATGGAACGGCTGTGTAAAGGGTCATGTTGACGATTGTCTGCACTATAATGTAGACCTTGCTCCGACGGTTGCGGAAATTCTTAATGTCGCCCCCTGGGACAAGTGGGACGGAAAAAGCTACGCCAAAACCCTTTTTAATGGTGAGAACTGTGAAAGGGAATACATAGTATTGTCACAGTGCGCACATGTCTGCCAGAGGAGCGTAAGGTTCGGCGATTATATCTATATCAGGACATATCACGACGGCTTCCACAACTATGATAAAGAAATGCTGTTCAACATAAAGGAAGATCCGCATGAGCTTAACGACATTTCGAAAACACATAGGGAGCTTTGTTACAAGGCGGCGTATCTTCTTATGGAATGGCACGACGAAATGATGGCAACGATTGATGACGGAATAGATCCGTTAAGAACGGTAATACTTGAGGGCGGTCCCTACCACGCAAGAGGAAATCTTTTTAATTACACCGAGTATTTAAGAAAAACAGGCAGGGAAAACCACGCACTGCGGCTTGAAAAACAGTATGGGGAGATTGACAGTAAATATAGCGGAACAAAGTATTAAAAAAGATTTACCCATCATTTTCGGGGGCGTGAGTTCCGTCGGCTGTTTTTCGTGTCGGATATGTAAGCTTTTATCTGCAAATGTTCAAATATTTGACAAACGGAAAATATTGTGATATGATATGGTATATCATATTAGGCCGATTGGAAGGATAGGTGCGTTTAAGTGGATGAAACACCCGCTCCCGACCCTTGTGCAAAGGAATTTGCCGGGTTGACTGCTTTACACAAGATTATACCTATAAGAGTTTCTTTTTACCGCGATTACAAAAAAATATGTTGATTTGCACACAGAAAAAGCAACCCGAAACAATGTTGCTTAGTATTTCTGTGTGCTTTTCGTATCCTTTAAGCGGACAAATTCTTTAATACTATGTATATAAATATTTACGGAAAAAACGGAGGTTAATGTTATGTCCGAAAGCGACCCTTGGTTATGGCAGATTTTATTACAGGTTATTTTAATAATCTTAAATGCTTTGTTTGCCTGTGCCGAAATTGCAGTAATTTCGATGAACGATGTAAAAATTCAAAGAATGTCGGAAGAGGGAGATAAACGGGCGGCAAGGCTTGCGAAGCTTACCGACCAGCCCGCGCGTTTTCTTTCGACGATTCAGGTTGGGATTACCTTTGCCGGCTTTTTGGCAAGCGCCTTTGCCGCGGATAATTTTTCGGATAAAATCGTATCGTTTCTGGCAGATATCGGGGTAGGGATTCCTACCGAGACGCTTGATGTTATCGCCGTGGTTGTTATTACGATTGTTTTGTCGTATTTTATGCTTGTATTCGGCGAGCTTGTGCCGAAGCGTATTGCAATGCACAAGGCGGAACGGCTTGCGCTTGCGATGTCGGGGTTCGTGTATCTTTTGTCAAGGCTGTTCGCCCCGCTGGTAGGGCTTCTGACCGTTTCCACAAACGCTGTTTTGAGGCTTTTCGGGGTTGACCCGCATGCGGAGGCTGAAGCGGTTACGGAGGAAGAAATCCGAATGCTTCTTGACACCGGAAGCGAAAACGGTACAATCAATAAAGAAGAAAGAGAAATGATTAAAAACATCTTCGAGTTTAACGACAAGATAGCAGAGGATGTTATGACACACAGGACAGAGGTTTCCCTGCTTTGGATGGACGAAACGCCGGAGCAGTGGGAGCAGACGATTACCGAAAGCAGACATTCAAGGTATCCTGTTTGCAATGAGGATACCGATGATATTGTCGGGGTACTTAACATCAAGGATTATTACAGGGTTAAGGACGAAGGAATCGAGGCGATAAAGGAAAAGGCAATACAGCCCGCATATTTCGTTCCCGAAACAATAAGGACGGACCTTTTGTTTAAAAATATGCAAAAAAACAGAAATCATTTTGCGGTTGTGTTGGACGAATATGGCGGCATGAGCGGTATTGTTACCATGAGCGACCTTATTGAGGAGATAGTCGGTGAGATTGACGACAGCGACAGGGGCGATACAGTCCCCGATATCGAGCGCATTGATTCTCAGACATGGAAAATACGCGGCGGTGTTGCGCTTGATGAAATAGCAAAGGCGCTTGATGTCACGCTGCCCGTAGAAGATTTTGATACCTTCGGGGGCTTTGTGTTCGGAGTTTTAAACTCGATACCGGAAGACGGCGCAAAGCCTGTTGTCGAGGCATACGGTCTTACCATCAGGGTTGAGGAAATAAAGGAGCACCGTATGGAGCTTGCGATTGTATGTAAAACCGAAAACAACGAGAATTAAATCCGCAGATATTAAAAAAGTGCCTGATATAAAGGCACTTTTTTGCATATAAACAGATATTTTTTGAATTAGCTGTTTTTAACTATAACGCTTTCCATAACATCCGCTACATTTTCGCATGCATCAAGAACATTCTCCAGCGTGTCGAAAATATTTTTCCATTTAATTACCTCCATAACATTTGTCTCATTGCTGAAAAGAGATTTTACGGAGCTTTGATAAAGTCTGTCGCCTTCCTCCTCGATGTGGTTGATTTCAACCAGAAGCGGCATCAGCTTTTTTGACTTTTTGAAATTCTTAAACTCAATGGTCGCATCCAAAAGAGCGCTGCAGCTTTTGGAAATAAGCTTTATTAGCTCCTTTCCGTCATCTCTTATATTGGTTACGGAAAGCATATTGAACATTATGGCAACCTCGTCGATTGTGTCTATGGTTTCTTCTATATATCTTGCGATAAGCAAAATGTCCTCCCGTTCAATCGGGGTGATAAAGGAGCGGTTTAGGTGACCGTAAATCTTGTGATACAGCACATCACCCTCATGCTCGACTTCATGAATTGCTGCGATTTTCTCTATTGTATTTTCATTACCTTTTACAAGGCTTTCAAGCTGTTCTGCCGCCTTGCAGCATACACTTGCGGATTTTACAAACAGCTCAAAATAATCTACATCTTTAATTGCCATCGGAAAAGCACCCTCTCTGTGTGAATTTTGATTAATTTAATTTCAGCGCTACGGCGGAAGTGAATTCCGCCTTCGCTTACGCTCGCGCGGCGAGCGGATGCGTTTCGGAAAGCGCTATGCGCCGAAACGCTTTATTTATCGAAAATTATGCGCCGAAACGCTTTATTTAAAATACTTTTAAAAATATTTTAGCCATAAACCATGCGATAAGCCCGCAGCCGGGAAAGGTAAGAATCCACGCCAAAACCATGTCCTTAACCACGCTCCAGTTAACCGCTGAAAGCCTTCTCGACGCACCGACGCCCATTATGGCGGCGGTTTTGGTGTGGGTTGTACTTACGGGAACGCCTGCCAAGGACGAAAGCAAAAGAGAAAGCGAAGCGGCGGTGTCGGCCGCAAAGCCCTGATATTTTTCAAGCTTAACCATATCCATTCCGACCGCCTTTATAATCCTGTAGCCTCCGACAGATGTTCCGAGCCCCATAACTGCCGAGCAAAGAATGATAAGCCACATGGGGATTGAAAAAGTCCCGTCCGCGCTGTGCGATACCATATTGCTGTTATACAGATATATACTGAGCAGAAAAATACCCATAAACTTCTGTCCGTCCTGCGCGCCGTGCATAAATGACATTGATGCCGCGCCAAAAATCTGTCCTATGCCGAAAATCTTATTTGCCTTATTCCGCCTCATTCGGTAGAACAGAATCTCGATAAGCTTGGTGGTGGCATATCCGGAGGCAAAGCCCAGAATTGTCGAAATACCGAGACCGATAAGAACCTTTGACCACTCATGGGGGTTAACCGATGAAAACCCTCCGAGCGCTATTGCCCCGCCTGTGACACCTGCAATCAGGGCGTGGCTTTCACTTGTCGGAATCCCGAAATACCACGCGACCGTCGCCCAAAGAACGATTGAAAACATTGCGGCGGCAAGAGCGACCAATGCAAGGTTGTTCTCCTCAGGGTGGAATTTTACTATATTGCTGATTGTGGCGGCAACCTTTGAATTAACAAGGGTCATTGCGAACGCGCCCAAAAAGTTGAAAAATACAGCCATCCGCACCGCAGTGGCAGGGCGGATAACCCTTGTGGAGATAGCCGTCGCAATCGCATTCGGCGCATCGGTCCAACCGTTTACAAAAATTACACCAAGCATTAAAACAACCAAAATGACCAATGGGGCTGACAAAACATACACTCCTTTGTTGTGCAATGATTTATGTGAAACGACTGCACCTATATTTGATAAAAAACGGTGCGTCGGGAAACACTCTTTTATAGTTTCTCAGGCTTCATTAATAATTTTGCTTACGCCCGCGCGGTGAGAGGATGCGTCCGGGAAAGCGCTACGCGCCCGAACGCTTTGTTTTTATACCACACAAAAAATATGTAAGTATAAATCCCCCGATAAAAAGAAGCACGCAAGGTATATATTCTATACTAAACGCAAAGCCGGGGAATATCGGAACGACAGAGCCTATTACAAACCCCAAAACCGTGTAATAGGTATAGCCGTAGAATTTTTTAAACAAAAGGTCAATAAGCCTTGCGAATGCGGCAATGCTTAAACAAAAGCCGATGCCTGCCGGTATCAGAAGGGAAAGGTCAAGAGTTTTGATACCGTTCATAACAATTTCATAAGCTCCGAGATACATCAGAATAAACGATGCGCTTATTCCGGGAATAATGGTGCCGAACCCTAAAACCGCGCCGTAGAATGTATTGGCAAAAAAGCCTGAGCCTATCCGGCGCACAGCGTCCGATGAATCCCTGTCGATTATGGTAAGTATAAAGGTTAAAGCGATTGAAATGATAAAAGGAATAAGATAGGTCTTTTTGAAGCCATGTTCGTTTGCCTGACGAAATACGGAGAGAAATGTACCCGAAATAAGTCCGATAAAAAGATATGTAACCTCATTTTCATAATGTGAAAACAGATATGATATGATATTGCTGAAGATAAGGACGCCCATAGCGCCGCCAAGGGCTAACGGGGCGAAGAAGATGAAATTCTGTTTAAAATTCTTTCGAAGACTGAAAATATTTGATAAAAGGGCGGTTATTTTATCGTATATCCCGAAGATTACGGCCAAAGAGCCACCGCTGACTCCGGGAGCAACCGCACCGATTCCTATTATTACCCCTTTAACAAATCTGACAATAAACGACATCAAAACTCTCCTTAAACATTAAATAGAGAAGCGGATATATTTGTCCGCAGTAAATAAAATGACATTTAATAAGTCGCAGGTGCAAGCCGCAAATCGGCTTGCTACACACCGTTTCAATAAATGCAACGGTATAAAACCGAAAGGTTTTATTACATTATCGCATTTATTATACCCTAAGAAAGTTTTTTTTGCAAGCGGATAAAGACAGCTTTTTATTATTTATGCAAAGTTTTTTGTATTTTTAAGGCAGTACCGCTTTAATTGTGAAAAAGGAATATCGGTTTTTCTTGAATTTACATCAGGCGCGTGGTAGAATACCCTTAAAGGATAATCCTTAACGGATTCTTTAAGAAAAGCCTTATAATCGTATCATAAAAGCAAAGATATATTGTCTTCCGTAGGGAAATAATGAAAAAGCATATTAAGGTTGCATATCTGATGTTAATGGTGTTTGCCGTTTTTGCATGTGATATAATTTTCCCGATTCATACATATACAAACCGAGCCCTGACATATTCCGACGGCTATGTGACGGTCGGAATAAGCGGAACACTGATTGTGGCGAATTATGACAATTCTGGCATGTTAACAGCTGTCTCGATAAAAGAAGCCGTAGAAAACGATACCGTTGCGGTAACGGCAGATTTCGGCGACAAAATTATGTTGTGTGAAAACCTTGAAAGCGAGAAACCGTTGTTGTACTCATATACGGTCGGAGTAGACCCCAAACTGCTGACACCGACAGGAGCAGCCGCAAGCAGTTATCAGAGCAGCGGCGAGCTTTATTATCCTCCGCAGTATGCGATTGACGGAATAACCCACGGAACCGTATCGCAGGGCTTGCAAGAAAGCCGGTGGACTTCATCCTCACAAAATGTTCCCGAATCGTTGATTATAGATTACGGCAAAATATGCAGTTTTTCATCGGTTGATATCTGGTGGAACACAGCGGAAGGGAAAACCGACAGATACAGCGGTTACAATATTTATGTAAGTGACGACGGCGTATCATTTACAAAGGTAGCCGACGAAAGCTCAAACACGACGCCGTACTTCACAAGCCTTAATCTTCCCGAAACGGCGGCAGGACAGTATCTTAAAATCGAAATTACCGCTCAAAGCTCCGGGTGGCCCGTAATATTCGAAGTGAAGGCTTACGGGCTTGATACGAATACGGCAAAGGCAAAAGCAAAGCTGGGTCAGGCAATCAACCTTTACGGTCATATCGAAGCCGATTTATATACATCGGATAATATGGCGGAGTATCAAAGTGCGCTTGCCGATGCCCGCCGCGCTTTTGCCGCTGAAATAATCCCTGAAGATGCAGTGAATACGGCATCCGAAGCGCTGATTAATGCCGCTTCGGCATTACGCCTTAAAGCAAGCAAGGAAGGCGAAAGAATTGTTGTCAATCAAAACCCGAACTGGATTTTTATAAAAGAGCGTGAGTACACATCGGATATAACCGAAATTACATCCGCTCCGCCTGCCGGCCTTAAACTACATGGCTGGGTCCCAACCGACCTTCCTCACACATGGAATGCACAGGACGGCACGGACGGCGGAGATAATTATGACCGTACAAAGGGCTGGTACAGAAAGTCGATGTTTATAGACAGCTCTTATGCGGGAAAGAAAATTTACCTTGAATTCGGCGGCGCATCTCTTGTGACCGAGCTTTATGTAAACGGCGCGCATGTTCCCTTCAGCTTTGACGACCCGTACCACGGCGGCACAAAGCCTGAATACAAGCATAAAGGCGGGTATGATGCTTTTAGGTTTGATATTACCGATTATGTAAAATACGGCAAGGCAAATCTTATCGCAGTTTCGGTTGACAATACAAAGGTGGCGGAGGTTGCACCGCTTAGCGGGGATTTTACCGTTGAGGGCGGACTTTATCGCAATGTTAAGCTGGTTGTAACAAACCCTGTCCATATAGATATGGACGATTATGCCTCATGCGGCTTATACCTTACGCCGAAGAAGGTAACAGCCGTTACCGACATCGGTAATACGGATTTTACCCTTACCGCCAAGGCGAAAATCGTAAATGATTCAAACTCCGACAAAACTGTCACGATTGAAGCGGTATTAAAAAAACCCGACCACTATGATGTGGTTGATAATGAGTATATAAAAAAACATCTGCGCTTTAATCCCGAAGATATGTATACACCCGGCGGTGAGGCGGTAGCTGCCTTCGAGCCTGTAACAAAAACCATAGGTAAAGGTGAAAGCTATGATTACAGCGGAGTGGTTTATGTCGCCTCGCCCCGCCTGTGGGACGGGCTTGATGACCCGTATCGGTACGAGGTTGCATTCAGGGTATATTCGGAAGGCGTAATGGCAGAGGATATGGTACAAAATGTTGGCTTCAGATACTATTATGCGCCACAGCCCGAATCGTTTGAATCGGGCGGAGGGTTTTATCTTAACGGCAGAAAGTACAGATTAAACGGCGTTAATAAGCATCAGGACCTCGGCAGGGGCAAGGACGCTCTCGGTTATGCCGTAACGGAAAAGGAAATGGATTGGGACGCAGGTATTATGTATGAGCTTGGTATAAACTCCGTAAGACTTGTTCACTATCAGCACAGCAAATACGAAATAGAGCTTTATGACAGGCTCGGAATCATTGTATGGTCGGAAATAGCGCTTGTAAACAATATAGTTAAAAATAATCAGAATTCATACGATGCTTTTTCCGCCGTCACAAAAAGTCAGCTTACCGCAATGATAAAGCAGTTTTATAATGACCCCTCGGTGTTTTTCTGGGGCTTTTCCAATGAATTAAACCGCGAAGTCGATGATAATCTGAATGTAATAAACGATGATATTCCGTCCGCTCACGCACTTTTTGACGAGCTTCAAAACATAGCGCACAGCTTGGACAGTACAAGACTGACAACCTATGTGGGTAACAAATTTATACAGACCCCCGACCTGAATACCGATGTCGCGGGTATGAACCTGTATCCGTACTGGTATAATACGACAAGCAACGCAATTAAAATCGCAAAAAACCGCTTTAACGGGTGCAAGCTTCCGGACGGCGGAAACAAGGCGATGGCGATATCGGAATACGGCGGATCCGGCGTTGTCGGGTATACAATCGAATACAACCCTGACGGCACCGTCGATTTCCACGGAACCTCAAGCGGTTACACCACATATCAGGCATATCTGCATGAGAAGGTTTACAGCGAAATAATAAACGGCGTCAGATTTGTATGGGGCAGCTTTGTGTGGCAGCTTTTTGACTCTGCCTCCGACGCCAGACAAAGTATTTTAAGAGGCACAAACGATAAAGGGCTTGTGATGTATGACCACAGGGTTAAAAAGGATGCCTTCTATTTCTATAAGGCAAACTGGAATGACTTCGAGCCTTTTGTCCATATAGTAAATGCACAGAGAACACAGCGCCCCGAATCGACTACCATTATCCGCGCATATTCAAACAGTAATCATTGCCGGCTATACCTAAACGGCGTCCCCTATGGTGAGCCGATAACCGATACAAACACAAATGACGGGGTTGCCGACGGATTTCATGTGTTTATGTGGTATAATGTACCGCTTACGACCGAGGCGACAGCCATTGAAATAAGGGGGATTACAAATAATCGGGAGGTAAGCACAAGCCTTGATACAACGGGAGAGGTTGTATTTACCCTTGCCGATTAAACTATTAAAACAAACAGCAACAGTATAAACCTCCATATATTCCAAAATATTATAATTTTTCATTGATTTCTGGATAGAATAACATCAATGTAAAATACGGATAAACGGGAGGTTTATATGGACTTTTTCTATAGTCAGGAATCGCTTACCGCCGCCCAGTGGGCACTTCGCGCCGTTGTTGCATTTTTCTTTATGGTGGTTGTTGCAAAGGCTTTGGGACAGCGTGCCATATCGCAATTGAGACTGCTTGATTTTGTTATTGCTCTGGTTATAGGGAATATTATTGCACATCCCCTGTCCGATGAAAATATTGATTTGAAAGGGTCAATGATAACAACAATCGTATTGGTTGCGCTTTATCTTTGCGGCATATTCGGGATTCTTAAATCTCAGTCTTTAAGAAAAATATTTAACAATTCACCCGTCATCGTAGTTAAAGACGGAGAGATAATCTACAAGGGATTAAAGAAAGCAAGAATATCTCTTGATATTTTATTGGAAGAATTACGCGAGGCAAAAGCAGAGGATGTAAAAAAGGTAGCGCTGGCAATCTGGGAAGCCGACGGCAAGATGTCTGTTTTTCTGCACCCGAAGTACGAGCCCGTAACACCATCGTTCTACCAAATGGAAGCGCAGGCGTTTGATTTCCCCGTAACCGTTGTTAAAGAGGGCAAAATCGATTATAACGAGCTAAAGCAAATCAATCGGGACGAGGACTGGCTTAAATCCGGCCTTAAAAATCTGTATCAAACCGATGTAAAAAAAGTCCTGCTCTGCACAGTCAACAATAAAGGAGAGTTAAAGGTATTTTTATATAAGTAAACAACTGTATTTTTTGATAAATTGTAGGGTAGGGTCTTGACTCTTCCGAAAGTATGCTTTTTGCAAATGTAATATTATGGTTGACTTTTGTCGTATTATGGTGTAAAAATAATATTATATATTTTTTTGTGTACGATTATTAGTACAAGCTATGTAGTATTATTAATTTAGTAACCTGTTTTGAAAACATAGTTCTGGAGGATGAGATTATAGCGAACACACAAATCATTATGAAATTTAAGGAGGAATATGTATGTCAAGCGTTTTTTCGGATTTCACAAATCAGTATCAATTAACAAAGACTCTGAGGTTTGAGCTTAAACCCGTCGGCAAAACTCTTGAATACATCAAAGAAAACGGACTGCTAAGTGATGATAAGTTGCGTGCGGAAAACTACACAAAAATCAAAGACATTATAGATGATTTCCACAAGGATTTTATTGATAAATCTTTAAAGCAAGCAGATATTAGATGGGATGACTTAAAAAATGGAATAGAAAATTATCGTAAGGACAATAGCAAGAAAAATAAGGATGAATTAGAAAAACTGCAAAAAAGGTATAGAAATGAAATTGTAGAATGCTTTAAAAAAGACAAAGAGATATTCTCCTATCTATTTAAGAAGGAATTGATAACCGAGATTCTTCCGGAATACATTAAAAACAAAGAAACATTTGAAGCCGAAAGGGATATTCTAAGTAGCTTTTCGAGATTCGCTACATATTTTACAAGCTTTCAGGAAACCAGGAAAAACATTTATTCTAAGAACGCTATAAGCACAGCAATTTCATACAGATTGGTACATCAAAACTTTCCTAAGTTTATATCTAATATTGAAGTATTCAACAAAATATCAGAAGTTTGCGCGGATATTATATTAGATACAGAGCGTGAACTGGCTGAAATTCTTGACGGCAGAAGACTGCGCGATGTTTTTAGTATAGAATATTATAACAATGTTCTTTGCCAGTCAGGTATTGACGACTTTAACAGATGTATTGGCGGGTATTCAAAAGATGATGGCGTTAAGATAAGAGGATTAAACGAATTTGTTAATTTGTTTAACCAAAAAAACAATGGCTTAATGCTTTCGAAAATGACACCGTTGTATAAACAGATATTGAGCGACAGAGAAAAGATTTCATTTATACCTGAAAAGTTTGATAATGATTTTCAGGTTAAGTCTGCTATTAATGAATACTGTAATGGATTACTCAAAGAAGATATAGCTGCATTGGTTGACGAACTTGTTTTAAATTATGCCCAAGGTAATTCCAACAATATTTATATTGTTGGAAAAGAATTTACAAATCTGTCCAAAATGCTTACCGACAGCTGGAGTACAATTAATGATTCATTATATCTGTTTGCCGTATCTTTATTTGGCGATAACGATAAAAAGTCTACTAAGGAAAAAATAAACAGATGGATTAAGTCTGCTGAGTTCAGTGTAAAAACTATGAAAGATGCACTTTTGATGAATGGAATAGATGTTAAAATTGAAAAATTATTTGATACTATTAAACAAAAAACAGATGTAATAATTAAGGAATACGAAGCCATTAAACCATATTTGTGTAACGATGAGAAATTTCTTGGAAACGAAACCGGAATAGAAAGGGTTAAATCTTTGCTTGATGCTATTATGGAACTTATGCATATGTTAAAAGTATTTAATGTAAGTAACGAACTTGACAGAGATATGAGCTTTTATTCTGTTTATGATACTATATATAATAATCTGACGGAAGTCATACAGCTATATAATAAAGTTCGAAACTATGCCACCCAGAAGCCTTACAGCGAGGATAAATACAAGCTAAACTTTGAGAATAAAGGGAATTTTCTTAATGGTTGGGTTGATAGCAAGACTGAAAGTAACGATAATGGTACACAATATGGCGGATACCTCTTTAGGAAAAGAAATTTGTTGAATCAGTATGATTATTATTTAGGAGTAAGTTCTGATGTAAAACTTTTCAGAGAATGTAAAGATTCAAATGTTTTCTGCGATTATGAGAGACTATACTATTATCAACCAAAAGTTTCAACAATTTATGGTAGTGCATATAAGGGAGAAAAGACATATGCGAAAGATAAAAGTGAATTGATTACAATAATAGATGACTTTGTAAGCTGTTGCGATATCGACAATGATAAATTAATCGCTTTTAAGGAAAAAGTAGAATTAACACCTAACGGTTATATAAATTGGCTTAAAAAAGAATATCCTTCTATATTTGAAAAGCTTATTTGTAATCAAGAGTTCAAGAATAAAAACAATGAAATAATTGGTAATTTAAAGAAAGCTTTGAAAGACTTAATACCTAAAATGCCCTATGTTCAGCAATATATAGAAAAACAATATACAATTGTCAACGAAATTATTTCTGATATTGAAGAAATATCACATAATAAAATTTTAACTTACATTAAAATAAATCGGCGCGAAATGGAAAATGCCTTGTCAAGAGGGACGAAGAGGTTATATTTATTCAAAATCACTAACAAAGACCTGTCTTTTGCAGAATCTTTTGAAAAGGGTTATCGCAAAGAAATAAAAAACAAAAATTTGCACACATTATATTTCGAACAATTAATGAGTGGAGGGAATAGTGTTTTTGATTTAGGTACAGGAAGTATTTTTTACAGACCCGCAAGCATAGAATCACCTTTCGTTCATAAGAAGGGCGAAATACTTATAGATCGAAAAGATAAAAACGGTAATCCGATTCCTATGGATATTTATGACCAATTATTCAATCATTTTAATTATGGCAGTACTCTTTCAGAAGAAGCAAAAAAGTATAAAGATATCGTAGTAGTAAAAAATGCAAAGCATGATATAATAAAGGATAAAAGATTTACTCAGGATAAATTTTTATTTCATTTGTCAATTACAATAAACTATAAGGCGACTGGCTCAGGATACATTAATGCCAAGGTGTTAAATGCAATAAGCAATAATCCTAATGTTAATATTATCGGTATAGACCGAGGGGAAAGAAATCTGCTTTATGTATCCTTGATTAACCAAAGAGGCGATATAATTACGCAAAAAAGTTTTAATATTGCCGGAGGCTTTGATTATGCTGCTAAGCTTACGCAATATGAGAAAAATCGTGATATAGCCCGTAAAGACTGGAAGCAGATAGGTAATATTAAGGAGCTTAAAGAGGGATATCTTTCGGTGGTAATTCACGAGATTATTCAGATGATGATTAAAAACAATGCTATAATCGTTATGGAGGATTTGAATTTCGGTTTTAAGCGCGGTAGATTTAAGTTTGAAAGACAGGTATATCAAAAATTTGAAAAAATGCTTATCGACAAACTTAACTACCTTGCCGACAAAAAAAAGAATCCTGCCGATGAAGGCGGTATATTAAGAGGATATCAGCTTACCGAGGCCTTTACAAGCTTTCAAAAATTGGGCAAACAAAGTGGCTTTATATTTTATGTGCCTGCGGGCTACACATCAAAAATAGATCCGACCACAGGCTTTGTCAGTTTGATTAACCTAAAATGGACTAGTATTGAAAATGCGCAAAAAATCATTTCCGCTATGGATTTTATTAGGTATAACAGTTCAGAGGATTATTTTGAGTTTGGGATTGACTATGATAAGCTGAGAACAGCACAAACGGATTTCAGAAAAAAATGGACAGTTTGCACCTTTGGCGACCGGTACACCCATACTCAGAACAAAGCCACAAGTAATCATACTACCGAAAAAGTAAATCTTACAGCTAAGCTTAAAGCTGTGTTGGATAAATACAGCATTGATTACGATAAAGGTGAAGATATAAGGGATATACTTTGTAAATCGAATTCCAAGGAGCTTCTTGAAACGGTTCTTTATGTTCTTAAGCTTGCTATGCAGATGCGCAGTACAAGCCCTGAGGATGATGTGGATATGATAATCTCACCTGTGAAAAATGACGATGGAAAGTTTTTTGTAAGCGGAAATGATGAAAAACTTCCGATAGACGCAGATGCAAACGGAGCATTCCACATAGCGCTAAAAGGGCTTATGTATATTAAGCGAATCAAAAATGGCAAAATAGAGTGCTTCGATAAAGGCATGGCTACATATGAATGGCTTAAATTCATGCAGAATAGGGAATATAAAAGCTGATGGAAAACCCCATATTGATTACCGAATTAAACGACTTTATATTCTGCCCACTTTCTATATATTTTCACAGAATGTATTCAGAGCTTGACAGAATAATTTTTCAGGACTCATCGCAAATAAACGGAACAAATGCACACAAATCTATTGATACCAGGGAATACTCTGATAAAAAGAGTATTCTCCTTGGTATCAGCGTATATAGTGAGGAGTGGAATCTGTCAGGAAAGATAGATGTGTTTGATACAGAAACTGGCACTCTGATTGAAAGAAAGAACAGGATTACAACAATATACGACGGATATGTTTTTCAACTTTATGGGCAGTATTTTGCTCTTACGGAAATGGGGTATTCGGTAAATCATCTTAAGTTTTACAGCATGAGTAATAATAAAACTTATTATATTCCATTACCGCACGAAGATAAGATAATGTTTGCAAAGTTTGAAAAGTTGGTTAATGATATTCGGCATTTTGATTTCGAAGAATATATTCAGACCAACAAATTAAAATGCGAAAAATGTATATACAACGACTACTGTGACAAGTCGCTGTGCGAGGGGTGAATAATACGCTAACAGGAACTGATTTTGATAAAAAGCAAATGCTTTTTCTATTTGCTCGAGAAGGTGAACATCTTTCCCTTCAAAATGACAATGTCATAATAAAAGATGCGGAGGGCAAAATTAAATGTCAAGCTACTTGCTATAGGGTGTTTGCGATATTCGTATATGGGCATATATCTGTCACAAGTGCGTTGATACAGCATGCGAAAAAGTTCGGATTTACAATAGTTCTTTCAACTACCGGCTTCAAATTATATGAAATCCTTGGTCATAGGGATGTCGGAAACACACTATTGAGGAAAAAACAGTATTCTTATAATTCTGTGGACATCGCTATACATATTGTTACTAATAAAATTTTGAATCAATTAAATATGCTTAAGTCAATCAGAAACAAGACCGATTACACAAAAGAGGCTATTGAAATACTCTATGAATATATTAAGAAAATTAAAAATGTGAAAGATCTTTATGAATTACAAGGCTATGAAGGAATGGCTTCAAAAATATATTTTAGAAATTTTTATCCGCCTGATATTTGGCGGGGAAGGAAGCCGCGCATTAAATTCGATATGATAAATGCATTACTGGATATTGGATACACTATACTCTTTAATTTTATTGAATCGATTCTTAGTATTTATGGTTTTGATTTATATGTGGGAGTTATGCACAGAGAATTTTATATGCGAAAATCGCTTGTATGTGATATTATTGAACCGTTTAGAGTGATTATAGATAAAGAAGTAAAAAAGGGCATAAATTTAAAACAGTTTAAGGAAAAGGATTTTATTATATGCAACAAAAGATATATATTAAAATGGGATAAATCGCCTGATTATACATCGGCTTTTATAAATGCTATAATGGATTATAAAACGGAAATATTCTTATATATTCAAATGTATTACAGGTGTTTTGTGAAGAATGTTGATTCATCCCAATTTCCTGTTTTTAATTGGGGGGAAAATATATGATTCTGTTAAGTTACGATATTTCGAACGATAAAAAACGATCAAGATTTGCAAAATATATTAAAAAGTATGGACATCGCTTACAGTATTCTGTTTACGAAATCGACAATAGTCCGCGAATACTTGATAATGTTATAACAGATATTCGAAACAAATTTGAAAAGAGCTTTGACCAATCTGACAGCATATACATATTTAAACTTAATCCCATGTGCGAAACATATAAATTCGGTTATGCTAAAAACGAAGATAACGATGTAATTCTAATTAAATAATTATTGCAAACCTCACTCTTAATATTGTATAATTAAAAATAAGGGGGCTGCTAAACATGAAATATATCTGTTATTACAATTATTTATGTGCTATTTTTACAAATCTAAAGCTGTATATTGGTTATTTTAACGATGCAAGAGTTTAGTAGCACCCTATAATTTCTACTATTGTAGATTGCGAACACTGTATATTTATTCATTATGTTTAGTAGCACCCTATAATTTCTACTATTGTAGATGTAAAATATTCGTCCCGCAAAGCCGCGTTTAGTAGCACCCTATAATTTCTACTATTGTAGATTGCCGTCTGTTAGGAGTTTATACATCTGGTTTAGTAGCACCCTATAATTTCTACTATTGTAGATTCGTGCCATTACCTCGGTAAGGTCAATGTTTAGTAGCACCCTATAATTTCTACTATTGTAGATGCATATGGTGTTGACTTGCTTTCTCTGGTTTAGTAGCACCCTATAATTTCTACTATTGTAGATTTGCTATGGCTGGTTGGATTCCGACATAGTTTAGTAGCACCCTATAATTTCTACTATTGTAGATGTCTGTTAAGTCTTTCGTTGATTCGACTGGTTTAGTAGCACCCTATAATTTCTACTATTGTAGATAGGCTATCGGAAATGATTATGTTATTAGGTTTAGTAGCACCCTATAATTTCTACTATTGTAGATCTGTGGCAAAATTACTTCCTGCCGTTGTTTAGTAGCACCCTATAATTTCTACTATTGTAGATGAAAGCGGAGTTGTTGACAGGGAAAAGTTTAGTAGCACCCTATAATTTCTACTATTGTAGATTGTATATTGCCCTCCAATTGAGGTTCGTTTAGTAGCACCCTATAATTTCTACTATTGTAGATAATACTGTTGGGAAGGTACTTATTTTTGTTTAGTAGCACCCTATAATTTCTACTATTGTAGATGATGGACTAGATGTTGTGCTTCAGTATGTTTAGTAGCACCCTATAATTTCTACTATTGTAGATCAAAGAGGAAGATTTGCCAAGTGACTTGTTTAGTAGCACCCTATAATTTCTACTATTGTAGATGATGTTGCCGAGATGTTTGTTTGGGCGGGTTTAGTAGCACCCTATAATTTCTACTATTGTAGATACCTTGTAACGGGGCTAGAAACACATGTTTAGTAGCACCCTATAATTTCTACTATTGTAGATGGTAACGGCTTTTCGTGACCTGGGGCGGTTTAGTAGCACCCTATAATTTCTACTATTGTAGATAAGAAACGCATAAGCTTTTTTTATTGAGTTTAGTAGCACCCTATAATTTCTACTATTGTAGATGATATATCGCCTACTTTTAGCCAAATGTTTAGTAGCACCCTATAATTTCTACTATTGTAGATGCATCAAAAGTCTTTAGAAAATCCTTCGCGTTTAGTAGCACCCTATAATTTCTACTATTGTAGATGTTTTGCCGACCGGAGTCCGTTCTTTGTTTAGTAGCACCCTATAATTTCTACTATTGTAGATGAGCCGATTTCGAGTGGTATTCCTGTTGTTTAGTAGCACCCTATAATTTCTACTATTGTAGATTCGGTGTTGTGCGCTTTATAATAGGTGAGTTTAGTAGCACCCTATAATTTCTACTATTGTAGATATGGTGTTAATGACGAATATCCCGAAGTTTAGTAGCACCCTATAATTTCTACTATTGTAGATTATTCGTCTGTTTCCAATCGTTATCTTGTTTAGTAGCACCCTATAATTTCTACTATTGTAGATGAATGTGAGGCTAAGCAATTAGCAAAAGTTTAGTAGCACCCTATAATTTCTACTATTGTAGATACAGCACAAATATTGAGGAAGGAAACTTTGGTTTAGTAGCACCCTATAATTTCTACTATTGTAGATGCATGAAAGACCAGCAAGAACACGTTGGTTTAGTAGCACCCTATAATTTCTACTATTGTAGATAACAATCGCCTTTCCTTGAAAGTTAGTTTAGTAGCACCCTATAATTTCTACTATTGTAGATCGATAAAGCCTGATAATGCACCGTATGTTTAGTAGCACCCTATAATTTCTACTATTGTAGATATCCCTCCAACAACTTTGTAAAACAAGTTTAGTAGCACCCTATAATTTCTACTATTGTAGATGCGACATCATTGGTTGTTTCGTTTGTCGTTTAGTAGCACCCTATAATTTCTACTATTGTAGATTATCTAAAGCAATGACGGCAAACGAAGCGTTTAGTAGCACCTTATAATTTCTACTATTGTAGATAGAGGTTGTCGCATTGATTATATTATTAATCACATAGCAAATAATATCGTTTTTCTGTTTAATGCATAAAATTCTAAAAAAACCAAATCATTAACTTAATAGAGGAAAAAACCGCACATACAGTTGTAAGCGCAAACGGGGTTCCCGAAAAGCCGAAGGCTTTTTGGGGAAAAGGAGCAATGACGAAGCGTGCGAACTTTTGGCGTGAAAAGAGCAACGCTCCGCCCGAAAAAGAGCGGAGCGCAGTCCATTGCGATGTGGTGCTCGGAACGGAATTGAACCATAGCCCGCCCGTAAGCTTTTCTGAAAGAAAAGCGAGAAGGGTTTTACCGAAGGTAAAAGTTCGCATTCCGGGCGATAAGAGCAACGCTCCGCCCGAAAAAGAGCGGAGCGCAGTCCATTGCGATGTGGTGCTCGGAACGGAATTGAACCATAGCCCGCCCGTAAGCTTTTCTGAAAGAAAAGCGAGAAGGGTTTTACCGAAGGTAAAAGTTCGCATTCCGGGCGATAAGAGCAACGCTCCGCCCGAAAAAGAGCGGAGCGCAGTCCATTGCGATGTGGTGCTCGAGACCGGAATCGAACCGGTACGCCGTTGCCGGCACGGGATTTTAAGTCCCGGGCGTCTGCCAGTTCCGCCACTCGAGCGTACATATTATTGCCGATAAAACGCCTTTTTAATTTTGCGGTTTCAAACGAATCTGCGACTTAAATATAATAACACGGCATTGGTAAAATGTCAATAATTTTAGGCTTACATTATCAAAAAGATTCTAAATTAAGGAGGTAAAAATGGAGTATAACGAAAAAACCGTAAGGAGCGAAAAAATATTCGACGGACATGTTATAAAGCTGCGTGTCGACACGGTTGTTTTGCCCAACGGAAAGGAAGCGACAAGGGAACTGATCGAGCATCCCGGCGGCGTCGCCGTTCTGCCCGTTGACAGCAACAACATGGTATATCTTGTGCGCCAATACCGAAAGCCTGTTGAAAAGTCACTTCTCGAAGCGCCCGCGGGAAAGCTTACGCCGGGCGAGGACCATTATGTCTGCGGAGTGCGTGAGCTTAAGGAGGAAACAGGTTTTGAGGCCGGCGAAATTACCTATCTCGGCTATGCGATACCCGCGCCGGGCTATACAAACGAGATTATACACCTTTACCTTGCCCGCGATTTAAGGGCGGGCGAGCAAACTCCGGACGAGGACGAATTTGTGGATGTGGAAAAGTACAGCTTTGACGATGTTGTAAGGATGTGCATAAACGGTGAAATATCCGATGCAAAGACGGTTATTGCCGTCATGCGGGCGAAAGATGTAATATAGCCCCACCCCCCCTAATATTATTTATGGGGGGTGTGTTTGTATGAAGGGCAGATTTTTCATAATAAGGATTAAGGATTTAATTTATGTAGCCGCAGTAACGGTTACCGCGGTCATATTTATTGTATTTCTGCTTGGGATTATCGCCGATGCCGACACAAAAACAACCGCAAAACTTGCGATAATCCTTGACGACTTCGGGCAGGCGAGGGACGGGGTTGATGTTGCGATGGGAATTAACAGGAAGCTTACCTGTGCAATAATGCCGTTTTTGGAATTTACCGAAAAGGATATGAAAGCGGCGGCAGCGGCGGGGCATGAGGTTATTATACACATCCCGCTTCAAAACGGTATAAACGACAATGTCAAATGGGTGGGCGAGAACGCTATAAAAACAACCTATACGGACAATCAGGTAAGGGATCTGGTTACGGCGTTTATCAACAACATTCCCGCGGCAGTGGGCGCAAATATACACATGGGCTCACTTGGAAGCGCGGACAGGCGAATCGTAAAGGCAATTATGAAAACGCTTTACGAAAGAGGGCTTTATTTTATCGACAGCAAAACAAATGCAAGATCGGTTTGCTCTTTTGTGGCGGAGGAGGTAGGCATAAATTTTTCCGAAAATGATGTCTTTTTAGAAAGCAAGGGCGGCTCGGAGGAGGATGTGAAAAAACTGCTTATGGCGGCGGCAAGAATTGCGAAAAAGACCGGCAAGGCATTTGCCATAGGTCATGTCGGCGCGGAAAACGGCGCGACCACGGCTAATGTAATAAAGGACAGCATAGGCGAAATCGAAAAAATGGGGGTCGAGCTTGTATACGCCTCCGAAATTATAAAATAAACCTCTCGCGATTAATTTCTTAAGAGGTCTGATAAACAAGACAAGCTGATTCTTAAGAGGTCTGATAAACAAGACAAGCCTATTTATAAAAGTATATCGCGGCGCAATTTTGTATATATACGGTTAAAATTTTTAAAAAGTATTTGATTTTTTCCGTTTTTGGTATATAATTGTAACAAGGGGAGGAGTAGTGTGAAAGGAATTTTCACACGATCGTCTCCGACGGATGCACTAAAAACGCGTTCGGAAGGCAGCATACGCGCCCGCGTTTCGGTGCGGCAACATCCTTTATTCATTTGCTCCGCGAATAAAGGAAAGCTTAAATGTATTATATGTGCCGGCGCGGAGCGGCGGAATGGAGGTTTATTTAATGTCCAAAAACAAAGTAACGGTCACAATCGCAAATAAGGATTATACGATCATGAGCAGTGAACCGGAGGAATACTTACAGAAGGTTGCAAAGCACATAGACAAAAAAATAACCGAAATAGTATACTCAAACAGCCAGCTTACGATTAATATGGCAACGGTTCTTGCTGCAATCAATGTAGCTGATGAGTATTTCAAAAGCCTTGAGGCGGCGGACAACCTTCGCCAGCAGGTGGGGCAATATATCGAAGATGTCTCGAAGGACAGGGCAGAGCTTGCGTCGCTTAGGGCGGAAAACGAGCATCTTTTAAAGGAGCTTAATCGGTATCGCGGCGAATCGCAGTATATGAGCGGACAGCAGAGTATTCTTTAACCCATGGGAAAATGGGGTGAGCTTCTTGCACCCGCGGGTGACAGGGATGCGCTTTTGGCGGCGGTTGAGGCCGGGGCGGATGCCGTTTATCTTGCGGGTAAACGCTTCGGCGCACGCGCATTGGCAAAGAACTTTACCGATGCCGAAATAGAGTGGGCGGTTGATTACTGCCATCTGCGCGGGGTGAAGGTATATATTACGGTAAACACTCTTATATCAGACAGAGAGCTTTCGGAGGCTTTAAAGTTTATTGCCTTCATAAACGATATAGGCGCCGACGGTGTTATAATTCAGGATTTGGGCGTTGCCCTTTTGGCTCGAGAGGTAGCTCCCGAGCTTTCTTTGCACGCAAGCACTCAGGCTACCGTATATGACAGCGCGGGAGCTGTGTATTTTGAAAAGCTGGGCTTTAGGCGTGTCGTACTGGCAAGAGAGCTTACCGCGCAAAAAATAAAAGAAATAACCTCGTCGGTCAATATCGAAACGGAAATTTTTGTTCACGGCGCAATGTGTACAAGCTATTCGGGGCAATGCCTTGCAAGCTCTATGATAGGCGGGCGAAGCGGGAACAGAGGGGTGTGTGCCGGACCCTGCCGTCTATCCTATAAAATAGGCAACAGAAAGGGCTTTTTGTTAAGCATTAAGGATTTGTGCCTTATACGGCATCTGGACACAATAAGGCAAACCGGCGCAAGGTCGCTTAAAATCGAGGGGCGGATGAAGGGCGCTGACTATGTAAAAACGGTTGTGTCAATCTATCGGAAATACATGGACAGCGGCGCAGAGGTTACGCCCGAGGATTATGAGGCGTTGGAGCGTATTTTTTACCGTGGCGGTTTTACCGACGGATACTTTACGGGGGTCAAGGGTGCGGGTATGTTTTGCCCCCAAAAGCCCGACAACCCGTATAAAATGCAGGACGGAAAAGCTTTCTCACTCCCCCCGCCCAAAAAGACAGCGGTGCGTATTGAGTGTTGGGCTAACCTGAACAGCCCGATGCGCCTTCAAATAAGCGACAGGGTGGGTAATACCGTTGTTTGTTCGGGTGAGCTTGCCGCAGAGGAGGCCGTTTCAAGACCGCTTACAAAGGAAAGACTAAAAGACCAGCTTTCAAAGCTCGGCGACACGGTGTTTTATGCGGAGGACATTGTAATTCATACGGACGAGAACATTTCGCTTCCGATTTCCGAAATAAACTCCGTCAGAAGAGAGGCGGTAAGGCTTTTAGAGGAAAAAATAATAAAGAGTTTTAAACGCAGTGATTCAAAAATACCTGTTATCAAAAAAGGTATAAGAACTCCTGCCGAAAGTCTTGAAATATCGGTTCAAATAAGGACTGAGGCACAGCTTAACGCGCTTGACAAAAGCGATTATGACTATATATACATTCCGCTTGACATTGCTGTAAAGCGAAACTGCTTTACAGATAAAACGGCGGTGGTTTTGCCCCGCATTTCGCCCGAAAATCTGGCGGAAATCTTAAATACCATCCCGATAAGACGGGCTTTAATGACCAACATAGGTCAGGCGGAGATTTTAAGAAGGCTTGGTTTTGAAATAATCGCGGATCATACACTTAATATATTTAACACAAGGGCGGCGGAGCATTTTGGCTATACATCACGAATAACCCTGTCCTCCGAGCTTATGCTGTCGCAAATAAGGGGCATATCGTGCGACATGCCAATAGAGGTTATTGCTTACGGACGCCTGCCGCTTATGATTACCGAAAACAGTATATCCGGCAGCAAGACAGAATACATGGAGGACAGAACGGGCGCGGTTTTCCCGATTATGCAGACATCCGAAGGCAGGAGTGAGATTTTTAACTCCAAGCCTATTGTAATGTCCGACAAGCTTTGTGACATAAAAAACAGCGGGGTTAATGTTATCCGCCTTTTCTTTACGACGGAGACGCCGTCGGAATGTGAGAGCATACTGAGAAGCTATAAAACCGAACAGGCGCCAAAGGGCGACTTTACGAGAGGAAAATTCTATAAGGGCGTGTGAAGATGAAGCTTAAAATAAAGGCACTATCAGAAAAAATAGGAAGGGATATACCCTATCCGTTTTATGCTACCGAAGGCTCTGCGGGGATGGATCTTGCGGCGTGTATCGACACTCCGCTGACCGTAAAGCCGGGCGAGCGGGTTGCCGTGCCGACGGGTATTGCGGTTGGGCTTCCTTCAAGCGAATATGTAGGTCTTGTTTTCGCGCGAAGCTCTTTGGGCCTTAAAAAGGGGATAACCCTCCCCAATGCCGTCGGCGTTATTGACAGCGACTATCGGGGCGAAATACTTGTTGCTATTACAAACATTTCCAGAGAGGACTACACCATAAATCCGGGCGAGCGTATCGCCCAGCTTGTGATAATGCCGGTATGCGTCGCACAAATAGAGATAACAAACGAGCTTGAGCATACACAAAGGGGGGGCGGAGGCTTTGGCTCAACGGGAAAATAAACCTTCCGCCTTTGATATTTTTATAATAGCCTTTCTTCTTACCGCTTCTGTTTTGTCTTATGTACTTATTACTGTTTTTTTCTATTCCGGACGGGCGGAGGGCGCGGTGATAGAAGTAGACGGAAAAATATTTGCGGAATACGATTTTAACGCAATTTCCGACAACAAATCAGTTGAAATAAAGACTGATTTTGGATATAATATAGTCGAGCTTGAAAAGGGCAGGGCAAGGGTATCATATTCCGACTGCAAAGACGGGCTTTGCGTCGGGGCGGGCTGGATAGACAAGCCCAACCAAACCGTAATATGCTTACCCGCAAGGCTTGAGGTTAAGCTTAAAGGCCGCTCAAGGGTTGACAGGGTATCATATTGATGCAGGGAGGTTATAAATTGAAGCTCGCATCAAAGAGCATAAAATTAAAACGCCTTGCGACTGTTTCGGTTATGACCTGCGTGGGCATTGTCCTTCAGATAATCGAAAGCCGTATCCCGATCCCCATAAGCCTGCCCGGCGGAAAAATCGGGCTTGCAAACATAGTTTCGGTTTTGCTTATCCCGACAATCGGCGGCGGCTACGCCCTTGCGGTTGCGATTTTGCGCGCATTGGTGGGAAGTATGCTTTTCGGCGGTCTTACAGGTGCGATTTACAGCGTTTCGGGCGCGGTATTCTCTACTGTTGTTATGACAGCCGTGTATAAATGGTTTTACCCGCGGGTTACATTTATAGGCATAGGTGTTTTGGGCGCGGCTTCGCACAACATTGCGCAAACCTTTATAGCTTCGCTTATGCTTTCGGATTTCGGCGTTTTCACATACCTTCCGTTTCTTATAATTATTTCTGTGTTTTCGGGCGGGTTTACGGGGTTTGCCGCGGGCGAGGTTGTTCGTCACCTTAAATAAACGGCTATATGCGGGAATATTAAGGGGGGCTTAAAATGATAAGAAGGACAAAACGGGTAATAACTCTTGTGCTTTCAATGGTATTCGGCGCTGTGGCGGGGAATCTTATCGCCAACCTTGCCGACGGCTCGCAGTATTTTGACTGGCTTGCTTTCGGCGGAGGCTTAGGTATCAGCACCGACAATCCGTTTGTTCTCGAACTCGGAATTTTAAGCCTGAAATTCGGGATTATGTTTAACATAACCGTTGGAGGCATAATAGGAATGATAATCGCAATTATTGTTTACAGAAGAATATAGGTGGATATAATGAAAGAAATAATACTTGCATCAGCGTCGCCGAGGCGGACAGAGCTTCTTTCGAGGCTTGGACTAAAGTTTGAGGTTAAAACGCCCGATTCTGACGAAACCTTTGATTCATCCTTGTCCGTTGCGGATAATGTAAAAAGGATAGCTCACCTAAAGGCAGTATCCGTTGCGCAGGATTTTCCCGACAAAATTATAATCGGGGCGGACACCGTTGTAAGCATCGGCGGCGAGATTTTGGGAAAGCCGACGGATGAAGCGGACGCGGCAAACATGCTCCGCCGTCTTAGCGGCAGGACGCATACGGTATGTACGGGTTGTGCGGTTGTACGGCTTTGCGACGGGCGTGAGGAGTTGTGGTGCGAAACAACCGAGGTTACCTTCCGCAGTCTAAGCGGGAGTGAGATTGAGGCATATATAAATACGGGTGAGCCGACGGACAAAGCGGGGGCATACGGTGTTCAGGGTCTGGGGGCGGCGTTCGTCACAAAAATAAACGGCGACTACAACAATGTTGTGGGCTTGCCCCTATGCTCACTGGCATGCGCGCTCGGTCTTTTCGGAATTGATATTTTTAATATAGAATAAAGGAGAAATAACACAATGGCAAGCAGAGACATAGGAATTGATTTGGGAACCGCCAACACTCTCGTTCATGTGAGGGGAAAGGGAATAGTGGTAAGAGAGCCGTCCGTAGTGGCTGTAAATAAGGATACTCACGAGGTTCTTGCGGTGGGAGACTCCGCCAAGGAAATGCTCGGGCGCACACCGGGCAACATCGTGGCCATACGACCCATGAAGGAAGGCGTTATCGCCGATTATGACATTACACAAAAGATGATAAAATATTTCATACAAAAGGCGTGTCCGAAGGCGGGCTTTTTTAAGCCGCGGGTAATAGTATGTATACCGTCGGGCGTTACCGGGGTTGAAAGGCGTGCCGTTGAGGAGGCCGTACTTCAGGCGGGTGCGCGCGAGGCATATCTTATCGAGGAGCCTATGGCGGCGGCAATCGGCGCAGGTCTGCCTGTTGAGGAGCCTATGGGAAGCATGGTTGTGGATATAGGCGGAGGCACAAGCGAGGTTGCGGTAATATCTCTCGGTGGAATAGTCACAAGCGTTTCTCTGCGAAAGGCGGGGGATGCTCTTGACGATTCGATAATTCAATATGTCAAAAAGAACAAAAACCTTGCAATAGGCGAGCGCACCGCCGAGGAAATAAAAATGAGCATAGGAAGCGCATACCCCAGCGAGGAGGAAACCTCAATGGAGGTAAAAGGGCGTGACCTGTTAACAGGCCTTCCCAAAACCATAACCCTGACATCCGCCGAGGTTCGCGATGCTTTGAGTGAGCCTGTCAGCGGAATCGTGGATGCCATAAAAGCAACCCTTGAGCAGACACCTCCGGAGCTTGCCTCTGATATTATGGAGCGGGGAATTATGCTTACGGGCGGAGGAGCGCTTCTAAAGGGTCTTGACAAGCTTATAAGCTTTGAAACTGGAATGCCCGTATATATTGCCGAAAACCCGTTAGACTGCGTTGTTGTCGGCACAGGTACCGTTCTTAATGAAATAAATACCTTAAAGAGGGTTCTTTTGTCCTCAAGATAGCAGGTGTAAAAAGTGAAAGATCTTTTCACAAATAAATATTTTATACTGTTGCTTGTCATAACCGTTTTGATTCTGGTTATGGCGGCTTTATATACCGCAGAGCGCCAAAGCGTCACATTCGGTGAGGATTTGGTCGCATCAGTTATTACGCCCGTTCAGTCGCTTGCGACGGCCGCATCGCAAACGGTAATTCGTTTTGCGGGGTATTTCGGCGACATAGACAGATTGCGTACCGAAAACGAAAGGATGCAAAATGAAATAAACGAACTTTCGGACACCGTGCGGACGCTTGAACAGTATAGACTTGAAAACGAGCGGCTTCGCGAGATGTTAAACCTTAAGGATAATGCCAAGGAGTATAACCTTGTGGCTTCAAGAGTTATAGCGAAGGACCCCGGCGGCTGGTTTAACTCCTTTACCATAGACAAGGGGACATCCGACGGGCTTGCATACAGAATGCCCGTTATTACAAGCGCGGGGCTTGTGGGGCATATATACGAAATCGGCTCGGACTGGGCAAAGGTTATCACAATTATCGATTCGGGAAGCAGTGTCGGGGCAACGGTGGCAAGAACAAGGGATGTCGCGGTTGTCGAAAGCGATATTGCTCTTTCGGGCGAGGGGCTTTGCAAGATGACCTACCTTTCGAAAAGCTCAACTGTTATAACGGGCGACATAATCGAAACATCGGGGCTCGGCGGGATTTATCCAAAGGGTCTTTTAATCGGCAAGGTGCGTGAAATTCGCTCCGAAACCGCGGGAATATCACAATATGCCATAATTGAGCCCGCCGTTGATTTCGGAAGAATATCCGAGGTTTTTGTTATAACAAACCATACAGGGCGGTAAAAACGGCAATATTAAAATAAAGCGAAGGCGGATTTATTTCGCCGTAGCGTGAAATTGCGTGTATACGCAATTCTATTTAATTCAAAGAAAAACGGAGGTCAAAGTGAGAGCGGTAGTCTATATAATAACGGCGATTCTGCTATCCGTGCTTCAGACAACCTTTTTCGGTCATGCCGAGATTTTCGGGGCAAGACCGGGGCTTTTGCTTGCCCTCGTTGTATGCGTTGCGCTTCTGCGCGGAAGCGTGGACGGCGGCGGCGTAGGCCTTTTCTGCGGGCTTGTTACCGATATAATCGGCTGCGGGACCTTCGGTGTTCACAGCCTGATGTTTATGTATACCGGGGTTTTGGCGGGGCTTTTCAGTTCGAAGTTTTACAGGGTAAGAGGAATTGTTGCGTTTTGCTTTTCACTTGCTTTCAGTCTGATAAACGGCTTTTTATATTATTTTTTCGCGCATTTTATCTGGGGAAGGACACAGATGTGGTTTGCGCTTTCAAGGAAGATATTCCCCGAAAGCATATACACAGCCTTTGCGGCAATCCCCATACTTTTGATTATCAGATGGGCAAACAGGCGTTACGGTGCAAGGGAGGTGTAGAACACGGTGCTTTGGAACAAGATAGGCAACAGATATACCGTAATATTTGCGGTTATTGCCATAATGACCGTGGCTATCACCTCGCGCCTTTTTTCACTTCAGATTGTAAAGGGTGACTATTATAGGGAACAGTCCGAAAACAGGCTTATACGCTCCATGCCGATCAAGGCGCCCAGAGGCGAGATACACGACAAGTACGGACGCCCGTTTATCACAAACCGACAGGGCTTTTCGATTATATTTCAAAAGGAGTGGATAAAGCCGGAAAGCCTTAACTCTCTTATACTTCGGGTGATAGGCGTTACGGAGCTTTACGGCGAGACCTACATAGATACATTTCCGGTAACCAAAGAATACCCCTTTGCCTTTTACTTCCCCGAATATCAGGGGGAACAGCTTGAGCGAAGAATTGCGGAGTTTAAGCGCAGCAAGGGGATTGACGAGGTCGCCACCGCAGAACAAACCGTTGCCTTTTTTGCTCAAAAATACGGAATAACCGACAGTTATACGCCCGACGAGCTTCGAAAAATAGTCGGGGTAAGATATGAGATGGAAAACCGTCTGTTTTCAAACACGACGCCCTATACCTTTGCGACGGATGTCGGAATTGCCTGCGTCACTCATATAAAGGAGCATTACAGCGACTTTTCGGGGATTGTTATATCGGTAGAGCCGATAAGGGAGTATACAAACGGAACTCTTGCGGCGCATCTTCTCGGAAGAGTCGGTATTATGTATAAGGAGGAGTATGAACAGCTAAAGAGCAAGAATTACAGCATAAACGATACCGTCGGTAAAGACGGAATAGAAAAAATCCTTGAAGAGTATCTTCGGGGGACGGACGGCGTTTCAAGCGTGGAGCAGAGTATAGACGGAAAGATGTCGCGAGTACTCGAAAGCAAGCCCGCAAAGCCGGGCAATTATGCGGTTTTAACATTGGATGCGCGGCTGCAGTCTACCCTTGAAAGCTCGCTTGACAGGGTAACGGCTAATCTGCGCAGAACAGCAAGGGGGCGGGGAGCGACCGCGGGTTCGGGCGTTGTTTTGGATGTAAATACCGGAGAGGTTTTGGCTATGGCATCATATCCGACCTTTGACCCGTCAAAATTCAACGAGCTTTGGGGAGAGTTGAACAAGGACCCCAACCGCCCGATGTGGAACAGGGCGATTTCGGGTCAGTATGCGCCCGGCTCTACCTTTAAGGTTTTGTCAGCCATCGCCGCCCTTGAATCGGGGGCTGTCACCCCGAAGGAAGGACTTGTGTGTGACGGCGTGTATGATGTGTACGCAAGCTCCGGCTATGCCCCGGTATGCTGGATTTATACAAGCTCGGGGCGCGGACACGGAACACAGAATGTTACACAGGCGCTTGAAAACTCATGCAACCTTTACTTTTACGAGGTCGGAAGGCGAATGGGTATTGATGTTCTTTCGGATTTCGGCGCAAAATTCGGGCTTGGGGAATATACGGGGATTGAAATTGCGGGTGAGGCAAAGGGTATCTTTGCTTCCCGCGCTTACAGGGAAAGGCTGGGAAGGCTGTGGTACCCCGGCGACATGCTTCAGGCGGCAATCGGTCAGTCCGACCATCTTTTTACACCGATTCAGATTGCAAACTATATAGCGACAATAGCAAACGGCGGAAAGAGGTACAAGCCCCATTTAATAAAGAGCGTTAAATCCTACACGGATGCAACGACGATTTTTGAAACAACGCCCGAAGTTGTGGATGAAATTGAAATTGACCCCGTAAACTATCGTGCCGTTATGGACGGTATGCGAAGGGTTTCCGAAACGGGTACGGCAAGCTCAACCTTTGTCAATTTCGAAATCCCCGTCGGGGGAAAAACAGGCTCTGCCTCGGTTCCGAGCGGGGAGGCAAACGGGCTTTTTGTAGCCTTTGCACCGTTTGACGACCCTCAGATAGCCGTTGCGATTGTGGTTGAGCATGCGGGCAGCGGAAGCGCGATTGCCGAAATTGCGAGGGATGTAATACGAGAATATATGTCGGTTAATGCGGTTGAGGACCAGATACAGCCGTATAACGAGCTTGTAAGGTAGTATGAATACGCCTTGTCCGACTCACGGCAAGAGCGTTGGTTATGTTTAATTCTGTGAGCAGAAAGGCGTGTATATTTACATGGCAGAAGTAATTGTAACGGTGTCGGGAAAAGGCGGGGTCGGCAAGACGACCGCAACGGCGAATATCGGAATGGCGCTTGCCTCAATGGGCCTTAAAATCCTGCTTATAGACGGTGATGTCGGGCTTAGAAACCTTGATATTTCTCTTGGGATTCAGGATAGAATCGTCTATCACTTTAACGATGTGATAAACGGAATGTGCTCTGCTGACAGCGCAATAGTAAAGGACGAAAAATACATAGGTCTTTGTTATCTTGCCGCTCCGCAAAACATAACGGGTGCAGAGGTTAATAAAGAAGGCTTTAAGGAAATGGTAGATAAGCTTCGCCCCCGGTTTGATTACATAATAATCGACTGTGCCGCAGGAATCGACGACAGCTTTTCGATGTGCGCCGGTGCGGCCGACAAAGCGCTTATAATTACAACGCCGGAGCTTATCTCGATACGCGATGCGGACCGTGTCGCAGAGCGGCTTGAGAGCATGGGAATAACGACTGTTTATTTAATAATTAACAGAATAAATATTGACATGATAAAAAAAGGTGATATGATAGATATAGACACCATAATAGGTACTGTTGCCGTTCCTCTTATCGGGGCGGTGCCCGAGGATGTGGGAATAATAATATCCAACAACAAGGGAAGGCCTTTGGTCCTTCGCCCGAGGACGCGGGCGGGAACGGCATTTCTTAATATAGCCAAGCGTTTAACCGGCGAGAAGGTTCCGATTATGGCGGACGAGAAAAAAGGATTTTTTAGTTTTTTCGCAAGAAAAAGATAAAGGGGAAAATTATATGAATATTGCACTGATTGCGCACGATAAAAAGAAGGAGCTAATGGTTGAGTTTTGTATTGCCTACTGCGGAATTTTAGGCAAGCACAATCTTGTTGCGACGGGAACGATAGGCTCGCTTATTATTGATGCGACGGGGCTTAATGTACATAGATTTTTGTCGGGCCCGCAGGGCGGCGATCAGCAGATCGGCGCAAGAATAGCGTATAACGAGATTGATTTGGTTTTGTTTTTCCGTGACCCGCTGACCGCCCAGCCTCATGAGCCCGATGTAAACGCATTGCTTAGGCTTTGCGATGTTCACAACATACCTCTTGCGACAAATGTTGCGACTGCCGAGGTTTTGGTACAGGGTCTTGCAAGAGGCGATCTGGATTGGAGAAATATTGTTAATCCCAAAAGCAGTTCGGGAATATAATCTCAGGAGGAATAGCATGAAGTTTACCAAAATGCACGGAGCGGGAAATGACTACATATATGTTAATTGCTTTTTGGAGACCGTCAATGATGCCTCCGCACTTGCCGTCGCTATGAGTGACAGGCATTTCGGCGTCGGCTCGGACGGTCTTGTTCTTATAATGCCCTCATCGGTCGCCGATTTCCGTATGCGTATGTATAATTCCGACGGAAGCGAGGCGGAGATGTGCGGGAACGCTTCAAGGTGCGTGGGCAAGTATGTTTACGACAACCGTATGACAGACAAGACGGAAATAACCCTTGAAACGCTTGCGGGAATAAAGCGCCTAAAGCTGCATATAAAGGACGGGCTTGTAAGTGCCGTAACGGTTGATATGGGCGAGCCCGTATTAAAGCCGTCGCAAATCCCCGTAGATGCAGAGGGCGACGATTTTATCAACAGAATAATAAAAGTAGATAATGCGGAATATGCTGTAACATGCGTCTCAATGGGGAATCCCCACGCCGTTGTGTATATGGACGAGATTAATTCTCTGAAAATCGAAAAAATCGGACCAAAATTTGAGAATCACCCCATGTTTCCGAGGCGAATAAATACGGAATTTGTGAAGGTAATAGACCGCAACACGCTTCAAATGCGCGTGTGGGAGAGAGGCGCGGGCGAAACACTTGCCTGCGGTACGGGGGCGTGCGCCGTTTTGGTTTCGTCCGTTCTGAATAACCTCACGGACAGAAAGGCTACCGTAAAACTTCTGGGCGGCGACCTTTTGATAGAGTGGAACGAGAAGGACAACAGGGTTTATATGACCGGCGAGGCCGTAAAGGTTTTTGAAGGTGAATGGGAATAAACTTAAAACAACAAAATACAACATATAACATACAACATACAACATACAACATACAACATACAACATACAACAGAAGGGAATGTAAATAACCGATGGCTTATGTAAACGAAAATTATTTAAAACTTCCGGGGAGCTATCTGTTCTCCGAAATCGCAAAAAGGGTTGGCGCATATCAGGCGGCAAACCCCGATAAAAAGATTATTCGGCTTGGGATAGGCGATGTTACCCTGCCCCTGCCGCCCGCCTGCACTGAGGCTATGCATCTTGCCGTTTCGGAAATGGCAGACAAAAAAACCTTCAGAGGCTACGGACCCGAGCAGGGATATAAATTTTTAACCGAAAAAATAGCCGAAAACGATTACGCCAAAAGGGGAATTTCCATTGACACGGACGAAATCTTTGTAAGCGATGGCTCGAAAAGCGATACCGGCAACATAGGCGATATTTTCGGCGTTGACAATATTATAGCGGTTACCGACCCCGTTTACCCCGTTTATGTCGATACCAATGTAATGGGAGGAAGAAGCGGAACTCTCGGCGAGGACGGAAGATGGAGCAAAATTGTTTACATACCCTGCACGGCGGAAAACTCCTTTATTCCCGAAATACCCAAGGAAAAGATCGATATACTGTATCTTTGCTTCCCCAACAACCCCACAGGCACGACCATAACCAAAACCGAGCTAAAAAAATGGGTTGACTATGCAAGGGAAAACCGTGTTATAATTCTTTACGATGCCGCCTATGAGGCGTATATTTCGGAGGAGGATGTCGCACACAGCATATACGAAATAGACGGGGCGAAGGAAGTCGCCATCGAATTTCGAAGCTTTTCGAAAAATGCGGGCTTTACGGGAACAAGGTGCGCCTTTGCGGTTGTACCCAAGGGTCTTTTCGCATATACAAAAAGCGGCGAAAAAGTAGAGGTTAACAGGCTTTGGAACAGGCGCCACACAACAAAATTCAACGGCGTTCCGTATATTATTCAGCGCGGTGCGGAGGCGGTTTATTCCGAGGCGGGTCAGGCGCAGATAAAAGAAATGATAGGCTTTTACATGGAGAATGCAAGGATAATAAGAGAGGGTGTAAAGGCGATTAACCTTACAGCCTTCGGCGGAGTAAACGCCCCGTATATTTGGCTCAAAACTCCCGAAGAATATACATCGTGGCAGTTTTTCGACAAGTTTTTGAATGAGGCCAATGTTGTAGGAACCCCCGGCGTGGGCTTCGGACCGAGCGGCGAAGGGTATTTCAGGCTTACCGCATTCGGCGACAGGGAAAGCACTGTTGAGGCTATGGAGCGTCTTTTAACACTTAAATTTTAACATCCGACTGCGTTTTAGAAATAGAATTGGTATAAGGGAGGCAAGGCTTATGCTGTTCAAAAGAATACGGGAAGATATCAAGGTTATAATGGAGCGCGACCCTGCCGCAAGGAGCTTTCTTGAGGTGTATTTTCTGTATCCCGGATTAAGGGCGGTAATAAGCCACAGGCGTGCGCACTGGCTTTACAAGAGAGGCTTTTTTTTCCTTGCCCGATGGATTTCGCAAAGGTGCAGGAAGAAAACGGGTATAGAAATTCACCCTGCGGCGCAGATAGGTAAAGGACTTTTCATCGACCACGGAATGGGCGTTGTAATAGGAGAAACTACTGTAATCGGCGACAACTGCACGCTCTATCAGGGTGTTACCCTCGGCGGAACGGGCAAGGATAAGGGCAAGCGTCACCCGACCATAGGCAACAATGTCACCATCGGAAGCGGAGCCAAGGTTTTAGGCCCCTTCACCGTCGGAGACAACTCGAAAATTGCTGCGGGCGCGGTGGTTTTGTCCGAGGTTCCGCCCAACAGCACCTGTGTCGGCGTGCCGGCAAGGGTTGTTAAAATAAATGATGTAAGGGTTGCCTCCGCAATAGCCGACCTTGACCAGATTCACATACCCGACCCTGTGTCAACGGAGCTTTGCAGGCTTTCACTGCGTCTTGAAAGGCTTGAAAAAGCGTCTTCCATGGGTCAATCCGATGATTTGGCGTTAAAGCCGTTTTGCACAGCGGAGGATAAAAGCGAAAAAAAGGGAGAAGCAACGGATGAAACTTTATAACACACTGACACGAAAAAAAGAGGAATTTGTTCCTCTGAATAAAGGCGAGGTTACAATGTATTCCTGCGGGCCGACGGTGTATAACTATTTTCATATAGGGAACGCCCGCCCGTTTATTGTATTTGACGCCCTCAGAAGGTATTTGGAGTATAGGGGATACAAAGTTATCTTTGTTCAGAATTTTACCGATATAGACGACAAGATGATTAAAAGGGCAAACGAGGAGGGAACCACGGTAGCCGAGCTTGGCGAGAGGTTTATCGCCGAGTATTTTGCGGACGCGGATGCCTTGGGGATAAAGCGCGCAACGCACCACCCACGCGCGACGGAGAATATCGATGCTATTATCGATATGATAAAAAAGCTCGAAGACAAGGGTTATGCCTACAACAGGGACGGCGATGTGTATTTTTCCGCTAAAAAATTTGCGGAATACGGAAAGCTATCACACCAGCCGCTTGACGAGCTTGAGGCGGGTGCGAGGATTGATGTAAGCGAGCAAAAGGACGACGACATGGACTTTGCGCTCTGGAAAAAGCAAAAGCCAAACGAGCCTGCGTGGGAAAGCCCGTGGGGCATGGGAAGGCCCGGCTGGCATATAGAGTGTTCCGCCATGGCGAACAGATATTTAGGCAAAACGATAGACATACACAGCGGAGGGCAGGATTTAATCTTCCCCCACCACGAAAATGAGATTGCGCAAAGCGAGTGTGCAAACGGCGCGCCTTTCGCGCGGTACTGGCTTCACAACGGATATATCAACATAGACAACCGAAAGATGTCAAAATCACTCGGCAATTTTTTTACGGTGCGTGACATTTTGGCGGAGTTTGAGCCCGAAGCAATTAGGTTTTTCATGCTTTCGGCGCATTACCGAAGCCCCATAAATTTTTCAAAGGAGCTTATGCTTCAGGCAAAAACAGGACTGGAGCGGCTTTATAACTGTGCCCGAAACCTTGAATTTCTTTCAAAACAGGCAGATGCCGGACAAGCTGACGATACTGTCTTAAAAATGCTTGCGACATATAAAAATGAATTTATCGAAGCAATGGAGGATGACCTTAACACCGCGCTTGCGATTTCAAAGCTGTTTGACCTTGCGCGCGAGATAAATACAATGGTTACGGAAAGCTCGACCGCCCAAACGGTTACATCTGCCGCACAGGCGCTTAAAGAGCTCGGAGGCATTCTCGGAATACTGCAAAAGGAAGATGACAACAGCCTTGAAAACGAAATTGAAGAGCTTATAGAAAAACGCACGGCGGCGAGAAAGGATAAAAATTTTGCATTAGCGGACGAAATTCGGGATAAACTAAAATCCCGGGGCATTATTTTGGAAGATACGCCATCCGGAGTAAAATGGCGAAAGGAATAGTTTGTTTTGGATATAAAAGAAATTAACGCTTTGCGTCATCCCGGCGAGAGGATTTTGTATGTAGCCTGCGCTTTTTTGAACACAATGGTAATAACGCTTTTGATTTTAGGGCTTTCGTTTATGTGGCAGGACCTTATATTAAACCCTTATGTTCAGAATGTGTATGTTGCTGTTGCCACGGCTTTCGGGGTTGCGTTTTTCAGTATGGGCTCTACCTTTGCGCAGACTAAGGTCTATTCCGTAAGGGTCGGTGAAAACCAGTTCCCGGAGCTTTATGCCGTTGTTAAAAAATTTGCAGAAAGTTTGGGCATGAAAAAAATCCCCGCAATATATGTAAAGCAGGAAAACGGGCTTTTAAACGCTTTTGCGGCATATTTCTGGGGGCGCAACTATGTCCTTTTGAATACCGAAATCTTTGAGATTGCTTATCTTGAGCACAAGGACATAAACGCCGTGTCATTCATTATGGCGCATGAAATGGCGCATATCTGCCTTCACCACACACGCTTTTGGTACAACGCAAGTATTCTTATCGCTAAGTTTATACCCGTTTTGGGGACATCCCTTTCGCGGGCTCAGGAGTATAGCTGTGACCGCATTGCCCTGAAGCTTTGCCCTGAGGGAAAGCAGGGGATATTTATGCTTCTGTTGGGGAGGCACCTCTACAAAAATGTCAATATTGACGAGTATCTTGCCCAGGCGGAGCGCACCCGCGGTTGGTTTGAATTTTTTGTGAATATAAATTCTTCCCACCCTGTAAACACCAGAAGGGTGCTTGCCATATATAAACCCGAAAAGAGAGGGAGGCTTCTTTTTTGAAAAGGGGATTCAGGTTCCAGACAGGAGAAATCAAAGAGATTGCGAGGGAGCTTAAAGAAAAGGGCTTCGCAGAGGTTGATATCGACATCGAAAGCGAGATTCAAGGCGTTTTCGACGATTTGAAGGAATACGGCATTTTCTTCGGCTCGGACTGTACCTTGGACTATGATGCCGCAAATTCGGCGGACGAAAAGGAGTTTTTTGCGCGAGCTTCCCTGCCGGACGGCTTGTATATTGACTTTTACCTTGTCGACCAGCCTGAAGAGGACTAAGCATTGGAGAGTCGAACCCATATGCCCGGCCCTTGTTAAATTTCCGCCCTTCCGGTTTGTCGATTTTGCAAGGCGTCAGCCTTGCTACAATCTTACGCACCGAAAAGACAAAAATTTTCCTGCGGGCAGGGTCGGAGAGTTTTAAAAGAACAAATTTTTCGTAAGAAAAGGCAAAAGCGCAGTGAATACTTTATGTATTCACGAGCATTTTAACACATTATTGCGGGAAATTTGCCTTTTAAAACCATATGGGGTTCGACTCCCCAATGCTTAAGACGAAATTTTTTGGGGATAGGACTGATTTGTGATATGAAAAACAGACCGGATGAGTATTCTCCGTTGGTTTTGGCGTATATCGGCGATGCGGTGTATGAGCTTTACACCCGTGAAATGCTTGTTTCGCGTGGTAATATGCCTGTGGACAGGCTTCACAAAGAGGCTACGGGATATGTCAGGGCATCCGCCCAAAGCGAAAGCTTTAAGGAAATAGAGAGCGTTCTTACCGAAAAGGAAATCGAAATTTTCAAAAGAGGAAGGAACACAAAGTCCACGGTTCCGAAAAACGCCGATATGTCCGATTACCGAACCGCAACAGGGCTTGAGGCGCTTATAGGGTACATATATCTTACCGGGGACAAAAATCGTCTTGATGAGATTATGTCGCTGATTCTGAATCGGCGAGAATAAAACTCTGGATGATGAAAATTGAGAAAACACTTTTTGAAAAAATGCTTTTCAATTTTGCGAAATTATGTTATAATGGTTATCGGCGCGTTGGCGGCGGGCTTATCGGTGGATTTGTTTCTTGCACCGAACAGGCTTGCGGGCGGCGGTGTAAGCGGCTTGGCGACGGTACTTCATTATATTACGGGCTTTCCGATAGGCATTATCGCTATTGCTCTTAACATACCGCTGTTTATTCTGGCAATTCGAAGCGAGGGCAGGGTGTTCGGCGCAAAGTCGCTTTACGCAACGATTCTACTGTCTTTTTTTATCGACATTTTTGCCGGATTTCCTCCCGTTACGGAGGATATTCTACTTGCGTCGCTTTTCGGTGGACTGCTGATGGGGCTTGGGCTTGGGTTGGTTTTAGTCGCCGGGGCGACCACGGGAGGAACCGATATAGTCGTAAAGCTTGTCCAAAGAGGTATTCGCCACCTCCCCATCGGAAGGACGCTTCTTGTAGTCGATGTACTGGTCATTGCGTTTGCAACGGTTGTTTTCAGGGATATAAAAATCGGCCTTTACTCTGTAATATCCCTTTACTCCTCGACATATATGATAGATACGATAGTCGACGGCGGAAAGTTTGCGAAAACCGTTTTTATAATATCCGACAAATACGAGCGCATTGCGGAAAGTATAAAATATGACCTTCAAAGGGGTGTTACGGGGCTTCGCGGTATCGGAATGTATAGCGGAAGTGAGAAAATCATTCTGATGTGTACCCTAAAACGCAACGAAATTCCGAGGCTTAAGGACCTTGTCAGGGAAAATGACAAGTCTGCATTTGTGATACTTACCGATGTAAGAGAAGTCCTGGGTGAAGGCTTTATTAATTAGACAATAATTCAATTGTTACATCATAAACAACAAAGGAGGAAAAATAATTGAAAGACAGAGAGCTTAAAATTACGGCAAACAGAATAAGACGCCATGTCATAAACGCAGTACATAGTGCTGGTTCCGGACATCCCGGCGGTTCTTTGTCGATAAGCGAAATTCTTACCCTGCTGTATTTTGAGGAGATGAAGAATATCGACCCGAAAAACCCCAAAAACCCCGGCAGGGACAGGTTTGTGCTTTCAAAGGGTCATTGCTCTCCGGCGCTGTACGGCACGCTGGCCGAAAGGGGCTTCTTTTCCGCAGATTTAATCACAAAATTCAGGCAGGCCGAGTGCTGCCTTCAGGGGCATCCGAGCATGAAGGATGTTCCGGGCGTGGATATGTCGACAGGCTCTTTGGGTCAGGGCATATCGACCGCATGCGGAATGGCGCTTTCGGCTAAACTTGATGGTAAGGACTACCGTGTTTACACGATTTTGGGCGACGGCGAAACAGAGGAGGGGCAGGTCTGGGAGGCATCCATGTTCGCCGCCCACTATAAACTTGACAACCTTTGCGCCATTCTTGACTTTAACGGGCTTCAGATAGACGGAAACATTGCCGATGTAATGTCGCCGCTCCCGCTCGACCAAAAGTTCATGGCATTTAACTGGAATGTAATCTATGCGGATGCGCATGATTTTGACTCGCTTCGCGAAGGCTTTGCGAAAGCGCGCGGGTGTAAGGGCAAGCCCTCGATTATTATTGCGAAAAGCACAAAGGGCAAAGGCGTTTCATTTATGGAAAATCAGGCGGCATGGCACGGCAACGCGCCCAATGACGAACAGCATGCACAGGCAATAGCTGAATTAAACGCGGCAATAAAAGAGTTGGGAGGCGAGATATAATGGCTGAAAAGAAGGCTACAAGAGAGGCATACGGCGAGGCGCTTGCCGAGTTCGGAGCAAAGTACGACATTGTTGTATTGGACGCCGACCTTTCTAAATCCACAAAAACCGAAACCTTTAAGAAAAAATATCCCGAAAGATTTATAAATGTCGGAATTGCGGAGGCCAATATGATGGCGGTCGCCGCAGGTCTTGCGGCAACGGGCAAGACGGTTTTCGCAAGCAGCTTTGCGATGTTTGCGGCGGGACGGGCGTTTGAACAGGTCAGAAACTCAATAGCGTACCCAGGACTGAATGTTAAAATCGGCGCAACCCACGCCGGAATTTCCGTAGGCGAGGACGGCGCTTCACATCAAGCGATAGAGGATATTGCGCTTATGAGGGCTGTTCCCAATATGGTTGTTATAAATCCCGCCGACGGCTATGAGGCAAGGGGCGCGGTTGAGGCGGCAATTTTGCATGACGGCCCCGTGTACCTCCGATTCGGAAGGCTTTCCGTCCCGTATGTTTACGAAAGCGACTATGTGTTTAAGCTCGGAAAGGGCGTTCAGCTTAAGGACGGAAGCGACATAACGCTTATAGCCACGGGACTTATGGTTAAAGAGGCTCTTGACGCCGCAGAAATTCTAAAACAGGAAGGAATAAGCGCGCGGGTTGTGAATATTCACACCATTAAGCCGATTGACGAGGAAATTATTATTAAAGCGGCGAAGGAAACAGGCGCAATAGTCACGGCTGAGGAGCATAACATTATAGGCGGGCTCGGAAGCGCGGTAGCCGAGGTAATCTCGGAAAACTGCCCCGTAAAAATGGCTCGCGTGGGCATAAAAGACATTTTCGGAAGGTCGGGCAAGCCACAGCCCCTTTTGGAGGAGTACGGGCTGACTGCAAAGCATATAGCGCAAAAAGCAAAAAAACTGCTTGGTAAGTAAGAAACACCTAAATATATTTTTTGAGGAGAATAACGGATATTAATAGTTTTGAAGAGCTTGGTATAAAATACGAAATACAAAAAGCGGTAAAGGAAATAGGCTATGAAAGCCCGACTGCAATACAGGAAAAGACTATACCCATATTGATTCGGGGCGCCGATGTAATCGGGCACTCACAAACAGGGTCGGGCAAAACGGCGGCGTTCGGTATTCCCGCGCTTATGGCTGTCAATCCGTCCCACAGGGCAACGCAGATTCTTGTTTTATGCCCGACGAGGGAGCTTGCCGTTCAATCCTGCGGCGAAATAAGAAAATTTGCGAAATATATGCACGGAATCAGGACGATTCCCGTTTATGGGGGACAGCCGATAGACCGCCAGATAAGAGAGCTTAAATCAGGCGCACATATAGTTATAGGAACACCGGGTCGTATTATTGACCATATCGAAAGACATACCTTAAGGCTGAATCATATAAAAATGGTTGTGCTGGATGAGGCGGACGAAATGCTTAACATGGGTTTCAGGGAGGACATCGAAAAGATACTTTCCTTTGTTCCGGAGAAAAGGCAGACCGCCCTGTTTTCTGCCACAATGTCTGAGGAAATCCTTGCTATTACCCACAAGTATCAGACAGAGCCTCAGCTTGTGAAAACAAAGCAGAAACAGCTTACGGTATCCTCTGTTGAGCAGTATTATTACGAGGTTCCGAGGGGCAAAAAGACCGAGGTTCTTTGCAGGCTTATCGAGGTTAACAATACAAAGCGTTCGATGGTTTTTTGCAACACAAAACGCCAGGTTGACGAGCTTGTTGCTCAGCTTAATGCAAGGGGACTTTCAGCCGAGGGACTTCACGGCGATATGAAGCAGGCGTCAAGAAACTCCGTTATGGCACAGTTCAAAAGCGGAAGCCTTGAAATTCTTGTTGCTACGGATGTTGCCGCACGCGGCATTGATGTTGATGATGTTGAGTGCGTTTTTAACTATGATATACCGCTTGACATGGAGTACTATGTCCACCGTATCGGAAGAACGGGCCGCGCGGGAAAAGAAGGAAAAGCGCATATGTTTGTTACGGGAGGCCGCCAGTACGCCCTTTTAAAAGAGATACAAAAGTACACAAAAAGTACGATTATTCATAGGGCGGTTCCGAGCCTTGCGGAAATCTCCGCAAAAAAGTCGGACGACCTAAAGATTAAGGTTTTAAATATTCTGAAAACGGACAATTTGAAGGCGGAGCTTGAAGTTGTAGACAAGCTTTTAATCGATGGCTATACCTCGTCTGAGGTTGCCGCCGTCCTTATAAGAATAATTTCGGGTGGGGATAACGAAAACGAGGCATTGTCGCCCGTTTATATGCCCGACGAGTATTCCCGTATGCCAAAGGCGGGGAAGGGTATGGCAAGAATAAAGCTTTCTATCGGGAAAACGAGTAAGATAGCCGCAAAGCATATTGTCGGTGCAATTGCAGGTGCAAGCGGTATCCCGGGCGGCGAAATCGGAAAAATAGAAATTTTTGACTACTTTACCATTGCTGATATTCCCGCCCACATGAGGGACGAAATCGTATCGGCCATGAGGAATATTAAAATTAACGGAAAGACTACCAATGTCGAGCCGATAAAATAATCCGAAAAGATGAGGTGGTTTGAATGGAAGGGAAAACTCCGAGGGAAACTGAGGTCGTAATGAGCGAGCTTGTGCTTCCCAATGACACCAATGTTCTCGGCAACCTTATGGGCGGAAAACTTATGTACTGGATTGACATTGCCGGCGCACTCGTTGCTTCAAGACATTCAAACAAGGTTGTTGCGACTGTTTACATAGATAATATTTCCTTCAAACACCCCGTCAGAATGGGCGAAATGCTTATTATTAAGGCAAAAATGGTTTATGTGGGGAAAACCTCAATGAGCGTTAAAGTGCGCGTATACGCCGAAAATATGAAAAGCAACAGTGAAATACTGACAAATGAGGCGAGAATTGTGTTGGTTGCGCTCGACGACGAGGGACGCCCCTGCGCTGTGCCGCGACTTATTCCCGAAACAGAGGAAGAAAAAGCCGAATTTGAAAAGGAACGGCTGAAAAAAGAGGGCAAAAACAATTCAAAATAAACGATTGCTTATGCCGTAAAATCCTTATATAATGCTACACATCGACATGTAAAGCGTAATACCTTTACATAGTGAATAATAAAAATAAGCATCCGCCTTTTTGGGGGCGGATGCTTATTTTAAGCATTAAACATCGTTGTTTTGGATTGACTGTTTTTTTGCGTTCGGATTGTTCTGACGGTTCTCTGTTGCCATTGTGTTGTTGTTTCCCTTGCTCTTTTTCTTGCGGTCCTGTTTGTTGTCGATTTGACTGTCCTTTGCCATAAAAACACTCCTTTACTATGTTGATTTCTCATGTCCCTTTTTGAACTTGCCCTGAATTTCCGGAACGGGGGGTGCATCGTTTTTGGGTATCTTGGTTTTTTTGTTGCTTTCCGTTCCGTGAGGCGCCCTTGGGTCAGGCCTTCTCATACCCGCCTTTGCCATTTTTCCACCTCTTTCGAACATTATTCAAGTGCATTTTTATTATTGCCTTGTTTTGGAGTATTATACATATCTTCTCTATAAAATTCTATAATTTCCAATCAATCGGGGAAATGCCGTGCGAAACAAGGAATTCATTTGTTTTTGAAAAGTGGCGGCATCCGAAAAACCCGCCCGATGCGGAGAGGGGGCTTGGGTGCGGTGCGGTCAGTATGCAGTGGTTTTTATTTGTTATAAGCGGAATTTTACTTTGGGCGGGTCTTCCCCACAACAGAAAGACGATGGGTTGTTCACGCTCGTTAAGGTGTGATATAACGCTGTCGGTAAAGATTTCCCACCCTTTTTTATTGTGCGACATGGGCTGGTTTTTTCTGACGGTTAAAACCGTGTTTAAAAGAAGCACACCCCGATTTGCCCACGGTACAAGATTCCCCGTTTTGGGAAAGTCAATTCCGAGGTCGCTTTGAAGCTCTTTGAATATATTGACAAGAGACGGCGGAGGAGGCGTACCCTCCATTACGGAAAACGCCATACCGTGCGCCTAATTAGGATTGTGATAAGGGTCCTGCCCCAGTATAACGGCCTTAACATCGCTGTAAGATGTATGCTTTAAGGCGTTAAAAATATTGTGCATATTAGGATATACGGTGTATGTCGAGTATTCCTTTTTTAAGAATTCACGCAAAGTTTTATAATAATCCTTTTTGAATTCGCCCTCCAAAATTTTATCCCATTCGTTCCCCAAATGCACCAAAGGGCTCACCTTCCTTTGAACAAAATAGTATCGGTTTTTTTGCATGAGTCAAGACTCTTACCAGCAAAACCGCAATATGCGTTGCCACAAAAAATATTATCATAAAGACGGATAAAAGTAAAGAACTGGACAAACCCCGGTTTTTAATGTATTATAGTTATAGTCGGCAACAAAATATTATTTTGCCGGTAAGAAAGGTAAGCGGTGTTTGATGAAGAATAAGACGGTTTTTTTCTGTAACGACTGCGGATACGAATCTCAAAAATGGGTGGGGAAATGCCCCGCCTGCGGAATGTGGAATACAATGGTCGAAGAAAAGATTTCGCCCGAAGGCTCAAAATCCGCCCGAAAGGACTATATGAAAACGGAAGCCGCACGCTCAAAAAGGCTTGCCGACATAGAGGCGGAGCGGGAGGAGCGCTTTTATACGGGAATATCCGAGCTTGACAGGGTTTTGGGCGGCGGGATCGTAAAGGGCTCGCTTGTACTTGTGGGGGGCGATCCGGGGATAGGTAAGTCAACCCTGCTTCTCCAGATGTGCGAAACGGTCGGGACGAAGGAAAATATCCTCTATGTCTCCGCCGAGGAGTCGCAAAGCCAGATTAAAATGAGGGCGGACAGGCTCGGCGTTAAAAACCCGTCGCTTCTATTGCTTTCCGAAACGGATTTGGAGAGGATTTGCGACGCGATTTCCGAGACTTCTCCCAAAATTGTGATAATAGATTCCGTCCAGACGGTATACAGCGGTGAGCTTACCTCCGCCGCGGGGAGCGTAAGCCAGGTAAGAGAGGTTACCGCGGCGCTTATGCGTATAGCCAAGGAAAGCGGAATATCGGTTTTTATTGTAGGGCATGTGACCAAAGACGGCGCGATAGCGGGTCCGAAGGTTTTAGAGCACATGGTTGACTGTGTTTTGTATTTCGAGGGCGAGAGGCACCAGTTTTACAGGATACTCCGCGCGGTGAAAAACCGCTTCGGCTCTACCAACGAGATAGGCGTTTTTGAGATGTGCGACAAGGGCCTTTCGGAAATTACAAACCCCTCTATGATGCTTTTGTCGGGGCGGCCCGAGGATGTAAGCGGTTCCTGCGTTATATGCACGCTTGAAGGTACCCGTCCGGTTCTTGCGGAGGTTCAGGCGCTTGTTTCACGGTCGAATTTTCCCGCGCCGAGGCGTATGTCGGCGGGTATCGACTACAACAGAATAAACCTTCTTATTGCCGTTTTGGAAAAGCGTGTGGGGCTTAATCTTTCAACGCAGGACGCGTATGTGAATGTGGTGGGAGGTATCAGGGTTGACGAGCCTGCGGCGGATTTGGGGGTTGCGCTCGCAATCGCCTCAAGCTTTAAGGGCATAAAAATTCCGAGCGGAACGCTTGCCGTGGGTGAGGTTGGGCTAACGGGCGAGGTCAGGGCGGTAAACTCCATCGACAAGCGTATTGCGGAGGGGATAAAACTCGGCTTTGACTGTATAATTATTCCGGCGGGCAATGAAAAGCACATTCCGCCGTCGGGCGGGACTGTGATACATAAGGTTTCGAATATTCAGGAGGCAATAGAGGCTGTGGAAAACAGCGCAAAGTCAAAAGAAACCTGAAATATTTCGTCTTTATGCTGCCGCTCTTATAAACTTCACTTACCATAATAAATATTTTTTGACAACTGAGAAAAAATGTAGTATAATTGTAATATGAAGTACACTTTGGGAGGTAAGGTTCTCATGTATAATATCGGCGATAAAATTGTTTATCCCATGCACGGTGCGGGGATAATCGAAGCAATTGAAGAAAAGAAGTTTCTTAAAAAGAAACAGTCGTATTATATCATGAGAATGCCCATAGGTGATATGAAGGTTATGATTCCCATAAACAACACAAAGGAAATCGGAATCAGAACAATTATCGACAACAGTACGGCCTGCGAAATTTTAGCAAAATTCAAATGCCTTAGGACTGATGTCAACGAAAACTGGAACAAGCGTTACCGTGAGAATATGATAAAAATTCGTTCGGGCGATATACTTGAGGTTTTGGATGTTGTCAAGTCACTTATGCTCAGGGACCGCTGCCGCGGGCTTTCAACAAGCGAGCGCAAGATGTTAAACAACGCAAAGCAAATCGTAATAAGCGAGCTTGTCCTTGCGCAGGTCGCGCTTCAGGAAGAGATTGAAAAGGCGTTTGAAGATATGATCGATGCGGAAATAAATACATAAATAAAGATCTTGTTGCACAGCCAAAAGCATCTTTTGTCTTGGGAACACTAAAAGCTAAGGCAGGTCATATTTTAAGACCTGTTGATTTTTTTATGCGGGTCGTTTCCGCTTTTGCCTAAAAAGTGTGTGTAAAGAAGAAAGAAGAAAGAAAAAAGAAAAATACCAAATCGAAAAGCCTGCCGCTATGTCGGCAGGCTTTTCGTTTTGGTGCGAGCAGTGGGACTTGAACCCACACGCCATAAGCACACGCCCCTCAAACGTGCCTGTCTGCCAGTTCCAGCATGCTCGCCAATACGCAAAACATAGTATAACAGCAACGGACGGATTTGTCAACCCTTTTTTCGCATTTATCGCTATGAAATTTTGCCGTCCGTCAATGCGGATTGGCGATATTCGGGCGACGGCAAAAACAGCGGAGCGAATCTAAATGAGTATACAGTTTTATGACCACACCCCCTCCCCCCTAACCCTAAAAGAATAATGCGTAAGCTATGGCGAAATCTATTTCCGCCGTGGCGAAAAATTGTACGCTTGATGCGAAAATTCCCTTAAAAAAGTAAAATTTTAGCCGGTTCCTTTATAGGAACCGGCTAAAATTTATGCAAAAATCGGATATTAAATTTTTATTCAAAATTTTTATTGAAGTTTTGCTCCCTTGCTCTTGCCTCGTCGGCTATTTCGTTGCGCATGGACTCCAATGCCGCCCGCCGTCTTTCGTTTTTCTTTTCCAGCTCCTTTTTCATTTTTTCGTTCGAGCCTTTTTCAATCATTTCGTCGGCAAGTTCCATATTGTGTATTGTCCAATTAATGTTTCTCTGTATTTTTTCAACATTGTCACTTCTGTCGTCAGGCTTGTTTTTCATTACACATTCTCCTTATTGTTAAATTTGTACTTATTCATATTTATTATTATACAAAGCCATTTCTTTTAATCGGTAAAAAATTTCCTCTTAAAAAATCAGGCATTCGCAAAAATAGCTTTAAGGCTTTGCTCGTCCGTTACGGGCGGAAGGCAGACCCCGCCTCTGCACACATACGCCGAGGCAACGCCTTGTGAAAGCGCATAATTGCCCGAATATTCCGAAAGCTCATCACCCACATAAACGGCAACCTCGGCTTTCGGAGGTATAACCTCAACAAGCCTTTTCACATTGCTTTGAGTATCGGCTTTTATCACGACCCTTGCAATGTCCGCCTTTTTATACAGCATTGCATACATCATAAAGCAGTAGGAGGGCGGGCTTTGCGAAAGCTCTCCCGAAAAGGCATTAAATATTTTATCGGCAACATCTTCAAACCTTCTGTCCCCCGTAAACGAATAAAGCCGAAGCATGCTAAGCGCGGAAACAGAGTTTGCCGAGGGCATCGCCCCGTCATACAGCGGCTTGGGATTTATAATAAGCTCCGCGCTTTGCTTTGCCGCAAAGCGAAAGCCTCCGTTTTCATCGTCCCAAAAATCACGCATAAAAATATCCGTAAGCTCTATCGCCCGCTTTAGATAAAAACTTTGGTGGGTTGCCTGATAAAGCTCTATAAGCCCCCAGGTGTAAAAGGCGTAATCCTCCGCATGGGCGGCGTATTTCGCCTCGCCGTCGCGGTACCTTGAAAGAAGCCCGCCCCGACCGTCGGAAAGATTTTTTTCGATAAATTCGGACGCTCTTGCCGCCGTTTCGGTGTACTCGCTCTTTTTGAAAACCTTACCCGCATACGCAAAGGCGGCAATCGCAAGCCCGTTCCACGAAACAAGTATTTTGTCGTCCAAAAAGGGATGAACCCTTTTTTCTCTCTCGACAAAAAGCTTTTTAAGACATTCGTTTGCCCACTGCTTTTTGTCGGCGGGGACATCTTTCCCTATAAGGTTTAGTATATTATGCCCCTCAAAGTTCCCCTCGTCCGTGATATTATAAAGATTGCAGAATTCCTTTGAATCAGCCCCCAAAATTTTATCGACTTCGCTTTTCTGCCAGACATAAAACAGCCCCTCAACCCCTTCCGAGTCGGCATCCTCCGCACAGCGAAAGCCGCCCCCCTCATTTTCCAAAACCCGCTTCATATAGCCGAGGGTATTGCAGGCAACATCGAAAAACAAAGGATTGTTTGTTTCACCGAAAGCCTGCGCATAGGCAAGGGCAAGAAGCGCATTGTCATAAAGCATCTTTTCAAAATGCGGAACGAGCCATTTTCCGTCGGTGGAGTAGCGGCAAAAGCCGTGACCGATATGGTCGTATATCCCGCCGCGGTACATAGACTCAAGCGTTTTAACCGCCATTTCAAGCCCGTATTTGTCGCCCGTTTCCTCCGAATAGCGCATAAGAAAAAGCAGAACATGAGGAGAGGGGAACTTCGGCGCGCCGCCGAAACCGCCTCTTGTCGGGTCAAAACTTCTTTTCAGGTGAAAAAACGCCTTTTCGGGAACATCAAAATCCGCCTTCCCCTTTGATATGATTTCCGTACCCAAAACCGTTCGGATATTTTCGGCTGTCTGCGAAATAACCTCCCTTTGCTGTGTCCAAAGCTCGGTTATACGCCACAAAAGAGGAATAAGGGTATGCTTGGGGTAATATGTGCCCGCAAAAAACGGCTTTTTTTCGGAGTCCATAAAAATCGTAAGGGGCCAGCCCCCGCTTCCCGTGGTCGCCTGACAGACCTCCATATATATGTGGTCGATGTCGGGGCGCTCCTCCCGGTCAAGTTTAATACAGACGAAGGAGTCGTTGAGGATTTTTGCGACATCCTCGTCCACAAACGATTCGCGCTCCATAACATGGCACCAGTGACAGGTAGAGTAACCGACGGACATAAATATCGGCTTGTCCTCGGCTTTCGCCTTGTTAAACGCCTCCTCGCCCCACGGATACCAATCCACGGGGTTGTGCGCGTGCTGGAGCAGATATGGCGACTTTTCGTTTATTAAACGGTTTGTAAATTTCATATTTTCATCTCCTGTTTACAATCTCAATATAAAAATAGCTTTTCAATTATACATAAATATTATCCCTGTAATTGACATAATGTTGATTAAGGAGTAAAATCGAATTAGGGATAGTTTTTTAACTAAAGAAGATAGGCAATAGAATTAAAATAATTGGGGGTTGTACTGTGAAAAAATATATTCTTGTATTTACTGTTCTGTTTATATGCGGTTTAACATGGTACGCATTGAAAAATAGCTTTGCGGACAAAACTCAAAATCAGATAACGGACAGCGGAAAACCCGCACCAAAGGATTATTCCGAAATAGGATTTGAGCTGATGAATAGTGAGTCCATTGGTGCTTTAAAAATCGGTCTTTCGGACAATGATGTAATTAAGGCTTTGGGTGAGCCCGAAGAAAAATCGGAAATGGAAATCTGGGGGGCGGACGGGGAAAATCATCAGACATGGAATTATAAAAGCAAAGGGATACAACTGGACATGATCGGAGATTTGAAAAATCAAGTTATAAATAGCATGAGCATAAAAAGCCCGTGCGATTTTAAGACAAAAAGGGGTATCGGTATCGGGAGCTCACGGACTGATGTGTCGGCGGCATACAAGAATGAAATAAATAATGATGATCCTTCCGTAAATCAATCGGTTTTAATAGCCGGTTCGGTTTACGGGGGCATTATATTCAGCTTTGAGAATGGTACGCTTACTACGATTTTTATCGGAGCGGCGGCCGAATAGAAAATTATAAAAATGCTTTGATTATCGCCTTAGGGATATATATCTTTAAGGCGATTTTTTATATTTCCAAAAATATATTAAAAATCCTGTTGATTTTTTAGAACAATGGGTGTATAATAATATCGAACAAATGTTCTGATGCTAACGGAGATGTTAATGTGGAAAGAGTTATTCTTCACAGCGACCTTAATAACTTTTACGCATCGGTTGAATGTCTTTATAAGCCCGAACTGCGTGACAGGCCTGTTGCCGTGGGCGGTGATGTTGAGGCAAGGCACGGCATAATACTTGCCAAAAATTATCATGCCAAAAAATACGGCATTATAACGGGCGAGGCATTGTGGCAGGCCAGACAAAAGTGTAAGGACCTTATAGTCCTGCCGCCCGATTACAAAAAATATTTAAAATTTTCAAAGCTTGCAAGGGATATTTACGCCGATTATACAGACCGGGTAGAATCCTTCGGCCTTGACGAAAACTGGCTTGACATAACGGGGAGCGTACACCTTTTCGGCGACGGTAAAAAAGTGGCGGACGAAATCAGGGAGAGGATAAAATTCGAGTTGAGTATTACCGCATCCGTCGGGGTCAGCTTTAACAAGATTTTCGCAAAGCTCGGCAGCGATATCAAAAAGCCCGATGCCACAACCGTAATTACAAGGGAAAACTTTAAGGAGGTTGTGTGGAATCTGCCCGTCAATGAACTGCTTTATGTAGGCAGGTCAACGCACAAAAAGCTTCGGGGATACGGCATTAAAACAATCGGCGATCTGGCGAATACTCCGGTTAAATATTTGGAATACTGGCTCGGAAAATGGGGCTATATGCTTTGGACCTTTGCAAACGGCTATGATACCTCGCCCGTATCGAATATCGCCGCAAAATCGTTTATAAAAAGCATAGGGAACAGTACAACAGCGCCGAGGGATCTTGTGAGCAACGATGATGTTAAAATTACCGTCTATGTCCTGTCCGAGAGCGTTGCGGCAAGGCTTAGGCTAAACGGCTTTAAGTGCAATACCGTACAGATTTATGTAAGGGATAACGGGCTTGAATCCTTTGAACGACAGGGGGAATTGGAAATGCCCACATCGAATTCCGATGTAATAGCGAAAAAGGCGCTGGATTTATTCGAAAAGAATTACAATTGGGATAAGCCTATCCGCAGCATGGGCGTTCGCGCGTGCAATCTGGTGTTGACGGGCGATACCCAGATGTCTTTTTTGCCCGAATATATCAAAGAGCAGAAGGAGGACGCGCTTGAGCGCGCCGTGGACGATATACGCAGAAGGTTCGGGCATTACTCGATAGGCAGGGGGCTTATGCTCTGCGACAGCCGTTTGTCAAACCTGAATCCGAAGGATGACCATGTTATTTTCCCCATATCATATTTATAGTAAGATTTGCCTAAAAGGAGCGATTTCTTATGTCAAGAAAGGTGTTCGTCAGCGTATTCGCAAATTTCGATACAGAGGGGCGGATTACTCCGCTATCCTTTAAGTGGGAGGATGACAGAATATTTGAAATAGATAAAATAACAAATGTGTGCAAAGCCGCAAGCTTAAAAGCGGGAGGCGCGGGAATACGCTATACCTGTATGGTTTGCGGAAAACAGATCTATTTGTTTTTGGAGGATAACAAATGGTTTGTTGAGGGAAAATAAGAAAGAGGAAGTGAGTTGTATGTGCGGCAGGTATGTTGTTGATGTTGACGAGGCGGAAATCCGCGATATTGTAAATGAAACGGTCAAAAACTTAGGGAATGTAAAAACGGGCGAAATATTCCCCACGGACAGGGCGCCTGTTTTGAATAACAGGCTAAAGCCGACGGTTATGGAGTGGGGGTTCCCGAATTTCAGGGGCAAGGGCGTTATTATAAACGCAAGGGCGGAAACCGTTTTGGAAAAGCGAACCTTTAAGGATTCCGTTTTAAGCCGAAGATGCATAATTCCCACAACAGGCTTTTACGAGTGGAAAAAGAATCGGCATACAAAGGATAAATACTTGTTTACCCTCCCACAGTCGCCGATATTGTATATTGCGGGGTTTTACAACAGCTTTGATACGGGCGGCGCAAGGTCGGACAAATTCGTGATACTGACCACCGCGGCAAACGAATCCATGAGGGAAATACACGACCGTATGCCTGTTGTACTTACAAGGGATAGCATTGAAGCATGGGCTTGTGATACCGATTTTGCGATGGAAATTTTGAATAAACCTCCGCCCGAGCTGTTAAGGTCGGCGGTTTAGGATAATTCATAAAGAAATTTCGGCATAAATTTAGTAAAAACCCTTTACTTTTTGGTGTATATAACGATATAATATATTCAGTATAATGCTTTTTGCAAAACTGCCGCTTATTATTCACGAAAAGGAGGGTTTGCTTTGGACTATCTACACCGATTGATGCAGTTTGTCAGGATACAGGACTGTCTTGACATACTCATCGTGGCATATATTATCTACAAAGCAATAGGCCTTCTTCGTGAAACAAGGGCAATGCAGCTTATTAAAGGAATCGTCGTGCTTTTGGCGATATTCCAGCTTAGCGTATGGCTTCAGCTCAGCGTGCTTAACTATATTCTTATGAACACCCTCCAGTTCGGAGTAATAGCAATGCTCATTGTGTTCCAGCCCGAGCTTCGCAGAGGGCTTGAAAAGGTGGGAAGAAGCAAGTTCGGCCAGATTTTGAACCTTACAAACCTGACTTCGCCCGAAGAGATTACCAAAACAATTGACATAATTTCCGAAAGCGTAAGCACCCTTTCAAAAAATCGGATAGGCGCTCTTATAGTAATAGAGCGCAAAACGAAAATCCGCGATATTGTCCGTACGGGAATCAGAATAGACTCCGAAATATCGCCGGAGCTTTTGGTTAATATTTTTGTACCCAACACTCCGCTTCATGACGGAGCTGTCGTCGTGCGCGAAAACAGGATTATGGCGGCGGCTTGTTTTTTGCCGCTTACCCAGAATCAGGACCTTACACTTGAGTTCGGAACCCGCCACCGCGCCGCCCTCGGAATGAGCGAAACCTCCGATGCGGTTGTAATCGTCGTGTCCGAGGAAACGGGTAAGATTTCAATCGCCCTCGAGGGCTCGCTTACAAGGAACCTTACGCCCGCATCGCTTACGAGGGCGCTTTTGAAAATCCTTATTCCTGCCCAAAAGAAAAACAAACAGGCAAGGAAAATGCTGTTGTGGAAGGGGAGAGCGGGTTGAGAGACTTTTTAAAAACCGATATTGCGGCCAGAATCATCGCTCTTGTCATCGCAATAATAGTGTGGATTTATGTTGTGGTGCTTTTAGACCCCTTTATCGACATAAGAATAAGCGATATTCCCGTAATTTACACCAATACGGTTAACCTCACAAACGAGAATTTTGTCCTTTTAAATGACAAACCGAGCACCGTTTCCATAAAAATTCGGGGCTCCCGCACCATGCTTGCGAAGGTCAACAAGAATGACATAACAGCTTATGTAGACCTTGACGGCTACAACCGCAAGGGCGAGTTTTCACTGCCCGTGTCCGTGCGGCTGCCTTATGAAGGGCTTATCGTAACCGAGAAAAAGCCATACAGCCTAAATGTCAAAATCGACAAGCTTACAACTCAGAGCTTTCCCGTTACGGTTGAATTTATCGGAACGCCCGACGAAGGCTTTGAGGTTTATAAGCCTGTTGTGTCGCATGAAACGGTTGAGATTAAGGGACCGAGCGATATTGTAACCGAAATCGAAAAGGTTGTTGCGCTTGTCGATGTAGATGGCGTGCGCAGCGATGTTGTAAGCAACAAGCCTCTGGTCTTTTACAACACCAATGCCGATGTCGTCGGGCATAAATATCTTTCGGCAACTCCCGAAAAGGTTGAGGTAAGGTGCACGGTCCTTGCAAGGAAAGAGCTTGAGGTTAAAGCCGTCCTTGAAGATGGCGACGATAAATATACCGCCACTATTTTGACGGGAAGCAGGGTTATCGTACTCGGAAAGCCCGAGGATTTAAAATCGGTAACGGAGATTCGCACATTGCCTATCAGGGTTAAGAATATAAAGCAAAGTACAAAGGTTGCCGCAAGGCTTGACCTTCCCCCGGGGGTTGTTGTGGAAGGCGTAACGGATGTGACTGTGGATATTTCGGTTAAGAACGATGAAAATTAAGGTTGACAATATATATATGCCATTAGAGCATACGAACGACGAGGTTTTTAAGGAAGCGATCAAAAAGAGCGGCATAAAAGCCTCTCATATAAAATCAAAAATGATATTAAGACGCTCCGTTGATGCGCGAAGGAACACCGTGCGCTTCAATTACAGTGTCTTTTTTGATACAACGGAAAGTGTAAAGTTAAATGACTTTACACATGAGTTTGAGCCGTATAAGGACGATTTTGTGTTTGAGGGTCGCCTTCCCTGCCGACCTGTAATTGTCGGAATGGGACCTGCCGGTCTTTTTGCAGGGTATTATCTTGCGAAATTCGGCTGTGCGCCGATAATTTTTGAGCGCGGCGGAAGCATGGATAATAGGGTTAACTCACATAAAAGCTTTATCCACAAGCGCATTTTGGATACCGAGTGCAACGCCCAGTTCGGCGAGGGCGGTGCGGGGACATTTTCAGACGGAAAACTTACCACAAGGATTAACGACAACCTTTGCAACGAGGTTTTGAATACTTTTGTCCGCCACGGTGCGACGGAGGATATTTTGTATCTTGCCAAGCCGCATGTCGGTACGGATATCATAAGAAATGTAATTGTGAGTATGAGGGATTATATTATAAGCCGCGGGGGCGAGGTTCACTTTGACAGCAGGCTTGATGCGGTAAATATAAGTAACGGGGCGTTAAAATCCATAACCGTAAACGGAAACGAGCATGAGTGTAAAGTATTATTGCTTGCCATAGGTCATTCCGCGCGCGACACCTATGAAATGCTGTATAAAAGCGGAGTAAGCATGGCGCCCAAGCCATTTGCAATGGGTTTGCGTATTGAGCACAGGCAGGCGTACATAGACGCCGCGCAGTACGGAAAATATGCGGGACACCCTGCGCTCGGTCCGGCGGATTATAGGCTTGCGTATAACGGAGTAAACAGAAAGTGCTTTTCTTTCTGTATGTGCCCGGGCGGAAGCGTGGTTGCGGCGGCATCGGAGGAAAATATGGTTGTTGTAAACGGAATGAGCAATTATGCCCGTGACGGAAAAAACGCTAACAGCGCGCTTGTGGTAAATGTAACGGAAAACGACTTTGACGGAGTTTTGGGAGGTATCGAGCTTCAGAGAAAATGTGAAAGAGCGGCGTACAGGATGGGCGGCGGAGGATATATGGCGCCCGTTCAGCTTACATCGGATTTTTTGGAGGGGAAAAGCACGACAAAACTGAAAAATGTAAAGCCGTCATACCCACTTGGGTATGAATTTGCCGATATGGACGGCTGTGTCCCCGAATTTGTCGCAAAAACCCTTCGCGAGGGGATTCGCTATTTTGACCGAAAAATAAAGGGATTTTCCGACAATTCCGTTTTGACGGGGGTTGAAACCAGAACATCCGCTCCGGTAAGAATACTCAGAAACGGCAATATGGAAAGCATTAATGTAAAGGGACTTTACCCCATAGGCGAGGGCGCAGGCTATGCCGGAGGGATTATGAGCAGCGCCGTGGACGGAATCAAAGCCGCCCAGAGGCTGCTGTGCGGGGAAATGTGCAACTGAATTACTTAAATCATTATAATTCATAAAGGAGGAGTACAAGATGAGCAATACGGTAGCAAGGGGTTTTCACCATGCGGGAATAAGGGTGTTTGATTATGAGAAAACCTTAAAGTTTTACAAAGAGGTTTTGGGCTTAAAAGAGGTTTTGTCGTGGGGCGAGGGCGACAAACGGATTGCCATACTTGAATTTGCGGACGGAAGCTGTATCGAGGTTTTTGCGGGCGGAACCGACGAGCATAAGCCGAAAGGCGCATGGCTGCATATAGCGATAGCTACCGATAATTGTGATGAGGCTATTGCCGCAGTAAGAGCCGCGGGAATGGAGATAATAAAAGAGCCGTCGGATTCGACTATCAAAACAAGGGTTGCAAGGCATGCGTTTTGCAAAGGGCCGGACGGCGAGCTCATTGAGTTTTTTGAGCAGAAATAAACGAATAAGCTGAAGGATTATTTAAAAAGCAGTGAACAATTATTTGCGTATATGCTTTTTGAAGTGATAAAGCAAAATTATTTTGTGTAACCTTGGTTTATAATTTAGAAAATGGAGTGTTTTTATTGAAAACAGATTATGATGTTATTGTTGTCGGCGGAGGTTTTACCGGCGTTGCTGCTGCAATCGCCGCTTCAAGAGAAGGTGCAAAGGCTTTGATTGTCGAGCGGTACGGGTTTTTGGGCGGCGCGGCGACAAATTCATTGGTCAACCCTTTTATGCCATATTTCACTGAAATAAACGGCGAAAGACAGCTTGTTAATGCAGGCTTATTTAAAACGATGATACATAGGCTTCACGAGCTTTGCGGAATGAGCGAAGACCTTTCTACATTTAACGAAGAAATCCTAAAGCTTGTTCTCGACCGTATGGTTCGTGAAAATAATGTTGATGTTCTTTTCCACTCATATATGATTGATGCGAAAAGGGAAGGTAATGAGGTTAAAAGCATTGTAATCGCAAATAAATCGGGTAAGACCACGCTTAGCGCAAAATACTTTATAGATGCCACGGGCGATGCGGATTTAGCCGCTTTGTTACGCTGTCCCTTTACGCTCGGCAGAGATTCGGACAACCTCTGCCAGCCTATGACCCTTTGCTTCAGAATTGGCAATATAGACATGGAAAAATTCAAGGCCGTACGAAACGATATAAATACGCTGTATAAGCAGTTTCGGGCTGAAGGGAAAATAAAAAACCCAAGGCAGGATGTTTTGCTGTTCCCGCATATGTTAGATGGAGTATTGCACTTTAATACCACGCGGATTATTAAAAAGAATCCGCTTAATGCTCTTGATATTACTGCTGCCGAAATGGATGCGAGGGAACAGGTATATGAGCTTTATCTGTTCTTAAAAAATAATATACAAGGCTTTGAAAACAGCATTTTGCTTATGTCTGCGCCGCAGATAGGCGTAAGGGAAAGCAGGAAGATTGAAGGCGAGTATAAAATAAGCGCCGACGAGCTTATGTCATGCAAAAAATTCACCGATTCAATTGCGCGCGGTAATTACGGAATCGATATTCACAACCCTGAGGGAACAGGCACAAAAAGAACGCATGTTCCGGAGGGCGATTACTATACAATTCCGTACAGAGCGCTTGTTCCCAAGGGAATGTTAAACCTTTTGGTTGCGGGAAGATGCATATCCTCAACGCATGAAGCACAGTCGGCATACAGAATAATGCCTATTTGCTGCTGTATCGGCGAAGGTGCCGGGGTTGCCGTCGGTGTTGCGCTTAAGGATAATGTTCCAACAAGGGATGTTTCGGTAAAAAAAGTCCGGGGCTTGTTAAAGCAATACGGAGCATTGATATAACCGACCTGAAGGAGGAAGTATAAAAACAGACAAATACTATAAAAGGTCAGACAATCTGACAGTTGTAATGCCTGAAAAAAGGGCGTATCACTTTTAAAGCGGTACGCCCTTTTCATAATATTATTTATCATACCTCAATTCCGAAAAATTCTACGGCGTTGTTATAGCAAATATCCATAACGATTTTTCCGAGAATGTCATAATTTTCGGGGAACATTCCGTTGCTCGTCCAGTCGCCGAGTATTGAACACAGAATTCTTCTGAAATATTCGTGCCTCGGGTAGGACAAAAAGCTTCTGCTGTCGGTCAGCATACCGACGAATTTGTTAAGCGGCGCAAGGTTGGCAAGCGCCTTCATCTGGTCGGTCATGCCGTCTATATGGTCGTTAAACCACCATGCGCTTCCGAACATTACATTCCTGAAATTACCCGTCATTGTGGCAAGCGCCCAGTTGTCGTTGGGGTTAAGCGAATAGAGTATTATTTTTGGGTTGTCGCCCATTGTGTCAATAAGCCTTGATAGATTGTATGCGGCGGGATAGTCGCCTATGCTGTCAAAGCCCGTGTCAGGCCCCAGCTTCTTAAACATCACACTGTTGTTGTTGCGAAGCGCGCCGTAATGTATCTGCATGACAATGCCATACTTTTTATAAAGTCTTGCGCAGGTAAGAAGAATATGCGTTTTATAAGCATCCGCCTCTAAAGAGGTAAGGCTTTCGCCCTTTAGCGCCTTTGTAAGCGCGGCTTGCGCATCGCCCACAACATACGGAACATAATCAAGACCGTGGTCGCTTATTCTGCAACCGTTTTCCCAAAAGAATTTTACCCTATCCTCCAAAAACGCCTCGATTTCGGTTATCGTTTTAAGCCCGCCGCATTTTTTAAGGTATTCCGAAAAGCCCGCCTTATCAATATTTACAAGCTTGTCGGGGCGGAAGGTGGGGAGAATTTTGGTTGTAAAGTCTTTTAGCTTTACATGATATTCGAGGGTGTCAAGCGGGTCATCCGTTGTGCAGGCAACCTTTACATCGGACATACTCATAAGCTGCTGCGGCGTGTATTTAAATTTTTCGCATTTATCCCAGATTAATTTTGTGTTTTGGCTGCACAAAATATCATAACAGTCAAAATAACGCCGAAGCTCAAGATGGCACCAGTGGTAAATCGGGTTGCCGGCGGCGTACTGCACGCACTCCACAAATTTTTCAAACTTTTCGTAGTCGGTGGAATCGCCCGTTATGTATTTTTCGTCAACGCCGTTTTGCCTCATAAGCCGCCATTTATAATGGTCACCCCCAAGCCACATTTGGGTTATGTTTTCATAGGGCCTGTTTTCGTAAATTTCCTTGGGATTAAGGTGGCAGTGATAGTCATAAATCGGCATCTTTTTGGCATAGTCATGGTAGAGCTTTACCGAAACCTCATTGTTAAGTAAAAAATTCTCATCCAAAAATTTTTTCAATCCGTACACTCCTTGTTTTGTATTAAATAATTGCGAAACAGATAAGCAATAAACACCACGCTTTGAACGCAATCGCTTAAACCGCAACGGGTATTTTTTTATTCAGCGTGTTGTACTCATAGCCTTTAAGCCCGACGCTGTCCGTTTTAAAGTCATAAAAGTCCTTTATGCTTTTGTCAATAAAAAATTCGGGGGCGTCATACTGCTTGTTATCAAGAATTTCCTCCAAAATCGGAATATGCCTGTCATAGATATGGGCGTCCGCGATAACATGAACAAGCTCGCCGACTTTCAGATTGCTTATCTGCGCCAGCATATGTACCAAAACCGCATACTGACAAACATTCCAGTTGTTTGCCACAAGCATATCCTGTGAGCGTTGGTTGAGTATGGCGTTAAGCCTTCCTTCGGTGACATTAAAGGTCATGCTGTATGCGCAGGGGTATAGATTCATCTCGCTTAAATCGGCGTGGTTATAGATATTGGTAATCATACGCCTTGACAGAGGATTGTTTTTAAGGTCGAATATAAGCCTGTCCACCTGGTCAAACATACCCTCCCTGTATTTGTGCTTTATACCGAGCTGATAGCCGTATGCCTTGCCGATAGAGCCGTTTTCGTCCGCCCAGGCGTTCCAGATTTTACTGTTTAAGTCGCGTATATTGTTCGATTTTTTCTGCCAGATCCACAAAAGCTCGTCAACCGCGGCGGTAAAATTGGTTTTCCGTATGGTGAGAATGGGAAACTCGGCCGACAGGTCATACCTGTTCACCACGCAAAATCTTTTCACTGTATGGGCGGGCGAGCCGTCGTCCCACCGGGGTCTGACATTGTGCCCCCTGTCCCAAACGCCGTTATTTAATATGTCCTTGCAGTTTTCTATAAAAATTTTATCTGCCAAGCTCATTTTTCTCCGCCCTTTTGTAATGATAGTATTTTCAAAAACCGTTCATACGCCTCATTCCAGAGTTTGCTGTCCTTCGGAAGGTAATCCTCCGTCGAAAAGGAATTTTTGACTATTTCGCGCCCTTTTGCGAGTGACTCGATTTTCCCGAGCGCGATAAGCTGAAGAATGATATTCCCCGCCGCAGTAGCCTCAACAGGCCCTGCTTTAACGGGTCTGCCCGTTGCATTTGCGGTAAACTGACACAGCATACGGTCCTTTATCCCGCCGCCGACCATATTTATGGTTTCGATTTTTTTGCCTGTTATATCCTCAATACATTCAATGGTATAACGGTATTTAAGGGCAATACTCTGCGCCACGCATCTTACAATCTCGCCCATTGATTCGGGGACGGGCTGATTGGTTCTTCTGCAATAATCTTTGACCTTTTCGGGCATGTTACCCGGCGATCCGAAGTCTTCATAGTCACAGTCGATAAACGAAACAAAGCCCTCCGCCTCGGATGCCAGATTCTCAAGCGTGGCAAAGGTCAATCCGCTGTCGGTGCGCTGCCAGAATCTGCGGCACTCCTGAACAATCCAAAGTCCCATAATGTTTTTCAAAAACCTTATGGTATTTTCCGCGCCGCCCTCGTTTGTAAAGTTGTACTCTCGGGTCATATCGTTTACAAGGGGCTGCGAAAGCTCCATACCCATCAGTGACCATGTTCCGCAGCTTATGTATACGCTGTTTTCGAGGTTGTCGAAGGGTACGCTTGCGACTGCGCTTGCCGTGTCGTGTGAGGTAACGGCGATTACGGGGACAGAGGGTATACCCGCCTCCTGCGCAATATCTTCTTTAATCTTTCCGATCACGGTCCCCGGCATAACGATGTCGGTAAAAAGGGTTTCGTCAAAGCCGAATTTCTTAAAAATTTTATCCGACCAATCGCGTGTTTCGATATTTAAAAGCTGAGAGGTAGAAGCGATCGAATACTCCGTGGTTTTAACGCCCGTTAAAAAGTAATTCATAAGGTCGGGCATAAACAAAAGCGTTTTTGCCTCGCCCAGAAGGTGAGGGCTGTTTTCTTTTGCCGCTAAAAGCTGATAAAGCGTATTAAACCACAAGGTTTGTATACCGGTTTCGCAGTATATATCAAGCTCGCCCGCAAGCTCATTGGCTTTTGCAATCATTCCGTCGGTACGGCTGTCGCGGTAGTGATAGGGGTTACCCAGCAGTTCACCGTTTTTGTCGATAAGTCCGAAATCCACGCCCCATGTGTCTATACCGATTCCGGAAATCTCTCCGAGCCCGCTGTTTGCGGTCTTTAGAATGCCCGCCTTAATCTCAAACAAAAGGCGGAGTATGTCCCAGTATAAATGTCCGTTTACAAAAACGGGGTCGTTTGAAAAGCGGTGTGTTTCGGAAAGCTTTATTGTATCACCGTCAAAAGAGCCCAAAATTGAACGCCCGCTCGATGCGCCGAAATCGAATGCGAGAACATTGGTTACGCCCAAAGTGTATCATCTCCTTAACAAAAATATAATATTTCAGCCTCACTCAGCTTTTGCGAAAGCTCCTGTCTTAAAAAATCCTCCCCATAAGCCTTTAACTGCTGTCTGTAATAGTATTTACCCCGACCGCCGCCCGTCATTTTCTCTTTGTCGTAAAGCTCTATGGCGTTCGGAAACGCTTCGGCGTTAATTGCACGGTGCACATAGCTGTATGTCATAAAGATACATTCTATAAAAAGCTGTTTTTTTACCTTTTCCGAAAGCCTGTCGGCTAAATATGAGATAAGTTCGCCGTAAAGCTTTTCCCACCCGTTAATCTGAACAACGGGCGCAATAAGTATGCCCGTTTTGTATCCCGCCTCGCACATGTTGTTGACCGCCTTAATCCTTGCATCAAGCGAAGATGTGCCAAACTCCGTCTTTCGTATGATGAATTCGGGATTGACGCTCATGCGGAATATTACCCTGCCCCCGTGCTCAAGATTCAGCAAGGGACCGACCATATCAAACTTTGTGGGGAATGTTAAAAAGCCGTTTGAGGTTTTATTAAAATTTTCTATTGTCCATTTAAGGTTGCCCGTTATGGTGTTTTCAAGCACCAAATCGCTGTTGCTGCCTATTTCAAAGGTAAGAGGCCTTTCGCTTTTGGTTGCGGTTTTTATGATTTTATCCAGCATCTGTTCGCGATTTACGAACAGTCTTAAATAGGAGCATTTGTTGTAATTGCAAACCAAATAGCAATAGAGGCAGGACGCGCTGCAGCCCGATGATGTATAGGGCACAAGAAAATCCGAAACCTTTTGGTTTTCCACATACTTGTGTGTTTTCCTGACGCCGATAATAAGGTTTTTCTTCATTTTTGCAAATTCCGTATTTGGTTTTGAGGTCATTTCCACAATTTTGTTGTGGCTTTCAATCGGTGTCCACGGAAGTGAATCATACTTTTGTTTAAGCTCCCTGCCAAGCGTATAATTAAGGCTGTCAGGCTCATAGTATACCGCGTTAAAATTCATCTTTACACCTCGGTTATTATAATAATCGTCAAAACATAGTATCGGGATTAGCGAAAATAATTATCCCTGTAAACCGAGGTTTATTGTTTTGTAAATTTCGAAAACAGTTTATCATACAAAGGTCATATTTTCAATAGACCAAGCAGAAAAATATCAATCTGCCTTTATCCCTGCGGGTAAGGTCAGCGATGGAGGATGGAGGATAACGGCTTATAGATAAATAGAGTTATAGCCGACAAAATTACGCCCTTTAAAAGATTGAAGGGAGTAATACCGTAAAAGACAAGGGAAGCCTTTTCGGCTTCGGGCAGATTGGGAGAATAAAGCGGCAATAAAATTAAATAATTGGCAACAACCCCCGCAAGCGCCATTGAAAGAATACCTGCCGCAAGGCCTACAACAGCGCCTTTTTTTGTATGCCTTTTTTTGTAGATTATACCTGCGCAAAGGGTAAAGGAAGCGCCGACGATAAAGTTTGCCGTTTCGCCGACCAGGGCGGTTTGGGTGGATGTCATATGGACAAGGTTTTTGATAAGCTCAACCAAAACTCCCCAGAGCGGTCCGATTGCAAAAGCGCATATCACCGCGGGAAGGTCGCTTATGTCAAGCTTCAAAAAGGGCGGGAAAAGGGGCAGGGGTGTTTCAATAAACATCAGAACCGTCGCCAATGCCGCCATAATTGCAGTTACCGTAACTTTTTTTAATCGTTTGTTTTTCACTTTGCATCATTCTCCTTTTCATAGTTTTCAGGGATATTGAAATATATTTTCGGAAGAGTCAGGATTCTTCCCTGCAACAACCCGTAGTTAACGGTTTTGACCGCTTTGCTTATTAGCAATAATCCTGACAAAAAAGTCCCGTTTTATAAAAAACGGGACAACATAAACAAAGTTATGTCTTCTTTCATCCAGACTTAAGCCAACTCAAAAAAGGCTTTCACTGTCGGCCTCGGAGTTTCACCGAATCTGCCAATGGATAAGACCAAAGGCTCGCGGGCTGTACCGCCGGTAGGGAATTTCACCCGTCCCTGAAGTTTAATTTAATTTTATACCCGAAATTTTTAGTTGTCAATATATTTTTTGCGAAAACAGTAAATAATATAACTACGCTAAGATGTTCCTCGCCTCAGAATTTGTTTAGGCGGCGGGTATCAATTCCTGAAACAAGCAGCGGGCGTATATCCCCGCTTCGTTGAAACGCGCAAAGGTAAGAAAAAATTTCTACAATCGTAATTTTTTCTACTGATGCGTTATTATCGGTGATAATATGGAAAAGGTAACTAAACTTATAAATCTGCCCGTTATGTGTGAAAACAGCAAAGAGAAGATAGGTCACATCAGCGATGTTGTGTTTGACTTCGGCAAAATGAGCTTTGCGGGTTATGTTGTAGCCATGGGAAGCTTTATGAAGCCCACGCGTTTTTTGCCCGCCGAAAATGTGAAAAATATGGACAACAATTTAATCTGGATTGAGGACAAAAATGCACTGACATCTTCCGCTTTTTTAAAGGAACAAAACAACTATAAAACCTTTCGCCGTCAGACAGCGGGTACGCATATTACGAAATCGGGCGGAGTAATAGGGAAAATCAGCGATATAATCTACAATTCCGAGGAGGGGAAAATCGCCTTTTTTGAGGTTTCAAACGGGTTCGCCGAGGATGTTTTGTACGGCAGGAAAAATATAAATGTTAATAATGATATTGTTTTTGGTAATAATAATGTTGAAATAAATGATAAGGGAGAGTGAGCGTATGAATACAGGTTCGTTTGTAAAAGGAATGATTACGGGAGCGGTTATAGGGATCGGCATATCAATGGTTGCAAACCCCGTCGATGAGCATGACCGTCGCCGTTTTGCAAAAAAAACTTCAAGAATGTTTACTACAATAGGACAGATTGCGGATAATGTAATGGATGTAATAAGGTAATAGCCCGGCGCACGAATAATGCGCCGATTACATAAACACCAATAAGGAGCGGATATGAAAAAAGCGAGAGTGATTTTGCTTGCTGTAATAGCGACAATCGTAATAGTAATACTGTTTGCGGCGGGGGAAAGCCTTGCGCCTCTTTTTTTAGGCTCCGTTTTTGCGTATATACTTACGCCCGCCGTTACACGCCTTGAAAAAAGAGGACTTAAAAGGAAGGTTGCCCTTATATTTATTTACCTGACGGTAATAATTATTATTTTTTCCGTATTGTGGATAGGCGTTCCGTATTTGTTTTCGGGCGTCCTGTCCGTTCAAAAGGCGGTAAGCGAATACCTTGCCTCACTTTCGCTTGAGCTTCCGCAAAGCATTGACAGTGTCGTAACAAAATTCGGAACCCAGCTTTTCGGATATATAGGGAATGTGGTTTCAACATTTTTTTCAACAATAGGCGTTGTTGTAAATATTGCGCTTGGGCTTGTTTTAAGCTTTTACATGATACTTGACAGAGAAAAGATTAAAACATCACTTTTAGAGCTTATACCGAAAAGCTGGCACAAATTCGCTTTGAATGTCTCGAGGAGTATTGACGGTGTTTTGCGAAGATTTTTCACGGGTCAGCTTACCGTTGCGGCGATTACGGGAACAATTCTTTTTGCGGGTCTGCTCATAATCGGGGTCAGGCAGGCGCTTTTTCTTGCCCTTTTTGCGGGGATATCCGGCATTATACCCTATTTCGGCTCGTTTTTGGGCAGTATTCCCGCTGTGCTTGCGGCGGCGGCGCAGTCACCCCGAAAGGCCGTATGGACTGTTGTATTGTTTGTAGCCGCACAACAAATCGAAAATATATATGTATCCCCGAAGATACTCGGAGGACATGTAGGGCTTCACCCGATTGTTACCATAATGGCCGTGATCGTGGGCGGTCATATCTTCGGCTTCGGCGGTATGCTTCTTGCCGTGCCGGTCTGCGGAATGATAAGGTCTGTGGCAAACGAAATAATAGATACTCTCGGACAAAAAAACAATTATCCCCCGGCATAGTCGGGGGATAATTATCAGCCTCTTTTGGTATTGGGGCCGAATGCTTCCTTTTTTGCATTGTGATTCTTATTTTGATTTTTGTTGTCGGGTGTATTGGTTTTTTTGTTTTTGTAAGCTGTCTTATCTTTCAAATTAACACCTCCCGCATTTAGGGTGTGTCTTTGAAATATCAATTATGCAAAAATCATACCGATTCGGATTTTTGCGCATTACTCTCACTGCTTTTTACAAGCGATACGGTTACTCTTGTACCCAAATCCTTTCGGCTTAATATCTCGACCGTCCCGCCGTGCCTGTCTACAATCCATTTTGCGATTGCAAACCCAAGCCCCGTACCGCCCGTTTTTCTCGTGCGGGAGTCGTCCGAGCGGAAGAAGCGGTCAAACACATTAGGAAGATTTTCGCCCGAAATCCCGATTCCGTTGTCCTGAACCGTGATTTTTGCATAATTTCCGTCGCTTCGGGTAGTGACCTTTATATCCTCGCCGGAGGGTGAATATTTTATGCTGTTGTCGACAAAAATTCTGATTGCCTGCTTAACAAGCTGAACATCGCCGTCAATGAAAATGTCGGGTTCGGTTTCTGACGAAAATTTATGGTCGGGATCAATCATAACCGTTTCCCTTATGACCTCTGACACCAATGCTCCGATGTCAAACGACTCGATATTAAGCTGCATTGAGTCGTTGTCACCCCTTGCAAGGAATAGCAGCTGTTCCACAAGGTTTTTCATGTTTTCGGCTTCGCTTTTTATCGCCTCTATCGACTCCTCAAGCGCCTTTTCGTCATTTTTTCCCCAGCGGTCAAGAAGATTTGCGTACCCCTGTATAACGGCTATGGGCGTACGAAGCTCATGCGAGGCATCCGAAACAAACCTGATTTGCGAGCGGTACGCCTCGTTTATACGGTCAAGCATTCCGTTTATCGCCTTTGCAAGTTCCTTAAGCTCCTTTTGGTCGGAGCTTACCGAAATGCGTTTGTCAAGCCCGAGGCGCGTTGCGTTTATGTTGTCGATTGCGCCGGTAAGGTCACGAAGCTGTAACGATGGTTTTTGCCCCTGTGCCTGGTTGATACTGCGCGTCGTTTCCGTCAGAACCTCGATAGGCAAAAGCGCGCGCCGCATTGCCCTTGCGCCTTTTCCGATACTGCTGAAAAGGTACAAAAGTTCAAGCACGACTAAAACGATAAATAGATTCAAAAAAATTCCGAGTATTTCGCCTGTATTATATTCAATCGAAAAATATAAACCGTCTTTCGGAATCCACATTACATATTTAAGTCCCCGAACCTTATCCCAAAACGAGCCGTATCGCATGTCGGTATAGAATGTACGAACGGCATTTTGAGTCGTTTCGGGAAGGAGTTTATTGAAAAAATAAGGAACCTTTATTCCGCGGGGTGTGGAAGGGGAAAGATCTGCGGTCGGCGCGGATTTCCACGCCTCGCCTGCCATCTTATATTCGGCGTGATATAAAAGCGCGCCAGAAAAGAGAAGGGTAACAACTGTATTTATCCATAAAAACTGCAAAAAAAGCCTTGAAATATGCCATGAATTAAGTCTGAATACGATTGAGGAGTTAACCTTTTTATTATCACTCATCTTTAATCACATACCCCACTCCCCTTATTGTATGTATAAGCTTTATCCCGAAAACATCATCGATTTTGCTTCGCAGATAGCGGACATAAACATCAACGGCGTTTGTGTCGCCCGCGAAGTCATAACCCCAGACCTTGTCAAGCAGTGTTTCGCGCGAGAGGACAATGCCCTTGTTTTCAAGCAGATACCTTAAAAGGTCGAACTCTCTTTTGGTAAGGTCAATGGGTACATTACCGAATGAGGCAGTATGCCGATCGGTATCCAGAGTAAGACCGCAGGCAAAAAGCCTATCGGCCGCAGGGCCGGCAGGCTTTTTCCTTAAAATCCTTCGTATCCTTGCAAGAAGCTCCTCAATTTCAAAGGGCTTTGTGATATAGTCGTCCGCGCCACAGTCGAGGCCCGTAACCTTATCGATAACGGTATCCCTTGCAGTAAGCATAATAATGGGGACATCGCTTGTCTTGCGGACGCGGCGGAGAATTTCCATTCCGTTTATGCCCGGAAGCATAATGTCAAGCACAATAATGTCATAACCGCCCTTTAGGGCAAGTTCAAGCCCAAGCCGTCCGTTGAAGGCCTTTTCAACCGTATAGCCTTCGTATAAAAGCTCCATCTCGACAAACCGCGCGATCTTTTCCTCGTCCTCGACAATGAGGATTTTTTCGTTCACAAAATCACCCTGTTTTTAATTTTGGCCCTTAAAGTCATTTTTGATATTTTCTGCCGCCTCGGAAGCGGATTTCATCATGTCGTTCACGCCGGACCCCTGAAAGTCCGGACCCTGAAACAAATATCTGCAGTTAAAGAACAGCCCGACTATCAAAAGGGGAATTATCATCCAGAATGCGAAGATAAGAAGAAGTGCCAAAACCGTAAGGGGCGCCGAAACAAGCAGTTTATCTTTTTGCCACACCTCAAACGAGTTTACATTGCCCTTTGAAATAAGTCTTGCAAGCCCTCTTGCAATCCTTCCGAGTATGCGCGAGAAGGTTTGCCCCATCTGGTGTTCGGTTTGATAATCACTTTTGCTGTTTTGCTCCGGTTTTTTCTCCTCCTGTTTTTGCGAGGTGTAAAACCCGTTGTTTTCGGGAGGCGGAACCTTTCCGTTTCGCTCAAGATAAATCATTGCGTCAAGAATGTCGTCGTTTGATGCCTCCAGTGCCGCCTTTGCCTCGTCATAAGTAACATTTGCCTTTTCTCTGAGTTTTTCAACCTGTTCGATCGTAGCCATAATTACCCTCCGTTCCGCCGATATTGTCGGCTTAAATTTTTGATTATGGCGTAATTATAACTGCCAAGTCTTTAATTACAATTCAAGAAAAATTAAAATTTCATTAGGAAAATATTAAAGCATTTACATAATTGCCCATTAAGGTCTGCGTTTATTCTATCATAAGTTTATTCAAGTTACAATATCCCTCGCCTGTTCATAAATATTTTTAAAAAAATTAAAATATTCTCTTGACAACAAGAATTAATATGATATAATAATAGTAATCATTACTGATAAGCAAAAAATTTAACACTTTATCAGTATAAAAATCAAAAATATTATAAACGGAGGTATAATTATGAAAAAATTTGTGTGTTCGGTTTGCGGTTATGTTCATGAGGGCAACAATCCGCCAGAAAAATGCCCGATTTGCAGATCACCGCGTGATAAGTTTAATGAGATGCCGACCGAAACGGTTTGGGCGGACGAACATAAAATAGGCGTGGCCGCGGGCGTTTCGGAGGATGTGGTAGAGGAGCTTCGTATGAACTTTATGGGCGAGTGCACGGAGGTTGGAATGTACCTTGCGATGAGCCGCCAGGCGGACAGGGAGGGGTATCCCGAAATCGCAGAGGCATATAAGAGAATAGCCTTTGAGGAGGCGGAGCATGCCGCAAAATTTGCCGAGCTTCTCGGCGAGGTTGTCCACCCCGATACGCAAAAAAACCTTAAAATGAGGGTTGAGGCGGAAAGCGGAGCCTGCGAGGGCAAGAAGAAGCTTGCCACAAGGGCAAAGGAGCTTGGCTATGATGCAATCCACGACACCGTGCATGAGATGTGCAAGGACGAAGCCAGACATGGAATGGCGTTTAAGGGTATGTTGGAGAGGTATTTTAAATAGAAAATATTATGAATAAACAAAGGGTTGAGTAGTCCTCAACCCTTTGTTTATGCAGAAGGCTGATTGTTAATACCAAATGTGGCACCCAAATAGCAAATATGCAAATAATATATCGAAATAATTTATTATCACGCCAATTAATTCTCATTATATCATAGGCATTCTATGGGTGATACCATATCCGCCCCTACATATCATGATCTATTTTGGTATTCTTACAATGTATTCAATGTATTTTTCATTCTCGATTTTTTCCGAAACGGCGTCTATGCCGGACTGGCGCATTATATCCACCGCCTGTTTTATAGTGTTGACAAAAATTCGTATATCCTTAAAAACCCGCATCGTCTTATTCGGCTGTTTGCTCTCTTTGTGTTCCGCCTCCTTCGGTTGGAGGATGGAATCGATAAAATCGTCGGTCTGCTTAACATTAAGCCCCCTCATGCAGATTATATTAAGCGCCCTGAGCTGGGCTTCCTCTGTTTCAAGCCGCAACAGTGCCCTTGCGTGGCGTTCGGTAAGGTCATTGTCCCTTAATATTTTTTTTATCTGGGGACTTAAACGAAGAATCCTAAGCTTGTTTGCGATTGTCGCCTGCGTTTTGCCGACCTTTTGCGCAAGCTCCTCCTGCGTAAGCCCGAAATCGACAATAAGATTGCTGTAACCCTCCGCCTCGTCTATGTAGTTCAAATTCTCGCGCTGAAGGTTTTCGATTAGGGCAAGCGCCGCGCTGTCACAGTTCGAGGCGTCTATAACTATTGACGAAATAGTTTTGTAGTCGGCTAAAATACAGGCGCGAAGCCGCCTCTCGCCCGCTATAAGCTCGTATTTTCCGTTAACCGTCCGGCGTACGGTAACCGGCTGGATAAGCCCGTATTGCTTTATGGACTCGCAAAGCTCCTCTATTGATTCGGAATTGAAAACCTTTCTCGGCTGGCGCGGATTTGTGAGAATATCCCTTATGGGTATCTGAATTAGCTTGTTTTTCTTGTCGCCGCTTTTATTAAAAATTGATAATACCTCCAAAAGTAAACACTCCCTTTGTCTTTTGTATTATAGACCCGATTTATATCGCAATAGGTCTAATACAATTGTACCATAAAATAACAAAATATGGTAATTAAATCGTTCCAAAAGTTTTGACAAATTATCGGAGCATTCGACTAACAATAAAAAACCGTAGGTGCGGTTTCCATGTACGCCCAAAAAAACGCTGGGCATTTTATGCCACAGCGTTTTTTTATATGTATATTCTTAATAAAAAATGCGATACAACAAATTCCGTAGAATCAATAGCCAAACTCATCCGAGAGAGAATCGTCATTGTCAATCCAGCTTTGAACCTCAACAACGGTGTATCTGTCACGCTCGTTTCGGATTACAACCTTGTCGATACCCGCATTTATGATAAGGCGTTTGCACATTGCACAGCTTGAGGCGTCCGGGATAAGCTCACCCGTTTTCATGTCCTTGCCCGCAAGATACATAACGCCGCCAAGCATACTCATTCTTGAGGGATTTATAATTGCGTTTGCCTCGGCGTGTACGGAACGACAAAGCTCATACCTTTCGCCGCGGGGGATGCCAAGCTGTTCCCTTCTGCAATAGCCGAGGTCGATACAGTTTTTACGCCTTCTCGGTGCACCGGTGTAGCCTGTCGAAATGATTTCATCATTTTTGACGATAATCGCCCCGAAATTCCGCCTTAAACAGGTTCCTCGCTCTAAAACAGTTTCGGCAATGTCAAGATAATAGTTATGCTTGTCGCGCCTTTTCATATCCTTATCTCTCCTTTTAAAGTATTCTATAGATTTACTCCTCAATACTCATAATTTTATCCACCCGTGTTTGGTGCCTTCCGCCCTTGAATTTTGATTTCATAAAGACTTCAATCATCTGTTTTGCGGCATCGGGCTCGGTTGTCCTTCCGCCGAAGCATATAATATTGGCATCATTATGCTCCTTTGCCATGCGGGCCGCATAGTCATTATATAAAACCGCCGCACGAATACCCCTTATCTTGTTTGCGGACATGCAAATCCCGATTCCCGTCCCGCATATAAGTATTCCGAACTCCGCCTCGCCCGACACAACCTTGCTTCCGACAAGCTTTGCGATATCAGGATAGTCAACGGTATCCGACGAAAAGGTTCCGCAGTCGATGACCTTTGTTTTTTTCCCTTTAAGGTATTCTAAAAGCACCCCCTTAAGCTCATATCCTCCGTGGTCGCTTCCAATCGCAATAACTCTCATTTTTATCCCCTTATCCGAAAAAAAATTATTAATAATCAAGTCACGCTCTACCCGATTTTTCAAGATACTCGCGCTCCGCCTGAGATACGCGAAGATAAAACGGGGTAAGTAAGTTGTAATCGCAGACCTTGTTTTCCGCAATCTTTTTAATCGCGGCGGTCGCAACGCTTCCGCCCCGAAGATGAATTAGATGGGGAGGAGGGAAGTGAGCCCTTTTGCCAAGCGCCTTTTCTATCGTTTCTTTGAACACGGGAACGCCGTCACCCAAAAATATAACATCCCTTCCGTCGAGCTCCGACAAAAGCTCCGAAAGCGCAATCGCCCTGTCCGGCGTAAGCCTTTCGAGACCTTCGAATGATGCCGTGTAAACCTGATCCCGTCTTGCGTCAAGAATCGGGCATACGATAAAGGGGGAGGAGGGGAGGTTATAAGCCAAAGCCTCAAGCGATGAAACTGCGACACAAGGCTTTTTTGTTGCGTGCGCAAGCCCCTTTACGGTGGATATGCCAATCCTCTGCCCTGTAAAGGAGCCGGGGCCTGTCGTTACCGCAAAATAATCTATTTCGGATATATCCGTGTCGGCGTTTTTAAGCATAGCCTCTATAAGCGGAAGAAGCTTTACGGAGTGGGTTTTTTTGTTGTTTAACACAACCTCCGCCACAAGAGTATCCCCCACGGTAAGGGCGCAGGTTGCAACAGCGGTGCAACTGTCAACCGCAAGAATTTTCAAAACCCTTCACCTCCGACGGTTATATCCCTGTAATCATCTCCATAACCGACATTTCTTGAAAATGTGACGGAAACGGTATTTTCGGGGAGTATGTTTTTTATGTTGTCCGCCCACTCGATTATACAGATTCCGTCCGAATAAAGGTACTCGTCAAAGCCCGAATCAATCCAGCCGTCCTCGTCAATCCTGTATGCGTCAAAATGGTATATGTTTATATCCTCGCCGTAATACTCGTTCAAAAGCGTAAATGTGGGGCTTACAACGCCTTTTATTCCGAAGGCGGACGCAATCCCCTTGGCAAGGGTGGTCTTGCCGCTTCCAAGCTCTCCGTATAGGGCAACAACCCCGCCTTTTTTAAGTCTTTTTCCGATTTCGACACCGGTATTAAAGGTATCGTCCTCACAATATGAAGCCACCTTAAGCATTAAAACAACCCCGTAATCGCGCCGTCCTCCGAAATGTCAATCCCGCAGGCGGCGGGATTCTTCGGCAGTCCGGGCATTGTCATAATATCGCCCGTAAGCACAACGATAAACCCCGCACCCGCACATACGCGAACCTCTCTTACGGTAACGGTAAAGCCGGAAGGTCTTCCCAAAAGAGTCGGGTCGTCGCTTAAGGAGTACTGAGTTTTTGCAATACAAATCGGCAGGTTTGAAAAACCGAGCTCGGTAAGACGAGCTATTGATTTTTCCGCGGAGGCAAGGTAGGAAACACCGCTTCCGCCGTAAATTTCGGTTACAATCCTGTTTATTTTGTCCTTTATGGAAAGCTCATCGCCGTAAAGCAGTGTAAAGCTTCCGCCCTTGTCAGCGGTTTCGCATACTATTTTCGCAAGCTCAATCCCGCCTTCGCCGCCTTCGGCAAAAACCCTTGACAGTGCGGATTTTACGCCCTTTTCGGCGCAGTATTGTTTAATAAAATCATGCTCCGCCTTTGTGTCGGTCGGGAAGGTGTTAACGGCAACAACGCATGGAAGACCGTATTTTTTTATGTTGTCGATATGTGCGCCGAGATTTTCTATACCTTTTTTAAGGGCTTCAAGATTTTCCGAAGATAAATTATCTTTTTTAACGCCGCCGTTATATTTAAGCGCGCGGACGGTTGCCACGATAACAACAGCATCGGGCTTTAAGCCGCTGAGGCGGCATTTTATATCAAAAAACTTTTCCGCGCCCAAATCCGCGCCGAAGCCCGCCTCGGTTATACAGTAATCGCCGAGCTTAAGGGCAAGCTTTGTCGCCCTTACGCTGTTACAGCCGTGGGCAATGTTTGCAAAGGGCCCGCCGTGCATGATACAGGGCGTGTTTTCAAGCGTTTGAACAAGGTTGGGCAAAATCGCATCCCGAAGGAGAAGCGCCATAGCGCCGTCCGCGCCCAAATCCTTTGCGGTAACTGGATTTCCGTCCTCGTCATAAGCGGCGATAATCCTGCCGAGCCTTTGCTTCAAATCCTGCAAATCATTCGAAAGGCACAAAACAGCCATAACTTCGGAAGCTACGGTAATCATAAACCCGTCCTCCCTCGGAACGCCGTTTACCCTGCCCCCCAAACCAACGACAATGTTCCGAAGAGCCCTGTCGTTCATATCGACAACACGCTTAAACGGAATGTTTCGAACATCTATTCTGAGGGAATTACCCTGCTGTATATGGTTGTCAATCATTGCGCAAAGAAGGTTGTTCGCCGCAGAAACGGCGTGCATATCGCCCGTAAAATGTAGGTTTATATCCTCCATAGGCACGACCTGAGAATAACCGCCGCCCGCCGCGCCGCCCTTTATACCCATGACGGGGCCGAGCGAGGGCTCCCGCAGCGTTATAACGGCTTTTTTACCGATTTTGCAAAACGCCTGACCCAAGCCGACGGTGGTTGTGGTTTTTCCCTCTCCCGCAGGGGTGGGGGTTATTGCGGTTACAAGTATAAGCTTGCCGTTTGGCTTATCCTTAAGCCTTTTTTCAAGCGCCCCGCTAAGCTTAGCCTTGTATTTGCCGTAAAGCTCAAGCTCGTCGGCGTTTATGCCGAGTGCCTGTCCGATTTCCGTAATCGGCTTCATTTTCGCGCTTTGCGCAATCTCGATGTCAGTTCGCATCCATGTATCTCCCTTCGGTTTCTTTTGTTATTACCGCACGCCCGTTGGTTGCGCCGATAATTTCGTCCGTAAAGTCCGTAACCGTATGCGGTACAAAAACTTTAAGAGTAACATCCTCTGCATATACAGGTGTTCCCTCAATACAGCCTATTGCGGCGGCGGCGTTTTTGATAATGCCGATAAGCGAATAATCCGCCCTGACGCTGTATTCGTGGCAAAACACCCGTTTAACAATTCCCGCGGCGTCAATACCGCATTTTGCCGCCTTTGTATACGCTCTTACAAGCCCGCCGGCACCGAGCAGAGTTCCGCCGAAATAGCGGGTTGTAACAACGCACACATCAAAAAGCCCCTCCTTGCATATAACATCAAGCGTCGGCATTCCCGCCGTCCCCGACGGCTCGCCGTCGTCGGAATAGCGGCGGATATTGTTATCTTTAAGCGAATACGCGTAAACATTGTGAGAGGCATCCCAGTATTTTGTCTTAATGGAGGCTATAAACTCGGTTGCCGCGCTTTCGGTCGTCACGGGAAGGATATGCGAAATAAAGCGCGATTTTTTCTCGGTTATTTCCGCCTCGGCAGGCATCTTTACGGTTTTATACTCAAACAATGTAATCACTCACAATCGAAAGCCCCCTACTGTCTGTTACTATGTCAAGAAGTGTGCCGTTTTCGGTATGCTCCTCGCTGTTTACACGGGATGTTTCATAAACCCTGGACACAATATCACCCTTGTCGTAAGGTATTAAAACGGTTACTCTCCTGCGCCCCTCGGGCATAATATCGCAGACCTTTTGCAAAAGAGCGTCAATCCCCAAGCCTGTTTTCGCGCTTATGCTGACGGAGTTCGGACGCGGAGGAAGAAAGTCGGTGCTTTCTACAAGGTCAATCTTATTGTACGCCGTAACAACGGGCTTATCGGAGGCATCGAGTTTTTCAAGCAATTCCTCCACAACCGCAATATTTTCGTTTGTGTGCGGTGAGGAGGCGTCCGCAACATGTATTAAAACATCCGCAAACTTTGCCTCTTCAAGCGTTGACTTAAACGCATTTATAAGATGATGGGGAAGTTTTCGGATAAAGCCTACCGTATCTATCAAAAGCGCGCTTGCGCCGTCGGGAAGAGTAAGCCTTCTTGCGGTCGGGTCAAGTGTTGCGAACAGCTTGTCCTCTGCTAAAACCCCTGCCGATGTCAGATAATTAAGAAGAGTCGATTTGCCCGCATTTGTATACCCCACAATTGCGACCTGTCGAATACCGTTTTTAACACGCTGTCTTCTTTGCGTTTCGCGGTTTCTGACAACCTCGGAAAGCTGCTGTGTTATGGACTCTATACGCCTTCTGATATGCCGCCTGTCCGTTTCAAGCTTGGTTTCACCGGGTCCGCGCCTTGCCCCGCCGATACCGCCGCCGCCCGCCTGTCGTGACATTCCCGTAAACGAGCCCGTAAGCCGCGGAAGAAAATAACGAAGCTGGGCAAGCTCAACCTGAAGCTGACCCTCTCTGGTCTTTGCACGCCCCGCGAATATATCCATAATGAGTGCGCTTCTGTCGATTACCCGAAGCCCAAGCGCCTCTTCAAGGTTTCTTACCTGTATCCCCGAAAGCTCGTCGTCGCATATAACAAGGTCTGCGCCGTTGTCCTCGCAAAAAGCGCGCATTTCCTCGATTTTTCCCTCACCGAAGTATCTGGCATTGTCGGGGCTTGGGCGGTTTTGCACCACAACGCCCATGACCTGCGCCCCTGCGGTTTCCGCCAACAGAGCAAGCTCCTCAAGCGATTCCTCTGTGCAGTCGTTTATATAGTCCGCGCTTCCCGTGTGAACGCCGAAAAGCACGGCTTTTTCAATTTCATGTTTTGTTTCGTGCATAGTAATACTACATCTCCCGCCGTCCCTCGATTGCCCTTGAAAGAGTTACCTCGTCGGCGTATTCCAAATCCCCGCCGACAGGAACGCCGTGCGCAATCCGCGTAACCCTTATACCAAGCGGTTTTATAAGCCTCGATATATACATTGCCGTTGCCTCGCCCTCAATGTTCGGGTTTGTCGCCATAATAACCTCCGATACCGTGTTGTCTTTTAGGCGGGACAAAAGCTCGGGGATTTTAATATCCTCGGGCCCGACCCCGTCCATAGGCGAAATTGCGCCGTGGAGAACATGATAAAGCCCGTGGTACTCCCCGGTTTTTTCAAGCGAAACAACATCCTTCGGGTTTTCCATAACGCATATAATGCTCCTGTCGCGCCTGTCGCTTTCGCAGATGGAGCAAATTTCTGTATCGGTAATGTTTTGGCAAACCCTGCAATATTTTATAAGCTGTTTTGCGCTTAAAATCGCATCGGCAAATTTCTCTGCCTCGCCTTCGGGCGACCGGAGGACATAAAAGGCAAGCCGCCGTGCGGTTTTATGCCCTATTCCGGGGAGCTTTTCAAACTGCTCAATAAGCCTTGCAAGGGGAGGAATGTAATAATCCATATATAAAATCGCTTACCTTTCGGATTGTGTGTTTATGGCTGATTATCAGGTTGCTTAAAAAAGCCCGGGAATATTAAGCCCGCCAGTTATTTTGCCCATTTCCTTTGCCATCATTTCATCGACCTTTGTCATAGCCTCGTTTACCGCGGCTATAATCAAATCCTCAAGCATTTCCACATCGTCGGCATCTATTACATCGGGATTGATTTTAATTGCCTTGATTTCCTTTTTTCCGCTTACGGTGACGGAAACCGCGCCTCCGCCCGATGATGCATCGACAGTACGCTCCTCAAGCTCGGCCTGAAGACGCGCCATATCCTGTTGCATTTTCTGGGCCTGCTTTAACATATTGCCCATATTTGCGCCGCCCATGCCCATACCGCCGAATCTGTTTTTTGACATTTCGCTGTCCTCCTAAAAACATATATTGCTTTATATTACCTAAAACACAGTCAGTTGATCGCCAAGCTCGTTTTTCCTCGCAAGAATTTCGTCAAGCGGGTCGGATTTGGGTTGCTTTTTTGAGCTAAGCTCATCCTGTGTTACAAACCTTAATGTAAGCCCCTTTGCCGAAGCTTTAATAAGCTTAACAAGAAGCTGATTTTGCTTTGCACAGTCGCGAAGCGCATCGCTGTTAAAAATTATGTAAAAGGAGTCGCCCCGTATCATGCTTTTCGAATCGGAAAGAAGCGCCGCGCCCGCAGGGTCCTGCCCCGCTATTTCGGCTTTTATACTCTCCCAATCAGTATTTTCTTCACCGCCGTCCAAGGGCAATTCTTCGGCGGCCGGTTCTGTTTGCGGTTTATTGTTCGAAGCAGAGGAAGAGGCTTTTGGAATTTCGCCCTTTTCGCTGCCGCTTTTTGCAGGTTCACCGGGCTTGGCTGTTTCCTCCGATAAATTCGTTTTATCTTTATCGCTTTTGTCAGCGGCAGAAAGAGGTTTTGCCGTACTTTGCTTTGGAATTTCCGTACTTTGAAAAGCCACATCGGAAGGGATAGCCGCACCCGTAAAAATAGCGGACTCAAGCCTTTTAAGCCTTGCCGCAAACGCCTCGGTCGAGGGGTCAATATGAGGCATACAAATTTTAATAAAAGCGGTTTCCAACACAAGCCTTGGGTTTGTCGCCCACCTGCCCGCAGAAATCGCATCGGATAAAGCCTTTATTGCGTGAATAAGCATTTCCTCATCGGTCTTTTCGCAAAGACCTTTTATGTCAGCCAAATCCTCCTCGGATTTATCAAGAATTTCGGCACTTGAAGGAGATATGCGGCAGATTAAAAGCTCCCTTAAAAAGCCCAAAAGCTCCTCGGACAGGCTTCCCACATCACGCCCCGCCGATATTGCTGTATTTGCATACCGTATTGCGCCCGAAGCATCGGAGTTAATAAGGCACGAGGCAACGCCCCGTACAACATCACAGTTTACAACGCCCGCGACATTTTCGATATCTGCTACCGAAATTTCGCCACTTATGCCGGAGCACAGGTCCAAAATTCCGAGAGCATCGCGCATTGAGCCATCCCCAAGCCTTGCGACGAGGGCAATGGCATCCTGCGATATTTTTATACCGTCCTTTCTTGCTATCTCGCCGATTCTTCCGGCTATAAGACGGCTTGAAATTCTTCTGAAGTCAAACCTTTGACAGCGCGAGCGAACGGTTTGGGGAATTTTATGCGGCTCAGTCGTCGCAAGAATAAAAATGGCGTGTGCGGGAGGCTCCTCAAGGGTTTTCAAAAGAGCGTTAAACGCACCGCCCGAAAGCATGTGAACCTCGTCCACGATATATACCTTGTATTTTACGGTTGAAGGGGTGTAGACAATATCGTCGCGAAGCTCGCGAATGTTGTCAACGCCGTTGTTGGAGGCGGCATCAATTTCTATTACATCGGTAATTGTTCCGTTTAATATACCCTTACAGCTTGAGCAGGTATTACAGGGGTTGCCGTTTGCAAGGGGAGTTTCGCAGTTTACCGCGCGGCTTAGAATCTTGGCAACGGTTGTCTTGCCTGTTCCGCGCGTACCGCAAAAAAGGTAGGCATGAGCCACCTTCCCCGTGACAAGCTCTGTTTTAATTGTTTCGGTAATATGAGGCTGACCCACAACATCCTCGAAGGTGAGCGGCCGCCACTTGCGATAGATTGCCTGGTAAGCCATAATATGACCTCCGCAAACAAATAAAAATATACCGCACAGCTCAATCTCGACAAATAACCATAAGCGATATCCAAAACCAAAACTCAAGCCCGGCGCCCCTGCGGCACACAAGTAAAACCGCTTATCGCTGCTTCGTTCCCGACCTGACGAGGTTCACAGCCCCTTGTTGCACAGGACCAAGCTCTCAACGCCTTGAATTTTGGGTCAGACCCTACAATATATTTGCCTCAAAAGAGCATTCATCCCCATTATAGCGGATTATGGGTACAGGGCGCCGCTAATTCCCCGATTAGTGCGGTATACAAATATTATAATATACTTTCGCCCCAAGTTCAAGGAGTTATTTTAAAAAGTTTGCTTTTTTACTAAAAGTATTGTATAATTATCAAAAAATCACCAACGCATAATCTCGTAAAGGAGGGCGCGGTATGATTTTAACCGTTACGATAAATCCGTCGGTGGATAAAACCTACATACTCAAAAGATTTGAGAAAAATGTCGTTAACCGTGCGCGCAGGGTTATGCATAATGCGGGAAGCAAGGGAATAAATGTTTCAAGGGTTGTACGACTTTTGGGGCAGGATACCTGCGCCCTCGGCTTTGTGGGCGGAACAACGGGGGATATCTTAATATCAAAGCTAAACGAAGAGGGTATAAACCATGAGTTTATCCATGCCAAAAACTTCAGTACACGCCTTAATGTAAAGGTAATGGACTTGTCAGAGGGCAGCGTTACCGAACTTAACGAATCGGGCGATCCTGTTTCGGATGAGGATTTTGACCTTTTCATGGAGAAATATAAGGAAAAGCTACCAACGGCAGACATTGTCGTAATAAGCGGAAGCATTCTTCCCAAGATGCCTATCAGGGTTTATTACGACCTTGCCGTCATAGCGGGAAAGTACAACAAACCGGTGTTTTTGGACTGCGGAGGCGCCGTGCTTCGTGAAAGCCTTAAGGCTTTGCCCTACTGTATAAAGCCGAACCTTAAGGAGTTTGAAGAAATGCTCGGCGAAAGCGGGCTTTCGGAGGACAGAATCGTAGACGAGGCAAAGAAGATTATCGAAAAGCATTCAATCCCGTATGTTGTGGTTACGCTCGGAGTTAGGGGAGCGATAGGCGTATCTAAAGATGCGGCGTATAAGGTTATCCCGCCGGATGTGACCGTCGGGTCGACGGTGGGGGCGGGGGATGCCTTCCTTGCGGGAATGTGCCATGCCTATCTTAAAAAGATGGACTTTCCCCGTCAGCTTATCGTAGGAGCATCCTGCGCAAGCGCGAAAATTACAAAGGAAGGTAACGATGTTCCCTCGCTTATAGAACTTTTGGGTTATGCCGACGGGTGTCGGGTTGTTCAGCTTTAACGGATCTATAAAATAGAGGCAGGGCGTTTTATATAACGCTTGTGCCTCTTTTTTTGTGCAGATTTAATTTTTGTGATTGCGCTCGTACAAAGAGCGGATGTGTTCGGGAAGGTGCTACCGCCCGAACGCTTTTTTATTTATAGTAAACTGCGCAAACCTTGAACAATTTTTGCACTGCGTTGGAATTTTATTTCCAAAACTGTAAATGCTATTACTGACAAATTGCTTAAAGAGGGATTGATTCAAGATAAAGAGGAATGCTGAAATATATCTGATCGGGGCGGGCGGCTATACCGCCCTGGAACTTTTGTGGCGAGGATATACCCACTGGACAATGGCGCTTACCGGAGGGTTTTGTTTATTAATAATATACGAGCTTAACAGAAGGCTTGGGAAAAACCTGCTTGTAAAATGTCTTGCTGGTGCGGGGGTTATAACGACTGTCGAGCTTGTCGTGGGTTGTGTAGTAAATATACTGCTCGGCTGGAGGGTATGGGATTACTCCAACATCCGCTTTAACCTTTTGGGACAGATTTGCCTTCCCTATTCGGTTTTGTGGTTTTTCCTGTGTGTACCGCTTTTTTCTTTTTGTGGATTTATTGAGAATTATTTCAAAAACCATAGGGTTGAGAGCAAAGGTAGGTTAAAGACGGAATAAAATTATTTTTAATAGATTCAAAGCATAGAAAGAAATTGATGTAGGGTACGACGGCCCCGGCGTGCCGCTGTTGTATTAACAGGTGTGATATTGATATGTTACCGTTTGCCAAAAAAGGGATGGCAAAAGCCCTCCCTTTACGGTTGTCAGTTTATGTTTTATATGTACTACTTTCTTAAAAACGGCGGTACATCCAAATCGTCTTCAAAAACATCGGGCATACTTCGTTTTTCCGCGCCTGCGGTTTCTCCGACCGCCGCCAAAATCGGCCGATAGGAGGAGTTTTCGTTTTCGAAGCCTGTCGCAACAACGGTAACCTCTATTTCGTCGCCCATTGATTCTTTTATCGAAGCGCCGAAGATAAATTCCGCATCAATGTCGGCAAGCTCCTGGACAATCTCATTCGCCCTGCCGATTTCAAGCATACCCATTGTAGCGCCGCCCGAAACATTGAGCAAAATACCCTTTGCGCCCGCAATCGAGGTTTCGAGAAGCGGACTGTTGATAGCCATTCGGGTAGCTTCCTCGGCCCTGTTTTTGCCGGAGGCGCGCCCGACGCCCATGTGTGCGTAGCCTGTATTTTTCATAACCCTCTTTACATCGGCAAAATCAAGATTGATAAGCCCCGGAACAACTATAAGCTCGGATATACCCTGAACGCCGTGCTTTAAAACATCGTCGGCGCGCCTGAATGCATCCATTATGCCCAAATCCTCTTCCAAAAGCTTGTCGTTGGGTATAACCACAAGCGCGTCCGTCATTTCCTTAAGCTCACATATACCGTTTTCGGCCTGAACCATACGCTTTCTGCCCTCAAAGGTAAAAGGCTTTGTAACGATTGCAACCGTAAGTATGCCAAGCTCCCTTGCGACGCTTGCAACAATCGGAGCCGCACCCGTGCCGGTTCCGCCGCCCATTCCCGCGGTTACAAAAACCATATCGGCGCCACTAAGCGACTGAGCAATGTCCTCACGGCTTTCTTCGGCGGCCTTTTTGCCGATTTCGGGGTCTGCCCCCGCGCCGAGACCGCGCGTTAATTTTTCGCCTATCTGAATAATGCTTTGCGCGTTTGATCCTTTCAAAGCCTGCTTGTCCGTGTTTATAGCAATAAAATCAATTGATTTAAGACCCGCTTCAATCATCCTGTTGACAGCGTTATTTCCGCCGCCGCCGACACCGACCACTTTAATTCTGGCAACCTGCTCGTGTTCTGTTTCAAATTCTATCACGGACATGTCCTCCTTATGTAAAAAGTAAAAATATTTAATCTTTCATTATTATTACATTATATAAAACTTTCTCCTGTTTGTAAAGGAAATAATGAAAAAATATCAAGATTTTTTTTGTACAAAATCATTAGTGTGCCTATTCAACAAAAACCGACGGATAACGGCAAAATTCTGAAACAGTCTTGTACCGAATACTATGATTGCGGCAAGGTAAATGTCAACATCAAGAAGCTTTCCGATAAAGGTGAGCGCCATTGCCAAAAGCGCGTTTCCGAAAAATCCGGTTAAAAACACCTTCATTTTGAAATTGTTGTTTATCGTCGCCGCAAACCCGCCGAAAACAGAATCGAGCCCTGCCAGTATCGCAATGGCGATATAAGGGGTCATATTTGCGGGAATCCCGGACGGCATAAGCAGACCCAAAGCAATTCCGATAACAAGCGCCGTTATAATAATAATCATTGTGAAGCCTCCTTTTGCTCTGCCAAAACAGGGGTAGCATGCTTGAAGATAATTGTTCCGTTGTACGCGTTTACGGAAACCTTGCTTGATTTTTTGATGGTAATTTCGATGCCGTATCCGCGAAGCGTGTCATAAACCCCGTCACGCATTAAAAGAGCGTTTTCCATGTTGGCGGAGTCGCCTATCGCAACAATTTCAAAGGGGGCGGAGTATCTGTTGTTGTTGATGCTGACGGTTGAGCCCGCACAGCGTATTTCCGAGGTAGACACAACCCTTTCTCCGTTAAGCTGGATTGCCTCCGCGCCCGCGTCACGAAGCTCGTTTATAAGCCAGAGTATGTCCGTGTCGTGAACCACATACAAATTAGGGTCCGCATTTATTGCCCCAGGCGACTTGCTGTCCCGAAGCGTAACAATTAAACCGCTTCCCTCAACGGGAGTAAGTCCGGCAAGAAGCTCGGCGCGTTCAAGCTGTTTAGTCAGGAATTTAGCATAGTCACTGCTGTTTGCCGCCTCTGCTTTGAACTCGTTAAGCTCGTCCTTATACTGCAAAACCTGCTTTTGAAGGTCATCGTTTTTCGTCCGTTCGAGCCGAAGTTGCTGTTGAAGGTCGGCGGCGCGCGCCATCTCGGAGTTGTTGACAAGGCGGTTGTGGCTTACGCTTCTTATTTGCAGGGTAATCGCGAATGCCATAATAAGACATATAGAGCCGATCGCAATTTGAGCATGTGTCATTTTCATAAGGCATTTATCCCTTCTTTAATTAATTTCTTTCGCTTAATATCGTTCCTGTTTTAGGGTCGCTTACATCCAGGGTTCCCCTTGTGTTTTCGCCGATACGCTCCTTAATCGCCCTTAAAGCAAAGCTTATCTTATAATCGATATCCTTTATGTCGCCGACAATGATTTCAAGGCTGTTATTGTATAAAAACTTAATCCTGCCTACAGATAAAACATCAATCACCGCTGTTTTTTCCAAAACCGAGTTGGATATCAAAGCGTTAAATACCGCGGTTAGCGACTTAACCTTGTCCTCATCGTCCGCAACAAGCTGTCTCCCGCTTTCAAAGGTTAAGACACCTGTATTTTCAACTACGGGAACGATTTGTTCGGGAGGAGTATCGCGATATTCAAGCATCTTGCAGTTTTTATCAATATATATATAGCCGCCCGAAAGAGGAATATAACCGCATATTTCCGATTCGGTGACATTAATTTCGATTTTGTTGGGGAATTTCCGTTTAACCTTTACATCGCTGACATACGGAATTGTTTTTATAAGCTTTTCCGCTTTACTTATGCTCGTTTTAAACAGATTGTAATTATAGCCTATTGTGGAAACCGATATGATTTCTTCGACCGATACCTTAATGTTTCCTGTACAGGTTATGTGTTTGATGTTAAAAAAGGGGGTTAAACGAAAAAACATAATTACGCACAGCAAAACAAAGGAGAAAAACAGAATTTTTCTTCTCCTGCGGTTGCGCCGTATTCTTTTTTTGTAATCCTTAACCCTGACATTCCTTCCGTCATAGGTAGTTTTGCTTATGTAGTCCATTTGCTAACCCATCCTTTTTATATTTGCGCCAAGCATGGCAAGACCTTCATCGAAGGACTCATACCCTCTGTCGAGGTGATTAAGACCGTCAACCTGTGTAACACCATCCGCATTAAGCCCCGCTATGACAAGCGCAGCCGCACCGCGAAGGTCCGTAGCGGCTATTTTTGCACCCGAAAGGCGTGTAACGCCGCGAATAACCGCAAGCCGCCCGTCCACCTTTATATCGGCGCCCATTCTGTTAAGCTCGGCAACATGCTTGAATCGGTTTTCAAACATATTCTCCGCAATAATGCTTGTTCCTGTCGCCACCGAAAGAACCGACATGATAGGCGCCTGAGCATCGGTAGGAAAGCCGGGGTGAGGAAGGGTCCTTATAAAATCAATCGGTCGGGGTCTGGGCGGTGCCTCAATCGTAATGGTATCGTCCTTGCAGGCTATGTCACAGCCGCAGTCCTTCAAAACGGAGGTAATCGGCTGGATATGCGAGGGGATAGCATTTGTAACCGTTATCGTTCCGCCGGTTATGGCCGCCGCGGAAAGATAGGATGCGGCAACAATCCTGTCGGAAATAACCGTGTGTTTGACATCGTGAAGATTCTCAACACCTCGGATTGTGATAACGGCACTGCCCGCTCCGCTTATTTTTGCGCCCGCTGCGTTGAGATAGTCCTGAAGATCAACGATTTCAGGCTCCTTCGCTGCGTTTATTATTGTTGTCGTACCCTTTGCAAGCGTTGCCACAAGCATAATATTTTCCGTCGCACCGACACTGGGAAAGCTAAGATGAATGTCGTCACAGTTAATCTTATCGACATTACAGCTTATGTATCCGTGCGACTCATCAACGGATATTCCAAGCTGACGAAATGCCTTCAGGTGAAGGTCAATGGGGCGCGGACCGAGCTCGCACCCGCCGGGCATCGAAATTGTTGCTTTTCTGCACCTTGCAATAATAGCCCCCAAAAAAATAATCGACGAACGCATTTCTCTCATTAAGGCTTCGGGTATGTAGTGAGTCGAAACGCTGCTTGAATCTACTATTACGGTGCTGCCTTCCCATTTTACGCCACATCCCAAACCTTTGAGAATTTCTATTGATGAATACACGTCCTTAAGTTTAGGGCAGTCGCTGATGACATTCTTTCCGCCGTTCAGCACCGTTGCCGCAAGAATTGGTAGGACCGCGTTTTTCGAGCCGTGGATTCTTACAAGTCCCTCAAGCCGCTTGCCGCCCTCTATTATCATTTTACCCATTGTTAGTATCAATCCTCTCCGTATATCTTTGCATTAACATAATATGCAACGAAAAATACGAAGGTGAAAGAGTATGGGCTATATGTTGATTATGCTTATACTATGTTTATACATTGGGTTCTCCCAAATCCACGGGTGTTGACGGTGCGGGTGTATTTGCGGGAGGAGAGGAAGAGGGGGCTGCGCTCGGGGCATTAGGTTCGGTGTCTTCAACGCCTTCCTCACCCTCGGCAGGGTTTTCTTCGGTATTCTCCTCAGGAACATGAAGTGTGCATATTTCGGTAGGCTCGCTCCCAGACTTGAAGTAGGCAGTTTTCACCGAGGGACACAAATCATTCGGAATACCTCCTCCGAAGGTGCAGAATGTGGCTTCAACAACGCCGGAGCTTACCCCGAATCCCTTTGAGGGAAGGCCTTTTGCGCTGTGGACCTCCTGCATAACCCTTTTCCAGACGGGGATACACGGATTTCCGCTGAAAAAGCTCATTGAGCGGGGATTGTCACACCCAACCCACACTCCCGCAACATAGTAGGGAGTAAAGCCGACAAACCACCTGTCGACATCGTTGTCCGTTGTCCCTGTCTTTCCCGCGGTTGAGTAGGCGGGGTTAAATTTGGCGGATGCGCCCGTTCCGAAGTCGACCGCGCCTTTTAACATATATGCCATAATGGTTGCGGTCTGTTCCGACATTGCCTTTTTGCTGACCTTCTTGTTTTCAAGAATTACCTTGCCCTTGTCGTCCAAAACCTTTGTATAGCTCATAGGCTTTGTATAAATACCGCGGTTTGCAAAGGGTGCGTAAGCCGCCGTAAGCTCAAGCGGCGAAATTCCTTTTGTTACACCGCCCAAAGCAATGGCAAGGTTTAAATCATTTGAGCTTAGGGTTGTAATCCCCAAGTTGTTGGTCATAAAGCTGACGGATACGGAGGGACTCATTCTTTCCATAATCTGAACGGGAATTGTGTTTATTGATTGTTCAATGGCGTATGACATTGTTACGGGTCCTTTGAAGCCGCTGTAATAATTTTTCGGCGACCATGAGCCGAAGGTTAGGCTTTTGTCCTCAAAAACAGTTGCTGGTGTTATAAGGTTGTTTTCGATTGCGGGGGCATATACCGCCACGGGCTTAATTGCCGAGCCGGGCTGTCTGTATGATTGCGTTGCGCGGTTTAAGGTTCTGTTTGCCGTTTTTTCGCCCTTGCCCCCCGCTATGCCTTTTATTCCGCCCGTAACAGGGTCTAAAACTACCATCGCCGATTCGGGATTAATACCCTTGGGCGGCGTCTGAAAGCTTTTCGGGTCGGCGTAAACCTTGTCGATAATCCCCTGAACAACGGGGTCAACCGTTGAATAAATCCGAAGCCCGCCCGTATAGAGCATTTTTGCGGCAACCGCTTCGGAATAGCCCTTTATATTCTGCAAATCGCGGAGCACATCGCTTATTACCTGATCCGCAAAATATGACTGTCGGCTTGCAACCTCCCTTGTTTTTCCCACAAAAACAAGAGGCTCCGCCACGGCGCTTTCGTATGTTTGTTTGTCTATATATCCGAGCTCAAGCATTTTGCCTAAAATCAGCTCCTGCTTTTCCTTGTTGTTTTTCGGATTTATAATAGGGTCATATTTTGAGGGGTACTGCGTAATCCCCGCAATTGCGGCGCACTCCGCAAGGGTAAGCTCGGACACATCCTTTTCAAAATAAAAATCCGCCGCGCTTCCCACGCCGTAACAGCCCTGACTTAAATAAATCGTGTTCATGTAAAGCTCAAGAATCTGTTCCTTTGAAAGCTTTTTTTCAAGATTTATCGCGCGGACAATCTCCTGAATCTTACGGGTCGGAGTAATATCCTTGTCGCCCGTAAGATTTTTTACAAGTTGTTGGGTTATGGTGCTCGCACCGCGCCCGTTTCGCCTCAGGACATAATCGAAAACAGCCTTTGAGGTGCTTTTTATATCAAAGCCCGAGTGTTTATAAAACCGCTCGTCCTCAATCGCGATAAACGCCTGACGGAAATATTCGGGGGTATCGGTAATGTCGCACCACACGCGGTTTTCCTCACCGTACAGGCGTTCATATTCTTTTGGCTCGCCCGTTTTGGAGTCGGTATAGTAAATAAAGGAGGTTGCATTCAGCGAAAGCTCGTCTATATTCAGGTCCGAGGTGGTGTCAATAAAGCCTAAAAGCGCACCCGCAAGTATTCCCATACCTATAATTATGCCGATAAGCGTTGTCCCGACAAATATTTTTATAAATAATTTAACCGATTTAGACATAACCACACTCCCAGATAGGTTTTCGCATTTATTACATTTATAATACCACATTTTTTTCGAAAAAACACTCAAAAAACGAATAAATTTGTCCGCATTGTGAAATAATATATTAAATTTATACGAAAGGGGAATAGTATAATGTTTGATACACGCAAAAATAAGGTTGCAACCGTAATTTGCCTGTCCCTGCTTTTTATACTGTATTCCGCCGGCGTTTTCTATGCGGGAATGTACTATCAGCAGATGCTGACGCTGCGGCAGGAAACGGTACCGACTCAGACACGGTTTATAGTTAAGGAATACAACAATATGATTACCGTGTTTGAGGAAGGGTCGGACATTCCCCAAAAGGTGCTGAACATTGATGTCGAAACCCTGCGAAAGCAAGACAGGCTCCGCTTCCAGGAGGGCATTACGGTTGATTCGCCCGGAGAGCTTATTCAGCTTGAAGAGGATTTCAGCTCCTGACACAGCTTCGCGGCTATCGCGGACCATTCTCCCTCACGGCGGATATTTATTATTTCAAGCCCGCTGTCCAAAAGAGCCTTTGCCGTTTGTGCCTCGCGAAAATCAATAATGCCCGAACATATAAAAACGCCGTCATTTTTTAGATATTGCTTTATATCGGGGGCAATAGCGATTATAACATCCGCAACAATATTTGCGACAACAATGTCAAAACCGCCGCCGATTTTTGATTTTAGCTCATCATCGGTTATAATATTACCCGAATAGACGGTATAATCGTCTTTTTTTATGCCGTTTCGCAAGGCGTTTTCGTATGCGACCTTTTCACAGTTGGGGTCTATATCGACCGCGACAGCGCTTTTTGCGCCGAGTAAAAGCGAAATGACGGAAAGAATACCGCTTCCGCACCCCAGATCCAAAACCCTTGTTCCTTCCTTAATATATGTTTCAAGAGCACAAATACACATTCTTGTGCTTTCGTGGGTACCCGTGCCGAAAGTCATACCGGGGTTTACGACAAAGACGGTTCTGCCGCCGCCATCGGCGGCCTGTTCCCATTCAGGTCTGATTAGGATTTTCTCTCCGACGGGCATCGTTTTAAAGTATTTCTTCCAGTTTTCCGCCCAGTCCTCCTCATTAATGCTTTCGAGGGATATTTCAAGGCTTCCGAATTCGCCGTTAGTGTCCAGCTCTTTCAGTGCGGCTATGGTTTCCCTTGCCAATACAAGCGTTTCAAGCCCGAAGGCGTTTTTGCTTACATAAAAAATGACCCTAACATCATTTTTCTTATCTAAAAGACCTTCGTCTATATAATCCCAGTATTGTTTGTGTTGCTCCAAAAAGCGTTTATAATCCTCGGTATCTTCAATCTCAACGCCCGTAATCCCTATTCCGTAAAGCCGCCCCGTAAGAGGCTCAATCCCTTTTGAAGCGGTGGAAACGGAAGCTTTTATCCATTCCAAAACAATAGTCCTCCCCGATACCGTATGCCTTACTGCTCTTAAAAGTATTATACATCAAACGCCACGGTAATTCAACCGCTAATTGACGATTTAAGTATTATATGGTATTATGGTGCAATGGAGGATTGATTATGGCGGGATTTTTCGGTTTCTTCGACTACACAAAACCGGGCAAGGGAGTCAAAAAGGAGGAGTATAAGCCTGATTTTTCAACTTTTGTGAGGATATTCACCTCAAGGTTTTGGAAGATTCTAAGGCTGAACATGCTTTTTGTCGTTTGTTCGTTGCCCCTTATTGCTGTACTCATAATGTTTTATCCGCTCGACAACGAGGGGAATACCGATGCGGTGGCACAGTTTATGTATTACACCGCATGCCTTTTATATCTTTCGGTAGTAGGCTTTTCGCCCGTTATGGCGGGGTTTACCTATGTGCTTCGAAACTTTGCGAGGGACCGGCACTCATGGGGCGCAAGCGATTTTTTTGAGCATATCCTGAAAAATATAAAGCAGTCGCTTGTTCTATTGGTTATGGATTCTATAATATTTTTTACTCTTTGGTATCTCTTCTCCGTCTACACAAGAATTAGCGGCCTTGAAGGCGCGGACAATATACTTATCGCCACGGGTATTATCGGAAGAACGATTATTTTAATTATCAGTGCGGTATATTTTATAATGCATTTTTATATATATCAGATTATAATTACCTTTGATATGAAGCTTAACCAGATTTTGAAAAACTCGTTTATTTTTACGGTTATCAAGCTGCCGCGCAATATCGGGGTTGTTTTACTGATGCTTGTCGCTTCTTCGCTTGCGTTCGGCTTTATATCCCAAATCGGGCTTATTTTAAGCTTTTTTATTCTTCCCGCAGCCATTTGCTTTACGGTTAGCTTTATTACCGCACCCGTTATCGAAAAATATATGATGCCCCAAAAAACGGATAACACGGAGGCTTAGAGACTGTCGCTTTTTTGCTTTTTCGGTCTGCGTCTTTTGGTTTTGCTTGCCTTTCTTATGATGGCTATTACTATACCGGCATAAACAGCCACCGCCAAAAACAGTATAATTAAAACAGCCTTTACAGAAGGCAGGTTCAAAAACCATAAAATGCTGTTACCGACATATTTTATCGGGTTAACCTTAACGGTGTCGCCTGCGGTCATCAAAACCGTCCCAACATTCCTGCCGAGGTAGGAGTACTCCATTGTACCGATAACATCGCCCTTTTCGACAGGCGCAAAAATATATTCGGGAATTTTCTTTGAAAGAGTTACGCTTTCTGTCGAGTCACCTTTTTGTATAAAGCATTTAAGCGTGTTCCCCGCTATAAGAAGAATACGGTCGGTTCCCATGGCGTTTTTGATTCTTACCTCACGCATGATTGAGCCCTGACGGACTATTTCCTTTGAATCAAAGCTGTTAAAGCCGTATTCGAAAAGGTTTGCCGAATCCAAAAAGGAATAATTAACATTTTCATCGAGTATGCTGTTTAAAACAATACATATAAGCTTTCCGTTTCCCTTCGAGGCATGGGAAATTACGGAGTATCCGCCTGCGGTTGAAGCCGACGCCTTGCCTCCCTTCGCATAGGGGTATATGTAGTTTGTGTTGTAATATTTCGAAATCAGGCTGTTGCTTGTCCACAGCGTGCGCGCACTGCTTTTGTCCGTTGCACTTATTTTTATATTGGTGCTTTCGACAGCCTTTCTAATAAGCGGAACGGCGCATAAAGCTTTGTAAAGTTTAAGCAAATCCCTTGCCGTTGTGTACTGATGTTCGTTATGGATACCCGTGGGATTTACAAAACGGGTTTGGGTAAGACCCAGCGTTTCGCACCGCTCGTTCATCATACTAACAAAGCCTTCGATACTCCCGCCGCAGTGGATCGCAAGGGTAATTGCCGCATCGTTGGGAGCGCTTGCGATAATTGCGTTTATAAGGTCGCCGGACTTTATATGCTCGCCGGGCTTCAGGTCGAGCGACGGCTCATAGGGCGTTATAAAATCTTTTATATTCTCCGGAACTGTAATAATCTCTTCGGTTCCGCAGGTTTCATAGGCGACAAGCGCGGTCATAAGTTTTGTAAGACCTGAGGGATAAACTTTTTCATCCGGGTTTTTGTCAAAAATAATCTGCTCACCGTCCGCCGCGGCGAGGATAGCCGATGAGGCTTTAATGTCGGGCGAATCCGCTAAGACGGGCAAAGCGAAAAATGCTGAAACAAATAATATTGCAATACAGATAATAACCCTTTTATACATACCCGCATCCCCTGTCGAAAATATTGGTATTTACTATTATTATAGCAAAAAACGCCTAATCTTTCAAGGCATAAATAACTTATACCTAAATGCAAAATTCGCAAAATGCAAAAATCACATTTTCTTCATAATATTATTCTAAATTCACATATTGTTCATATTTATTTGCTAATATAATTGTATAATGTTATATACAGCGTAAAATGGGAATAGTTTGATTTGTTTCATAATTGTATTAATCATAAAAACAAAGCAAAGCGAGGTAGAAGCATGAAAAAAATGATGTTAAGGCTTAAAAAGATGAGCAGGAAAAAGAAAATAGTTATTTCGGCTGTAATTGTATTGGCTCTTTCGGTCGGTGCGTATGCGTTTTTCGGGTTTGGCAAAGACAGCAAAGTCGCATCGGCAACCTTTACTCCTTCGATTGTCAGAAGGGATGACCTTGCCGTTACGATAAGCGGTTCGGGAACCGTTGAGCCTGTGGCGAGGTTTGACATTGTCGCTTTGGTTAAAGGTGAAATAATCGAATCTAATTTTAACGAAGGAGATACCGTAAGACAAGGCGATGTCCTTTACAGGATTGATTCCACCGATGCGAGCAACAGTATTCAAAAACAGCATAACAATGTCGAAAAGGCCCAGCTTAATGTCAATACAATTAAAGAAAATATTGCAAATCTTAAAGTTAAGGCGCCCGCAAGCGGCGTGCTTACCGATTTTAATGTTAAGGTTGATGAAAGCGTCAGGGCGGACAGAATAGCCACCATAATAGATAAAACAAATATGGTTGCAACCATACCTTTCAATGCGGGGCAAATTTCCAAAATAAATGAGGGCGACCCAGTAACAGTAACAAGCGCGCTTTATATGACAACAATGAAGGGGAAGGTTACATATAAATCAAATACTCCGTCAGGCTCGCAGGACGGAAGCTCGCTTTATAAGGTTGAAATATCGGTTCAAAACCCCGGTTCTCTTGCGCCCGGAACAAGCGTGGGCGCAACCGTACATACCTCGCAGGGTGATGTGAAATCGCCTGTTTCGGGAACCGTTGAAAACGGCGATTCAACCCCTGTAATACCGAAGGTTTCGGGAAAGGTCATCAAGGTCTATGTAAAGAACAACCAGTATGTAAACAAGGGCGATCTGCTTTTTGAGATTGACGGCACGGATTATACCGAGAGTTACCGAAAGGCAATTCTCGAATTGCAAGACGCAAAGCTTTCGCTTGAATCATCAAGTAAGGAGCTTGAGAAATACAACATTACCTCCCCCATTGACGGCATTGTATTATCGAAAAAAGCAAAGGCGGGAGATACGATAGGAAACAGCGCGGGCGACAGGGATTCGAATCTTATGACGATTGCGGATACCTCGAAAATGGTATTCAACCTTGATGTAGATGAGCTTGAAATATCAAAGGTTAAGGTAGGACTTCTTGCCGATATTACCGCAGATGCCCTTCCGAATGAGAAATTCGTCGGACAGGTTACCAAGGTTGCGAATGAGGGAACATCGCAAAACGGCGTTACGACATATGAGGTTGAACTTACCATCTCCGATCCGGGGAATCTTATATCGGGAATGAATGTCAACGCCGAAATTATTGTTGAGGAGTCAAAGGACACTCTTGTCGTACCTGTGTCGGCAGTTACGGGCATCAGAAACGGCTATGGCTATGTAATCGTAAGGTCGGATTATGTTGAGGAAGATTTATCGGGACCGGAACAGAGACGACCTGGCGGTGATTCACAGCGCGGCGAAAGCGGTCAAAGAGGAAATAGCCCAAGCAATGCGCAGGGCGGCGAAAACAGCCAGAGACGACCTGGCGGTGATTCACAGCGCGGCGAAAGCGGTCAGAGAGTAAATCGCCCAAGCTTTGCGCAGAGCGGCGAAAGCGGTCAGAGAGCAAATCGTCCAAGCAATGCACAAGGCAGCGAGAATAACCAGAGGCGAACCGGCGGCGACTCACAGGGCGGCGGAAATACACCCGCACCGACCGCAACGCCTCAAACCAACGAAGGCGCACCCGCACAATCTGTTACGCCTCAAAACAGCGGCAACACGCAAAGCCGTGGCGGCACAAACATGGTAAACTCAGATTTGCCGGAGGGCTACAAACGCATAAGGGTTCAGATAGGTCTTTCGAATACCGACAATATTGAGATTAAACGGGGACTTAAAGAGGGCGACGAGATATTTATTCCGTCAACTCCGTCTTCCGGATCAAGAAATAACAATCAGAATTTCAGAATGCAGGGAATGGGAGGCGCCCCGGTTATCAGAACACAGGGTGGGGGCGGCAATTTCGGCGGTCAGAATAATCGCCGATGATACGGATAGGAGAATATAATGATCAGGATAGAAAACATGTATAAGATATACAACATGGGAGATAATGAGGTCCGCGCTCTCGACGGTGTCAGCCTGCATATAGGCGCAAATGAGTTTGTGTCCATTGTGGGACCTTCGGGGAGCGGAAAATCAACTCTTATGAATATGATAGGCTGTCTTGATACACCGACGGAAGGTAAGTATTACATAGACGGTACCGAGGTCAGCCAGATGCGTGACGACCAGCTTGCCGAGATACGAAACAGAAAAGTCGGGTTTATATTCCAAAGCTATAATCTTCTCGGAAGGCTTACCGTGCTTGAAAATGTCGAGCTTCCGCTGATATATGCCGGACTTGCCAAAAATGAAAGACGACATCTTGCAAAAGAAGCATTAAAGAAGGTGGGGCTTGAGGGCAGAGAGCATCACCGTCCGAATCAGCTTTCGGGCGGTCAGCAACAGCGTGTTGCGATTGCGCGGGCCCTTGTTAACAAGCCCTCGCTTATCCTTGCGGACGAACCGACGGGTGCTCTCGACAGCAAGACGGGTGAGGAAATTATGCAGATGCTGCGGGAAATCCATCAGGAGGGCAATACCGTGGTTTTAATCACGCATGACAAGGAGATTGCCAAAAATGCCAAGAGAATGATAAGTATTCATGACGGCAAAATTTTCTCCGACTGCGAGGTGAAGTACGCATGAATATATCTCAGGCCGTAAAAATGGCAATTCAAAGCGTAACAAGCAATAAAATGCGCTCGTTTCTTACAATGCTCGGAATTATTATAGGTGTTGCGGCGGTAATTATAATGGTAAGCATCGTTCAGGCGACAACGGCAAGAATTAAAGCGCAAATGGAGAACATGGGAACAAATATGATAAGCGTAACCTTAACCGGTCGAAACTCGACGAGAAATCTTGATATTAACGATATGCAAAAACTTGTCGCCGACAACCCCGATTATTTTATATGCGTTGCGCCGACCATAACCGGAAATCCCAGAATTAAGGTGGGTACCGTTAACGAATCCACAAATCTTATAGGCTCAAATCAGCATTATTCGTCAATACACAATGCAACGGTAGAGTTTGGAAGGTTTATTTCGGAACAGGATTGTATTACGAGGAGAAAGGTTGTCGTCATAGGGAAGTATATTCAAAACCACTATTTCCCCGGCGAAGACCCCATAGGGCAGATACTTAAGGTGTCAAATCAGGTCTTTACCGTTGTGGGTGTTTTGGAGGCAAAAACATCTACGATAGCTCAGGGGTCGCAGGACGACAGGATAATAATTCCTTACACAACGGCTCAGAGGCTGCTTAGAAACGCAATAATACGGACATATTCATTTCAGGCCGTAAGCGCTGAGGTTTCGGAGAAGGCGACGGATAAGCTTGAGGAGCTTTTGTTAAAGCTTTTGCGAAACGAAAACGCATATCGGGTTATGAATCAGGCGGAAATGCTTGAAAATGTCGAGACAATGACGGAAACGATGTCCCTGATGCTCGGCGGAATTGCGGGTATTTCGCTTTTGGTCGGCGGTATAGGCATAATGAATATCATGCTTGTTTCCGTAACCGAGCGTACCCGCGAAATAGGAATAAGAAAAGCGATAGGGGCAAGAAGAAGGAGCATAATGACCCAGTTTTTAATAGAATCGATAGTTGTAAGCTGTCTGGGAGGAATAATAGGTATACTGCTTGGAATTGTCGGCACCTATCTAGTGGGACGGGCAATCAATTTGGAGGCTGTGGCGACCGCGGGGGTAATGATTTTGTCCGCAGGCTTCTCTATCACCATAGGAGTATTTTTCGGCTGGTACCCCGCAAACAAGGCATCAAAGCTTGACCCGATTGATGCTTTGAGATTTGAATAAACTGTATGAGGTGATGGCAGATGAGAAGAAAATTAACGGCGTTTATCCTTGCTATGGCAGTTTTTTTACAGGCGGTTGCCTTTGCGGCTTTTTCCGATATTGACCCGAAAAGCTACTATGCCGAGGCTGTGGACAGGCTTTCGGATTACGGGGTCTTGAGCGGAAAGGGCGAGGGAGTGTTCGACCCCGACGCCGGGCTTACCCGCGCGGAGATGGCGAAGATAGCCACGGTAGTTTCGGGGAAGGAGGGCGAGGCGGCGGCAAGCTACGGCACAAGCCTTTATTCGGATATGGACGGGAGCTATTGGGCGAGCGGCTACATAACGGTTGCGGCCAAAAACAACCTTATTTTGGGCTACCCCGACGGAACTTACATTCCCGAAAAGAGGCTTTCTTTTGCCGAGGCTGTTACAGTTGTTCTTCGGCTTCTCGGTTATTCGAACCAGGTGCTCGGCGACAACTGGCCAGAAGCGTATACCGCAAAGGCGGCGGAGCTTTCCCTGACCCAAGGGATGAGCTATGGCGACTATGACGGCATTACAAGGGCGGATATGGCAGTAATCCTCGACAGGGCGCTTCTTACCGATGTTGCTCAGACAAACACCAAACTTATTGAGAAAATGAAATATACCATCACAAACGAGTGTATTGTCCTTGCGACGAACAGCGAAAACAAAAACCTTCTTTCCGATGAGGTAAGCACGACCATCGGATCCTACAAGGTTTTAAACGATATAGTTAAAAGCTATGTCACCAAAAAGGTTAAACTTGTCTTAAACCGCGACCAGAAGGCGGTTAATGTTATACCCATCAGCCAAAAGGGTAAGGAGATTATTGTCCAAAGCGTTGTCGGCAATGAAATGGCGTACACGGAAAACGGCGTGGCATCATCCATGAAAATAGGCGATAACTCCATAGTTTATTATCAGGGCGCGAAAAGGACCTTTGCCGATGTAAGCTCAAAAGTGGAAACGGGTATGACAATGGCTGTGTACTTTTCGGATGACGGCGGCTATGACTATGCCGTTATCAAAGACTTTGAGATGCTCGGACCGTTTGTTATAACTGCGGACTTTAAGGGGAACGAAACCTCGGTGGGCGGCTATCCGTTTACCGACCCCGCTTCGCTTAGGGTTATCCGTGACGGATACGAGTCAAGCCTTACACAGATTAAAGCGTATGATGTCGTGTACTATAACAGCGTGTCAAACATACTGTATTCATACTGTGACAAGGTGTCGGGCGTTTATGAAAAGGCGCTTCCGAACAAAGCCGGCGTTTCTAAAATAGTGCTGTCGGGCGTAGAGTACGATATCGAAACGCAAAACGCAGTTAAGCTACTGGGCGAGTATCCAGGCTCGTATAAGATAAACGATTATATGACTCTGCTTTTGGGGCGCGACGGAAGAGTTGTAAGCGCGGTGAATATGACATCCGCCGACCTTACATCTTATGGTATTATCCTCTCGTCGTTCGAACGCAAAAACGAGGATACCGGCATAATGGAAAATTATCTGAAGGCATTTACCATATCGGGTATTGTTCAGGAGTTTAGGACGGACCGTGACTACCGAAGCTATCGCGGGCGGGTTATCGAATATAAATTCACGGACGGAATTTTGATTCCGAGAATTCTTACGGCTCAGAAAATAAGCGGAAAAATTGATTTCGATGCAAACAGAATCGGCAGGTACTGGTTTGCAAAAGATGCTAAGATAGTTGACCTTTTGTATTCCCCCGCAATAGACGAGTCGGGCGAGGCGGTCGCTAAAATAATAAACCTGTCCGACATAACCATACCCAGCCTGAATGAAGCACATGTGGTACACGCCGAGACTGATTCGGTTTTTGGAGATATTCAGTTTATTGTCCTTAACAATGTTACCCACGGCGCATACAAATACGGCATTGTAACGGGAAGAAGCGCCGAGGCAAAGGATATGAGGACAAGTTCCACCTATAAACTTTTGATTGACGGAACAGAAAAGTCATACAGTCAAAGTAAGGTATTCAGCCCCAAAGAGGGTGATGCGGTTATGGTTAACATCCAAAACAATTCTCTTGTCAGCCTTCTGCCGCTTGCCGAGGTGGTGACAAACGGAGCGTTTTCCGCAATAGACGCACAACGGGTGAAAATCGGAAAGGAAAGCTATAAGCTTGCGAGCGATGTTCAGATCTACCTTTACAAGGATTTCAAATATACCAAGATTTCATTGGACGATATTGATTCATTCAAGATACAATTCGCAAGACCCTTTATCGACAGACCGCTTACAAACGGAGGGCTTGTAAGAGTTTTGATTGTTCAGGAATAACAAAAGAAATCAAAAAAAGTGTGTTGCATTTTGCAATACACTTTTTTTGTATGTTCGTTAAAACTATCCGATTTCTTTGCTTATTATCCTGCATGCCTCCTCAAATGAGAGGCTTTTATCCCTTGCCGCACGCGCGACATCGTCGTATTCGGGCTTTGACTTTGAAACGCCGTACCCCGTTGAGCGCTTTATGCGGATTTTGCCCAATGATGTATTTATTTCTTCGGTTTTTCTGTCCATAACATACCTTTCGCACACAAATTTTCTGACCCCCGTTGTGGTCGTGTGCTTTAAAAGAAGCCCCGCAATCCTTTCACAGTCCGCTTCGTCGCACAGGCAGACAATTACAAACGCGGGGCGGTTTTTCTTCATAAAAACGGGCTGGACATATACATCCTTTACACCGCTTTGCATAAGCGTTTCGGTTGCAAAGGCTATTGCCTCGGGCGTCATATCGTCAATGTTGCATCTAAGTTCCGCAATCATATCTTTTGTCTGTTTTTCAAATCTCCTGCCCCAAAAAGCCCTTACGCAATTTGCGCTTTCAAAATTCTTTTTGCCCATGCCGTATCCGATTTTTTCGGTCACCATAGCGGGCATGGCGCGAAAATCCGAAGCAAAGTATTTCAAAACCGCCGCGCCCGTGGGAGTGCAAAGCTCCCCGACCGTACCGTCGGAATATGTGGGTATTCCGATTAGAAGGCGTGCCGTCGCGGGTGCGGGAACAGGCAAAACGCCGTGGGAGGTATGAACATGACCGGAACCCGTATGAACGGGCGAGGCGGTAATTTCGGGGTAGCCCAGCATATCGACAAGCAGGCAAAACCCGACAATGTCCGCAACCGCGTCAAGCGCACCGACCTCATGGAAGTGGACAGAGCCCGCATCCTTGCCGTGAACACCGGCCTCGGCCTGCGCCAATAGAGTGTAAATGCCGATCGCATTTTCCCCGACCTTCTTCGGAAGGCTAAGGCCTTGGATTAAACAGCATATATCGTCAAAGGATGAGTGTGTATGAGAATGACTGTGTTTGCCTTCATGCGAGTGGGAGTAGTCAAGGCTTTCCTCCTCATGCCCGCCTACGGTCACGACTATTCTTGTGCCGACAATGCCGCATTTTTCCTCGGACACCGCCGATACCTTAACACCTTTAAGTCCAAGCGAATTCATCGCTGACAAAAAACCTTCCTTGTCGGGACAAAGCTCATATAAAGCCGCGCAAAGCATATCGCCCGCCGCACCCATGCGACATTCAAGATGAAGTGTTCTCATACTACCTCTCCCGTTTTATTAATAATATGTGCAAGATACCCCGCACCGAAGCCGTTGTCTATATTAACAACCCCGACCCCGTTCGCACATGAGTTTAGCATGGATAAAAGCGCGGATATGCCGCCGAAACTTGCTCCATAGCCGACGCTTGTGGGGACGGCGATTACGGGACATTCCGCAAGCCCGCCCACAACGCTCGCAAGCGCGCCCTCCATTCCCGCAACGGCAACAATCGCCCTTGCGGACGAAAACTCGTCAAGATGCGCAAGCAGCCTGTGAAGCCCCGCAACGCCCGCATCATATACTCTTGTGACTTTGCTCCCCAAGGTCTCCGCGGTAAGCGCGGCCTCCTCGGCAACGGGCATATCGCTTGTTCCGCCCGACACGACAACAACCGAGCCGTACTTTTGTTTACTGCTGTCGGGGTTTACAATGCCAAAGAGAGGAAGAGGATGATATATAAGCTCAAATTCTTTTGAGATTACCTCCGCCGCTTCCGCCGAAAGTTTAGTGACAATAATATCGGATGCACCGCTTTTAACCATGGCTTTTACAATACCCAAAATCTGTTCGTGGGTTTTACTCTGCCCGAATATAACCTCGCCCACGCCCTTGCGAAGGGCGCGGTGATGGTCAACCTTGGCAAATCCCAAATCCTCAAACGGAGCCGTTTTCAGTTTTTCGGTCACCCATTCGGGCGTGACCTCTCCGCTTTTAACGGAGTAAAGCAGTTTCAAAAGCTCTGATCTGTCCATTTTAAGCTCCTTTTATAAAACCTCGTTCATGCTACCTGTCCTATATCCCGCCAAATCAAGCGAAATATAAGCAAAACCAAGCTTTTTAAGCCCTTTGTATACAGTATCACGACAGATCGGTTGAATAATTTTATCAAATTCATTCGGTGAAATTTCAATGCGCGCAAGATTGCCGTGAATACGAACGCGAACCTGTGAAAACCCCAAATCAAGAAGAAGCTGCTCCGCCCGGTCGACCATTTTAAGTTTTTCCTCTGTAATCGATTCGCCGTAGACAAATCGTGATGCAAGGCAAGCAAACGACTGCTTTTTCCATGTGGGAAGACCGAGTTCCTTTGACAGAAGGCGAATATCCTCCTTACAAAGCCCCGCATGGCGCAGAGGGCTTTTAATACCAAGCTCCGCAACAGCCCGAAGACCGGGCCTGTAATCCCCCGTATCGTCCGTGTTGGAGCCTTCGACAACAGCCAGAAGACCGTTTTGTTCGGCAATTTCCTTAATTTTCGTAAAAAGCTCAGTTTTGCAAAGATAACACCGTTCGGGAGGATTTTCTGAAAAGCCTTCGATTTCAAGCTCCTCCGAATCGAAAATTATATGCCGAATATTATTTAGGGTACAAAATTCCTTTGCCTCATTTAACTCTCTTTCGGGGAAGGAGCATGAGCGGGCAGTCACCGCAACCGCATTATCACCGAGTGTGTCGTGCGCAATTTTCAGCAAAAATGTCGAGTCAACCCCGCCCGAAAACGCAACGGCGACGCTTTTAAGTTCCGTTAAATATTCTTTTAATACATCTAATTTTGTATGTGCGTCCATAAATATGCTCCCTTTGCGCCGCCCTGTAAAGTTAAAATGCGGTATTATGTATATTATATTAAACTGTATATCGGTATGTCAAGCGAATGTTCCGTCAAGCCTGTCATTCCGAGCGAAGCGAAGAATCTTAATGCGAAAAAACAATGATTGCGGCTTCGGTGCATTGCGATTTTTATAACTTGATATTGACATTATAGTAAAATAGAGGTATAATATGACAAAATCCGACAATTTTCATCAAAGCCACTCATTAAACAGATGGACATATATTTGTAGGGCACGACGAACCCGGCGTGCCGATTGTGAACACGCCCTACGCTTTTCTGCAACCGAATATGTCAAGACAAAATTAATGATAAATATAATAACATATAAGGGGGTATATACTTATATTGAAGAAATTTTTATTATATTTGTTAATTGCCTCTACATTTGGCTTATTTGCTTTTTCTCAGATATCCGTATACACGATAAATATGAATGATGTAATAAGCATAGAGTCGGATCATCCCTATGAAAATAATACGGATAAAACCTGGACTTATACAGAACCTGATTTTATAGGCAAACTGCAGATTGCATTTTCTGACGATACAAAAACGGAAAGTCTCTATGATGAAATTTATATTACCGACAGTAAAGGTAAAAACATTCCCGGAAGCCCTTTTTCAGGGACATCTCTTGCCAGCAAAACGGTTGTGGTCCCCGACCATACATTTAACATAAGGCTGGTTACTGATGATAATGTAACTTATTACGGATTTAGGATAACGGATATAACACCCATACCGTTAGAAGTTTCCGAGCTTTTATCGAATATAAAAAAATGTACATTGAGTCTGAATGAAAGTTATCAACTGACAATAACCGCAAAAACGGCGGACGGCTACAGCATTGATGTTACCGACGCCGTTGCATACAGCTCAAGTAATCCGTCGGTTTTGGAGGTTGATTCGAAAACAGGTCTGATTACGGCTAAGGGATATGGTGATGCAACAATTACCGCAAGCATAAATGACAAATCAACAAATATTATTGTGTCTGTTTTGCCGATGCTGTCAAGTCTTACTGTGTCGGCGGGAACTCTATCGCCCGTATTCAACAAAAAAGCCACGGCTTATACGGTATTGCTTCCCTTCGGAACGAAAAGCGTTCCGAAGATTACCGCCGCTGTTGACAATGACGGTGTGAATTTGGAAATTCAAAACGCGACATCACTTGAAGAGAATACTGTTATAAATCTCTTTGCGCCGGATAATATAACGGCAAATACTTATACCGTAAGCTTTGAACCCTCGCCATATATGGAATCTGCCCATCCGTATTCAAATAATTGCAATATCGAATGGATGTACGAAAGTGACAATTCATCCGGACCGATATCAATTACTTTCTCTTCGAATACATTTGTGGAAACGGGTTATGATTATATATTCATTATGGATAAAGACGGCAATAATATAAAGGGCAGCCCGTTTACAGGGAATTTCCTGGCAGGTAAGACTGTAACCGTACCCGGTAATAAGTTTGTGATAAGACTGCAAAGTGACAACAGCACTACCGATTATGGGTTTAAAGTTTTGTCAATATACGATCCGAATACAAGTATAAATGAAGATTTTATTGTGGACGATATAAAGATATTCGATTCTTGAGACGGTTATAATAATTTGTTACCCGACATAGGAGGAATAAATGTAAGTACACGGGTTAAAAACATTTCAAACGAAACTCAAAATGTACGAATGATTGTTGCATTATACGACAGCAAAAATATTTTAATAAATTCAAAATGTGTCGAAAAAAATATTGACTCAAATAATACCGAGGATTTTTTCGACAGTATCGTAATCGACGGTTCTGTAAGAAGCATGAAAGTATTTTTGTTAAAAGGCAATATGCTACAGCCCATAATAACAAGTGTTTCCAAAAGCAAACCGTAAGGTTAATTTTATTAAAACATCATTCTTATGAATGGTGTTTTTTTATCTGTTTTTAATGGTGTTCGGCGTGCCGGGGTCGTCACGCACTACATTCGAAATTTTTTTGCCTGCGTGTTTAATTTTTTAAATTCGGGGATAATAAATAGGATTCCAATTAAAAGGATGTGTAAAAAATGAATAAGACCTATCAAAACGCACAGGTCAATATCCCCACAGCGTTTCCCGAACAGCATCAGGAGCTACAGCCTGGCTCACAGCAGATGATGAACCCAATGCCGATTACCGACAATCCGGCATATAAGGCATCGGGGAAATTAAGCGGAAGGGTTGCCATAATTACAGGCGGTGACAGCGGCATAGGGCAGGCCGTGGCGGTTGCCTATGCTAAGGAAGGCGCTGACATTGTTATCCCCTTCTTCAGTGAGCAGGAGGATGCAACACAGACTGCTTTTATGGTCGAAGCGTTGGGAAGACGGTGTATTACAATTAAATGCAACCTGAAGGAGGAGCAGGCGGCACAACGGGTAATTGACCAAACTATTCGGGAATTCGGCCACATTGACATTCTGGTAAACAATATCGCAGTGCAGTTCCCTCAAAACAGCATAGAGGATATAACGGCTAAGCAGCTTACAAACACATTTGATACAAATATTTTAAGTTATTTTTTAATGACCAAGGCGGCATTGCCTTACATGAAATCGGGCGATTCAATTATAAACACAAGCTCGGTTACGGCATACAAAGGTCAGCCAACCCTTATTGACTATTCCGCAACCAAAGGGGCAATTGTATCACTAACCCGCTCTTTGGCGCTGTCACTGGCGAAAAGCGGCATACGCGTCAACGCTGTTGCGCCCGGCCCTGTATGGACGCCGCTTATAACCTCAAGCTTCAGCAAGGAGGATGTCGCCAAATTCGGACAGGATGTCCCGCTCGGACGGGCGGCTCAGCCGTTCGAAATAGCTCCGGCTTATGTCTATCTCGCCTCTGATGATTCGGCGTATGTAACGGGGCAGGTTTTGCATGTCAACGGAGGCACAATAACGGATTCGTAAAAGAAGAATGTTTATAAAAAATTATACGGAGGTAATAAAATGAGTAAAAAAAATCGGCATAGAGCCAAATCTGACACCGATTAAAGAATATCTGACCGAAAGAGGATTCGATGTAATAAATCTAAGCTACGGTATTGACTCAAATGTTGCTGAAATAACAAGCTGTGACGCAGTCGTTATATCCGGAGTGAACGAGGATTTTTTGGGAATGGAAGATACGCTTACCGAGGGAAAGGTTATAAGGGCGTCAGGTCTTACCCCGTCGGAAGTGGAAAACAGGATAAACAATCTGCCGTGATTGACATATTTATTTCGTTTTGAGAAAAGCATGTTTAAAGAAAAAAGAAGAAAGAAGAAAGAAAAAATAAGAAAGAAGAAAGAAAAAATAAGAATACAAAACGAAAAGCCCTATGCTGTCGCATAAGGCTTTTCGTTTTGGTCTGAGTGGGGAGACTCGAACTCCCGGCCTCTTGAACCCCATTCAAGCACGCTACCAAACTGCGCCACACCCAGATACATATAGCCGCAAAATTTATTATAGACTACAAAGACTTGCATGTCAAGGGTTTTGAACAATTAAATTTTTTCTTTATGTAAAAGTTGTTATTCATTCAAAACCCCTTGAACTAACATATAAAGTGTGATATATTATAGGCATATATTTACAAAACAACCGATAATTCGACCATATTCGGTAAGGTGGGAGAATAAAATGAAGCAAAAATTAAGGCGCACTACCTTTTTGGACAAGTTTTTTGAGGTTGTCGATTTGAAAAATATCGGCAGTTTAGCTGTTGTTGTGTTGGTGGTTTGCGTTGTTATGCTGATTGTACTCGGAAGCATATTTATTAAAAAGGGAAATTCGGGTGAGCAAAAGGAATATTCAAAGCAAACGGCAGGGGTAATCACTCCCGCCCCGACGCCCACTGTGGTTATGCCCAAGATACTCGTGCATATTAAAGGAGAGGTTGCCTCCCCCGGATTGTACGAGCTTGAAAAAGGCAGCAGGGTAAACGACGCAGTAACGGCGGCGGGCGGTTTAACAAAAAATGCTTATGTCGAAGGAATTAACCTTGCCGAAAGGCTTGCCGACGGGGCGGAGCTCTATATACCCTCCAAGTCCGAGAGCAAAAAGTATGCGCCGAAGGCAACCACTTCGGGCGTAAAGAAAAACGCCATAGTTAACATAAATACCGCCTCCCGCGCAGAACTTATGACACTTAATGGTATCGGCGAGGCTTATGCCGACAGAATTATTACATACAGGAACGAAAACGGAGGCTTTGAAAAAATAGAGGATATAATGAAAATCAAGGGAATTTCAACCGGAAGATTCGAGAAAATTAAGGATTATATATGCGTGGACTGATATGCGCCCTTTTTCAGGCGCATATTTTATCCTTTAAAGCATATTTTCATCATATAGTTTAATGTCAAAACAACACAAGTGTGACATAGTCACATAATTTTTAATGGTTTTTTTGGTATAATAATCCTGAGTATAATTTGATTACAAATATATGGGGGACGGGCTTTTATGAGTAAAATCCTTATTGTCGGCGGCGTTGCTGGCGGAGCCTCGGCGGCGGCAAGGCTTAGGCGGCTTGACGAGAATGCCGAAATAATTATGTTTGAGCGCGGGGAGCATATCAGCTTTGCGAATTGCGGGCTTCCCTATTACATCGGAGGCGAGATAACGGAAAAATCATCGCTTACCCTTCAAACGCCGCAAAGTTTTCACAGGCGGTTTAATGTGGATGTACGGACCGAAAGCGAGGTTATATCCATAGACCGCGAAAACAAAAGGGTAGAGGTTTCCGACCTGAAAAGCGGCAAGGTTTACAGCGAAAGCTATGACAAGCTTATTCTGTCGCCGGGTGCGGAGCCGCAGATTCTCCCCATTGAGGGCGCCAAAAGCGATAAGATTTTTACCCTAAGGAATATTCCAGATACTTACAGAATTAAGGATTACATTACCGAAAATAAGCCTAAAAGCGTGGCGGTTATCGGCGGCGGATATATCGGAGTTGAGGTCGCCGAAAACCTTTTCAAGGCAGGGCTTGAGGTTACGATTATCGAATTTGCGGACCATGTTATTGCCCCGCTTGATTTTGACATGGCGGCGGATGTCCACAACCACATACGCCAAAAGGGCGTAAGGCTTATCCTGAATGACGGTGTTAGAGCCGTTAGCAAAACGGAAGGTGGCCTTAAGCTAACCCTGGGAAGCGGCGAGATATACTGCGACATGGCGGTAATGTCGGTCGGAGTGCGCCCCGAAAGCATACTTGCGCGCAATGCGGGGCTTGAGGTAAACGAAAAAGGCGCAATAGTCGTAAACAGTAGTATGAAAACATCCGATGACGACATTTATGCAGTGGGGGATGCGGTTGAGGTTGTTGATTTTGTAAGCGGGCGCAAGGGGTATGTTCCGCTTGCGGGCCCTGCGAACAAGCAGGGGCGCATAGCGGCGGACGATATATGCGGAATTAAAAGCACTTATGAGGGAACGCAGGGTACGGGCATTTTAAAGTGCTTCGACCTTACGGTTGCCTCTACGGGAATAAACGAGAAAACCGCCAAAAGCCTGGACCTCGATTATGAAAAATCCTTTACCTATTCGGCTTCTCACGCCTCGTATTACCCCGGAGCGGTCAATATGTCGGTTAAGCTGGTTTTTGAAAAGAAGGACGGGAAAATTCTCGGCGCGCAGATTGTGGGCTATGACGGCGTTGACAAGCGGATTGATGTTATCGCAACCGCCATTCGTGCGGGTATGACGGTTTATGACCTTACGCGCCTTGAGCTCGCCTACGCACCGCCCTATTCCTCGGCAAAGGACCCTGTGAATATGGCGGGGTATGTGGCCGAAAACGCGCTTACCGGCAAGGTTAAGCTAATCCACTGGCACGACATAGACGCTCTTATGAAAAATGAAAACGCCGTGTTTTTGGATGTGCGCACGGCTATGGAGTATGAAAACGGGCATATCCCGAATTTTATAAACATTCCTCTTGACGACATAAGACAAAGGCTTGGTGAGTTTGATAGGTCAAACACATATTACATCACCTGTCAGGTTGGCCTTAGAGGCTATCTGGCATGCAGAATATTGTCACAAAAGGGCTTTCAATGTTACAACCTTTCGGGCGGATACAGGCTTTACAACAGTATTTTCGGCAAGGACGCCCCCGTTAAAACCGATGTTAATATAAACAGCGAAACAATGCTTCCCACCGCTTCCGAAACGATTGAGGTAAACGCCTGCGGTCTTCAATGCCCCGGTCCTATCATGAAGCTTGCGGAGGCGGTTTTGAAGGCGCCCGACGGTGCGGTTATAGAAATTAAGTCGACCGACCCCGCATTTTCCGCAGATGTTGAGGCGTGGTGCAGGAGGACGGGCAACACCTTCGGCGGAATAACCTCCGAAAAAGGCGTGTTTAAGGCGACATTGAAAAAGGGAGGCGGAGTGCAAAACGGATGCGGGGCGAAGAATAAAAAGAATATCATAATCTTTTCGGGCGACCTTGACAAGGCGATTGCCTCGTTTATAATAGCTAACGCTGCGGCTTCAATGGGAAGGCAGGTTTCGATGTTTTTCACCTTCTGGGGGCTTAACATTATAAGGCGAAGCGAAAGGGTTTCGGTTAAAAAGGATTTTTTAAGCAGGATGTTCGGCGCAATGATGCCCAGAGGTGCTAAAAAGCTGGCTCTATCCAAAATGAATATGGGCGGAATGGGCGCCAAGATGATAAGATATGTTATGAAGAGTAAAAATGTTACTGACCTTGAAAGCCTTATAAAGATGTCAATGGAAAACGGTGTGGAGCTTGTCGCCTGCACCATGAGTATGGATGTTATGGGAATAAAGCCGGAGGAGCTTATAGACGGCGTCAAGCAGGGCGGCGCGGCGGCAATGCTTGCACACGCTGAAGAATCCGATATGTCGTTATTTATTTAATACAAATTCGGTTTTCAAACCGGAATTAATATAAAATAATTATATTAAAAAAACTAAAGGACGGAGCGGATACTCCGTCTTTTAATTATACTCTAAAAGTCACATAATCCTCAATTGTTGTTAATATTTAACGAATCCACCGCAGCAATGGGAGTAATATTATCCATTCCGTCCCATAAAAACACTTTTATAATATATCCGTCTTCGGGAACGGCTGATAACGCAATACTATCCGTAAATGTCGGACTTTGTGTATCCTGAATCTCAATATTTCTGCTTTTAACTTTCAAAAGTTTGTTTTTGGAGTCATGCACAGCCACACTAAGATAGGCGTTTGCCGGTTTCGAATTTATATTATTTATGATTACGGACAAATCTATGCTTTGGGTATCTGCGTTATATACTGCTGATGATATGTCGATTAGAAAATCATAGGCATCGCTGATGGCTATAAACAGAATGTCAAAATCGTATGCATAGGCTTCGGCATCCGAGCCTGCATAACCGTATATGATTAGGTCGTCGGGACACTTGTTAAACACATCGTAGCCAATATCCGTAATATTGCTTAGTATGGTTACAGATGTCAGACTGCTGCAATATTCAAATGCATAATCGTCAATGTATGAAACGCTTTTGGGAATTGTTACAGAGGTCAGGCCGTCGCAACTGCCGAACGCATAGAAGCCGATATATGTAACGGTGTTCGGGATGGTTATAGTGGTCATACTGTCACATTCCGCAAACACATAATCGTCAAAGAATGTAATGCTGGTCGGGATGGTTACCGAATTAAGCTTGCAGCAATTGTAAAACGCTGCTTCGCCAATGTATGTAACGCTGTCGGGTATGGTTACCGAGGTCAAACCGTAGCAATTCACAAATGCTCCTTCGCAAATTTCCGTAATGCTGTCCGGTATGGTTAGTGAAGTCAGGCTGCGGCAACCTTCAAACGCATATTCGCTGATGGATGTAATGCTGTCCGGTATGGTTACCGAGATCAGTTTGGTGCAATTGTAAAACGCTCCTTCACCAATATCCGTAACGCTGTCCGGAATGGTATATGCGCCGCTTTTACCTGTGGGAAATATTAATAACATCTCCCCCGACTTGTTAAACAGTATGCCGTCCTGACTTGAATATTCCGGATTGTCGCTAACGACATTTATCGCGGTGAGACTTATGCAATATGAAAACATCCAATTATTGATGGCTGTAATCCCGTTCGGTATGGTTATCGAGGTCAGGCTGTCGCAGGAGAAAAACGCTTCTTCGGCAATATCTGTAACGCTGTCGGGAATTATATATGCGCCGCTTTTACCTGCGGGATATGTTATTAACACCTCTTTCGGCTTGTCAAACAGTACGCCGTCATCGCTTGAATATTCCGGATTGTTACTATCGACATTTATCGCGGTTAGACTCGTGCAATATGAAAACGCTTCATCGCCAATGTCCGTAACGCTTTCGGGTATGGTTACCGAGGTTAGGCTGTTACAACCGTAAAATGCCAAATAATCAATTTCTATAACGCTGTTCGGTATGATTATTGAATTAAGGCTGCTGCAACCGTAAAATGCCTCTTCGCCAATGTATGTGACGCTGTCGGGTATGGATACAGAGGTTAGGCCGGCGCAATTGTAAAACATCAAGTCGCTGATGGTTGAAATGCTGTCCGGTATGGTTATCGAATTAAGGCTTGTGCAATTGTAAAACACTCCTTCGCCGGTTTCCGTAACGCTGTTCGGTATGGTTACCGCGGTAAGGTTGTTGCAATCTTCAAACGCCCAATCGCCAATGTATGTTATGCTGTCGGGTATGTTTACAGTAAACAGAGTGTCGCAATTGTAAAATGCGTCGTTGGCAATGGCTGTGACCGTGACTCCTTCAATGGTTTTTGGTATCGTAACTTCGGCGTCGCTACCTAAATATTCCATTATCATTTGTGCCGCAGGGTCAAAATCAAAATCCGATTCGGGGCTAATCTCGCCGAGTGTTTTTACTTCAACAACATTGGATATGCCTTCTCTTTCGCCGCCGGTTACAACGAGACGGAACTTATATTCCGTTTCAAATTCAAGGCCGTCTACCGTGGCGGTGGTAGAAGAGGAGTTTAATAATTCGGTTGTTTCGGCGCTTTCCCATATAGCTCCGCCGTCTTGCGAAACCTGTAATTCAATGTTTGTTGCATTTTCGGGACTCGGAAAGGAAAAAGTAACGCTGCTTCTTGTGATTCTGGTTACCCGTAAATTTGTTATAGGCCCTGTTGACGATACAATCAGGATACTTGTAACCTCAAAGCCGTATTCATTAAATGATTCATCGCTTGTAAGCCGTATTTTTACGGTTCTTCCGTTAACCGATTTAGTCGCCCCCGAAAGCTGATTCCCGTGAAACGGACTGCCTTCTATATTGTTGTCGTTCTCATCCATTATGTAGATAAAATCAAAGTCCTGTTCAGTATCGGTTTTTAGGGAAAATGTAATTTCAAGTATTTCGCAGTCCTCGGGGTGCGTATAAACCCATGTCGTGTCTTCGTTGTTTTCATACGGATGATCGGACTGGAAGTCGGACAAATCGGTTACAGTTACTTCGGTTGTCGCAAAAACTGTATCAGGAACTGTTGTCAAGGTAAAAAACATTGCCGCTAAAAGAGTAAAACTTAGTACTTTTTTCATCGCGCCCACTGCCCTCCTTATCACTTTTTGACTTATTTATTACTAACCTAAAAAATCCAGAATATGAAAAAAATTACCTTATTCATACTATACTCCAAAAAAAACCAACTGTCAACAAATATTTTTTCACATTGGAGGGAGGAATGGTTTACTTGAAAGTATAAAAAAACAATTGGGCTTTTTTGACATATAATTATCCCCCGACATAGCCGGGGGATAATTATATGCTATATTCAAGCTTGTAATAGTTATATAAGCCTTAATTATTGCCCATATTTACCGAGTCCCCCGCAGCAAGGGGAGTAATACCGGTCATGCTGTCCCATAAAAACACCTTTATAATATATCCGTCTTCGGGAACGGCTGATAACGCAATACTATCCGTCAATGTCGGGCTTTGTGTATCCTGAATGTCAATATTTCTGCTTTTTACTTTTAAAAGTTTGTTGTTTGAGGTGTACACGGCAAAGCTGAGAAAAGCGTTTGCCGACTTTGATCTTATATTGTATATGGTAACGGATAAGCCTATACTTTGGGTAGCGTCGCTATATGCGGCGGATGATATATCAATTACATAATCGGCGTAGAGAGTGGGGATATCCTCCCATAATGCATAAAGAGTTATATCCGATGTTCCCATTGTAATTATGGCACCGGGTGCATACGATGTTCCGCTTCCGTTTTCTTGCGTATTCCATTCCTTAAACCGTTTGCCCAAAGGTGCGATCATATTCCCCGACCCTGCTACGGTAAATCCGGCGCCTTCCATAACCGGGGCCTGTGCGGGCGGCGTTCCGCTGCCGCCGTTTAGGTTATATGTAACGGTATGGGTGGGAATTGCCTCAAATATTGCACCCAATATTTTATCGCCGTCAATTGTAATTTGTATGGGATTAACCGTTGATTCGGACGCACCCGTAAACCTTACAAAACTATAACCGTAATTCGGTATCGCGGTTGCCGTTACAACGGTTTCTTCAAAATATTTGCCGTTTTGGGGAGCAGGATTCAACATTATCGAGCCGTTTGTCGTATCGCCTATCGTAAAGGCGTATTGCTCCGGCGAAATAAGCTCAAAGGTGGCGCCTATTGTTATATGGTCGTATATTGAAATAGTTAAGGGGTTTTGCGTTGGGTTGTATTCTCCCAAATCGCCCGTAAACCTTACAAACCGATATCTTTCGTTAGGTACCGCAGTCAGCGTTACTTCGGTACCTTCAAGATATTTGTCGCCGTCTACGGGAGCGGGATTCAATGATATCGAACCTTTCGGCGTATTGACTATTGTCAAGATACAATACCCGTAAACCATACAGTCATTGGGAGTAACAGACATACTTGCGGGGCTGTCCGCACCGGCATCCAATGTAAGGGCATCGGATAAAGTGAATCGAGAGTAACCCGACGGAGCATACATTTTAACCTTTAAATGGAATTTTCCTATTATCGCATAAGGTTCATTGTATTCAGGGGCATCTCCCTCGTCTAATGCTCCGGCGTATACGCTTATTGTTCCTGCTTCGGCATTAAAACCGATATGGGGTGCCTTTAAACAATCCCATAATGCTGTTCTGCCGTTAACGGCGTCATCATACCAGACCGAATCCACCGTCGTTTCATTGATTTCAAATAATTCGGGGTTAAAATGAAAAGTATAACTTAATGCATTAATATTTGCTGTGCTGTCAATGTTTAACTCCACGGTAACAACATCACCCGGGGATGCTTCATTGGGACTCAACATATTAATATCAACATATCGCTCTGTGCTCGGTGCAGCATTTACATCAACCGCAGCCAATGAAAAAATCATGCAAAAAGTCACAGTCAGTAATAAAATGTTTTTTTTCTTTCTACTCAATGTAATTCCTCCTTATAAATTTTCTTTAGAAATAACAAAACCAAACATTTTTACTGAATTTTGCAATATATTTAAATTTTGCTATTAATTACATCAATTATTTGACATTATTTCAATTCTAAAATTGAAAATTTTTATTGAATTTTTCCGTTTTTATATGTGAATTTTTTATATCTTACATACTAAAGTGTTAAATCGGTAAATCTCACAAATTCCCCGGATTTTTAGTATTATATAACAGCCTATTAAAAGGAGGGTAATTATTTTTTGAGAGGGAGAAACAATTTACTTGAAGACATAAGAAAACGATACGGCACGGAGGAGTGTATTAATACTTTTCGTGAAATGTGCAAAACGCAAAAGGACAGGGCGGTTGCTCTGATAAATGATGCAAGGCTTGGCTTTGCTACCTTATATATTCTTATCCCTGTTATTAAAGAGTTTGATTTATCGGAACATCTAAGCCCGAAAAACAACAGGGCCGTTACAATATGCGAAAGCATAAAGAAAAGGAAGGAGCCTACCCTTGCCGATATAGAAGGCACACTTGAGTGGATTTTGACATCGGGTTCGGAGGACGACGGACTTTGCGATGAATTTGACACAATAATCGACGATGCGGCATCACTGCTTATAAATAAATTCCATAATTCAAAAATCCTTCCGACCGTTGCAAAAATCATTTTTTCACGCAATGCAAAGGGCGGGTATATACACGATTTGGTATGGGTGTTCTTCCGCTCCCGCAACATTGAGGCGCTTGTGATAACGGCGGGGTATCTTCTTTCGAAAAATGAGAAGAATGTCCGGCTTGCGCGCGAGCTTTTGAACATACATGAAGATGTGTCAGGCAAAAAGGCGGAGTACAAAAAAATGTTTCAGTGGATTAAAGAAAACTATCCATATATTCGCTTCACGGGTGAAAATTTTTTGTATTCAAGCAGGCCTAACCCGTTTGATATAGATGTAAAGTCGAAATATCTCTGTAAAAGTGATATAGCAAAAACTGACCAAATACCGGAATTTGATTCTCTGGACAAAGAGGCGCAAACCACGCTAGCCGATTTTTCGGGAAGGCTCTTTAAGAGGAGCAGGACGGATTGGGAAAAATTTATGAAACAGCCGATAGAAGCACAGCTTGAGGAAGCCAGAAGGTATTTAAGATGATAACAATAGGAAGAATGCAGGCTGATACGAATGAATTAATGGTCGGGTATCCCGAAAACAGTATTGAAAGAAAAATAATAAGCGGAATGTCGGCGGCGGAAGGAACATACCGCTTCGGCTCGCGGGAGGAGCTTGAATTTGAGGTTAACCTTCGGACTGAAATTGTAAATTCGGCGTGGGCGCTTTACAGAAGCAATATGGATTTTGCGGTTTTCAGGGAGTCGAGGTGTAACCCTTACTACTGGAGAAAAACAAGAGAGGGCGGCTTTATGCTTAACGAGAGCGTAAGCCCCTACGATGCCGTTATAGACATATATACAAACGGAAGGGAGTATGCAACCGAGTGCGCGACCGCAATGATTATTGTGTATTACGGCGCGCTTGCAAAGGTTTACGGCAAGGAGCTTTTTGACAGCGTGTTCAGCTTTATTCACCTGATGAACTGGCATTATATCGACAGAAACCTAAAGGAAATAGGTTATATGATAAGGCCGAGGGCGTACCTTCCCGGCGACAGAAGGTATGTGGTAAACCCCGATGTAAACCCGGTCACGCCCGAATGGAGGGGCGAAAATCTTATTGACCTTTCGGACGGCAAGTATTACGGTCACGGAATAGGCGTATATACGGTTGAGGTATTTATAAGAGCGCTTAACAACAACCGTAGAGAGGACGCCGACGAGGAAGCATATTTTATGGAAACTGCGGCTAATCCGAATTACAGCCATCTCTACGGAATATACAGAAGGTATAATTAATTATTATTAAAGCGTTCGGATGTGTAGTGCCTTTCCGAACGCTTTATTACTGATGATAAATCCATGTTTAATACCTATTGCTCCATTTGCTTGCCTAAAAAGCTTGATGCCGCCTGCGCAAGTTTTTCCTCAACCTCCCCGACGGGCGCGGCGCCGTTTTCCGACAAAAAGACTACCGAGCCAATTGAATCGCCTTCCGCAATAATCGGATAAACTATGCTGGCGATATACTTATCAATCCCGTCGATTATGGGTATTCGGGTTTGCTCTCCGGCTTTTGCGGCATAGGCGGATTTGTCCTCCATAACCTTTTCAAGCTCAGGCGAAATCTTCTTTTCAACAAACTCTTTTTTTGAAACGCCCGATACGGCTATAACATTATCCTTATCGGTTATTGCGATTGGGTGTCCCGAAGTCTTGGCAAGCGTTTCCGCATATTGCAGTGCGAAATTTCCAAGTTCTCCTATCGGAGAATATTTTTTGAATATAACCTCACCATCTCTGTCTGTATATATTTCCAACGGGTCGCCCTCTCGGATTCTCATGGTTCTTCTGATTTCCTTCGGTATTACCACTCGGCCTAAATCATCTATTCTTCGAACAATTCCTGTAGCCTTCAATTAGATTACCTCCGTATATTTAATTTACACGATTAGTATGGTAATAACGGAAAGGAATTATGTATCAAATTCTCTAAAGATTCCTCATTTTATTTTTCGACATTCCAAATAAAAGCGTTTTTCGTTCGCATTCCCCATTGAGAATGCTTTTCGGGGAAGAACGCCGTTTGATGATATAAAAGGAAGAAGACTGCTTTTTTCAAGAACGGGAAGCAGAAAGCCCAGGCTGTTTTTTTCTTCGGAAAGGGACATTACAACATCCTCGCCATGAATGTAGTCGATTTTTATATTGTTTTTTATGCAGTATTCGTCAAGAAAGTCCTGCAAAACGGCAAGCACAAGCCCGTTTTTGGGTGTTGTAACATCCAATGAGCCTCGTTTACCGCCGTAGGTATAGCCGATTTTTTGTGAGTTGCCGCCGCTTAAAGAAAGACCTTCGTTATATTTTGAAAATTCCTCAATTACATTTTGAGGGTTGCAACCGAACAAAACACGGTGTATAGGCTCAAATACCAGTGCGCTGTCGTGAATGTTGACAACCTCGGCCAATGCAAACCTTGCGGTGTGATTTTCGATTTGCTCGGCGGAAAGCCCTTTTTTTACAGCCTCCCAGCACTCCTTTGCGGCGGCGAGCGAGTGGTTTCCGTCCCCTACGGCGAAAAGAAGGCCGTCATCGCTTACAAGTCCTTCTAAAACCTCCGGCATATAAGCGCATTTTTCAAGCGGTACATAATAGCCCGTAATATGACCGCCGCCCTGCATAAGCTCAAAATCATAAACCGAGTCAAGCTCACCTTTTGAATCGGAAAGAGGCTTTATAAGCTCGAATTTTGCATCGTCAACCAAAAGCATTACATGCGGAAGCTCAAGCGGGGCGTCAGTCCTTATCTTAACCCTCGGCGGTATACGGTCGGGAACGGTTTTTTCCGTAGCCCTGACAAGCGAAACGGAGCCTTTTTCATAATCATACGCCTCCAAATCCACCGCGCCGACAAGACCGCGCCTTACCCTGCCGTCTGACAGTGTACGCTCGACATATATAAAGGAATCCTTATATATATTAAAAATCCCTTCATTCAAATATTTATACATATTTTTGTCAATACTGTCCGTGCGCGCGGCTAAATTGCCGCTATCCAGATATATTTCGGGGAATACTATATGAAGGGTTGAGGGAGCGTCGCCGACAAACCTTTCGACTTTACTCCAGTATTCGGGTTGTGATGTGTATTGGTCGCATGCTACAACACTCCACTTTTCCATATCGATATTCTTGGGAATCAAAATATCGGCCGGGCGAAATCCCACATCCTTAAAACTACTCACCTGTCATCACTCCGCTTTATAAACATTTACGCCTATTATAGCACAAATTTATAAAAATTCAAATATTTTAACCGAAAAAGGGTTTATTTTTTAGCATAATTGCGTTATAATGTAATTTGAGTAAAAATACGGTAAATGTTTTATAAAGCAACCGAAAAAGAATAACCTTTAATTTGTTTTTATAGAATATTTATTATAACGACCCATGATTTTAAGGAGAATACAAATGACAAGAAAAAAAGCCCGCGAATTGGCGTTTAAGCTTTTGTATCAGATAGAAATACAGAAGGAATCCCCTCAGTATATTTTGGATATATATTACGGTGAAAACAGTCTTGAAGAAAAGGAAAGGGAATATGTTGAGGATGTACTGTTCGGCTCGCACAAAAACAAGCATGAAATAAACGGGATTATATCCCGCCTGTTGGAGGGCTGGAGGATTGAGCGCCTTACTAAAATTTCGCTTAGTATAATAACCCTATCCGTATATGAAATACTTTACAGGCAGGATATTCCCGACAGCGTTTCCATAAGTGAGGCCGTTACTCTTGCCAAGCGTTATGAGGGGCCCGAAGCCGCAAGTTTTGTTAACGGCGTTCTCGCATCGGTATTAAAGGAAAAAGGTGCAAGGGAGCGGGAATAATATGTATTTGGGCATTGATACAAGCTGCTATACCACCTCCGTTGCTTTGGCGGAACACGGGAAGATACTCTATGACGGCAGGATTATGCTTGAGGTTCCGAAGGGAAGACGCGGCCTTCGCCAGTCGGACGCCGTGTTTTTGCACAACCGAAACCTGTCAATGCTGCTCGAAGGTCTGAACCTTTCGCGTGTTAAGTGTGTAAGCGTTGCTTCAAGGCCGAGGGATGTCGAAGGCTCCTATATGCCGGTTTTCCTTGCGGGCGTTTGCGCGGCGAAGGCGGTACGGGCGGCTTTGGGATGTGAGTATCATGAGTTTTCACACCAACGGGGTCATATCAAAGCGGGTATTTTCGGTACGGAGGCAGAAAGCTGGGATAAAGCTCCGTTTATTGCGGTACATATATCCGGCGGGACTACGGAAATACTCTGCATAAACGGCGACGATATAAAAATAATCGGCAGGACGCTTGACATATCGGCGGGTCAGCTTATCGACAGGGTAGGTGTCTTTTTAGGGCTTGAGTTCCCCTGCGGAAAGTCGCTTGAGGAGCTTGCCCTGAAAAAAACCAAGGATATTGACCTTCCCGTAACGGTAAACGGGGCAAACATAAACTTTTCCGGCGCGGAAACAAAGGCGCTTCGCATAAGCGAAAAGCCCGAAAACATTGCGGCCGCGGTTTTGGAGTGTATCGCAAAATCCGTTAAAAAAGCGGTTGAAAGCGCAAAAAGCAGTTGCAGTACCGAAAGGGTTGTAATGGTGGGCGGAGTTGCGTCAAACAGACAAATAAGGGATTATATGGGGAATACGGCGGTCTTTGGGAATCCCCGCCTTTGCTCCGACAATGCGGTGGGGATTGCATTGCTCGGAATAAGGGATTAACATAAAATTGTGCACAAACAAAGAAAGGAATGGTCCGAATTAAATACAATACATTCATTTTTGATTTTGATTATACTCTTGCCGACTCAACGGTCGGAATTGCAAAGAGCATAAATTATGCCCTTGAAAAGCTTGGCTTAGCGCCTAAAAATACGGATGAGATAAGAAAAACGATAGGCATGACGCTAAAAGAAACCTTTAGAATTCTAACCGGGATTGAAAGCGACAGCGTGTCATCGGATTTTATACATTATTTTATGGAAAAAGCCGATGAGGTAATGGTGGACAACACCGATTTATTTTCCGATACCGTTTTGATATTGGAACAGCTGAAAAATGAGGGCTTTAAAACAGCAATCGTAACAACCAAAGTCAGTTACAGGATTGTTGAAGTCCTTGAAAAAAACAGATCAAGGCATTTAATTGATTACATAGTAGGCTTCGAAGATGTCAGGGAAGCAAAGCCCGCGGCTGAAGGATTACTGAAGGCTGTTAAAGCTTTGAACAGCGAAAAGGAGAAGGTTTTGTATATCGGAGACAGCTTAATTGATGCAAAAACCGCTCAAAACGCCGGCATTGATTTTGCCGCAGTTACCACAGGAACAACGGCGGCGCAGGATTTTAAGCAATTCCCGCATATTTTAATTGCCGACAGCCTAACAAATCTTTTTGCCGGATTAAGGGCGCGATAATCAGACATTTAGTAAAAGCAGATTAAGCATACGAAAGGGAGAGTCCCATGATGACTGTTACCGTTACACAGCTTAACAGATACATAAAGGCAATTATCGAAAACGATATCAGGCTGTCAAATGTCGCCGTAACTGGCGAGCTTTCCAATTTTAAGCTTCACTCGTCAGGGCATTGTTATATGACATTAAAGGACGAAAACTCCTCTATACGAGCGGTTATGTTCAAAAGCAGTGCGGATAAACTCCGGTTCAGGCCCGAAAACGGAATGAAGGTCATTGTAACCGCAAAGGTATCCGTCTATGAGCGTGACGGGCAGTATCAGCTTTATATAAATACCATGCAGCCCGACGGAGTGGGCGACCTTCATGTCGCATACGAACAGCTTAAAGCAAAACTTGGTGCGGAGGGGCTTTTCGACGATTCAAAAAAGAAAAAATTACCCCCATACCCCAAAACCGTAGGGGTTATAACCTCTCCTACGGGCGCCGCCGTGCGCGATATTATAAATGTCGCCACAAGGCGCTATCCTCTTGCGCAAATTATTCTTTTCCCCGTTCTTGTTCAGGGTGAGGGCGCGGCGGAGCAAATTGCGGGTGCGATAAAATATTTCAACACCGCAGGAAGCATAAGCGCGGATGTACTTATAGTCGGGCGCGGCGGCGGCTCGATAGAGGAGCTGTGGGCGTTTAACGAGGAGCCTGTTGCCCGTGCAATTGCGGATTCCCAAATACCCGTAATAAGCGCGGTAGGGCATGAAACGGACTTTACCATTGCGGATTTTGTCGCCGACCTTCGGGCGCCGACACCCTCCGCGGCGGCGGAGCTTGCGGTTCCCTCTGCGGCCGAGCTTAAAAATAAGATTCGTCAAAGCTACGGTAGGATGCTTTTTGCCATCAAAAAAAATGTCGAGGGCAAAAAAGCGATACTGTCAAGGTTCTCAATCAAAAACCCGATGGACCTTATTAACCAAAACAGAATAAGAACCGACAACTCTGTAAGACGCCTTATAAACGCTACAACCGCACTGCTTGATGCAAAGTCGAAAAGACTTGCGGTCGCGGTCGCGGGGATTAATGCCCTAAGCCCGTTGGGCGTTCTTTCGAGAGGATACAGCGTGGTGCAAAAGGGAGGAAGCCTTATCCGCTCGATAACTCAGGTTAAGTCGGGTGACGAGCTTTCGGTAAGGGTTTCCGACGGAAGCATTATATGCGAGGTAGCCGAAACAAAACAATAGAATATGCAAGGAATTTCGTAGATTTAGGAGGAGTATTATGTCTGAGATTAGCTTTGAAAAGGCGATACAGGAGTTGGACGAGATTGTAACCAAACTTGAAAAAGGCGACCTTCCGCTTAATGAAATGCTTGAGCTTTTTGAGAAAGGCATTGCGCTGTCGAGGGTATGCAACGAACTTCTTTCGGAGGCCGAAAAAAAGGTAAGCGTTCTTATTAAGAATGGCGAAACCTACGAAACACAGGAATTCAATCCGCCGGAAGGAGTGTAAAGGTAATGAACTTTACAGACGAACTGAGTAAAAAAACACAGACGGCCGAAAGATGGCTTAAAAGGCTTTCTCCAAACGGTGAGGGGTATCACAAAACAATTTTCGAGGTTGTGAACTATTCGCTTGAAGCAGGCGGCAAAAGGATAAGACCTGTGCTTGCGCTCGGAGTATGCGAGATGCTGGGCGGCAGGGAGGAGGATGTTATGCCGCTTGCATGTGCGGTGGAGTTTATTCATACATCCTCGCTGATTCACGATGACCTTCCCTGCATGGATGACGACGATTTGAGAAGGGGAAAACCGACAAGCCATATACGGTTCGGTGAGGCGCTGGCGCTTTTGGGCGGTGATGCACTTTTATTTTATGCCTTTGAAACGATTGCGAATGCGGGACTCCCCGCTGACACGGCGCTCGAGGCTGTCAAAATTCTCGCCTCGGCAAGCGGCATAAGCGGCATGGTCGGCGGACAGGTAATCGACATTAAGGGTGCGGACTCCTATGACGAGCTTATTTCGCTTTATAAGATGAAAACAGGCGCGCTTTTGGAAGCCTCGGTTAAGCTCGGAGTGCTTGCGGCGGGCAACACCGACCCCAAGGTGCGCGATGCGCTTGATGCTTACGCCGCCAATCTCGGTATAGCGTTTCAGATAAAGGATGACATTTTGGATGTTGAGGGCGAGGAGAAGGTTATAGGTAAAAAGACGGGGCGGGATGCGGCAATCGGAAAGAAAAACTTTGTAAATTCTCTTGGGATTGACGGCGCGCGCCTTGCTTCCGTGGAGTATGCGAACAATGCTAAAAATGCTTTGCAGATGTTCGGCGACAAATCGAAGTTTTTGGTATCGCTTGCGGATTACCTGATCTTCAGAAACAAATAGGGGGCTGTAAATTGAGTTATCTTGATATTGCCACTTCAAATCCGATTATAAATGTAACCGTTATTTCATGGTTTACGGCACAGATTATCAAGGTTATATTGGTAATTGTAACAGAGCGACGGCTTGATTTAGGTCGCTTTTTCGGGGCGGGGGGTATGCCGAGCTCCCATTCGTCGACGGTGTGTACGCTTTCCGTGTGCATAGCGAGGGTAATGGGTTTTACTTCGCCCGAATTTGCGATTGCGTTTGTGTTTTCGGTTATAATCATGTACGATGCGGCAGGGGTAAGGCGTGCCGCGGGGCAACAGGCTTCGGTTCTTAACAAGATGCTTGACAACTGGCATACCGCCGACAACGAGTTTACCGAAATAGAGCTTAAAGAGCTTTTGGGTCACACGCCTTTGCAGGTTGCCGTCGGCGCCGTAATCGGCATACTTATAGGCTACTTTGCGGTAATATAATTTATGCCTATGTATATTCGGCTTTGGCGAAGAATGCTAAGACAGTCTTGTTATAACTCTTTACATGAGGTGCGATTTGTGCTATGATTAATTCAGCGTGGTGCAGTATCCTAGTCAGATCTGTCGATTCCCAAGACGGGCCTAAAAATCCGTAAAAGGGCACATCGATGAAGTTCCTTGTGCGTGCTTCGGACGCCCAGTCCGGGGTATGTGCTGGGAGTTAAGGAGGTGGGGCGATCCGTAATGGCATACGGGCGTTGACCCCTACTCCGTGGAGACCTAATCTTGTGCTTTTAGCAGTCGTTTTGACTGTGGGGAGTACGAATTAGGATGAAACCTGTTTTGCGGTGCTTAAAAAGCGCTGTGGGCAGTGTAGCCTGCCTTGAGTGGGGGTGGTGAATAACGGATCAAACACGCACACATTGGCCGATGAGTGCGGGTTATTGCTGTTTGAAACCATTTCTGCAAAAGAGGACAAGAATCGATTTGACTGTCGAGGAAAACTCCTAGGCTGTAGTATAAGCGCACAGGGGATTGCAGTGCGGTCTGAGTGGCAATCCGCCAGCGCCGCCGGCAACGCGGCGACACAGGGTTTAATGGGAAACCGCCATCCCGGCGACGGGACGGCACTCTGCGGGGAAATCCGGGCGGACCTATGCCGTAAAGTTTACTCTGTGCGTTACCACGCCTGTTTTTATTTTTTTTGTTAAAGCCTTTTGGGAGTGATTATTACTTTGTTCAGAGGCTTCGGTAAATTAAAAATTAAAGAGAACAACACAATCGGAAAAACAAACTATAAGTGGATTGTGTTTATTGTTGCTTTAACTTTTTTTATTTCTGTTCTGTTAACCCTTGTATCCGACTCCGCTATGCCAAAGGTGCATATAGGGGCGGCTCTTTTCATTCTTGCCCTTATTGTTTTTGCCGGCATATTATTTGACATGGTCGGACTTGCCGTTGCAACCGCGACCGAAACGCCGTTTCATTCAATGGCGGCAAGGAAGGTAAAGGGAGCAAGACATGCGATACAGCTTATAAGACACGCCGAAAAGGTTTCGATTCTATGCAACGATGTGGTCGGTGACATTTCCGGAATTATTAGCGGCTCGACAACCGCCGCAATCGTAATACGATTTGCTATCGCCTACGGGTATGAGTCCGTTTTAGTATCGCTTATTCTGACAGGACTGGTGGCGGCTTTTACGATAGGCGGTAAGGCGGCGGGTAAGAGTATGGCTTTAAAAAACGCAAACAGGATTACATACACTGTCGCGCTTTTATTCTATTACTTTGATAAAATCCGCAAAAGAGGGAGAGCGTAATGGGAATACTTAACAACATAAAATCCCCGGCTGATATAAAAAAACTTGATGCCTCAAGGCTTGAAACGCTTGCAAGAGAAATACGCGGATTTCTTGTCGAGAGCGTTTCGAAAACCGGCGGGCATCTTGCGTCCAATCTCGGCGTAGTAGAGCTTACTATTGCGCTTCACAGGGTTTTTGATACAAATCGGGATAAAATAGTATGGGATGTCGGTCATCAGACATATACCCACAAAATCCTAACCGGAAGGAAGGACGAATTTGCAAAACTTCGTTCTTTCGGCGGCATAAGCGGTTTTCCGAAATGCTGTGAAAGCAGTCACGACTGCTTTAACACCGGACACAGCAGTACCTCTGTTTCCGCCGCTTTGGGAATTGCAAGGGCAAGGGACCTTCGCGGTGAAAAATTTTCCGTTGTGGCGGTAATAGGTGACGGCGCCCTGACGGGCGGTCTTGCTTATGAGGGGCTTAACAATGCGGGAAGGATGCGCACTAATTTTATTGTTGTCTTAAACGATAATGAGATGTCAATATCCAAAAATGTGGGAGGAATTTCAAAGTATCTAAATAAATTGAGGTCTGCGCCTTCGTATTTTAAGGCAAAGAAGCAGATTGACACCTTTTTGAATAAAATTCCGAAGGTAGGCGGCCCGATTGCCCGCCAGCTTCAGAAAGCCAAAGACAGTATTCGTTATCTTCTTATAGAAAGTTCTATTTTTGAGGATTTGGGCTTTACTTATTTAGGTCCTATCGACGGACACAACATAGACCAGATGTCGCAGGTACTGGAAAGGGCGAAGGGTATTGAGGGGCCTGTGCTTATTCATGTATACACCAAAAAAGGCAAGGGCTATTCCTTTGCCGAGGATAAACCGAACATATACCACGGAATAGGAAGCTTTGATGTCGATACGGGCAAGCAAAACGGCGGCAGCAAAAGCTATATCCAGTCGAGCAAGGTTTTCGGCGAAAGGCTTGTGGAGCTTGCACACAAAAACAAAAACATTGTCGCAATTACCGCCGCAATGCCGGACGGTACGGGGCTTAATTTGTTTGCTTCGGAGTTTCCCGAACGCTTTTACGATGTGGGGATTGCCGAGGCTCACGCGGTAACCTTCGGCGCAGGGCTTGCAGCTGAAGGGTTAACCCCTGTCGTGGCGGTGTATTCAACCTTTTTACAGCGGGCGTATGATCAGATTTTTCACGATGTCGGGCTTCAGAACCTGCATGTCGTTTTTGCCCTGGACAGAAGCGGAATAGTGGGAGAGGACGGCGAAACGCACCACGGCATTTATGACCTTTCATATCTTTCGCACATCCCCAATATTTCGATTTTGGCGCCCTCGTCGCCCGATATGTTAAGGCAGATGCTTGACTATGCGATAAACACCCACAACGGTCCGATCGCCATAAGATACAACAAGATAATGGCGCAGGACGAGGAGGCGTATCCTTTTGAATTCGTAAGGGCGCGCATAATAAAAGAGGGGAAGGATATTACCCTTGTTTCGGTCGGGAATATGCTCGAAACCGCTAAAAAGGCGGCCGAGGCTTCCGGCAGGGATGTTGAGATTATTGATTTGGGAACGGTAAAGCCGCTCGACATTGAAACTTTAAAAAACTCAATCAGCAAGACTGGCGCAATGATTGTCCTTGAGGATAATGTTGAGATAGGCGGGGCTGGCTGTCAGATAGAATGTGCCATCGGTATGCCCGTTAGAAGGCTCGGCTATGCGGATTGTCCCATTCCCCACGGCTCATACCGTGAGCTTTACAAAAAATGCGGTGTTGATGTCCAATCCGTGGCGGAAATAATCAAAAGGGAGTGTGACAGTTGAAAAAGCGGCTTGACACATACCTTGTCGAAAACGGCTTTGCACCGAGCCGTGAAAAAGCGCGAAGCATAATTATGTCGGGCTGTGTATATATAGGCGGCCAGAGGGCTGACAAGGCGGGCGCAATGTTGGGCGAAGGCGCCGCAGTCGAGGTCAGGGGCGGTTCACTAAAGTATGTAAGCCGCGGCGGACTTAAGCTTGAAAAGGCTTTGTCACACTTTAAGATAGATTTGAAGGGCAAAATTTGTATGGATGTGGGCGCATCCACAGGCGGATTTACCGACTGTATGCTGCAAAACGGCGCGGCAAAGGTATATGCCGTTGATGTCGGGTACGGACAGCTTGCGTGGATTCTCCGAAGCGATGAGCGGGTTGTCAATCTTGAAAGGAAGAACATTCGCTACATTGACGAAAACGATGTTGCCGACAGGCTTGATTTTTCATCTATTGATGTTTCATTTATATCGCTTAAACTTGTGCTTCCCGTGGTGTGGCGGCTTTTGAAGGAGGACGGGGAGGCTGTTGCTCTAATAAAGCCTCAGTTTGAGGCGGGAAGGGAGCAGGTAGGCAAAAAAGGCGTTGTAAGGGATATAAAAATACATGAAGATGTTATTGTAAAGGTTTTAGACTTTACACGCGAAATCGGCTTTAAAATAAAGGGCTTAACCTATTCGCCCATACGAGGCCCGAAGGGTAACATCGAATATCTTATGTATATTTCCAAGACCGGTAAGGACGGTAAGCCTGACATAAAAGAGGTTGTGGAGCAATCCCACAGGGAGGGGCAAAATGAAGAAGATAGCGATAATCCCGAACAGGAATAAGGATTCCGATCTTTCCGTAGCAGGCCGTGTTGCGGGACTGATAAAAGAAAGCGGCGCAGAGGCGCTTATTCTGCGCGAGTATAATCTTAACGGTATTGATGTCCGGTATGTTGACCGTGAGGGTCTTGCTGATGCCGATATGCTTGTCGTTTTGGGCGGAGACGGGACGATACTGTCCGCCGCAAGGGAATACGGCGATTTGGGTATTCCCCTGCTCGGAATTAACCTCGGCCACCTCGGCTTTCTTGCGGAAATCGAGAGAACCGAGGAGGACACGCTTTGCGATATATTAAAGGGCAACTACACGGTTGCCGAGCACATGACCCTTGATGTAAGCGTCGGCGGGGAACGCTTTACGGCGCTTAACGATGCGGTAATTCACAGGGGCGGTTTTTCAAGGATGCTTGAATTTTCGCTTTATATAGACGATAAACTTGTTAATTCCGTTCTGGCCGACGGGCTGATAATTTCTACCCCCACAGGCTCGACGGCGTATTCCCTGTCGGCAGGCGGCCCGATTGCGGACCCTGTTCTTGAGGTTTTGATAGTGACACCCATCTGTCCCCACGACCTTTATTCGCGAAGCATAATTCTTCCCGTATACAAGGATATTCGCATAAGCGTGAGGGATGCGGTAAAATCGGGCGCTTATCTTACAATGGACGGACAGTGCGGATATGAACTTAAAGCAAACGAAGATGTGTCGGTAAGCGGAGGCAAAAAGATAAGTCTTGTAAGGGCATACGGAAGCTCATTTTACGAAAAGCTGAGGGAAAAAATCTTTGAAAAGCAGGACGGTGTGTGATAAATGGACAGTAAAAAGAGGCGTCATGCAAAAATCCTTGAGATTATAGAAAACCAAACCATTGAAAAGCAGGAGGAAATCGTAGAGAAGCTTCAAAGTGAGGGCTTTAATGTTACCCAGGCGACTGTTTCGCGTGATATACACAACCTTCGCCTTGTTAAGGTTATGCTTCCGAGCGGTGTTCAGGCATATAAAAGAGCGGAAAGCGCCGGTGGCAACAGCTTTAGCGAAAAACTGCGCGAAATTTTTTCACACTCCGTTACAAGCGTCGTGCCGGCGGGGAATATTGTTGTGATTAAAACCTTAAGCGGTGCGGCGCAGGCGGCGGCTTCCGCCGTGGATTCCATGTCGATTAAGGAGATAGTCGGAAGCATTGCGGGCGACGATACGATTATGATAGTTGCGCTAAGCGGTGAGGATGCGAAGTATATTTGTTCAAGGCTCAATGAAATGAGGGGGTAGCTTAAGATGCTCGTAAGCCTTCACATTAAAAACATTGCGGTAATAGACGAGGTTTTTGTTGAGTTCGGCGACGGCTTTAATGCCCTTACGGGTGAAACCGGTGCGGGAAAGTCGATTCTTATTGATTCGTTAAATATGGTATTGGGTCAGCGTACAAGCCGTGATCTTATACGAAACGGTACGGACAAGGCCGTTGTCGAAGCTATGTTTAATATAAACGACCCTGCCGTTTTGTCTTATCTGTCCGAGATCGGTGTTGAAGTTGACGGCGGGAATATACTTATCTACCGCGACCTTAATACGGACGGGCGCGCAACCTCACGCATAAACGGAATGATGGTAACCGCGGGCATGGTGAAGGAGCTGTCAAAACTTATCATAAATATTCACGGACAGCAGGACAACCAGTCACTTTTAAACCCCTCAAGCCACACGGCTTACCTGGACAGCTTTGCGGGTATAACGGAGCTTGTTTGCGAATACAAGTCGGTTTACGACATTACAAAAAGCCTTGAAAAGAAGCTTGGCGAATTAAATGAGAACGAGCGTGAAAAGCAAAGAAGGATTGAACTCTTAAAGTATCAAATAGATGAAATAGAGGGAGCGCATCTTAAATTGGGCGAGGAGGAGGCGCTTTCCGACAGGCGGGAATTTCTTTCGGGGGCAAGCAAAATATCCGAGGCTTTGGAGTTTTCGCGCGCGATATTATATACCAACGACGAGAATGTCCACGATATGCTTTCAAGGGTTTCGGCAAGCCTTTCGGGCATAGCAAGATATGATCTGGAGCTTTCGGATTTTGAAAGTAAAATCACCGAAATAAACTTTGAGCTTGACGATATAATACATAGGATACACGCCTTTGCCGACAGTATTGATTTCAACCCGCGCGAGCTTGACATGATCGAAGAAAGGCTTGACCTTATTAATTCTTTAAAGCGTAAATACGGAGCGGACATCGGTGAGATACTAAAATACAACGAAAAAGCCAAAGCAGAGCTTGAAACGATTATGCAAAGCGAGGAGCTTTCGAAAAAGCTTGAGAACGAGCTTTCGGAAAACCTGCAAAAGCAGACGGAGCTTTCAAAGGAGATAACACAAAAGCGGATAGCCGCGGGAAAGCTCCTTGAAGAAAAGATAACCTTCGAGCTTTCCGACCTTGATATGAAAAGAGTTAGTTTTCAGACGGAAATAGAGCCATGTGAATTTTGCCCCACGGGCGCCGACAGGGTCGAGTTTTTGATTTCTGTAAACGCGGGCGAGCCGCCCAAGCCGCTTTCAAAGATAGCCTCCGGCGGCGAGATGTCAAGGATTATGCTTGCGATAAAAAGCATACTTGCCGATACCGACAATGTCCCCACGCTTATATTTGACGAGTTGGACAAGGGAGTAAGCGGAAGGGCCGCGCAGAAAATCGCGCAGAAAATCAACAAAATATCATCAAAACGACAGGTGCTTTGCATAACCCACCTTGCTCAGATAGCCAGCATGGCGGACACGCATTTTCTTATTGAAAAAGGAATGACCGACAGTGTGACGCAAACAAAGGTCATACGCCTTTCGAAGGACGACAGGGTTTCGGAGCTTGCGAGAATTATCGGCGGAGCTAAAATAACACAGCTGACGATGGACAGCGCGAAGGAAATGCTTGAAATGGCGGAGGAATATAAGATTGCGGAAAACGGGAAAAGTAATCAGTGTTGATAATAATTTTGCTTCGGTGGTGATTGTAAGATCGACCTCCTGCGGAGAGAACTGTGCCACTTGCGGCGGAGGGTGCGAAATGACGCAAAAAACCGTAGTCGCGAACAACACCGCGGGGGCGAATGTCGGCGATATGGTAACGGTCGAGCTTTCGGACAAAAGTGTTTTGCTTGCGGCATTTTTAGTGTATGTTGTGCCGATGATTTTAATGATTATAGGTTATGCGGCAGCGGATTCAAACGGGACGATTCCCGCCTGGGCGGGTGCGGCGGCTGGTTTTTTCCTGCCTTTTTTAGTGCTTTTTTCACTTGACAAAAAACTTGCAAAGCGTTATACTGCAAATATTACTAAGGTTTGGGGGCGTGGGCAGTGATTTACATTATTACCGGTCATTACGGAAGCGGTAAGACCGAAATTGCGCTTAACCTTGCCCTTTCGCTTACAAACCCTATCATAATTGATTTGGACATAGTAAATCCGTATTTCAGGACAAAGGATGCGCAAAAGATGCTTGTGCGTGAGGGTATACGCCTTATAGCGCCCGAATTTGCCAACACCAATGTGAATATGCCGACCTTGCCGCCCGAAATATTCGGCGCGCTTGAATCCGAAAACGATGTAGTTATAGATGTAGGGGGGGACGACGACGGTGCAATCGCTTTGGGGCAGTATCACAAGTATTTTGAAGATAAACCCTATAAGATGTACTTTGTAATAAACAAGCGCCGTCCGCTTACCTCGAATTCCCAAGACACCATAAGGCTTATGAGGGATATCGAAGGCGCGTCAAGGCTTAAAGTTACCGGAATTATAAACAATACAAATGTCAAGGGCGAAACAACGGCGGCGGACATTTTGGACGGACAGAGGCTTGCCGACGAGATTTCTCAAATAACGGGTATCCCCGTTCTGGCTGTGTCTGGAATAAGAAGTATTTTAGCCGACCTTAAAACAGATATAAAAAAGATGCCCCTTGATTTATATTTAACTTTACCGTGGGAAAGAGGTGTTTGATTTGGCAAAGGTGAAATTTAACGAAAATGCCTGTAAAGGTTGTGAGCTTTGCACCGTCGTTTGCCCGAAAAAAATAGTGGTAATGGCGAAAGACAGGCTTAACCAAAAGGGCTTTCATCCCGCACAGGTTATAGAAATGGAAAAGTGCATCGGCTGTGCCTTTTGTGCCACAATTTGCCCCGATGTTGTTATAACTGTTGAGAAATAAGCGGCTTTAACAGGGTTGCCCGACGAAAGGAATGGATATAAAAATGGACAAGGTTTTAATGAAAGGTAACGAAGCGATAGCCGAGGCGGCAATCCGTGCGGGTTGCAGGCACTTTTTTGGTTATCCTATAACGCCGCAGACCGAAATTTCGGCTTATATGGCAAGGCGTATGCCGAAGATAGGCGGAACATTTTTGCAGGCCGAAAGCGAGGTTGCGGCAATAAATATGGTTTACGGCGCGGCGGGCGCGGGAGTGAGGGCGATGACCTCGTCCTCAAGTCCGGGTATTTCGCTGAAATCTGAGGGGATTTCATACATAGCGGGCGCGGATTTACCCTGCGTTATCGTGAATATTGTAAGAGCGGGCCCTGGGCTCGGAGGGATTCAGCCCGCGCAGTCCGACTATTTTCAGGCGGTAAAGGGCGGCGGTCACGGCGACTACCGAATGATAGTTGTTGCGCCGTCATCCATTCAGGAGATTGTCGATTCAACCTTTTTGGCCTTTGATTTGGCGGACAAATACCGTATGCCCGTAATGCTTATGGGCGACGGAATGTTGGGTCAGATGATGGAGCCTGTCGCCTTCCCCGACACGACGGGGGTTAAACTCCCCGAAAAGGAATGGGCGACGACGGGTACAAAAAAGATGAGAAAGCCGAATATTATAAACTCTTTGTATATACAGCCCGATGAGCTTGAGGCATTAATAAAAAACCGCTGGAAAAAATATATTGAGATAGAACAAAATGAGGTAAGATTCGAAGCCGAGGGAACAGAGGATGCCGAAATTATCCTCGTTGCATACGGCGCAACCGCAAGGATTGTCAAGGCGGCTATAAAAAAGGCAAGGGAAAACGGAATAAAGGCGGGGCTTATCCGCCCCATAACTCTTTGGCCCTTCCCAAGCGATGTGATTTCCGCCGCCGCAAAAAAGGTTAAGGCAATCCTGTGTGTTGAAATGAGTATGGGTCAGATGGTTGAGGATGTAAGGCTTAGTGCCGCTGGCGCCTGCCCCGTGCATTTTTACGGGCGTACGGGCGGAGTTGTCCCGATCCCTGCCGATGTCTATGACGAAATAAGGAGGTATGTGTGATGGCAATCGTATTTCAAAAACCGAAGGCACTTAGCGATGTGCCGCTTCACTACTGTCCCGGCTGTACTCACGGAATTGTCCATCGCCTTGTTGCGGAGGTTATAGACGAGCTTGGGATAGAGGGCAGCACAATCGGTGTCGCTCCCGTCGGCTGTGCCGTTTTTGCATACAACTATTTTAACTGCGATATGCAGGAGGCCGCGCACGGAAGAGCGCCCGCCGTGGCAACTGGTATAAAAAGAGCCAACCCCGAAAACATTGTTTTCACATACCAGGGTGACGGCGACCTTGCCGCTATCGGAACCGCCGAAACGGTACACGCCGCCGCAAGGGGCGAAAATATAACGATTATTTTTATTAACAACGCGATATACGGAATGACGGGCGGGCAGATGGCGCCAACAACACTTGTGGGTCAGGTTACCCAAACCTCGCCTTACGGGCGTAAGGTCGAGGCGCAGGGCTATCCCATAAGAATGTCCGAAATGCTTTCAACCCTTGAAGGCCCGTCGTATATAAAAAGGTGCAGTGTTGACAGCATTAAAAACATAAACGACACAAAGAGGGCAATCAAAAAGGCGTTCCAAAACCAGATTGACAAAAAAGGCTTTTCGCTTGTCGAGGTTTTGTCGACCTGTCCGACAAACTGGGGCCTTTCGCCGGTTGAGGCTTTGGATTGGCTTAGGGAAAATATGATTCCCCATTACCCGCTCGGAACATATAAGGATATTGATGCCGAGCAAAAGGCTTAATTATATTGCTATAAGATTTATGCCGCATACGGCGGCGGAACGGAGAATTGCTATGACTTATGAGATTTTATTTGCCGGCTTCGGCGGGCAGGGAATATTGTTTTCTGGAAAGGTCGCGGCGTATGCGGGGCTTATGGGCGATATGGAGGTTTCGTGGCTTCCGTCCTACGGCCCCGAAATGAGGGGCGGAACGGCAAACTGCCATGTTATTATATCCGACAGTCCCGTCGGCTCGCCCATCGTAAACAACCCGACCGACCTTGTTGCGATGAACCTTCCCTCGTTTACAAAGTTTGAAAAAACGGTTTTGACCGGCGGGAACATCATAGCGGACAGCTCGCTGATAAGCATAAAGCCCGATAGGGACGACATAAACTTTTATCCCATTCCCGCAACGCAAATGGCAAGCGATATGGAAATTCCCAAGCTTGCGAATATGATAATTTTCGGAAAGCTGATTGCAGTTTCGAAATTCGCCACTATGGAAACGGTGAGAAAAGCGGTTGAAAAAAGCGTTCCTCCTTCAAAAAAGGAGCTTATCGAGGTTAACATGAAGGCGATAGAAGCAGGATACAATTACATAGGCTGAAGATAAACCACAAAACCCGTCCAAAGCCGATAAGGCATGGGACGGGTTTTTTCAATAAAATGATATAGTGACTTAAATTTACAACTCCTCAAGCCAAAGCCTTGCTTCGGCATCGGAGGGCATACGCCAGTCGGCACGGGGCGAAAGGCTTACGGAGCCTATCTTCGGGCCGTCGGGCATGCATGAGCGCTTGAACTGATTGTTGAAAAACCGTGTGAAAAAGGTTTTAAGGCAATTTTTAATGTAAATCTCGTCATATTCGCCAAGAAACGCCTTTTTCGCTATAAACAGTATCTTTTGCGGAGTAAACCCGAACCGCATAAAATAATATAAAAAGAAATCGTGAAGGACATAATCGCCCAAAATCTCCTCTGTTTTCTGTGCGATTTTTCCGTTTTCCCCCGCGGGAAGAAGCTCCGGCGAAATAGGTGTATCAAGTATGTCCGCAATAATCTTTTTAACCTCACCCTCCAAAACGCTCTCGCCTATCCATGAAACCAAATGGCGCACAAGCGTTTTGGGCACGCCGCAGTTAACCGCATACATTGAAATATGGTCGCCCGCATAGGTCGCCCAGCCGAGCGCAAGCTCCGAAAGGTCACCCGTGCCGACAACAATACCGTTTGACTGGTTGGCTATATCCATTAAAATCTGCGTTCTCTCTCGCGCCTGCGAGTTTTCATAGATTATATCGGTATTGTTAATGTCATGCCCTATATCCTTAAAATGCTGTATGCAAGCGTCCTTTATACTTATCTCCCGCAAGGTTGCGCCAAGATGGGCTATAAGCCGCTTTGCGTTTTCAAGGGTTCTGTCGGTTGTGCCGAAGCCGGGCATTGTTACGGCAATAATGTTTTTTCTTTCAAGTTTTAAAATATCCATGGATCTTACCGCAACCAAAAGCGCAAGGGTTGAATCAAGCCCGCCCGATATTCCCAAAACAGGCGACTTTATGCCCGTATGCCTTAGGCGCTTAGCAAGGGACATGGCAAGAATATCGTATATCTCACTCATTCGCGTGTCCTTGTCCGACTTTAAGCCGGGCACGAAGGGAAAGCGTGAAAAGTCTCGCGAAAGAGAGGTAATGGGAGTGCCGTTAAAATCCGCCTTAACCGTTTTATATTCCGATGCCGGCTTCAAAACCGAACAAAAGCCGGTATTCTTTTTTCTGTCCGCCTCAAGCCTTTGTAAATCAATCTCGCTGTAAAATATTTTGCTCTCAAAGGTCATAGGCGTTTCGTCCGTTAAAACAGCACCGTTCTCGCCTATTAAAACATGGGAGGAATAAAGAGTATCGGTGGTTGACTCGCCCGCACCCGCAGACACAAAAACATATCCGCAATGTGATGTAAAGCTTCTTTGCTTTACAAGCAATTTTCTGTAACCGCTTTTGCCGATAACGGCGTTTGTTGCGGAAAGATTAAAGATAAGGTTTGCACCGCTTATGGCGTGCAGTGCCGAGGGCGGCGTCGAAGCCCACATATCCTCGCATATCTCAACAGCTATCTTCATGTCGCCGAAGTCGAAGATTAAATTGCTTGTTATGGGTACGGTCTGTCCGCAAAGTTCGATTTCTGTTTTTGAAGCCTTGTCGGCGGGGGCAAACCAACGCCCCTCGTAAAACTCGCCGTAATTGGGGATGTATGTTTTGGGTACAATGCCCAAAATTTTGCCCTTTAAAAGCACTGCCGCACAGTTTAACAGGTGAACACCGTCAAAAACGGGAAGCCCGACAATGCTTACTATGTCAAGGTTTTTCGTTTCGTCTAATATATATGAAATGCCTTTATATGCGCCGTCCTGCAATGTTTTTGAGAAGAACAAGTCGCCGCAGCTGTACCCCGTAACGCAAAGCTCGGGAAATACAACCGCATGCGCACCTTCGGCATACGCCTTTTTGATAAGTTCCGCAATTTCGGTGCAGTTGTGGCGCGTGTCTGCGACCGCGCAAAGCGGAACCGCCGCGGCAACCTTTACAAATCCGTAGTTTTTATCCAAAACAATCACTCCAGTAAACAGGTTTGTGGTGTTATGTAATATATAGGAAAATTGAATTTTGTCAGTTTTCGGTTATGCTTATTTGGAGCTCAAGCCGCCACTAACAGCAAGGATATACTATATGTACAATAATATCATATAGAAACGCAAATGCTATTAGTATTAAAGGAATTATAAACCAAAGCCCATTTTTTCTTGTGGGTTTTATGAGTGCAAGAATGACGGCTAAAATTATTGCACTAAATATTTGACCTGCCTGCAAGAAGAATAAAGGGTCGTACATCATAGGGTAAGTCCAAGGCTCACCGTTTATAATGCAATATATTGTTATTGAAACACATACCAAGATAGTTGCAATTATTGGATACAGAAAACCTTTATTCTTTAATTCAGTTTTCATTTATCATTACACTCCTAAAGAATCCCTAATTGCATTTGTTATATCACATTATATCACATTATTAAAAAAAATAAAGAGAAAAATAAAATAAAGCGTTCGGGCGCGAAGCGTTTTCCCTAACGCATCCGCTTGCCGTGCGAGCGTATGCGAAGGCGAAATTCATTTTCGCCGAAGCGTGAAATTGCGCATACTTACGCAATTTCCAATAAGTTAAAAAATAGCGCCATAGGGGTAATCCTTATGGCGCTTGCGCTTGTTATGGCCTGTTTATGACGATTCTATTTTGCAAAAACATGCTTACCTATTCTTGCGACAACGGGGCGGGAGTATATCCATTTGTTGGTGGTTTTGGCGGGGTTGTAGTAATAAATCGCCCCATTGGACGGATCCCACCCGTTTAAGGCATCCCTTGCCGCATTATATGCGGAGGAAACCACCTGGGCGTTAAACTGACCGTCGGTAATAGCGGTAAATGCCCCGGGCTGGTAGATTACACCCGATATTGTGTTCGGAAATGACGGGTGCTTAACCCTGTTCAAAACCACGGCGCCTACCGCTACCTGACCCGCGTAGGGTTCTCCCCTTGATTCCGCGCTTATTATCCTTGCAAGAAGCTGAACATTGTTGTCATAACTGCTTCTTGACGATATTCCCATCGCCCCGAGTGTTGCCGGCCCTGCAATTCCGTCGGGCTTAAGCCCGTTGTTTCGCTGAAACTGTATTACGGCACTTCTGGTATTGGGACCGTATATCCCGTCTATTGCGGTTATTTTATATCCCCATTTTTTCAGCCTTGTCTGAATTTCGCGTACTTCGGGACCGCGCGAGCCGTACCTTGAAAGCGTAGGCACTGCCGAGTACTGAAATGTAATCCCTGCAAACAACAAAATAATTACTGCAAATAATATTAAAAAACCTTTTCTGTTTAACTTCTTCATATATCAGACTCCCTTTACGCGACAATTGTACCAATATTTTTCGCTAATCTCGGAATTTTATTCCCAATTATTGAAATAATATTGTCAAAGGAAAGGAAGGGTTTAATATGCTTATGGTTGCTTTGTTCATAATCCAGTTTGTATTCTCTGTAATAATCGGCATTTATTTTTTGAATATGCTAAAAGGGCAGACAAGCTCCCGAAGGTCGCTTGAGCAGGAATCGAAAAAGGAGCTTTTAAAGCTTCAAAGGCTCAGGCAGGTACATCTTACAAAGCCTTTGTCCGAGGTTACGCGCCCAAGCAGTCTTGATGAAATAATCGGGCAAAAGCAGGGGCTTAAGGCACTCCGTGCGGCGATTTGCAGCCCAAATCCACAGCATGTCATAATATACGGCCCTCCGGGAGTGGGAAAGACCGCCGCGGCAAGGGTTGTGCTTGAGGAGGCGAAGAAAAACCCGATGTCGCCCTTTACAAGCGGTGCGAAGTATATCGAGATTGACGCGACAACCCTTAGGTTTGACGAGCGCGGGATTGCGGACCCGCTTATAGGGACGGTGCATGACCCCATTTATCAGGGTGCGGGCTCATACGGCCCTGCGGGCGTTCCCCAGCCCAAGGCGGGCGCGGTGACAAAGGCGCACGGAGGAATGCTCTTTATAGACGAGATAGGCGAGCTTCACCCCATTCAGATGAATAAACTTTTGAAGGTTTTGGAGGACAGATGCGTGTTTTTCGAAAGCGCGTATTACAGCGCTTATGACAGCAACATTCCTCCACACATCCATGACATATTCCAAAACGGACTTCCTGCGGATTTCAGGCTTGTGGGCGCGACAACCAAGACGCCTGATGAGATTCCCCCTGCTATAAGGTCAAGGTGTATAGAAATATTTTTCAAGCCTCTTACCAACGAGGAAATAAAAACGATTGCAAAAAACGCCGCACAAAAGGGCGGTGTTTCAATAGATAGCGAAGGACTTTCGCTTATTGCGCGGTATGCGCACAGCGGGCGCGATGCGGTAAGCATGGTTCAAATCGCAAGCAGTGTCGCAATCTATGAGCATAGAACAAAAATCCAGACCAAAGACATTGAGTGGGTTATAGAATTCGGTCAGTACAACCCGAAAATCGAAAAGAAGGTGGAAAAGGGAAGCGCAATCGGCTTTGTGAACGGTCTTGCTGTTTACGGCGCATCCTTCGGAACGGTTATGGATATTGAGGTAAACGCTACGGCAGGAAGCGGAAAACTTGTCATTACCGGAATTATCGAAAACGAGGAATTGGTAAACCACGCGCAAAGACTGACAAGAAAAAGCAGCGCAAAGTCCTCTGTGGAAAATATGCTAACGGTTTTGAAGCGGTACTACGGAATTGACTTTTTGCAATATGATATTCATATAAACTTCCCCGGAAGTGCGCCCATCGACGGCCCGTCTGCGGGAGTGGCGATAGCCTGCGGCGTGTATTCAGCGGTATACGGTGTTCCAATTGATTCGCAGATAGCCATGACGGGCGAGATAGCCATTCAGGGAACGGTTCGCCCTGTGGGCGGGGTTGTCGCAAAGGTTGAGGCGGCGATAAACGCGGGGATTAAAAAGGTTATTATACCCAAGGAGAATTACCGCGAGCTTTTTTCAAAAATGGATATAGAGGTTGTTTCGGTAGAAAATATATTTGAGGTTTTTGAAACCGTGTTCGGCATTAAATCGGACAAAAAAGAACATTTCGCGTCCTTGCCGCACGATACGAAAATTATTGCGGCGACGAGTATTTAGTAATCGCTGCATTAAATCAGCGATTACCAAATAAAGTATAAAGTAATCATATAAAACTCTTGCCCGAGCGCAAGCCTTTCTCTTCAAAAAAAGGGTTGAAAAATCTAATAAAAGAGTATATAATAAATAGAATATTAAAAATGGGGTGTAGTCCGGTTGAGCGAGAGTGAAAAAAAGAAAATCGGTTTAAGAACTAAAAAAATAACACTTCCCGTATTGCCGCTTCGGGGGCTTTGCGTTTTTCCGTATATGGTATTGCATTTTGATGTGGGAAGGGAAAAAAGCGTTGCCGCGCTTGAGGCGGCAATGATAGGAGATCAAAAAATATTCCTTGTTGCCCAGATGGATGCCCAAAAGGATGAGCCTTCGTTTAATGATCTGTATTCCTTCGGCACGGTTGCAAAGGTTAAACAGCTATTAAAGCTTCCCGGCGGAAGTATAAGGGTTTTGGTCGAGGGGCTTAACAGGGGTAAGCTTTTAAAGCTTACGGACAGCGGAAAATATATGTCGGGCGAAATCAGGCAGTACCCGAACATAACGCCCGAAATAACCCCGACTCTTGAGGCGATGACACGAAACGCCAAGGAGATTTTTGACGAATACCTTCAGATAATGTCCAAAACTCCGAGGGAAACGATAATATCCGTTATGAATATAAAAAATCCCGGCGAGATTGCGGACCTTATCGCCGCAAATGTATTTGTCAATCTTGAGGATAAAATGGCTATTCTCGAAGAAACGGTGATTGAAAAAAGAGTAGAAAAACTTATTGTGATTATGCACCGTGAGATGGAGATTGTTCGCCTTGAAAAGGATATAGCCGAAAAGGTAAAAGAGCAGATTGACAAAAACCAAAGGGAGTACTACCTGCGCGAACAGGTTAAGATTATTCAAAACGAGCTTGGCGACAGGGACGGAATTTCGGCCGAGGTTAAGGAGTATAAGCGGAAAATCGCAAAATCGGGTATTCCGAAGGAGTCCGCATCAAAACTTTTGGCGGATGTTGACCGTCTTGCGAAAATGCCTGCGGGCATGAGCGACGGAGCACTTTTAAGGACATATCTTGACACCGTTCTGTCGCTTCCCTGGAATATTTACACGAAGGAAAGATTTAATATAGAAAGGGCAAAAAGGATTCTTGACAGAGACCATTACGGGCTTTTTAAGGTTAAGGAGCGTATACTGGAGTTCCTTGCCGTCCGCCAGCTTGCAAAGGACATTAAAGGTCCGATTCTGTGCCTTGTCGGTCCGCCGGGCGTGGGTAAAACCTCCATTGCGAAAAGTATCGCAACAGCGCTCGGAAAGAATTATGCCCGCCTGTCACTTGGCGGTATTCGCGACGAAGCGGAAATCAGAGGGCATAGAAAAACCTATATCGGCGCTATGCCGGGAAGGATTATAAATGCGGTACGCATGGCAAAAAGTAAAAACGCAATGATACTTCTTGACGAGATTGACAAGATGAGCAATGATTTTCGCGGCGACCCTTCGTCCGCAATGCTTGAGGTTTTGGACAGCGAACAGAACTTTGCCTTTTCGGATCACTATATAGAAATTCCGTTTGACCTTTCGGAGATTTTGTTTATAACAACCGCAAACTCGCTTGATTCGATTCCGAGGCCGCTTCAGGACAGAATGGAGGTAATAACCCTTTCGGGCTATACGGACTATGAAAAGGTGCAGATTGCGCAAAGATATATAATTCCGAAACAGAAAAGGCTCCACGGAATATCGTCCGGCGCGCTTAAAATAGACGAGAACGCAATTTACGGAATAGTAAACTATTATACCAAAGAATCCGGCGTAAGAAACCTTGAAAGACAGATTGCGACGATATGCCGCAAATCGGCAAGAATGATTATAGAAGAAGGTGCGAAGAGGATAACGGTAAATGCGGCAAACCTCGATATGTTCCTCGGCAAGAGAATATACTCATACGATCTTATAAAGGACAACGACGAGGTCGGAGTTGCTACGGGTCTTGCATGGACTGCTTTCGGCGGCGACACCCTTCAGATAGAGGTCAATATAATGGACGGCAAGGGTGAGATTGTATTAACGGGCTCACTCGGTGATGTAATGAAGGAGTCCGCAAAGGCGGCTATAAGCTATATCCGCTCCGTTGCGGGACAGCTGGGTATTGACAGGGAATTTTACAAGGAAAAGGACATTCATATTCATGTGCCCGACGGCGCAACACCGAAGGACGGTCCTTCCGCGGGTATTACCATAGCAACCGCCCTCATTTCGGCGCTTACGGGGCGTTCGGTGCGAAGGGATGTTGCCATGACGGGTGAAATAACTCTAAGAGGTCGGATTTTACCGATCGGCGGGTTTAAAGAGAAGGCATTGGCGGCATACCGCGCGGGTATAGGCACAGTTCTTTTCCCCGCCGAAAACGAAAAGGACCTTCAGGAAATCCCCCCGGAGGTTTGCAACAAAATAAAATTTGTTGCGGTAAAATCAATGACCGATGTTCTTGAGATTTCGCTGGGCAATGAGATAAGCTCCGATAATTTTTCAATTCTTGAGGGCTTTTCCGCAGGTATCGGCGAAGGGACGGGTATAAGACAATGAATCTGAATAATGTAAGGCTTTTGGTATCCGCCGTTTCGCCCCGTCAGTATCCACAAAACAACCTTCCCGATATCGCGCTTGCGGGGCGGTCGAATGTGGGGAAATCATCTTTAATAAACCGCCTTTTGGGAAGAAAGTCTTTGGCAAGGGTAAGCTCAAGCCCCGGCAAAACGGCAACCATTAACTTTTACGAAATTGACGAGGTTTTTAACCTTGTAGACCTTCCCGGCTATGGCTTTGCAAAGGTTTCAAAAGCCGAAAAGGCAAAATGGGGCGAGATGATTGAAACATATCTTGCAGGGCGTGAAAACCTTTCGGCGGTTATTCTGCTTGTGGATATGCGCCATAGGCCCACGGCTGATGACTGTACCATGCTTGACTGGATACGCTCGTCCGGATTTGCACCGCTTGTTGTCGCCACAAAGAGCGACAAGCTTAAAAAATCACAGCGGGAGGACGCCCTGAGTTTAATATGCGAAACCCTTGGAATTGAAAGCGCAATACCCTTTTCGTCTGAAAAGGGTGAGGGCAAGGAGGAGGTATGGGATATGATAAATAAAATAATAAATCAGTCCTGACCATCGGTTTTTATTTTGAAATAAGGAGGCTTGGCAATGAACATTATAAGGTTTTTACACATGGGTAAAATACATTGCGGGGCTTTGGAAAACGGCGTTATAAAATTTATAGAAGGCAATATTTTCGATACATATTTTGTTACCGAAAAGACCGTGGATTTAAGTGAGGTAAAGATACTTCCGCCCTGTGAGCCTTCAAAAATAGTATGCGTGGGGCTTAATTATAAAGACCATCAATTGGAGATGAACGATTTTGCGGACGAGTTCCCAAAGCTGTTTATAAAGCCTTCGACCGCAGTAATCGCGCACGGCGATAGCATAGTGCGCCCCGTCGGAGTGAACAGGGTTGATTATGAGGCTGAGCTTGCCGTGGTTATCGGCAAAAAGGCGAGGAATATCCCAAAGGGAAAAGCTAACGATTATATTTTGGGCTATACCTGTTTTAACGATGTTACGGCAAGGGAAATCCAAAAACAGGACGGTCAGTGGACAAGGTCAAAATCATTTGATACCTTTGCGCCGTTGGGGCCGTATACAGTAACGGGGATTGACCCTTCAAACCTTGATATAAGGCTTTTGTTAAACGGTGAGGTTAAACAAAGCTCAAACACAAAAAACCTAATCTGGGGCATAGATTTTCTTGTGGAGGAAATATCAAAAATAATGACTCTGCTGCCCGGTGATGTTATTTCGACAGGCACGCCCGCAGGCTGCGGAGAGATTAAGGACGGCGACACGGTCAGTGTTGAAATAGAAAAAGTTGGGATACTTACCAACTACTTGACGGGAGGGGTGTGACAATGCTTACTAAGGCGCCCAGAGGCACAAAGGATGTTACGCCGGACGAGGTTTACAAATGGCAGTATGTCGAAGAAAAAATACGCCAGTCGTGCAGGCTGTTCGGTTTTAAGGAAATAAGAGTGCCTGTTTTTGAGCATACCGAGCTTTACGAAAGAGGCGTGGGCGACACGACCGATGTTGTTCAAAAGGAGATGTATACCTTTAACGACAAGGGCGGAAGAAGCATAACCCTGCGCCCCGAAGGCACGGCGGGAGTGGTAAGGGCATTTGTTGAAAACAATCTCTATGCCCAAAGCGCGCCTACAAAACTTTTTTACATTCTTTCCTGCTATCGCTATGAAAAGCCGCAGGCGGGAAGGTTAAGGGAATTTAATCAGTTCGGCACTGAGGTTTTCGGAGCGGCCTCGCCCGAAACGGACGCGGAGGTAATTTCTCTTGCACAATTCTTCTTAAAGTCGCTCGGACTTGATGACTTAAAGCTTTCGTTAAACAGCGTCGGCTGCTCCGAATGCAGGAGGGAGTATAACAAAAAGCTGATTTCCTTCTTTGATAAATACAGGGGTGAGCTTTGTACTACCTGTATCGAACGGCTTGAGAAAAATCCGATGAGGATAATAGACTGTAAAAACAAAGAGTGCAAAGCAATCGGCGAAAACGCACCGATGATTGTCGATTGTCAGTGCGATAAATGCAAAGCGTATTATGAAAGCGTAAAAACACTTGTTAAAAAAGCCGGAATTAAATTTGTTGAGGACGGTACGATTGTCCGCGGGCTTGACTATTATACCACAACTGTTTTCGAGATTAAATCGGGCGATCTGGTAGTGTGCGGCGGAGGAAGGTACGACAACCTTGTTAAGGAGCTCGGAGGGCCGCAGTCACCGGGAATGGGCTTCGGGCTTGGGCTTGAAAGGCTTATAATGGTTTTGGAGAGTAAGGGAGTTCTTCCCCCAAAGCCTGCAGGGTGCGATATATATATAGTATGCGCGGGAGAGGACATAAAACCGCAGGCACAGAGGCTTGTAGGCCAGCTTCGAAACGCGGGAATAAGCACCGAAACGGATTTGATGAACCGAAGCGTAAAGGCGCAGATGAAGTATGCCGACAAAATCGGCGCAAGGTTTGTTGCCGTACTTGGCGGTGACGAAATAAACGCCGGAATTGTTAATATAAAAAATATGTCAACGGGTGATGAAATCCCTGTAAAGCTAAAAACCTTTACAGATGAAATGCGCGGAATACTCTGCGAATCGGAAAAATAAATGTTTATTTTAATCAGTAAATTTTATGCCTTACAGGCGGAATGGAGAATATAATATGCAAAAAGGAATGGCAGGCTTAAAGCGTACGGACTATTGCGGAGAGCTTGGAGAGAGCAACATCGGAAAAAAGGTTACCTTAATGGGCTGGGCGGCAAAAAACCGTGATCTCGGAGGCGTAATATTTATCGACCTTCGGGACAGGACGGGCATTGTTCAGACGGTTTTCAATCAGGAGACGGCTTCGGATATTTTTGCCCTTGCCGAAAGCGTAAGAAGCGAATATGTCGTAGGTATTGAGGGTGTTGTGCGTAAGCGTGCGCCCGAAACGGTAAACAATAACATACCGACCGGAACTATTGAGGTTCTGGCATCGAACATAGTAATATATTCAAAGTCGGAGACTCCTCCGTTTTACATTGAAGAGGGTATAGACACCAATGAACAGGTTCGTCTTAAGTACCGTTATCTTGACCTTCGCCGCCCAGATATGCAAAAGAATATGATTTTAAGGCACAAGGTGTGCAAGGTTGCAAGGGACTATTTTGACAGTCAGGGCTTTCTGGAAATCGAAACGCCAATGCTTACAAAAAGCACTCCGGAGGGTGCGAGGGATTACCTTGTTCCGAGCAGGATTCACCACGGGGCGTTTTATGCGCTTCCCCAGTCGCCCCAGCAGTATAAACAGCTTTTGATGCTTGCGGGAATGGACAAGTATTTTCAGATTGCAAGGTGCTTCCGTGACGAGGACCTTCGTGCTGACCGTCAGCCCGAATTCACACAGATTGATATTGAGATGAGCTTTGTTGAGGCGGAAGATGTTATATCCTGCAACGAGGGCATGCTTGCGGAAGTCTTTGAAAAGACACTCGGTATAAAGGTCAAAACTCCGTTTTTGCGGCTTACCTATAAGGAGGCTATGGAGCGGTACGGCTCCGACAAGCCCGACACACGCTTCGGACTTGAGCTTGTCGATATGTCCGACATTGCGAAGGGCTGCGGCTTTAAGGTTTTTGCGGACGCCGTAGCAAACGGCGGAAGTGTAAGGGCGATTAATGTAAATGGCGCGTCGGATAGGCTTTCGAGGCGTGACCTTGACTCTCTGGTCGATTTTGTAAAGATATACTGCGCAAAGGGGCTTGCGTGGATTGTTGTTGCGGAGGGTGAGCTTAAATCACCCGTTACAAAGTTCCTGACCGAAGAGGAAACCGCCGCAATTTTGAAAAGAGCAGATGCAAAGGTCGGCGATGTCGTCCTGTTTGTTGCTGACAAAGACGAGATTGTCTTTGACTCGCTCGGCGCGCTGAGGCAGGAGATTGCAAAGCGCCTTGATATGATTGACAAAAGCCTTTTTAACTTCCTTTGGGTTACGGAATTTCCGCTTTTGGAATATGACGAGGAGGAAAAAAGGTTTGTCGCCAAGCATCATCCCTTTACGGCGCCTATGGACGAGGACCTGGAGCTTTTGGATACCGACCCCGCAAGTGTTCGCGCAAAGGCGTATGATGTAATACTGAACGGGTGCGAGCTTGGCGGAGGAAGCATAAGGATTTACGACGGCGAGCTTCAGGCGAAGATGTTTAAACTTTTGGGCTTTACGGAGGAAGCGGCGCAGGCGCAGTTCGGTCATCTTTTAACCGCCTTTAAGTACGGAACTCCTCCCCACGGCGGAATGGCATACGGGCTTGACAGACTTGTAATGCTGCTTGCGGGATGCTCGTCAATCCGTGATGTTATGGCGTTCCCGAAGGTTCAGACGGCGTCGGAGGTTATGACAAACGCCCCCGACTTCGTTGACAAAAAACAGCTTATGGAGCTTGGAATCAAGATAGTTAATATTGATTAAGTCGCTGATAGCTGAAATTTTTAATAGCCTTGAATAAAATCAGCGATTATAGGAGGCAATAAAGTTGATTACGGTTTCAAACCTTACCAAAAAATACGGTGCAAAAAAGGCTGTGGACAATGTAAGTTTTACGGTTAAAAAAGGTGAGATACTCGGTTTTCTCGGTCCCAACGGTGCAGGAAAGACGACATGTATGAATATTATAACGGGGTATATATCCTCAACATCGGGGACCGTTACGGTTGACGGACTTGATGTTCTGAAAAATCCGGAGGAGGTAAAAAGAAAAATAGGCTACCTCCCCGAAAATCCGCCTCTGTATATGGATATGACGGTAAGCGAGTATTTAAGATTTATTTACGAGCTTAAAAAAATTAAGCTTGATTATAATACCCATGTAAAAGAGATTATGGAAACCGTTAAAATTACCGATGTAAAAAACCGGCTTATCAAAAATCTTTCAAAAGGGTATAAACAGAGAGTGGGTTTGGCACAGGCGCTTATGGGCAACCCCGAAATTCTGATACTCGACGAGCCGACCGTCGGGCTTGACCCCAAACAGATTAACGAAATCAGAGGCGTTATAAAAGACCTCGGAAAAGAGCGCACCATTATACTCAGCTCGCACATTCTGCCGGAGGTAAGCGCGATTTGTGAGCGTGTTGTCATTATAAACGGCGGCGTTATTGTGGCGAGCGACACGCCCGAAAATCTTTCGAAGGGACTTGCGGGTAAAAGCGGGCTTACTCTTCAGGCCGAGGGCGAAGCGGAAGTTGCGCAGGGAATCATAAAGGATATAGACGGTGTTTTATCCGTTTCATTCAAGGATATCGGCGAGGGCGTTTTTGAGTATTATATCGAAACCGACGGTGAGACCGACATAAGAAAAGACCTTTTTTATGCGTTTTCAAAAAACAATATGCCTATTTTAATGCTAACCCCGCGCGGAGTTACGCTTGAGGAGGTATTTTTGAAGCTGACCGCCTCGGAAAAGGCATCAAAGGACGAACATTCGAAACAACAATCGGAGGTGAAAAATAATGACAGCGATATTTAAAAGAGAATTAAGAAGCTATTTCACATCACCGATAGGCTATGTCTTTCTCGGTATAACCCTTCTTGTATCGGGCATATTTTTCGTTTATTCGAACCTCTACCGAACAGTGAAGGATATGTCGGACTTTTTCAACGACCTTACATTAATATTTGTTCTTTTGTTACCGCTTCTTACGATGAGGCTGTTTACCGAGGACAAGAAAAACAAAACGGACCAGCTTTTGCTAACCGCACCCGTAACCGTTACCAAAATAGTTGTTGGTAAGTATCTTTCGGCGGTTGTTCTTTTCGGTTTTGCCCTTGTTATAATGCTTATCTATCCGTTTGTTATGCTTTTATACGGAAAGATTAACTTGCTTCCCATATTTGCATTATATTTGGGCTTTTTCCTTGCAGGCGCGTCGCTTATCTCAATCGGCGTTTTCATCTCCGCAACAACGGAAAGTCAGATTATCGCGGCTGTTATAACCTTTATTACAATATTCGGAATTATGATTTCGGGCTGGATAGCCTCCGTTTTCAACTATCCGTTTATTAGATATGCGGTTGACTGGTTTTCGGTTTTCAAGCGGTTTACCGAATTTACGGCGGGGGTTTTAAGCCTTTCGTCGGTAGTATATTTTTTAAGTTTTTCTGCTGTTTTTATATATCTTACAGTCTTGTCTATCGAGAAAAAAAGGTGGAGTTAGGAAGGGGAAGGGCATGAATAAAATCAAAAGATTTTTCACTGACAAAAGGCTCATATACGGCTCCGGCTCCGCAGCCATGACAGCGGGGTTTATAGCGGTTATGGTACTCGTAAATATTATTGTCGGGGTTTTGTCCGACAAGTTTACGCTTAAAATTGACCTTACTGAAAACAGAATTTATAAGCTTTCAAACGAAACCGTAAGCATAGTAAAAGCTGTTTCCTCGCCCGTTAGGATAATTCTTTTCGAGACTGACGGCGGCAGCAATCCCCGTAACAAGGAGATTTTGGAGCGCTATACCGCTCTCAATAAAAACCTGAATTTAAGTATTGTCGACCCCGTAAAAAATCCGGTAGAAGCAAACAAATACAAAAGTAAAGCCGAAGGCGGGATAACCAACGGGACCATTGTGGTTGACAACGGAACGAGATTTAAGGTAATACCTGCGGAGGAGCTTAATGTATATAATCAGCAGATCGGGGCTTTGGAGTATATTACAACCGAGAGCAAAATAACCTCGGCCCTTTTGTCCCTTTCAAAGAGTGCGGATATGAAGGTCGCGTTTTCGACCGACCACGGAGAAACGCCCATGTCCTCGCTTGAAGCCGCGCTTTTGGACGATAATATTGTTTCAGAAAAGGTTACGACGCTTACCGAGGGCTTTTCCGAAAATTACGATATGTATATAATAGTATCGCCCAAAACCGATTTTACGGCGGAGGAGATAGATTCGCTCGACAACTATCTTAAGGCGGGGAAAAACGCCCAGATATATTTCGGCGCGGACACCCCCAAACTTCCGAGGCTTGAAAGCTACCTATACGATATGGGGATTTCAGTCGGAGAGGATGTAATAGTCGAAACCGATTCAAGGCGGATAGTGTATAATACGCCCTATTGCTTTGTTCCGGTTATTAAAGAGCATGCGGCGACAAAGCCCTATACCGACAACAGACTTAATGTTGTAACATACCTTACAAGAACGGTTAAACCCCTCTGGAGCGAGAGGGACCTAATCCTGCTTGAAACTCTTTTGGAGTCGTCGGATAAATCGCGAAGCGGCGCCGACGAGAGTGTAAACGGGCCCTTCCCGCTTTGCGTAATGGCTACCCGCTCCATTGATTCGGGTGTGAAATCAAGGGTTCTTGTTATGGGCTCCGCAGAATTTTTGGACGAAACCTTTTCGACGGCAAACAAGGATTTTATCCTCGGAAGCATAAGCTGGCAGATAGACGATACAAGCGTTTTAAGCATACTCCCCAAAAATGTGCTGGGTACGCCGCTTGAGCTTACCCTGCGTGATTTTCAGCTTTGGCAGCTTGTGCTTATTGTGTTTGTCCCGATAACCGTTTTAATGTTCGGGCTTGCAACATGGATGAGGAGGCGCCACCTGTGAAAAAGCGTATTATTCTTACAATATCGCTTGTTGCCCTACTTGCCGCGGTGTATTGGGCGGTGATGAGGCTTCCGTCGATTATAAGCGAATCTGAAAAGCCCCCGACAGAGAGTGAGCCTGTAATTCTGTTTGAAACGGATGCCGATAATATTGTTTCAATGACAATTTCAACGCCCGAATTTAAGTATTCGTTTGTTAAACCCGGCGGAGTATGGAAGGTTGAAGGCGCACAGGACTTAAAGCTGAATCTTTACGCTGTTGAAAATTTAGCCTATGATTTTTCGCGTATATATGCGGAGTCGGAAATCGGGGATACCGCCGACCTTTCCGCTTTCGGCTTTGACAGCCCTGTGGGAAATCCGTCCGTTAAATTGTCCGACGGAAGCGTTAAAACCTTTTTAATAGGCGGGGAAACACCCGACCTTGCGGCATACTATGTTAAAACCGACGACAGCAACAGAGTGTATGTGGTTCTTGCCTCAAAATGTGAAGCATTTTTGAAACCCTTGGACAAATATCGCGACACAACGCTTGCACAGATTAAGGCGTCGGAAATTGAGGCAATCAGTATAAAGAAAATGGATTCCGAAATTTCTTTAAGGAAAAAGCCTGCCGATACGCCAGTGCCCAGCGGGGTTTTGTCCAACAGCTGGGAAATGCTGTTGCCATACAAAAAAGATGCCGACGATACAAAGGTTGACAAGTATATTCTGTCAAAAATCGTGAACTTTGAAATAAACCGTTTTATAGACGACTCGCCCCCGTCATATTCTCCTTACGGGCTTGACAACCCGAAATATGTGATAACGATTAAGGAAAAGGGTAAAGAGGCGGTAGTATTTTATCTTGGCAACACAAAGGACGGAGAAACTTTTGTAAGGCTTGAGGGACAAAAGGCTGTTTATACCGTAGCCGAGTCGGTTTTTGCGTTTAGGGATGTAATCCCGGGGGATATTATCGATACACTTTTGTATATAAAATCGCTTGATATCATTAAAAGCGTTACCCTTACGGCGGGGGATAAGACTTATGTGTTGGAAATAGAAAAATCGGAGGATAAAACCGTTTATAAAATTAACGGGGCGGACGCTTCTGAAAAAAGCTTAAAATCGGCTTACCAGAGTGTGATCGGGCTTATGATCAGGGGCTCGGTTACGGAGGAGGTAAAAGGCGAGCTGTTATGCAAAATAGTTTTTAGCTTTAACAACGGAAATCCGAATGATATTATTGAAATAAATGCTTATAAGGACAGATATGCCGCCGTTTCCGTAAACAATAAGGCAGACTACTATGTTATGAAGGAGTCGGTTTTCGGGATGCTTCAAAAGCTTGATGAAATAAGCCGCGATCCCGCAAAACAGTGAGACAGCCATGATACATCAAAAAAAATGGATATACAAAGAACACAATGAGAATAAGGTAAAGGCAATTTGCCAAGAGTACGGGGTATTAAGACTTGCCGCCGCAGTTATGCAAAACAGGCCCGATATACTGTGTGAGGTAAAAACCGCTTCGCCCGAAAAAGCGCTTTACGACCCTTTTATGCTAAAGGATTCGGATAAGGCAGTCAGGCGTATTAACAGCGCCATAGAGAATAAAGAGCATATTACAATTTACGGCGATTACGATGCGGACGGCGTCACATCCATTGTAATCCTTTATATGTATCTCAAAGAGCGGGGAGCGAATGTAGACTATTATATCCCCGACAGAGTTGACGAGGGCTACGGCATAAACAAGGGCGCGCTCGAAAGCATCAGACAAAACGGAACAAGCCTTATAATAACCGTTGACACGGGTGTTACGGCGGTTTCGGAGGTTGAGTATGCAAAAAAACTGGGAATGGATATAATAATAACCGACCACCACGAATGTAAGAGCAGCGTACCTTCCTGCTGCGCGGTTATCGACCCCAAAAGAGAGGATTGCTCTTATCCGTTTACCGAGCTTGCGGGCGTCGGGGTTGTTTTTAAGCTTATTGCCGCAATTAGCGGCGGGAACGATATAAAAGAGCTTATAAAGAAATACATGGCGTTTGTGTGCCTCGGAACCGTTGCGGATGTCGTCCCGCTTACCGACGAAAACAGGGCTTTTGTAACCCTTGGGCTTGAGCGTTTTTCGTCGTCGGGCAATGCGGGGATTGATGCGCTTTTGGAGTCTGCAAGACTTGCGGATAGAAAGATTACCGCAGGGAGCATCGGCTTTATCGTTGCGCCACGGATAAACGCCGCGGGGAGATTGGGGCGGGCGCACAAAAGCGTAGAGCTGTTTTTGTGCAATGATAAAGAGCGCGCCGTCACCATTGCCGGTGAGCTTTCGGAAGAAAACAAAAGAAGGCAGACGATGGAACAGAAAATCCTGGATGAAGCCGTTTCGATTATCGAACAAAACAGACTGCACGACCAAAAGGTTATTGTGGTTTCCAAGGACGGCTGGCACCACGGCGTAATCGGGATTGTGTCATCAAAAATTACGGAGCGGTACTATCGCCCGTCTATACTGATTTCAACCGACGGCGACGAGGGTAAGGGCTCTGGGCGGAGCATTTCAGGCTTTAATCTGTTTGAAGCGCTAACATATACCTCGGATTGCCTTGCACAGTTCGGAGGCCATTCGCTTGCCGCGGGTCTCTCGATAAACCCCGGGCGTATAGGGGAATTCCGAAGCAAAATAAATGAGTATGCCGACAGCAAACTGTCGGGCGAATGTCTGATACCTCCCGTTTACATAGATGCCGAATTAAAAGGCGGAGATATCAATATCGACAGCGTTGCGGGACTTTCGGTTCTCGAACCCTACGGAATGGGTAATCCTACTCCCGTTTTTGCCTGCACAAGGGCAAGGATATCAAGGATAGGCGTTATGAGCGAGGGGCGGCATATTAAAATTCTCGTAAACAAAGACGGCCATCTTCTTGAGGCAATTGGCTTCAATTTCGGCTATCTTTCGGACGAGCTTAAAATGGGTGATTGCGTTGATATTGCGGGAACCCTTGACATAAACCATTATAACGACAGGGATAAAGTGCAGATGTATATTAAGGATGTAAAAAAGTCTTGCCACAAGTAGAGTAGGTGTGAGAAAAATGGAATTGACCGGTGAGGTTCCTCTGCAGCAGCTTTTTGAACAGCTAAAAGAAAAAATTAAAGCCTATAATCCCCAGTGTGATTTTTGGATGATTGACAAGGCGTATAACTTTGCAGTTGTCGCACATTCGGGGCAGAACAGGATTTCGGGTGAGCCGTATGTAACTCATCCTCTTTATGTTGCGCACATTTTGGCTGATATAGAGCTTGATTCGGAATCCATAACCGCCGCCATTCTGCACGATATAATGGAGGACACCAACTACGGCTATGACGATATTAAAAACCTTTTCGGAGAAACAACCGCGCTTTTGGTCGAGGGCGTTACAAAGCTCGGTAAAATCGCATACAGCACAAAAGAGGAACAGCAGATAGAGAATTTTCGAAAAATGTTTCTTGCAATGGCAAAGGATATAAGGGTTGTGCTGATAAAGCTTGCGGACAGGCTTCACAACATGCGGACGCTTAAAAGCATGACAAAAGAGCAACAGCTTGACAAGGCGAGGGAAACAATGGAGATATACGCTCCTTTGGCGCACCGCCTCGGTATGTCGCGCATAAAGTGGGAGCTTGAGGATCTTTCGCTTTTGTATCTTGACCCCGATGCGTACCATGAAATCGCGGAGCATATTTCGCAAAAGAGAATGGAAAGGGAAAGCTACATTGAAAAGATAAAAATAACGCTGAAGCAAAAGCTTGACGAGCTTCAGATAAAGGCGCATATTGAGGGAAGGGCGAAGCATTTTTACAGCATCTATCGAAAAATGTATTCGAATAATATTGACATAGATCAGATATATGACTTACTTGCGGTCAGAATAATTGTTGATTCCATAAGCGAATGTTATGCCGTTTTGGGCCTGGTGCATGAGCTTTACAAGCCTATTTCGGGGCGTTTTAAGGACTATATCGCAATGCCCAAGAAGAATATGTATCAGTCGCTTCACACCTCTGTTATCGGGCCGACCGGCCGTCCCTTTGAGATACAGATAAGAACATGGGAAATGCACAGGATTTCGGAGGTCGGCATTGCGGCGCACTGGAAGTACAAGGAGGGCAAGTCGGGCGAGAGCGAGCTTGACTCAAAACTTGAATGGGTGCGCCAGCTGATTGATATACACAGCGACATATCCAGCACTGACCCTGAGGAATTTATGCGCGATGTCAGGATTAATCTTTTCGAGGACGAGGTTTTCGTTTTTTCGCCCAAAGGCGATGTAATAAACCTCCCCGCAGGGGCGATTCCCATTGATTTTGCCTATGCCATACACAGCGCCATAGGAAACAAAACCACAGGCGCAAAAATAAACGGAAAAATCGTTCCTCTCGATTATACCCTGCAAAACGGCGACATTGTGGAGATTATAACCTCGTCCGTTCCTCATGGCCCAAGCCGTGACTGGCTTAAAATTGTAAAAACATCTCAGGCGAGAAAGAAGATAAACGAGTGGTTCAAAAAGGAAAACAGGGAAGAGAATATCGCAAGGGGAAGGGAAACCCTTGAAAAAGAGATGAAGCGAAACGGTATTCCCTTAAGCGTGCTTCACAAAAAGGAATTTATGGAGCCTGTTTTGAAAAGATATTCGCTCGGAACGCTTGACGACCTTTTTGCCACGATGGGCTATGGCGGGCTTCCGCCCGCAAAGGTGATTTCCCGTATCAAAGAGGAATACAGAAAAACCGACAAAACCGAGGATGAAATACTTGTCACAACGGAAAGCTCGGCAAAGCGACCCCGACCTTCAAGCACCAACGGCATAATAGTAAAGGGTATAGAAAACTGCCTTGTGCGCTTTTCGCGGTGCTGCAATCCTGTTCCGGGCGATGAAATTGTCGGCTATATAACCCGCGGGCGCGGCGTTTCAATCCACCGCAAGGACTGTATAAATGTCAGAAACCTTCAAAATGAGGCGATAGCGGAGGGTGAGCGATTTATAGATGTATGGTGGGATGAAAGTCAAAAGGCAAGCTTCTATACCGACATTCAAATTGTGGCAAACGACAGGCAGGGGCTTGTGCTTGAGGCGACCAACGCCATTTCGGAGCTTAAAATTCAGATGCACGCCATAAACGCCCGCTCGACAAAGGATGGGCTCGGTATAATCAATGTCACTCTTGAAATCACCAACAAGGAACAGCTTGAAAAGGTTTTAAAGCGGTTCTGGAAAATTCAAAATGTAATATCGGTAATTAGGACCAAGCATTAATTCCGGGAGGGAATAAAATGATTTTGGAGAGAATAACCGTCGGAAGCTATATGGCAAACTGTTATATAGTGGGCGACAGCGACACGGGTGAGGTTGTAATAATCGACCCCGGCGACGATGCGGATAAAATTATTGATGCCGTAAATGCGGGAGGATATGCCGTAAAATATATCACATACACCCACTCGCATTTTGACCATGTTGGCGCTTTGAATGAAATTAAGGGAAAATACAATGCTCCTGTTATAAGGGATGTAACCGATTTTACCGTCGGAAAATATAAAATTGAGGTTATTAAAACCCCCGGACATACAAGCGACGGCGTTTGCTTTAAGTGTGAGAACTATCTTTTCAGCGGTGACACGCTTTTTCATCTGTCGGTCGGAAGAACCGACCTTCCGACGGGCAATTTTGAGGAGCTTAAAAAATCGATAAAACAGCTATACCTTTTGCCCGAGGATACTATCGTGCTCCCGGGACACGGCTTTAAGACGACTATCGGCAAGGAAAAGCATGAAAATCCGTATATTACATAGGCTTTAATCAGAGCAAAGCCAATTTTTTTACCAAATATTCAAAAAAATACAAATTATTTTCAAATATATATTGACTTTACGGCGAATATTTAGTATTCTATTAGATAATACGGTATTAATATTCAAAGTCGAAAGTTGAGGAGAGAGAATATGTTTTCAAAAGAAGTGCTTGTTTGTAATCAAGTAGGTCTTCATGCCAGACCCGCAACATTTTTCATCCAAAAAGCTAACGAATTCAAATCGGGAATATGGGTTGAAAAGGATGAGAGAAGGGTTAATGCAAAGAGCCTTCTTGGAGTACTGTCATTGGGAATTACAAGAGGAGTAAACATCACTATTCTTGCCGACGGACCCGACGAAGAGTTAGCCGTAAATTCGCTTGTTGATTTAATATCTTCAAATTTCGCTGAATAATTATAAATCTTTTTCGGATAGTTCTGTCTTGGTACAGGACTATTTTTTTTGAATTATACAAATAATCAGTATGAGGGTTTTATTATGTTCAAGGAAAAAATAAAGTTGCTTCCCGAAAAACCGGGCGTGTATATAATGTACGGCGAGGGTAACGAAATTATATATGTCGGCAAGGCAAAAAACCTTAAGAACAGGGTGACTCAGTATTTTCAGGGGGGAAAAGCGCACACCCCTAAGGTTGCGGCAATGGTTTCGAATATTGTAGATTTTGATTATATAATAACCGACAGCGAATTTGAGGCGCTTGTTTTAGAGTGCAATTTAATAAAAAAGCACCGTCCGAAGTATAATATTCTTTTAAAGGACGACAAGGGCTATCCTTATATAAAAATTACTTTTAATGAAGAATATCCCCGAATTTTGCTCGCGCGCAAAATAGAAAACGACGGGGCGAGGTATTTCGGCCCATACCTCAGTACCGCCGTTTTTTATGAAACGATTGACCTTGCGAAAAAAACATTTGCGATCCGCTCATGCAAAAAGGTTTTGCCGCGGGATATCGGAAAGTCAAGGCCCTGCCTTAATTACCATATAAACAGGTGCAGTGCGCCCTGCGACAACAAAATCTCAAAAGAGGATTACAGAAATATTTTTTCGGATATAACAGAGCTTTTGGAGGGCAACCATGAGGGAATAACCGAAAAGCTTAAACAGCAGATGATACAGGCGGCGGAAAATCTTGAATTTGAAAAGGCGGCTAAAATACGCGACAGGATAAATGCGATATCCTCCGTTGCGCAAAAGCAGAAAATCGTATCCACAACTCCGGGAAATATCGATGTCATAGCGCTTGCGCGAAGCGGCGGCGCGGTTTGTATTCAGGTGTTTTTCATACGCTCCGGAAAAATGACGGGGCGGGAAAACTATATAATAAGGCAGGAACAGGATACCGACGACAAAGCCGTAATGACGGATTTTGTCAAGCAGTACTACGGCATGGCATCATATATTCCCAAAACGATACTTCTTCAGACGGAAATCGAGGATATACCGCTTGTCGAAAAATGGCTGTCGGAAAAATGCGGCGCATCAATAAAAATTGCAGTCCCGAAAAGAGGCGAAAAGCGAAGGACAGTCGAAATGGCGGAAAAAAACGCTTTGGAGGCGTTAAAGCTTGATTTGATGAACAGGGATATTGCAAAGCGGAAGATGGACGATCTTATGTTTGAGCTTAAGGATGTTATGGGGCTTAAAATCGCACCCATGCGCATTGAGGCATACGATATTTCCAATCTGTCGGGTGAGGACAGTGTCGGGGTTTGCGTGGTATTTGAAAACGGAAAGCCCAAAAAGAGCGATTATAAAAAGTTTAATATCCGCTCCGTTACTGGCCCCGACGACTACGCAAGCATGAAGGAGGTTTTATACAGACGCCTGTCCAACGGAATCGAGGGGGAAAAGGGGTTTGTACCGCTGCCCGACCTTATTTTGCTTGACGGCGGCAAGGGGCATGTAATAGCCGTTTCGGAGATTATGTCGTTTTTGGGGCTTGATATTCCGTTTTTCGGTATGGTTAAGGACGATAAGCACAAAACCCGCGGCCTTACAACGGGAAGCGAGGAGCTTGATATAAAACGGCAAAGCGCGGTGTTTTCGTTTTTAACGACCGTGCAGGACGAGGTTCATCGTTTTGCCGCGGAAAGTCACAGAAAAAGACACAAAAAAACAGCAGTTTCGTCACAGCTTGAGCATATAAAAGGCATTGGAGCAAAGCGCAGAGCAATACTTCTTAAACACTTTAAGACCATAAAGGCGATTAAATCCGCAACGGTGGAGGAGCTTGCCGCGATCGACGGAATTGACGCAAAAACCGCCCGCAGAATTTTCGACCATTTCCGCAACGAGGTTTGACACTGTTTTTAATGTATGATATACTAAGTCATAAACGAAAAACAAAGTTTTAGTTTATGACTTAAAATTCAAGTTTTGGGACATGCTTCCTGAGATAAATCATTATAAAACTACTTCAGAGGTGATATGTTTGTTTTTAACCGACTGCCTGGGCATAAATGAAAAGAACAACCTTACCATAGGCGGACTTGATGTTGCGGATTTGGCAAAGGAATTCGGAACTCCGCTTTATCTTATGGACGAGGATAAAATAAGGGAAAACTGCCGAATTTATAAAAACGCAATGGAAAAATACTACGGTAAGGGACTTGTCTTATATGCAAGCAAGGCGTTTTCGTGCCGTTATATCTGTCGGCTTGTCGCCGAGGAGGGAATGGGGCTTGATGTCGTTTCGGGCGGAGAGCTTTATACGGCGATATCGGCGGGCTTTCCCATGGATAAGGTTTATTTCCACGGAAATAACAAAACGGCACAGGAATTAACGCTTGCGGTTGACAACAATGTCGGACGAATTGTAGTGGATAATATAAGCGAGCTTGAAATGCTTTCGTCAATAGCAAAATCAAAGAGTAAGACGGTTAGTGTTCTTTTCCGCATAAAGCCCGGTATAGAGGCGCATACCCACGAATTTATAAGCACGGGGCGCATCGACTCTAAATTCGGCGTCGCGCTTGAAACGGGCGAGGCAGAGGAAATTATAAAATATGCTAAAAGCCTTGCGAATATTGATGTTGTCGGCGTTCATTGCCACATAGGCTCGCAGATTTTCGACATCGACCCGTTTTTGCTTGCCGCCGAAAAAATGACGGGGTTTATTGCGGATATAAAGGACAGGCACGGCATTGAGATTGCCGAGCTTAACCTTGGCGGCGGCTTTGGCATAAAGTATCTGTCAAGCGACGACCCCGTACCTTATGACGAGTACATTAAGGCTGTATCGGGCGTGGTGAAGGATGTCGCGAAAAAGAGAGGGCTTACCCTCCCGAAAATACTTATGGAACCGGGGCGTTCAATCGTCGCTCCCGCCGGAATCACCGTTTATACCGTCGGCGCGGTTAAGGAAATTCCGAATATTCGTACATATGTTTCCGTAGACGGAGGCATGTGCGACAATCCCCGCTATATTATGTACGGGTCGGAGTATGAGGCGGTTGTTGTCGGAAATCCGCTGGGATTAAGAGAAAAAACCGTCACAATAGCGGGAAAATGCTGTGAATCGGGCGATATTCTTGTAAAAGACATAGCACTCCCCCTCGTAAAAGCGGGTGACCTTATTGCCGTTTTGGCAACTGGCGCCTACAATTATTCCATGGCAAGCAATTACAACCGAATATCCCGTCCGCCCGTGGTAATGGTAAGCGGGAAAAAGGCAAGGCTTGCCATAAGGCGCGAATCGTACGAGGATTTGATGAGAAATGATTTGTAGAAGGTGATTTGTTGCTGCGAAACAGCTCTTTATTGGAATGGATTCTTGTTATACCCGCGCTTTTGCTGTCGTTTTCGATACATGAGCTTTGCCATGGACTTGCGGCGTATGCTTTGGGCGACGATACCGCAAAATTAAGCGGAAGGCTTTCACTCAATCCCCTTCGCCATATCGACCCTATCGGGGTTTTGATGATTCTTACCATAGGTTTCGGCTGGGCAAAGCCCGTGCCCGTCAATACGCGTGGGTTTGCCGACCCGAAACGCGGTATGGCGCTTACCGCTTTGGCGGGGCCTATGTCCAATGTCGTTTTGGCGTTTTTAAGCGGGTTTGCGCTTGTTTTAACCGGCTTGCTTGTATTGCACAACGGTGAGTTGTATGTAACATCCGATACTGTTTGGGCAACATTGCTTATAAAACTATTTGTGTATAACTGCTCGATTGCTATGTTTAACTTTCTGCCCATTCCGCCGCTCGACGGCTCGAAAATTGTCGGGGCTCTGTTGCCTGCCCGTCTGTACTTTGAAATGATGAAGTATGAGATGTACGGTATGATTGTTCTGGTTGTTTTACTTTATACAGGTTTGCTTACGCCCGTTCTGCACAACGGCGTTAACAGTCTTATGAGGCTTGTTTTCAGTCTTGCAAGCATGATGAGGTTTTAAGATGAAACAAATATCGTTTAAGCTTGAAATATTCGAGGGTCCGCTTGACCTCTTACTTCACCTTATAAGCAAAAACAAGGTGAGCTTATATGACATACCCATTTCCGATATTACGGAGCAGTATATGGATTATCTTTCCGAGATGAAGCACTTTGATATTGAGGTTTCGAGCGAATTTCTTGTCGTTGCGGCGAATCTTTTGTATATTAAATCCAAAATGCTTCTGCCAAAATACGAGGGCGAACAGGAGGAGGACGACCCGCGGACGGAGCTTGCCCGAAGGCTTGAGGAATACAAGCGTTTCAAAGAGGCGGCGGTTTATCTTATGGAGCGCGAGGCGGCGGGGAGCCACACCTTCTACAAAATGCGAGAGTATATCGAGCCGAGGCTAATCGACGAAAGCCTTACGGATATAACCGTTAAGCACCTTGTCGATGCGATGGCAGAAATTGCGGACAAGCTGAGGTATCGCCTTCCGATAAAGGCAAAGACCTTTAAAGGTTTGGTGGGGCGTGAAATTATATCGGTATTTTCAAAGGTGAAGGCTGTTTTAAAAAGCCTTTCAAATCTTAAAAAAATCAGGTTTTCGGACATTTTCAAGGGAGTAAAATCACGGGATGAGGCTGTTGCGTCCTTTCTTGCCGTATTGGAACTCATCAAAATGAACAGGGTTAAGGTTGTAAACAGCGACGAGGGCGTTGTGCTTAAATATGTAAAAAACACAAAGGAAGGGGCGTTGAGTTTTGGAGATTCGCAGGATTGAGTCAATAATCGAGGCTGTGCTTTTTGCTTCGGGCGATGCGGTTTCCGCAGAAAAGCTGAGCGAAATCACGCAGACAGATATAAATACGCTCCGCTCTGTTGTTACGGGGCTTGCCGACAGATATACATACGAAAAAAGAGGTATAAAAATTATAAAAGTCGGGGACAAATATCAAATGGCAACCCGCGGAGAATTTTCCGAATATGTCCGTCAGATTGTCGAGCCGCGAAGGAGGAACCCGCTGTCAAAGGCTACGCTGGAGGTTCTTGCGATTATTGCATATAAACAGCCCGTAACAAGGGTAATGATTGAAAAGATTCGCGGAGTAAACTGCGACAATTCGGTGACCAGACTTTTAGAGCTCGGGCTTATAGAGGAAACGGGGAAGCTTGACGCACCTGGCCGTCCGTCGCTTTTTTGCACAACCGATGAGTTTTTAAGAAGTTTTGCGATAGATTCTATTTCAGAGCTTCCGCCGATTACCGAATTTATTATAGAGGAGCCTGTACAAGCCATGGAGGAAGCGGTGGAGTGATTTAGCTTTCACATGGCAGGCAGTGCGGATTGGGATTGTGAGGATATGTTTGGATTTTTGTGGGTTTTGTCGGCAATAATAATACTCATTTTATTTGCCTTTTTTCATAGATGGCGGGTTACCGTCCGCTATGTAAAAAATGTGTTTACGGTCGATGTGGGCAATTTTACCGTGTATTCGTCCGCAAAGGGGAAAAAGGACGATAAATATATTAAAACTCCGAAGCTTTCGTTTAAAGAGTTAACCGACAAATACGGAGCACTTAAGGCTTTTTACAGGGACGAAAAATGCGAAATAGTTTCGATTCTGCAAGAGGCGCAAAGAAGATTTGATATAAAGAAGCTTAATTTTTCCGTTGATTTCGGCTTCGGAGATGCCGCGGTTACGGGGATTGCAAGCGGTTTTTTGTGGGGCTGTGTCGGTGGTGCCTCGGCTTTTCTCAAAAAATACTGGGAGCTTGACAAAAAGCTGAATATAGCGCTCTGTCCGCAATTTACAAAGACCTGCTTTGAAATGAACATAAACCTTATTTTCTATTCCCGCCCGATAAAAATGATTGAAATTGTTAAAAGGATAGTGCGCCTTTGCAAAAGAAACAGAGAAAGGCTTTCTGTATTTAATTAAAAGCATTTCGGCGCGAAGCGCTTTCGTAAAACGCAAAATCTCGCCCCGCGAGGGTGAGCGAAGGCGAATTCATTTCGCCGGAGCGTAAAAATAAATTAAAATCGTTTCGGCGCGAAGCGCTTTCCGAAACGCAACATCTCGCCCCGCGAGGGTGAGCGAAGGCGAATTCATTTCGCCGGAGCGTAAAAATAAATTAAAAATAATGGAATGGTGGTGCGCAAAATGGCGGTAAATGAACTCGAAAACATATTTTCCTCTACTCTTAACGGAATTCGCAGCATGATTGATGTAAACACAATTATCGGAAGCCCGATCGAAGCGCCCGACGGTCTTGTTATCATACCTGTATCCAAGGTTGCCTTCGGATTCGGAATGGGCGGCTGGGACAGGGACGAAAAGGAAAAGGAGGGCAATCTTGTCGGAGGAAGCGGCGGAGGTGTTACCGTTTGTCCCGTGGGCTTTTTGATTGTCGGGAACGGCACGGTTAAAATGCTGAATATCGACTCGACAACGGTTTTGGAGAAGGCAATGGATCTGCTTCCCGACCTTATAAAAAGCATCGCACAGTTTTTCGGCAAAAGCGGTGAGTAAAAAACCACTTATGCGGATTTGTGCTTTTTTCATGCGCTTTTATTGTGTTAGAAAAAGAATTGCCTCATATATTTAAAATGAGGTGATTTTTTTGTATAGGAAATTTATATGCTTTGCTTTGGCGTGGGTTATGCTTCAAACCGTCGCCCATGCGCTTTCGGCGCAGAGCGCGATTCTTATAGACGCACATACCGGAAGGGTTTTGATGTCGCAAAACGCATACAGTAAAATGGGTATGGCAAGCACTACAAAAATTATGACTGCGCTTGTTGCCATAGAAAACTGTGATGTAAACGATACTGTTACCGTTTCCGCAACCGCCGCAGGGGTTGAAGGCTCCTCAATGTATTTGAAGGGCGGCGAAAAAATTACATTAAGAGATTTGCTTTACGGGCTTATGCTTTGTTCGGGGAACGATGCCGCAACCGCGATTGCTGAACATATTAGCGGAAGTGTGCCCGAATTTGCCGCCCTTATGAACGAAAAAGCGGCTTCGCTCGGTCTTAAAAACACCTCATTTACAAACCCCCACGGACTTGACGATACGGATCATTACACAACGGCATACGATCTTGCTCAGATTACAAGGTATGCTCTTTCAAACCAGCTGTTTTCCGAAATTGTATCGACAAGGCTTATCACGATAGGCACTCAGGAGGGCGAAAACATAAGAACGCTATGTAACCACAACAAGCTTCTTGTCAATTATAAGGGTGCTGACGGGGTTAAAACCGGGTTTACTAAAAAGTCGGGAAGGTGTCTGGTTTCGTCCGCTACGCGGGAGGGTTTAAAGCTTATTGCGGTAACCTTAAACGCCCCCAACGACTGGAAGGACCACGGCGAAATGCTTGATTACGGCTTTTCGCAATATAGGCGCAAGGTTGCGATAAGAGAGGGTGACTATATGAGAACCGTGCCCGTAATCGGCTCCGATGCCGATACGGTTTCACTGTATGCCGCCGAGGGCGCAGAGATGGCTGTAAACGGAAACGAGAAAATTCGGATTTTATATGATGTTCCTTCGTTTGTATATGCTCCAATAGAGGATGGAGAGGTTTTGGGAAGCGCAAAAATATTTATGGATGACGAAATGATTAAAACGGTCGATTTGGTTGTAAAGGGCGAGGCTCCGCTAACGGACGCCAACAGATTCAAAAAAGCCTTTACGCTTATGGCAAAGGAGCTTTTAGAGCTTGTTATAGGATGATAAGTAAAACTCAATGAGTATTGTATTATCGGGAGGACAATATGGAAGAAATCCGTCTGCAAAAATTCCTTGCCGACTGCGGCGTTGCATCCAGGCGTAAGGCAGAGAAAATGATTGTGCAGGGCAGAGTCTCGGTTAACGGAATCGTTGCGGACAAGCTCGGCACAAAGGTGAGTGTGGATGACACGGTTACGGTTGACGGCAGGGCTGTTTCGCTTTCGAATAAAAAAATCTATATGCTTCTTAACAAGCCTTCGGGATATGTAACAACCGTTTCGGACGAATGCGGGCGTAAAACGGTTATTGACCTTGTAAAAGACGAGGTTAAAGAGCGGGTTTACCCTGTCGGAAGGCTTGATTTTGAAACGGAGGGACTGCTTCTGCTTACAAATGACGGCGATGTTGCTTATGCGCTTACCCACCCGAAGCATCACATACCCAAAACATATATAGCGGTTTTGGACAGTGTTCCCTCGCCGGCTTCCGTAGAAAAATTAAGGAGAGGCGTTATTATTGACGGTCGGAAAACCGCACCGTCAAAGGTGGAGTGGCTTAAGGATAACATAATAAAGATAATGATACATGAGGGCAGAAACCGTCAGATTCGCAAAATGGCGGAGGCGGTGGGCCACAGCGTTGTTTCGCTTAAAAGAATATCCATCGGTGAAATAAACCTTGGGAATATTCCGCTCGGGAGGTGGCGGCATCTGACAAAAACCGAGCTTGAATACCTTAAAAAGCAGGTGAGTGAATGATTGAGATAAAAGATATAAGCAAGGCGGAAAATGTTGTTTTTATGCGAATGACGGAGGGAGAAAGGATTCTTTGCGAGGCGTGGGCGGAAATCGACAGGGAGAACGACACCGCAAAAATCATAGACATCAAAGAGCATGAAAACGGTTTTTCTTATGATATGGGAAAGGCTTTGTTAAATGCGCTTGACCTTAAAAAAATCAAAAAAGTAGTGTGTGAAAACGAAGCATTGGAAAGCACACTTTTAAGGTTGCGCTTCAAAAAGGAGTTTTGTGCATATTTACTATCACTTGATGGATATTTTATGTCGAATTGTTAAAATTGAGAATCTTTTTTTGTCTAAACTATTGAACTGATTTATCAAATATAGTAAAATAGAAATGTTTAGGGCATTTGGCGAAAAGACCTTCGCCAATCCTTTCGGCAAAATATTCGGCAGGAGGTTAGCAGATGAACAACACGGATAAAACAGCCGTTAAAAAGCAGCGCATACAGGCTCAAAACATTGCCGCGCAAAGCGAAAACGGCAAAAACAGCGCGTGCGCAAGAATAAATAAGCTGTTCGACAACGGAAGCTTTATCGAGATAGGTGGGTTTGCCAGTGACGGTCAAAACCCTTCGGGCGTTATTACAGGCTATGGTACTGTGGACGAGCGTCTGGTTTTTGTCTGGGCACAGGATTTTCATGAAGAGGAAGGCGCGCTCGGAAGCGTCGGGGCGAAAAAGATATCCGATATTTTGGATATGGCCGTAAAAGTAGGTGCGCCCGTTGTAAGTATTCTTGACTCAAACGGCGTTCGTATCAATGAGGGCGTTAACGCTCTTTCGGGTATAGGCGAAATTCTTTCGAGGGTTGCAAAAACTTCCGGCGTTGTACCGCAAATTGCAATGGTTTTGGGTCCCTGTGCGGGAAGCGCGGTTTTTGCCGCGGGCTTGTGCGACTTTGTTTTTATGACCGAAACCGATTCTTCAATGTATATGACAGGCCCTGCGGTAACTTCGGGCGTTACGGGGAAACAGACAGATGCCGCATCACTCGGCGGCGGCAATGTCTGCGCAAAAAACGGGACGGCTGATTTTGTTTATAAATCTGACGATGAGTGTATTGCGGGAGTAAGAAGGCTACTTAGCTATCTTCCCTCAAACAACATAGAAACCTCGCCTTTTGCGCAGGGCGATGATATAAACAGAATTTCAAATATCCTTCCGATTATACCCGACGACGGTTCGGGCTATGATATGGTGGCTTTAATAAAAGAGATTGCCGACAATTCCGAGTTCTTTGAGGCTGCGCCTTCATACTCGCCGAGTATGATTACGGGCTTTGCAAACCTTGGCGGAGGAAGTGTCGGTATTGTTGCGAATCAGCCTCTTGTTGGTGGCGGTATTCTTAATATTGATGCCGCAAAAAAGGCTGCGATGTTTATTCGGATTTGCGACTCTTTTAATATACCGATTGTTACATTTGTCGATACTCCCGGTTTTGAAATCGGCATGGAGCAGGAGCATGGCGGAATTTCAGTTTACGGTGCGGCGCTTTTATATGCCTATGCGGAGGCATCCGTTCCGAAGGTAAGCGTTGCTGTCGGAAAAGCCTGCGGCGGGGCATACCTTGCAATGGGCGCAAAGCCCTCGGGTGCGGATTTGGCGCTTGCCTATCCCTTTGCACAGATTTCGGTTTTATCGCCCGAAACCGCCGCAAACATAGTATTCAGAGATGATATTGCATCGTCCGCCGACCCTGTTTCGGAGCGAGCGGCAAAAATTTCGGAATATGCAAAAACCGTTGCGTCACCCTACACCGCGGCTAATGATGGCTTTATCGACGATATAATCGACCCCGAAACAACCCGTGTACGCCTTATAAGCGCACTTGACATGCTTGCGGGCAAGAGGGAAGAGAGAATACCCAAAAAGCACGGCAATATGCCTGTATAACCGCGCACTTTACAAATATACATATCACTATGAGGTGAAACTAAAATGTTTGATATACTGAATGTTTCGTTAAACGCCCTTATCGGTTTTGGCGTTGTTACGGTTTTCGGCGCACTTGTGCTTTTTTGGTGTTTTTTGAAGATAATAAAGCTGGCTTTTTGCTCTTCAAAAAATAATGAAAGCGATAAAGGCTCACCGATAAATCAGGCACATTCCACGGCAGGCGGTTACGCCGAGGACGGCGAGGTAGTTGCGGTTATTGCCGCTGCAGTTGCCGCAATGTTTGAAACCCCGACACAGGGGTTAAGGATTAGATCAATAAGGCGTGTCGGTAACAATTCTCCGGCATGGAGTACTGCGGGAAGGGAAAAGTTACTTTCATAAAACCCTTTGGGACAAGTATATAAGTTTATAATTCTTAAATTTATTCAGGAGGTAAAAAATTATGAGAAGATTTAAAATAAATGTTAACGGTAAGGCTTATGAGGTTGAGGTTGAAGAGTTAGGCGCTTTCGCTTCGGCTCCTGCGGCGCCTGTTTCAGCGCCCGCTCCGGCAGCGGCACCTGTTGTGGCTCCAGCAGCTGCGCCCGCACAGGAAGCTCCCGCCCCCGAAGCGGCGGCTCCCGCGCCTGTTCCCGCCGGTGCTTCGGTTGTTTCCGCTCCGATGCCGGGTACTGTTGTATCGGTAAAGGTCGGTGTCGGCGAAGCCGTTAAAAAGGGTCAGGTACTTCTTATATTAGAGGCTATGAAAATGGAAAACGAAATAATTTCTCCGAATGACGGTACAATTGTCGCCATAAATGCCCCTCAGGGAACTGCAGTAAACACGGGCGACGCTCTGCTTTCAATCGGCTGATGATATTTATTGTGTAACAACTCAAAGACAGGAGGCGGTTGTATGGCTAAAAAAGTAGGAATTACCGAAACAATACTTCGCGATGCTCACCAGTCGCTTATTGCAACTCGTATGACCACGGAAGAAATGCTTCCGATAGTTGCGGAGCTTGACGATATAGGCTATCATTCATTGGAGGCATGGGGCGGCGCGACATTTGATTCGTGTTTAAGATTTTTGAATGAGGACCCGTGGGAAAGGCTGAGGAGATTTAAGTCGGTAGCAAAGAAAACGCCTTTACAAATGCTTTTTCGCGGGCAGAACATATTGGGTTACAGGCACTATGCCGACGATGTGGTTGAATATTTTGTTCAAAAGTCGATTGCAAACGGAATCGATATTTTAAGAATATTTGATGCGCTTAACGATATCCGCAATTTTGAAACGGCAATAAAGGCGACCAAAAAGGAAAAGGGGCATGTTCAGGCCGCTGTTTGCTATACTATAAGCCCTGTTCACAGCAACCGGACCTTTATCGACCTTGCAAAACGCCTTGAGGATATGGGTGCGGATTCAATCTGTATAAAGGATATGGCGGGGCTTTTAACGCCCTATGTCGCGTATGACCTTGTAAAGGGGATGAAGGAAAATATTAAAATTCCCGTTCAGCTCCATACCCACTATACGAGCGGAATGGCGTCTATGACATATTTAAAGGCAATAGAGGCTGGCGTGGATGTTGTTGACTGCGCGCTGTCGCCCTTTGCTATGGGAACTTCTCAGCCGCCGACGGAGCCGCTTGTCGCAACGCTTAAAGGCACCGAGTACGATACGGGCATATCAATCGAAAAACTTACACATGCTTCGGAATATTTCAGGCCCCTTCGCGAAAAATACCTAAACAGCGGTCTTTTGGATACAAAGGTGCTCGGCGTTGATGTTAACACGCTTAAATATCAGGTCCCCGGCGGTATGCTTTCAAACCTTGTTTCCCAGCTTAAACAGCAGGGCAAGGAGGAAAAATTTGAGGAAGTATTAAAAGAAATTCCCGCCGTGCGCGCGGACTTCGGATATCCTCCGCTCGTAACTCCCACAAGTCAGATTGTCGGAACGCAGGCTGTTTTGAATGTTCTTATGGGCGAAAGATATAAAATGGTTTCAAAGGAATCCAAGGCGCTCGTTAAGGGCGAGTACGGAACAACGCCCGTACCGATTGACCCTGAGTTCAGAAAAAAGATAATAGGCGACGAGGAGCCCGTGACGGTACGCCCCGCAGACCTCTTAAAGCCGGAGCTTGACAGGCTTAGGGAAGAAATTAAGGAGTATTTGGAAAGTGACGAGGATGTTCTTTCGTATGCTTTGTTCGACCAGGTTGCGGTTAAGTACTTTGAATATCGCCGTGCCGCAAAATATAAAATAGAGCCGTCAATGGTCAATATGTCGTCGCAAATCCACCCGGCGTAAACAATATTTTGGTGTAAAGCAATTTAGCTTTACACCAATTTGTTATTGATATAACTAAGGTCGCATTGTATTGCGGTAGCAAGGGGGAGTAGTTATGGATAAGCATTCGGATTTGTTAAAACGGATAAACAGCCTGTATGATACCTTCAGCAAGGGACAAAAAAAGATTGCGAATTATCTTGTCACAAACTACGACAAGGCCGCGTTTATGACGGCATCACAGCTTAGCGAAACTATTGATACAAGCTGTTCGACGGTTGTGCGTTTTGCCGTTGAACTCGGCTATGACGGGTACCCTATGCTTCAGCGCGCTTTGCAGGAGCTTGTTAGAACCAATCTTACGGCTTTGCAGAGGATTGAGATGACCTCTACGCGCGTGGGACAGCAAAACCTGCTTGCCACCATACTTAACTTTGATATAATGAAAATTAAGCAAACGCTTGAGGAAATAGATTACGATGCCTTTGAAACGGCCGTTGAGGCTACAATGAAGGCCGAAAAGATTTATATCGTCGGTGTTCGAAGCTCCTCTGCGCTTGCGACATTTTTGGGCTTTTACATGAACCTTATTTTTGACAACATAAAGCTTATTCACACGACAAGCGCAAGCGAAATATTCGAACAAATACTGCGTGTCAACGAAAAAGATGTTGTAATCGGCATTTCCTTCCCCAGATACTCTGCAAGAACGGTAAAGGCTTTAAGGTATGCCAAAAATCAGGGCGCTAAGATTATTACAATTACCGACAGCGAAACATCGCCATTAACTCCGCTTGCAACCCACGCTCTTATTGCCAGAACGGACATCGCATCCTTTGCGGACTCGCTTGTCGCACCGCTTAGCGTTATCAACGCTTTTATTGCGGCCCTCGGCATGAGGCGCAAGGAAAGCATCTATAAAACCTTTGACCAGCTTGAGGCGATTTGGAGTGAATATCAGGTCTATGAAACAATGTCCGAAAAAGATGATAACAAAGGATAAAAGGCAGTATGATGTAGTCGTAATAGGCGGCGGGCCCGCAGGCCTTATAGCCGCCGCCGAGGCGTCCCGTCGCGGCAAAAGCACGGCTCTTTTTGATAAAAACAAGCTGTTTGCGAAAAAACTCCGCATAACGGGCAAGGGGCGTTGCAACATTACAAATGCCGCGGATATCGGAGATTTTATAGAAAATGTAAACACAAATCCCGCTTTTTTATACAGTGCGTTTTATTCGTTTACCAATGTTGATGCGATAAACCTTTTCGCCTCTTTGGGTGTCGAAACCAAGACAGAGAGAGGCGGAAGGGTTTTTCCTGTTTCCGACAGCGCCGCCGATGTTGCAAATGCTCTTGTAAGATATGCGAAAGAGGGCGGCGCAAAGCTTTATACCGAAAAAATAGAGGATATTATTATAAAAGACGGCGCAGTAAGAGGCGTCGTAACCCAAAACGGCGAAGAAATAGGAGCAATCGGTGTTGTAATTGCAACGGGCGGTGTTTCATACCCTCTAACGGGCTCTACGGGCGACGGATACAGATTTGCCGCGCTGGCGGGGCATAAAATCATACCTCCGAAACCTTCGCTTGTTCCTCTTGTAACGAAGGAGGAGTGGGTAAGGGAGGTTGCGGGTCTTTCACTTAAAAATGTCGAGATTAAAATAAAGCGCGGGGGAAAAACAATATACAGTGATTTCGGAGAAATGCTTTTTACTCATTTCGGCGTTTCTGGCCCCGTAATTTTAAGCGCAAGCGCACATATTAAAAAATTTGATACAAATTATGATTTGTGCATTGATTTAAAGCCTGCCCTTTCGCCGCAACAGCTTGACAGGCGTATATTGCGTGATTTTGAGACAAACATCAACAAAAATTTTTCAAACACCCTCGGCGGTTTGCTTCCTCAAAAGCTTATCCCGATTATAATTGAGCTTTGCAAAATTGACCCTTTTATAAAGGTTCATCAGATTTCGAGGGAGCAAAGAGAAAGGCTTGCTTCGGTTTTGAAATGCCTTCCGCTTACCGTGACAGGCGTATGCCCGATTGAAGAGGCTATTATAACATCGGGCGGAGTATGCACGGACGAGATAAATCCCTCAACCATGGAGTCAAAACTTATAAAAGGGCTTTATTTTGCGGGCGAGGTTATTGATGTAGATGCGTATACGGGCGGGTTTAACCTTCAGATTGCATACAGCACGGGGTACCTTGCCGGAGTGAATATATAATATAATGACTGCATAGAATAACCTGAAGAGGTGATTTTATGCGGTTTTTTCGTAAAAAGCCTGTTGTTATCAATTTGGGAAAGCTGTATAGAGTGGCAATGTTTGTTCTTATACCGGTTTTGCTTGCAACACAACTTGCTCTTACCACCCCCGGCTATCGTGCCGTTCTTACCTTTATAGACAAATTTGAAGGGGCGTATTCATCCGAAAACGAAAGGTCTGCTCTCGGCGAGCTTACTTTGACCCTTGAAGGTACAGAGCCCTCACCCGATATAGAAATACTTCAAAACGGTCAGCCCGTAAGCGTTTTTTACGACAAGACCATAACGATTACCGTGTCGGACAATTCCGTCATCGAAATTGACGGAAGGAAGATAAAGACTCCATTTTTCGTAGTGATAACTGCTGTTTCCGAAAACATAGAAATCGAAAACAATCCCGATATATTGGAGGTTAAATCAAACATTTGCTATGTCGGAAGAATATTTATCAAATAACTATTGTAATATTTGTCGTTTATGTGTATAATATCTGCAAGGCAGATTTACGCCTTTGCAAGATAATATATACGGCAGGTGGATTTATGGCTAATATTAGGGTTGCCATCGACGGCCCCGCGGGCGCGGGCAAAAGCACTATTTCGAAAATCGTAGCCAAAGAGCTTGGGTTTATATACATAGACACGGGTGCGATGTACCGTGCGGTCGGGCTTAAGGCTATACGCTTGGGAGTTGACACAAAAAAGGATATTCCCGCAATAACAAAACTTATGGATGATATACGGATTGACATAAAATACGGCGAGCAGGGGCAGATTGTAATCCTTGACGGTGAGGATGTTACATCAAAGATTCGCGATCCCCTTGTTTCGATTGCCGCATCCGATGTGTCGGCGATTCCTGCCGTGCGCTTAAAGCTTGTCGAGCTTCAACGAAGCCTTGCAAAAAAGGATAATGTTATTATGGACGGAAGGGATATAGGAAGCTATGTCCTGCCCGATGCCGAAATAAAAATATTTCTTACCGCATCTGTTTCCGACAGGGCGAAAAGAAGATATGACGAGCTTGTGTTAAAGGGAATTGATATAAACCTTGACGATGTTAAGGCCGACATAGAGTACAGGGATAAGAATGATTCGTCACGCAGTTTTGCGCCCCTTACCGTCGCCCCCGACGCACTTGTCGTTGACACCACGGGTAATACGCTTGAGCAGTCGGTAGACCTTCTTATCGGTATAATAAAGGAGAGGTTGGATTGTTTTTCAATGTAGTTTACGCTTTTGCGGCAGTTGTTGTGCGCTTTCTTTTCAGACTTATATTTTTGGTATGCGTAACCGGAAAAGAAAATATTATAAAAACCGGCGGATTTATTTTGTCGGGCAACCACAAAAGTAATTTTGACCCTGTAATGCTTGCCGCATTTCTTCCGAGAAAAATAGGTTTTCTTGCAAAGCGTGAGCTTTTTAAGAATAAAATTTTCGGCGGTTTATTATCGGGACTCGGCGCTGTTCCCATAACAAGGGGCGGCTCGGATGTCGGGACGCTTAAAGCCGTTATATCACTGATAAAGAGCGGCAAACCGATTATTGTATTTCCCGAAGGAACGAGGAAACATACAGATATAAACGAAGTAAAATCAGGTGCCGTAATGTTTGCCGTAAAAGGACAGGTACCGATAATCCCCGTGCTTATAGTCGGGGAGTACAAGCCCTTCTCGCGTATTAGGCTGATTTTCGGAGAACCTGTGTATTACTCCGATTATTACGGCAAAAAGCTTTCGCCCGATGAGCTTCACAATTTAAGCGTTGAACTTATGAAAAAAATATATGCCTTGTCGGAGGACAGATAAGTGAAGATTATTTTGGCAAAGGGGTCGGGCTTTTGCTTCGGTGTAAAACGAGCCGTGGATATTGCCTCCAAAACCGCAGGTGAGCAAGGAAACAACACGGTTTATACCCTCGGTCCGCTTATTCACAACACACAGGTCACGGATGAGCTTGAAAAAATGGGGATTTGTTCGGCAAATTTAGAGGATATCCCCGATAATTCCACGGTTATTATCCGTACCCACGGCATTGCGCCGGAGGTTTATGAGGCGCTTTTAGCAAAAGGCTTAAAAGTGATTGATGCAACCTGCCCTTTCGTTAAAAAAATACATAATATTGTGAAAGAACATCATAATAATGGATATGATATTATAATATTCGGAGACCCCAATCACCCCGAAGTTCAGGGGATAAACGGCTGGTGCGGCTACGGAGCGAAAATCATTCAAAGCGCCGACGAGCTTCGCGGACTTTTACCGCTTGACAGGGTTTGCATTGTCGCTCAGACGACATCTTCGAAAGAAATATGGGAAGAAATCAAAAAAATTGCAAAAACATCTTGCCAAAAGGTACTGATTTTTGATACAATATGCAATGCAACATATGAAAGGCAATCGAAGGCGAAGGAAATAGCGCAGCAGTCCGACTGTATGATTGTTATAGGCGGGCGGCACAGCTCCAACACCAAAAAGCTTTTCGATATATGCAGCGCCTCATGCGCCGAAACCTATCATATTGAAACGGCATCAGAACTGCCCAAGTCAGTTTTCGATAAGCATGTCCTGGGTGTTACGGCAGGGGCTTCTACACCCGATTGGATTATTAAGGAGGTCATTAGTATTATGTCAGAAGAAAAAACTCAGGTAGGCGAGCTTAGCTTTGCGGAGGAACTTGAAAATTCATTGGTCAATCCAAAGACTGGAGATATAGTGAAAGGAACCGTTATCAGCATAACACCGACCGAAATATATGTTGATCTGGGTTTTAAAGCCGACGGTGTTATTCCTGTTGACCAGCTTGCCGCTGACCCTGATGTTAAGCCGGAGGATATCCTTAAAGTCGGTGATGAGGTTGAGGCGTTTGTATACCGTGTAAGCGATACCGAAGGTGTTGTAGGTCTTTCGGTTAAAAAGCTTTCTGCCATTGCAGGGAAGAAAAAGCTTGAAGAGGCCTTGGAATCCCGCGAAGTATTAAAGGGCAAGGTAGTGGAGGTTGTAAACGGCGGGGTTATTGTGCTTGCATACGAAACCCGAATTTTTGTTCCCGCCTCGCAGGCGAGCGAAAGGTATTTGCAGGATCTTAATACCCTTCTGGGTCAGGAGGTCAGCTTCAGGGTTATCGAGATAAACCCCAGAAAGAGAAAAATAATCGGCTCGATAAAATCCGTTGCTTCCGAGGTCAGGTCGCAGCAGCTTGATGCCTTTTGGGCGGAGGCTGAGGTCGGAAAGCAATACGAGGGTGTTGTTAAATCAATTACCGATTTCGGTGTATTTGTTGATATCGGCGGAGTTGATGGCTTGGTACATATATCCGAGCTTTCATGGGAAAGGATTAAGCATCCGTCGGAAATTTTGAGTGTCGGCGACAAAATTAATGTGTATATTATCGCACTCAACAAAGAGAAGAATAAAATTTCACTCGGTTTTAAGAAGAATGAGGATAACCCGTGGATTAAGGCACAGGAAATGTTTAATGTCGGCGATGTCGTAAAGGCTAAGATTGTTCGACTTGTCGCATTCGGTGCGTTTGCGGAGCTTTTGCCCTCTGTTGACGGGCTTATTCATATTTCGCAGATATCCGTAGAACGAATTGCAAAGCCGTCAAGCGTTCTTTCGATAGGTCAGGAGGTTGAAGCTAAAATAACCTCAATTGACTGGGAAAACAAGAAGATAAGCCTTAGTATGCGCGCCCTTGTGGAGCCTGAAACTCCTGAAACCGAGGAAGCTACCGCTGACGAAGATAAACCTGCAGAGGAAATTTCGGAGGATACCGTTGCTCCCGCTGAAGCGCCTGAAGCTGTTGAAACCGCGGAAGCTACCGATGACGAGGAAGACAAACCCGATCAGGAAATTTCGGAAGAGGCTGTTGTTCCTGCTGAAGAGCCTGAAGCTGTTGAAACCGCGGAAAATACCGATGACGAGGATAAGCCTGTTGAGGAAATTTCAGAGGAGGTTGTTTTTTCCTCCGATGAGCCTGAAACGATAGAAACAGCCGAAGCGCACATTTCGGAAGAAGTGGCCGCCGAAATAACCGAAGATGCCTCTAAAAATGCCGACGAGGACGGGGAATAGTGTTCCTTAAATACTTGCATATATTACACTAAAGCACCTTTGCGGGTGCTTTAGTTTTGAATGGGGCGGGGGAATCGCTATGAATATAAATGATTTCAAAAATTTCATGAGAGGAAAAAGCGTTGCGGTAATCGGTATAGGTGTCAGCAATACCCCGGTTATAAATATGCTGCTCTCTTTCGGCGCAAGGGTTACGGCACGCGATAAATGTAAAGAGGAGGAGCTTGAAATCCCTGTTTCCGAGCTTCGGGAAAAAGGAGTTTCGTTTATTCTCGGCGATGACTATCTTAAAAACATTACCGAGGAGATTATTTTTAAGACGCCGGGTATAAGACCCGACAAGCCGGAGCTTGTGTCGGCAAAAGAAAAAGGGACATTTTTAACCTCTGAAATGGAGATGTTTTTTGAGCTTTGTCCGGCTGAAATTACAGCTGTAACGGGAAGTGACGGGAAAACCACGACTACGACGCTTATTTACGAAATGCTAAAGGCAGAAGGGTATAAATGCCATCTCGGCGGAAACATCGGTAAGCCTTTGCTCAGTGAAATAGAAAATATTTCAGCGTGCGACAAGGTTGTTTTGGAGCTTAGCAGTTTTCAGCTTCAAACTATGTCCAAAAGCCCCGATATAGCCGTTGTGACCAATGTTTCGCCCAACCATTTGGATTATCACACCGATATGGATGAGTATATTGAGGCAAAAAAAAATATATTCTCCCACCAAAATGCTGACAGCCTGCTTGTTGTTAACCATAACAACGAAATCACAAAATCCTTTGCAAAGCACGCAAAGGGGCGTGTTACATACTTCGGAAGGAGTAATACCGAGGGAATTTATGTAAGGGACGGCGTAATATACGCCTACGGCACTCCCGTTGTTAAAACCTCCGATATACTTCTGCCCGGCGAGCATAATGTCGAAAACTATATGGCGGCAATCGGCGCGGTATGGGGCAAGGTCGGTGCGGAAACAATAAAAAAGATTTCAAAAACCTTTGGCGGTGTGGAGCACAGGATTGAGTTCGTCCGCGAAAAGGACGGGGTAAGGTATTATAACGACTCCATTGCGAGCAGTCCCACAAGGGCAAGGGCTTGCCTTTACTCCTTCGATAAAAAGATTATTGTAATTGCGGGCGGATATGACAAAAAAATCCCCTTTGACGACTTCGGAAAAGATTTGGTAAAGCGTGCGAAGGCAGTTTTGCTTTTGGGTGAAACCGCAAAGGATATAAGAAAAGCGATTGAAAATGCGCAGGGCGAAAAACCTCCGATTGTTATGGCAAAAGACCTTGAGGACGCGGTTTTTAAGGCGAAGGATATTGCAAAAGCCGGTGATGTTGTCGTATTGTCGCCCGCCTGCGCAAGCTTTGATATGTTCAAAAATTTTGAACAGCGCGGGAATATGTTTAAGCAAATCGTGGCAGGGCTGTAAGGACGGAGATAAAAATGGAACAATTAATGGAGCTTTGCAAAATGGAGGGCGTATCTGGCTTTGAGTTCGAGGTCGGAAACGCCGTAAAAGGAATATTCGAAAAATACTGTGATTTTGTCGAAGCGGATACCGTCGGGAATGTAATCGGCGTTATCGGCAGGGGAAGGCGCAGGAAGGTTATGATAGAGGCGCACCTTGACGAAATCGGGCTGATGGTGCAAAAAATTGACGAAAAAGGGTTCGTGCGCTTTTGTGAAATCGGGGGGATAAACCCCGCAACCCTGCCGGGCGCGGAGGTTTATATCCATGGGCGTGAGCGTATTTTCGGGGTAATAGGCGCAAAACCGCCCCACCTTCAAACCAAGGAAGAAAGCACTAAAAACTATAAAATCGAAAAAATGTATATCGACACGGGTTTTAGCGCCGATATGCTTTGTGATAAAATTGCCGTCGGCGACTGGATTACCTTTGTTTCAAAGCCGTCATTACTGCAAAATAACAGAATCTGTGCCAAGTCGATTGACAACAGAATGGGAATTAGCTGTCTTATAGAGTGTATGAAACGCCTTAAGGACACGAAAACCGACTTTGAAACGGTGTTTCTTGCTTCCGTTCAGGAGGAGGTCGGCTGTCGGGGCGCAAAGGTTGGGGCGTACAAAATAGAGCCTGATTTTGCGATTGTCGTTGATGTAACCCACGCCGAAACACCCTATACCGAAAGCACCGATACGGTGTTCCCGCTGGGAAGCGGCGCGGCGATTGCGGTAGGTCCAAGCTTGAATACCGCATTAACGCAATGTATAATAAATACGGCTAAAAAGAGAGAAATCCCTTATAAAACAGAGGTCTGTGCGGCAAACTCCGGCACCGATGCGTGGGCGATTGAAACTACAAAAAAGGGTATACCATGCGCACTGATTTCCGCACCCCTTAAATATATGCACACACAGGTTGAAACCGTATGCCTTGACGATGTGAAGGCTGTTTGCGATGTAATCTGCGGTGCGATAGAGGAGGGAATTCATTGCTGAAAATTCTTTCCGAGGCCTTTGGCGTATCAGGCGCAGAGGACGAAGTAAGGGAAATTATTAAAAATGAGATGCTTTCGTTATGCGATAATGTTGAAACCGACTCAATGGGTAACCTGATTTGTCTCAAAAAGGGCACCAAAGGTTACTGTAATACTATTATGTTAACAGCGCACATGGACGAGGTCGGATTTATTATTTCGGGCGTGACAAAGGAAGGGTATCTTCGCTTTAAGACGGTCGGCGGAATTGACCCGAGGGTCCTGTCCGCAAAAAAAGTTATAATCGGGAAAAATAAAACAGTCGGCTGTATAGGGGACAAGCCTCCCCATTTGGAGGGTAAAAAAAAGGATAAGGCGGCTTCGGTTAAGGATTTATATATTGACATCGGTGCAAAGGACGATGATGACGCTTTAAAATATATATCAATCGGCGATTTTGCCTGCTTTGACAGCGAATACAAAGAGTTCGGTGATATACTGATAAAGGGAAAGGCATTGGACGACAGAATAGGATGCTTTATACTTCTTGACCTTGCTAAAAACAGATATCCTCATGATGTATATTTTGTTTTTACCGTTCAGGAGGAAATAGGTTGTCGCGGAGCAGGCGTTGCGACATACAGCGTGAAGCCCGACATAGCCATTGTCGTTGAGGCAACAACCTGCTCAGATGTTCCGGAAACGGACGAGGCGGGCTTTTCCACAAAGCTTCGGGGCGGCGGAGCAATATCGATACTTGACAGAAGCTCATACTCCGCGCCCGATCTGCGGAATGTGCTTTACAAGGCCGCTGTTTCAAACGGGATAAAGGTGCAGTACAAGCAAACCACCTTCGGCGGCAATGATGCGGGTGCGATACATCTTACCGAAACGGGTATAAAAACTGCGGTAATCTCCGTGCCCTGCAGGTACATTCACTCTCCGTCATGCGTGGCAAGCATTGGTGATATAAATTCTGTATACGATATTTTGGACAACTTTTTAAAAGGTGAGGTGAATGAAGCATGGAGCTTTTGAAAAAACTGACTCAGGCGTTCGGCCCTTCGGGGAACGAACAGACAGTAAGGGATATAATAACCGAAGAAATTAAGGGCTTTTGCGATGAAACAAAGGTTGATACACTCGGTAATCTGGTTGTGCGAAAATACGGCGGGGGCAAGAAATTAATGCTGTCCGCGCACATGGATGAGATAGGAATTATCGCAACGGTGATAGACGACAAAAATTTTGTGCATTTCTCCGAAATCGGAGGTGTAAAGATAAATGCTTTACACAGCAGTAAGGTGAAATTCATTGACGGAACCATTGGCATAATATACGAAAAGTCAGAAAAACCGACAAAATTCAGCGATTTATACATTGATATACCTAATATATGTAAAGGTGAAGGACTTTACAACATTTCTGTCGGAGACACCGCTGTAATGGCATCGGAATTTAATCTTTCAGGCGATTTTGTATCCTCAAAGGCACTCGACGACAGGGTTGGATGTTATATTCTTCTAGAAACCTTAAAATCGATTACTAAACCTAATTATGATTTATATTTTGTTTTTACCGTTCAGGAGGAGCTTGGGTTAAGAGGCGCGAAAACTGCTGCGGCGGGGATATCGCCGGACTATGCCATCGCGGTTGATGTTACGGTTTGCGATGACATTCCCGGCGGCGGAAAATATCCGCTTGTGCTCGGAAAGGGCCCTGCGATTAAGGTTAAGGACGGCTCAGTAATATGCCACCCCGAAATTAAAAGGCTTTTGGCTGATACAGCAAAGGCCGAAAGAATCGATATTCAGTATGAGATTTTGGACAAGGGCGGAACGGACGCGGGCGCAATTCATACGACCGGCGTCGGTGTTGCAACGGGCGCGCTTTCAATCCCGACCCGATATATTCATACCGCTTGTGAAACCGCTTCGATAAGCGATATAAAAAATGCCGTAAAACTTCTTTCAAAGGTGTGTGGTGATACGCTATGAAAAAGCTTTTACATGACAATTTCGGAATTTCCGGGGAAATATTGTCTTTATGCGAGAAAGTTATAAAGGAAATCGAGCCCCATTTATCCCGCATTAAAGAAACGGTAAAATGCAATCAGCTTAAGGTTCTTTCGGCATTCAGGAACAATAAAATAAGCGAAACCCATTTTCACGGCACAACGGGCTACGGCTACAACGACGGAGGAAGAGAGGCAATAGATTCGGTTTATGCCGAGGTTTTCGGCGCGGAGGATGCGCTTGTAAGGCACAACATAATAAACGGAACTCACGCTGTTTCTCTGTGTCTTTTCGCCGTTTTGCGCCCCGGCGACACGCTTGTTTGCGCAACGGGGAAGCCTTATGACACGCTTGAGGAGGCAATAGGAATACGCGGCGAGGGCGGCGGCTCGTTAAAGAATTTCGGGATAAATTACAGGCAGGCGGAGCTTGTCGGAGGTAAAGTTAACCATAATAGTATTATGTCAACCGTTGACAAAAATACCAAAGCTGTTCTGATACAGAAGTCTAAGGGATATGACTGGAGGCCGTCTTTATCTAATTCGGATATAGGGGAAATCATAAGAGAAATTAAAGAAATTAACGAGGACATTGTGTGCATTGTAGACAACTGCTACGGTGAATTTGTCGAGCGTGACGAGCCTTGCGAATACGGCGCGGACCTTGTCGCGGGATCCCTTATAAAAAACCCCGGAGGAGGGCTTGCGCCTGTCGGGGGGTATATTGTCGGAAAGAAACATTTTGTGGAGCTTTGCGCATACAGGCTTAATTCGGTCGGTTTGGGAAAGCATGTCGGTGCGACGCTTGATACAAACAAAGCGATTTTGCAAGGCTTTTTCATAGCGCCCCACATCGTGGGCGAATGTATGGCTTCGGCACTTTTTTGCGGTGCGGTATTTAAAAAATTGGGTTTTGAGATTTGCCCCGATATCGGAGACAGCCGAACCGACATCATTCAGGCGATAAAGTTAGGGTCTGAGGATGCCGTTATTAAATTCTGTCAGGGTATACAAAAGGCGTCGCCTATTGACAGCTTTGTAACGCCCGTTCCGTGGGATATGCCCGGATATGACCACAAGGTAATTATGGCGGCGGGGACATTTACGCAGGGAGCCTCGATAGAGCTTTCCGCCGATGCTCCGATAAAGCCGCCCTATATCGCATATTTACAGGGCGGGCTGACCTTCGACAGCGCGTATATCGGAATAATGAGCGCGGTGAAGAATCTGTATGACAGCGGCCTTATAAAAATTTAGTGTTTTTTACAGCTTTCTGAATACGCCTGTAACCTTGCCCAAGACCGTGACATTATGCGATATAATGGGCTGGTAGGCATCGTTTTGCGGCTGTAAGCGTACTCCGCCCTTTTCGTTGTAGTATGTTTTAACGGTAGCCTCGTCGTCTATAAGAGCAACGACTATATCACCGTTTTTGGCGATATTCTGCTTTTGTACGACGACATAATCGCCGTCCAAAATGCCAGCATTTATCATGCTGTCGCCTGAAACGGCAAGCATAAAAAGCTCTCTGTTGCGGGCAAAGGTGTCGGGGAGCGGGAAATACCCCTCGATATTTTCCGCCGCAAGAATCGGCGTTCCCGCCGTTACCTTCCCGATTATCGGGACATCAAGGTATTTGGATGTGGCGGAAGGGGAAATAGCCCTGTTTTTCAAACTGCTTTTTGTAATATAGCCAAGCCTTTCAAGCGCGCAAAGGTGCGCATGAACGGAAGAGGTCGATTTAAGCCCGACCGCCGTGCAGATTTCGCGCACAGACGGCGGATAGCCGTTTGCGCTTATGAATTTTGTAATGAAATTAAGTATTTCGGCTTGCTTTTTTGTAAGATTTTCGTACATTTTTATCAACCCGCTTTTTGGAGGATTTTTTATGAATTGCGTTTTATATGACAGGGAATGCACCGACTGCGGAGAATGCGATATTTGCGACCTTGACCGCAACAAGAGGTGCGACAGCTGCGGAAGATGTCTGGATAGCGAATTTGACTACAAAGCCGTAAAAATCGACGAAATAATGCTTGGCGATGATTGAAAAGCCGCCTAATTTTTGCTTTTGATACCCGAAAGCGGGTTTTTGTTTACCGCTTCGCGAAGGCCCTCGTCGTCGACATGTGTATATATCTCGGTGGTGGAAAGGTTTTCGTGTCCGAGTATCTCCTGAAGCGCACGGACATCGACATTGCCGTGCTTATACATCAGCGTTGCGGCGGTGTGGCGTAGTTTGTGTGTCGAATACTTTGCCGTATCAAGCCCCGCAAGCCCAAGATATTTCTTAACCATAAGCTGTACTCCGCGAACGCCCATTCGGCTTTTGTTTTTGTTTAAAAACAGTGCGTCACGGTCTTTAACCCCGTCCCTGGGTCGGACCTCCAAATAATCGTTGATTGCTTTTATACAGGCTTCGTTTAAATAAATTGTCCGCTCTTTGTTGCCTTTGCCGATTACGGTCAGGGTGTTTTTTCTGATATCCGAAATATTTATGCCCGTAAGCTCCGAAACACGAAGCCCGCAATTGAGAAGAAGGGTAAGCATGCAGTAATCGCGCCTGTTTTGACTGTCCGCAGAGTCCAAAAGGGCGATACTGGACTCTAAATCGAGGTATTTCGGGAGTGATTTTCCGATTTTCGGCGAGTCAAGCTCCTTTGCGGGATTGTTTTCTATAAGTCCGGCCTTATTTACCATATATTTGTAAAAGGATTTAAGGCTCGAAACCTTGCGTGCGCGGGAGGAGGCGGAATTTCTGCGGTTGCGGTTAATAAAAGCCATATATTCATAAAGGTCATCCAATGTAACGGAGGAAACCATTTCGGGCGTAACATCGTCGATTGAAATTTTATCGAATTCGGCGTTTTTCGGGACAAGCCCGTTATGAATCTTTAAAAAGCGGAAAAAAGTTCTTAAATCGTAAAAATATTCCTTGGAGGTGTTTTTTGATTTTCCTTTAATGGTATCCATGTAGCTTAAGAAGGTTCTGAGCATACGGGGAGAGCCGTCAAGGTCATACATAAAATATGACGCCTCCTTCTTCCGTGTTTCGCAAAATCTTTATTTTGCGAAGTTGCTCTATGAGATATTGTGACATTTGGGATCCCCTTCCTTTGATATGCGGGATTTGATTTGGGCTTTGTGTAGGTATTTGCTTGTGTGCTGATGATTGAAAATACTTGATTACTCAATTTATTGTTGATTTTCCTGCGTTTGCATATCATTATTGCCTAAAATGCTTTCCAAATTATCATAACTCCCTTTTATATGTACTATTCTAATTCCTGCGGATTCAAAGGCTTTGTCTACAAAGGCATCTCTTTCTTTTCTGTTTTGCCTTTCGTGGGTATAGTCGTCTAATTCTATTATTGTTTTTATATGTAGATTGCCGTCACACAAAACAAAATCAACATGCTTTGAATTTATTTTATTAAATGCGCTTTGCCATTCTGATCTATCTTTTAATGTAGATTCAACAATATCTGCCATCCTTATTTTGGGGAATATTATCATGCCGTATTTATCGGCATATTCTTTCAGCTTCCAGTAAAAGCTGTATTCCGGTTTAGTAAAAAGGAATTTTCTTTTATAAGGGTATGTTATATCCTTTTTTACTTCGCTTTCTGAAGGTTGCGATTTAAAAAAACAAGCTAAAACTAAAGCTATTATAACCAATACGCCCAATATCCACATACCTTAACCTTCTTTCATAATAAATTTTGCGAAGTTGTCATTTCCCGACTAAATTATACCATTGCCGAAAAATAAAATCAAGCATTTAGTGCTTTAATAAATTTATTTTTGTCATATATAATCAATCAAAAGCTTTTTATAGGTCAAACCCGTCGCGGTATCATGTTCAAGGGAACGCCAAAAATCTTAACGCTCCTTCGCCTCGCTCAGAATGACAGGCATATTAAGTTATGTAAATCTTACCGCAATTCCCTATAATTTAGAAAAAATCCGGCTCATACGAACCGGATTAAAAAGTAGCTGCCGGTTTTTAAGCTATAATGCCAAAAACCATGCAAAATGTATTATATATACTGTATTATTTTACTGCGTCCTTAAGAGCCTTGCCAGCCTTGAAAACAGGAGTTGTTGTAGCAGCAATCTTAATCTTTTCACCTGATTGCGGATTTCTTCCTTCACGAGCAGCCCTCTTACGGGTCTCGAATGTGCCAAAGCCAACCAACTGAACCTTGTCACCCTTTTTAAGTGCCTTTGTTATTGCGTCGATTGTTGCGCCCAAAGCCGCCTCGGCGTCTTTTTTTGTCATGCCGGCTTCCTGTGCGATTGCTGATACTAAATCCATTCTGTTCATTCGTACAAACCTCCTAATAATTTAAAAAATTGACAATTGAATTGTACCACTATTTACAATGAAATTCAAGTATTTATTTAAAAAATATTTCTTATTTAGCTTTTTTAGCTAAAATATATAATTTTTACCGCTTATTTAGTGCAATAATACTTGATTTAAGGCGTTATATTGTGCATATTTCCATTTCTTTAATATAGTCAAAGCTTATTTTAAGACTGTCAAAAGGGTCACTTTCACATATATCCTGCTCGACGGCGGCATATTCAACGCCTGATTCTTCGCACACCTTTTTAATTTCCAGCCAGTCAATATTGCCTCTTCCTACCTCGGCCATTATCGGCTCGTTGTTTTTAACCGCCATATCCTTAAGATGAATTACATCGATTCTTTCGGCATATTTCTTAATCAAAAGCGACGGAGAAGCGCCTCCTGACTGAACCCAGTATACATCGACAAGAAGACCGAGAAACTCCGGGTCGGTACTTTCTGCTAACTGTTCGTAAAATGTGCGCCCACCCGACTTTTCAAACTCAAAGCGGTGGTTATGATATGAGAGCTTAAGCCCTGCCTCTCTAATTTTAATGGCGGCAGGCATTATTTCTTTGATAAATGCCTTTACACCGTCGGTCGAACCCCGGAATTGCTGAGGCATTGCGGGCAAGCTTACATGCTTTGAGTTCCAAATCTTATGCTCTTTTATAACATTTTCCGTATCCTGAGTTATTCTGTCAAAAAACACATGGGTTGCACACATACCAAGCCCAAACTCGTCCGCATAATCCTTCAAAAGATACGGGTCAATTTCGCCCAATCCGGAATTTTGGAAATAATTATAGCCTATTTCCTTTACCTTTCTAAGACTTTCCCTTATCTCTTCGGGAGTTCTTGCAAAATTCCTTACCGTATACATCTGCGCCGCAACCTTCATTTTAACACCCCTTTTTACCAACTACTCTCCGATTATTTTTATGAGTACTCTTTTATCGCGCTTTCCGTCATATTCGCCATAGAATATCTGTTCCCAGGTGCCGAAATCGAGCTTCCCTTCCGTAATCGCCACGACAACTTCGCGTCCCATTATCTGCCTTTTAAGATGTGCGTCGGCATTGTCCTCAAAGCCGTTGTGTTTGTACTGACTATGCGGTTTTTCGGGTGCAAGGCGTTCCAAAAACACCTCGAAATCCTGAAAAAGCCCGCTTTCGTCGTCATTTATAAAAACGCTTGAGGTAATATTCATAGCGTTTACCAAAACAAGACCTTCTCTGATACCGCTTTCGATTAGGGCCTCTTCAACCTGTCTTGTGATATTGATATACGCCCTTCTTGTTTGTGTATGAATTTTTAGCTCTTTTCGAAAAGTTTTCATGCTTCATCCTCCTCTATATCCTGATATACCGCCACTGACCCCTGTTGACCCTGAAATGATACATAACGGATCTGAATACAAAATCGCTCGGTACGCATATTATAACCGCCAAATAGCCGTTGTTCAACACTCTGGACAGGATATACAGGCCCAATATGCGCACAAGCCATAGTCCTGTAACGGTTGTTACGGAGATGTATTTTACATCCCCGCCGCCCTTTAACACGCCGCTCATGGCCTGATTATATGCAATAGGCAGTGTAAGCGAGCCGAACATGCGGATAAATATTTTGCCGGATTTTATGACCTCCGGGTCGGATGTAAACAAACGGACGATATAGGGTGCAAAAACTATAAGCACAAGCCCGAAAAGCGAAAACAGACCGATGGCAATCTGCCTTGAAGTCCGCACAAGCTCGTCCGCTTTTTTGTAATCTCTCTGCCCTATTGCGTTGGATATGAGTGCGGTAACGGCTATGTTTAGCCCTGCGCAAGGCGCCAATGCAAGCCCGTTGACCGTTCCGCCTATCTGATAACCGCCCTGAAACACCGTTCCGAAGCCTATAAGAATGGTCTGTAAAATAACAAATCCGCCCTGAAACGCAAGCTGTTCGAGTGCTGTCGGAAGCCCTATTCTGATCATTCTTAATACTATTTCACGCTTAAAGGAAAAGTCTATTCTTTCTGGCAAAACAGGGCTTTTTTTGATATAAAGCAGAGCAAACGCAAATAAAGCGGTTATATATTTAGAGCTTACAACGGCTATTCCCGCGCCTACTATTCCCATCGGCGCAATACCGATGGGAGCAACACCCCGGACAAATACAAAGCAAAGTATCAGGTTTGTGATTATAAGGGCGGTTGTTGAATAAAGAGCCGTTTTGTTGTCGCCTACTCCTCTTACACAGCCGTTTATTACGCTTATGACCGCCGAGGCGGGCATTGCTATCATGCTGAATGAAAAGTATATGCGCGCCAGCTTAACAACATCGGGCTCTGCTCTGCCGAAGAAAAACGAGAGAATTTGGCGTTGAAAAACAAAGGATAAAAACAAAATAACAAGGCTTATAATAATCGAAAGGAGCAAATTCTGCTTAAATCCTTCCTTTGCTTCTTTGATTTCTCCGAGCCCCCACATACGCGCAATTACAATGGTTCCGCCCCCCGCAAGACCGATAAATACGCATTGAAGCCAGTTTACAAGCTGATTTGTCATGGATGTGGCGACAAGCTCCTTGCTTCCTATGTGTCCTATTATAATAACCGTTACCATGTTGATAAGGATTAACATAAACTGCTCGAAGATGCAGGGCAGGGCGACTTTTAATACCTCCGCAATCCTGCCAAAATCAGATTTTTTTAGCATTATCGTCACTCCATTGCTTTTGTGCCGTATTTATTTATCGGATGTTAATGCGTAGAACATTTGTTCCATTTGCTCGGCATTGTTACCGAAATGCTTGTTTTCGTTAAGATTGTCGATTTTTTGCATATCCTCCAGTGAAAGCTCAAAATCGAAGAACCCCGCATTTTCGATAATTCTCTCTTTATGTACCGATTTCGGAATAACGATAACTCCGTTTTGATGGCTCCACCGAAGAAGTATTTGCGCGGGCGATCTGCCGTATTTTTCGGCAAGCTCAAAAATCAGCAGGATATTAAACTTCCCCTTTAACAAAGGCCTCCATGCCGTAAGCCTTATACCCTTTTTGTTTGAATATTGAAGAAGCTCCTTTTGCGTGTTAAGAGGGTGAAGCTGAACCTGATTAACCGCGGGGACAACTCCCGTGTCGTCGGAGATTATATCAATTTTTTCAGCATCGAAATTGCTGACGCCGATTGCACGGACATAGCCCTCTTTGTAAAGATGGCAAAGCGCCTTCCAGCTGTCGCGGAATGTCGAGGAAATAGGCCAGTGGATAAGGTAAAGGTCGATATAATCAAAGCCGAGCCTTTTTCTGCTTTCGTCAAATGCCTTTAAGGCCTTTTCATAGCCTCCGTCGGTGTTCCACAGCTTGGTGGTGACAAAAATTTCGCTTCTGGGTATTCCGCTTTCTGAAACAGCTTTGCCGACCCCCGCCTCGTTTTGGTAAATCATAGCGGTATCAATAGCCCTGTAACCCGCCTCTGTCGCCCATTTTACGGCATTTTCAACCTCGCCGCCTTCCTGTGCCCGCCATACGCCAAGACCGAGCCACGGCATCTTTACTCCGTTATTTAGTGTTACCTTGTTATCGTAAACATTTCCCACAGCGCTACCCTCCTTTTTCTCAATTTAATGGGAAAAGAGCCGTTACCCGCTCTTTTCCCATTAATTTTTTATATTTTAATAAATTATTTAAGGTTAAACCAGGCGTTCATTCCAAGGTATCGGGCGGAGTCGCCAAGCTCCTCCTCTATTCTTAACAGCTGGTTGTATTTTGCGACACGGTCGGTTCTTGAGGGTGCGCCGGTTTTTATTTGTCCCGAATTTGTCGCAACGGCGATGTCGGCAATGGTCGAGTCCTCCGTTTCTCCGCTTCGGTGCGAGGTAACCGCGGTATAGCCCGCACGATTCGCCATTTCTATTGCTTCAAGGGTTTCGGTAAGCGTTCCTATCTGATTAACTTTTATGAGTATTGAGTTTGCAACGCCAAGCTCTATTCCCTTCTTTAAACGCTCGGTGTTTGTGACAAAAAGGTCGTCGCCCACAAGCTGAATTTTCTTTCCGAGCGCCCTGGTAAGCATATCCCACGCCTCCCAGTCCTCCTCGGCAACACCGTCTTCAAGCGAGATAATCGGGTACTTGTCGGCAAGCATAATCCAATAATCAATCATTTCCTGCTTTGTATACATTATATCGCTCTTCCAGAAATAGTAGCATCCCTCTTTACCCTTGCTCTTTGCCTCCTCATACATTTCGGTGGCGGCGGCGTCTATTGCGATTTTGAAATCAACGCCCGGCTTAAAGCCCGCCTTTTCTATTGCCTCGATGATTACCTGAATTGCCTCCTCGTCGCTTTTGAGATTGGGGGCAAAACCGCCTTCATCGCCAACCGCGGTGCTGTATCCCTTTGATTTAAGAACCGATTTAAGGTTGTGGAAAACCTCCGCGCAGTTTCTGAGCGCCTCTTTGAATGAAGATGCGCCGACGGGCATAATCATAAATTCCTGAATATTTACGCTATTGTCCGCGTGCTTTCCGCCGTTTATGATATTCATCATCGGAACGGGAAGAACCTTTGCGTTGCATCCGCCGATATAGTTATACAATGAAACGCCCAAAGCCTCCGCCGCGGCCTTCGCCGCCGCAAGCGATACGCCCAGAATAGCGTTGGCGCCGAGCCTGCCCTTGTTGGGTGTGCCGTCAAGAGCAATCATTGTCTTGTCTATCTCAACCTGGTCAAGAACATTCATTCCGATAATGGCGTCCGCTATTTCTCCGTTTACATTGTCAACCGCCTTCGATACGCCCTTGCCGAGATAACGGCTCTTGTCGCCGTCACGAAGCTCAACCGCCTCGAATGCGCCCGTAGAGGCGCCAGAAGGTACGGCAGCTCTTCCGACAAAACCGCCCTCAACCAGTACCTCAACCTCAACTGTCGGGTTGCCTCTTGAATCCATAATTTCTCTTGCCCATACGCTTTCGATTAAAATTTCCTGTTTCATAGCGAATCTCTCCTTAGTCTTAATTAAATTATTTAATAATTAAACTTTTTCCGGTCATTTCGGGCGGTATGTCAAGCCCAATCAAATCAAGCATGGTTGGCGCCAAATCCGCAAGCCGCCCGCTTTTTTCAAGCTTTACATTCTTTCCTATCAGATAGAGCGGAACGGTGTTTGTGGAGTGAGCTGTCTGAACACTGCCGTCCTGCGCCAGCATTTGCTCCGCATTCCCATGGTCGGCGGTTACAAGCGCAATTCCGTTTTGACGAAGAGTGGCATCGACCACCATTCCGACGCACTTGTCAACAGCCTCAACCGCGGCTACCGCCGCCTCAAAAACACCCGTATGTCCGACCATATCACAGTTTGCGAAATTAAGTATCACAACATCGTATTTCCCGCTTTCGATACGCCTCACACATTCGTCGGCGACCTCAAAAGCACTCATTTCGGGCTTTAAATCATAAGTCGCAACCTTCGGAGAGGGGATAAGTGCCCTGTCCTCACCCTTGTAAACCGTTTCGATACCGCCGTTAAAAAAGAAGGTTACATGCGCATATTTTTCGGTTTCGGCAATTCGAAGCTGGGTAAAGCCTTTTTTGCTGATGTACTCACCGAAGGTATTATCCAGAGATTCCGGCTTAAACGCAACGCTTACGCCCGGCATTTTTGCATCGTATTGCGTAAAGCATACAAAGAATGTGGGGAAAAATCCGGCCTCACGCTCAAAGCCTTGAAAATCCTTATCGACAATGGTTCTTGTAATCTCCCTTGCCCTGTCGGGGCGGAAGTTAAAGAAAATCACGCTGTCATTATTCGATATTCCCGCATTTTTCGTTATAACTGCTGGAACGACAAATTCATCCGTCACGCCGTCTGTATAGGATTTCTCAACCGCCGCCGCCGCACTTTTGGCACTAATGCCCCTGCCGAGAACAATCGCATCATACGCCTTTTTAACGCGCTCCCAGCGGTTGTCGCGATCCATAGCATAGTACCTTCCCATAACGGTAGCTATCCTTCCGACGCCCTTTTGGGCAACAACCCGCTCAAGCTCATTGATGTAATCAATACCCGACGAGGGGGGAACATCCCGTCCGTCAAGGAAACAATGTATATATACTTTTTTTAAGTCATTCATTTTTGCGAAATCCAAAAGCGCATACAGGTGGGTGTTGTGGCTGTGAACGCCGCCGTCGGATACCAAACCCATTATGTGCAGTGCGCTGTCATTTATTTTGCAGTTGTGAGCCGCCTTTAATAGGACCTCATTTTGAAAGAAATCACCGTCATTTATTGATTTTGTGATTCGGGTAAGCTCCTGATAAACAATTCTGCCCGCGCCTATATTGGTATGACCGACCTCGGAGTTTCCCATCTGTCCTTCCGGAAGCCCGACATCCATACCGCTGCACTTTATAAGCGAGGTGGGACAGCTTTTGGCGTATTTGTCCATATTCGGAGTATTCGCCGCCGCAACAGCGTTCCCCAAAGGCGTATCGGTATATCCGTATCCGTCAAGTATTATCAGTGTAACTGTTTTTTTGTCCATAGTCTTATCCCCGATACTTTACGATTTTCGTAAAATCCTCCGCCTTTAATGATGCGCCGCCTATAAGTCCTCCGTCAATGTCGGGCTGTGACATAAGCTCCGCCGCATTTCCCGCATTCATGCTTCCGCCGTACTGAATCCTTATCTGTTCGGCGACGGATGCTCCGTAAAGCTCACCTATAACTCCGCGGATTATTGCGCAAACCTCATTTGCCTGCTGTGCGGTTGCTGTCTTGCCGGTGCCGATTGCCCAGATAGGCTCATACGCGATAACAACGCCCTTTGCCTGTTCGGCGGTAACTCCCCTAAAAGCGATTTTAATCTGCTGACGGACAAGCTCGCCCGTAACGCCGAGTTCTCTTTGCTCAAGGCTTTCGCCGCAGCAGACTATCGGGATAAGCCCTTTTTCAAGAGCTTTTAAAATCTTTTTGTTTACGGTATCGTCCGTTTCGCCGAAATACTGCCTGCGCTCCGAGTGGCCGATAATGACATACTTTACGCCGAGTGCCAACAGCATATCGGCCGAAACCTCACCCGTGTATGCGCCGCTGTCTGCAAAATGCATATTTTGCGCGCCTAAGGCAATGTCGGTACCCTTTAAAATATTCGCTGCCGCCCAAAGGGATGTATATGGCGTGCAAACCACAACATCAACATCCGAGCCTTGTACCATCGGAATAAGCTCCGACACAAGCTTTTCGGCCTCCTCGGGAGTTTTATTCATCTTCCAGTTTCCCGCTACAATTTTTTTTCTTGACATATTCTCTCTCCGTTTCTCGATTAGTAGTCTTGTGCATAGCCTTAAGTCTTTTTTTAATAAAACCGCTGATTTGCGGTTTTATTTATCGTCAAGACAGGCTATTCCCGGAAGCTCGATTCCCTCCAAATACTCAAGGGAAGCTCCGCCGCCGGTTGATATATGAGTCATCTTATCGGCGAAGCCGAGCTGTTCGACAGCGGCGGCAGAATCGCCTCCTCCGATGATTGTTGTTCCGTCCACATTGGAAACTGCCTCGGCAATCTTCTTTGTGCCGTTTGCGAATTTTTCAAACTCAAACACGCCCATGGGCCCGTTCCATATTACGGTCTTTGCGCCGCTTATAACCTTTGAAAACTCTGAAACGGTTTTTTCACCTATGTCAAGCCCCATCCAGCCGTCGGGCATGGAGTCGGAGGCAACCGTTTTGCTTTCCGAGTCTGCCTTAAATTCCAACGCAACGACCGTGTCAACGGGCAGGTGAAGCTTTATACCCTTGTCTGCCGCCTTTTTAATAAGTTCTTTGGCAAGCTCAATCTTATCTTCCTCAAAAATGGAGGTTCCGATATTATAGCCTTTCGCCTTAAAAAATGTATACGCCATACCTCCGCCGATGATCAGTGCATCAACCTTATCGAGAAGGTTGTTTATTACGCCGATTTTGTCGGAAACCTTTGCTCCGCCGAGAATTGCGACAAAAGGTCTTTCGGGGTTTGCAAGAGCATTACCCATCACTTCGATTTCCTTTTGAATAAGAAAACCGCAAACCGAGGGGAGATAGTCCGCAACGCCCGCTGTGGAAGCATGCGCCCTGTGCGCCGTCCCGAAAGCATCGTTTACGAAAATATCGGCAAAAGCTGCAAGCTGCTTTGAAAATTCGGGGTCATTTTTTTCCTCCTCCTTGTGGAAGCGGACATTTTCAAGAAGAACGACATCGCCGTCATTCATAGAGCTTACAAGGCTTTTAGCGCTTTCTCCTATTACATCGGATGCCATCTTAACCTCAAGCCCAAGCCTCTCGGAAAGGCGCTTTGCGACGGGGGCAAGGCTGTATTTAAGGTTAAACTCGCCCTTGGGCCTTCCCATGTGAGAACACAGAATAACTTTAGCGTTGTTCTGGATAAGATACTTAATTGTCGGAAGTGCGCCGATTATGCGGTTTTCGTCTGTTATGTTTTTATTTTCGTCAAGCGGTACATTGAAATCGCACCTTACCAATACCTTCTTACCTCTTACATCAATCTCTTTTACCGATTTTTTGTTCATTACTTACACCTTCCTATGCTTATAATAATCTTTGTCAAAAATTTAACCGTGTATATTTTAACTTAATTGGCGGTATTTATCAAGAGTTTTTCCTTACCTTAAGGCAAATCATTTAAATCCGCAATAGTTATTTTTGTTATAATCGAGTAGATCATTTTGCAGGCCTCTGCCCTTGTCGCGTTGTTTTTCGGATTAAACATGCCGTTTTCGTCGCCTTTTATAATTCCGAGACGCAAAAAAGTATTTGCGGCCTCCGAGGCATAGGCGCTTATTTCCGATTCGTCCGCAAAGGAAATCAAATCGCTCCCGTCCGTAAAGTGGGTCTGTGAATCCTTATCCAAAAATGTGGCCTTGTGCGCAAGGGTAACCATCTGTTCGCGGGTAATGGGAAGGTCCGGGCCGAACTCTGTATCGGTTATTCCCGATGTTATGCCGAGATTTTTTGCAGAGGCGATATACGGATATTGCCAGCTTTCACGGGGTACATCGTAAAACAGGCAAACAGCCTTCCTGTCATACAACCCGAATGCAAGCACTAATATCTTTACAAATTCGGCGCGGGTTATGCTTCTGTTCGGATAAAACAAACCGTCGCTTCCCGATACGATTTTATATTTTGCAAGATACTCAACAGCCTCCGCAGCCCATGGCGTTTCGGAAATGTCGGTGAAGGAAAAGTTTGCGTATGAAGTCGGATTCCCGTAATATCCGTCTAAAAAATCACCCGAATCGGCAAAGCAAATGGTTGCCGTTAACGAAAATACAATAAAAAGTGATAAAAGCTGTCTTTTTGTCATGTTCAAATACCGTCAATTGTTCCGTCACTCTGCATGGGAGCTGGTGTAGGTTTTTCCGAAACGGCAGGAGACACAGCGGGTGACTGTGTGGGAGTCGGCGTCGGGGACGGTTCTTTCGATGGGCTCGAAGATGGTGTTGTAGACGGTTTGGGAGTCGGTGACGGTCTTACTGACGAAGGAGAATGTGACGGTGCAGCCGTAGGTCTCGGTGAAGCTGTTGATACGGGAACAATTGTGGGGTTGGGTTTTTCCACAGGTATATTCCCGCTTCTCATTTCCGCAAGCGCCTTATACTTATCAACCTGGGCGTTGAGCTCCTCGATTTCGTTGTTTAAAGCCTCAACCATTCTTTGAAGCTCCGCAACATCCTCCGGAAGCTCTTTTGCAGACACCGAACCTGCTTCCTCGTCCTGCAGATCGGCAAGCAGATTGTCCTGATTACCCATGCGGTCATTTTTCATGACATTGTATGCAATTATGAACGAAAGGAAAAACACAGTCAATAAAAGGAATACCGCAGTGACTACAAGCAGAACATTCCTTTTTCTTCCGCTGCCGCTGTTAAAACTTTTACCGCCATAATGTACCTTTCTCATTTTATTACACCTCGACTTATATATGATAATATAATATAGTTTTGTTATTACAAATTATTATACCAAATAAATAACGCGAATTATGGTATAATTGCACATCGCCGTTTCCGAGCGCTTTTTGCGAGGAAAATTTCGGCGGTGCAATAAATTCCACGCGGAGCGTATAATAAACGCTTGCGTTTATTATACCATAAAAGCGAAGCGAATTATGGTATAATTGCCCATGCGCGTTTCGCCGCAAGGCGAAAATTTCGCGCGGGCGATAAATTCCACGCGGAGCGTATAATAAACGCTTGCGTTTATTATACCATAATAATAGCAAAATACAAAGTGATTTTGAAAATTTTGTTTGAAATATATAATAAATATGTTACAATATATTCGGAGTGATGAAAAATGAATAAAATAAAAATTCTTCACGCTGCCGATTTTCATATCGGAGCTCCGCTTATAAACATAGGAAAGCTCTCCGACATACGAAGGGCCGAGCTTGTCGATACCTTCGGAAAAGTTATAAGGCTTGCAAAGGACGAAAAAGTCGATGCGCTTCTGCTTTGCGGTGACATTTTCGACAGCGCCCTACCCTCACAGACCGCCGTTGATTCCGTATGCGCATATCTTAATACCATACCCGAAATTAAGGTTTTTATAACGCTCGGAAACCACGATGCGGGGCTTAAAGCGCAGTTCCCCTCAAATGTTCATGTTTTCGGAAGATTAATCGAAAAAATTGAGTGTGACCTGTTTGATGTTTACGGCGCAAGCTCCGACGAGGAGAACACCATACCGGTTATTCCCGAAGGCTTTTCGGTACATAACCCCTCAAAAATAAATATATTATGCCTTCATGCCGACCTTGTAGGAAGCGGTCAGACAAGCCGTTACAATCCCGTAACGCCCGATATGCTCGCAAAAACGGGCGCCGATTATGTAGCTCTTGGGCATATTCACGCATACAGCGGAATAAAAACCGCAGGCACGGTAAGCTATGCGTACCCCGGAATTCCTGAGGCCCGCGGGTTTGATGAGCTCGGAGAAAAGGGTGTAATTCTCGGCGTGATATATAAAAACCATACGGAGCTTGAGTTTGTTAGAGTCTGTAAGCGCGAATGTGTCGAAATCAGCGTTGATGTAACGGGTCTTGCGGGCTATAACGAGCTTTGCAGCAAAATATCCGAGTTCGCCAAGGACAAAAAGAATTTATATAAAATAAATCTTACGGGACAAACCGACGAGGGCATTCTTCTTGATACCTCCTTTATATCCGAAAGACTGAAAGATGATTATTTTTATGTAAAGGTAAATGACTTTACAACGATGAAAATCAATATTGATGCGCTTTCTCAGGAATATTCCTTGCGGGGGCTGTTTGTCAAAAAAGTCATTGAAAAGGGCGGCTCGGACATAGTATTGAAATACGGACTTTGCGCCGTTGCCGGAGAGAAGGTGACCGTGGATTGATTATCAAGTCTTTATACATAGAAAAATTCGGCGGTATATCGGACAAAAGAATCGACTTTAATGACGGACTTAATATAATTTATGATGAAAACGAGGCGGGAAAATCCACAATCGCCGAGTTTATTAAGATTATGCTTTACGGTATGGGAAAGTCTCCGCAAAACATTAGGGATAATGAACGAGTGCGCTATATGCCTTGGGGCGAAAAGATAATGGGCGGCGAGATGACGGTATCCCATGGCGGAAAGGATTATACCATAATTCGCTCGTTCGGTAAGAGAAAAGGCGAGGACAGAATAAGCGTTATAAATTCGCTGACGGGGGAGGATGAGCCTATCGGCGACAGTCCGGGGAGTTTTTTTCTTAATATCGGGCATGAGGGCTTTGAAAAATCGCTTTATATAAAACAGCTTTCCTCTAAAATCGAGCCTGACGGCGACGATGAGATTATGAAAAAGCTTGTAAACCTCGCGCAAAGCGGCGATGAGGGAGTTTCCTTTCACCGTGCGGTTAAGATACTCGATGCAGCGGTAAAGGAGCTTAACGGAGTGCGCCCCAGAGGAAAAATGCTTTTGGTGCAGGACGAAATAAACCACTTACTTACAAAGAAAACAGTTGAGGCTAATAAGGAGACAACTAGGCAAGAGCTTAATGTAAAGCTAAATACCTTAACACAGGAAAAAGCAAGACTTGAAGCCTTTTTACCCGACAAATCCGAACTTGAAAGGCTAAAAGCCGAGTATACGCGTGCCTTAAGTAACGAGGCTTTAAAAAAAAGCGCAAGCGAGGAAAAAGCGAAAGCAGATAAAAGGCGAATACTGTATTGGGTTATTGGTCTTTTTGTTTCGGTTGTGGCAACCATTGCTTTTTTGTTTGTCAATCCGTTACTCCTCTTCTTCGGTATAACTTTATCCGCAGTTTTTGCGGTATTGACCGCAAAGGAATTTTCAAATGCAAAAAAGAGGAAAACCGCACCGGCAGAGGCTTTGGATTCCGAAAGGATTTTAAGTAAAATCACACTTTTGGAGCGCGAGCTTGAAAACAGCGAAAAGACAGTCACCGCAAGGCTTATAGAGATTGCGGAACAGATAGGCGACATGCAAAGCAGACTTCGGAGCATGGAGATTATTCCCGCATCCGAAATCGATGAAATGATAGCTTACCATCGCGAAAAATACAACAACTATGCCAAGACCGTTTCGGAGCTTACGCTTGCCAGGGAGTGTCTTCAGGAGTCGTTTGACGAGCTTCAAAGGTCCTTCGGAAAACAGCTCAACGAGGAAACTTCCGCAATACTCGGGGAAATTACGGGCGGACGGTATACCGGGGTTTTAATCGATGATGAGTATAATATGAGCGTCCGTACACAAAGCGGTGAGCTTCAAAGCGCACAGTTTTTAAGCAACGGCACATACGACCAAATATATTTCGCTCTTCGAATGGGTATTGTTCATATGCTTTTTGAGGATGCGCCAATCATTCTTGACGAGGCGTTTGTTCAGTATGACGAAAACAGGCTTAAAGCCGTTTTGGACTTTATAAAAAAAGAAAACAGACAGATTATCCTGTTCTCTTGTCACAAACGGGAAAGAGAGCTAATCGGGGAGTGAAAAAATATTTACCTCGACGCCTCCAAAAACGCAACTATGTTTTCTGGCGGTGTCCCCGCCTGTATGACATGGGACGGGGCGAGTATATATCCGCCGTTTTTGCCCAAAACCCTTATCCTTTCCTTTGTTTCAAGCTCCACATCCTGCGGCGTGCCGAAGGGCAGGGTTTTTTGAACGCTTACCCCGCCGTGGAAGCATAGGCGGTCGCCGTATTTTTCCTTTAATAGAGCAGGATCCATATCCTTTGCATCAAACTGGAGAGCCTCAAGTATATCAATTCCCATATCAATAAGGCCGGGCACAAAATCCATAACCGCGCCGTCGGTATGGTACATAACCTTTACGCCGTACTCATGCAAAACCTTGTTAAGGCGCACATGGTGGGGCTTTATCATTTCATCCCACAAGTCAACCGACATTATCGGGCCTTCCTGATGTCCGAGGTCGTCTGCGGTAAACACGATATCAATCATTCCGTCTGCCGCCTGAAGCATTTTTGTAAAATAGGATATGTAATAGTCCGTAACCCTTGTCATAAGCTCCCACGCCAGCTCGGGCTCCGTCATTATGTCAATCAGCATTTGCTCAAACCCGCGCATATACCATGAGGTTTCGAAAATATTGCCATTTCCCAGCACAATGCAGTACCCGCCGTCTTTGTTAAGACGGCTTATTTGTTCTTTCAGATTGTCCGAGCAGTGCCAATCTACGGACGACCACTCATATTGTGAAAGCTCGCTTATGTCCGTAATGTTTTTAAGCGGATATTCGGATATTTCTTCATAAAACCCTGCGCCATAGCTTACCAAAACCCGCTTTATGCCCCACCTGTCTATGCCGGAACCGTCAGGGAAAACCTTGTTCCTGTCCTTAGGCCCGATATATTCGGGGTGCAGATGTCTTAAATCGCTGTATCCGTTTAGATATTCGTCTACCTCATTTTGATCTTTTAGTCTTAAATATAGCTGTAAATCCTTCTTTGCTGGCTCGTTAACCCCAAAGCCCAAACTAAAGGGAATTCGGTCGGTTTCCTTATGTTTTAATCCGAGCAAAACCCTCTCTCTTGATGTTATTTCGCTATGTATAACCATCACCCCGAAAATCAAAATTAAGAGCCTGCTTCCTTTATTACCCGCGCTCGATCAAGCGCATTATAACACTATGTAATGCTCTTTTCTCTTTTTTGTCTTTCTTATCTTGCTTTTTTGATTTTTTCTATAAACTCTCTTGCAAGTTTTGTGATTGAATCATAGTCCCCCGTCTTTGCGCCGGCTGTCAGCGCGCCTCCTACGCCGACGGCAACCGCTCCTGCGCGAATCCATTCGTCCACATTATTGATATCGACCCCGCCCGTCGGCATTATCTTTGCGTATGGAATCGGGCCGTTTATTGCCTTTATCATTTTAGGGCCGAAAACCTCGCCGGGGAACAGCTTAATAATGTCAGCGCCTGCCTCCATTGCGGATACTGCTTCGGTCAGCGTCATAATGCCGGGCATGCAGGCTATGCGGTAACGGTTGCAAAGTCTGACCGTCTCGGGATTAAAATACGGGCTTACGATATACTGAGCGCCCGAAAGTATTGCGATTCTTGCCGTTTCGGGGTCCATAACCGTGCCTGCGCCAAGTAGAATTTCACCGTCTTGATATGTTCGGGCAAGTTCCTCTATGACCTTGTGCGCCGAAGGTACGGTAAAGGTCAGCTCAATCGCGGGAACGCCTCCCTTTATACAGGCCTGTGCAATTTTCTTTGCCTTCTCTGCGTTTTCGGCACGAACAATCGCTACAAGCCCTATGTCCGTTATTTTCGAAATTACCTGTTCCTTATCCATATAAATCAACTCCAATTCTATGTTGTTTCATTTACTTTAATTCATTATAAATCTTTTTTAAGTGAAAAGCAACCAAAACCATACTATTTTGTCATTATTTTTATGAAGGAAAGTTTATCGGTCAAAGCGCAATAAAAGAAGCCACTTAAAGTGACTTCTTTATTTATGGTATTGAATTATCGTTACAACCCGGCTGAGTTAATTTGTTGTGATAATAACCGTTTGTGTCGGATCATCCCAGTCTACCTTTGCCCCCAAGCTTTCGGATATAAATCGTATCGGCACAAGCGTTCTGTCGTTTATTATGGTTGCAGGAACATCGAGCGTATAGACTTTATCGCCGACCAACGCACGGGTATCGTCAATTTTCAGTTCTATTCTTACACCATCTTTTATCCCGATTGCAACATTTCTTTCGGCATCCCACTCTACCTTTGCGCCAAGTTTTTCGAATATTGCCCTGAAAGGAACCAATACCCTGTCGTTAATCATTGTCGGCGGTACATCGAAGAATAAATACTCGCCGTTTAACTTTACTTTAATGGCGTCCTGAGGAATTTTTTCGGGTGTTTTTGTGGGGGTGGGTGTCGGTGTAGGCGTAGGTGTCGGGGTGGGTGTCGGCGTAGGCGTAGGTGTGGCAGCAGGAGTTGTTATTGCAGCATCGTTCGGACCCTTAACAATATCAGAACCTGATATTTTGACAGAATCAACTAAATATTTAACACCCGCTGTCGGGCTTTCGCCGAATGTTTTGACATTCCCCGCATAAAACCTGAATCCTATGCCTCCCATACCGGTATAAGCCGCCTTTTTGGCGGCAACAAGCACTTCGTCATCCCCTACATTAGCAAGCTCAATGGTTTGGGTAGTTTCCGCCGCCTCTATTCCTTTCGCACTGTCGGCTTCGAGTGCAACCTTACATGTCATAACAACTTTGTCGGTACTGGTTATATCGATCGTAAACTCAACATTGTACCAGGCGTTTGCGACACACTTGACCGGGTTGAAGTTCTTGCTTGTAGCCGCTCCGGTATCCTTAGGGCCTACGGCAAGTCTGACAAATTTAGATGTCGTTGTCGGGGCGCCGTCAAAAAAGGTAAGCGTCGCCACCGATTCGGAAATTGATGTGTCGTAAGGTCTGAAGAATATGGCCTTTGTACCGTTTCGGGCAAATACCACATCATCCGGTCCTTCAAACCTGACCCTTAAATTGTAGGTGGTTATACCCTTGGAATAGCTTTTGCCCAACTTCTGTGCATCTCTGTATAATAGTGTATTGCCTGAACTTTTTGAGGTGATTACGAGGTTTCCGTTATCCACCTTGCAATAATTCGCATCAGTGGTGGTATATTCGGTCGTAGGCAAAACACCGTCCTTGTAATCAAAGCCGTCCTCAAAGATTGTGGTCATCGCGCCTGAGTCACCCGCCACCATCGCCGGAGATAACCCGAGCAGCATAGCGGCTACAACAAGCCAGAGAATAATTCCTGTCCTTTTCATTTTTACTCACTCCATTCCAAATTAATTAATTTACGAACAGATAATACAGCGCTATGTAATGTTTATATAGTATAAATATATTACTTGGTTGTTATTATAATACTATTTATACTAACTGTCAATAGGCACAGAAGCGTTCGCTCGCCTGTAATAAAGGCAGACGACATCGGCTTATGTCGTCTGCCCAATTAAATATTTTCACTATTTGCGACCGATTTGTATTTCAAAAATATTTGTCCAGGTGTTTATGGTGTTCCTATAGCCGATAACCCGCAGATAGCGCAAGGTCTTTGCCGGGAACTCATACCTTTCGGGTTGGAGATTGTAGCCGCTTGACTGGAAGCCGGCGATCGGGGTAAAGGTCTTGCCGTCCGTTGAAGCCTCAAGTGAGAAAATCATAATACGCTGATCTCCGCCGCCCCAGGCGATTGCAACGCAGTCAACCGTCTTTTCGCTACCGAGGTCAAAGTCGATTCTGCAGGGGGCACTGCCGGTGGTCCAATTTGTGGTAAGGTCGCCGTCAAACATACTGGTTACCACAAGATTCTTCTGCCCCTGTTGATCAGCTTTTGCGCTTACTATCGGATATACCTCCGAAAGAGGTTTTTCCTCGGTCGTAACATATTCTTCGATTATTATGTCGCCTTCCTTATATTCCGGTCTGGGAACGGGAGTCGCGGCGAGAATTTTATCGTCAGGCTTGTTGGATGCCAGTATAACCGTATTTGTTGTTCCCGACCACTGCACAGCCGCACCCAATGATTCAGAGATAAAGCGAAGGGGCACCATTGTGCGGTCATTATGCGTAAACGGAGCTACATCAAGTGTAAGAGGCTGACCGTTTAGCTTTGCCTCCGTGCTTCCGATTGTAAGGGTTATTGTGGTGTTACCCTTGGTTGCTGTTACCGTGCTTGTTGTTTCATCCCAGTCAACTGTTGCGCCCATAATCTCAAATATCGCACGCATAGGCACCATTGTGCGGTCATTCTGAATCATTGCCGGCGGGTCAAAGGTCTGCGGCTTTCCGTCAATGGTGATGTTTAGCTTGTCATCCTTGGCGTATCCGTCCCAACCATTCGGAATCGGAAGGGGCATGTTTTTCCAAAGAGCTCTCTTATACTCGCGCATATTCGGGTCACTGTGCTGCCAGTCATCGGGTGCGGGAAAGACGAAATTACCGTTTCCGCTTCCGAAAATCAGATCGCCCGTAACGGGACTGAGGAAAAGCAGCCCGGACATATATATGCGAGGCGCATTCATGGTAATGTCCTCCCATGCACAGGCGGTAAAGTCCTTGTTAAGCCGCCCTCTGTAAATCATGGGAGCTCCGCCGTGTCCCAAAAGCACATATACGAGATATGGGTCATGGTAATCCGCAACAACCTTTTTAACTCCCCATGCCGGAGGGAATATGGTTGAGTATGGCTTCAGGCTTAAACTTGTGCCGGTCCACACGCCGTCATCGCCTTCTTTTATTATCATTAAATCCCTGTTTTCATCAACAGTATAGATATACCTGTCGTTTGTAGGGTTAAAGAAGAAGGGCACTCCGCCAGAATTATCATCGATGGTTATAACGGTCCTGTAAATCTCCTTCCATGTCTGACCGCGGTCGGTGGATTTTAAAAGCGCAAATTCTGTTCTTGAAGGTTGAGAGTAAGAATACACAATGTCGCTGTTTATACGGGACATACCTATAACCGGTTTTCTCTTTGGGTTAATTGTCCATGTATTGCCGCCGTCCATCGAGATATTCGGGCCGGCATATACTATGTTGGGGTTTTGCATGTGGTAGAAAATTTTGCTTCTGTTTGTGAAGCCGCCACCAACATCAACACTTTCCTCGATCCATTCTTTCCATTCGGACTTGCCCTTGTCGCGGGTCATTAAAAACTGTTGTACGGTGCTCTGGCTTGGTCCTATTCCTATGATATATCTTCCCGGAGCATTCGGGTCAACGGGCGGAGGCACATTAGCCGGCCACGGGTCGGGAAGGCATATCATGCTGTGTACGGTAACGCCCCCGGGCCATGTAGGATGAACCTGTTTCATTTGCGGAACCAAATGGTCGGGATCATTCCGTTCAAACCAATCCCCACCGTTTTCGGTAAAGTAGTTGCCAGTGTCCTGAAGCGCTACGCCGAATTTTTTCCAGTCGGTTTCGTCGAATGCCATATCGTAAAAACGAGGGGCAATAAAACCTGTGGAACTGCTTTTCCATACCCTTCCCTCGGTACCCTCGCTACGCCAGAAATAGGCATTGCCGACAGCCAGCGAAAGGTCCGGAATTGTCGGGTGAGGCAGGAAAAATGCCTGCTGGCGACCGGTAATATTGTTTTGAGTCCAAGTCCCGGGATTGTCAGGCTGAACTTCATGGTCCACCCATTGACCCGAAAAATTACGGATTTTTGCCTTGGCCGGGTTCACATTGTGGACATAGATAATGCGCTTTCCATCTGCGTTTTTCGCGCCGACACCCATCTGGGCAGGATTTATTTCATTCATTATATTAGTCCATGTCTCGCCGCCGTCGTTTGACTCATATATGCCGTGCTTAGCGGCATCGTTGTGTGTAAAGCTGAGCAGCAAATGAAGTGCATTGTCCGGGTCAATCCAGACAGTGTTAACCTTCCCACTGAACATATCGGGCCTAACCTTGTTCCAGGTCTTGCCTCCGTCTGTGGTCTTGAAAAGCCCCGTAGAGGTTGACATAAACAGGGTGTTTATATCGGTGGGATGCTGCTTAAGCGTATATATTCTGTCGCCGTATGTAGCAAGGGGAAACTCACAAATCTTTTCCCATTTCAGTCCGCCGGGGTCAGAGGTAAACAGACCTCTGTCGCCGATGTCGTTTGTGCTTGTGGTGGCAAAACGCCAGATGCGCCCTTCCACCGTCCCGCCGGAAAGAGGGAAGGAAGCGAAGGTGTCTCTATAATACCTGTCCATCGCAAATTGTCCGACCTTGGCTACCATGGTCCAGCTTTTGCCCTTGTTATCGGTGCGGTAAATGCCATCGATGTCTTTGAAGCCCGGGCTAAGCTGGTGCTGACCGGCACAGGTCATAGCGATAAACATAACATTTGAGTCGGCCGGGTCAATGGCGCAGGCATAGCCTTGCTGCTGATACAGTCCCTCGTTCTGAGGGGTATACCATGTCTTGCCGAAGTCGGTGCTGACGCGGGCAAAGCCCATGTCCTGACCCAGCAGTACGGTTCCGTCCGGATGGGCTGCGCCGCCGTGCATCCACTGGAAGCCCTCGCCGCCGTAACGGCCCTTTGCGTACAATTCGGGAAGGTTTGCCTTGTCGGCACCCATATCATTCTCATAGCGCCCGACTATGGGACGCCACTCTATCTTTTCGCCCTGTGCGTTTGCGGTTATAGGCACATTAAAGACATACGCCGTAAGAAAAACCGCCAAAGCCAAAGATGCGCTTATACACTTTAACACCCTTTTTGTTTTTAGCATTATTTATTTACCTCCTCCTATACTCTTACTTTAATTATAAATTGAAAAATCAATTTTTACAAGTATATTTATGTAATATTATATAATATATATCTGTAGTTGTCAAACATATGTTACATAAACCTTAAAAAATAATAAAACAGTTTGCCTTAAATCCCATAGATGCC